>JAVJRN010000081.1:0-390974 GCA_040218415.1 Cyclobacteriaceae bacterium
GTCCACCTCTTTCCATTCCGAACAGAGAAGTTAAGCCCATCAGCGCTGATGGTACTGCCGTAACAGGTGGGAGAGTAAGTCGTTGCCAGTTTATAATTAGGGTAAATCATTCGATTTACCCTTTTTTTATGTCAAATGGACCGAATTACCAAATAGTTTAACTATTATGAAAACAACAGAACTGATTAAATAGGGTACAGATAAGCTTTTGTTCCTATCCTGTTTAATAGTTGGACTAGGTTAAAACAGGAAATGAAAAGGTTGCCTAAAGTACAGTTAGTCCCCATATCATTTAAGTCGACTTTTTACTTCATTATAGAATTTCCGCTTTAAAAATAATCCTGAGTCTTTTGTTACAAGGCTAAATTTTCACCTTAATGTCTTTTTCGCCTTATTCCAAAATTTGAAAAAAGAATCATAATAGCCTTGGATAGGAAACATCCAGTCGCGGTTCTCTTCAATTCCAATGTAATGGTTTAGTGGATGTTCCTTAAATATGAACTTCTTAATTTGATATTCTTTTTGCAATTCACTAAACTCCCCATAATAGACTTGAAGTGAGAGGATATTTTCCTTTCCCATATTTATCGCATATTCCAAATTTTTTACAGAAACTGGGTATTTTTTAAAAATAGATGGTTCAACTATGAAAACCCGATTGGCTACTTCTGATGAATGCCATAGCGGATCGAGATTATAGTAATTATACAATATGGTAGGGACGGATTGGTCAATGTCAAGTTCCTTTGAAATGATATTGCTAGAGGCTAGCATAGGTATTTCTGTTTTTCCTAAGATTTTTGGAAGAGGCATCTTGGCAATTTCCTCATAGGATTTATCTAAAAAGGTATGTTGATCTTCCGTGTGACAGTACCGATTGATGTTTTCTTGATTTGCAATATATTTTTTAATGCTATTCGAACCAGCTGTCCATTGCCAGCTTAATGCATTACTCGCCCAATCTCCATCTTTAAGATGATAGTACATCCATTGAGCAGGCACTTTCCAATGCGATTTACCATTGTTACAACAGATAGCGGCTATGTACATTCGCAAGTGGTTATGCAAATAGCCAGTATCGTAAAGTTGATCAATGGCTTTATCGATTGCTGTTATATTGGTTTTTGCCTCTAATATTGCCGAAGGCATTTCATGGTTTTGGACATCAGGCTGATCATGTTTTAAGTCGTGATCGATGCTGTCTTTTTTTGTTATCCATATTTGCTGCCAATAATCTCTCCAAGCTAATTCTTGGATGAATTTCTCACATTCACTGAAGGAATAACCTTTTTTAAAAAGGCTTTCCATCACAAATTTGGTAGATATAATGCCTCTAGAAATATAGGGTGACAGTAATGATACATCTCCATCGATATAGTTTCTTGACTTAGCATATCCACGAGGATCGATCTCGTCGATTCTTTCAAGAATATCAGCGTATTTTAAAGAGAACATTTAGCGCTTTGGTATTTTATTTAGCGAGATAGATTTTTGACGAGAGCATTTGAACCTTTCTATGTCGGAGGTTCTTTTATTCAAATGTTTTTTACTGACTCCTTGATTCACTCTTTTTCTCCAAAGTTTAAAACTCGATTGCTTAAGTTCTTTACGCATAAGAGAAATTATAACTTTCTCCGGAATGGAGAATTGAGCCTCGATAGCTTCGAAAGGAGTGCGGTCTTCCCACGCCATTTCTATGATTCGGTCTATCTCTCTATCTGTTAGATCCATTGTCGTTTTCATACATTTATTAATGTGAAATGAGGAAGATTGTTTTCTTAAATCACATAACTAGAAGAGACTTATTAATTTATCATAAAAATATGCCCATGAAATGATGTGCACGCTCAACCATTTATTACTTTCGTCAAATGTTTCAATTTCTGAATCAATCATCGGTATGGATGCTTTCATTGGTTTTTATTCCGATCATTATTCATTTCTTCAATTTCAAAAGACGTAAAAAAATATTTTTTACGAATATTTGGTTTCTACAATCGGTTAGAAATAAAACAAAATCTTATTCTACACTTAAAAAGCTAGTCGTACTCTTTTTGAGAATACTTTTTATTGTCTGGGCGGTCATTGCAATACTCGATCCTATATTAAATGATAGCTTATCGGATGCTAGGCAATCAGAGGTTTCTTATCTGGATACTTCTCCGAGTATGAGTATGACAAATGACAAAAACCTTACATTGCTTGAAGAGGGTTACGATTTTTTGAAATTAGGGGAAATGGAGAAAGGATCGCTCATTACTAATCAAAATGTGTATACAAGCATTGATAGGGTGAAATCTGATTTTGGGACTGATGGTCTACAAAATGATTACAAACTTATCAATGACCGATTGACCGCTAAGTACTCATCTAGCCAATGGATTTCAGATTTTCAGAAAAATAACGGTGAAATAGAGAAAATACTCAATGATTCTTCACATCAATATGAGCTAGTTCTTGTGCCGCAAAACGCAAGCACCAATTTATTTATTGATAGTGTTTTCTTATCAAAACCTATTGGCTATGGAACCTCCAATTCGCTAGAGATAATTTTATCAAATTCTGGAGATACCCAGTTTGAGAACCAGATTTTAACTGTTGAAAAGGATAAGAGACAATTGGCAACCATTCCATTTTCTATCAAGGCCAATTCCCTTGAAAAGGTTGTGTTAAATCTGAGTGAAAATGAGGATTTGTCAGGCAATTATAAGCTTGTTCTAAATGACGCATCTGTAACTTTTGACAATCAATTTTATTTTAGCATTCAAAGTCCTGAAAAAATAGCTGTTACGATTATCAGTTTTGATGAACCAAATAAGTATTTGATAAGTGCTCTGGGAAACAATGAAATATTTGTTTTGGAATCTAAAAACATCACAGAAGTGTCCAATGAGGACATTCAGAAAAGTAATTTTTTAATATTGGATCATCTGCAGAAAATTCCTGACTGGATTATTTCGGAATTAGATAATTATATCGGATCCATATTGGTAGTCCCGTCGACTGATTTTGATGAAAATTCTTACCGCTCTTTACTCAAGTCGTCGATGGACATAAAAAAGGAGATGAGCAAGACCAATATTTCTTCACAGTCTCTAAATAATCCAATATTCAATGGACTTTTTAAAGGCTATGAACGATTATCGCTTCCTTTTTTCAGCAGAGAAATACTGCCAAAGAGTAATTTATATTCGACAGTAATCGATGGGGTGAATGGCGATAACTATCTGACGAGAAATGATAATTTATTCTTTTTGGGCTCAGAGTTGAATAAAAGTAAAACGAACATCATGGATCATGCCTTTTTTGTGCCTTTGATTTACGCTATCGCACAAGATGGAGTGAGTAATTCTGAAATGTTTTATCGAATTGGACAAAAGCAAATGGTCATAAAACAGCCAAATGATAATTTAACGCTCGTCAGTTTAATAAACTCCTCTGATAATTTCGTTCTCAACTACCGGGAAGATGGTGGAAATCTAATTTTGGATATTCCCGAGGATATAAGTTCTCCGGGTTTATATTACTTGGTTCAGGAAAATGATACGTTAGCTGCCATTTCTATGAACTACCCAAAGGCGGAATCGAACATGGATTATTATACTGTAGAAGAATTGAGAACGGCATTTGGTGGCCGAAATAATGTGAGTGTTTCATCTATTAATGAAGCCACACTTAGCAAAGAATCGGTGATACTTAGTAAAGATGAAATTCCTTTATGGAAGTATGCATTAGTTTTGGCTATAGTTTTTTTATTGGCGGAAGCTTTTGTTTTAAGGTTTGTAAAATGAGATCAATCACTCAATACAGCGAATTTTGATTAACAAAAATACCCAGTTGATAAATTTGACGAAAGAAATGAACTTGAGGGTCTAATAATGAGGCATTTACTAAAAAATCTAAAGATAATTGGCGAAGGATACTTCAATCACGATGAGCTAGTTGATATCTGCATCGAAGATGGCATAATATCAGCTATTGGGACTTTGGATATGACTGCTGATCTGTCTATTAATCTCAAGGGTTGTGTTTGTACCAATGGATTGTTCGATACCTCGGCTTTATTGACAGATCCTGGATTTGAGCACAAAGAAGATGCTTACAGCATTACAGAAAGTGCGTTGGCGGGTGGTTTCACAGGTATTTGTCTTTTACCCAACACTTTTCCATTGATACAAACAAAGGGGGAGGTAAAGCAACTTTTAAATAATAGTACCAAAGTAAGTTTTCATCCTTTTGCTGCGCTATCAGAGGACACCCTAGGGGAAAATCTAACGGAGATTCTGGATTTAAACGATGCAGGAGCCATTGCATTTACGGATGGAATAAACCCGATTTGGAATTCAGAATTACTGTTGAAAGGGCTACAGTACGTTTCAAAATTCGACGGATTGATAGTTCAAAGACCTAATGACATTCACTTAAGCAAGCATACACATATGCATGAAGGGCCAGTAAGCACTTCTTTGGGAATAAAAGGTGTACCGAGGCTGTCAGAGGAAGTTGTGATCAAACGAGATATTGATATTTTAAAATACGCTGGAGGGCGCCTTCATTTTAGTCAGATTTCTAGTGAAGGCTCAGTACAAATTATCAGAAAAGCTAAGGAAGAAGGACTGAATGTGACCTGCGATGTTAATTTTCATCATTTAATATTTACAGATGAAGATTTGCGAGATTATGATACTCATTACAAGTTTGATCCACCTTTAAGAGAATCAATGGATAGACATGCCCTTATCGAGGGTTTGAAAGATGATACTATTGATGCGATTTGCTCAGGTCATTTGCCGCATGATTTAGAAAGTAAGCAGTTAGAGTTTGATTTAGCAGATTTTGGCGCCATTGGGCTGCAAGTGGTTACAGCGGCGCTTAATACTCATTTACCAGAACTAGAACTTACGCTACTTTTCAATAAGCTTTCAGCAAGTGCACGCAATATATTTAAGCTAAGCCAATCAGAAATATCTGTTGGGCAAAAGGCTAACCTGAATATATTCGATCCGAGTATTTCTTGGAAGTTTGATAGCAAAACATGCTTATCAAAAAGCAGAAATTCTCCTTTTATGAACCAATCACTCAAAGGAAAGACTGTCGGGGTTTTTGTTAATGGGGTTTATTATGAAATTTAGGATTTTAAATTTTAGCCTACATCAGTCATTATTATCAATGTTTAAAATAGCTAGCAGCCATGTTTAAAATTTCAATCAGCTATGGTCTGGCATGTGGTCTATTTTTACTTCTGCTATTTTACGCAAGTTCATTGGTAGGTATAGATCCTTTCATCAACCTCATCCACTTCTTCTTTGATGCTGTCCTCATTGCTATTTTCGTTGCTATCGCGTCGCTCGATTTTAAACGGAAAGTTGAAAACCGAATTTTTCATTTTTGGCAAGGAATGACTTTGGGCTTTGGTGTTTACCTTACGGCCACAATCATTTTCGTATTGGGTTTGTCACTGATCATTTATTTTCAGGAAGATATTGTAATAAACTACCATATAGATGCTACTAAGTTCTTAGAGGAAAGAAAAGATATTTATATTGAAGAGTTTGGAAACTCAGGTTACGAAAATCAAATAAATGCGATTGAGCGTACGAGTGCTTTTGATTTAGTGAAAAGTATGACTACCAAAAAAATGATCACTGGATTTTTAATTACCCCTTTAATTGCCATAATTTTAAGAAAGAAACCTAAATAACAAAACAATGGAAGAGACAAAAGACGTATCAGTAAAGAGTGTAGCGATCAAGTATGGCTTAATTAATGCCTTCTTGTCGATCATCTTTTTTTTAGCAGTTGATTTAGCAGGACAGGCAGGTAATCAATCATTATCTTGGTTTGGTATAGTCATTTCAGGAGCGGTTATTTATTTTGCTCATAGGGAGTTTTTGTCGGGAGGAGATAATTACATGAGCTATAGCCAAGGATTAGGTATCGGTACCCTTCTTAGTTTAGTAAATGGTGTTATTTCAGGACTATTCACTTACCTCTATGTTACATTTGTGAATACATCTTTTATAGATGCAGTCAGAGAGAAATCTCGGATGGACTTAGAGGAGCAAGGTTTATCAGATGCTCAAATAGATCAAGCAATGAGTTTCTCTGAAAGCTTTACAACTCCAATAGCCCTGGCTATTATAGGAATTATTAGCTCTGTATTTCTTGGTTTCATTATATCACTAATTATTTCTGCAATTACCAAGAAAAACAGGCCAGAATTTCAATAAACGCTAGTGCCCGATAACAAACTAAGCCTTACTGTTTTAATACCTGTTTTCAACGAGGACGAATCCTTACCTGAGCTCTATGAGTGGGTCAAGAGTGTTGTATTGAAAAACGATATCTCGCATGAAATTCTTTTTATAGACGATGGTAGTGACGATGACTCTTGGCGGGTGATCGAAGGTTTCTCGGCAAGCGACTCAAATGTCAGAGCTTATAGGTTTACGCGTAATTATGGTAAATCTGCTGCCTTACAAATGGGCTTTCAAAATGCTGAAGGTGATATTGTGATCACGCTTGATGCTGATCTCCAAGATAGTCCTGACGAAATACCGGCATTGATGAAAATGATCAATGAAGAGAAATACCACCTGGTTTCAGGATGGAAAAAGAAGCGGCATGATCCATTAGAAAAGAGAATTCCTTCGAAATTTTTTAATGGAGTAACATCCAAAGTATCTGGGATCAAACTACATGATTTTAACTGTGGTCTTAAAGCCTATAAGCGTCAAGTAGTGAAGTCGATAACACTTTACGGAGAGATGCATCGATATATTCCATTGTTAGCGAAATGGAATGGTTTTAATCGAATTGGTGAGAAAGTAGTAGAACATAGAGCAAGGAAATACGGAACAACGAAGTTTGGTTTCAGAAGATATTTGACTGGCTTTCTTGATTTACTCTCAGTTATTTTTGTCACACGTTTCAGAAAGAACCCAATGCATTTTTTTGGCGCTTTGGGCACTGTGTCCTTTTTATTTGGATTTTTTGTTACAGTTTGGGTTATTGGTGAAAAGATTTACCGTTTGTATTATCAATTGCCTCATCTCCGCGATGTTGTGGAGCAGCCTTTGTTCTACTTGGCTTTGGTAGCATTGATTGTTGGTGTTCAGCTTTTTTTAGCGGGCTTTTTAGGGGAAATGGTAATGATGACTGGATCGAACAAAACTGACTTTTTGATTTCAGATCAAATTGGTGATGAGTCCTAAGTACTCCATTGTCATTCCTGTATATAATAGACCAGATGAGCTCGATGAGTTGTTATCATCATTAACTTTTCAGACATTTCAAGATTTTGAAGTGATAGTCGTTGAGGATGGCTCAAGTATTTCATCCGAACACATCATAGAGAAGTATGCCGCTGAGTTGACCATTTACTATTATAAGAAAGAAAACGGAGGGCAAGGTTTTGCAAGAAACCATGGTTATGAAAGAGCAAATGGTGAATATTTTATCGTATTTGACTCAGACTGTATCATTCCGACGCATTATCTCGAAGTAGTGAATAATTACTTGTTAGAAAATCGAGCTGATGCATTTGGAGGCCCTGACGCGGCACATCCAAGTTTTAGTCTGCTCCAGAAAGCAATCAGCTATACCATGACTTCTGTTTTTACTACAGGCGGAATAAGAGGAAGAAAACAGCACATAGGGACTTTCCATCCTCGTAGCTTTAACATGGGAATCAGTAGAGAGGTTTATGATAAGACCAAAGGCTACATTATCCCATTTATGGGTGAGGATATGGAGTTTAGTACACGCATTGTAAGAAGTGGCTTTCGAAGTGTGCTTATTCCTTCGGCATTCGTTTATCACAAAAGGCGCACAAGCATCATGCAGTTTTATAAGCAATTAAAGTATTTTGGCAGGGCAAGAATAAATATTAGCCGATTTCACTCTAATCAAATCAGAGTCATCCATTTGTTCCCTCTTTTTTTTACGTTAGGTTGGATTGTTTCTATTTGCTTGAGCTTGCTCGACTTATCGCTAGGCTATTTTGGATTGGCTTGCTATGCTGTTTATTTACTTTTCATTTTTTTTGGTTGCCTTTTTACTTATTCTGCCCTTGGAGCAGCTATTTTGGCTCCATTTATTACGCTTATTCAAATGTTGGGTTACGCCTATGGTCTTGTCTACGAGTGGTTTAGGAAGCTTAGAGGGATTAATCCGAATACAAAATATATCGACATTTATTAGATGGATTTCTTTTCTACCCTGAAGATGATTTCATTTTCAGGTAGGGCATATAGTTTAACCTCTTTCTCGCTCAATTCACCGATAAATTGTTCTTCATGTACTTTAAATCCTGATGAAGCAAGCCGTTTCCCATAGTCTTTCCCATACATTCTTACATGGTCGTCTTGCCCAAAATGTTTTTCTCTTTCTTTTGGATCTGTGATGGAATCATCGATGTAGGTTTTTTCCTTTAGTGGGTAGAAGAAAGGAACTTGCAGAATAGCCCAACCTCCAGGTTTTAACACTCGATTCATTTCCTTCATAGCTTTGATATCATCGGCAACATGTTCTAGCACATGATTACAAAATATTACGTCGAAGGTGTTGTCTTCAAATGGGATGTCATGTATATCCATTTTGACCTTTGCCAAGGGAGATTCGATATCGCCAGTAATGTAATCGAGTTGGGGCAATGCTTCAAACCGGTCCATGAAACTAAGTTCTGGTGCAATGTGTAGCATTTTTCTTTTTGCAGTGAAGAAGTCTGTTTTTCTCTGAAGAAAAAGCCAGATGAGCCTATGCCTTTCCAAAGCCAGACAGCTTGGGCACAATGCATTAAGCCTAGATTTTCTGCCATAGGGGAGAAATTTTTTAAATTCAGAATCACAAACAGGGCATTTTACGCCTTTTCCACGATAAAAAATGGCTAGAAAACGTAATCCATAATGACTAAAAAGTTGAAGGTATTTTCTTGGAATGTTTCTTAAAAGAAAACTGATAATTGCTTTCACTATGCTCTGTTTATTAAGTTTTTCTGGATCAGAAAGTGCAAATATATTATTGTTGGGCGTTCCCTGCTACAGAATATATTATTTGCTCAAATCATTATTTTTAAAGTATTCCACTAAGACTATTCAATATTGATTAATTTTCAGCAACAGTGAGAGAGAATCATGCCCAAACTTCTAATTGTAGCGTTTTTTTTATTTTTTACTTGCCTAGCAGTAAGTGCACAGAAGAAAAAAGAAGATGACTTAACGAGTTATTTTCCTACCCGAGGTATTTCATTTCAGAATTCGGCAATGCCTGCCAATGCTCCCGTAAGAAAGGATTACTCGGTAATATACAAACCTGATGCATTTGGCATACTCTACGGCAATCCATGCGCTGTAGAAGCAACCATGAAAATGGGATTTATCTACACAGTGAATGTGGATGGTATTCCTGGAAGTGTTACAGGTTTTAAAAAATTTTTGAATAATGCAGGAGTTAACCTGAAACTTATTTTTACACGATCACCTTTTTGGAAACTTATTTTAAATCAGAAAATAAAAAAGTGCAGACAACTTAGTGGAGACTTTGTAGGATAAATATTAAGGACAATTTATACCGACTATCTCGCTGGCACCAAGAGCCCTGGCTTGAGTATAGCTGTCACACGCTTTTTTCTTTTTGCCGATTTTCTGATAACTCAAGGCTGCAGTAATAAAGCATTTGGTGCTGTCTGGCCAAATATTAACATTCCATCTGGTTGTTTTTATGGCCATCTCTGGGTTACCCAATTTTAAGTGAATATCTGCAAGTCCAGAATAAAGTCGATAGTGAACTGGAGGAAGAAATTCACCATCCATGACTAGGGAATAAGCTTTGCCATATATCAGTTCATATTTCTTAATTGCCATTGCATCACCAAGTTTGAAATATCTAAGCGCTTCTTCATTATTCTTTATCATATCTCGATAGATTTCGGCGAGGCTCACATAAATTTCCAAATTTCTATAGTTATACACTAGCAGTTCTTTTAGTATTTTAATGGCCTTGTGTGGTTGATTGGTGGCTTTGTATGATATGGCATGATGTTCCTTAAGGGTTAGGGTTTTGGAAATAGAATATTTTTCGATCAATTCGAAATAATCAATTGCGACTGCATATTCACCACGGTTAAAATTGGATTCCGCTTGATAAATGAATGACTCAAAGATTGAAAGTTTGTACTCTTTCATGTCATTTTCTTCAGACAGGAACATCCCTAAAGAATTGATCAGAAGCAAGCCATCATCGATATTGTTATTTTCAAATTGAAGTTTTGCCTCATTGAAAACGGCTCTACGCTCGATAAGCGATTTCTTAAACTTACGTTCTGCTATATAATCCTTTACTGTAATGCCAACCATAAATATTGATGCCACAACGAATGTAAATCCCAAAGCGTACGCTGTAGCTATCCAGTTTTCTCTCCAATTGACCTTTGGTTTCGTATATCTACGATTCGAATATTCTGTTTTTTGCCTCGAATATCTTTGCTGATTGGTGTGACTATAGTCAGTATATGGCGAGGAATTGCTGCTTTGTGGGCCTTGTCCGTAAATTAATGTGATGTCGTATTTGGCCTTTTCGAAGGGATTGGAAAGCACTTGATAGACCAGATTTATTTCTTTAAACCGTTCTTCCATGTGCTCATCTCCATTGTTTTTATCAGGATGATACTTTACAGCTAGTTTTTTAAAGGCTGTTTTTATTTCAACTTGAGTCGCATTGGTTGATATACCCAAGATGTCATAATAGTTGCGCATAAACGAATAAACGTGAATAAGGCTAAATGTTATCGACTTAGTTGAAAAACTTCGAGCCTAATATCAGCCCTAAGTAGCATAATCCAACGCCACCTACGAGACTGATGAGTAAGTATAAAATCATGTTCAAGTGATTACCAACCTCCATGAATTTTAACAATTGCAACGAAAACGTAGAGTAAGTGGTAAAGCCACCGCAAAAGCCAGTAACTAGCAATAATTGATAATTTTGGTTGTTGTTTTTAAGCAAATAGGCACTAAGCAAGCCAATAATGAGGCTTCCGACCAGGTTTACAGACAAAGTAGAGAAGTTCAATTTCGGAGTTCCGAAACTCATCAGACCAGCAGCATATCTCAGTATGCTACCGGCAAAACCGCCAAAACCAACAAGTAAAATTTCTTTCATTCAGAGATAAAATTAGAAACATGTTGAATTAAAACTGGAAAAAATAATTGGAATTCCGATTTAAAAAGTTCGTAATCCTTTTTTAATTCCAGAGTTGCTTCATCCATTTTTGATTCATAAAGCGTCCTTCGAGACATGCCAGTCAGCGCACGATCAATCCCTTCAATGTATTGGTAGTTGTATAGCCAATTGTCGCGCTTCATATACTTAAATGTGTGCTGTGCATTTACGGGAAGCAGGTTGAGCTTCGTCTCTGTATATCTATAGAATTCATTGACATATTGCTCCAAAGGTTGGGGGTGATAATCTGCCCATAAGCTTGCCAAAAAGTGATCATAAAAAACGTCGATTATTACAGGAGAATAATGCCGGTACTTAGGTCTTAATCTTTTTTTACTTAAAAGTACAATCTGATGAGTATCAGTAAATCTATCTATTTCGCGATGCAATTTAATACCTTGGGCAATCTGATCAGGGTAGATGTTCATTTGGTTCCCTTTCACAAAATCACCAGAAAAATTACCAAGTCTTAACTCTTGGTTGTCGCCTGATAAGAATAAATGAGCCAAAAAATTCATTGAATTAACGCGCGAATATTAGTATTTTGCCTTAGCTTAATTACAAGTGAATTGAAGTTAAGCTTATTAAAGGCCTAAATCATACTATTATCAAAAAGACTTCATCAAATATGATCCGTACTCAAATCAATTTGCTGGTTCAGCTAGCAAAAATTGATGGTGTGGTAGTACAAGACGAAATTGATCTTATCAAGCAGATTGGAGAAGCAAATGGTATGTCTTCGGACGATATCAGTGCTTGCTTTGAAAACCCTAATCTCATTGAAGACCTTAGCGCACTGTCTGACGATGATAAATACGAGTACATCTACAATATCGTTCAGTTAATGAAAATAGATGGTCGATTATACAAAGAGGAAATTAAGTTTTGTGCTAAAATGGCCAGCAAATTGGGTTACAGTGAAGACGTACTATTAGAGCTGATGCTGAAAATCTACAGCGATCCCAATATTTCAGCGGATAAAGATTCTTTAAAAACGACAATACAGCAATACTTAAAGTAATAAGCAATACATGTCTCACGCTTATCAAGAGCACTTCCGGAGTTTGCTCAACCTCATAAAAAAGGAACGTGCGGAGGATCGAAAGCAATACGAATTAAAAATTAATCATCGTTCCTTGGAAGAGAGGAAGAAAGACGGTGTGACTTGGTATCCAGTGATTGAAAATAAATCTTATTTGGGTACAGGGGAAAAATGGGTGATAAAGCTTGAGCGCACCACCGGAACTGAAAAAAAACATCATTTTCAAGCTGGCGCTTCGGCAAGTCTATTTTTAAACAAGGATACAGTAACGCAGCAAGTGGCGGGCGTAGTAAGTCAGGTCAACGACCGATATATGACGCTTGTGTTATATAAAGACGAGCCGCCAGAATGGATATATGATGGGAAATTAGGCGTCAATCTTTTGTTTGACGAGTCCACTTACGACGAAATGGAGAAAACCATGAAGCGTATGATGGACACTCACGAGGCAAATCATTTAAACATGATTGACGTGCTCGTCGGGGAAAAACGTCCCAACTTTTTTAAACTAAAAGAGCTTAAAAATCCCTTTTTGAATGCGGGACAAATTAGCGCCTTGCAACTCGTGTCTTCGGCTGAAGATGTCGCATTAATTCATGGGCCGCCTGGAACAGGCAAAACAACTACTTTGGTTGAGGCAATTATTGCAACCCTCGCAAATGAAAAGCAAGTGCTCATCACAGCGGCGAGTAATGCTGCAGTCGACTTATTGGTTGAAAAACTTAGTGTGCAGGATATTCGGGTTTTACGACTTGGGCATCCGGCAAGAGTTACTGATGAAGTTGTAAACACCACCTTGGATGCCAGACTTAGTCATCATAATGACGCCAAGCTTCTGAAAGATTTGCGTAAAAAAGCAGAGCAAATGCGGGCGATGGCTGGTAAGCATAAACGAAATTTTGGCAGAGCAGAAAGAGAACAGCGTCGATTGCTTTATGATGAATCAAAAAGAATTAAAGACGAAGTGCGAATGCTCGAAGGTCACATGATCTTTGACGAATTGAATAAAGCTCAAGTTATTGCTTGCACGCTTTCTGGTGCCAACCACTCACAGTTGTACAATAGAAAGTTTAAGACTGTTTTTGTAGATGAGGCGTCTCAAGCTATTGAGCCGGCGATGTGGATTCCGCTAATGAAATCAGAAAAAGTTGTGATGGCGGGTGACCATTGGCAACTACCTCCAACGATTAAATCCATTGAAGCAGCCAAAGAGGGTCTTGAAACTACTATTTTTGAAAGAATGATGCGTGATAAAGACACTTCTGTCATGTTGCAAACACAGTATCGGATGCACGATGACATCATGAGGTTTTCAAATGAGCAGTTTTATAATGGAGAACTGAAGTCTGCGGATGTCATTGCCATGCGCCGACAAGTATTCTCACAGGCGGTTAGCTTTATCGATACGGCTGGTTGTGGCTTTGACGAAAAACTCAACCCTGAAACTTTATCAACATTCAATACGGATGAGGCTAGTTTTTTATTAAAAAGGCTAGATGCCCTGATCAACGAAAACTCAGAAATGCGACAAATGTCCATTGGTGTCATTGCGCCATACAGAGCACAAACCATCGTATTGACAGAGTTGATCTCGACCTATGACTGGTATGCCGAGTTAGAAAAAAACATTTCTATTAATTCAGTAGATGCTTTTCAAGGTCAAGAGAGAGATGTTATACTGATGTCGCTCGTGAGGAGTAATGATAGAGGAGAAATTGGCTTTTTGGCAAATAAAAGGAGAATGAATGTAGCCATGACTAGAGCAAAGCAATTGCTCATTATGGTCGGAGACAGTGGAACTTTAAGCTCAAATCCCTTTTTTGATAAGTTGATTCAAAACATGCAACATCGTAACTTTTACCATAGTGCTTTTGAATACTTATACGATTAGCTCAGATGGATCTCTCTGCTTCGCGCAGTAAATTTTTGTAAGCTTCGAGTTCTTCAATCAATAATTTATTTTCAGAAGCTGAATCTCGCTGATATTCATAATATAACATAGGCTGCTGTTCTGGCCATTTCATGCGATAATAGGTGAGGTTTTCATTCATCAATTTTTTGCCACTAATTTTTTTGAGAATGCCCTCTCGCTTGGAAACCTTTTTACTCGAATCATTGAGCGCACGAAACTTGAAAGTGCCATAAGACCTCATCAAATCATAAGAAATATCATCGTCCAAAGCATATTTCTTTTTGCATAAAATGCCATCAATGAAATAAAGTGTGAGTTCATTTACTTTGGTATCCGATAAGTAAAGTTGAGGTTGTTCAACAACAAAAAATTCGGCACGATCTTCAAAAAAACGCCCATGTAAATGATGTTCACTAATGTCAATAGCCGTGATAGGAGTGCCTATTTTCACCGTGAGTAATGTTTGCTCTGACGCAGTTATGTCCCCTTTTCCTATAGTTTGACGTCTTATTTTTTCATTATTCTCCGTTTTTTTAAGATCGGAGCATGATTGAATGCACAGAATGGAGAAGAGTAATAATACAAATACATTACTATTTTTCATGTTTTTAACCGCTTGAATAGTTGAATAAACTGTTGATATAGAAAAGTTTCGATGGTGTTTTCTTCATCTTGGCTTACTAAATAATTGTATTGTTATCAATGTCGTTTGAATCATGAGGTAACTATTTTCTTTTTTCGTTATTACCTTACTTATTTACATAACACCATTCAGGTATGAAATATAACAAAATTTACACTTTATGTATTGCTTTAATGACTCCTTGGGCTTTCTATAAGTTCATTCAGGAACCAACTGATTTATGGGTCACTGTGGGGTTAATTGTAGTTGTCTATTTTTATACAGACATATTGAGCGGTTTTTTACATATTATTCTTGACAATGAGCGCACACTTGATGTTCCAGTTATCGATGGACTCGCTCAAGGGTTTCAAAATCATCATAACGATCCTAGACGCATTCATGAAATGACGTGGTATGAGCATTTATATGTCATGCATTTGCCATTAACTATTGTCTTTCCTATCGTTGTTGTTGTAAACCAACCAGCGGGTTATTTGATCTATATTTTGTTGGTCATTAGTTTGCATTTAATGCAGATGAGTCATCGCTGGGCTCACACACCAAAATCGGATGTACCAAAAGTGGTTAAAGTGCTTCAAAAAGTTGGTTTTTTTCTTTCTAGAAAAGCCCACGGACAGCATCATAACAATGTGTACGACCAAAATTTCGCAATCATGAATGGCTGGTCTAATCCAATTCTAAATCGACTAGTAAAAATATTCGGAAAGAGTAGTCACGGTTGGATCGCTGTATTTGTAATTGCTTCATTACTTATTTTGACGTGTCCAGCTTTTATTGATTTCGGATAAAAAGATTCTGTATTAGGTGAGATCGTGAATTGGAGCTTTATAGGAATCAAAAAACGGTAATTGATCTTCAGAAATGAACTCGTGTTAGTTCTGGACTTCTTTTTCGTCCATGTCGCTACACCATCCCCATCGATCTTTAAATTTTTCTTTCTCTTCGGGTGTCATGCTTTGCCATCTGTTTTTCATCTTAGGAAGCCAATTCTTTTTAGGGTTATTATTTTGATAATGATGTTTGTTTCCCCACGAACCGAAAAGAATTCTACTCATTAGGAGTAATCCTGCGGTTTGCCAAATATTGATGGTGGAGAACCCGAAGACATCTGGCATTAACCAATTCCAGAGCCACATAAATCCATATAAAAGCACTGCAATTGCTACGCAAACCAATAGGCCAATCTTTATAAACCTCATGGAATTAGTCCTTTAGGTCGTTATAGATGCTTTGTAGTCGCTTACGCAAATATTTTACTGCGTAGTGTTTTCTTGATATCAAGGTATTGACCTGGTCCCCAGTAAGATCAGCAATAGCCTGGAAACTTAGGCCTTCAAACTCATGCATTTCAAAGACCTCCCGTTGAGATTTAGGTAGTTCTTGCAGACCTTCCTGTATGGCATTCCAGACCATTTCGTCCATCATATCGCCTTCAGGGGTTCTGTTTAAATCTTCAACTTTGTCTTGATCAAAATTATCAACCCTGCTAAATGAAGAAGGAGCCTTCTTCCGGTAACGGTCTATGATCTTATTTCTACTCACTCGAAAGAGCCAAGCTCTGAGTTGCTTAATTGGCTCTATGGTCGCCTGCATGGTGATGAAAACATCTTGGATAAGATCTTCAGCATCTTCTTCGGATGGTACACGGGATTTTATAAAACCCAAGAGTTG
Organism: Cyclobacteriaceae bacterium; assembly: GCA_040218415.1. GTDB lineage: Bacteria > Bacteroidota > Bacteroidia > Cytophagales > Cyclobacteriaceae > JAVJRN01. The sequence continues at coordinate 16,492 of JAVJRN010000081.1, forward strand.
TTCTCTTAGCTCTAAAAAAGCGTTTGTATTTTCATCTTTTACCAAACCGAGTTTTTCTATTTCTACGATATTAGTCATTTGTACCTAAGTCGGATGATTAATTCCTATATTTTATCGACTTCCAACTTTTTTATTGAATTTTAATACGAAAATTTCCCGTGAAACTATTTTTTAACGTGAATAAAAAAGGATATTTTCCACTCCTTTTAGGCTAATTATAAGTCTAAAGTCGTCTTGATAACATAATTTCATTTTGAGGTTAGAATGATTCAGCTGTTGGACACCTTTTTCTTACTAGTTAAATATTAATTTATATAGGTATGAAGTACTTGAAATTTACCAATGGAGATAAAATGCCTATGCTTGGCTTGGGAACTGCCTTTATGGCAAAGGCTAATGTTTATGAAACAGTAAGGGCGGCTATTAAAATAGGGTATCGACATTTTGATTGTGCGCCTATTCATAAAAATCAGTCAGAAATTGGAGAGGCACTGAATGATGCGATAGATGATGGGGAAGTAGAGAGAGAAGACCTTTGGATTACCTCAAAATTATGGAATGATAGTCATAAATATGATGATGTAGAGTCCGCTCTGGAGGAAACTTTAGAGGAACTACAGCTTGATTATCTGGATTTATACATGGTACATTGGCCAGTGGCACAAGTCAAGGGAACTGAAATCCCAAAAGGTAAGCAAGATTATATTGGTGAAAATGAAGCTGCGTTGATTGACACTTGGACTGCTATGGAAGACTGTCTGGATTCAGAATTAACTAAACATATAGGTATGTGTAATTCTAATATCAAGACATTGAATATGTTGAGATACGAAAGCACATTGGAGCCTGAGGTCTTGCAAGTAGAAATGCATCCCTACCTGCCGCAGCAACCCCTGTATGATTTTTGCCGCCAGGCTGGTATACACGTTGTAGGATATGCGCCTTTAGGCTCGCCGGGGCGACCATCAAAAATGAAGCATCACAATGAGCCTGATTTTTTTTCAGAGCCGGCTCTTTTAGAAATGAGCGAAAAACATGGGATTAGTACAGCTCAAGCACTAGTTGCCTATGGGATGAGCCGAAAAATAGCTTTAATTCCATCAAGTACAAAGAAGACTCATCTGATTCAAAATTTTGAAGCCGTTGATATGAAATTGGATCGAGAAGATCTGCGAAAATTGATCATTTTGCCAAAATATCGATTCTTCAAAGGAGAGGAGTTTACTTCAAACGGTTCTCCATATAGATTGACTGATCTTTGGGAGTATTGAACTATCATTTTTTATTCTCTGTTGAGATAGATTGAAAACAATTACTCTATTACTATGAAAGAAATTACTTTTTTGAATAACGATAAAATGCCCATTGTTGGACTAGGAACTTGGAAGTCTGAACCCGGAGAGGTTTATAAGGCGGTAAGAGCAGCCATAAAAATTGGTTTTCGTCATATCGACTGTGCCCCACTTTATGGTAATGAAAAGGAAATTGGGTATGCTCTAAAAGATGCCATGGCAGAGAATGAGGTGGCAAGAGAAGACCTTTGGATCACGTCAAAACTTTGGAATTCTTCACATCTACCTAATCAGGTAAGACCAGCCCTTGAAAAAACGTTGGCTGATTTACAGCTTGACTACCTCGATCTTTACTTGATGCATTGGCCAGTAGCTTTCAAAGAAGGTGTTGTGTTTGCACAAAAAACTGAAGAGTTTCTCACTCCTGAAGAGGCGCCCATCACTGAGACATGGAAGGCAATGGAAGATTGCGTTGCTCATGAATTGGTCAAGCATATTGGTGTGAGTAATTTTAATATTACCAAATTGAAAGAAATAAAAGGGGTGGCCAATATATTGCCGGCCATGAATCAGGTAGAATTACATCCGTTTTTACCACAGCAGGACTTGGTGGATTATTGTAAAAGCAATCAAATCCATTTGACGGCTTATTCACCTTTTGGCTCTTTAGACAGACAAACAAAGAAAGAGGATGAACCAAGATTATTTGAGAATGACACAGTGAAGAAAATCGCCGAAAGTCATAACTGTACACCAGCTCAAGTGTTGATCGCTTTTGCGATTGCAAGAGGAATATCAGTAATACCGAAATCCGTAAACCCACAAAGATTACAACAAAACTTCGAAGCTGCCTCTATTGAATTGCGGCATGATGAACTCACTGAGCTACTAGATCAGCCGAAATATAGATTTATTGATGGCACCTTCTTCACATTTGAAGGTTCACCATATTCATTAAATGATCTTTGGGAAGACGCGTGATCGAAAAGCCATTACTCTCCTTGAAAAACCTTTCTGTTAGTTATCAGGAAGGTTTTTATGCGTTAAAGAATTTTAGTTTTGATTTACACAAAGGTGATTTTGTTGCCATTGTTGGCCCAAGTGGATCTGGTAAAACTACTGTTCTCAATCTTATGGGAGGTATGAAAAACCCAACAAAAGGAGAGATAAGATACCATGATGAAATCATGGAAGGGCCTGATATTCGATTAGTACCAGGCTATGAGGAAATTCGGTTGGTGCATCAAAATTATGAATTAAGTCCGAAGCGGAATGTATATGAAAATTTACGTGAGCCACTTTTGGCCTATGATCGAGAATATCAGGATGAGCGCATAGAGCTACTTATTAATCATTTTGGACTTTCTGTCCATAAGAAAAAGTTGCCTTATCAGCTTTCAGGAGGTCAAAAACAGCGTTTAGCCATTGCGCGAGCGATGGCTAATGAGCCTGAAGTTTTACTCATGGATGAACCTTTTAGTGCGCTCGATCCAATGAACTCGGCTGTTTTTTTAGATGAGATCAAGTCATTGGCTAAAAAATCCGGCACAGCAGTAGTGTTGGTTACACATGACACGAGAGATGCCATGATTGCTGATAAGATTGTTGTTATGATGGAGGGAGAACTAAAACAAATGGGCAAACCGCATGATATCTATTTCCATCCTTCTGATAAGCACATTGCTGCCTTTTTTGGCCCAATAAATTTTATTGATCAAAACATTGCGAAATTATTTTCAATTCCAGAAAAAAGCATCTTACGGGCAGAAGATGTTTTGATTGGAACAGATTCTGAATTGCGTGGGGTTATAAAATCGATCATTTTCAGAGGTGCGTATTATTTGATTAACGTTGATGTTAACGAGTCTTTATTGATCGCTTTTGATTTTTTAAGGAACAGTAAAATTGGTGACGAAGTGAGTGTGGAGTTGAAAAAGGAAGGCGCAATCACCTTCTGATTGTCTTTTCAGCTAGCATTTCAATCTTCTTTAAAACTCAGATTAAATTATTAGCTGAAGGACTTTGAATCGAGTGGAGGTAAGGATATTTAGCGTTTTCGGAGAGACAATTTTTTAGCAGATTTAATGACTAACTTCCAAATGGTCATTGTTTTAGGTGTCGTCAAAATATGGATCTTCAAACCTAATATTAGACGGTCATAGACATGTGTAAACTATGACTTTCACTCGCTGAGCCGATTAGTGTTCTCTACGGAGCTGTCAAAGTCTCTCAGCAATATTACGGAATAAAGAGAAGGCTATTTTTTTATGCATTCCTTCCAAATCATATTTGAAATGGTAATTGGAAGAGAGCATGACAATTACCAGGTCTTTAGAAGGGTTAATATAGATATACTGGCTATATATGCCAATCGCATAGAATTCTCCTTGATTTCCTTCGGGAATCCACCACTGAAACCCGTAACCATCTTCTCTTGTTGCACTATTTCTTTTACCTGGCATTAAATGAGGGGCATCAGGTGTTATTGATTGAATAACCCACTCTTCTGGGACTATTTGTTGTCCTTTCCACCTCCCAGAATCGAGATATAACTGCCCGAGTCTGGCATAGTCTCTCAGCGTTACATTGAGTCCGCCAAGAGCAAATTCCATTTCGGCCTTGTCCCTAATCCAATACGCAGGAGACTCAGCGCCAATTTTATTCCATAATCGTGTTTGCATAAAATCGGTGATCGATTCTCCTGTAGCTTCAACCAGTATCATCCCAAGTACTTGCGTATTTATGCTCACATAATGATTAAAGGTGCCTGGCTCATGGTCACGATTTAAGGTTCTTGAAAAATCAGCCATGGGCATTCCAAGTGCAAAATACCGACCCATAATATTTATGTCAGAATTGAAATCGCTGTAATCTTCATTGAAGCCAACTCCTGTTGACATCTGTAAAACGTCCTTTATTCTAACACCCTCATAGCCCGTGCCGGCAAATTCAGGCAAGTAGTCTGTGACTGTTTCATCAATGCTATTGATTGCGCCTTCCTCGATTGCAATACCAAATAGTGCGGAAATGACGGACTTAGACATAGACCAAGAGATGTGTTGATCTTCCGATGTGAATCCATTTGAATAGCGCTCATATTTGATTGAGTCGTGTTGAATGATAAGTAAGCCATCATTCAAAGTGTAGTCTAAATATGATTTTGTATTGATCGTGCTGTCTTCAAATTTGATGTTTTCGGGTAGAGAAACCTGCTGATTACTGATTGGCCAAGGTTCTGCTATTTCTGGTGCGTTTACCTTCGAGGTATTGAAGATATCTTTAATGCTTCGAAAATTCTCTGAGATATGCTCCTTCTCAAAAAAGGTGAGCACTTTATACATCTGATAAGCTTCTTTCTTAAATAAAAAATAAGTCAACGTTAAAAGTGCAATCAGCAAAAGGAATGAATAAAGAAGAGGTTTTTTCATTTTGAAGTGCATTTGATAATTCTCATTGAATGTTATATTAGATTCTTTGGTGGCTAGCTCAGTTCACAATTGATCTAAATTTTAGCTTACGAGGATAGCTCCAATCTAGTTTGAATCTAAAGCATTACCATTAAGAATCAACAATAAAGAAGTATTTAAAGCCTTTTTACAATTTTTCTTTGTCTACATCCACTGTCAATGGGTAAAGTTTTAATCCTTTAACTTTGAAGTTTAAATTAAACGCTGTGAGAAAGAAAATATTCATTTTGCTCTGTGCTGCTTTGATTCCTCAATTGATTCTGGCTCAAGCTGAGTTCGTTGAGATTGCCGAAACAAAAGAAGCGTACATCAGGGAAAATCATATTGAGGAGATAGAAGATATTGTTCATAAATTTTCTGAGTCTAAAAATTTTCTCACTTTCCTGCTTGAAAAAGGCCATAATGTGGATACAGAGAATATCCAAATGAGGAACAAAGATGTGCGTATTGGTCAGGATATTGATGTTTTTGTCAAGCATTACTCCGAGCACCAGAACTTCACCATGCTCATGATCCCGGTGGATTTTTATAAATACGCCATTTATGACACATTACTATTTGCTGTTTTGGAAGTAAGCGATGAGTGGTTGTTGGAAAAATACCCATATCATGACATGACCAACGATTCAATAAAATATGCGCTCATGGAATTGGAAAACCATGATATACTAGCAGAGCACATGTATAACCAAGGAAGAAAATACAAAGGTATTGGCATGGCCGAAACAGAAATAAAGCTCCATGAAAGTTACATATCCACCAATAGCATCCATTTGCACACTTCTGATTTAAACAAGAACGAAAAAAAAGAAATTCGAAATCATTGGAGTTTGCTGAAGAAAGCCTTCACCCATGACATTACATTAAATGTGGAAATGAATATCTACGTTTTTGGGTATGACGACATGGATGTCGTTTACTATTCCAGAGGTACTACTAACCACTTTAAAATTACGCCACGTAATATCTTTACTCGTCATCACTTTCAGGATAACTAATTTCAACAAAGCAGCTTTTGCTAGAAGATTTTGTGTTAAATGGGGGATGCGAATCATTAGCATTTCCTGTAGTCCAAGCAAGAGATTCAATAATCAAAGAAAACAGGACGGTTTTAACCAAGATCTCTGTATTGCTTTCGGCTAAAAATGGTAAGTGTGCTTAGTGATTGACGAAGTTAAACGAGATGATTTTCTATCGTTTGATGGCTGACGAGTTTAGTCTATACTCTAAAATAACTCGATTATCATACATTATTCGCGCTCACACGAAGAAAATAGTTCTGGAATATTATTTAACGAATATTTGAATTGTAATCTTTCAAGAAAACTTTCATAGACATACAAAAAATGGTTCCTGCAGTTTCAAATAATCATGAATTTCAAATCCTAAATGACTTGGATCCTGAGGAACAGCTATTGTTGAATGATTGTGTATTTAATATGATTGGTCATCTAGAGAGAAATATAGAGAAACCAGCATTTGACCATAAAAAAATTTCGAAGTTATTAACCTATAGATATTTATTTCAGAAAAACTTGAAGGTTATGCAGAAGTGATCTTAGATATACCTAACCAGTTATGGATCGGATTAATAGTGGTGTGAAAGCACCACTATTTTCATTTCTAGCCATTGATGAAAAATCAAGAATTATTGGAATCTTGGTTGAAATTTGAGGATTGACCTTAATTACCTGTTGCACTTATATCTTTTGATATATATTAGAGATTTGAAATCGTTCTATCAGACACTAACTTATTTTTAACCTATGGCGAATCACAACATTTATTTGAAATTTGAGACATCTCTTAAGTGGTCATCAAAAGAGGATGGTGATTACACTGATGTAGGGCCCGATAGCCCAAATACAGCTGTCAATGGAAAGGATACCTTAACTTTTATTGCTGTCTCGGGTATTGATAAATTGAAGAAAATAACGGATGGTAAGGATAGTACTAAAAAGATGATCAAGTCCACCAAGGGAGATGATAGTCTCTCGATTGTAGCAACACTTAAAGATACAACGGTCAAAGGTGAGATTGATTCTTACAGCATAAGTTTTAAGCCCTCCAATGGAGATGGGGTTATTTCTGTCGATCCTAAAATGCAAGGTCAAGGCCAACCATAGCTAATGCTCAAAATATTAATTAGTATTTATTTTTTGGTTGCTTTTTTCTGTCTGTCGGCTCAAAATCAGCATGAAGCAGATAGTCTTAAAGCTGTCCTATCTTCAAATAGCTTCGATGCTGAGAAAGAATTGGATTTATTAAAAAGAATTGCTTCAAATGAGACAGATCCTGTAGAAACTAAAAAATTTGCCGAGCAATTAATTGAAAAGGCAAAATTGACTAAAACCACTGTTCAAATCTATAATGGTTATTATTTTCTAGGCCAAGCGGAGAGACGTCTTGGTAACCCTTTGCGCTCCTTAGATAATTTTTTTGAGTGCCGAAGGTACGCAGACGAATTATCCATCAATGCGGTATGTGAGTCCAATGCAGCTATTGCAGATGTTTACTCTTTAATCCTCGATTACACCAATGCAGTTCGGTATTATAAGGAAGGCATTGATGCTTTCGAAGATACGGCGAACCTAAACCCAAGAGACCTATCCGCTCTTGCTCTCGTTTGTACGAACTTAGGAGATACCTATTTTTTAATGGACTCGCTAGATCAGGCTTTAGTCTATTTTGCAGTTTCTGGAAGGCACTATCAACGTCTTGATTATCAGCTTGGTATTTCTTATAATAATGGTAATACCGGGTTGGTGTATGCAAAAATGGGGCAATATGATAAAGCTGAAGCCTACATTTCAAAGGCGGCCGAATCATTACGGAAACTGAATGATTATTATTCAGTGTCCATTTTCTATACCTATTTGGCCGATATTTTTTATGAAAAGGGGAATTTCCCAAAAGCACTTGAATATGCCGAGGAGAGTTATAGTTTGGCTAAAGAATACAACTTAAAAGAGCAATTACGAGACGCTCATTTGAAGTTGTATCAATACCATAAGCTACTGGCTGACTATGATAAGGCGCTGTTTCATCATGAAAATTATTTATTATTTAAAGACAGTATATCTAATGTGCAGTCAGTCAGTCAGATAGCCAATCTCCGCACTGAATTTGAGGTAGGCCAAAAACAAGCAGAAGTAGACTTGCTCACGGCTGAAAAAAGAACCCAACAAATAATTACTTGGGCTGTAGCGGCTTTTGCATTGGTGCTGGTTATTCTGGCAGCCATCATTTACAAGTACTACCAAGCAAAAGCCAAAATCAACGCCATACTTGAATCTCAAAAACTGGAGTTAGAACGACTTAATGAAACCAAAGATAAGTTTTTCTCTATCATCTCTCATGATCTTAGAGGACCGATAAGTGCCTTTCAAGGAGTTGGACGCATGATTAAATTTGCCCTTAAGAGCAATAATGAAAACTATCTGCTTGAGCTTTCCAATGATATAGATGAGTCGGCAGGTCGGCTATCAAGTTTGCTTGATGGATTGTTGTCCTGGGCGTTACAGCAGCAGGGACATTTTCCAAATGTTCCTGAAAGGGTTAATCTAAACCTTATGTTAGATGATTTGATAGGCACATTTAAGAATACTGCAGCTTCAAAAGGCATTGAACTAGGAGCCTCAATAAATGATCAAATAACACTTTGGGCAGATAAGAATACTACTGAAACGATCATTAGGAATCTGATAAATAATGCCTTGAAGTTCACAGAAGATGCAGGAAAAGTAGAAGTAGTCGCCAGCATTGAAGGTAAAAATGCTAAAATAGAAGTTATAGACTCAGGTGTAGGAATACCTCAAGATAAGCTTGATAAGCTGTTTAACCTTCATGAGAAAAAGTCGACCTATGGTACGTCAGGTGAAAAAGGTCTCGGCCTTGGTTTGCAACTCGTTTACGAGTTTATTGAAATGAATAAAGGTTCTATTGAGGTAAACTCTAAAGAAGGAGAGGGGACAGTTTTTTCATTTAAATTACCTGTTTTCAATGCCGTAGAGGATTCCCTTCTGGCTGTAAATTAGTTTTAAATTCATGGTGGGTGCAACCAATTGTGGAGGATTACTAAAAATATGAATTGAAGAAAAAGTTATTTAATAGCATATTTTAGTTCATTAAGATAATATTTGATTTACATTTCAAGTGATGAAGGTTATCCTGCGAATTTTAGTTTTTTTTGTTATTTGTCAGTCAATTTTTTTTAGAGTTTCTGCTCAGGCACAATCAATCGCAGATAGCCTTGAAATACAACTTAGTCGTTATAAAAAAGGCGATGTATTGAGATTGGATATTCTCAATGGCATAGCGCAGAATCAGAAAAATCCTTCTCTTCGCCTTGAATACGCCAGTCAACTGATGGACGAGGCTCGTGCTTTGCAAAATATCAAGCATTTACATAATGCCTACATGAATCAGGGACAGGTATATAGTATGTTAGGCGATTTCGATGTGGCTATATATGCTTTGTTTAAAGCCAAAGATTACGCAGGAAGGGCTAATTACTCAAAAGGGCTCGCGGCAGCAAATATGGCTTTGGCAGATGTCTATTCTATTATTGACAATCATAATAGCGCAATCCTATATTACAGGGAAAGTCTTTCGGAAATTGGAGACTCTGATGATGGTCTTTTGGCTACTACCCTCTTGAACATGGGAGAGGAATTCTATTTGTCAAAAATGTATGATTCAGCGTTGGTTTATTTCGAAAGATCAAAAGATATCTATGAAGATTTGGGAAATGATCCTTCGGGTCTGGCGTACAATCTAGGAAATTTAGGATTAGTTCAAGCTGAGTTAGGACGATTGAGTTTAGCAGAGGAAAATATGCGTGCTTCTATTGATCAATTAGGAAGGCTGCAAGATCATTATGGCATAGCCATTTTTTTGAGTTACATGTCGCAGATATATAAGGCTAAAGGACGACTTAAGTCAGCCAAAATCTTCGCTGATTCCTCTATGTCGATCGCTCAAAAGTATGGTTTTAAGACAGAAGCACGAGACAATAGCTTGCGGTTAGCAGATATCTATGCTATGAATGCCGACTACAAAGAGGCTTATAAGTATCACCAGCAATATGTAAACTTAAAAGACAGTATTGCGGATAATGAGGTGTATGGAAGGATCGAAAACTTGGAAAGCGCTTTTGAGTTATCAAAAAAACAAGCTGAGGTTGAATTGTTAAAAGAAAGAGAAAAGAATAGCCAAATTATTATTTCAACGAGTATAATTATTGTGGTGATATTATTGATTTTGGCTGTTGTCATCTTTGGTTATTATCAATCAAAAACGCGCGTTAATGCTATTTTAGAACAGCAAAAGGAATCCTTAGAGTCTTTGAACAGAACAAAAGATAAGTATTTTTCCATTATCTCTCATGATATGAGAGGGCCAATACTTGCATTTCATGGTATTAGTCGTTTGATCAAGATGATGGCTATCCGTAGGGCAACTGATGAACTCATAAGCCTAGCAGATGATATTGATGACTCTGTACACAACCTTTCGGGTATGCTTGACGGTCTTCTGAATTGGGCACTGCAGCAGCAAGGACAAATCCCTTATCATCCTGAGTTGGTAACTTTAAAAGAGTTGATTGATGAGCTTACGGATACTTTCGCCAATATGGCAAGCGCCAAGAATATTAATGTCAAGATTGAAATTGAAAATAATCTTAAGTTGTTTGTTGATATAAATACTACCCGGACAATTTTTAGAAATATTTTCAATAATGCTATAAAATTCACCCCTGAAAACGGTCAAGTTCATATTACAGCTCATCAAGAAGGAGCATTTGTTGAAATAAAGTTTACTGATACGGGTACTGGAATGTCGGCAGAAAAACTGGACGCGCTATTTAAGTTTCAGCAAAAAAGTGAATATGGAACTGCGGGAGAGAAGGGGTTAGGCTTGGGTTTACAGCTCGTTTATGAGTTTACCCAAATGAATAGGGGTGATGTTAAGGTTGAAAGTTCACCAGGAAATGGAACAATTTTTATCCTTCAATTACCTGCTAAATAATAATATTTTCTTTTGAGGGCGACTTTCAAGTTAAGGCATGAGCTCTTTGATTGCTTTCTCCAATACTGCCGGATCTTTTAAACTTGCTTTGCTTATAAACTTATCTATACCAAGGTTGTTCGGCATGTTCGGGCGATCGAGGTGAGCAGAAATCACAATAATTTTTGGTTTTACCTCAAGCGTACTCAAACTTTCGAAACCGTCCAAGTAAGGCATCTCTAAGTCAATCAAAAGTATATGAGGTTTCGCTTTCACAACAGCCATGATTCCATCAATTGGGTTTTTATAAACCGCGACAAGTTCACAGTTATTGAATTCGAAAAAATAAGCTTGAAGCAATCTTAAAAAAACCGGATCATCGTCAATGGCAATACACTTTATTATCATGCTGTGTTTTTTTCTATTGAATCAAAATTACTACCGAATTTTAATATTCCCGAGATCCTCACAAATTCATTTGGTAAACCAGCGCGAATATCTAATGTATTTAATGTTAACGGATGAGTAAAAGACATTGAGTTCGCATGTAAGAGCATTGTTTCACTATTCCAAGTTAATTTAAAATGCCTATTCTGCTTATTGCATCCATGCGGACGATCGCCAATAATCGGGTGTAAAATATGCGCCATGTGCTTACGTAGCTGGTGCATTCTCCCGGTTTGAGGTGTTAACTTGACCAAGCTATAGCGTGAAGTAGGGAATTTACCTAGAGCTACTGGTATTTCTGATGTTTCTATCGTTTCAAAATCTGTAATTGCTTCTTTAACAATTCCTTTTTCATTGGTCAACGGATAATCTATTAAACCCTTCGGGTCGGTGAAACCACGAACAATGGCGAGATACTCCTTCTTAATCTCCTTATTTTCAAAAAGTTTTCTGATCGCTGAAAGCGCATTTTTATTTTTCGCAAACAACAAAACTCCGGAAGTTTTTCTGTCAAGCCGATGTGCAGGGAAAACGTGTTGGTTGATTTGATCTCTTAGTTCCTGTACTGCAAAAGTGTCAACATCACGGGCAATTGCGCTCCTATGGACGAGCAATCCATTCGGTTTGTTGATGGCAATATAATTTTCGTCTTCAAATACTATTTCCAGCAAAATTTTCGCAGATTAATTGATTGTCACGGAAAGAAAGTGCAATTATGGTTACAAAAAACAGAAAAAATCCTATAATTGACATAATTGCCTTTAACTTTGAAAGTTAATGAATTCCACTTTAGTCATAAGCCAATATCAACCGATGCTTCAAGCGATAGCTTTTAGGATGGTGGGTTGTATGCACGATGCTGAAGATATTGTGCAAGATACTTTTCTCAAATATCTGACAATAGATCAATCCAAAATAGAGAATACCAAAGCCTATCTGATCAAATCGGTCACTAACAACTGCTTAAATCATTTGAACTCTTTTAAGCAAAAGAAAAAGGACTATTTGGAATCGGTAAAGCTTCCTGAGCTTTTTGAAAAGATTGATTTTTCACATCTGGATTTAAAGCATGAAATCAATGTTGCTATGGAGATTCTTCATAAGAAACTTGGGCCTTTGGAAAGGGGCTTGTTCCTGCTTAGAGAGGGTTTTGATTTTGAATATGATGAGCTTCAAAAAATCTTTGACAAGAAAAAAGACCATTGTCGTCAGCTAGTTTCTAGAGCAAAAGATAAGTTGGCTAAAGAAACTGAGAAATTTTCTGCGGCTAACTTTGATGCTGAAAAGTATATTGAAGCAATCAATAAAGCCTCCAAACATGGAGATTTCGACGATTTGATGGATCAAATCAGAGGTAAAGAGACTTTCAAATAAAATTAATTTTATTTTTTCTTCAAGATTCTGTCACAAACGAAAGTTAGCTCTGTCTTAGTAGCATAAGTCAGGTGATCTGGCTCAATTTGAAACTCAGAACTTAAGAATCGAATGGAAGTAATTATCCCTTTTTTTATAGCACATTGGTATTTGTCGCTATTCTTTCAAACCTTTTTCTTGCACAGATATGCTGCGCATAAAGCCTTTACAATGAGCCGCTTTACAGAAAAGGTTTTTTTCGTCCTCACATGGGCTTTCCAAGGATCTAATTATTTAAGTCCTTATGGATATGGTGTTATGCATAGAATGCATCATGCATATGCGGATACCGAAGATGACCCTCATTCTCCTACGTACGATGAAACACTCTTCAACATGATGTGGAAAACCAAGACTATTTATTCTGCGATTACAGCTAGAAAAGTAGATGTTGATAAAAGGTTTACAGAAGGAGTACCTGCATGGCACACATTTGATGCTTTTGCTAGATCTTGGGTTTCAAGACTTTTATGGGGTGGTGCATATTTTGCAGTTTATTGGGCATTTGCTGATGCTTGGTGGTTATGGTTATTGTTGCCAGCACAGTGGTTGATGTCACCAATTCATGGCGCAATTATTAATTGGTTTGCTCATATTTATGGATATACCAATTTTAAAGTTGGTGATACATCTAAGAATTTTTTACCATTTGACTTTTTAATGATGGGTGAGAGCTATCACAATAACCATCACAAATATGGCTCTAGAGCAAATTTTGGTGGAGTAAGATGGCATGAGATTGATCCGACTTATCAAGTGATTAAGCTATTGAACTTTTTCGGAGTAATACATTTGCCAGAAAAGAAAGAAGTGAAGCTAAGACCTGAGACAAAAATTCAGAGAGCTGCTTAAATAAAATATTACGGAGTTTTAAGGGCTGTCATTATTGATTCGATCAAATTTCAATAAGGTTTGATACGAGACTTAATGGCAGCTTTTTTGGTTTTTAGGCCTTCGTTTTGTTGACACTAATTATTACTTTACTTTTCTCTGAGATAGCGGTATTTGGTTGTGTATAGAATGATCGTAAGATTATAAGTTGTGGATTAACCGCTTACAATTAGTCAATTGAAATATTTTTCATAGGCTAAATTTGCTTTCATTTCATTGTTTTCAGGGTCTTTATCCCATAAAGTGAGTCCATTGAAGTAGGCTTTACGCCTGAAAAACATCAGTTGACCATTCTGAATTTTATACATAGTATAGTCAGGCTTGATGAATATACCGTCAGTCATGGCTATTGCACACCAACCGCCATACTTAGGGAAAAATCTTTCTTTATTTTCATTAAATCTGCCTCTGTTCTCTTCATTAGCGAAATAAATTAAACGACCTTGATATAATGTAGGTATAGATGGTTTCCCTTTAACCGTTTCGTTATTGAAAAAAGCAACTGGATCATATCCGTCAAAGAGAACTGTATTTTGTTCACTCGCGTATCGGCCTTGACCATGTGCGAATTGAAATGAAGTCGTGATGAATAAAATGAATATTATTTTAAGGAGATTGTGTCTGTTTTCCATTTAAGTAAGGAGTTAAATAATTATCAACTTCAATTGATAATTCAATATAGAGTCAAATATCTCATTTTGCTAAATATACTTGTGACTTTTCCATACAGTTAAGTTTTTCCAGTTTCTCCATTATTTCTCATTTTGATATCTTTTCCGGCATAATTTATTGGTAACCCAAGTCAAAATTTTGGATAATTAATACATACCTCCTACCTTGATCGAGAAGTCAACTAGAAGAATTTATTCCAAAAAAAGTAGTAACCTATTGCTATTTCAATCTATCTGAATAAAGTTTAAGCCTGAATAAAAACTGAATGATAAAATTTCTACAAAATTTCTCCTTTTTTGGAGGTCTCGCTATAGTCTTACTTGGAGTCATCATAATTTTAATAACCAATGACACAGGTTATGAACCAAAATTATTGATTAAGATTACGACCATGATGGTCTTTGTATTTGGAATTTCCATCTTTTTAATGCTCTATATTAGGTCAAAAGGAAATAAAAGATAGCACATGAGTCAGGGCATTAAAATCCTATATGTTGACGATGAGAAAGGTAACATCGATTATTTTCGCTCAGTTTTTCGTCGAAGATATGAAGTGATCACGGCAACATCGGGAGAAGAAGGGTTGAAAATATTAAAGGATGACCCAGACATTGCTATTATTTTGACTGATCAGCGGATGCCACGAATGTCAGGAATAGAATTTCTTATGGAATCTATAAGCATCAACGACGAAGCAATTCGCGTCTTGGTCACTGGCTATGCAGATATGGAGACGGTCATAAGTGCCATTAACAAAGGGCATATCTACTTTTATATATCAAAACCTTGGACTTATGACGAAATGCAAATTATCATAAGTCGAGCGCTTGACACTTACGAGCTAAAACGACAAAATAAACAGCTTCTTATTGTTTCGGAGCGCAGAGAAAAAGACAAGATTGTAGCACAGCTCGAAAGCTTAAAAAATCAAATTAATCCACATTTTCTTTTTAATAGTCTCAATACTTTAAGTGCACTTGTTTCTGATAATTTGGAAGCAAGAAGTTTTGTTAGAAAATTAAGTAACATTTATCGCTACTTGTTAGATCACAGAATTGAAAATGTTGTCAGTCTACAAGAAGAATTAAAGTTTCTGCAGGACTATTTGCATCTCCAGAATATTCGATTCAAGGATGCATTTACGTTTGATTGCCGTGTCGATACAAATTATTATGAACATAAAATACCTACAGCAGCACTTCAATTGATGGTGGAAAATACCCTTAAACATAACATCGCTACAAAAGAGAAACCTCTGCATGTGGATATATTCAATGATGGAGATTGGATTTACGTAAAAAACAACTTTCAACCAAAAACGATTAAGGATGAGTCATTTGGAATCGGTCAAACAAACCTGAAACAAAGATTTTCTATTCTCACGGAAAAAAAGCTTGAGTTTTCACAAATAGAAAATCATTATGTCGTGAAAATTCCTTTAATGATAGATTAGATGTAAATTAAGAACAACAAAATAGAATATTGTGAATATCGCGATTATTGAAGATGAGCCACTAGCAGCGGAAGACCTTGAAAGAACTTTACTCTCCATAGATAGAGAAGGTTCCATCAGTGTTTCTGCAAAATTGGACAGTGTTAAAACTGCGGTAGATTGGCTCAGTCACAATACAGTAGATTTGATACTTTCTGATATTGAACTTGGAGATGGATTAAGTTTTGAGATATTCAATCAACTCAAAATCGAAACGCCGATTATCATGACTACTGCTTATGATCAATATGCAATTCGTGCCTTCAAAGAAAATAGTATTGATTACCTGTTGAAGCCTATTGACCAGGAAGAGTTGGAATTAGCTATTAATAAGTATAAACTCTGGACGAAAGCAAGTAAACATTACGATATAGATGCATTGTTGCAAGCTCTTGATCCGAATATTACACCTGCCTATCAAGAACGTTTTCTTATTACCTTAGGAGAAAGGATAAAGTCAATCCCAGAAGCTCAAGTGGCCTATTTTTTTAGTGAAGACAGATATACTTATTTGGTCACAAAAAACGGGCAACAACATATCATTAATAATAATCTAGGGGAGTTAGAAGAAGCGTTAAACCCTAAAAAATTTTATCGGATCAATAGAAAATTCATTATTTCTTTTGCTTCAATAAAGAATATGTTAGCGTACTCCAAGAGCAGGGTGAAGATAGAATTGGAACCACCTGCACCCAATAGTATGGATGTGATCGTGAGTGTCGAACGATCTGGATCGTTTAAACGTTGGCTAAATGATTAAAATGTAATGAGGCTTTTGCTTCAATAAACCCCGAAATCGATCTATCAACAATAACAAAAAATTACTTAATGTCTCACCCTTCTTTTAGTTTAAAAGCAAGCCCAAAAGAGCTGCTTGCCAAGTACCGAAGAGTCAGGGATCAGACGACTCACTTGTGTGAACCTCTCGAAAAAGAAGATTTTGTAGTCCAACCGATCATGGATGTAAGTCCACCGAAATGGCATTTGGCACATACGACATGGTTTTTTGAAACCTTTATCTTGAAAGATTATTTTGAGGGGTATCAACTTTTTGATAAAAACTACCCTTACCTTTTTAATAGCTATTACATATCCGCAGGGGATAGGTGGTCACGAACGCAAAGAGGACATTTGACGCGACCAACAGTTGACGAGATATTTTCATACCGAGCGTATGTGGATGAGCATATATATAAGCTTTTTGACTTGATTCAATTCGATGAACAGTTGAATTATGTGTTTGAAGTAGGTTTAAATCATGAGCAACAGCATCAAGAGCTTTTGCTTTATGATATTAAATACATTTTAGGTTCAAATCCACTTTTTCCGGTTTATCGAGAAACAAATCATGTGAAGCAAAGACCATTGGAACAGTCTTGGTTGTCTGTAGATGAAGGTATCTATGAAATTGGCCATCAAGGAGATGGTTATAAGTTTGATAATGAATTGGGTTGTCATAAAGTTTTTCTGAATCCCTTCTCTATCTCCTCTCAATTGGTAACTAACTCAGAGTATTTGGCTTTTATTGAGGCTGGTGGATATGAAAATCATCAATTTTGGCTTTCTGAAGGCTGGGATTGGATAAATAATGCAGTAGAAAAAGCGCCTCTTTACTGGCATAAAATCAACGGCGAATGGTACACTTACAATCTGGCAGGTTCTGAAAAGCTAGATTTAAGTGAACCTGTAGCACACGTTTCGTTTTACGAGGCGGACGCTTTTGCAAGATGGAAGGGTTTGAGACTACCCTCTGAATTTGAATGGGAAATTGCTTGCAATAAGTACAGTGATCTAGTGCAAAATGGTAATTTCGTTGAAAAAGAGTTGTATCGACCCCATAATGAAAACAAGCAGTTTTTCGGCAACTTATGGCAATGGACTTCAACTCCATATCGGCCTTATCCTGGCTTTCAACCTGCGGATGGCGCTCTAGGAGAATACAACGGTAAATTTATGATTAATACGATGGTGCTACGGGGAGGTTCATACGCGACACCCCAAGATCATATTCGATCAACTTATAGGAATTTCTTTCACCCAAACCTTCAATGGATGTTTGCTGGTATACGTCTAGCTCAAGATCTCTAAACCCTTTTCAACTATCAAAACAGAAACTGAACTTTGCGAATTTGCTAGAAGTGTTAGTCATGGACTAGCTTCAAAGCCTAAAAAATTGAATTCAATGTATTTCTATGATGAAAAAGGAGATGCACTTTTTCAAAAGATTATGCAGTTAGATGAATACTATCTAACGAGATCTGAGTTTGAAATTTTCCAAACTCAAAGTAAGGAAATCGTTGATATGCTAGCATTAGATGACCATTATAGGTTGATTGAGCTCGGTGCTGGAGACGGAACAAAAACTAAAGTAGTACTTAAACATTTGATAGAAGCGGGAGTCGATTTTTCCTATAGCCCGATAGATATCTCTGCGAATGTTCTTGAAATTTTGAAGAATAATTTAATTCATCAGCTTCCTACACTTCAAATTGAACCTTTGGCTGGTGACTATTTCAAAGTTTTGGAAGCTTTAAGTTTTAAAGAATATGAGAAAAAAGTAGTATTCTTTTTAGGGTCGAATATTGGAAATTATCTTGGCTCACACGCATCAGATTTTCTTAAAAGCGTAAGATCTAACTTGTCTGTTGGAGATAAGTTTGTCATTGGAGTGGATCTTAAAAAAGATCCCAAAACCATATTGGCAGCATATAATGACCCGACGGGAGTCACCGCTGCTTTTAACATGAACTTACTTGATAGGATAAATGCTGAATTGGGTGCTAATTTTGATAAATCCAACTTTATACATAACCCTGTTTATGATCCACTATCTGGAGAATGCCGAAGCTACTTAATGAGTATTTGTGATCATGAAGTTTATCTTGAATCATCTGATGATCTTATACATTTTGATAAATGGGAGCCAATTTTCATGGAGGTTTCCAAAAAATATTCAATTTCAGAGCTGGAATCTTTAGCTGAATTATGCGGATTCAAGGTTTTAAATCATTTATTTGATGAGAATCATTATTATACAGATTCATTTTGGGAAGCAATTTGAATAATAGAAGTGCTATGACTTACCTTTGCATTTCTTTAATGCGCACGTGGCGGAATTGGTAGACGCGCCAGGTTGAGGGCCTGGTGACCGCTTTTGGTCGTGGAAGTTCGACTCTTCTCGTGCGCACATTCTTCACCAATCCCGCCCAGTGCGGGATTTTTTATTTAAATTAAGCATTATGCAAGTAGATATTAATCTTTTAAAAGCGATTTGTGAAACTCCTGGCGCTCCAGGCTTTGAACAACCTATTCGTCAGTTGATCATCCAAGAAATCAAAAACCATGTTGATGATCTTAAAATCGATAACATGGGCAATGTGGTTGCTTTTAAAAAGGGTAGAAGCGCGGAGAAATCAGTCATGGTAGCTGCTCACATGGATGAAATTGGCTTTTTAGTTTCTCATATTGATGAAAAAGGCTTTATTAGGTTTCAAACGCTAGGAGGCTTTGATCCAAAAACCTTGACTGCACAAAGAGTAATAATACATGGAAAGAATCCAATTATTGGAGTAATGGGAAGTAAACCTATCCATGTAATGAAACCTGACGAAAGGAATAAACCTCCCAAAATCGAGGAATACTTCATTGATTGTGGAATGAGTAAAGAAGAATTGGAAAAGGTCATAGAGATTGGTAGTCCAATTACGCGTGAAAGAGACTTAATCGAGATGGGTAATTGTGTGAATTGCAAATCGATCGATAATCGGGTTTCAGTATATATTTTAGTCGAGGCATTAAAGATGATGCAAGAACCTGCTTATGATACTTATGGGGTATTCACCGTACAAGAGGAAGTTGGAATTAGAGGAGCGAATGTTGCTGCTCACACTTTAAATCCAGATTTTGGTATAGCACTAGATACAACTATTGCCTACGACTTACCTGGTGCCCAAGCACATGAACAAGTCACTTCACTTGGAGGCGGAACTGCGGTGAAAATCATGGATGCCATGACCATCTGCGATAGTAGAATGGTTTCTTTCTTAAAGCAAACCGCAGATAAGCATCAAATCAAGTGGCAACCTGAAATATTAGCTGCTGGAGGTACTGATACGTCTGGAGTACAGCGAATGGGTAAAAACGGATCAATTGCTGGAGCAATCTCAATCCCGACAAGACACTTGCATCAAGTAATCGAAATGGCAGATAAAGATGATATTACAAGATCAATCCAGCTCTTAATCGCTGCTTTGAACGAGTTAGATCAACCAACTTGGGAATATTGAGATATGTAGCTGCTTTGTTTTTAGTTGTAGTCATTTTTGTCGCTCATGCACAAGAGGCAAAGGAGAAAAAAATGGTTTTTACTGGGGTCATTTTGGACAATATCAAATTAGAGCCAGTAATAGGAACTACCGTCCTCAATCAGTCCAGAGGAGGCGGTGCAATATCAGATAGTGTTGGTTTGTTCACCATTGAGGCTATGATTGGTGATACGTTGCTTTTTAGTGATGTAAGGTTTGTTAATACTACGCTAGTCGTGCCAACTGTCTTGACGGGTTCTACTTATGGTATTTTGCAAGTACTCATTAATAATTCGTTGATTCTCGATGAAGTACAGGTTTATTCTTTACCCACAGAAGATAAATTTAAGGAGGTGTTTATGTCTCTGAAGTTGAAGCCTAATATGGAGCAAAGGGCTTTGCAGGCTAGTAAAAGTCTTAGATCAACACTGAAAGAAGCCTATCAGAATGAGAAATATTACTATGATATTTGGGCTAACAGAAGCATTTATGAGCTTTCCGATGAGATACCGCCGAATTATCTGCTAGACCCAATTAGATGGTCACAGTTTATAAGTGACTTTAAATTGGAACAAAACAGGAAGAAATAAAAAAAGCCGAGACATCTCGGCTTTTTTTATTTCAATATTTTTTTGGTTAATCGTGATCCTTGGCAGCAATGTTGGCATGATTTCCATGACCGTAGCTATGTGTTATTTTCTCTGTTTGCGCGAGTAATAACGCAGAAATAATAAATACCATGTGAATAACAATCTCAATGATAATCCCCTCAGCACCTGCTTTTTCTTTTGCTTCTCGATAATCAATAAAAGTTTTTAATAGCTGTACTCCCGAGATAGACGCTAGTGAGGTTGCTAATTTAATTTTCAGTTGACCAGCATCAAGATCTTCTAACCACAAGGGCTTATCCTCGTGGGAATCAACATCTATTCTACTTGTAAAAATGGAATATCCTCCGATACTCACCATTACCACTAAGTTCATTACCATGGAAATATCTACAAGACCCAAAATTTTAAGCATCATTTCAGTTTCGTGTAAATAAGCGGTTTCTTGAAAAGTGATGTACAATTCTTGAAAGAATTTGAAGAGATACAAGAAAGATCCAAGAATCAAACCTGCGTAGAGTGGAGCTTGAACCCATCTACTCCAAAACATGAATCCTTCGAAAAGATCCTCAAACTTTTTAAGCCCAGTGGTTTTACTCATAATTATTTAAGTAGGTTTTGAACGCTAAAATTAAAACAATAAAAAGAATGCTACAGCTTGATACATCAATTATTATCGACAATTAACAACTGAAGTATTCAGAATGATATCATGAAGTGCTTTTTTATCCTTTCTCAAAGCAATACTGAGGTATGAAATAAAAATTAAGGGAGAAACGAGCACCTTAGTCATCGACCGTAAGATATAAACAATCCAGCTGACCGAATCATTGTCTTCCTTGATGATTTTTAACCTACTAAAGTATTTACCAAGAGACCCATTACCTATTTTTTTAATATTTAAAAGACCAAAAAGAGAGTCGTAAATAAGAAATAAAGTAAGACAATAGGTATATAGCCACAGATCAGTAAGTCCAATGATCCTACCCAAATAAAAAATAAGTATCAGAATTGACAAGTCAATATTGGCAGCAATGGTTCTTTCCCAGAGGGATGCGTATTTATAGTTTAGCTTCTTGATGATCTGGTCAGTTTGTCAAATTTCAGATAAGCAACTTAAATTTTTAATTACCAAAACTGTCCAAAACCTTGAAAAATAGTAATGAATTCATTTCTGATAAATGAGAATGCAAGACAGTATTCTGAAAAATCAACTTTTGAATCCAGTAATGCAATACATTTTTGGATGAGACGATTAAAAATTGCGTATGTCTTTTTCACTCAAGAGAAGATCATTGGACCATTCGGTATTCCAATGGCCTCATGCCGAGGATATTATCAATCATTATCTGAGGGATTTTTTTAATATCAGTTAATCTGTTTGAATTTTAGCTTAGCCCTTAGACTAGAAAAACACTTAAAAGAGAAGCCAAGCATCCAATCAATATTACGCTCTTTTATCTTATTCCGTAGCTGTAATTAGTTGTACTACTGAGGTGCCTTGAATGGCTCATTTTAGATGATGTGGTCAAAGGAAAAAAAGCGGCAGCACGTGTGATAGCTTTTATCTTGTGCCAAGATTTAGTCTAAAGTTGATCTTTTATTTTCATCGTTCTAACAAGAAAAACTCTGCTCGTTAAAATGAACCCATACGGGTCAAGTATAAAAAAACTACTTTTTGACTACACCATTCTAGGTATAATTCAATTTTTATGAGTTAAAAAAGTAAAGACTTTAGTAGTTTTAAAATCAATTTGCATTTCGCTTATTTGACAAATAACCAATATGAAACGATTCTACTTCCTTCTCATTGCCTGTTTTTTATTTACAATAAAGTCTTACAGTCAAACTGTAATGACCATAGATGTATCCATCGAAGATCTGGATCTGGTTGTCACATATGGTGTGGCAGGTGTCGGTGAGAATCAGCTTTTCGACGTGGCATTATACAGCAGTAAGGATAATTTTTCAAGTCCACTAACGGGCGATAACATTCAGGGTACTGTTGGTTACAAAATTCCTATCGAATCCACTAACACAATTATTGTTAAAAACCCCTTAGAAGTACTAGAAGGTATTTCTAATGTGAGCTTCAAAGTAAAACTTGAATTGGTTTACAATCCGGTTTTCTTAAGAGAACCTACTGGAGAATCTTTCAAGCAGAGGAGAAAGAAACCCATGACTGTACTTTGGAGAGGTGGGTTGAAAAACGAGATCGTTAACTTCGATTTGTATCGATATGACGAGCTTAAGAAAGACAATTTTTATTCCACCAGAAATACTGGCTCAGCAGAGTTTAAAATGCCAAAAGTAGATAAAGGGGAAGGTTACTCTATGAGAATGGAGTTTAAAAGTATGGATAGCCCGGTAGTACTACCTCCACTTAAGGTCAAATCAAAAAAATCAGCATTTGCAAGAATCTTTAATTTAGCATTACTGTATGCCATAGCAGATGCGGGAGTGTATTTCGGAGCAGGTATAGACACCCCATTAATGACTGCAATTATGGGGTCACATGAAGAGGATGTGGTCGTTCCCCCAGATCCGACAGTAACTCCCCTTCCAGACGCACCAGATGCTCCAGGAGGAATATCTTTCACCATCCCTTTCTTTAGATAAGTTCAACAGCTACAATAAAAATGATGAATAGTATTAAGATGAATAATATTAATATGAAAAGCGTCAGTATGAAGTGGATTACTGCGGTAGTATTCTCTTTTTTTTCTTTGATAAATACTTTATCTGCTCAGGATGATTGGCAGGAAATAGGCGAAATTCCTGGACTTGTTGATATATCAGGTGCTACTAATATTGGTTATAGTGTTGATATTAATGGTGACGGCAGTCGTCTTGTTTTAAGTGGCATCTATAGAACCAACTCAAGCGAAAGATCACCATATGTTGCGGTTTACGAATACAACGGAACAAGTTGGAGTTTAGTGAACCCTATAATTCCCTTTCCTGTAATCGTTAGAGATGTTAAAATATCCGAAGATGGTACTAGAATCGCCATAGGAGTTAGTCTAGAAGTTAGTGGCACAACGGATCATGTCGTTATTTATGAAGATACAGGAACAAGCTGGGTACAGTTAGGAAATCTCATTTTGAGTGATCAAAGAGGAACACTTTTTGGTAGTAGTATCAGTATTTCTTCCGACTGTTTACGAGTAGCAATTGGAGATAGAGGTGACGATACAAATGGATCTAGTGCTGGAAAAGTGGTTGTTTATAGTTATAATGGGTCTAACTGGGTACAAACTGGTCAAACACTTTTTGGAAGTCAAGAAGACTCACGCTTGGGAAACGATGTTGCCCTTTCAGGAGATGGTACTAGTCTTTTGGTCGCAGACGAGTTAGCGAATAATCAAGGTCAGTTAATTGCTTACAGTCTTGAAAACGACCAATGGGTTCAAAAAGGAAATTTGATATCTGGAACAGATGTAAGTAATAGATTTGGATCAACACTGTCTATCAATAATGATGGGTCAATTATTGCCGCTTCGTCTGATATAAGTACTAGTGGAGATAGAGATTCTCAGTTTGTTCGGGTTTATGAATTAATTGGATCATTCTGGAGTCAACAGGGAAAGGATTTAAAATCAAATATACCTGAAGATCAATTTGGTTCTGCGCTCGATCTTAGCTCATCTGGTAAACGATTGGCTATATCAGCTCCACTTTCAAAAGACAATACTGATTCTGATGAAAAAGGTATTGTGTATGTATATGAATTTGAGAATGGTAGTTGGGTAGATTTAGGAAATAGAATTCAGAAATCTGTATTCTCAAGACTCGGTAGCGGTTTAGCAGTAACTGCCGATGGTTTAACTATTTGTGCTGGTGATGGTGTAATTGGAGGAGTTTCATTTTCAGGAGCTGTGAATGTTTATCAATTTCAAAATGATTTTCTAGCGAGTTACTCCTTTAACTCTAGCTTTTTAGATAATTCTATCAATAGCAATGACGCGACTAATTCAGGTGCTGTACTTACTGAAGATAGATTTGGTAAGGCTGAGTATGCTGTTTCCTTTGATGGTAGTAATCAAATCACTACTCCGCTTACTGATCAACCGAAAACCATTTCACTTTGGTATAAAGAAGACGTTTCTGGCGGTACTATTTTCACATGGGGCCAGCAGGAAAGTGCCGGCTACTACTATGGCTATGAACTGATTTCCACTGGCACAGGTTTACAATTCTTTGTTTCTCAGGCTGATGGTTCTAATTCTCCATTCACGAGTTCTATTTCATTAACAACTTCAAAAGATACTAACTGGCATCAGTTTGTAGTGACAGAAGAAGTTTCGGGACAGCTAAGTTTTTATATTGATAATGTCCTTACAGAAACCTTTACTGCATCTTCTGCTAATCCAATTAATTGGGAGGGCTCTACTGGTTTACTGACAATTGGTGAAAATTTTCAAGGAAGTATTGATGAAGTTAGATTTTACCTTCAACCCCTCACCGAAACCGAGATTACAGAATCATTTGGTGAGCAAGGCGATGCTATTCTTCTCGGAGATTACAGCTTTACAAGTAATTTGAATGATGATTCGGGACTAGAAAATGATGTAACAAATAATGGAGCAACATTTACCACTGATCGTTTTGGTTCTGCATCTAGTGCATTGAGTTTTAATGGAAATAGCTCTGTAAGCATAGATAATACACCAAGCATAGCTGGTTTTTCAGGCGCATATAGTGCATCTATGTGGGTAAATATACAAGCTGAAACACCATCTGAACCAATGTCAATCATTAATAAAGGGTTGGATTTGACGAGTATTTCCGTTTACTTAAACACAGATCTTACTTTATCATTTTTGTGGGAAGATGAATTTGATCAAGAAAATATATTAACTACAACAGAGCCACTATCGCCCTCCAGATATTACTTAATTTCAGTGACTGTAGATACTGATGCCAATACGACTAATTTATATGTTGACCAGGAATTGGTCGCTTCAAATACATTTATTTCTCCTCCAAGCGCAAATATTGATCCTATTTACTTAGGTGCCGCTATTACGTCAAGCAGCACGCTGAACAGGTACTTTACAGGTATAATTGATGATGTCAAAATCTATAATAATAAAGTCTTAACCATTGACGAGATTAGAACAACATATGGTGTAAATGATTGGAATCCTGATCTTTTAGGTGATTTTACTTTTAATGGAGGAGCGTCAGATGAGTCCAATTACGCTAATGTAGGATCTATTCGAGGTTCTGGTGTTTCCTTAGCTGAAAATAGATTCGGAATAGCCAACAATGCATTTTCATTTAGTGGAAGTGGTTATGTAGCACATTCACATATTGATTCTTACGACTTAGGTCAGACAAGGGACTTTTCAATATCGGGTTGGTTTAATAGTACAAGTACATCCAATGGTACCATATTCGATAAATCTGATGGGAGCGTTGGCTATCGGCTCACGCTAAACGCTGACGGTTCACTAGTTTTTTCAATAAATAATACTTCTGAATCATTTAGCCTTAGCACTGATGCTGGGTATGATGATGGAGAATGGCATTATTTCGTAGTGCAGGTTGATAGAAATGCTGGTATTTCTTTAATAATTGACGGATCTACCAACTTTTCCAATTCGTCAATTACTGAAAATTTGAGTTTTGATACAAATGAAGATCTTTTACTTGGCGTAGCTGCGGGTGCTGGTAATATAAGTCCAAACTCACTATTTAGAGGAAGTCTCGACAATATTCAATTTTGGTCAAGAACACTTACCACGGAAGAGTTACTAGACATCTTTAATAATGGTGTTGAATCCGTAGCGGTCACAGGAAGTGCCCTTTCAGAAGATTTTAGTTTAGCGCTGACAGGAAGCACCGGTGTGTCGCAAGCAAAATGGGCTGGCTCATTGAGACTAAACGAAGGATCGTTTAGGTTTTCATTGGATAATAGCACAACGCTTTATGGAGATACTAACCTTGATGGGCAAGCAGAGCTTGATGGGAATGCAATAACTTTATCTGCTGCGGGTATTTACTATATAGAATATACCCCGAGCACCAACAATTACAGCTTTTTTGAAATAACAGGTGTTGGCATACTAGGTTCGGCGAGAGATGGTGCCGAGACTGGTTGGAATGAACCAGACTTAGACATGGTCAACAATGGTGATGGTATTTTTTATGTTGAAAATCTTGATCTTTTTGATGGGGAATTTAAGTTTAGGGCAAATGACAGCTGGGATGCCAATTGGGGGGATGATGATCCGACTGGCGCAGTAACTTCATTACTCTTTGAAAACTTCGAGTCTGATGTTCCGGTTTTTGATATGTTTGGTGGGAACGTTGTTAATGTGATCACTAATCCTGATCCGTCTGGCATAAATGTGACAAATTCCGTGATTGAGGTTGTAAAAGGAGATCAAGTATGGGGAGGTGTATACTTTGATGTAGATGAAAAACTAGCATTTACATCGGAGAGTGCTATTAACTTGAAGGTGTGGGCGCCTAATACAGGTTTTGACTTTTTATTAAAACTAGAAAACAGCGACAATAGTGATGTATTTCAGGAATACGAAGTAGCAATTCCTGTGGCGAATGAATGGGTTGAGCTCAGTTTTCCATTAAATCTAGATAACAATAATACACCTGCTGTAAGCGACCTTTATGACAGAATAGTCCTTTTCCCTGGTTGGGAAGCAGCTGCGGCCGGAAGCTCATTTTACATAGATGATATAATACTGAGTTATGAGTCTGCCACGGTGTACGGCGCAAATATTCCAGTGGAATCTGGGCAATACACGCTTTTACTAGATGTGTTAGAAAATACTTATTCCTTGCACAAATTGCCATTTAATGGTTCAGATATTAGGAATAATGAATTAATTACCTCTTCTGGATTATATACAGATAGTGGAGGCGCAGAAAATGATTACAGTGCCAATGAGAACTATACCTCTACAATCCTTCCTGAGGTGCCTGGCGAAGCTATTAATCTTGAATTTACTGAGTTTAATGTGGAGGCAAATTACGATTTCTTGTATATATATGATGGTCCAAGTATTGACGACCCATTGATAGGTGAATATACAGGAGGCAATGCTCCACAATCAATAGTCGCAACCAATTTGAGTGGCGCTTTGACCTTGAGGTTTGTGTCTGACGAATTTGTTGAAGAATCAGGTTGGCAAGCGAATATTTCCACTAGTTTACTGAAGGTGCCTGACTTGGTAGGTGAATATTTCTTCAATGACAATGTTGATGATAATAGTTTGGCTGGGAACAATGGCTCAAATTTCAATGCAACTTATGTTGCAGGAAGACTCCCTCAAGACTCTTTCGGAGGGGCTTATTCTTTTGATGGTAGCTCGAGTTATCTCTCTGTTCCGGATAGTTGGACATTAACAAGAGCCACTTCGGAAGATTTCTCAATTTCTGGATGGTTCAAGTCAACAGAAAATGGAATTTTATTCGATAAATCTGACGGGTCAATTGGTTATTTAGGTTGGCTTCAGACGGACGGAACACTACTTTTCTCATTGACCGAAAGTAGTGTGGGTAATGCTTCTCTCCAGACGAGTTCAACTTGGAATGATGGTATGTGGCATTTTTTCTCAATGGAAGCTGATAGAGACACAGGTTTATTCATTTATGTGGATAATAACCTTGAAGCATCAAATCTTGAAGTATCTAATACTTTCTCAGTTGCAACTTCTGAGGATTTCTTAATAGCAGTGGCAGGAGATGCCGGAAATACGACTCTTGAGAATTATTTTAATGGTGAATTAGATGACTTTAGAATCTACTCGAAATTACTCGATGAAGAAGAGAGGTTTAGGATTTTCAATGTTGGAGGTTGGTTTGATTCTCAGAACTTATTGTCTTATCTGAAATTTTCGGGTAACAATGATGACGAACTAACTACAGGCCTTACAAGTATCTCGAATACTGGAACGTTTGGAGAAGATCGATTTGGTCAGGAGTCAAGTGCATTATATTTGGACGGTATTTCTCAATTCAACAGTCATACTGTGGAACCATTGATCTCCGCTTCTAATCCGAGTCTTGATAGAAAAGGAAGTGTCTCTATTTGGGTGAACCCAGCTTCATTGCCTGCAGTGAATGCTACAATTTTTCAATTCGAAGATCCTGATTTAGCTGCTCAGTATTTGATAGAAATGGTGCATGTTACTAACGGATTAGTTGGTGCACGCTTGAAGGACGAAGATAACTCGGAGATCTTGTTTTTAAGTCAACAAATGGAGTTGAACCGATGGTCTCATGTCGTATTTACATGGGATACAGAGGCAGATTTATTTTTGATGTATGTTGATGGAGCCTTAGTGGCTAGTGAAAATATAGGTACGGTAGTACCTCCGGTACTGAATACTGGATTTATATTAAACAAAGGATATTCCATGGGAAGATTTGAGCCTGATTACTATCACGGAGGTATGGATGATATGAGAATTTATAAAGGTGCCCTAAATGCAGAGCAGATTTTGGAAATCTACACCGAAAATGGATGGCCTTCGCAGTTAGTGTCTGCAGTGTCATTGACGATTTCTGATGGTACAAATGAAAATGAATTCAGTCTGCGCCAAGAGTTTGAAACGTCTTCTGTGAACTGGTCAGGAAGTTTGTATTTAAATGAAGGGCAACAAATTCTTTTCGATGTAGTCAATAATGGATCAACATTGACTTATGGAGATGTCGATGGGGAAGATAACATTGCAGATAGAGATGCATCTGCAATTACAATTACGGAAAGCGGTGACTATTATGTAAGATTCAACGCTTCATCAAATGAATATTTGATTTATGCAATCAATTCAATTGGTTTCTTAGGTTCGGCAAGAACGGGTGATGAATCTGGATGGCTTGGTGATGATGATGATTTTGCTAATGAAGGAGGGGGAACATACATTCTAAGAAACGTTGAACTTGCGGATGGTGAGTTTAAGTTTCGAGCAAACGATAGCTGGAATGTTTTGAATTGGGGTGATAATGATGACGATGGAATCATGGAAGTCTTTGGGGCAAATACGCTCATAACCGCAGGACAATATGATATAGTCTTTAATTTATATGAAAGAACTTATTCTTTAACACCAACTTTAGGGAGACCTATATTATATTCAGCATCACCAGTCTCGAGTACGGAAATAAAACTGCGTTGGGAAAATATAGAAAATGAAACGGGTTACAGAATCTTTAGAGCTGACGACCTTATTAACCCATCTTATGAGTTTGTTACGGATGTAGGTAGTGAGGTGATGGAATTTACAGACTCAGGGCTAACACCTAATAAAGGTTACTGGTATATTCTTCAAACATTTAACGATCAACTGGTAAATT
Source organism: Cyclobacteriaceae bacterium (assembly GCA_040218415.1). GTDB lineage: Bacteria > Bacteroidota > Bacteroidia > Cytophagales > Cyclobacteriaceae > JAVJRN01. The sequence goes on from JAVJRN010000081.1 coordinate 46,414, forward strand.
CTGGAAATCCGGCCATCACTTCAACCTTCTCAAATAATCTTGATACTAAAAACGAAAGTTTCAGTTTGATGGGTGGTGCGGGTAATGACTATGGGAGAGACATAACTTTCGATGACCAAGGAAATTATTACATTTTAGGTACATTTAATCAATCAATAGAAATAGCGGGTACTACCATTAGTGCGTTGAATGATGGTCTTTTTGTTGCAAAATATAATAGTGCACATGTAGCCCAATGGGCTGTTGGATTTGATCCTGCCGGAGGAAGTATTGCTAATACTGATATTGTTGCCAACGCAATAAAAATATCACCAGATGGTACTGTGTATGTTACAGGATTTTACAATGGTGTCATTAATAGCGTAGCATCCTATCAAACAGGTTCAAATGAATATGAAAATAATTTATTCGTTATTTCGCTAACCCAAGACGGGGTAACATTGGATACTCGAATACTGGCCAGTACTGGATTTAGCACGGGTGACAAGATTGATTTTGATAGTGAATCAAATCTTTATATTTCCGGTCAGTTTAATGGAGATGCCACGTTTGCAGGTGCTTCTTTATCTGGTGGAGGACCTGTTATTTTAAAGTGGTTAGCCAACGGCGAAGAAAGTTGGTCGATTAGTCCAACCCAGTCTACTTATTTTGGTATAGGAAGAGCATACGGATTAGCAATTGATAGAACGAGCAATGTGATTTATGCTACAGGCATTAGCTATGGAACGACCGACTTCAGTAATAATGGAACTGGGGTTTATGTAGGAAGTGAATTGAACTTCGATATCTTCTTAGCTAGTTACAATGAAGACGGCTCATTTAATTGGGTCAAAAATATTGATAGCGAAAGAACGGATGTTTCTTATGACGTAGTTCTGGATCCATCGAATAACCCTGTAATAGCTGGTTATTTCAATGGCCCATCGCTTTCTATAGGTTCCAAAAGTTATAGTAATACAGAACAATTCAATGAAATCTTACTTGTCAAGTATGATCAATCAGGTAACGTACTCAATAGTAGTGTGGCCACAAGTGACTTAAGTGAATACACACTTGGTCTTGCGAGTAATAGTAAAGACTTATTTCTAACTGGTTATAAAGATCCTGTTTTAGCAGATTTTGGAGGATTGGAAGTGGAGAATGGAAAGGGGTTTTTGGCAAGTTTTGACGGTACTGAATTAACTCCTAATTGGGTAGAGGTCATAGAAGGGAATTCAATAGGGGTGAGTGTTGCTGCCTCTGATGATTATGTTTACCTAGCAGGAAGAGGGACAAACGCTCTTAATCTGGCAGGAAATGTTTTGAACTCCAATAATGAATCTGACGATGCGATGTTTGGCGTTTTTGAATTAGAAAACTTAGCGGCAGGTTTAGTTGGTTATTACACTTTTGATGGCGGTTCAACTGATGATTTCTCTGGAAATGGGAATAATGGTTTAACAGTTAATAGTCCGCTGTTTTCAAAAGATAGATATGGATTAGATGCCAGTTCGTTCGAGCCTAATAATAATGAAACTTATATTGAGATTGATCATAATGGTGCTTTTGACTTTAGAGGCGCGTTTACAGTAGCGATGTGGGTCAGGTTGAATGATTATTCCGACGAAGAACGTGATATACTTTTTAAAGATGATGCATTTGGCATTCTGTCAATTAATAATTCCGGAAGAATTGCGTATGATTGGAAGAATTCAAATAATGAAAATGTAGGCATTATTGCCACATTGGGAGATGTAATAGTTCAGAGAAATCAGTGGACGTACATTGCTTTAACCGTGGACGAAAATGCGAATGCTAGAATTTTAGTCAATGGAATAAGTCAAATAAACGACTTTGTTCGTGATGGGAATATTATAGGCTCGCCTTCCGAAGTTTTTACTATTTCACAAACCATTACTGTTGGAAATTTTGCTTATATCTCTTCAAATGTTTTTAACGACACCTTTTTAAGTGACGCCAATGGAGACATTGATGACGTACGTATTTATTCTGGTACATCTTTAACTCAATCTGAGATCCAAAGTATATACAATGCAGAAGTTTCTGGGGGAAGTGATCGATTGGTAGCACAGTATGATTTTACAGCAGGTGACTTAGGGGATATTTCAGGAAATCATTTTGATGGTGAGTTTCGAAATTCTCAGAATCAAGCAATTGGAGTAGTTCTTACTCAAGGCCTAGATGGTGACGCTGATGGCGCACTTGATTTTGATAATAATGGCGACTATATGAATACTCTTCATGAACGATCAATCAATCTTCAGGATAATTTTACAGTTAATTTTTGGGTAAAACCAGAGTCTGGTTCGGATAGTCCGTTTGGTGATGTAATGTTCTCTGATGCGAATGGATCAAGATTAATGTATAGCCCTGAAAATCAGATTTTTTATCATTATGAAAACACCTCGGGAGACTTTCCAGCAATTTTAGAAACTGGTAATAGTTTGGAAATAGGTTCTTGGCAAATGATTTCGTACTCTATTATTGATGGTAACTTGAAAGTGTATAAAAATGGAGTTGAGATCATAAATGGAGATGTTAGTGATTTTCGATTTAAATTATCCGGTTCATTTACCGTAGCTCAAAACGACATTGCCGGAGCAGGAGATTTACGTTATATGGATGGGGCAATAGACAATGTTTCGGTATATCAGCGGGTTCTGACTTCCGAAGAGTTAATTCAGATATTCAACGAAGTTGATAATCGTTTGATTGCTTATTATCCTTTCGATGGTGATGCTGTTGACTTTAGTGGTAATGGTTATGATGGATCACCTCAAAACCTTACACTCACAGAAGATCGATTTGGAGACGCAAATAGTGCTTATTCATTCAATGGTTCGTCAAGTCAGGTTAGTGCTGATTTACTTAATCACCCGCAAGGCGAAGTTTCTTTAACATATATGGCTTGGATCAAGCCATCAGTAAGCTCTCAATCTGCTGCCATAATCAACGTGGGAGAGGATATCGATAATCGAAGATCAAGCCTGTGGCTTAACGGAACCAACCTGGCATATATTGGCAATAATAATGACGTTACCAGTTCGGTTACACCTTCGGTCGACCAATGGTCACATGTAGCTATTACTAAAAGTGGAAGGAGTATTGATTTCTTTTTAAACGGTAGCTATGTAGAAACGCTTTCAACGGCAGCAGGTCAAGATATTCAAAGTACTTCGGCAACAATTGGTTCTGCTTTTGGAACTCGTGAGTTTTTTAATGGTGGGATTGATGAAGTTAGAATATTTTCAGTGCCGCTTTCCAATGAAGAGATATTAGCAATTTATGATGCAGAGGCACCCTCTACTGCCTCTGGTGATCCTGATTTAGCAGTTTCAATAAACTCTAGTCCTTCTGCATCAGTAATAGGTTTTGGTGGTTACTCCATTTCTGGAAGAATCATTAATACCTCTCAGTCTGAACTGGCAGTCAATCAGCAGGTCAACCTTGCGGTATATCTATCTGACGACTCAAATTTTGATTCTGGGGATTTGGCCTTATCCTCGAATAGTCAATCAGTCAATTTGGAGGTTAATTCAGATCAATCCTATACAATTACGTATGGTATACCATCCTCAGTCACTCCGAACAATTACAATTTAATTGTAAGGATCGATGATTCAGAATTATTGAGTGAAAGCAACGAGAATAATAACATCATTACTGCACCAATAGAGATATTGAATGTTTTAACCCAGCCTACTAATCTTGCTTTGTCTAATGCCACAAACACTTCTTTTCAGTATTCATGGAACGCCTTAGATGCAAGTACATGGGAATACGACGTGTCTTTGAATAGTGGATTTACTTCCATTGTCAACGGCCTATCGAATGAACGTACTACTCAAAACTCAGGTCAAATCACTGGTCTGGACCCAGAAACTACTTATTTCTTTCGAGTAAAGGCAGTTGATCCAAATATTTCAGAAAGGGAAAGCGATTATTCACAAACGAGACAAATAACAACAAGTAATGGAGGCTCGGTGGACAATACTCCGCCAACTGTATTCATATCTGGCGCGTTATCTAGCTCTCAACAAGTGGATCAAACAGTAACGGTGAGTTTTAATGATAACGTTGGTGTAAATTTAGTTGAAGTACTAGCCAGAGGTGGAGCTGAAGATATTGGGACAGAGACCGTTATTTTGTCTCAGAATAATCCAACATCGCTTTCATTAAACGTGATAATTCCATCAAGCGCTTGGGATAATTATGGTGTTACATTTTACGCCAAAGTATCTGACTTAGCGGGGAATGAAGCAGTTTCAAATGTATTCACCACGGTGGTAGATATACCGACCACAGAGTCACAAACTATTCCAGTGAATGCAGTTGGTGTGAGTCAAAGCGACTATAGAATGTTCGCATTTCCGTATTTACAGAAAAACACAAGTCAAGTTATACAAGGAGCTGAAAGTACAAATGATTGGAAAGTGCAACATTATAGTGCATCGACTGATCGTAATAGTAATGCGTCAACTTTGCGACCGGGTGAAGGCTATTGGTTCTTGAAGCGAAATGCGAGCATCAGTATTACATTTGACAATGCTAGTCCTGTTGAGTTAGATGGAGAAAGTTTTACAATAAGTTTGGATAATGGCTGGACTCAAATAGGTAACCCATATTTAGGTACCATAAATTGGGAGGCTGTTCTTGAATACAATAATATACCTTTAGACGATGAGATTTCCACCTTGCAATCTTATATAGGGGGTGGCTATTCGATAGTATCCAACCTTCAACGATATCAAGGAGTATTCGTATTTTCAAGTACTGCACGAACGATAGAAGTTCCATTATCTGCTGTGAATAGGACTGGTGGCAGTCGCTCTTGGGTGAAAGAAAATGGTGGTTGGGAAACCGTAATTAAATTATACGCTCCGGATAGCCTTAAGTCATATGCCTCGGGTTTTGGCCAAATAGCGAATGCCCTGAAAGGAGAGGATCGCTATGACATTAGAACTGCTCCACTTTTTAATGAATATGTTAGAGCAGAGTTTGTCGAAGATGAGTCACTGGTAGGCAAACAATTGGCTAGAAGTTATCACAGTATTGTGACTAATGATAGCTGGACGATGAAGGTATATAGCCATTTTGGTCAGGGTAGTTTAATGACTATGCAGTTAGAAGGACTTCCAGAGTTGAAGAACAACGAAATCATGGCAATACTCGATATGGAAACTGGGTACAGTACGTTGTTATCAGATGATCTAGATTATACATTTAATTATAAGGATGGCTATGAGATTAAATTTATAAAAGGGACTAAGGATTTTGTAAATCAAAGTATGCTGGTAAATCAGTTAAAGGTGAGTGATATCTATCCTAATCCATCAAGTGGATTGATTAAACTTTCTCTCAATTCTCCGGAATTTGAACAGTATCCTAGACTACATTTTAATGTTTACGATCTGTCAGGAAATGTAGTCTTCACTCATCAAGCTGATGTTAAAGAAGGTTATCAAGAGTTTTTGTTGGATATACGAAATAGGTCATTAATGAGTGGACTCTACATGCTAGAAATCGAGTATTCAGATAAATCTTCTAGTTTGTATGAAAAAATCACTAAAAAGGTGTATTTGAAAGATGCCGATTAATTTATAAATTTGAAGTATAACCACTAATTGTATTGATATGAAAAAGATATTTACACTGACTGCAATAGTCTTAATGAATCTCGGCCTTATGGCTCAGTCATCAGAAGTGACTAGTAGTGCAGTCGATTTAGGCCCATTATTATTCAAAATGTTAAATGCGAAAGCCGAAGAAAAGGCAGTACCTGAAGTACCTGTCAAAAACGAAGAGTTAGTAGCTGTAGGAGAAACTAAAATTGTTCTCTCCTCAGATGTTGACGTTGATATTCCTGTATTCGCAAAAAAGAATCCAAACGCTTTTGCGGTTGTAATAGGTAACGCCCAATATACCAACACTAGTAATGTTGACTATGCGGTACACGACGCGAGAGCTATGAAGGAGTATTTAATAAATACGATGGGCTTTTATCCAGAGAATGTTTTTTTAGAAGAAAATGCTACCCAAACAGATTTTAGAAAGTGGTTTGGTAATGAAAGTAGCCATAAAGGAAGGTTGTACAACTTAGCATACGAGAACATCGAAACCAATACTGATTTATTTATATTCTACGCAGGGCATGGTGCTCCAGATCCAAACACTAAATCGGGGTATTTTCTGCCGGCAGATTGTGAGCCAAACTACATTGACGTAACAGCATATCCAGCGGAGTTATTATTTTCAAACATTAATAAAATAGGAGCTAAATCAACAACAATAGTCATGGATGCATGTTTCTCTGGAAATGGAGTTATCACCGGATTATCAGCTGTGGCTATTAAACCTAAAGATTTTGGCGATATAGAAAATGGAATTGTGATCACATCCTCTTCAGGAACACAGCCTTCAGCTTGGTACGAAGAGAAAAATCATGGATTATTCTCTTATTATTTTCTAAAAGCGCTAAGAGAGCCTGCAACGGACGTTGATGGTAATGGGGAAGTTACTATAGATGAAATATATACCTATGTAGAAAACATGGTGCCAAGAAAGGCGCGTGGTTTAAGAAATTTAGATCAAAACCCAACCATCAGAGGAATTGGTAGAGATAGAGTGCTTTTTACTAGAGAGTCTGGAGAATAACATTAATTGAATTATGAAAATTGAACCCCATTCCAAAATGGGGTTTTTTTATTAGCTATGAGAATTATTTTAACGGTTTTAATTATAGTTACTGGAGTACAGCTTACTTATTCTCAAAAAGTACGTAGGGTTAGTGGTGATTATACCATGCGTGTAGAATCAAACATGTCTGAAAATGAAGCATTAAACCAGGCAGTGCAGCAGGCAAAAGTCAACGCTTTAGCCAACGAGTTTGGTACTAGGGTAGGTATGATGAACCAAACTCGTATGGAAAACGCTAATGGTCAGACGAACACATCATTTAGAAGCATTTCTAACAGTCTTGTTAAAGGAATATGGTTAAAGGATTTAGAGGAGCCGGAGATAGAAAAGTTTGATCAGGATGGTGAGAGATGGATTAAAGCAAAAGTCGTAGGTAGAGCTAGAAGTTTAGAGAATTCTGGAATTAAACTAGACGTTAAGACTTTGAAATGTGCTAATGTGAATTGTAAATCACAAGAATTCGTTCAAAATGAGGGGTTGATTCTCTATTTTAGAAGCCCGGAAAGCGGTTATATAAGTGCATATATTGATGATAAATCAACTGCATTTATGACACTACCTTATATGTCGATGGATGGAGGTAGTGTGCCGATAGAGGCAGACAAGGAGTATTTTTTCTTTGTTGCTGACGAGAAGTACAACTACTTCAATCAAGAACTGCATGAAATTGACGAGTATTCTCTGTATACCCCACACCAGTATGAAGTTGATTTGTTATACGTTTTATTTTCAAAAACCGCCTTTAGCAAACCAATTTTGCAAAATAATGGCCCAGGAATACCAAAAACGACCACTTCAGCGTCGTTCAATAACTGGTTGGCCGAAATCATGAGTTATGAAAACATGTTTATGGAGGTAATCGATATTAACATATCTAAATGATGTCATGCTAAAAACCTTTTCGTTAATCTTATTGACTCTAGCTTATTCTGCATTGTCGGCGCAACAAGACGCTAAATTCCTTGTAGTAGACCCACAAGGACACAACGCTCTTATAAACGATATTGTCTATAGTAAATTGACACAAGAGGTTATTTCAGTAAGCGATGATAAGACTGTAAGATTATGGGATATTGAAGAGGATGTACTATCTAGAACTATCAGATTAAAAGCAGAGCCGTCTGGTCCCATTGGAATGTTATATGCCGCTGCGGTCTCTCCCGATGGTAGATATTTAGCTGTAGCAGGTTATAGCAAATTCAATGATATCAAAATAATTGACTTACAGAGAAATGAAATTGCTGTTGTTCTTCCGAAGCATAAAAATATTGTAACATCTCTGGAATTTTCACCGGATGGTAAATATTTAGCCAGTGCCAGTGCAGATGAGTCTGTCGTAATTTGGAAGAAGAGTAATAATTATCCTTATGAGTTTGCCTATTCCTTATATCAACATCAAGGAACGGTAAATGATTTAGCATTTTCTCCTGATGCGAAATCCCTCGTTTCTGTTTCCGATGATGAAACGATCAGACTATGGAATGTTGAAGACTTTACTAGCGAACCTCAACTATTTGGTAGTCACTTAGGACCGGTTAAACGTGTAGCTGCTGGTAGAATGGGTTTTTTAACAGGAGGTGAAAAAGGTATTGTGAATTTCTGGAATTGGAATGGTTCGCTAACCAAGCAATTATTGCAGTTCAAAAGTGCTGTTTTAGATTTATCAATTTCGGAATTTGGTGATTATGCATTTGCCAGTGGCGAGAAACAGGTGTTAATCAATTTACAAAGCACAGGTTACAAACAATTATTCTCCAGTAATGCTGATGTGTCCGCCTCTTATTTTACCAATGATTTGAAATTAATTCTTGGCCAGGGAACGGAAGGTAAACTCATTAAAATTGACTTAGAAACGCTAGAGCCGACAGCTGTTTTGCGAGGGCAAGGACTTTCATTAAAAAAACTTTTTGTTAAGAATGATCAGATCGGAATCTCTAATGATGCAATTGACGTTCCTGATGCAATATTTGATTTCGAAAGTGCGGAAATAATACGCGATAAGACGAAAATGGTAGGTTTTACTACTTCAAGACTCAGTGATGGCTTATTTGATTTTCAACTTATCGGGCAAGAGCAACTCAATTTTGGGGCGTCATTTGGTGTTACAAATACAAAAAGGGACGGAAGAATACTCAGTTATACATTGCTTTCGGACGGCAATGTTGTCGTGGGAAGTGATAGGACATTGAAAATTTATGCTACGAACGGAGACCTTGTCGAGGTATTGGAAGGACATAATGGGCAGGTTCTTGATGTAGTGAGTAACGAGGAATTTGTTTTTACTTATGGATCGGATCAAACGATTAAAGTATGGTCAAGAGCAGACTGGTCTCTGGTTTATACGCTATTTATAACACGAGACTATGAATGGATTTTATGGAGCAACGATGGTACATATACTGCTAGTGCTGGAGGAGAACAATTTTTAAATTGGCAAATCAATAAGAATGAAAATGGTCTTGCTGAGTTTTTTGGTGTTTCAACCTATGGGAAGAAATTTTTAACCACATCCGTTGAAGAGTTAAATGATAAAAGAGACGAGCCCCAGGCAATACCAGCGGCTTTGCCAGATAAGCCTGAAGTACAATGGACAAGCCACGAGGAGTTTCAAACTGTCACTGAAAATAATAAAGTCAGAATTACGGCCACCATCTACAGTAATCAGCCTGTAGAGAAAGTAAGAATACTTGTAAGTGGAAAACCCTTGGCTAGTAAACGGTCGGTAAGTGAGATAAAAGATATTGATGAATTTATTGATTTAAACAGCTATAAAACGACAGTACAAATATTTGTGAGTACCTCTGATGCTAAAATCATTTCTGAAAAGCGAGTATTCATAAATACTAACTTGAAAGACAGTAAATATTCAAGTTCTGTAGTAATTGATCCAGAGAAAAAACCAAATTTATACTTCGTAGGTATTGGAGTAAGTAATTTTAAAAACACAGAATTTAATCTGACGTATGCGGACGATGATGCCGTTTCTGTACATGAGATATTTAGTTCAGGCACAAGCCCTGTCTATAATAAAATATCCAGTGCGCTTTTGCTAAACGAAGAAGCCACTAAGGATAATATAATGGATCAATTTAAAGAACTAGCGAAGGTAGTAACACCCAAAGATCAAGTTGTTTTATTTATAGCCAGTCATGGGATTAACGCGGACGGCTTTTACTACGTTTTGACTCATGAAGCAGATAAGGGTGACTTAATCGGCACTTGCCTTAATTGGAATGAGTTGGCAGAGGTGCTAAGTATGCTTCCCTGCCGAGTTCTAATGTTTCTTGATACGTGTCATAGTGGAGCTTTAGGAAGTAATCTAACTTCTAATGAGAACTACGTGAAGAATACGGAAGCACTTAGGGAGCTTGGATCTGCAGAAGTCGGCGTAGTTATTATGTCAGGATCCACAGGTGACGAGAGCAGTTTGGAAAGTGCCGAATGGGAACACGGAGTGTTTACTTTAAGCCTGATTAAAGGATTAAGAGAAAAAGAAGCGGATTTACGCGGTGATGGATTAATATTTTTGCGCGAACTTGATTTTTTCGTTTCTAATAATGTTTACGATTTGACCAATGGAAAACAGAATCCAACCACACAAAAGCCTAGTACAATAAGCAAACTTTTAATATATTAACAGAAATAAAAAGCATACTATATGAAGCAATATTTGAAATTTACTGCAGGAATGTTAATGTTATTATTCCTAATAAGTACAGCAGAGGGTCAAAAAGTCAAGAATAAGGACTTTAAAACCAAGTTGAAAATAGCTAAAAAAGAAGCTAAAGATCTAGAAAAAGATGACTGGTATGTTTCTCCCGGAGACTTGCCATTGGAGAAGCAACTAGAAAAGACTTATATGAAGGCTTTAGAAGAAGATGATTACGGTTATTCAAAATATATTATAGCTTCAGGCAATGCTGTAGCCCAGACTCAGTCTGCAGCTAAGATGCAAGCTCAGGAAATTGCTAAAATTGAAATGGCAAGTCAGTTAAGCTCACAGATTGCGGCTACTATAGATAATCAGATTGCCAACAATCAGTTGAATCAAGAAGATGCTGCAACATTGCAAAAAATGGTCGCAGCGTCAAAGAATGTTATATCACAAAAGATCGGGAGAACACTCGATTTGGTCGAAATGTATAGGAAACTGAAAAATAAGAATATTGAGTGTCAGGTTAGAGTTGGCTATAGTATGGAACTAGCACAACAAGCGGCAGTTGCATCTATGAAAGAGCAGTTACAAGCAGACGCAAGTATATCGGCAGACAAGCTTGATAAAATACTTGATTTCTAATTACAGAAGGAATTTTGAGTAAAAAATGGCTTTATTAATTTATTAATGGAGCCATTTTTTATGTGTAAAAGTTGATCCGTTAATATTGAAAGTTTTTCATGTATCAAATAATGCGAGATTTTAATTTCCTTTAATGACTTTTTAACTCATTAATTTTTAAGAATCTTAGATTCAATTAATAACGGTGGGTCTACGCTAATTTCGACTATTTAGCAACAAAAAATCATGTCAGTTTTTAAGGAAAATTCATATAGAAGTATTGTGATATGAAACTCTATTTAAAAAATTAAGACATTTTATAAGGAGAGTTGAATTCTCTGTTATCAAAATGTTGCGATTTAAAAGTAATTGGATACTTTTGCCCTCCATTTAACCAACATGCCTGAGTGGCGGAACTGGTAGACGCGCACGACTCAAACTCGTGTTCCTTTGGAGTGCCGGTTCGATTCCGGCCTCAGGTACTAAACCTTCCCGTTAATGATGGGAAGGTTTTTATTTTTCTAGCTTTAAGATTTTGTGCTTCAACGTTTTCTCATCCTAATTGAAATGTGATTTGAAGGTTCTACTGGAAAATATATTATTGGACTCTGACACAATGCAATTACAAATCAGAGATGCCGAAATTCCTTTTATGAAAACGTGCTAAAGAAGTTCCTCTAATTGATTTAGAGAAAACGCTCGTGGTTTTCCATCAAACAAAACTTTCGTCTTAGACCATGTCGTTTTAAAAAGCGAAGAATCTCTATATTGATTTAGGGCATCTTCACTTGTCCATTTACTTACCGTGTAATAAAGTGCAGGATTTTCAAAATCTTTGTGTAACGATAGGTATTCACACCCTTCAAAATTTCGTATAAGCACTTTTGATTCAGAAAAGATTTTTTCAAACTTCTCAGTTTGGTCTGTTTTAAATTCTAACCTGACGATTCTTGTTAGCATTTTTAGTTTTCAAAAGTAATGGTGATCGGGCTATCATGTTTAAGTCCAATAAGCTTTGATGCATTTCCATTGTTAAGTCCAATTTGGAGATATTCGTTGGCATTAAAAAACAAAAAACAATCACCGGAACCCACATCAAAGTAGGACTTATACACGGATGTGCTGGTTTCTTTTCCAAACCATACCCTATAAGATTTATCGCTATGTAAATTGAGAATAGTCTCGAACGCTTCTCTCGTAATATTGGAAATCAGATTCCCATAGTTATCAACCCGAATAACATTGCCTGAAATCTCTCTCTTCGTTACCTTTAACTGTCGAGGGAACATTTTTTGAATGGAGGTAATCTCTTCTCCGTAGCTTGACAGGCTTTCATTCCTAATAAGTCCCATTGCCACGGGAACAAATAGATCTCTTGTGATAAACGTAGAATCAATTTTGTTTAACTCAATAATTTCCGATGGTTGCTCTCGGGAAATCAGGCTAAATAAGCCTGAATCATAACCGATGAAGTAATGGTTTTCTAATTTAATGGCAATTCTTTTATTCACTGTTTTGCTAATTCTATCTATAGCACAGATATGAATCGTGCCCTCAGGGAAATCGCGAAACACCTGATCTAATACATAGGCTGCATGTCCTAAGTCTCCGGCAATGATGTCGTGAGAAATATCAACTATAGGAGTAGAGGGACTTTTACTTATGATGGCGGCCTTAACAGCGGCAACATAGTGATCCCTAGTGCCAAAATCTGAGAGAAATGTGATCACAGCCATACAAGCAATGGAATTATTATTTTAATTTGAGCAAAAATAGATATTCTTTATGCAACAAAAATTTATCTACTCCAAAACTCACAACATTTGCTAGAAAAGGTAATAACCCTCGATAATGTGTCATTGGTTGACTTCTTGGGAGTCCAAAACCAAAATATCAAAGAAATAGCCTCTGCCTTTCCTGAGAGCAAGATTGTATCCAGAGGAAACGAAATAACCATACAGGGAACCGCCCCTCAGATATTAAAGATCAACGATATATTAAATTCATTGATCGAACATTATCGTAAATATGGAAATGTTACCCAAGAAAATGTTATTTCCCTCATCAATGAAGAGCAGAACTCAAAAAAGGATGTTAAAGGATTTGACGATGTACTGGTTTTTGGTACAAAAGGAGTCAAGATAGCTCCCAAGAGCAAAAACCAAGCAGAACTTGTTCAGTCTGTTTACAATAATGATCTTGTGTTTGCCATGGGGCCAGCGGGCACAGGAAAGACCTACATTTCTGTTGCGCTAGCGGTTAAGGCACTAAAGAATAAACTTGTTAAAAAAATAATCATTACCAGACCAGCTGTAGAAGCAGGTGAAAATTTAGGTTTTTTACCAGGTGATCTCAAAGAAAAGATAGACCCATTTTTGAGGCCAATATATGATGCCCTAGGAGACATGATACCTTCGGAAAAGTTGAAATATTATATGGAAAATGGTATCGTAGAAATCGCTCCTTTGGCTTACATGAGGGGAAGAACTTTGAATAATGCCTATATTTTACTCGATGAGGCACAAAATACGACTCCAATGCAGATAAAGATGTTTTTGACGCGTATGGGGCCAGATTCTAAAGTAATAATTACAGGAGATCAATCTCAAATTGATTTGCCAAGAAATCAACATTCAGGTTTTATTCAGGCTATTCAAGTTTTAAAGGATGTCAAAGGAATAGGCTTTGTAGCTTTAGATGAAACAGATGTGGTAAGGCATAAATTGGTTAAAAGTATCATTAAAGCATACGCTAAATATGATGAGTCAAAATAAATATCAAGTGAAAATAGCTGATACAGCAGAGCTTCAGGATAAAGCGTTTAAGGTGCGTTATGAGGTTTTTGTTGTCGAGCAAAAAGTATCACACGAAGAAGAGTTTGACGAGTTTGAGAAGATTTCCACACATTTTGTTGCCTTAGACCAGAATCACGCGCCCGTTGGAGCGGCCAGGTGGAGAAAAACGGAGAAAGGCATCAAGCTGGAAAGGTTCGCCGTGTCTAAGGAGGCAAGAGGGCAAGGTATCGGGTCGTTGTTGGTGGAATCTGTTTTAAACAATATCAAAATGACAGAAAAATCGGGATACCTCTACTTGCATGCACAGCTCGATGCAATCCCACTTTACTCAAAGTTTGATTTCAAAAAAACAGGCCCACAATTTGAAGAATGTGATATTCAACATTTTAAAATGCATTTAACCTTATAATTTTCACCTAATAATGTAAAATTATCAGCTAGCTCCGTTGCATAAAAGAGATTTTTAATTACATTTTATAAAGCAACGGAGTTACAAATGAATTTGTGGACTAAATATCCATTTTTAAGATATACAATCTTCCTTATTATTGGCATTAGCTTTTTTCAACACTATGCCACAATCTGGAATGAAAACTGGAAGTTTTTATTATCGCTTCCATTGTACAGCCTCCCTTTTTTATTCTTGAAGAACATTAAAGTACGTTATATCGCCAGAGGGTTGTTTCTGTTGTCCTTTATTCTTCTTATTGGTGTAGTGGTAGCCTCATGGAATAGCGATAATCTTCTTTCTTCTCATTATTCGCACCAGGAAAAAATAGGCTATTATCAAATTCGTATAAGCTCAGATCATACAGAACGCACGGATTACCTGCGTTATGAAGGAGAAGTAATCAAAGTTTTGTCTGATTCTGCAAAATGGACTTCCGGCACTATCTTTCTATATGTCCGTAAAGATTCAACGACTAATATTTTCAAATATGGGGATGTCCTAAATGTTAATGGAAGTATTTATGAGATACCCTCACCACAAAACCCACACGAATTTAATTACCGAGCTTATCTCATCGATCAAAATATTTTTGGGCACAGCTTTGTTAACGCCACTGATATTGAATTCAAAGAAAATAATCCGTCAAATCTGATTTTGAAATATAGTTATCAGATAAGAAGCTGGGCCAGAGAGGTGATTATTACCAATATTGATTCAGAAAGAGAGCAATCGGTGCTGCTCGCTTTAATTATTGGAATCAAAGATTACCTCGACAATGAGTTAAAAACCGCATATTCCTCCGCAGGAGCTATGCATGTTTTGGCCGTGTCCGGCTTGCATGTAGGTATCGTTTATCAAATTATTGTCATCCTATTTTCCTTTATTAAAAGAGTGAGGTTTGGCACTTGGCTATTTGTTGGATTAACAGTCACAGCGATTTGGATGTACGCTTTAGTCACAGGATTTACTCCTTCTGTACTGAGAGCTTCGCTTATGTTTACCATTATCTTACTGAGCGAGCACACTGGACGAAAATCAAATATCTATAACTCTCTCGGGCTTGCAGCATTCATACTGATACTTATCAATCCCAATCATATTTACTCGGTAGGTTTTCAACTGTCATTTATTGCTGTTTTTGGAATTGTTTTTTTTCATCCGCTATTTTATCGCCAATTCTACTTTGGCTCAAAGGTCATGTCGTATTTATGGTCAATCACCTGCGTTTCTCTCGCAGCGCAGGTCGCCACTTTTCCGTTGACGATCTATTATTTTCATCAGTTCCCTACCTACTTCTTGATTTCCAATTTAATAGTTATTCCCGCTGCAATGGTGATGCTTGTTTTGGGAATACTTATGCTTATTTTATCAGTTTTTATTCCTTTTGTTGCGGCATTCTTAGGAGACGTGCTCACATGGGTAGTTTGGGTTTTGAACGAATCTATTCAGCTTCTTCAGCAATTGCCAAGGCCAATTATCGATTGGTTATATTTTGATGCGGTGGATACTTGGTTGGTTTATGGGACACTACTATTTGTTGCACTTGGGCTTTCACAAGGGGTGTTTCAAAAGCTCACCTTCGGTCTGTTGTTGTTGGTTATTTTCAATATCAAATGGTTCATAATTGTGAATGAATCATTGGATCAAGAAAGGCTTGTATTTTATGAGATCAGGGATCATATAGCATTCGATATTATACAAGGTAATCAATCAAAATTAGTCATCGATAAGTGGTCGGATGAAGAGTCGGAACGTATTGGTTTTCAGATTAATCCGAACCGATTGGCAAGTCATTTGTCACCGGTGAAGGATGATTGGAGCATGATGGAAAACTCTTCTTTTTTGACTTCTTCTGATTTAGGAAAACTGTTTATCTGGAAAGGAAAACGTATTTTGTTTTATGAACCAACAGCTGCTTATGCATTGACTGACTCTATAGCATTCGATTTGATTTACATGAATGAATTTCAAGCAATTGACCCAAAGATCAAACCCACCACGATTTTATTAGGAGCAAATCTGAAATCTTGGCATAAAACCAAATTGGAGAAGGCGCATCCCAATATTAATATACACAGCCTTTACATGGATGGCTATTTCGAATATCAACGCTGAATAAGCAGCCTTTCCCACTGATTATCGACCTTTAGGTAATAAATGCCTTCAGGAAGTGTTGAAACATTGAAAATTGTATGGCTTTCATTTACAGAATTGATATTTATCCCTTTTCCTGCATTGTCAACGAGCGTTAAATTGGCCTGCGAAGTGCGGGTGGTTATGACGTCATTAGCGGGGTTTGGGTAGAGTCTTGTTTCTCTATTTGCCCTTAGATCAAAGGTAAGAGGTTTTGAAAGGGGTATTTGAGCGAAATGTGACTGATAATTTTCAGCTTCAAAAACTACAGTGTTTTGACCTTTGACGACTAAATACATTTCATTCGCTTCAAGCTTGTCTATATTTTGTTTTGCTCCATCGGGCCAAGTAATGACAATGTTTTTCGCTGATGTAGATTCATTCAGGCCAAAATGGAAAACATTACTGCTTTGACTCGCATGTCCACTTCCGGCGGTAGATTGATCATAGAGTTCTCCTGTATCTGTGGAGAGTTGCACTTTTGCACCAATAGCATGCCAGTTGGAGGTTTTATCTAAAAGTTTAATTTTAACCCAATTCCCAGTGAGTGATTTGTTTTGAAGAATCTGATGACCGTAATTTGAATTAGAAATAAAAATATCCTGCTTGCCATCATGGTTGAAATCGCTGATCGCTGATCCAAATCCACTGTAGGGACTTTCGATGGATTCTTGTTCAAGCCTTTGAAATTTTTGATCTCCAGAATTGATATACAGTACATTTTCTTCAGGAGAAAAACCATATTCATTGGTAACATATATTTCAGGATAGCCGTCATTGTTTACATCAACGAAGTTACAACCCCAACCCATACCAATATCGGCTGCTCCGGCCGCCACGGCATTTTCTGTAAAAGTCAAATCTCCATTCGATACGATTAAGAAATTTTCCTTAAGATTTGTGATATACAAATCCATAAATCCGTCATGATTGATATCGGCAATATCCACGCCCATTCCGAATCCTGTGAGGTTTGTTTTCGTTCTTAAAGAAACGTCGATGAACTGAGCCAACCCATTATTTTCATAGAGCACAAAGGGTTGACCATCAAAAGTCAAGAAGATATCCTGATCTGTATCATTGTCATAGTCAAATATCACTACACCCATTGCCCGACCTTTATGATTGGCGCCTGCTATTTTTACGGATTCAGTAAAGGATCCATCCTGATTGTTAATATAAAGTTCATTGTCTTCCCCAAAGTTATTGAGGTAAAGATCAAGCCATCCGTCATTATTTAGATCTGCGGCATTCACCGATTTAGTTTCTTTTTTGACGCCACCAACGCCGGCAGATTCAGTTACATCGCTGAAAGTATGGTCTCTATTATTCCTAAGTAGCACATGTCCTTCTTGCACATTGTTCGCGATCATTAAGTCTTGCCAGCCATCGTTATTATAATCAAACCAAACAGCTGTACTTGAGTGCTTAGAGGTATTGGATAAGATGGAACTCACTTCAGTAAATGTGCCGTTACCATTGTTTCGGTAAAGACTGTTGCCAACTTCCCCTGTGCGACGTGTAATAAAAAGATCGTCGAAACCATCATTGTTGTAGTCGCCTAGGTAACATCCATAGTTAAATCTTTGATCAGAAATGCCAGCAGCTTGTTGAACTTCCTCGAAGGAAATTTGTGCTTCTGCTTGTAGCACTAAAATCAGCAATATGTTTATACCAATGAATTTCATAGATAGGCTAAAATACAGCAAAAAGTGATGTTAATTATCTGTAATTTGGTGTTTTGCAATAGCGTATTATGGAATATTCAAGATTTGAAATTATAGACAAAAAGGCTTATATCACTCTGAATCGGCCGGAAAAGAGAAATGCATTACATCCGGATCTAGTGTCGGAACTAAAAAATGCACTGAAAGAATCAGCTATAAGCGATAAGGTGAAAGTGGTCATTATTCAGGCAGAGGGGAAGGCCTTTTGTGCTGGAGCAGATCTAGCCTACCTACAAGATCTTCAGCGAAACACCTATGA
Organism: Cyclobacteriaceae bacterium; assembly: GCA_040218415.1. Classification (GTDB taxonomy): domain Bacteria; phylum Bacteroidota; class Bacteroidia; order Cytophagales; family Cyclobacteriaceae; genus JAVJRN01. The sequence goes on from JAVJRN010000081.1 coordinate 64,751, forward strand.
AGAAAACCTCCAAGACTCCAATCACTTACGTGAGCTTTTTGAACTGATTTATCATTTTCCAAAACCTGTGATTGCAAAAGTGCAAGGCCATGCTTTGGCGGGTGGTTGTGGATTAGCCACAGTTTGTGATTTCATATACGCCGCGGAGGAAGCGAAATTTGGCTATACAGAAGTGAAAATTGGTTTTGTTCCTGCCATGGTTCTTGTTTTTCTAATTAGGAAAATAGGAGAGTCCAGGGCCTCCGAATTATTGCTTTCAGGGGAATTGATAAGTGCCTCAAAAGCAGAAAAAATTGGGCTTATACATGAGGTATGCACCGCAGAGAACCTCTTTGAAAGGGTAGAAAATCTAGCCCATAGTCTTATCGAAAATAATTCAGGAGAATCAATGAAGCTAACTAAAGAGCTAATCAAATCGGTTCAAAATCTTTCGCTAGACAAAGCCATGGAGTTAGCCTCGGAGACTAACGCTACTGCGCGAGCGACTACAGATTGTAAAAAAGGGATAAGCGCTTTTTTAAATAAGGAACCTATTGTCTGGTAAGTGTGTCTGAGATTCATGACATATTAAAGAAGTACTGGGGGCACAGCCATTTCAGACCGTTACAGGAAGAAATCATACAATCTGTACTCGATAATCACCCCACGATTGCCCTTTTGCCTACTGGAGGAGGTAAGTCAGTGTGCTTTCAAGTACCTGCCATGAGTCTCGAAGGTATTTGTATTGTAGTTTCTCCATTGATTGCGTTGATGAAAGATCAGGTGCATCAACTGAAAAGCAAGGGAATAAAAGCCGAAGCATTATTCGCCGGCATGTCCAAAAGGGAAATTGATATCACCTTGGATAATTGTGTCTATGGAGAGGTTAAATTTCTTTATGTCTCTCCAGAAAGGTTGAAAACAGAGCTTTTTTTAGCGAGATCAGAGCGGATGACTGTGTCAATGCTTGCTATCGATGAGGCGCATTGTATCTCACAATGGGGCTATGATTTTAGACCTCCTTATTTAGAGATCAAGGAATTCATAGATTTTTTGCAAATTCAAAAAGTCGTCGCTTTGACAGCTTCTGCAACTAACACCGTAACGAAAGACATTGCGGAAAAACTAGGCCTTATCAATCCGAAAATTTTTCAGAAAAGCTTCGCAAGGCTTAATCTTTCGTATTCTGTTTTTGAAACGGAACAAAAAGAAGCCAAGCTTTTGGATATTTTGAAAAAGGTACCAGGAACGAGTGTGGTTTATGTTAGGAGCAGAAAAAGAACCCGTGAAGTGGCAGACTTGCTCAAATCTGACAAAATCTCGGTTAATTATTATCACGCAGGGCTTACCAATGACGAGCGAAGTAAACGCCAAGAAGCTTGGATAAATAATAAAATAAGAGTTATTGTATCTACCAATGCCTTTGGTATGGGAATAGACAAGCCAGATGTACGAACGGTCATTCATATGGACTTGCCAAACTCATTGGAGGCGTATTATCAAGAGGCAGGAAGAGCAGGACGTGACGAACGAAAGGCTTATGCTGTGGCCTTGTTTGATCCTTCGGATGTTATTGAATTACGAAAGTGGGTGGAGAAATCGATAGTAGAGGTTGATTTTATCAAACGTACGTATCAAGCACTTGCCAATTTTTATAAACTAGCTGTTGGTAGCGCTCAGTTAACCAGTTTTCCTTTTGACTATGAGGCTTTTGTCCAAAATTTCAACCTGCCGACACTAGAAACCTTTTATGCATTGAAAAAATTAGAGGAGGAGGGGTTGATACTTCAAAATGAAGCAACGAGATTAAAGTCAAAACTACTCATCACCCAAGAGCAGACGGAATTATATAAGTTTCAAGTATCTCATCAAAATCTTGACTTTACCATCAAAACCTTGCTCAGGCTTTATGGCGGGGAATTATTTAGCAACTATTTGAACATTGATGAGCAGGCCATTGCGCAAGTCACGAAAAGATCTGTCAAAGAAATTAAGCAACATTTGAAGTTTTTGCATGATGCCGATATCGTGGATTATCAACCTGTGACTGACAAACCCTTAATTACTTTTTTAACTCCTAGATACGATTCAAATAATTTACCCATAGATGTTACTCGATTGAAGTGGAGGAAAAAAGTAGCATTAGAAAAACTGGCGTCTGTAGAGCGATACGTTACCAACAAAAATACCTGTAGAACGGAAGTAATTCAGAATTACTTCGATGAACTAAACACAGAGCCTTGCGGAATATGTGACGTTTGCTTGAAAAGGAAAAAGAAGACATCCGACCTGCCCATCGAATTGATCAAAAAGGAGCTTTTGAAGTCACCCAAAAACACCGAACAGCTAAAACAAATATTGAAGGCTTATTTGCCAGAGACGATCAATGAGGCTATTAGGATATTGATCGATGAAGATGCCATCATTCCCAGTCAAGGAGTATTTATGATCAAAAAATAAATATGCCCTTAATCAATGAGACTAAGGGCATATAATAGTTTGTTTTAAACTAGTTAATGATCATTCTTCTAGTGCGGCAACTCCTGGTAAAGTTTTGCCCTCCATGTACTCAAGAAGAGCACCACCACCAGTAGAGACGAAAGATACCTTGTCTCCATAACCTAGATTGTTTACCGCTGAAGCAGAATCTCCGCCACCAATTAGCGAGAAACCACCGGCTACTGTAGCTTTCACCACAGATTCAGCGATGGCTTCTGTTCCAATTGCAAAAGCTGGAAATTCAAAAACGCCCATTGGGCCGTTCCATAAAATTGTTTTAGACTTTTCAATCGTTTCGCTAAAAAGTTTGACCGTTTCAGGTCCGATATCCAAACCTTGCCAATCGTCTGGTATCTCACCAGCGTTTACTGTTTTTTTATTAGCGTCCTTATTGAAATCATCAGCAATTACCGTATCCACCGGAAGAATCAAATTGACCCCAGCAGCCTTGGCTTTTTCTCTCAACTCCTTGGTTAAAGGAATCTTATCTTCTTCAAGAAGCGATTTTCCAATCTTTCCACCTTCGGCCTTTGAAAAAGTATAAGACATGCCACCACCAATGATGATGTTGTCAGCTATACCCAACAATCTTTCTATGATTAATATTTTGTCAGAAACTTTTGCTCCGCCCATGATTGCTGTAAAAGGTTTGTCCGCTTTTTCAAGGATTTTTTTAGCATTCTCCAATTCCTGAGACATAACATATCCACAACATTTATCTGCGAAAAACTTAGCAGCGATAGTTGTAGATGCGTGCGCTCTATGTGCGGTTCCAAATGCATCATTCACGTAAATGTCGCCTAATGAGGCTAGTTTTTTCGCAAATTCTTCATCACCTGCCGTCTCTTCTTTGTAGAAACGAACGTTTTCCAAAAGTAGCACATCTCCATTACCCAATTTGGCAGCTTTATCTGAGGCTTCATCGCCAATACAATCGTTAGCGAACTGCACTGTTACTCCTAGTTTTTCTGTAAGGGAATCGACGATATGCGATAGAGAGAATTTGTTCTCTGGTCCCGTTTTTGGTCTTCCTAAGTGACTCATCAAAATCACCGCTCCACCTTCATCAATTATTTTTTTGATGGTAGGTATGGCAGCATTAATTCTGGTTTCGTCAGTTATTTCGTGTTGATCATTCAATGGAACGTTAAAATCCACTCTGATCAATGCTTTTCTATTTCTGAAATTAAAATCGTCAATAGTTTTCATATGCGGTATTCATTTAAATTTTGCTTTTTAGCCGTTGATTCAGCTAAAATATTAGCGTTAGCGAAGTGATTTTTTCAATTTTAGCGGCGCTAAGTTAACTAAAAGATGGGGTTTTGACTATGATACCGCAGCTCTTTTCAATCGGTCATTTATGGCTAGGCCTAGCCCATTTTCAGGCACTAATTCTGTCAATATCAGATCTATATCTAAATCATCCAATTTTCTTAAAGCGCTGAATAGGTTGGCAGCTGCTTCATGCATGTCTCCACTTGCCGATAATACAAATTCCCTTTCCGGATTACTCGATAAAAAGGATTGTTTAAAACTAATAATGCCATAATCATTATTTTTTTGAGCGTTCATCAGATCTTCGATATTACCGATCAATAGTTTTTTGGTGGGTGAATAATGAGCTTTAAGCATTCCAGGAGCTTTAGGATTCGAGCTTTCATTAATATCCCTTTTTACAGGGCCAATAATTTTTTCTATTTCTTCCAAACTTATACCGCCAAGTCGATGAATAACCACCTGACCGTCTTCAAAGCCGACAATGGTCGATTCTAAACCTACTTCACAATTACCTCCGTTGAGAATATAGGGTATTTTTTCACCCAATTGATCGTTGACATGCTTCGCCGTGGTAGGTGATACGTAACCAAAGGGATTGGCACTAGGAGCGGCTAACGGGAAATCGATGCTACCCAATAATTCAAGTGCTAAAGGATGATTGGGAATTCTAACAGCTACTTTTTTTAATCCTGAGGTTAATAAAAAAGGGACATGAGATTTTTTGGGCAATAGCAAAGTAAGCGGACCCGGCCAGAAGTGTGCGGCCAGTTTTTGTAGGGGTAAGGGGAATTTCTCTACGATGGAATGTACCTTGTCTAAAGTATCAACGTGTGCGATCAGTGGATCGAATGAAGGTCTGTTTTTAACACTGAAAATCTTAGCAATTGATTTTTCATGAAGCGCATTGCCAGCTAGTCCATAGACTGTTTCTGTGGGTAAGCCGATGACTTGATCATTAAGAAGCAGTTTTTTCGCGAATGCTATGTCGGTACCTATGGTCGCCATGAATTTTTTCAACAAAAATCTTAAAAATTATTGACAACACACTGGTCGTATTAACTTTACAAAAAAAAGCTAAATGAGAAATAGTACTAAAAGTGTTTTGAGAATAATTTCAGTTGTGTTGGTATTAAGCTTGGTGCTTATGGAGTTGGGTATTCTTCCCAATCTTGTCAATTATAAATTTTGGTTTTTGGTTGGCGCTTATGGTTTGGCATTGATCACTTTTAAGGTTTAGCTCGACCTAAGGAAGGAATAATAATCGCTGGGTTTTCTCATTCTTCGAGGATATTATTTTACAAAAATATAACCCTTGATCTACCGTTAATCCAGCGGTGTTGGTGCCATCCCATTTGGCGATGTTCGTGCCTGAAAACTGATATCCCCAGAGAATATCTCGAATGAAACGCCCTGCGCGATCGTAGATTTCGATTTTGATAAAATCATCTTCAGGTAAGGTGAACTCAATATTTATTGACGATCTAAAAGGGTTTGGGAACGCTTTAACTGTAAGGTTTTGAGGAACGCTAGATTGATCAGGCTGGAAATTGTCAATGAAAGTGGAGAATATGCCACTTCCGTGAGTAGCTGCCAGTAGCCTTCCATCTGCCATTCTATAGTCGAGCATAGTGATAACGGCATTTCCTATAAGCTCTTCTGCTTCTTTGGCCCAGACTGTTTCTGACGTGAGGGGAGAGGTGGTTGAATACAAGCCTGTACTGGTGCCGATAAAATATTTTGTATTGGCGATAGCTGTGGAGGCGGTGGGGATTATTTCCAACCACCGGATACTAGGGCCGTTTCCAGTTCCATTCGCGTATTGCTCCATATTGCCACTTACATCTAGGAAAGACTCTCCACCATCTACGCTGTAAAAGATGGATGGCACTTCGTAGTTGGAAAAGATTACCAAGAGTTCGTTAGCATTTGTCGGGTTGACTGCAACGCAAGAAATATGTCCTCCGGCAGGAAATATGGAAGGTTCTATTCTTGTTGTTGCATAATTATTTGGTCTTGAAGCGTTGGTTATTTTTAAGATTCCAGGTGATTTGGCCGTGTAAGCCGCATATAAAATATCTTCAGAATGCGCTTTGGCTATTGCCGTATACAATCCATAAGTAAACTCAGAGCCATTTATTCTCTCCCAGTTGACCGTTGTTTTCTTTTGTGAACCCCAAGGAATTTGAATGAGGTTCAAATTTCGCCAAACAACATCTCCACCCAATAGATACATGATGTTTTCATTGTTTGGGTCTAGTGTCCATGGGTTGATGAAAAGATACTCTTGCCCTTCAGTTTCGCCACCATTCAAAGGGTCAACTCTAGTAAATGCGCGAAGACTGGAGTTTTCGGTTAGATTAAAGCGATAGACTTGGCCATTTTGGAATGAACCGTAGATCAAATCATCAAAAGCGGTGAGTGCGCCATATCCACCATCACCACCGACTATTCTTGTCCACGCAGAGGAAGTGGTCGAGGAAGATTTCAGATAGGTGCCATTGTCTTGCAAGCCTCCAGATATGCGATGGTCGTTAGACTTTTTCTGCTGATGAATGGTGAAGAACTGCGAAGTGAGGTAGCCGTTATTTAGCGTGTTCCATCTTATACTATCCTGTAAATTATTTTGTGTTTTGAATACTCCTCCATCATTTGCGGTGAGCATAATTCTCGGATTAGAAGGATAAAATATTATTTTATGTTGGTCAGGGTGATGTCCAGGATATCTCGCACTTGAAGATTGATATCCGCCGATCCAGTCGTAATTATTTGGGGTTGAAAAACCGTCATTGGATCGAAATAAATTGGTAGCACCTAGATAGATGGTTTGTGGATTTTCGGGGTGAACCTCGATCAGCATGTTGTAACCAAACTGTGTGTTGAGACCATCTACGCCTTCCGATGTTGGAGGAAGATTTTGCGAAAGATCTTCCCAATTGCCAGAAGGAATTCCATTAGATAAGGAGGTTAATTCGTATTTGAAGAGGGTGACATTTTCATCATCGCCTTGAGTATAAAAATACAAGATATCATTGGTATTGTCTACACCAATCACTGTTCGCTCATGGTATTCGGGGAAACTTTCGTCTTGAATAGCGTGCCATTGTTCACCGGTTTCAGAGAAATAGATCCCGGCATTCCGGTATAATTCAGCATTGTTAGAAGTAGCACTGGAAAGTGTAGCTATCAAATATCCTTTTTCCATTTGACGGATATTTGTGTAAAAAGGAGATATTGATGAATTGAGGTTGGCAGTGTCAGGTAAGTCGAACAATTTTTCTCCGAGCACCAACTCCCAGTTTTCACCTCCATCATTTGATTTTAAAATGGCTCCATAAGCCGCCAAAAAAACTTGATCAATATCGGTTCTTAGTTTATTGACGATTATTTCCCATGAATATTGAAACTGATTAGAGAATCGCTCGGGACTAGCAGCGTTGGTATTTCCTAAGGGGAGCCAAGTATCACCACTATTGAGCGACTTGTATAAGCCGTCTCCTCGGTAAGGGGCACCCAAAGATCTAGCGGAATTTCCCAAAAGCTCTCCAGTTCCAAAATACCAGATATCTTCCTTTCCTGGTCGAGTATCCTGTGTTAAACAACTTATGCTGTTGCGAATAGAAGGTGGTGACATTTTCTGCCATGACCGCCCTTCATTCAAGGATTTCCATATACTTCCTGAAACACCTCCAGCAACGATAACACTTTCATTTCTTATGTCTAAAGCTATGCCACGAGTTCTACCTCCAACATTGAAAGGGCCTTGTGATGCCCATTCTTGTTGTGATAATCGACCTTCTGAGGATTTAGATAGCTGCTTTACAGTGGGTAATCTTTCTGCAAATCGAAGCTCTTTTGATGCAATATTTTTGGGTACCTTTCCTGTTTTAGGATTGGCGAGCATGGCTTCCCAGTAGGATGATCTTAGATCAATTTTTTCTTGAATTGGAAGGCTTGATCCTGGTCTTTTAAATGAATTAGTATACTCAATTCGATTTTTTTGAGAGCTAAAGACCACTATCAATAGGGCTAGAAGCCATATATGCCTTCCTTTCATCAGTTATGTTATTCTATAACTGTATTGACTTTATTTACTCTGCCTTCCAGCAAAGGAGCTGTTTTTACTCCTTCTCCATTGTTGTTCATATCACCATTACGAGCGTCAATGAAATATGCAATTGGCTTGAGGTCGGTAAACTTGACCCTACCTTTATTATCAGTTATTTCTTTCACAACCGCATTTTCTGATTGTCTATAGTCCTCTTCGTTTTTATAAAGCGTTACTATAGCACCCTCGTTAGCATTGCCCAAACCATCTAAAACGGTAATTTTTAGTTTGGTAGGAAGAAAACTTTGAGGTTCGCTGACTGATTTAAAAGAAAAAAGTCCGGCAATCATAATTACCGTGAGTAGAATAAAAGTGTATTTTGTATTTTTCATCGTTTTATTTTTTACGACTTTGTGTCAAGCAAATATTCAGCCAGTTCATCAAATGGAGAAGCTTTCTTATAGCTTCGATCCATATAATTATTGGCAAGTATTTTTAAGAAGCTGGGTTGATTATCAACGTAATTTAATTCAATTAAGACATTACCATATTGTTGATCATAGGGAGGCTCTGTGTCAATAATTGGTTTTAAGTAATACTTTTCTATCGTTTCGACGTATTCATCACGCGCTATCATCGATATATCAGCATTTGCTTTCTTATATGTTAATTTGAGTATTTCATCTTTAAACCATTCGAGGAGGTATTGGGCTTCACTGATGTCTATTTGATCTTTGCACGAAATAGCGATTCCCGAGGAGGTAGTGGTATTTAGAATATGAACATCGGGCTCACCAATAATCCGTTTAAGCTTCAACTCGCGTGAGTCTCGGATGGACTGAATCCTATCTTTTCGCTGAAAGGAGTTCTTCCAATGACCATAATCACTATAAAATTGCTCTGATCGTACGAGCACCTCCTGATGATTAATCGGAGTGGATTTATTACCAAAAATTTTATTATAAATATCTTGAAATGAATTCATTTCTATTCTATTATCTAACAACAGTCACAGAGCCATACTGAGCCATCATTCCTCTTTCAGGCTCTCGCAGACTTGAAAATACGATTTTGTAAGCAAAAACTCCTGGTCCAATAGGTTTGTTTTCAACCTGTCCATCCCATTGGAAATTAGGATCCTGAGAATAGTAAATAACACGTCCCCATCTGTTGTAAATAAAAATCTCAAATTCTCCGATAAACTCATTCGCAATGATTGACCAGCCGTCGTTCAATCCATTTTGATCCCCTGGCGTGAAAGCATTTGGTGCTTGAATTCTTCTAAAACACTCGTCAGCAACAATGAGCCTCACCGTGTCCGTTTGTATACAAAATGGTGGGTTGGCTTCTCGCACTTGTACATAATATAAACCTGTATCGAGATCGCTGATGACTAAACCACGTGAAACAGGTTCTGCAATACGGCTATAAACGTTTTCGCCATCTCGGTTGAAAACGTCCAAGTCCACGCGCGAGCCAACCAAGTTTTGGAAATTGACGGAGATGGCTCCTGTATAAAAACAATCATTTTCAGCGGTAGCGTCTATGTTAAAAGGCGCATCATTTTCAAGCTGGAAAACTTCTGTGTTTACACAACCTGTGATATTATTGGTGACTGTGGTGACATAGCTTCCTGCGGCTAATCCTGTAAATGGCGTTGGCGACCCTGGACCATCAAAATTGAAAGGACCTAACGAGGTTGGCCCATCCAGTCGATACGTGAAGTTACCTTGCGACTCAATTAAAACTTCAAATTCGCCATTAGCAATGCCACAATCAGGCTGCACAATATTATTTTGACTGAGTAAAGGTTGCGGTTGTACTTCTATTTCTACACTATCACTTTCTAGGCAACCGGTGACCGAGTTGTAGACCTCCACTCTGTACATAAACGTACCCGCTTGATTGGTATTTACGGTTTGAGATTGACTCGTGCCTACTTGAACATCATTTGCGTACCATGTGTAAGCAGGTCCTGGTACGTCTGCTGTTAATGTTGGGCCTGCAGATCTCTGGCAGAGAATCTGATTCTCTCCTAATTCTATTACTCCAAATCCATCACCTACTGCGATGGATACCGTATCAGAACTACATCCATCGGCGTTGATAATCGCGACATCCAGTTGCAATACGGTAATATTTTCAAAAATATCAGAAGTCAAGGTGACTGTTCTTGTGGTATCTCCTGTAGACCAGTAATATCTTAAATCATCTCTGTCAACATCCCATGCGGCCAAAGTAACTTGTCCCTCACAAATAGAAGTGTCATTAACCATTGGCGATTCTGGAATGGAAAAGACATCCACAGTATCTCTTAAAATCATAGCAGTATCACAGCGATTGGTGAGCGTCAATGTCACGAAATATTCACCTGGAGATCTGTAAACATGCGCTACATCTTGGCCTGTATCCCCAAAGCCATCTCCAAAGGACCATTCATATTCTTCAATGCTACTGTCTCTTCCTACTCCTGAAAAAACGGTCGTCAAGCCAACACAGCCAACTGTAGTTTCGATTGATGGTGTTTGTCCTTGATTCGCCGCATCCAACGAAAAGTTAGGAAGTCCTAGCCTTGACCGTCGGCCTATACCATCAGGATTAATGTCAATCCCGCTTTCGGAAAAACCTGCTTGGTCATCGTCACCAGTTGGTGAAGCAATTTCACCGACGCTAGTTGCATTGTCCACAGCCAAATAGATCACATTATTGGCTCCTCTTTGCAGTGCCCCATAGTTTCCAGCCGCCACAGGATATCCATCATATTTTGTCGCTGAAATATCGGAGACAGGATCTTCTGAGAACAGACTATCCAAATCATATTGAATAAGTTTTGATGAAGTGCCATTGGTAGTAATGTATAGCTTCTGCCCATCACTTGAGTATTCCAGCCCATAAGCACGCGCACCTCCATATTCTTCAATATCTATGAGTCTCGGATTACCTACGGCACCTGTTGCAAAATCATAATCAAATATTTCTACATAATTAGTGTCACCAGGGATCAGCATCGCCAATGATTGCCCGCCAGGACTGAATCGAGTATATCCCGAAGCTTCTGATTCATTTTGAAATCGATGAGGTTTACCAATGCCCGTATGTTGAGCAGCACCGATACCGCTATCATTGATCAAATAACTTCTGAAATGTGGATTACCGTATTCGTGGACTAATAGATATGGGTTTCCAGTAAAACCTGTAGCCGTAATTCTTTCAGTACTACTTTCAAGAAGAGTGTAATCTTTTAGAATCACCTTTCCGTAAGCGGAATCAAATTTCATGTCGACAATAGAGTATTTTAGACGAAAACTAAAATCGCCATAAACTTGCTCGGTAGTAAAGACATAAAAAAGTGTGTTATCATCCTGAAAGGGAATGATCAAGGCTGCTTGAGTGGAGGTGCTGTCTCCTCCTATATCTGTACCGTTGAGCATTACTTCATGGTCTCTATTCCAAATGGTCGATCCGTTGGTATAGAAGACCAACTGACCGTTGATGTCCGACACAGAGGCACAACCTTCGGGAGAAGCCATCAGGTTTTCGTCTGTAATAGCTACAGGATCGCCATTAAGAAAATCGAATCCAGCATTTTCGCCAAAATACCACTTAGCCCCAAACTGTCTTGAAGCCCCATATTCTGTAACGGCTATTTCATCGTACGATGTACATCCATCATTACCGACAACCTCTACCCAATACGTACCCGCTGTGTCAACTTCCAAAGTTTGTTCACTCGATCCTGTATTCCACAAATATCGAGAGCCCTCTCCGGCATCTAGAATAAGTATTTCATCAACACAAATGGTGGTGTCGTTTCCAAGATTTAAGGTAGTATCTGAAGCAAAGATCTCTACGGGATTGCGACGAGTTCCTAACGAACCATTAAGCTCAGCGATTAAGATTACGAAATAAGGCCCTGCACTTTCATAGGTATGAATTGGTGCGGCATTGGTTGAGAAGTTTCCATCTCCAAAATTCCAGAAGTAATTTTTTGGTTCAGGGTATACATCAGGAAAAAATTTGGTGGCTTGATTTTGACAACTGTCTCGAAAAGTAAATTCGACACGAGAAAATCCAGAAAAGCTAGGTAGACTGAACTGAGGAAATTGTTTTGCTTGAAAGTCCCCTTCAAATGCTATACTATCGTAGAAAGTTTTTACTCCAACACTATCTGGACTATCAATTCGTCCGAGAGAATAAGGACTTCCTGCGGTCAATTGGTACAAGTGATAAATGGTATTATCAATGCCTTTTTCCAATCCATAACTTCTGGCTACTTCGAAGCTCATTATAGGACGAACAGGTAGAGGAACGGTGACCGAATCAGAAAAATCTACTTGGTATACCCCACCCAAGCGGGCGGTAGTTGTTGTTTTTGAGAAGAAAAGCTTTGTTCCATTCGGGGACCATTCCAAATCATAAATTGCAGTGCCTGTACCATCAGTAACCGCCGTGTTCAGTACTTGCCTATTAAAAGTCAACAATTGGGCGGTATCCAAACTGATATCCAGATTTACGTCAAAGATCAGAATATTTCTATTGTTCTCTTTTGGAGCTAATGCCAATTGTGAAAAATCTGCATTGAACGCCATTTGAACCACTTCGAAATCAGGAAGTGTGCCCGGGATCACATCCTCATTATAGTTGGTAAAGCCTCCATTGGCAATTTCAATGATATTAAAGCTAAAGTCATTGGGATCTTGCGAAATAACGAAAAACCGACCATCTCCAGTCGGCAATACTTTCATGCCTTCGGATTGTCCGGGGAGACCTGTAGGTAAGTTGTAAGAAGTAATTTCGCCCAGAGGAAACTCACCAACCGTTGAATTCCCGGCTGCTGAAACATCAATAATAGAATATTGAAGTTCATTTTGGCTATTCGTAAACAGGAAATATTCGTTGTTGTTTGCTGGGTTGGGAGCAACTACCACTGGTTGGTTGTAACTAGTGTCGGCTGATAGCGTGCTGCCCGAAACTATACTCGGGAGTAGCCGATGACTACCATCGTAAATAGTTCGACCATCGGTATAAAACAAAAGATTACCTGTAAACTGATCGTTGATAACGACCGATCCATTTTTGGAAAAAGGTGTCTTTTGGTTTGTTTCTAAAACAGCCGTTCGTCCACTTTTATCGAAAAGTAAATTCAAAGCTGAATTACCGAAGTACCAGTTTGTTTTCGTAATATCCTGCCCAAGGGAAGAATTTACACCAATCAGGAGCGTAACTCCGATATAAATAAATATTCTACTCAATTTTGACATATAAAAGGGTAACCTAGGTAGGAAATGTCCTTAGTTTCATAACACTAGCAAATTAACATAAAATATCAACGCAAGACTTATCGTTACATTACGTAGTTTAGCATCTTTGCTTATGAATTGTACTTTATCTTATTTGAAAAAGACATTATTATATAAAAAAGACCTAAAACTTTTATCGATTATTCAATTGATAATGGTGCTTGGCTTGTCCCTTCAATGGCAAGCAGCAAAGGCACAAGACCCACAATTCTCACAGTATTATGCCGCCCCAATGTTCTTAAATCCAGCACTAGTTGGACTAAATCAAAGGGGACAAATAGGGATAAACTACAGAAATCAGTGGCCAAATATTGATGCCAATTTTGAGACATACTCTTTTTATGCCGGTTACAACTGGGAAGATTTATATAGTTCTGCAGGAATTATTCTAAATACAGACAGAGAAGGTATAGCTGGTCTCCAATCAACAAATATCGGTTTGCAGTACGCTTATCAGGTAGGACTTAATTACAAATGGACATTTCGACCTGGGGTGGAAGCTTCCTATTATTTTCGAGATATTAATTTTGATCAACTGACTTTTGGTGATCAGTTCGATCAGAATGGGCTTGTAAGGCCAGTTTCTTCCGAAGTTTTCAATACAGGTCTAAATGCAAGATTTTTTGATTTGTCTTTTGGAGGTATACTTTTTTCCGATAAAATTTGGCTTGGCTCGGCTTTACATCACGTAACTGAGCCCAATCAATCGATCTCTGGTGGGGATTCTCCTTTACCCAAAAAATTCTCCCTTCACGGGGGATATAAAATATTGTTTTCAGAAATGAGCGCTCGTGCTTCTAGCCCTGAAAAGGGCAAAGAAAGAAGTATGACACCTTCATTTAACTACAAGCAACAAGGCGATTTTAAACAACTCGACTTAGGATTATATTTCACTTTAGAACCTATTTTAATAGGCACGTGGTATCGAGGCTTACCTATAGGTGGTCTGGAAAATACTAAAAACGCAGAATCTGTCATTTTTATGCTTGGGGTTACTAAAAACGATGTGACCATAGGTTATAGTTTTGATTACACCATATCCGACTTGGGTATTGGAAGTGGCGGTGCACATGAAATTTCAATTTCTTACGCATTCAGCCTTGCAGATCCAAGAAAGCCACCGAAGAATGTCCGTGAATTGAGATGCCCTGTTCCTTTTATTTTTTAGCAGAGATCAAAGCGAGGAAATATTAACTTCGCAACATGATTTCTGAAAAAACCATCTTCATTGCGCTTCTTGCCATTATTACTGCAGATTTTATTTTAGAAAGAGTACTCGCTTTTCTGAATTCAAAAAGTGCCAAATCAAAAATCCCTAATGAGTTGGAGGGAATTTACGATGAAGAGAAGTATGCCAAATCTCAAGCATATCATCGTGAAAGTGGTCGTTTCAGCTTGTGGAGCGCGACATTTAGTTTTGTTTTAACTTTTTGTGCCATTTATTTCGGTTGGTTCGGCGAATTGGATAGCTGGTTGAGAACTTTTTCGCCCTTTGAGCCAGTGACTACCTTACTTTTTTTTGGCGTATTGTTCATCTTGTCGGACTTGATAGGCACTCCTTTTTCGATTTACAGCACGTTTGTTATCGAGGAAAAATATGGATTCAATAAAACAACCATTAAAACATACTTGGTAGACAAGCTAAAAGGCTACCTACTGACGATCATCATAGGTGGGCTTCTTTTGTCTGTCCTGATTTACTTAATTATGATTCTGGGTAGTGGTTTCTGGATTTATTTCTGGCTGGTCATCTCTGTATTCATGCTTTTTACCAACATGTTTTATGCTACCGTGCTACTGCCACTCTTCAATAAATTAGTGCCCATGGAAGAAGGCGAGCTGAAAAACGCGATTCAAAATTATGCGGATAAGGTAAAATTCCCATTAAAAAACATCTTCGTGATAGATGGTTCAAAAAGGTCAAGCAAAGGGAACGCTTTCTTTTCAGGGTTTGGCAAACAAAAGAAAGTTGTGCTTTATGATACACTCATAGCCAAACACACGGTGGAGGAACTTACCGCCGTTTTTGCTCATGAAGTGGGGCATTACAAGAAAAAACATATTATTCAAGGGGTGGTCATCAGTGTTTTGAGTATTGGATTTACCCTTTTCCTGCTTTCGAAAATGATTTTAAACAGTGAAGTGAGCTGGGCGATGGGTGGAGAGATCTCTGCGATTCATTTAAACATACTCGCCTTTGGTATTCTGTATTCCCCGTTAAGCCATATTATTGGCCTACTTACTAATGTGCTGAGCCGGAAAAATGAATACGAAGCGGATGCTTATGCGACCAAAACTTATGGTGGTCAGCCACTCATCGACGCACTAAAAAAGTTGAGTAGCGATCATCTTTCAAATTTAACCCCGCATCCGGCTTACGTTTTTGTGCATTATTCACATCCACCACTTATTCAAAGAGTGAGGGCTATGAAAAAAAGTATGTAGCCTTTGAATGATCACAAATCTTACTCTTCACATGGGTTGGTGATAATAAGATTTTCATTTGAGATGAAAATAGAAGCCTTTTTTACTGATCAAATAAAGTCAATTTCCGCTCTGAATGGGAATTTCATCAGATATTTATGAGCGTCTCCTACAGTCATTTCTTTATTAATAATCTTATACAAAGTCTCAGTGATAGGACACCTTACCTTGTAAGTTTTAGAAAGATCATTGATGATATCTATGGTTTTCACTCCCTCAGCAATTTCCTCCATAGAATCAATAATATTGGAGATATCCTCACCCTGAGCAAGTCTAAATCCGACGGAGTAGTTTCTACTCAGACTACTTGCGCTAGTGGCAATAAGGTCACCCACTCCTGCTAATCCTAAAAATGCTTGTGCATTGCCTCCAAGTGCTTTTCCGATATGCACCATCTCGACCAAACCTCTGCTGATAAATAAAGCTCTAGCATTGTCGCCAAGTTTCAGTCCCGCGATGGTTCCTGCTCCTACGGCGATTATGTTTTTAAGAATGCCGCAAAGTTCGATTCCTATCAGGTCATTGCTTCCATAAATCAAGAAACGATCGTTTCTAAGAAGATTCTGTCCAATACGAATAACTTCATCAAAGTGGCTGGCAACTACGGTTGCTGCGGGTTTCCTTTCACTTATTTCCTTGGCTAGATTGGGGCCCGCAAGACAACCAACTCGCACTACAGAACTTTCTTCTAAGATCACCTCGCTCATGGTGCGTACATGATCACGAGAAAGTGGATTTTGAGCGTCGATTTTCGAGGGGTCAGACACGTTTAAGTCAAAACCTTTCGTACCGTGTATCAAAATATGATAAGGCTTCAGGTAAGGGCTCAATCCTCTGATCATTGATCGAAAGTTGGCGGAAGGAACCATTGGAAATATTACTTCACAGTTCGTGGCTATTTCTTCAAAACTATTGGATACCTGGATGTTGCTCTGAAGTTGTTGACCACTGCTTGTTCGCGTTTCTGCGATAGCTTTGGCGCGCTCAGGTCGGTGTGAGTAAAGAAATACCGACTGGTTATTTTCAGCAAGAATATTGGCCATAGCCGTGCCGAAGCTTCCAGCTCCTACAACACCAACGGGTTTTTTAGAGGTGTTTTTCGAGTTCATAGCCATCCATTCTATTATGATAATAATATAGCGTATTCATATCCTGAACGATGATTTTATTTCCGTCCTTACTTTTTATTAATGGGCGCTGGGCGTGGTACATGCCTACGTTATTGATGCCAAGTTCTATGCTTTCATCAGCTTTGTAATGCATGTGACCTGCAATCTCTACTTTTTGTTTGCTGTGTAGCTTCATTAAGCGTTTTCGCAGCTTTTTGTATGCTTTTTTAAACTCCCAATAATCGATTTCTAGGTCGTCATCATGAAGTCTTAGAAGGCTGTAAAGGTCAAGTTTTGGGTTTTTTCGTTGCAGCATTTTAAAAGCCGTAAAAGCAACCAAGTGACTGGAAAAAACCCTGTTGTATTTATGAAATTCCTCTACAATTCGCTTGGCAAGGATTCTGACATATTCTTGCTCTCTTTGTTTGTCATAATTTATTTTCCCGTTGCTCACGAAATAATCTCTTGGGTCAATTTGATTGCCATTAGCATCCAAACTTACGCCCTCGTCATTGACGTAGTTACCCAAAATATCCATGCCCTTTCCAATGCTGACCGATATATCAGATCCTTTGGTGAAAAACTTGAACAAAAAAGTGGCGATTCTATACGTGGTAGTAAACTCGTCGTTTTCCTTATAATACCTTTCCTGACCTGTAGCTTTCAAGTGATCGTTGATCAGTGAAGGTGCTTCCAGCGTGAAATGATAGTTTAAAACAACAGGAACGATAAAAATTTTCTTGGCAGGTTTTCCTTCTGTTTCTTCTTGATAGGAAATTCTTTGCGCTTCAATTGTGGTTCCTAAAAGTCCCAGTTTCAAGGCTTTTTCGATATGACCTGACCGTGATCGTGTTCCGCCCGGGAAAAATAAACTATGGCAGCCTTTTCGTAGGGCGAGACTTGAATAAGTCTTGAGCGCTTCTAAATACACTGGATTTTTCTTTCTTCGGTCTACCTTGTAAGCGCCTAAGCTATTCATGAAATAGGCGAATATTTTAAGGTTAAAAAGGTTGAGGCCAGCCCCATAAATGAATGCAGGAAGCCCTAAAAATTGAATAACCCAGCCAATAAGAATGGAATCAAGGTTGCTGAAATGAGTGGGAACCATGACCACCGTGCCAATTTTTGCGAGTTTTCGAATATGCTCCGGCTGACCTTCAATGTGTATCTTGTCGTCAAGGTCTAGTTGGCGGCTAAATAAGGACGTAAATCCTTTGACGCGAGCCGCATTCAGCAAGCGAGCAAAGCCAAATGTGGTGAATTTTTTAGCAAAACTGTAAGAGTTTCTCTTGAAGCTACCCGCTATTTCGTCTGCATATCTGTGAATAATTTGCCTGAGTATCGTCTCTTCAATGGCCTTTGATTCAATGACGGGGAGCTGATGACTGTCTAGTAATCTTTTTTGAATACTCGCCCAAAAGGTTTTATCGTCTTGAGGATCGACACGCCATGGATTGGTTTTTACTCTAAGTTTTTCGCGATACACAGTCATTTCGAGTTCTTCCCTCAATGACCTTCCTCTGGTAATTTGCTGAAGGTTTTTGAAGGTTTCATCCGTAA
This sequence comes from Cyclobacteriaceae bacterium, assembly GCA_040218415.1. Classification (GTDB taxonomy): domain Bacteria; phylum Bacteroidota; class Bacteroidia; order Cytophagales; family Cyclobacteriaceae; genus JAVJRN01. The sequence continues at coordinate 83,005 of JAVJRN010000081.1, forward strand.
CCTCTTCAATAAATTCTTTTCTGTGTTTCGCAAGTTGAACAATTGGCCACTGCTGTGTCCTAGGAATAATTTCTGGATATTTTACCTTCTTTCGACTCATTCAACCAATTATTGGATCGCAAAATAGCAGATAATTTTATTCTTAATCTAAATAAATTGCTCCTTTACCGACATAAACACAATGACCGCCAACGTTTATAGAGGTAAAACTTTGACCATTTTTCGTTACATCTAGGTGTATTTGGCTTGGTCTTCCCATTTCATAGCCTTGAAAACTTATGGTCGGCATTTTTACCAAGTCATAATGACTTAGATAAGCCGCCAATGGTCCATTGGCTGAACCAGTTGCCGGATCTTCCACAATCCCAAGGTGAGGTGCAAACATGCGGCCTTGTACACCACATTCTATGACTCCATGAGTGGTAAAGGGATAAATTAATATGTCATTAATTTCCTGACAAAGTTTTTCCCAATGGGTCATGTTGAATTTAATCTTTTCAAGAACTTCGATTCCTTTCAATGGAATAAGTAGTGTGTTGTTGCCGCAACTCACTTCTTGTATAGGCAAGTTGTCGATCTCAGTAGTGCTGATGGATAACATGTTGGCAATTAATGCTTTTTTATCCTCGTGGGTAGCGCCGAAAGTGGGGAGTGGCTGATGCATGTTGATAAATGGAACGTTATCATTTTTATAGGTAATGTCCACGTTAATTAAACCCACTTTTTGATTGAGTGAAATTGTTTGTCTCTTCTTATTTGATTGAATTATTTCTCTGGAAAGATAAAATGCTGCGCCTATGGTGGGATGACCTGCCGTTTGAAGTTCTTTGCCCGGAGTGAAAATCCGCATCGACCAGTGCTCATTTTTGTCGGGTGGATAAAGAAATACCGTTTCTGATAGATTTAATTCTTGAGTGATTTTTTGAAGGAAATCTTCCTTTATGGCTCTAGCATCGGGAAATATTGCCAAAGGGTTGCCGCCAAACCTAATATTGGTAAAGACATCAATAAGGTGATAATTGACTTCAGTCATATAAATGGAAAGAAATTGTTGAACACATTCAATACTAAATCTAATAGAAATACCTCATAATGAACAAATAGCCTCTACTAACTGTAATGAGGTTTGTTATGAAAAATCTTAGGACTAATATTGTGCATTGAAATTCCATGAGCCTAAATCTTAACGATATCCAATCACCTGTCGCAATAGAAATGCGTGATTTCGAAAAGAAATTTCGTGGTTCAATGAAGAGTAATGTCATGCTTCTCGATAAAATCACGAATTATATCGTTCGTAGGAAGGGAAAGCAAATGAGGCCACTTTTCGTATTTCTAAGTGCTGGCGCAACAAGTGGGATTCAGGAATGCACTTATCGAGGTGCAGCACTTATAGAATTACTACACACCGCCACTTTGGTGCACGATGACGTGGTAGACGATTCCCATTATCGCCGAGGGTTCTTTTCAATCAATGCTTTATGGAAGAATAAAATTGCCGTATTGGTCGGTGACTTTTTGCTTTCCAGAGGGTTATTATTGTCCTTGGAAAATGACGACTATGACCTTCTGAAAATTGTATCCTTGGCTGTGAAAGAAATGAGCGAAGGAGAACTGCTCCAAATGGAAAAGGCTCGAAAACTCGATATTACTGAAGCGGTGTATTATGAGATAATTCAGCAAAAAACAGCCAGCTTAATCACTGCTTGTTGTAGAGTAGGTGCCACTTCAGCAGGAGCCGATAGTGCAGTAGTTGCTAAGATGACGGAATTTGGTCGAAATGTAGGGATGGCCTTTCAAATAAAAGACGACCTTTTTGATTACGGAACTTACGCCATAGGCAAGCCTACAGGGATCGATATTAAAGAGAAAAAAATGACCCTTCCGCTTATATATGCCCTGAATCACAGCGAGAGATCGGAGAAAAAGCGCATCATGCGGTTGATAAAAAAAGGAGAAAAAGATGATAAGGCGGTTGCTGAGGTCATAAGCTACGTAAAATCCTCTGGTGGTATTTCTTACGCCATTGAAGTAATGAACAAATACCATGACAAGGCCAAAGAAGCTTTATCATCGCTACCTGACTCTTCCTATAAAACATCCTTGTATCAATTAGTACAATACACCATCGACAGGTCAAAATAGGCCAGCCTACACCTTTATCTCTGCCTAAAGGGCATCTTTAGGTTTTTACTCACATTGATTTATTCAAAAATAGCGCTAAGTGTTTAATAAATAATGAGTTCTATGAGAACGAACCATTGTCTTTTGACTGGCTATTTAAAGGAAGCGCTAAGCGTTCATTAGGATATAATTAGTCAATCTAAGAAATATTACGGTTCGTCGAAAATGCTGTAAACCAGTGAGTTATACTCTCTAGTAGATGTTTAAAAAGCGTACATTACTACACTTTAAGATTCATTCGATTATGGGAAGGTTAGGCGCATTTTTTTTAGGTTTCATTTTATTGCTTATTAGTAGCGAGGTGTTTGGTCAATGTCCCGCTGAAATTCCGACTAGTGGAGGTACCATAAGTGCCACGGTTACACTTACGACTGATTGTGTTGTAACTGTAACTGGCCCCCAAGTTGAACTTTTACTAACTAATAAAAATTTAACGATCGCCGCTGGAGCTAGCTTGACAGTCATTGGTGATTTCCGGATAACTAATGGAGGCGGTAGAATTACTGTTAACGGAATTTTGGATGTTTCGGGAAATTTTACAAATGAAGGAAATGGAGATATAGGAGCTAATGGAATTGTAAAAGTAGGTGGTGATTTTACACTTGGCGGCCAAAGTACTTTGACTGTTTCGGGTGGACTTTCCGTAGTGGGTACCGTTGATCTGACTTCAGGAAAAACCGCAACTATAACTGGGGTGCTTTCAGCCGGAACTTTAACAGGCACAACACCTGTTTCCGTAGATGGAGGTACAATATATGTCGAAAATGGAATTCCAGCTACGGTTACTCTTGTAGGAACACCTCCAGATGCAGATTGTACAAATAATTGCTGTGGTACAAATTGCAATACTGGTGGAACCGATTTAAGTGACACGGGAAATGAAACATTACCTATCGAGCTATCCAGCTTTGATGTTATTGCTAGGGATACTTATGTAGAAATTCAATGGGTTTCTCAGACCGAGCTTAATAATGACTTTTATGAATTGGAGCGTGCTGTTAGTGGTGCGGAATTTTCTGTGATTGCCCGGCTTGAAGGCGCGGGAACAAGCCGTACGCCAATTTCATATTCCTACCAAGACTATAGCAGTATAGTTGGCTTGGTTTATTACCGGTTGAAGCAAACCGATTATGATGGTGAGTACGAATACTTTGATGTAAAAGCTTTTGACGCATCAGGTATCTCGGTACGAAGGATCCAGATAATGCCAAACAGGGCTCAGTCGGGCAATAAAATCAAAATAGCAGGTCTTCCTATTTTGGATGAGTCGATACGACTGCAGCTTGTTGATCTTTCAGGTAAAAATTCCTTTAATATTGAAATAAGACCAGATTTCGGTCAAAATGCCTTTGTGGTACCTAATGTGAACAGCGGAGTTTACATTTTGATAGGGGAAGCCTATGGTCTTGAGATACGAAAAAGGATGATTATTTCTCAATAATAATTTCATACAACCAAAATGTGTTGGTTTTGCTAATAATAGTAAAACGAATAGCGATAGCTCGAAATTTAAGCGCTCATCCATCAACCCTCTTTAAACTATTTGATTCTACTATCTACTAGAGAAGGTTCTCACTTGGATTACGACGTTTTGTGAATTGCATTTTTCTATGTTCAATGAAACATCTTTGCGGATGATTTTATTGAATGTTCCCTCGTTATTTCTTGGATTCCGGCAGATTAAAGTAGCGCTTTGAGATCGCTGATCTTGACTTTTGTCATGATACAAATTTGCATACAAATACCTTTTGATTTAAACAATCGTACAGACGTGATGTTATAAAAACAACTAATTATAATCATCTGAGAGTTAACCTTCTGTATTTTAAGTGTTTGCACATTTGTATAGGTAAAGTATAACTAGAGGAAATTCACTAATACTCAATGTAATAGCAGACCATGTGATGGATATCTTTGATGATTAAAGAATAGATCAATCTAAGCAATAGAAAGATTTACCGAAAATATGACCACAATCATATAATTGTCTTTCAAATTAAACTTAAAAATCGGTTCCTTTACATTTCATTTCGATATATACGAATACTGCCATGTTCAAATTCAGTAAATTTTTTTTCGGTTTTCTCGTACTGTTCTTTAGTAGCGAGGTTTTTGGGCAATGTCCGCCATCGGGTGGAGGATCTTTCACTGGCACTATTACAACTACCTGCGTGGTGAATGGTAATCTTGAGCAGGGAAATGGCGATCTAACTATTGGTGCAGGCGGCAATCTGACAATTAATGGTAGTTTTCTTATCGATAACAATAGAACCTTTACAGTTACAGGGGGAGGTGTGTTTACCACGACTGGAGATTTTACTAGTGGAAAAAATGCTGACCTACAATTTCTTGATGGTGAAATCAATATTGGTGGGAATTTAGATAGTCAAGGAAATGGAACTATTGATGCGGATGGAGTCGTGAAAGTAACCGGTGATTTTACTACCGGTGGTGGTGATATTAATATTGGAGGTGGGCTTGCTGTTGGAGGCACAGCAACTTTCAACAGTAACGGTGCTAGCTCAACTGTTAATGTAGAACCAGGTGCTGTTATTCAGGCCACAACCTTAGTGAATGATTTAGCGGATAATAATTTTACGATTGAAGAGGGAGGGACGATCTACGTACCGAATGGTATTCCTACAAGTCCTACTATAGTCCTCGAAGGTACACCTAAAGATAATAATTGTTTAAACAATTGTTGTGGTGCGCAGTGTACTCCTGAGGGTTCTGGAGGTGGAGATGCTTTAACCGGAACAGGTAACGAAGTATTACCTATTCAATTATCGAGTTTCGATTTAGTTAAAAAAGAAACTTATGTAGAGATCCAATGGGTATCTCAGACGGAGTTGAATAATGATTTTTATGAATTGGAGCGTGCAGTCAGCGGAGCGGAGTTTTCGGTGATCGCCAAAATTAATGGCGCAGGAAACAGCCAGTCACCCATTGCTTATTCTTACCATGATTACATAAACAATGATGGCTTGGTATACTACCGATTGAAGCAAACCGATTACGATGGAAAATTCGAATACTTTGATATCAAGACCATAGATGCTTCAGACCTTAGTGCAAGTAAGATTAAGATCATGCCAAACAGCGCTAGGTCGGGTAGCAGAGTGAAAATAGTGGGACTTCCTGTGTCGGATGGGCGAGTTGAATTACAACTCTTCGACCTTGCAGGTAGAAATTCTTTTCAAATTGAGATAGAACTAGAGCTGGGGCAGCACTCGTTTGTTATGCCCAATATACAAAGCGGCATTTATATATTGGTAGGTGAAGCCTATGGTATTCAAATCCGTGAAAGGGTAATCGCACAATAATCTGTTAAGTAGCTGGCCAGTTGGTCATCAAAAAAGCCAGATCTAAATATTAATATTTAGATCTGGCTTTTTTATGAAGTAAGGAAAATGACGGCTTTAAAAACCCTCACTGATTAATACTGGCGAGTAACTAACGACTAGAATATGAAAATTGTGATAAGGAACACCACAACCACAGCTACGTCCAAGACTCTGGCGATGTTTTTTCTTTTTTGATCTGACATTTAAATGTACTTTCTAATTTGGTTGTTCAATTTTAAGCTGAGATTGAGGTTACAAAGCTATTGAAAAATTATTCTCATCCTTGCCTTGTTAGATTAAACCGTAAATCTTGTCGATACAAGGGAATAATTGCTCGTTGAAAGCATTTTCGGTAATAAGGCTTACATTTGTAAGCTTAATTGAATTTTGAACAAAGTAAAAACGACAATGAGCGTAGCAAAATCAAATGATACCGTAAAGGTTCATTACACGGGTAAATTAGCAAGTGGTCAAGTTTTCGATTCTTCTTTAGAAAGAGATCCATTACAGTTTGTCATAGATCAAGGGCAGATGATTAAAGGATTCAATGATGCAGTTATCGGCATGGAAATAGAGGAAAAAAAGTCAGTGACTATTCCAAAAGATGAGGCTTATGGTGATTATAACGATCAATTAATACAGGAAGTAAGTAGAGGTGACTTGCCTGAAGATATGAAACCAGAAGTAGGTCAGACATTGGTTGCGACGACTCCCGAAGGACAGCAGCAGCATGTAATAGTGCAGGATGTTACCGAAGAAACCATCAAAATTGATGCGAATCATCCTTTAGCGGGGAAAGATTTGATATTCGATATCGAATTAGTAGAAATTGTCTAAGCCACACCATAAGCATTAGACATTATGAATACAGACAAAAGCCAGTTAAACTGGCTTTTGTTTTTTAACTGGCTTATCGTCCCAAACCGAGCCTCGAAACTTACTAAATTTTCTATTCTAAGAGGCGCATACACTTTAGAGATATTAAAAATAGACAGTTTTCAAATGGGATTGATTGAGCTAATTTATTACTCTTGGGCATTTTGGACTTCCTTTCTTATTGATCATATTCGGGTAGTATCGCCGTTTTAATATCAAGTCATTTGATTGAAAAATAAAATCAATGACCATCTGAAAAATTGAACTTCAAGCAAGGTTCACTACCGATTAGTTTATCAACTCTTGCATTGAATCAGAAAATGCAGAAACGGGTTGTTTACTTTCGAGAATTCAAAAACGCTAGGTAATGCGAAAAAACATTTCTTTTGTCCCATGTTACCTATTTGTCCAAAAGAGTTTTGTTGTAAAAAACAGAAGGTTCCTTTTCTCATCGTGGCATTTGAAATTATTCGAATTATTTTTAAAAATTGCCTAATCAATATACCCTAATACGTTGCTCACACTAATACAATACAACGAAGCTAACCATCAATCAAAAAAAGGACTTAGGCCACAAGATGTGTCAGCAAGATTAAAAGAAGACTATGTAAACTGGATCGATGTGGAGGTCACACAAAAAGACTTTGTGAGCGACTCGGTCTCACTTTTTAATATTCATCACCTCATAGAGGAAGACATCCTGAATGTAGAGCAGTTGCCTAAATTCGAATTGTTTGGTAAACATCTTTTTTTTACAACCAAAATGTTGAGCTTCAGTGAGGGTGCAAGTCTTATGGTAAAGGAGCATCTAAGTATTGTTATGTACAAAGGATTGCTTATTACCTTTCAGGAAGGTATTCCTGGCGATGATTTTGAAGGTTTGAGAAAGAAAATTGCACTAGGTGTAGGTATGATAAGAAAGTACGGTGAAGATTTTTTGTTTTATAACATCCTCGATTCCATAGTCAAACACTATGTAAAAATTATGGAAAAGCTTCGGGAGAAGATAGAAAAACTCGAATCTATCTCCTTAGAGGATCCTACTTACGATGTAATGCAGCAAGTGATTGATATAAAAAAAGAAGTCAATCTATTGAGAAAATACACCTTACCTATGCGGGATGCATTGAGTAAAATGCGTGTAGAAGCTGATCATTTCATTCAAGATTCTTCAGTGAATTACTTTCAAGATGTGGCGGATCAGATTGCTTACCTCGTGACTGCTTTTGAAACTTCACGAGAGATGTTACGCGACTTGATGGATTTGCACCAGTCTAATCAGAATAATGAGATGAATAGGGTAATGAAGACCCTCACTGTAGTATCTGCGATTTTCATTCCGTTGACATTTTTGGCAGGAGTGTACGGTATGAACTTTCATTATATGCCCGAGTTGGATTCCAAGTGGGGCTATCCACTCATTGTAGGCGTAATGGTATCGGTAGCCCTTTTCCTTGGTATGTACATGAGAAGGAAAAGATGGTTTTGAATTTTATATTGTTCTTTTCCTTCCCTTTTATATCATGATTGCTTTTCAGGTTCAAAAACATTCCTGCTCCTGAAACTCAGAAGGCAAGAGTGATAATGTCTTGTTAATATTCAAGCGAAAGAATCTCCTTAAAGTAATGAAGGTTTACTTTAAGGAGAGATTTGGCTCACATCGTGGTACCCGAAGCAGACACTTCTAAGGCAATATTCACTGTATTATATATAAACTTATCTTTTGCTTTGTCTACCGCACTTGACTCATCACCATAAGTAAGATTCCAGTCTGTTCTATCTATATTGAATTTTGCTAATGCAGACAGGTTGCTTTCAGAAATTGTAACTGCTGCAGGAAAGGTGATATTTTTGGTTACACCCTTCATCGTTAAGTTCCCACTGATATTGTGTGTAGGGTTGTTTACTACATATTCACTTGCCGTTGCTGGAGTATATGCTGTTTTAAACTCTTCCTTGTCTTTAATGATGCTTTTGTCAAAAGGCGTTACTGCAGTAATTTCAAATTTTGCAATCGGATACGTATCAGTTCCAAAGAAGTCATCAGACTTTAAGTGCTTTTTTAATTTTTCATAGCCTTTACTTCCTTTTTCAAGGTCGTTAACCTCCACTCCGTTCATATCTAAGGTGAAGCTACCGCCGACTAATTTATCACCATCAATAGCAAAAGATCCTGTTGAAACCGGAATGGTACCATCATGCTGTCCCGTAGGCTTACTCCCAATCCATGAGATGGTCGATTGGTCTGGGAGTAAAGCAAAATTGAAAGAAGAAGTCGTTGTAGCAACTTCCTGAGCTTCTGATGTTTCAACTGCCCGTCCTTTTGGGTTGTTGCAAGAGGTGATGAAAACTGCCGAAATTAGTATCAAAAGAGAAATTGAAGGTTTGTTCATGTTATGAAATAAAATATGATTTCTAGATTAAAGCATAATAACCTGATCATTCGACCAATGTTTTGTTCATAGTGAAAGATTTATTGAATGGGATTCTTTATCTAAGTTCGATTGTGAAGTACTTGTTCTAGCGTCATTGCGATATTTTTTAAGCTTGAAAAGCTTGAAAAATAGAAGCAATCTGCTGGAGAGATGAGATTACTTCAATAAAAACCTTATTTTAATCGGTTCTTATTTCGTAAAGACGATTTTAATGCTGATTTCACGGCTTTATTAATCAGACTGAGGCATTACGAATTTTGTGGTTATTTGGAGAGGAGCTTTATGACCCACAAGATCAAGTAAATGCCAATACCTACGCCTAAGAACAAAACACTAATCACAAAAGCAATTCTAACATAGCTTTCTTTTATTCCTATTTTTTTACCTAACCAACCTGAAACTCCTAATATCATTGCTTCTTTTTTGATGAAAGATAAGCTGCTTTTTCTTTTAAAAGAACTTAACAGTCACAAAACTTAACGTCTTGTATTTGAGCTTTCTTTCAACTTTCGAAGTTCAAAATTGATTTTATACAAGCAAGTAATGCTCTTGTAGCGAACTATTGCGATAAATTTCTTTTTCGGCGAACGCGTATGATCGCCGGGGTATTGCCCGACATCAGCTCAGCGATCACTTTAGTATTAGGGAACTGCTCCAGAATTATTTTGATAACTACTGTTAGAGGAATTGACATTATTAATCCTGGTACACCCCATATATAACCCCATAGCATGAGCATGACTAAAACGGTTATAATATTTACTGAGAAGGTTTTTCCCATAAGAATGGGTTCTAGAATACCCCCAAATACCACTTGAACTGCGGTGATTGTTAAAATGAAGAACAATAAAGTACCTGTCGGTTCGATCTCAACAAAGGCAAAAAGTGATAAAAAAGCAACAGAAATGATCGACCCAATCATTTGTATGAAGTTGATTAAAAATGCAAATAGCCCCCAAAATATAGGAAAGCTTACATCGAAGAGCACGCATGCCAAACTGAATCCGATTCCAGTAAGCAAGCTTACAAAAAATTTAACCTTGACAAATTTGAGAAGGTCTTTTTCAATTTTCATGAATGTTTTTACTGAGGCATACTTTTGTTTGAAAAGGGTGGTATTCATCAACTTTTCAAAATTGATCGACTCAGAAAGAAGTAATACCACAAAAAATATGGCCATCAAAGTTGCTGATATGGTTTGCTGAACGAAGCTTAGGGTAGGGCCAAAATTTGTCAAGAGATTACTGCTTTGTAAATAGTAGCCTATCACATTTTCACCTTGCAATCGCTCTATTCCGAAAAAGCTTTCAATTCCTGCAATCAGGGAAACCAACTTCAACTCCGCTTTTTCAAAAAAAGAACTATCGGCGGACAAGATCTCATTGCTAGTTAGCTTAATAAGCTCTCCACCTAATTTTAAACTGCCAATAATAATCAGAAGTACAATAAAAATACTGGCAGCTTTAGGTACATTTTTATTACTGAGCCATCGCATGAGTGGGAGCAGTAGCAAGGCAATAAACATGGAGGAGATAAGCGGTACGAATATGAAAGACAGTGTTTTTAAAATATAGAAAATCAGTGGGATCACTATTATCAATAACAGCGTATTGGTAGTTTTCGTATTGTTCATTGCTTGGTTGAAATATTGTTGGCTATCACTTTAGTAATTTGCACTTTGCAAAGATACCTGCCAGCGTATCAATTTGCTTTTAAAATTTTGTTCGCTTTAGGTCTTTTTTTTAAAATACCTGAATTCCAAAAATGAAATCAGCTCTCAAATTCAATGACGGTTTTCGTCCCTTCATTGTTTGATAAAATTCACAAAATGATCTCGGGAATGAGCATAAACATGGAAACTAAGCTTTAGTCATTGCTGGCATTCGAGTATTAAGAAATAAATACCCCCTTTGACTAGTCTTTTTGCTTGGCTAAAAAAGTGTCATATCCTTCGATAGCTTCAATAATTAACCGTACAGCATCGGCATAAAAGGCTTCATTGATATTTTCATAGGTGTCACTTGGCTGATGGTAATCTTCATGATCTTCCACCCCAAAATAAATAAAGGGGATTTGTTTTTCGTGGAATATTCGGTGATCTGATGAAAAAGTCCAGTCGTCCTGCGTGGCATTATTAGGATCGTCGTGACCATACAGAAGTTTGATGTTAGTCTGTTTCAAGTCGTCCAAAGGTTGCTTTAGCTGTGGATAATGGTACAAGCCCGACGCAACAAGTTCTGATGAGTTATTATGGGAGATCATATCCATATTAATGTTTAACACAATATTTTCGATCGGAAATGGAAGGTTTTCTATAAAATACTTGCTACCTAAGTAACCAACTTCCTCTGCATCCACCGCTGCAAAAACCAAGGAGTGCTTGGGGGACTTATTTTTGAAATAATTAGCAATGGTGAATAATGCGGCTGCTCCCGAAGCATTGTCATCAGCTCCGTTAAAAATCTCACCATCTTTTACGCCTAGATGATCGAAGTGACCAGTAATGACAATGGCTTGTTTCATTTCTCCCTCGATCATGGTTACTACATTTCCTCCGATTACAGTGGTATCGGGCACGTTGCTAAAGTCTTTCGTTGGGTTTGCGATGGGATACATCTTTTGTCGAGCCTCACCTTGAAAAGTGTAAGGATATTTTTGAATACTTCCTGAGGGAAATGCTGGCGCAATACCAAGAGAATCAAACTGTTGCGCTATAAATCGTTGGGTTTTGTAATTTCCTTCGGTTCCAAAGTATCTACCTTCAAGAGAATCGTGGGACATGGCTTTTACATGGAAAAGCAACATGTCTTCATCTATTTTTATAACTTCATTTGTATCTAATCGGTCATTTGACGCGTTTTTCTGGCATGCGAATAGCAGCGATAAACAAGCGAAAGCGTAAAAGCAGTTTTTCATATTTTCCAAAATTTAGGAGCTATTTTCAAATCTACGAGCAGCAATTCATTCAAAGCTTTAGGCTCATATATATGGAAGTACGAAACTAAAGTATTCTTCGTCAAAGGAAAATATTAAGTGCCAATAGGGGAGACTTGAGATGATTTTCTATATGTGTTTCGAGTGTTTAGAGAAGAGCTGATCACACTGTTATTTTTCTACAGGTTTTTTGAGCTGATCCATCACAAAAAAGTACAGCCGCAATGTCCCAGTATCGAAAGGAAGATCGAGCTTTAATGAAGCACTTACAATTTCTATTTAGGTGATGACCAAAAAGTCAATAATTCTTCAATTCAAGGGCTTTTAGTTTGGTGTCCATTTTCTGCGTCTTCTTTGTCTAATTTGATTTGAAAAAGGATTGTTCTGCTTCGTTCAATAGTCGTGAGTGTATAATAAATCGAAGGCCTAATGGAATCTCTAGAGAAAAACTCCCGCCTCTTCCTTGTGTAATGTCAATGGTCAGGTGCGTATGTTTCCAATACTCGTATTGGTCTTTATTCATATAAAAAGGAATGCCTTCGACATCACCCAGATGAATATCGCTTTCATCCAGGTACATATCCTCCTTCTCAAAAATCATAGGGGATGATCCATCACAGCATCCACCACTTTGGTGGAAAATCAATTCTCCATGCTTGGCTTTCAATTGCCTCACTATTTCGGATGCCTTGTCGGTTATTTCTACTCTTGTCATAATTTAAGTTTAAAGTAAAAAAGGCTGGATTAATACTAATCCAGCCTTAAAATGCATGAACCAAATTTTAAAAGAATCCTAACTTGTTTTTATCATAAGAGATTAACATGTTTTTGGTTTGTCGGTAGTAATTCATCATCATCAAGTGATTTTCACGGCCAAAGCCAGATTTTTTGTATCCTCCAAATGGAGCGTGCGCTGGATACGCGTGATAGCAGTTCACCCATACGCGACCCGCTTTGATGGCGCGAGGGATTTGATACAGTTGATGTGCATCGCGTGTCCAAACACCAGCGCCCAACCCATAAAGTGTGTCATTGGCAATCTCAATCGCTTCTGCTTCATCTTTAAATTTGGTAACACAAGCCACAGGGCCAAAAATCTCCTCCTGAAACACCCTCATTTTATTGTGACCTTCGAGTAAGGTTGGCTTGATGTAAAAGCCGTTGGCCAAATCACCCGAAAGCTTATTCGCTTCACCTCCAGTAAGTACCTTGGCACCCTCTTCTTTTCCAATTTTAAAATATGATTGAATCTTTTCAAATTGGTCGTTGGAGGCTTGTGCGCCCATCATTGTATTGGTATCATAGGGATTGTCCTGAATGATGGCATTGGTTCTCTCGATGACCTTTTCCATGAATTTATCATAGATATCTTCTTGCACTAAAATTCTGGAAGGGCACGTACAAACCTCTCCCTGGTTGAATGCAAATAGCACGGCACCTTCTATGGCTTTATCTAGATATGCATCATCTGCATCCATGACGCTATTGAAGAAAATGTTTGGTGACTTTCCGCCTAATTCCATTGTTACAGGATTTAGATTTTTGGAAGCGTATTGCATAATCAGCTGCCCAGTGGTAGTCTCTCCAGTGAAAGCTACTTTGTTTACTTTGGAGCTTGAGGCCAATGGTTTACCTGCTTCAGGGCCGAAACCATGAATGACATTGACGACTCCCGGAGGAAATACATCAGCTATTTTTTCCATCAGTAAAGTGGCTGACGAAGGTGTTTGCTCGGCAGGCTTTAGCACCACGCAGTTACCTGTAGCCAAAGCTGGAGGTAGTTTCCATGACAACATTAATAATGGAAAATTCCATGGAATGATTTGACCAACAACGCCAAGAGGTTCCTTGATATTCATTGATAAAGTGTGTTGATCAAGTTCGCTTACGGTACCTTCCTCGGCACGAATGCAAGCAGCAAAGTAGCGCCAATGATCTATCGCAAGCGGTACATCAGCATTGAGTGTTTCTCGAATGGCTTTCCCATTATCACAGGTTTCAACCAGCGCAAACTCTTCCAGATTTGCCTCGATAATATCCGCCACTTTATTGAGTAACGAAGCTCGATGAGCAGCTGAAGTATTTCCCCATGCTTCTTTTGCAGCATTTGCCGCATCGAGTGCATTATCAACGTCTACTTGTTGCGATCTTGGATACTTGGCAATCAAGCTGTTGTCGATAGGAGAGGTATTCTCAAAATATTCTCCACCTACGGGTGCTACAAATTCCCCATTGATGAAGTTGGCATACTTTTCTTTGAATTTTGGTTTTGAATAACTCATTCGCGTTTCTTTTGGATTAGTAATATGTTTAAATTGATAATTATGTAAGTAATATTTATACCACGTTTAAGTGTACGTGTTTTTAATTATTAATAATTTTATAAAGGTATTTTAAAGTATTTTTAATTTATTGAACGTATTTATCATTATCTAACACATATCTATCACAGGTATTTTGACAATATTTATCTTTCGAATTATGTCCTTATGAGTCAACTACTTCATCACCATAAAAGCCAAAGAGCACTCACCACACTGGTAGAAAATCGTACGGTCTATAGTGCAGAGTATGCCGAACTCAATATTTTTGAAACTCATACATGTGCCGAAAAAGTATCCTTGACTTTTGACTTTCCAGTAATAGCGAGTATGCTCACTGGTAAGAAAGTCATGCATATTGAAGGGATTCCGTCTTTCGATTTTTTTCCAGGAGAATCAGTAGTGATGCCTACTAAAAAAGAAATGGTGATAGATTTTCCATTGGCCACAAAAGATGCCCCGACGCAATGTCTGGCATTGGGAATTGATTCTCAAAAAATTGGAGAAGTGGTAGACAAGTTTAATCGTAACGTGGCAATTGAAAATGAGAACAATCATTGGAATTTGGACGAATCGACGACTCACCTCATCAATAACACAGACGTAAATCATCTTGTAGAAAGGCTTACCTATACTTTCACCAATTATGACAATACCTCAAAGGATGTCTTGCTGGATTTAATGATACAGGAGCTTATTGTTCGGTTACTTCAGACCAAGGCGAAATCATTGATTTTAGCCAATCCAAATGATGTTTTTAATGATACGAGGATAGGGACGGTTATCAAATACATCAAAGAGAATTTAACCAATCGGGATATTTCTGTGGATCAATTGGCACAAAAGGCATGCATGAGTACGTCTCATTTTCATAAGCAGTTTAAAAATACGCTTGGTGTTTCTCCCATAGATTATATTAATGGGGAAAAAATCAAGTTTTCGAAAAAATTGATAAAAGAGGACAAGAATATCCGAATCTCAGAAGTGGCGTACAAGGCCGGCTTTAACAATGCCAGCTACTTCAACCGCCAATTTAAAAAAATGGAATTGATGACTCCCCACCAATTCAAAAACTCAATCGAAAAGTAAAATTGTGGTAGGTTGCTTTTAAGGTATTATAAGAAAACAGAACGGTTGAATTGATATCCTTGGCTCAATATTTTTTAATCTAAAAACCAGTCTTGGACATTCTTGTACCAAGACAAAGCTTTTTTATACTATTGAGTAAACATTATATCCCATAAAAGAGTCAAGCTTCCTAAGTTTTCAATGTTAAAGTTAGGTTGAGTATCGATTATTGTTTCATTAGCTTTGCTGCTTTTTACGGTTTAGCTGTTGGTTTAATGGAATTGATAAGAGCATTTATTTACGAG
The DNA here is from genome assembly GCA_040218415.1 of Cyclobacteriaceae bacterium. Taxonomy (GTDB): domain Bacteria; phylum Bacteroidota; class Bacteroidia; order Cytophagales; family Cyclobacteriaceae; genus JAVJRN01. Next base: position 98,472 of record JAVJRN010000081.1, read on the forward strand.
TACGCAGGTCCTACAGTTATCTTAAAAGCTGAGGCGTTACATGCTGATGGACGAGTATATAAGCTGGATGACAAATCTGAAAACCTTGAAGTTTCATTCAATGCCAAGGTGCAAGGGGACAGTGGGATATATGAGTGTAGGCTGCAACTAAAGAACAACGAGGCAGATTATTATTGTAGTTGTCCTTATAACTGGGGTGGTCCGTGTAAGCACATTGTTGCGGCTGCTCTTACTTTTGAAGCGCAAGCCAATAAACCTCAAAAAAAGTCGAGAGTAAAACCTAAAAAGAACGGAAAACACGATCCTATTCTCATAGATATAACCAATGGCATTGATCTTAGCTCTTTCGCAGTTTTTCCTTTCTTTCACAGCGCTATGCAGACCTGGAGCTGGTTATGTCAATTATTTGGCATTACAAAGGATACAGTAGAAGTTAAAGTATATGACAATCAAAGCAGACACCTGCCTCTTTTGGTTACCTTTAGGATTAGTCAAGATTTTAAATTCCTAGAAATTACCTCAAAACCACCTTCTTCGGAAACAGAAGAAATGACGGTTCAGGAGTTAAAAGCACTTATCTTCATTGTAAAACATGGCTATTTCAATTCGTTACTTTTTAAAAACCCTGAATATCTTGAAAAGGAGATCACCAGATTTGCTCAAAAGTTTGGTGTTGAGGATTTTGAGTTGAGTCGTGAAATTTTCAGATATGATGAGGATGATTTAAATAATCCGATCAAAATAGATCCAGAATACCGAGGCATTTTGCCGATCTCAGAAAAGGGCATAGACCTGTCTGACTTAGTGGTGCCGAAACCTGCAAGTGAAAAGGAGGAAAGCTTATTGATCGTTCAAAAAAAAGACACCAAAGATGATCGTCAATTGTTCTTTTATTTGGAGAAGCAGACACATAATAACAATCACGGGATTTTAACCATTACTCCATTTGTCTCAAGAATGAAAAGCAATGGGGACTTTTATAAAACAGGCTTCAAGGAATACAAAGAACTGACTTTATCCGATCAATTTGATGTTTCGGCAGAACAGGCCAACCTCATTGAGCTTTGTCGTAATACTGAACCCTATCAATTTTCCACACAATACAGTGGTCGAATCCGGAAAATAGACACACAGGAAGCTGTCGAGCATTTTGTGTTACAAGAAAATCTTAAGCAAATAGAGGAACTGCTTGCCAAAATACAGCAACTTCAAGTCAGCCTTTATTACATAGATCATCGGTACAGAAGTGTCAGGTTTCAACCAGAAGATCTGATTAAAACAGACGAGCTTCACTTGCAGTCAGAGGTGCATTTGGAAGTGACCTGTGAGGGCAAAATGGTATGCTTGGCACCTCGCGTCAAATCTATGAATGATCCAATTGGTGTTCCGCTTGTTGTGCTTCAAGCGATACATCCATTACTTTATGTGATTGAGGGAGCAACATATCTTCTCAAAAAAATCAACGAAGCAGAGCTACTTTATCAGACTTTCAGAAAACACGGTCAATTGATGGTTCATCAATCGCAGTTTCATCCATTTTTTGACCAAGTCATACAGCCAATCGCTAACCAATACTCAGTAACCATAAAAGAATTGCCGCAAGACGTGAGTATGAAAAAACATAATCTTCAGTTTATGAAAAAAAGTATTTACCTCAAGGAGTTGGACAAATTCATATTGCTGATCCCGAGAGTAGAGTATGATGAGTTGGATGTTGATATTCTAGATAGTCATACCAACCCGATGGTTAAAATGGGGAATGATATAAATATTTATAATAGAGACTTTGAAGCTGAGAGCGAATTTTTGGAAGAAGTAAAAGGTCTCCATGAGAAGTTTGCTCATGGAACCAATCAGAGCTTTTTAAGCTTAAATTTCGACGAGTTCATTGAAGATTACTGGTTTTTAAAATTGATGGAAAAAGCCAAAGCTTTGAACATAGAAGTTTATGGCTTTAATGAATTCAAAAAGTTTCAATTTTCTCCTTATACCCCCAACATACAAGTTGCAGGATCTAGCGAGCAGGATTGGTTTGATCTGGAGATACAAATCACGGTGGGTGATGAAAGAGTGGCTCTCAAAGACGTAAGAAAATCGATTTTAGCTAAAGAACAATTCATCAAACTCGGCAATGGTAAACTCGCGGTTTTACCCGAAGAATGGCTGAAAAGACTGGAAAAATATCTGAGAGTTGGGAAAATCGACAATGACAATATTCAAATCAGCAAACTCCGCTTCAACGTACTCGATGAGTTGTTTGATGAGCTCAATACCCCAGCACTGGCAATGGAAATAGCTGAGAAAAAGCAGAAACTTCAGCAATACCAAAAGATTCAGGAAAATGCTTTACCAGAAATCAATGCGAGTTTGAGAGACTACCAGGTCGATGGCTATAATTGGCTTCATTTCTTACATGAGTTTGGCTGGGGCGGAATATTGGCTGATGATATGGGGCTTGGGAAAACCTTGCAAATGATTACTTTTCTGAAATCCTTGGTAGATAGAGGCATGTCCAACCACTTGGTAGTCGTTCCTACTAGCTTGTTGTTCAACTGGGAAAACGAGATTAACAAGTTTTGTCCATCACTGAAATATCACATCTACTATGGATCCGACAGAGAAAAAAATCCTGATTGGAGTGAGTATGATTTGGTCATTACTACCTACGGTCTATTGGTTTCAGATGCTAAACTGCTCAGCAAAAGAGAGTTTGGATATATTGTCCTTGATGAATCTCAAGCAATTAAAAATCCAACCTCCAAGCGATTTAAAGCCTCGGTAATTCTAAAGGCCAAAAATCGGATAGTCATGACAGGTACGCCTATAGAAAATAATACTTTTGACTTATTTGCCCAAATGTCTTTTGTGAATCCCGGGCTTTTTATCAATGCTGAAAGCTTTAAGAAAAACTATTCTTCACCCATTGATAAACATGGAAATCAGCAAGTGGCGGCTGAATTAAGTAAAATGATAAGTCCTTTTATTTTGCGCCGTACCAAAGAGCATGTAGCGCAAGAATTGCCAGAGAAAACCGAAGACGTGATCTACTGCCAAATGGACAAAGCCCAACGAAAAGTCTATGACGCCTATCGCAATCAATATAGAAATGAAATTCTCGGGTTGATAGAAGACAATAACTTCGAGTCGTCTAGTTTGCACGTACTACAAGCACTCATGAAGCTGCGACAAATATGCAACTCACCAGCGTTACTCAGCGATCAAGAAAACTATGGGAACGATTCGGTCAAAATCAAAGAGCTTATTCGTCACATAGAAGAAAAAACAGGTCATCACAAATTGTTGATTTTCTCTCAATTTGTGGGAATGCTAGGTCTTATTCGGAAAGAACTGGACAAACTGGATATTACCCATAGCTACTTGGACGGGAAAACCAACCAGAAAATGCGTAAAGAAGCTGTGGATCAGTTTCAGAATAATGAAGAAACCCGAGTTTTCCTCATTAGTCTCAAAGCAGGAGGAACGGGACTCAACCTTACTGCCGCCGATTATGTGTATATCGTAGATCCGTGGTGGAATCCCGCTGTGGAAAATCAAGCTATTGACCGTTGTTATCGTATCGGACAGGATAAGAAAGTGATTGCCTATCGCATGATTTGCTTGGATACTCTGGAAGAAAAAATCATGAAATTAAAGGAGAAAAAGCAAACAGTAGCTGACTCCATTATTCATACCGATGAAAATATTTCCAAACAAATCAGCCAAGACGATTTGATGTACTTGCTTTCTTAAATATTAAGACAAAGAGTAATTAAGGGAAAAACGGATAATAAGTGGCTTTTTTGGTACCAGTCACCTATTAAAGCATACCTAAAAATCCGATTATGGAAATAAGGCCAACGACTGTTCCTGTAAATATCGCAGATTTAAGCTTTATCTCTTTTTGGGATCGTTGATTCTTGATTGACAAAAGTTCGTCGTACAAAGCCAAGGATATTTGGTAATTGCAAGCCGGTGGATTAATGAATTTATTCTCCTCCATTACCTGAAATGGATGTTTCCGGGTATTCAGTTGAAAACTCTGGTTTCCGTGTCTTGTTGTTCCTATTCCTTCTGACATTTAATGATATACGAATTTTTAGATAAATGGATGCTCAAATTTCACCAAGGTCTTTCTCTAAGTTTATTTGAAAATTCAAATTCAAATGGTGAGGAGAGTTTTGCTAGCGTCATTCCTTCGCCGCAGCAGTCCCGTCAGAAATGATTTCACGCTGAGTAAGGAGGTATGTGCTTAAGGTCGCGCTAAGTCCGTATATTTATATATATGCAGGATAGTGTTGATTAGAAAGAACACTCGCGGAATGAATAGCTTTAGAGGCCTTGCATCCATTGGACAATTAGATAAATTGTGTGCAGCCTCATCGTCGTTGGAGTAAGTGAAACATACATTCTCCATTGAATTTTGAATAGATTGATTTATAATCAGGAAGATCAAGTATTTTGATCTGACGATAATTCTTGAAAAAGGAAAGCAGAACACAAAACGGTAAAAGTATTTTCGGGTACAGAATTAGAAGTAAACCTGCTGCAGGATGAACTTAAGCAGATCGGAATATTTGGCAGAAGTCAAAATGAAAGTAATTCTGGAATAATGGCCGGCTTTTTTGGAGGAGGCCCATTTGCAGTTGATTTTTTTATCTACGAATCGGACTTAAAAGAAGCGGGATCACTGATTAAAGCCTTTAGTCAACGAAATATATAAGATCATTTTTCAAACCGAAGTTAATAGCTCTGATAAGGCAACAAGTCATCTTACTTAGGTATAAAATGCCTTAATACGCAGGCTAGTTCGTGTCTCACGACAATGGATTTTAGCACGTCGTTTTTCCTTCTAAAACTGATAATCTGGAAGTCATATGTCAACACATTTTTCCTTCCTGATAAATGTCATCAAAAAATATTGGTGTTAGGTGTAATCCAAATTTTAAATATCAAAACTCAGAAGGGTTGGTCAGCCATATTCGAGGTAAAAGTCCAAGCCGTTCCACTAAGGTTCGATTTATAGCGATGTAAATCCTTCAATAATTTCATTTGATTCGCGGATTCAAGTTATACCGTGCAAAATGGTTTTTTGAGCAAATATTAATCATTGAGAGACTCGGAACTTTAATCATAAACCCACAGAATAATTCATTTTTCCCTCCCACATCTCACCACTTTAGTAGTAGATCATTTGAGTTCCCCCACAATACGCCACCATGCTTCATAACAGGTGGTTTTTCATCAAATTAATCCTTTAAACTAGTCATTATTAAAGTCTAGGCCTGAACAACTTACGTTATCAATGGTATGCTATAGACTATAAAACCTTGTTTTTAGTCGATTAATGCATTTTTTATATTTTTTGGTAAATTGTGTTTCAAAGTGGGGGGCTGTGGTTGGATATGTCAATCTTTTTCCTACATTTGTAGTGGTGGTTTATATTTTTCAAAGCTCAAATGGCTTTTTTTACAAGCGAGTATGAGTGTAAGTTGGATACCAAAGGCAGGTTAGTTTTACCTGCAAAGTTTAAGGCTAATCTGCCTGAGGTCTCCACTACAGAACTCGTCATCCGTAAAGGATTCGAGTCGTCTTTAATCCTGTATCCAATGTTAGAATACAAAAAGATACATGCCAGGATAAATGCGCTCAATGAGTTCGATGAAGAGCAACGAAAATTAAAACGCAATTTTTTCAGGAGTATCGCTGAGGTAGGGTTGGATAGTGCAGGACGAATATTGTTACCCAAAGCCATGCTCGCTCATGCTAAGCTTGAAAAAGACGCATTACTGATAGGTATGGGCAATTATATTGAAATGTGGAATCCTGAAGTATTTGAAGAACAACAAATAGAAGATTCCTCGGAATACTCCAATTTGGCTCAGAAGTATCTGGTCGAATAATGAGTGCCTATCATACGCCTGTCCTCTTTAAGCAGTGTATTGATGCACTGGAAATAAAGCCGGACGGTACTTATATAGATGTTACGTTCGGTGGTGGTGGTCATTCCCGAGGAATCCTAGAAAAACTTACGACAGGAAAATTATATGCATTTGATCAGGATCTTGATGCTGAGAAAAATGCACAGGCATTGAGCAAAGAGCTTGATGAGCAACGTTCTTTTATATTTATTGATTCCAATTTCAGAAATCTGAAAAGGTTTATGAAGTTTCATGGAGAAACACAGGTGGATGGTATTCTGGCTGATTTGGGAGTTTCGTCACATCAGTTTGATGAGGGAAGTCGAGGGTTTTCCACCCGATTTGATGGAGAGCTGGATATGCGAATGGATCAGAAAGCCAAGATCAGTGCGGTAGATATCGTCAATGATTACGAGGAGGCTGATTTGGTTCATTTATTAAGTGCGTATGGCGAAGTGAAAAATGCACGCACGTTGGCACGTACGATTGTTCTTGCTCGTCAGCATAAGATTCAGACCAATAAAGACTTGAAAGAGGTTGTGTTAAAAAATGCTCCGAGAGGGAGAGAATATAAATATCTCGCGCAGGTTTTTCAAGCCATTCGAATCGAAGTAAATGATGAGATGGCCGCCTTGCATGAGTTTTTGGAACAAACGGAGGAAGTGATTAAGCCCGGCGGTAAGTTGGTGGTGATGAGTTATCACTCACTAGAAGACAGGCCAGTTAAAAACTACCTCAATACTGGGAATATTAAAGGAAAAATGGAAAAGGATTTTTTCGGACATGAAATAAGGCCTTTTAAACCTTTGACAAGAAAACCGATCATTCCGGATGAGGAAGAAATAGATAAAAATAGAAGAGCACGAAGTGCAAAATTGAGAATAGCAGAAAGAATATAAAACAAATAGATTGTGGCTAATAATACGTACAAAATACCAGGTAAAACGACTTCAGAGGGATTCTTTTCTTTGGTAGAAAAGTTTTTGCGTATAGACCAATCGCTTTCTCAGGTGATTCATGTCCGTTTTTTGCCACAGATAATGTTCGTCTGTGTCGTATCATTATTCTATATCGGCAACCGTCACTGGGCAGAGAAAAAAATCAGAAATATTCATCAGCTCGAAATTCAGGTTCAGGATCTGCGGGCAGATTATACCACTCTAAAGGCAAATTATAAGTTTTCCAGCAAACAATCAGAAGTGGCGAAGCAAGCCCAAAAGCTCGGCTTATACGAAAGCGATGTGCCACCTTATAAAATCATTGCCCAAGAATGAGTATTAAGAAGGACATATTATTTAGGGTCAGAATCGCCTTCTTTTTCGTATTCTTGTTTACCGCAGGGATACTTTTTCGCATTATAACCATTCAGTTTCAGGAAGGAGAAAAATGGCGGGGATTGGCAGATTCCATGGGATTACAAATCATGAAAGTCAATGCCACGCGTGGCAATATCTATGCGGATGATGGCAGTCTTTTGGCTACCTCCTTACCATTTTATCAAGTGGCTTTCGATCCTTATCTCGCCTCAGATGAGTTGTATTACTCCAATATCGATTCTTTGAGCTGGTTATTGTCTGATTTTTTTGGAGACCTGAGTCATAAGCAGTACCGCAAAAAGATAGATAATGCGCGAAATGCTCGAAAGAGATATATGATCATTAATCGTCTTGAAATTGGCTATCAGGATAAAAAGAAAATAGAAAAATGGCCTATTTTCCGCACCGGAAGATTAACTGGTGGAGTCATTTTTGAGAAAGTTGAAAAAAGATTTCACCCTTTTTCGCAATTAGGTTACCGAACGATCGGCACAGTCAATGCTGACAATCGGGGAGTGGTGGGCTTGGAATATAGTTTCAATCGTCAGCTGGCCGGTCAGAACGGTGAAGCTTTGTATCAAAAAATGTCTGGTGGTGGGTGGAAACCAGTTTTTGACGGTTCCGAAATTCAACCAAAAAATGGCTATGATATTCAAACTACGATTAATGTTAACCTTCAGGATGTAACAGAAACGGCTTTGCTCAAACACCTGCAAACCCATAATGCTGATTATGGCGCGGTTATCTTAATGGAAGTAGCTACAGGAGAGATCAAGGCGATATCCAACCTTAGCCGTAACAGTCAAGGAAAATATTATGAGAGCTACAACTATGCAGTGGGGAGTCAAGGTGCACGTGAACCAGGATCTACCTTCAAGCTGGCAAGCATGATTGCGTTGATGGAAGAAACAGATATTAAACTCTCTGATACTATAGACACAGGCAATGGCGAGATGGCATTTTTTGACAAAGTAATGAAAGACCATAAGCCTGGCGGTTACGGAAAACTCACCGTTCAGGAAGTTTTCGAGAAGTCCTCAAATATTGGCGTAGCAAAGTTAATTTCGAATGAGTTTGGCAAAACACCCTCTAAGTTTATTGACTACCTCAAGCATATGGGTCTTGATCGCCCATTAGGGTTTCAAATGGTTGGGGAAGGGCAGCCATACATTAAAAGTCCTACTGATTCCACATGGAGTGGAATAAGCTTGCCTTGGATGTCGCACGGTTATGAACTACAGATGACACCATTGCAAACTTTGGCGTTGTACAATGCTGTGGCGAATGATGGTAAAATGATCCAGCCTTTGATTGTGAAGGAAGTATTGAAAGACAACAGTAAGATTGAGAGCTACGAATCCAAGACCCTTAACACAAGGATATGTAGCAAAGAGACTTTGCGAAAAGTAAAAGTGATGCTCGAAGGTGTTGTAGAACGAGGTACAGCCTCCAATATTAGAAATGATCGGTTTAAAATCGCAGGAAAGACTGGAACGGCCAAGAAGGTTCAAGATGGTGTTTACACCAATCGATACTACACTTCGTTTGCAGGATATTTCCCGGCAGATAATCCACGATTCAGCTGTATTGTAGTCATCGATGAACCTAAAGGATTTCAAATATATGGCAGTGATGTAGCTGCGCCTGTATTCAAAGAAATTGCAGATAAGATATATGCTTTGGAAATCAATATGCATCAAAATTTACCAGAGCAGCGAGAAAAATTTGCCGATGTTTTTCCGGTCATCAGATCAGGGAAAAGAGAAGAATTACAAATGATTTCGAATGATTTAGGGATATCGAATCATTCAGATACAGATCAAGATTGGGTAACAACCGAACTGGTTAACCATTCGATTTATTGGAAAGAAAACCCAATCAAAGATGCAACAGTACCTGACGTTCGAGGAATGACCTTACGTGATGCTATTTTCATATTAGAAAACGCAGGATTAAAAGTTATAGTTGAAGGGCAAGGTAGAATTGCCACTCAATCCATGTACCCAGGTGCCAAATTCCAAGTAGGTGAAAGAATAAAACTTGAATTAAGTTGATGGCGGCTCTGAAAGACATATTGTACGGTGTAAAATTGATATCTATTCACGGAGAGCGAGACTGGTCTATTCAGTCTGTTGCCTTTGATTCAAGACACGTTGAAAAGGAATCTCTTTTTGTAGCGATCAAAGGCCTTCATAGTGATGGTCATGATTATATAAGCAAAGCCATTGAGCTAGGAGCAATAGCGATACTGTGCGAAACGCTCCCAGAAACGCGTATTGATGGTATTACCTATATAGAAGCGGAAAATAGCGCAAGGGCATTGGGTAAAGTTTCCGCCAATTTCTATGGTAATCCAAGTAACCGAGTGGAAGTTGTAGGCATTACTGGAACCAACGGCAAGACCACTACAGCGACTTTGCTTTATCAGCTCTTTTCACTGTTGGGGTACAAAGTCGGACTTATTTCCACGGTTGAAATAATCATAGGCAATGAAATAATTCCAGCCAAATACACTACGCCTGATGCACTGGCTATACAGCGTCTTTTAGCCCAAATGAGTAAGGCGGGCTGTACACATTGCTTTATGGAAGTTAGTTCGCATGCTTTGGTGCAACATCGAACTGCTGGTCTGAACTTCAAAGGAGCGGTCTTTACCAATATTTCTCACGACCATCTGGATTATCATTTGACTTTTGATGAATATATCAAAGCCAAAAAGTTATTATTCGATGGTTTAGGCGCTAATGCTTTTGCCTTGACCAATGTTGATGATAAGCGGGGCAGGGTAATGTTGCAAAATTGCAAAGCTGAAAAAGCAACTTATGCAGTTAAATCCATCGCTGATTTTAAAGCGAAAACGATTCACAACACCATACAAGGCTTGGAACTAGAAATAGACGGAATCAATGCTTGGTTTAAAATGGTTGGTAATTTTAATGTATACAATCTGCTGGCCGTTTACAGTTGTGCTTCTCTTTTGGGTGAAGAAAAGGAAGAAGTATTGACAGCACTTTCGCAATTGGATGGCGCTCGTGGTAGGTTTGAAATTATTGATAATGCGATGCAAGTGCTCGCTATTGTTGATTATGCGCATACTCCCGACGCACTGGACAATGTGCTCACGACTATCGATAATCTGCGTACCAGACAAGAAACCTTAGTCACAGTAATTGGCTGTGGTGGCGATAGAGATGCGACTAAGCGGCCTGAAATGGCAAATATCGCAGCAAGGTTTAGTAACAAAGTGATTCTGACTTCAGACAATCCGAGGACGGAAGATCCAAATCAAATATTAAAAGACATGATGGCTGGCGTTTCTAAAACAGACCAGCGAAAAACCATGGTGATTGCCGATAGAAGAGAGGCAATTCGCACAGCCTGTAATCTTGTAAATAAAGGCGATATCATCCTTGTTGCAGGAAAAGGACACGAAACTTATCAGGAAATCAATGGTGTGAGACATCACTTTGATGATAAAGAGGTATTAATTGAAATGCTAACCAATAATCAGAGCTAAGGATGTTGTACTATCTATTTGATTATTTGGATAAGCAATTCGATCTCGTCGGTGCTGGAGTATTTAAATATATTTCTTTTCGGGCGGGCATGGCAACAGCTATTTCACTTCTGATAACCATTGTTTTTGGGAGATATCTGATCAATAAGTTGCGTGATTTCCAAATGGGCGAATCTATTCGCGACTTGGGCTTGGAAGGGCAGATGCAAAAAACGGGAACGCCAACGATGGGTGGTATTATCATCATTGCAGGAATAGTTGTTCCTACTTTGCTTTTTGCCAAGTTAGGAAATGTTTACGTTCAACTGTTACTACTTACTGCCGTGAGTATGGGTTTAATAGGTTTTTTGGATGACTATTTGAAGATCAAAAAGAAAAACAAAGAAGGTCTGGCTGGACATTTTAAGATTATCGGTCAGGTAGCTATTGGTTTGATCGTAGGCTTGGTGATGGTGATGCATCCCGATGTGACAATCCCATCATATGGAGATTCTTCGGGTTTCGTAGATGGACAAACGATAAATACCACACTTCCTTTTATCAAGAATAATGTATTCAAATATCAATGGTTTTTACCTGATTTTCTGCTTGACTTCACATGGGTCATCTATGTTGCAGTGGTTATTTTCATTATGACGGCTGTGTCCAATGGCGCCAATATTACTGATGGATTGGATGGCTTAGCTGCCGGTACATCTGCAATTATCGGCTTGACGCTCGCTATTTTAGCTTATCTCACTGGTAACATCGTTTTTTCAGAATATCTCAATATCGCCTATATCCCAAATGCAGGGGAGCTAGTGATTTTTAGCGCTGCATTCGTAGGTGCCTGCATTGGGTTTCTCTGGTACAATTCTTACCCGGCTCAAGTTTTTATGGGAGATACTGGAAGTTTGTCTATTGGGGCGATCATCGCTGTATTGGCCTTGGCTATCAGAAAAGAATTATTGATTCCTATTTTATGTGGAATTTTTGTGATCGAGAATCTATCAGTAGTGATTCAGGTCAGTTGGTTTAAATACACCAGAAAACGCTTCGGAGAAGGAAGAAGAGTTTTTCTAATGTCACCACTTCATCATCATTATCAAAAAAAAGGTTGGCATGAAGCCAAAATTGTAACACGTTTTTGGACTTCAGGTATCCTGCTGGCCATACTCACATTAGCAACGCTTAAACTTAGATAACTACATGACACTTGACCAAATACATCGACTCAACGGTAAGTTTCAGCACAAGACCGCCCAGATATCAGAATTGATGCCAGGAGGTAACTTGGTGGAATTTGCTTCTGTTTTGATTAGAAATTCCAGGAGAATGGATACTGTATTTACCAAAATGCTCGCTGTTCAAACCCAAAGTGGTCTGGGCAGGGCAATGGCCAGGATGGAGGAAGAAATGGATGAAATCATTTTCATGCTTGATCAAATGGACCTAGCCAACAAGAAAAGAAATATCAAATTGATTACCGAATTAGTGAAAGAAGGGTATGAGTTACTATCCATCTATTCAATTTGCTGTGATCAATTATTAGAAAAAAGACTAAAAAGAGAAGAGCAATAAATGTCTCAAAAACTGGTCATATTAGGAGCGGGCGAAAGCGGATTGGGAGCTGCACAACTAGGTAAAAAGCTTGGTTATGAGGTCTTCCTTTCAGATGCGGGAAGTCTGTCAGAGCAAACCAAAAGTATGCTCAATAATATGGCTGTGTCTTTTGAAGAAAAGGGTCATTCTTCAGCGAAAATATTTTCTGCTGACTTGGTGGTTAAAAGCCCAGGAATACCCGATTCGATAGCATTGATCCTTGAACTTCATCAAAGAAAAATTCAGGTTATATCGGAGATAGAATTTGCATTTCGACATAAAGATGCAAAGTCAAAAGTGATAGCAATCACAGGCACCAACGGCAAAACTACTACCACACTTCTCACATATCACTTGTTGAAAACAGCTGGTTTTAATGTTGGATTAGGTGGTAATATTGGTGTTTCTTTTGCAAAACTAATATGCGAAAGTACGTACGATTATTATGTTATCGAAGTGAGCAGCTTTCAGCTCGACGGTATTGACCGATTCAAACCTGATGTCGCAATATTGCTAAATATCACGCCAGATCATCTTGATCGATACAATTACAATTTCCAGTCTTATGTATCGTCTAAGTTTAGGATCACAGAGAATTTAACTTCCAACGAATGCTTTATCTATTGTGCGGATAGTGAATCTATATCGGAGGAAATAGCGAAAAGACAAATAGACGCACAGGTCTTTACCATTTCAGGGACAAACAAAAGTGGCGTTACTGCTTATATTGATAACGATTTTTTGATATTTAGCCATGATAAAGATCTAGGTAAAAGTCATAAGATTCCGGTAAAAGAAACAACGCTGATCGGAAAGCATAATATGATTAATGCAATGGCCGCAATATTATCCGCTATGAATGTGGGTGTGGCTATGTCAGATATATTGAAAGGATTGTCAACCTTTCAGAATGCACCGCATAGGTTAGAATTGATCGAATCAATTGAAGGTATCAAATTCATCAATGACTCCAAGGCAACTAACGTAGATGCAGTTTTTTACGCTTTAGATGGTATTAATGAGCCGATCATTTGGGTTGCTGGCGGAGTAGACAAAGGAAATGATTACGCTACCTTAAAAACCTTGGTTGCTCAGAAGGTTAAACTGCTTATTTGTCTTGGGAAAAATAACACAGCATTGAAAAGTGCTTTTGGCGAGTTGGTAGAGGTTGTAGAAAGCGAGTCATTAAATGAAGTGGTCGATTTAGCGATGGCGAAAGGCGTGTCTGGGGATGTCGTTTTATTATCTCCCGCCTGTGCAAGCTTTGACCTGTTCAAAAATTATGAAGACAGAGGCGATCAGTATAAGAAAGCCATAAGAAATAGAATGTCAACCATAAAAGTAGACGCATGAACGAAGTAAAGAATTGGGCATATCGTAATTTGAAAGGGGATCCAGTGATTTGGTTTATCGTTTTCTTATTGTCGATGTTTAGTATTATGGTCATATATAGTGCAACGGGAAGTCTCGCGTACAAGCATATGGATGGTGATACGGAATATTATTTAATGAAGCATTCTGCACTTGTGCTATTGAGCTTGGTTGCTATGTGGTTAGCGCATAAAATTGACTTTCAATATTATTCTAAGATCTCAAGATTGATGCTTTGGGTTTCCGTGCCACTACTACTGTTTACTTGGTTGTATGGAATGAACATCAATGAAGCGTCTCGTTGGATTACTATTCCTTTTATCAATCAAGCCTTTCAGCCGTCTGATTTAGCTAAATTGGCTTTATTGGTCACTTTGGCGAGTATGCTTTCAAAGCGACAAAACTCAATAGAGGATTTTCAAAGAGCTATTATTCCTATGCTCCTGTGGATTGGTTTGATCTGCGGTTTGATTGCAATGACCAATATTTCCTCTGCGATACTTCTATTTCTTACTTGCATGTTGATCCTTTTTATAGGACGCGTGCCTGTTAAATATCTCGCAATTCTTGCGCTCATTGGTGTTATAAGTGGTGGTATTTCAATGTCTTTAGGGCAAAGAGGAGAAACAGCTTGGAGCAGGGTAGAGAGATTTTTAGATGATGAAGACGAACCCTTTCAAGCACAGCAATCTTATATCGCCATAGCTACCGGAGGGATAATTGGCAAAGGACCAGGACAAAGTGACCAGAGAAATTATTTACCACATTCCTATTCTGACTTTGTATATGCTATAGTCATTGAAGAATACGGTTTGATTGGTGGCATAACGGTGATCTTTCTTTATCTGGCGTTGCTCTACAGAGGAATGAAAGCAGCAGCACAAAGCGACAGAGCATATGGAGGACTGCTCTCAGCCGGTTTATCTTTTGCCCTAGTCACACAAGCATTTATCAATATGGGTGTAGCAGTAGGTCTCGGGCCAATTACGGGTTTGCCTTTGCCGCTGATTAGTATGGGAGGTACGTCACAGCTATTTACGGGACTTGCACTTGGAATCATTCTCAGTGTAAGCAAAGGAGAAAATACGGACAAAGGAATGTCATTGAATCAAATGAAAACGAACAAGATTAAACAAGCAGCATAATCGCAACTTTACAACCATATCGTAAAACACCATACCGGATAATGATAAGCGGTGGAGGAACTGGCGGACATATATATCCGGCGATTTCGATTGCCCAATCGCTTCAGTCCATATTGACAGAGGTAGATATTTTATTTGTTGGGGCGGAAGGTAAAATGGAAATGCGTAAGGTTCCTGAAGCAGGTTTTAAAATTGTCGGCTTGTGGATCAGCGGAATTCAGAGAAGTCTGTCATTGCAAAATCTCATGTTTCCATTTAAACTCATTTCAAGTCTTTGGAAAGCATTTAAGCTAATCAAGTCATTTAAACCAGATGCGGTCATAGGGGTTGGCGGATATGCGAGCGGGCCTTTGTTATTTGCGGCATCCTTTAAAAAAGTGCCTTGTCTCATTCAGGAACAAAACTCCTATGCTGGTCTTACTAATAAATTGTTGGCATCTAGAGTCGATAAGATTTGTGTAGCTCATGAAGGAATGGAAAAATATTTTCCGAAAGAAAAATTGGTTGTAACAGGTAATCCTGTAAGAAGTACTATCAGCGGAGGTTTAAGTATCAGACCTCAGGCCATGGAGCATTTTGAGTTAAATCCCGACAAAAAAACGGTATTGATAGTAGGCGGAAGCCTTGGGGCCAGATCGGTCAATGAAATGATAATGGCAGGTTTGCCGAGATTCCTGGAGAAGGATATTCAGGTTATTTGGCAAACAGGTGGTTACTATTATCAAGAAATGCTTTCAAGAGTAGGAGAGATCGCTCCGACTGTCAAAATATTTGATTTCATTTCAGAAATGAAACTCGCCTACGCCGCAGCTGATGTAGTGATTTCACGTGCAGGAGCACTGTCGATTGCCGAATTGATGTTGACCGGCAAGCCATCAATACTAGTGCCTTCTCCTAATGTAGCGGAAGACCATCAAACCATTAACGCAAGAGCACTGGTAGACCGTGATGCTGCAATTATGGTGAAAGATGAAGAAGGAATAGAAAAGCTAGTTGAAGTTACTATTCAGCTCTTGAGTGAACCGGAAAAACAAAATCGGCTAGCTGAAAATATAAAGAAAATGGCGCATCCAAACGCTTCTAATGACATTGCTAACGAAGTTATAAAAATGCTATCATGAGGTTAGAGGATATAAAAAGCGTTTATTTCATAGGAATTGGAGGCATAGGTATGAGTGCCATTGCTCGTTGGTTCAAGCAAAGGAATATCTCAGTTGCAGGATACGACAGAACAAAGACTTCCCTTTCTGACAAATTGGGTGATGAAGGTATTCAAATTCATTTCGAAGAAAATATTGACCTCATAGGTGAAGAATTTAAGGTTCAGGAAAGCACGCTGGTTGTCTATACACCGGCAGTACCAGATAAGCATCTTGAATTAAAGTATTTTCAAAAAATGGAATTTACCGTTATCAAGCGCTCTGAGGTGCTCGGTATGATTTCAAGAGGACACTTTACGATCGCTATAGCCGGTACCCATGGTAAAACAACCACATCTTCCATGGTTGCGCATATTTTTAATCAAACTGAAAAAGGCTGTTCTGCTTTCGTTGGGGGAATCATGACTAACTATAACACCAATATGATTTATGGTGAGGAGGATGCCCCGGTAGTTGTTGAAGCCGATGAATTTGATAGGTCGTTTCACCGATTATCACCTAATTATGCGGTAGTTACCTCAGTAGACCCAGATCATCTAGATATTTACGGAACCACAGAAGAAATTCAATTGGCTTTTGGTGAGTTCGTTAAAAAAACATCTGAAGACGGGCATGTCTTGATTCATTACAAGGCTGCAGAGAAAATTAATAATTTCTTTGAAAACCGATATTATACCTACGGAATTGATGCTGGCGACTATCAAGCAAAGGCGCTAAGAGCGGCCAACGGCATTTATTATTTCAACTATCACGGTAAGGAAGTCATAAAAGATCTTAAGCTCATGGTGCCTGGTTTTCATAATGTGGAAAATGCAGTAGCAGCCATTACGGTAGCACTAGATCTTGGTATTTCTGGGAGTGCTATTAAAGAGGCTATCGCGAGCTACGCGGGTGTTAAAAGGAGGTTTGAGTATATCATAAAAGATGAAAAAATGGTATATATCGATGATTATGCACATCATCCTACAGAAATCACCAGTTTTTTAAAATCCGTAAAAAGTTTATATCCAGAAAAGACGATAACTGCAGTATTTCAGCCGCACCTTTTTTCAAGGACTAACGATTTTCATATAGATTTTGCAGAAAGCCTAGAACTAGCCGACGATATATTATTGATGGACATCTACCCGGCAAGAGAACTGCCTATGGAAGGCGTAACGTCAGAAATCATTTTAGATAGAATAAAGAAAGCAAGTAAAGCAATTGTACCAAGAGACCAGCTGATTTCAATTTTGGATAATAAATCAGTTGAAGTTTTAGTCACGCTAGGTGCAGGTGACATAGATAAGGAAATAGAAGGTTTAAAAGCTCATTTTATACAAAAACATGGCATTGAAGCGTAAGGTAAAAAAAGTCTTCTTTTTAAGTTTAACTGCCATTGCGATGTTTGTAATGATCGCTTTTGCTGGTAAGCGTACCGCTGAAAAACCTGTAAATGATGTGAAGGTGAATATCGAGCGTCATGGAGATGAAGCCTTTACAGATCAGATGGAGGTATTGAGCCTACTCAATGCTGAGGCCACAGATTATGTACTTGGTTTATCAATGGAGCAGCTTGATTTGAAATTGCTTGAACAGCGTGTTGAAAGCCATCCTTTTGTGAAAGACGCTCAGGTGTATAAAGATATTAAAGGTAATTTGGTCATTTCTGTTGATCAAGCTCAACCTATTGCTCGGATATTCGATCCTTCTGGTGCGGATTATTATATAGACATGGACGGTTATATTTTGCCAGTTTCAAGTCGATATACTGCCAGAGTGCCCATTATTCAACTTGATAAATTTCAATTTGATTCATTGAATATCAACTATACTGATTACGGTAAAAAATTCATGGGGCTACTTGAGTTTATCTCAAATGACCCTTTCTGGGAGGCACAAATTGCACAATTAAATATTGATAAATCTGGTGAAATCACCATGCTACCTCAGGTAACCAAACAGGATATTTCCTTTGGACAGCCAGAAGATATAGCGTCAAAATTTAAAAAGTTGTCACTTTTTTATAAAAATATATTGCCGAACAAAGGGTGGAATACTTACAGTTCAGTCAATTTAAAATTTAAGAATCAAATAATCTGTGAATAAAAGTATAGTACATAGTCATTCTCCTATTACACCTTTGCTGGGGGTGTTAGAACTGCGCTATTCACTATAAATAAAAAGAAAACATGCAAGAAGATAAAATCATCGTCGGTCTGGACATTGGAACCACCAAAATTTGCGCTATCGTCGGGCGTAAAAATGAATATGGCAAATTGGAAATCCTTGGAATGGGTAAAGCCATATCTGATGGAGTTATCAGGGGTATTGTCATCAATATTGATAAGACGGTTCATGCAATCGAAAAAGCGGTTGCTGAGGCAAGTGAACAATCGGGTATAGATATCCGCGTAGTTAATGTGGGTATCGCCGGGCAGCATATTAAAAGTGCGGTTCATCACGGATCAATTACCAGAGATTCTAATGATGAAATTACTGTCGAAGACATTAATCGACTCACGAACGATATGTATCGCATTGTCATCCCGCCTGGGAGCGAGATCATTCATGTGATGCCCCAAGATTATATCGTTGATTATGAAGATGGAATAAAAGATCCTGTAGGCATGTCAGGAGTAAAACTGGAAGCGGATTTTCATATAATAACAGCACAGACTAATGCAATTAATAATATTAATAAGTGTATAAGACGAGCAGGTCTTGAAATTGAGAATCTGATACTTGAGCCTCTTGCATCAAGCTTATCAGTGCTCAGTGATGAAGAAAAAGAAGCAGGTGTGTGTTTAGTCGATATCGGTGGTGGTACCACCGATATCGCAGTATTTTACGAAAATATTATTAGGCATACAGCAGTCATTCCTTTTGGAGGCGATATTATTACTTCAGATATAAAGCAGGGTTGTATGGTAATGGAACATCAGGCAGAATTGCTTAAGACTAAGTTTGGACGGGCTATCGCTGAAGAAGCTACTGAAAACGAAATAGTTTCTATTCCAGGCTTGAGAAATCGTGCTCCAAAGGAAATTTCTCTAAAGAATTTGGCTCATGTGATTGAGGCACGCATGGAGGAAATTATTGAGATAGTACATACCGAGGTGATTACTTCAGGGTATCACAAAAAGTTAGCAGCGGGTATCGTTGTAACAGGAGGCGGCTCACAATTAGTAAATGTTCAGCAGTTGTTTGAGTATATGACAGGGCTGGATACTAGGATAGGATATCCTAATGAACATTTAGGTAAGAGTAAAGTCGATGAGGCAAAGAGTCCGATGTTTGCCACTTCAGTAGGCTTGGTGCTATCCGGTTTTAGAGCCTTAGACTTTAGAGAAGATCGATATTTAACCAGAAAAGTTCAAAAAACAAATCAATCTAAAGTGGCTAAGCCTGGATCAAAGTTTTTTCAAACTATTTTAGAAAAAACGAAAAATCTTTTGAGTGACGACTTTGATGATGAAAAAGATTATTAAAAAGCGCGGATAAAGAGATTAAGACAAAGTATTATCAAAAGAGCCTTCGGGATCTTTTAAAACATAAAAATCATGGCAGAAAATATGTATCAATTTGACTTACCTTCTCACCACAAGTCGATTATCAAAGTAATCGGAGTTGGTGGGGGAGGTGGAAACGCAGTAAACCACATGTTTGGTCAAGGAATCAAAGATGTAGATTTTGTAGTATGTAACACGGATATTCAAGCTCTAGAAAGCAGCCCGGTTCCGAATAAAATTCAGCTCGGGGTGACTTTAACTGGAGGTTTAGGTGCAGGAGCAAATCCTGAAAAAGGTAGAAATGCCGCATTAGAATCGAAAGACGAAATTCGAGAGATGCTTTCTGAAGATACCAAAATGGTATTTATCACCGCTGGAATGGGTGGAGGAACAGGTACTGGCGCAGCACCTGTGATCGCACAAATTGCAAGAGAAATGGATATTCTTACCGTTGGTATTGTAACAGCTCCTTTTGCTTTTGAGGGCAAAAAGAAAATGAACCAAGCCAACCTTGGAATAAAAGCCTTAAAAGAGAATTGTGATACTGTTCTTGTTATTCTCAACGATAAACTTCGCGAGATTTTCGGGAACTTGGCTATCAGAGAAGCATTCGGACAAGCTGATAATGTGCTCACAATTGCCGCGAAAGGTATCGCTGAAATCATTACAGTTCCTGGTTATGTTAACGTTGACTTTGAAGATGTAAAAACGGTAATGAAAGAGGCCGGCGGAGCTGTTATGGGATCGGCCATGGCTTCAGGAGAAAATCGTGCAAAACGAGCAGCTGAGGAAGCACTGAACTCTCCACTATTGAACAATCAGAATATTCATGGAGCGCAAAAAATTCTTCTTTCAATTATGTCGGGAGAAGAAGCGGAACTTCAAATGGATGAATTAACGGAAGTCACTGACTTTATGCAGGAATTCTGCGGAGATGACGCTGAAGTGATTTTTGGACATGGTGTGGACAGTGAACTAGGAGAGAATATAAAGGTGACGGTTATAGCTACGGGTTTTGATAACTCAACCATTGACGAGCCTGTTTTAAAACCTAAACAAACGAGCATACAAGTTCAGCCCAAAAAAGTCGAAGTAAGAGAACGTGAAGAACCATTGGATAGTGGTAAAAGAGTATTTGATCTTGAATCAAATAAGCAAATTACTTTATTCAATAAAGATGACGATGATGATTTCGATTTTGACAGCAAACCAACCGCACGTTCAAACGATAAAAAGGAAGAGGAAGAAGACAATACTATGCCTTCTTTTGAGTTCGATTTCTTGAAAAAGGAAATTAAGGATGAGGTAGAGAAGGAAGACGAGTTTGATTTCGACAATGATTTCGAATTTGAATTAGACGATGATATAGAGGAAGAGAAACCAGCGGAAAAGCCAGACCCGATAGATATTCCTCGGATGACTACTCCTACTATTCAATCTAGAAAGGTTGAATTAATGGAGCAGCGTAGGAAAAGGGAACAACTTCTCGATGGTGTGGAACGAGAACACGTGAGCAATAAGAACTTTGAAAATCAGTTTGATGTGCCCGCATATGAACGCAAAAAGGTCGCTTTAAAGCAAGTTCCACATTCGTCAGAAAGGAATCTTTCAAGGTACAATCTCAATGATGATGACAAGATTATTGGGAATAATAAGTACTTGCATGATAATGTAGATTAGTTATATACAATCAGCCATGATTGGTAGACCACCTGAGAAATTGGGTGGTCTTTTAACACACAAAAAGAGATTGAGTTCTTCATAAATCGTTTTTTTATGAGCGGATATCCTATATTGATTATATAAAAATTCCTATTACCAATTCATTTTATTAAAATTGGCATTGGAAAGCATAAAACCCTAAGAAATGAAAAAAGTCTTGCTCAGTTTCGTTAACTTTTTTAAAAGTATATTTTCGGCGATTTTTTCTGTATTCGCTTTTATATTCAATGGTTTAGTAAGCTTGGTGAAGCTGATTTTTTCATTGTTCGTGGCTATTTATCGTGGTATCGTTGGCTTTTTTAAGCTTATTTACAATGGAATAGCGTCAATGTATAGAGCGTTTATCACTTTTTTTAAACCGAAGTATTCAGTGATAGTATCCATGTATCACGTGATACCTGGCCGACCAGTACAAAGGTTTGAACACAAACACGAGTTTGGAAAAGGTGAAATTGATGCAGCGAGAAAGTTTTATAATCAAGTGATCAAAAAACATTCTGAAACTGGATTTCCAAATACAGAAATAATATTGGTAAAAGGTAAAAAAAGCTTTTTACATACAAAGCATTTTGGTCCAGTAACCATGGTCAAGTCGATGAATGTTGCATAGAACATACCAGACTAGTTGAAAAGATAAAGCCCACATATAGTTATGCGGGCTTTATCTTTTGCTATTGATTGGAGATTTACGGCTATGAAGATTCTCCGTATACTTGCATAGTTTCTAATGTAGGATTTTCACTACCTCCTTTTGGTTCTATGGTAATGGCAAATGCATCTGCAGCAGCTATATCTTTCATCATTTGAAATTGACCTGATTGTGCATCAAATATACCAGCATCTATAGGTTGACCATCAAGCAAAGCCCACAGTTGATATTGCTGGTTTTCATTGAGTGCCGTTAAACTAGCCGAGTTAAGTAAAACCGCTTGTTCTTCTTTATTCCAATAAATGACTGCTTGCGCATCTGGGCTGTTGTCTGTTCCTTGAAGTATAAGTCTGCTAAATGCTGGACTCACTAGGACAGCAATATCACTTTTTACCTCTTCCAATTGCTGATTGGCTTGTTGATAATTATTGGCAATAACTTCTTTTTCTGCCTTTAAAAGGCTCAGCTGTTTGTCAGAAGTTTGCCACTGGTTCCAGAAATAAATAGAAATAATCATGGATCCTACCGTAACTACAGATGCGGCAACAGATAGCCAAGAGAATCCACCAATTTCCCTTTCGCCAACAGTCATATGTAAGTTCATAATCGATGGGTTTTCCATCAATTGCTGTTTGGCGCCTGGGCTAGGCTTTATACCATATCGAAAAGCCAACAACTCTATTTTTTTCTCAATAGCGTAGTAAGCCGACCGTAAATCATTATCCACTTTGAGTTGCGCTTCTATTTCCTGCGTTGTTTTTTCATCCAACTCCCCGGTTATTAGCGCCTCAAGATATCCCTCCGAAATTATTTCTTTACTGTCCAAAATCTTTGTTTAAACCTATTTTCAAATTACTTAAACATTTTCTAATCTTAGTTTTTAAAGATCCCAATGGTAGATTCTCGCGTTTGCTAATTTCAGCATGTGAGTATCCCATAAAAAAATTAAGTTGAATGAGTTTTTTACACTCTTCACCTAAAGCGGTAATTGCTTCCTTTAAACCTATGTAGTCTGTTTTATCAACGGAATTGTCGACGAACATATCTACGTAGTTATTGATATCATTAGATTTATTTGACGATTTATAATCCTTAGATCGCGTCTTGTCAATTGCTTTATTTCGAGCTATCCGATACATCCAGGTAAAAAGTGTGCCTTTGGTTTTATCATATTGGTCAATCTGGTTCCAGATTTTTAAGAATACCTCGCAAAGTGTATCCTCTGCCATCTCTTGGTTCGCTACAATACGATTAATGATACCAAAGAGCGCTTCAGAATAGTTGTCGTAGAGATAGTCCATCGCAGTAGCATCTTGGTTTTTAAGCCTCTTAACCAATACTGCATTTATTTCGATCGTTGAATCCACTGTGTAATAATAGGTTTAACGTATATTCAAAGATGGTTTTTTTAGTTCATTACTCTATATAGTTCATGGTAAAAAGATTTTTCATTCTGATGGTCGTTTTTTCGACTGTGTTAATGCTGTTCAATTCAAAGGAAAAAAACGACAAAATAAATGGTGTAAATCTAGTTTCTCCGTCGAAAAAAGTTGACTCAATACATTTTAGTAAGCTCAATAGAATCAATACAGGCTGGGTGGGCATTGTGCCGTATGCATTTAGCAGGCAAGGAGAACCGAAAGTGATATTTGACAACAGCCATCAATGGTGGGGCGAGAGCAGTGCAGGAACAGGGGAAATGATCAGGTTGGCTCAAAAAAATGGCTTTAAAGTAATGTTAAAACCGCATGTATGGATGCGCGGAGGATGGATTGGTGAGTTCGAGCTGCATTCCGAAAATGATTGGCATCAATGGGAGGCTGAATATGAAAAGTACATTTTGAATTTTGCAACTATTGCTGAATCACTGAATGTTGAGATGTTTTGCATAGGTACAGAATATAAGATGGCAGCAACACAAAGGCCGAATTATTGGTATGAACTTATTCGAAAAGTGAGGGCTGTTTATTCCGGAAAACTGACTTATGGAGCTAATTGGGATAATTATGAAAACATCATCTTCTGGGACAAACTCGATTATATAGGAATAGACGCTTATTTTCCGCTTGTTGATGATTTCCATCCTCCAATTCAGTCAATGGAAAGTGCTTGGAAAAAGACGGCTTTAAATATTAAAGACTTTTCAGAAAAGTTTAATAAACCAATCTTATTCACAGAATATGGATACCAAAGTGTAAATGGAGCGGCAGGTGAGCATTGGAAGGTTAAAAAAGACACCCCAAACTTGAATATGCAACTGCAGAGTGAAGCGTATGAATGCCTTTATAAGACTATTTGGAAGGAATCTTGGGTTGCGGGAGGTTTTTTATGGAAGTGGCATTTACATGAAAATAGGGGAGGTCTACAGAATCCTGATTGGACACCACAAGGAAAACCTGCCGAAGAAGTTATTGCTAGATTTTATGCTAAGTAAATTAAGGGTTGATGACCTTATTGTAGCTTTTAAGTGGGGCGATGGCTAGGGGACCAGCATAAATGCCGGCATTGACTCCAATATCTCTCACGCGCACAGCGATAGTGTTCATTCCATTTTTATTGATTATTGACTTTGGAATAACATAGATCCTATACTGCTCCCAGCTCGAGGATACGCCAAGCGACTTGCCATCGTTCGTATAGCCAACAAGCTGACCGTTTATATAAGTCTTGTCAAAATCATCGATAAGTCCCATAATCAGCACTAATTCATCTTCATTTTTAAGATCATTCGGTAATTCAAACTCCTTTCTGTACCAAGCAATATTGCTCTCAACATTAAGATGCTTTTGGTTTTCCCAAAAGCTAGGTACCATAATTTTCAACCAGTTTTCATCATTTAGATCATTGGCCTTCCACGACCAGTCGTCTCCTTCTTTAAACTTCCAAAGACCTTCTAATTTTAACTGGCTTCCACTATTTTCCATTTGTCTGTACAATCCAATATCACCTTTGACGATACCCCCTTCTCTTATCGTATCGTACACGCGCACAGCAATAACATTTTTCCCATTTGGATTTAGCAGGTGATGCGGGATCAAATATTGGCGAAAACTTTGGTAAGCTGTATAGAAATTTGGGGGGAAGCCACCTGTAAAACCAATGAGTTGTCCATTGACGTATACTTCATCCACATCATCGATATAACCTAAAATGAGATATAGATTTTCTGTACTAATATTTTGGAGATCAACAGAGATTCTATACCAAGCGTATCCATCGAAACCGTTGAAACCCTGTTCTTCCCATGTAGAGGGAACATATATTTCGTCCCACTTGTAATCGTTAAAATCGGGCTGTGACCAACGGGGATTATCTCCAATGGAAAACTTCCAATAGTCATTTAGATCTACCACTTTTTTCAGGTTGTTTCCTGCCAAAAGAGAAGTCAATGTAAAAATGAAGAATATTGATATTACTTGTCTCATTCACAACTTTATCTCTTCAATATTACTTCTATTAGATTTTCTAGATGTAATTCTATCGTAAATCAATGTAAAAAATTGTCAAAAAAACAAAAACCCTTCCAAAATGAAAGGGTCTTTTGTGATAGTATAAAGAAGTATAAAAATTTTGAATATTTATTCTACAGCCAGAATTTGTGAAGTGCCTACACCATTCAATTCAAAAACGAAGTTGTTAGAATCACACTTTGACAAATCGTAAATCCTAGAAAATCCTTTTAAATTATTGTGGTTTTCTTGGTGAACAAGTTCTCCTGATCCATCGAAAATGGTCAGCTCCACATCTGTAATATTCAGTGAAGAAACTGTAAGTCTGTATCGTTTATCATCAAGTGCTTTAACGGCCATCGAGCTTTGGTTCTCCATCGTGTTTTCATTATTTATTTCAACACTTTCTGATATGGTTCCCAGTTTATCGGTAATCTCTACTACATACTTGCCATCTTCTAAAGATGACATGTTATATGGTAGAATGAAACCACCATCATTCTTTACTCTGTCAGTTCTAATAACTTGACCTTCTTCATTCCTGACTCTGACTTTAACGATGTTAGTCTCCTTAGCCGTGTATATTATTTTATAAACCTGATCTTTTGCAGGTATTACGTTTGCTCTTACTGATTTTGAACCATTTCCAGATCCAATAGCCGCGCTCATAACTGTTATAAACATTGCGACTGTCATTGTTAATTTTTTCATTAGTCTTTGAGTTTAACCTTTAGGTTTGTTTTTATTGACATTACAAGTTTACGGTTGGATTCAAAATACTATGTCACCCTCTGGTAAAGGAATGTCACAAAATGTCACAAGCCATTAGTTAAATTCTCAATGAAACACCTTTAATGATGTGAAAGTAAACAATGAAAACGATTGTAGGTTATGAGAGAAGGCTTTTTTTGTGAATATTAATGAAATATTAATATTTCAGGTCTTTAAATATTAGGTCTTCATCTTTTGGAAAAGAAAAAGGGAAAGGGGGAGTGTAGATAACTGCCAAGAACACACGCTAAGGCGTATTACAGAAGCTTTTTTATCTTCTCTTTTTTCTTAGAGGCTAAATTTGCGCTGGAATTTTTTGAAGTTGTGGGAGCACTCAAAAGTATATTATCGAATAAACTCAATCATACCGCAGGCAATCTTCGGATTGACATGTGCATGAGTATGGTCATGGTTAGGGTCGCATTCTTGTGTAAAATCTTCACTGCCATCATGAATTACCACAATTTTGCCCAGAAGATCTCTAGCATCACCACTCGCTATTCTCCATAAATCAGTTTTAAGGCTTAAAGAACCAGTTCCGTCAGCACCTACAGTGACGTTTCCAACATCTCCGGCGAGAGGTTTGCCCCATGGAATACCTAAACTTCTTTTATTACAAAATTTTTCCATGTGCGGGACACCAATATTCCAATGAAGGGCTGGTTCTTCGCAGGTTCCTTCGTGTATGTGTACGGCGTGAACACCATTTGGAGGAAAACCACTAAGATTAATGGTCATGGTGACTATAGAATCTTGCTGTGTAAAGTTAATTTCACCTTTTCGTTCTGTGGTTAAAGTATATACACCTCCACCAAAGAGATCAATGGTAGTTAGTTCCACCTTTGCTGCTTTTGTTTCAAGACTAGGATCATCCTCGGAACAACTAGATAAAGTTGTTAAAAGCATCAGGATAACTGCGAAATGAAAAAAACGCTTAGCTTTCATCATCATCATCAGCGTCAGAGTTATCGCCGAGATAGTCAGCCATATGATCCATATCTCCATATTTATCCTCGTAATCATCTTTTACACTTTCCTTTAAATTACCGTCTCCGTCAAAGTCATCGTCATCTTCGATGATGGCTTGTGCTTGAGCTTTGGTCATTCTGACCATATAATACTTGTCCTCAGTTTCAAACGGTAAAGCGGAAATTTTCTTGCCTTCCTTATCATAAAAATGTATCAATGAGTCTTCAAATCCATAAGGGTAGGCGAGCTTTATTTGCTCTTGAATTACCGCATCAATTTTGACAAAATCTTTTATTACTCTTGGTTTAGATGATTGCATGTACTCTTAATTTTTTATAAACGTAAATAAAGGCAGCTAATTATCAAATTAGGAAGGCGTGATTATTGTTATTTTTTTAGAGACTCTTTTTGACGGATCATATAACTAGTTTGTAACCAGCACCATGCACCGTCAAAATAAATTTAGGATCATTGGGGTTAGTTTCTATTTTTTGTCTCAATTTCAATATGAAATTATCTACCGTTCGGGTTGTGGGTTGAGCATCATATCCCCATACATCTTCCAATAACTTATATCTGCTGACCACTTCGTTTTTATGTTTTAACAAATATGCCAATACTTCAAATTCTTTGTAGGACATTTTTGTTACGCCATCTATTTTATGCGACGCTTCATAATGCACAAAATCAAGCCTAAGATTTCCAATTTCTACTTGGCTAGGTTGTTCATCATTGTCGGTATTGTCTTTAGATCTTCTTAATACAGCCTTGACGCGGGCAATTAACTCGCGTATTGAAAAGGGTTTGGTGATGTAATCATCTGCCCCTAATTCTAGACCTAATACCTTATCTATTTCTTCAGCTTTTGCAGTCAGGAATATAATTGGTGTTGTAACTCCTTGTTTTCTAGCTAATTTGCAAACGTCAAAACCCGAAATTTTAGGCATCATGACATCTAAAATTATCAGATCATAAACGTTATTTGTAATATTTTCTAAACCAGCTTCGCCATCTTTGGCTATGGTCACTTCAAATTGCTCAAACTCAAGGTTATCCTTGAGTCCCATTTGCATATTCGGTTCATCTTCAACTATGAGTATTTTCGACATCTGTTGTTTTATTAAATACCAATCTAAATGTACTACCTTGATTTAACGTGCTTTCGACTTCAATGTCACCTTGGTGAGCTTCCATGATATGATTTATCAGTGATAATCCCAGACCAGCTCCTTTTCGTGTATGAACATTTCCTTCAGACACACGATAGAATTTCTCAAAAATTTGGTTGACTTCCTGGGGTGAAATGCCAATCCCTTGGTCGCTAACTTCAACAAAAACATGAGATTCTCTTATGCCTGTAGTGATTTTTATGTGTCGGCGCTCGTCACTATATTTTATGGCATTATCAATTAAATTGACCATGGCCTCATATAATGCTTCTTTATCTGCTTTGACCAAGACCATAGAATCTATGTAATTAATTTCATGTGTGAATCCATTTCGATCCAAATGAAACTCATAATCATGTGTAACCTCATAAACTAGTTCATTGAGGTCTATTTTGGCAAGACTATACCTTCTGTTACCCGCTTCTATTTGTGAGAAATTCAAAATCTTATTAACAATATTAGTCAGGCGATTGGTTTCTTTATAGATGATTTGTTCATATTCTTTACGTTTTTCAATGCTGGGTACTCTGTCAAGCATAAGTGTTTCTGCAAACATGCTTATTAAGGCAAGGGGTGTCCTGATTTCATGAGATACGTTTGAAACAAAATCTGATTTTGTTTGTGCTAGATAAATCTCCCTTTTTAAGTTTCTAAACACTAAAGAGAAGCCGAAAATCAATAACAAAATAAGAACAAAGGCAGCCAACAGATTGAACTTCGTTCGCTCTGCAACAAGCTCTTTAACAGACTTGTTTTGGGAGCTAATACCCATGAGCATATTAGGAAAGAGCCACATAGGTTTTGATATGCTAATTTCATTGGAAACGCTATCGGTACAATAGATTAACTCATCGTTTTTGGCCGATTTCAAAGTGATGATTAGATCCTTGCCCGCGATTTGTTGCAGTTTTGGAGATAAAACATCCTCGGCAAAACCTAGAACATCAATGAAGCCGCTGAGAACTATTTTTTCACCTTGGTATATTTCTAAAATAGCAAATATTACCTGAACATCTCTTCCATTGATAGAGGTGGTTATTCTTGGTTCAATTTTCCTATAACCAGCATCTGAGTACCTGAGAAGTTGGTCAACTATTAATTGGTTGTTGTCCAGGTATTCTTCAGCAAGTTCTTTCCACTTTGTCCGGGCAAAACTGCTATCCACGATGATTAACGATTCGTAGCTAGAATCAGCGCGCATAAGGTGTATTGACAATAAGTTGCTGTATTTCAAGAAGGAATTGTCTTTGGTTTCTAGTCCAAGTTTCTTGTTTAGTCTAGATTCGAGCTTATCCAATATGCCGTTTATAGCATCGTCAGAATATTGATTGGCAGAAAAAAGAATGGCATCTAATTGATCTCTATATATACGCTCCATGACTTCTTCATCCTCCTTTATTGAAGTGATTTCATAGATAGAGTAAATAACCAATGGGAGTAATATTGTGCCAATGACAGTTATTATAAGTTTTGATATTGCAGAAGATTTGATCAATGGTGAACTTTTAGTACAATATACACGCTAATCTTATTTTGTATTGGATTAGACTTTGCATTTAGTTAATTTCCTGAATTAATTCATTACCTATTTAAATATGGCAACAAGAGGACAAGTTGAAAATATACTCTCAGAACTGGGAAAAAAGATAGATGTTTTGATTTCTGAAACGAAGGAATCGACGGATGAAGTGAGAGATGAATTGGAGAATAAAATCAAAGATTTAAAACAGCGAAAGGAGAAGCTAGAAAAGGATATCGAAGATTATAAAGATAACAATGAGGATAAGTGGAATGATGCCAAAAATCACGTTTCCTCGGCTTTAGTTGAGCTTAAAAAGGCTGTTGAGGCTCTTTTTAAGGATAAAAAATAGTTGTCAGATGGTATCTAGCACTTTTTCTATCAGACTGTCAATAATTTTATTGGGGTCTTTAGAGAATTCATTTTTTGTTCTACTTGCTAGGATGGCATTCAAACTTATCATTTCATGGCCGAGAAGTTTGGCTAAGGCGTAATATCCAGCTGTTTCCATTTCAAGATTAGTCAACCAAAAAGTTCCATGGTGAAAGGAGTTGAGCTGATCGATGAGCTTTGGATATTTAATTGGTATTCGCACGGTACGCCCTTGTGGAGCATAAAATCCCTGGCAAGTGACTGTATTTCCGAGAGTAAAACCAGAAGAGGAAAAAGTATCGATTAATGCGCTTGATCCTTTCACACAATAAGGTGTGTATGGCAGGTCAATTTCAGTCTTTAGCTTATTGGCTATCAATTTTTCAAAATCCGAAAAATCGGAATCGTAAAAGTGAAGAAGAGGATCTAAACCTACAGCATATTCACTCATGACAACATCGCCGATAAGGATGTCATCTTGTATACTTCCAGAGGTTCCTATTCTTACGATTTCCAGACTTCTTTTTTGTTTTTTGACCTTACGCGTTTTGAAATCAATATTAGCCAAAGCATCAAGCTCTGTCATTAATATTTCTACGTTATCGGTTCCCATTCCAGAACTGATAACCATCAGTCTTTTCCCTTTGTAAGTGCCAACATGCGTGATAAATTCACGCTTATTCATTTCAAAATCGATTTCATCGAAATACCGAGATATTCGATGTACACGACTTGGGTCACCCACAGTGATGATTTTATCAGTGATGTTTTCTGGTTTTAAATTAAGATGGTAGACACTACCATCCGAATTGATGATCAAGTCGGTTTCGGATATCATATTGTATGCTTCTGCACTTCCTTTATTCTTTTTGATCCACGATATGGGTTGTAGCCATTCATGTTCGTTTGGTAATTGCCAGTCCCATCATACGGTCTAACATCAGGATTCTTAGAGCAGTCTTCAGAGCAGCAGCCTTGATACACTTCGGCTCCTTTCTCGCTCATTGGAATATGCAAATTGCAATGCGGATTGGCGCAATTGACCATGCGATCGCTTGGTACACCTGTGACGTAACATCTGGAAATTACGGTCGGATTGACTTTATTTAAATCTTTGGTAATTCTACCATCGAAGACGTAACATTTTCCTTCGAAATCTTCACCATCTGCTTCAAGCCCATATTTGATAATACCCCCATGAAGTTGATACACATTTTCAAAACCCTGCTCTAGCAAATAGGCACTTGCTTTTTCACATTTAATTCCTCCAGTACAATACGTGATGATCTTCTTGTTTTTCAAGCCTTCAAGCTCTTTTACTTTTTCTGGAAAGTCTCTGAAGTTGTCAATATCGAGGGTTAATGCGTTTTTAAATTTCCCGATATTGTGTTCATAATTTGATCTAACATCCAAAATGACGGTATCTTCTGCTTGTTCCTTTAGAATTTCTCTGAATTCTGTAGGCTCCACGTAAGTTCCTGTTTTTTCTGTTGGGTTGACATGCCTTAAGCTAGAATGCACAATTTCTTGTTTCACTCTCACATGCAGTTTTGCAAAAGTGTGTTGTTCAACAGGCTCTATTTTGAACTCCACGTGACTGAAACGCGGATCTGCCTTCACTTCTTGCATATATTGCTCGCATGGTTCTTTCAATCCCGATAAGGTGCCATTCAAGCCTTCTTCGGCGATGATTACTCTTCCGAGTAACCCTAATTCGATACATCTTAAGTGATGTTCTTCCCTGAAAACTTCGGGATTATCAATGTGCGTGTAGCAGTAATAAAGTAAGTTGAGATATTGTTCTTTCATAACATAAATACCCGTTTCGGCGGGGTGTTTTGAATGAGGTTAATTTAAACTTTAATATATTCTATTTTCCAATTTCTTGAGCCGGATTTCCAAAAACAGTTTTATTTGTCGCTACATCGGCAATTACAACCGATCCTGCGCCGATTCTGGCATTTTTACCAATTTTCACGCCACCAACGATCGTTACGCCAGAGCCAATAAATGCGCCCTCCTCTATCTCTACTCCTGCATTGATAATACTTCCAGCACCAATTTGTACAAAGTCACCGATGATTGATTCATGATCGAGCGTTACACCTGTATTTAAAATGCAATGTTGACCAAGTTTAACAGCGGCTCCTATGAATACCTTGGCATTGATGAAGTTTCCATGACCAATTTCTGAAGATTCAGATATCCGGGCATCTGCATGAATGGCATTCATGGGCATAGTTTTTCGCTTTTCATTGAGCATCTTAACCAATGATTGACGCATGTTATTTTCATCTACAGCAATGAACGCGTCACATTTCTGACCGATGAGTTTTAAAAAACCATGATCCTCGGTATCGCCAAGTATGGTTACTTCGTCAATCTCATTTCCGTGCACGGTTTTGTCATCATCCAGAAATCCGTAAACGATGATTTGATTGCTTTTAAATATTTCGTAAGCAGCTTTTGCAATGCCCTTTGATCCTAAAATAATGACTGGTTTGTTCATGGTGATTTTTAATAAAACGCAAATTTAGCCAATTCTTTGCCTAAAGGAAACAATGTCTTTCAATGGGATAATCGAGATTAGAAATATAAAAAAAGGCCAATAGACCACTCTATAACGAGCTAGGGTTCCGAAATTACCCGTTGACATTGGAAGAAATAAGGCTAATGTTATTATGAAAACAGCTAAGGAGAACATGAGATAAGAAGGTTTCCATCTTTTCAAGTTGACGAGACTATATATCGTAAAGATGATCGCAATAAGTGATTCTAACCAGTAGAGCACGTTCATTGTAGACCCTTCAAAGGGCATGGGGCGAAACAAACCCGTGAAAATGCTAAGTGGGCTGTGGTACAAAATACTCCACCAACTAGCATCAAAATTCAATGAAAAAATATTTTGAGAAGATGATCGAGCACTAATTGCATCGAAATTATCAAACAAGCTCTCAGGAATCCGACTCAAGCTTAAATGATGTTGAAGCGTAGATGCAATTAAAATGATCACTCCCACAAAAATTAACCCACTAATGGTTGCTGCTTTAGGTGAGAGTTTCCAAACTTTTTGCACTTCGCCAGTCAACAAAACAGTTAATGCCATAATGAGCGGTGGGAGGACATAATACTTGATATTGAAAATGAAATAGCAAAGGACTAATATGATACTGACGAGTACAACTTTTCGCTTCGAGGAAGGGAAGTTTAATAAGCAAATAAGGATAATGAAAATAAAACTAGTCAGTAGCGTCTCTTTAAATATTCCGCTAGTCCATGCTAGTGAGGAGGGAAGGAGAAAAAGTGCGATAAATGCTGACGGTTTGAACTGATTGAACTGGTTTATTATACTTTGAAACAAGTAAAAGCCGCAAAGAAAATTACCCAAGGCTAGATATATCGTGATGAGCCAAAAGTGATTGTTGGTTAGTAACCCGAGAATACTTACTATTTTACCAAAGAATAAATTTCGTGATTCTGATTTGAAAGATGGAAATTGAGTATCTGAAAGGAATCCAAAATATTCACTCCAACCTAATTTTGCTTTTTCGGCCACTATCACGCTCTGTTCATAAAGGAACTTTGTATCACTGCCTTCTTGGTAGGTGACGAAAACATAGGCGACAAGTAGTCCACTGACAATTTTCAGAATAGCCAAGCCCCAAAATGTGAGTTTGCTTAATTCATGCTGTTTTCTTGATATCGCTAAGAGAAGAAATCCAATGAATAGAATATGAAAAAGAACCAGTATCAAGAGTGCTGAAGAATGTTCACACCAATATTACACTGAAGGCATCTCTTTTTTAAACAATACGCTCGATATTGATGAATTAGCGCTTGGGAGTCCAGCGCGTTATCAATTTTCAAGTTTAGCTTTTTCCAATTTTTTGTGATTTTATTTTCCTCTGGTTTCATGTATGTCAAAAGATCAATAGCCCGCGCATACATCTCTTGATCATCGACATGGTTGGAATATGCACATAGCAGTGGTACACTGGTATTGATCACAATATTTTGCCAAGAATTTACGCCAAAATTATTTTGGCCACTTTTGAGAGGTTTCCCAAAATCATAGTGACCATCCCAGTAGCTGGAGGTAGTGCAATTAGGTGATTTTTTTAAATCGGTCACATTTAGCTGGGTCATCCAACTGAAAATATTTGTATTTGAATGAATGAACCCTGCAAGCTGCGAAAGTCTTACTGAAGGAAAGTTTGCTGGCCTTAACCGAAGAAATAGCCACTGAGTTTTATGTAATGGCGCTTTGAGACCATATTTAGTTTTTAAAAAATCAAATTCTTTCGATAATTCTTTTTGATAATCATTCGAGAGGTCTTCCAGAAAACCAGCCTGTCCAAAAATTAATGCTTCAATTTGAAAGATATTATTCGCATGTTTCTTTAATATTCTAAAAGGGAGAACCTCCGATAGACGAACAAAAGGTTCTTTATTTACCGAGAAGCCCATGTTTCGGCAAAGAAGGCGATAAGCAGTTTCTTCCCAATCTCCACCAACTTGTTTCCTTATGTCATTGATTTCCATCGATCTTGACTCCAATCTTCTGGCAATCGCCTGGTCTTTTAATTGAATCCAGGATATGTTTTGGACTTGATAAGAGGAGCACAGAATATCTTCCGGTTGATTGATATAGTGGCGATAAGCATCCGTTAGGTTTTGGTCGACATAATCCTTTAAGACAAAGGTTGGTATAAGTTTTCCGCTTTTATAGTATACCGGTTTATCGATCACCCAAACTACGTGTAAAATGATCTGATCATATTTTTCGTTGGTTTCATGACCGTGCGCAAACCAGTCGGACGAACGGTAGTGAATTTCTATTGGGCCATTCCAGACTATATCGGCAATTTTTATTCTAGCTTCCTCAAAGTCGGGACCCGCATGATCATGGGAGTAGCCTGGTTTGAAAACTATTAACTCCTGACCATCTTCCGTTAATAACGGTCGGCTATTGAACTTTTGGAACTTCCAAAGAAAGTGTAAGAAATACTCATCCATTGAGGTAAGTGTAAGCCTCAATATAAGCGCATTAAATGATATTTGAAAATTTATAACAGATTTTGTAGCATACTCGCCATTTCCAGTTGTAGCTTTTTAGCCGCTTCAGCTGCTTTTTCAGCGAAGTTCTCATTATTCCCTGCATAAATAATTCCACGGGAAGAATTGACCAATATACCACATTGCTTATTCATTCCGAATTTGCAAACAGCTTGAAGGCTTCCGCCTTGCGCACCAACTCCAGGGATAAGTAGGAAATGATCTGGAATTAGCGTCCTAACTTTCAAAAGGCTTTCAGGCCTTGTCGCGCCAACTACGTACATGGTATTATTGGCATTCCCCCAAGTTGACGATTTTCTGATAACCGATTCAAAGAGTTTTTCCGAAGTATTTTCCAACATCAAGTCTTGAAAATCGAGTCCTCCGGGATTTGACGTTGCAGCTAAAATAATGACCCACTTTCTATTGAAATTATAATAAGGTGTTACACTATCTTCTCCCATATAAGGAGATACGGTGATGGAGTCAAAGGACATGTTTTCAAAAAAAGCCTTTGCGTACATATTGGTAGTATTACCAATATCCCCTCTTTTGGCATCCGCGATAGTAAAAATATTGTCAGGAATATAGTTGACTGTTTTAGATAGGCTATCCCAGCCTTTGCTACCTAAAGCCTCATAAAAAGCAAGATTTGGCTTATAGGCTACAGAATACTCTTGTGTAGCTTCGATGATTTGCTTGTTGAACTCAAAAATAGGATCATCATATTCAAGCAGATGTTTTGGGATTTTGTCAAGGTCTGTATCGAGACCCACACATAGAAAGGATTCTTTTTTCTTTATTTGTTCGAAAAGTTGCTGTCGCGTCATTACATATTAGGTTAGGTTGTGGTGTTGCTTGACGCTGATTATTGTTTGCTACCTGAAATCTACGACTTCCACATTTGGATAATCAGCAGTGTTAAAGACAAACGTACTGGCTGGTACGTCTTTCATTGATTTGAAATCTTCAATAATGTACTTGTAAACGTTTCCAGATCGTTCTAAAACAGAGAAACTTTTCAACATGTCGTATTTATCAATGACCATTTTAATCTTATAATAGCCTTTATCCTTACTCTCAGGATCAAGTTCAATCATTCGATCACCGAGTTGATTTGAGCCCATCAATATATATTTGAAACCATTTTTATATAGGTCAAAGATGTTGTTCATGCTTATTTCTTGCTCTTCAGGATCATTATCAGTGATGACCACTTCGCCCATATCTGCATCATAGCGCCATATTTCTTCTCCATTGTTGTAGATTTTTTGGCCTGCTACATTCAATAGGTATTGTTCATCCTTTACAATGATTTCGCCAGCTATTGACTCGTTGATGCCGGCACTTTCATTCGTGAATTGTTGCGTGAAGTCTGCAGAAAACGCCTCGTAACTTTTGTATTTTTTACTTAGATCGTCTAATACTTCTCTCGCTTCAGGGTCATACTGTGCAAATGACATTTGCGAGCTCAACAGTAAGGAGAATGCTACAATAATATTTTTCATTTTCTAATTTATTAATTGTTCTTTAGAGGCTTGACAATAATTGTTCCAAAGAATATTCATCTTGAATTAAAACCTCTCTTGCCTTACTTCCCTCAAATGACCCCACGATACCCGCAGCTTCTAATTGGTCAATAATTCGTCCGGCTCTATTATAACCTAGTTTCATTTTTCGTTGAATCAGTGAAGTGCTTCCCTGCTGATGCATAACAATAAGCCTTGCCGCATCATCAAAAAGGACATCTCTATCCGCGAGATCTACTTCGCCAATGGCGCTTCCACCTTCATCTTCACCGACAAACTCAGGCAGCATATAGGCACTATCATATCCCCTTTGGTCTCCAACAAACTCTACAATTCTATCCACTTCTGGCGTGTCAACAAATGCACATTGGAGCCTCAGCATCTCAGAGCCAAGCGAAAGTAACATATCTCCTTGTCCAATAAGTTGATCTGCGCCACCTGCATCTAAGATTGTTCTTGAATCTACTTTAGAGGTCACTCTAAAAGAAAGTCGAGCTGGAAAGTTAGCCTTTATAATACCTGTAATCACATTTACCGAAGGTCTTTGTGTGGCTACAATAAGATGAATTCCAATGGCTCGCGCAAGTTGTGCCAATCGAGCAATCGGCGCTTCTACTTCTTTACCAGCAGTCATCATAAGGTCAGCCAACTCATCAATGACCAATACGATATACGGCAAATATTTGTGGCCTTTTTGAGGGTTGAGTCTTCGGTTAACAAACTTCTTGTTGTATTCTTTTAAGTTCCTACAACCGGCATCCTTGAGAAGATCGTAGCGCTGATCCATTTCAATACAAAGTGAGTTCAAAGTGTTAATCACTTTCTTTGTATCGGTAATGATCGCTTCTTCACTGTCAGGAAGTTTTGCTAGAAAATGGCGTTCCAACTTATTGAATAGCGTAAGCTCCACTTTCTTAGGATCTACCATGACAAACTTCAGTTGTGAAGGGTGTTTTTTATAGATCAAGCTTGTAATGATCATATTCAAACCAACTGATTTACCCTGACCAGTGGCACCAGCCATGAGTAAGTGTGGCATCTTGGCCAAATCAGTCACGAAAACTTCATTGGAAATCGTTTTTCCGAGGACTATAGGAAGATCCATGGTGCTTTTCATGAACTTTTCTGTGGTAATGACAGATTTCACGTCGACCATCTCTTTGTTCTTGTTAGGAACTTCTATACCTATGGTTCCTTTGCCTGGAATAGGTGCGATGATACGAATACCGAGGGCGGCCAAGCTTAGCGCGATATCATCTTCAAGGTTTTTGATCTTGGAGATTTTTACTCCAGCTTCCGGTACGATTTCGTAAAGGGTAACTGTTGGCCCAATGGTCGCCTTAATACTCGAAATACCTATTTTAAAGTTGATAAGCGTTTCAACAATCTTATTTTTATTTTGCTCTAGTTCATCTTTAGATACCTGAACGTCCCTCACAGGATAGTCAATTAACAATCCGGGTGTAGGGTATTGATATTTTGGTAGATCGAGGGTTGGATCATAATTTTCCATTTGATCTACCCGAACCTCTGCGTCAGTTGGGGCAGCTACATCAAAATCAAGACTAGATAAGTCATCATCGTCATCCTTTTCATCTGATATTTTCACATTGAAGTTGGAAGGAATATCAAATTCAGGAATTTTTTCATTGATAATAGGTTCCTCAATGTCAAGTTCTAAATCATCTATCGGCTTAGCCTTTCGGGGTTTAGGCTTATTGTCTATTTCCCAGCTATTTTCTTCTTCGTTTTCTTCATCTTCAAGTTCTATTTTTTGGCGAGCAGGTTTTTTGCTTTCTGATTCTTTAACTGGCTCGTCGCTCTCGTCTCTATCTTCAAGTTCAACCTCTTGCTTTACTTGTTGTAGAATAAAATCGAGGGAATTATCTAATTCGGATTTGGAAAGAGATTCTTCTTCAATGTCATCGTCATCTTCCTCGATAGTTTCTTTGCTCTCCTCAGATACTTGGCCTTTTTTTCTAAAACGCGACTTCAAGTCGATAAACTTTCCTTGACCAAGGCTAAGTTGAGTGACATTGAAAAAGTACATATTGAAAGTCACAAAAAGGAACAAGAGAAATAAGGCAGTTCCCCAACCCATGAGGCTATCGAAAATAATGGCTAATTCAAATCCAATACCTCCACTCAAAAAGCCCCAAGCCGATATTTCGTCAGAACTTAGTAGAAAATAACCTAGAAACATGCTTATCCAAAGGAGGTAAAACAAGGTAAATCCAAATGTCTTGGAAATGGAGACGAAATGTTTTTGCCAAATAATTCTATGCCCAATCAAGAAGACGAATGGAGGTATCAATAATGAGGAAATTCCAAACCAAAGAAAAATGAAATAGTGAGAAGTTACTGCTCCGATTAAGCCAAACCAATTTTGCACCTCTGCACCAGATGATTTGATATCTGTATTAGTGGCTGCTTCTACTACGCTTTGGTCTGCCTTTCCTGTGGATAAATAGGAGAGGAAGGCAATGGCTAAAAAAGCTGCTGTCAACAAAGTTGCAAACCCGAAAGTCAATTGAAACTTTCGATCGCTGAAGAAACTAAGTTGGAGATTGACAGATTTTGATTCTTTTTCGGAGACTTCTTTTCTGTATGTATTTCGTGCCATTGGGTATATTCAATCTGTAAAAGTAATGGACATTTGAAGGAGGGCAAAAAATAGGTGATCATTAAGCGACCCTTCCAAGTATTAATTTATTGATTTTTCAAGCGCCACATCCTTTAAACTAAGTACTTGATAAGAATAAAAAAAATAAACAACCAAATGGCGTTGCTTAATTTAATACGAATTGGAAGAAGTAACCCGTTTTAATCCGAGCTGATGGCTTTCAAGATTTCCTTAATTAAGCCAGGTCCTCTGTAAACAAGCCCACTATAAACTTGCACAAGGTTAGCTCCTGCCGCTATTTTTTCCTTCACATCTTCACCATTTAAAATACCTCCAACCGCGATGATCGGAATAGTAGGATGGTGCGAACGAATGTATTTAACAACAGCTGTAGCGCGTTCTTTTAACGGTTTTCCGCTCAATCCTCCTGCCCCAATTTCTTCCAAGTCAACATTGGATGTATGGAGACCTTTTCTATCAATGGTGGTATTGGTAGCAATCAAGCCATCAAGATTGGTCTCATTCGCCATGTCAAGAATATCGTCGAGCTGACTATTGGTCAGGTCTGGCGCAATTTTGAGTAGTATGGGTTTTTTAACTGGCTTCTGGTTATTCTCATTTTGTACAGCTTTGATTAGAGCCGTCAAAGGTTCTTTATCTTGAAGCTCTCGTAATCCCGGGGTGTTGGGTGAGCTCACATTTATGACAAAATAATCTACATAATCATAGAGTGCTTCGTAGCATTTCAGATAATCGTCCACAGCCTTATCATTTGGCGTAATCTTGTTTTTACCAATATTTCCACCGACAATGAGGTTTTTCGGACGATTTTTCAGGTTTTCAACAGCAGCATGCATGCCATTATTGTTAAAGCCCATGCGGTTGATGAGCGCTTGGTCTTTTTTTAACCTAAAGAGTCGTGGTTGAGGATTTCCACTTTGTGCCAAAGGAGTTACCGTCCCAATTTCGATGAATCCAAAACCCATTGCCTCGAATTCATTGATAAAGTCCGCATTTTTATCAAAACCTGCCGCCAGACCTACGGGGTTTTTAAAAGTCAGGCCAAATATTGTCTGTGCTAAGTTTTTATTTTCATAACCATATATCGACTTGAAAATACTTTTGATGCCTGGTATTTTGAAAATGGACTTTAACAAGCCGGTGGTGAAGTAATGTGCTTTTTCTGCTGGTAATTGGAAGAGTAATGCTTTGACTAGTTGATACACGACTTTGATTGGCTAAAATGTTTTTTGAACCTCAATATTAACTTCTTGGATGAAATTCTTTGATAACCTGCGCAAGATACTCTCTATCGAGATGAGTATAGATTTCTGTCGTTGTTATTGATTCGTGCCCAAGCATTTCCTGGACTGCTCTGAGGTCGGCACCACCTTCGATAAGGTGTGTAGCGAACGAATGCCGAAAGGTGTGCGGGCTGATCGTTTTGTTCAATTGCGCTTTGAATGCCAAGTCTTTAATGATCAAAAAGATCATTTGGCGGGATAGTTTGCTGCCCCTTTTATTCAAAAACAGGATATCTTCATTTCCCTTTTTAATATTCATATGTACGCGCACGTGCTCTTTGTACAATTTTATATGTTTCAGTGCTTCACGACCGATGGGTACCAGTCGTTCCTTGTTTCCTTTTCCTATGACTCTTAAAAAACCAATATCGTCATAAACATTGCTGATTTTCAATTCAATCAATTCGGTAACACGCAAGCCAGAACTGTAGAGTACTTCCAGAATAGCGCGGTTTCTTGTGCCCTCGGGTTTTGACAAGTCAATCTGAGAAAGTACATTTTCTATTTCATTGAAGTCCAAGGTATCGGGGAGTTTTCGCCCGAGTTTCGGAGCATCCAAAAGTTCACTAGGATCTTTTTCAATAAGCTGCTCGTAATTCAAAAACTTGTAAAAAGCCTTTATTCCGGAAAGTATTCTGGCTTGCGAATATGGGGACATGCCTAATTCATTGATGTATTCGATGAAATCGATCAGGTCACTTTGAGCTATTTTTAAAGGACTCAAATCAGGATTTTTCATTTCAGAAAACTGACTCAATTTCGTAATGTCTCTGATGTAGGCATCCACCGAATTGCCGGCCAATGACCGTTCCAGTTTAAGATAATTCGAAAATTGTTTGATATAAATATTCCAGCTCACTAACTTAAAATTAGTGATAATCAGCTTTTCGGGCGACTTTTACTTATCAAGTAATCATCAACTAAAGAAATTAATTAAATGAAGCTTGCAATCATCAATGGTCCTAATCTCAATCTCTTGGGTAAAAGAGAACCGGATGTGTATGGTAATCAGTCATTTGAGGAATACTTGGAAGTGTTGAAGTCTCTGTTCCCCGACATAGAATTCAACTACTTTCAGTCAAATTATGAAGGGGCACTTATCGACAAACTTCATGAAGTAGGTTTTAGCTACGATGGGATTATCGTGAATTTGGCTGGTTATACGCACACTTCTGTAGCACTAGCCGACGCGATTGCAGCAATTTCAACACAGGTAGTAGAGGTGCATATTTCCAATATTCATGCGCGTGAGACTTTTCGAACACACACTTACACCGGCGCAAAAGCAAAAGGTATTATTTCAGGTTTAGGTTTGAAGGGTTACGAACTTGCCGTGAGGTATTTTCTGGGTTGATGAGAGAGTTTAACTTTTACCCTGGCCCATCAAAGGTTTATCCTAGTATTTCAGAGGTCATATATGAAGCCTATATGAAAGGAATCATGTCCATTAATCATCGGAGTGAGATGTTTAT
The DNA here is from genome assembly GCA_040218415.1 of Cyclobacteriaceae bacterium. Lineage (GTDB taxonomy): Bacteria > Bacteroidota > Bacteroidia > Cytophagales > Cyclobacteriaceae > JAVJRN01. Next base: position 140,574 of record JAVJRN010000081.1, read on the forward strand.
GGATTTGATGGGCAAGACCAAAGATGAGCTACGTTCAAAATTGAATATTCCTAAAGGCTATGAGATCGTGTTTTTGTCATCAGCAACTGAATCTTGGGAAGTGATCTCTCAATCGTTGGTGAAAAATAAATCTCAGCATTTTTACAACGGAGCATTTGGTGAAAAGTGGTTTGAATATGCTTCACGCATCACTGAGGCAGAAGCGGTATCATTTGATATTCAAGAGCAGCTGCCTTTAGTCAAGCTCGATCCCAAGTCGGATGTCATTTGCTTGACCCAAAATGAAACGTCCAACGCTACTCAGATAGACCCAGCAATACTCAAAAAGCTAAGAAAACTGACTAATGCTGTGATTGCGCTAGATGTCACGTCATCTTTGGCGGGTATCCACTTGGACTTGTCTCAGGGAGATGTTTGGTATGCCTCTGTGCAAAAATGCTTTGGACTACCAGCAGGACTTGGGATTATGATTTTATCACCCAGAGCCCAGAAAAGGGCAGAAGAGATCAATGACAAGAAATACTATAACAGCCTACTTCAAGTTTTAGCCAACAGTCGTAAAAATCAAACGCATTACACCCCGAACGTGTTGAATATCTATTTGCTCTACAAAACACAGAAACGAGTAAAACCTATTGCACTAGTGGGTAAAAAGACACAAAAAAGAGCGGACTATTATTACGACACTTTTAAGGATATTCCAGGATTCGACTATTTGATTCAAAACAAAAAAGTCAGGTCTTCAACAGTCATTGCGGTCACACATCAAGATCCAAAATTGGTGATTGATAAAGCTACTGAAAAAAGAATGACCTTGGGCAAAGGCTATGGACAGTGGAAAGATGACACCTTTCGGATTGCCAACTTTCCAGCGATCAAAACCTTGGAAATACAGAAACTCATTGCCTTTTTTGAAAAAGATTTCAAGTAATTACCTACGCATGAGAGACACAGTTTCGTTGATCCAACAACCTACCAATACTGATTGCCCTTCTTCTTTACCTTCATTAAATATGTCTTCTATCGAAGGGAATTGATTTTTTGAAGCTTCCATCTGTGCAGTATTCCCACTTTTTAGATACATGTTGTACGCAGAAATGAACACGGCTCGGTCTGCGACTTTGCTTTCTCCTTTTTTGCATTCCTCATAGCTTGTGAAATAAAGGTTGCCTATCAAGTTGTAAGCCTCCTTTGCCTCAGGATTTTTACTCAATGCTTGTCTTGCCAGTGATCTGGCCAATGGCTTATTCCCAATTTTCGACTGTGCAGACGCTTGTCCGTATAACGCTTGATAACTTTCTTTGCTTGAAGTGGCATACTTGCCAGCTTCTTCATAATAACTAGATGCCTGCGCATAGTCACCATTGTTATAATTTCTATCGCCAAGTGCTTTGGCTAGCGCAAAGGTGGGTTTGTCTTTATAAAGTAATGCGCCAGCTTCTACGAAATAGGGTTCGTCTGTACATTTTGCTTTTAGACTATAGGAAAATATTTTTTTGGCGGTATTGATGTCGTTTGGGTTCTCTTTTAATTTAGGTACAAGCTTTTCCCTAATAAAATCACAGTTAAGAATGTCATTGAGTGAGCTTAAGAAAGCGTCAATTTTGTCTTGTTCCTTGAGGTATACGCCCTCATTTTCCCCAGTGGCTATCTTTTCTGCAATCACATTGCTTATTTGCTCATGAATATCTAAAACCTTTTCAGCGGGCATTTCCTGAGGTTTGGTTTTGTAGTAATAAGTTGCCAAAGTCATGTAAGGAGTAATATTGAACTTTGATATTTCGCTGCTTGCTAGTGCATACAAGTCCTCATAATAGTCCAATAGCATATTGTATTTTGATGAGGTTTTATAATAGAGTTTAAAAGCAGTATAAGCCTTTCTATCAATAGCGGAAGCCCTGTCCTCAGGAAAATATTTTATCCGCATATCGTAAGTCCATAATAAAGAGTCCTCAAGGGCTGCAATTTGTTCTTCTTCTAGTTCTTCTTGTAATATTTTTTCTATCGACTTTGCTGCATCTTGATATATAGAAGGGTGTAAATCAGGATTGTTTTTAAATAGCCAATACTGCTCAGATAGAGATTGACGGTACTTGTCCTGAGCAATAAGTATTTTATAAAAGGCTTGTTGATTTTTAGATTTTTTTAGTTGATCGGGATCCGTTGGCCAGTTCCAACCAGGTTGGGCCTGACTACTTGTGGCTAAAAGAGTAAGAACAAATAGTAATAATAATTGTGCTGTAGTTTGAATTTTCTTCATCATATTATTTGGGTAAACTCTTAGAAATTAGGAGTTAATGAGTGCTAGCTTTGCGACATGGTCGAAAAGCGAATTTAATTTTTGAATGCTAGTAAATAGACCTGATTTAATTTTTTAAAGAAAATGTTTTGATGTTTGATTTCAAAGAGATTTTGTCTGTGACTTTGATACTTTTTTCAGTCATTGATATTTTAGGTAGTATTCCAATAATTATAGACTTACGAAAAAAAGTCGGACATGTTCAGTCAGAAAAGGCAACAATAGTGTCAGCGGTTATCATGGTGGTCTTTTTATTTCTAGGGGAGAGCCTTTTAAAGCTTTTAGGGATAGATATTGGGTCATTTGCTTTAGCGGGCGCCATTATTATGTTTTTGTTAGGAATGGAGATGGTACTGGGAATCCAACTTTTTAAATCGGACGAGGGGGATTTAAGCTCAAGCAGTATTGTCCCTATTGCTTTCCCTTTAATAGCCGGAGCTGGTACGATGACCACACTCTTGTCCTTAGCTTCTATTTATCAAACTGCGAATATTCTTGTAGGGGTAGCGGTCAACCTTGTTTTTGTCTATGTCGTATTAAAAACGAGCGGTTGGTTAGAGAAGAAAATAGGGCAAAATGGTTTTAATATTCTTCGAAAAGTATTTGGAATCATTCTTTTGGCTATTGCCATTAAGATATTCAAAACGTATTGGTTAGTATAATGATAAAAATCTTCACCGATGGCGCTGCGAAAGGTAATCCTGGTAATGGTGGTTACGGAACTATCCTTGATTACAAAGGCAAGCGAAAAGAGTTGTCAGAAGGGTTTCGAATGACTACCAACAATCGAATGGAATTACTTGCCGTAATCAAAGGATTAGAAGAAATTAAGAAACCGGGCTGGGACGTATTGGTGATTTCAGATTCCAAATACGTGGTAGATGCTGTCGAAAAAGGTTGGCTACAAGGCTGGGTCAAGAAGAACTTTAAGGATAAGAAAAATCCAGACTTATGGAAGCGCTACTTGGAAGCGGCCAAAAATCATCAAGTGAAGTTCAAGTGGGTAAAAGGCCATGCCGGCCATGCCGAAAATGAACGATGCGATGAACTTGCAGTGATGGCAGCCGAAGGAAACGACTTGAAAGTGGATACCTTTTTTGAAAGTACTAGATCTTGAATGAAAAAGTGAGAATAGACCTTCGCGACTTGAAAAAAAAGATGAACTTTTTTCCTGATTAGATTGATCTTATTGAATGGAGGCAAATGCTGAAATGGACAAGGCTTAGCACGGAGCTTTTTTTAGAAGTTGCTTTGAAATAAATAACCTAAAGTCCGTGTTACGACATATTTATTTACCCCTTGATTGTCGATTTTTTCGAGGCGATAAGTAAAAAGCTTAATTTCGAGAGACTTATTTCAGCCTTTAATTTCGATACTTTATTTATGGACATACTCGCTAAACTCAAGCAAATTGAAGAACTGGCCGATGTGCCAGACATACAGCTACAATGGATGATTGATCGAAGTGAATGTATTTCTTTTAATGAAGGAGAATATTTATTCAGTCCAGGAATGAATATCGATAAACTACTTATCATTTTGGAGGGAGAATTCATTTTGAAATCCAAAAGAAACAATCAATTTCAAGTAATTGGGAAGTTTGCAGCAAGTACAATAACTGGTTTGCTGCCTTACTCCCGAGCCAATGAAGCAAAAGGATACGCAGAGGCGACCAAAGATTCCTCAGTATTGCGTTTGGATGGCTCTATGTTTAAAGAGATGATAGCTCAATGTCATGCGTTGACCACTGCTTTTGTACATACCATGAGCACTCGAATACGACAATTTACTAAGCGAGAGCAGCAAGATGATAAAATGATCTCATTGGGAAAACTTTCAGCAGGACTGGCCCACGAGCTCAACAATCCATCGTCAGCGGTTGTTCGCAGTGCGCAGGAGCTTTCCAAGAATTTGAAATATCTACCTGAAAAATTTAAAAACGTCATTAAAATAAAAATGACTGATGAGGAGGTAGATGAGGTCAATCGAATACTGTTTGAAAAGGTGAAAAATGGCGTTAAAAGCTGGTCACTAATAGAGAGATCCGAGCGCGAAGATGAAATCATGGATTGGCTCGATGAGGAGGAGGTATCTGATAGTGATGAAATTGCTGCAAATTTCACAGATTTTGACATTGAGATCGACGAACTAGAACAGATCAAGGAGAAAACAGGCCAAGACCATTTGAAAGCAGTAATTGGCTGGCTCAATCAGGTAATATCTACCGAAAAATTAGTAGGTGAGATTGAAGATGCTTCACAACGAATCAATGACTTGGTGAAATCAATCAAAAGTTACACACACATGGATCAGGCTCCAGAAAAGATAGCGACGAATGTACACATAGGTCTCGATAATACCTTAACCATGCTCAATCATAAGATTAAAAGAGAACAAATCGATGTGATAAAAAACTACGATGATTCGCTACCAGAAGCCGCACTTCTTCAAGGACCGATCAACCAAGTGTGGACCAATCTTATCGACAATGCCATAGATGCCATGAGCGAATCAACGCTTAAACAGCTCACCATTTCCTCCAAAAAGGACGGTGAATTTGTAAATGTTTCTATTACTGATACAGGCTCAGGCATACCAGAGGAAATTCAAGGAAAAATATTTGATCCGTTTTTTACAACCAAGGCCATTGGCAAGGGAACGGGCTTGGGTTTGGAGTTCGTACAAGAAATTGTTCGTTTGCAACATAATGGAGCCGTATACCTCCAATCAAAACCTGGGGAAACTACTTTTACCATTTGTGTACCTATAAAAGCGTCTCATTAAATTACCTTTCGAAAACCTCACTTTTCAATAATGAAAAAACCTATCATATTTCTATTAGATGATGATCCGGCAGTATTACAATCTGTTGTAAGAGACGTACGCTCGATGTATCGAAAAGATTACCGAATAATGTCAACACAAAGTGCGGTGGAGGCATTGGAGGTCATCGTAGAGTTAAAGAAAAAGGGAGATACGGTCGCTTTATTTTTATCTGACCAGCGAATGCCCGAAATGTTGGGTGTTGTGTTTTTAGAAAAGGCCAAAAAAGTATTCCCTGAAGCAAAGCGCATATTGCTAACGGCGTATTCGGATACCGATGCAGCCATTCGCGCAATTAACGAAGTGCAGCTCGACTATTACCTGCTCAAACCTTGGGATCCACCAGAAGAAAAATTGTTTCCAATACTCAGCGATCAGCTTGATGAGTGGAAAAGTAACTACAGACCTGAATTTCAAGGAATAAGAATCGTAGGCTACCAATGGTCACCAAAGTCTCATGAGATCAAAGATTTTTTATCGGGAAATCTCGTGCCTTATCAGTGGTTGGATATCATCAACGAACCAAAGGCAAAAGCACTTTTGGAACTCAATAATCTTGATGAAAGTAAATTACCGATTGTCTTTTTTGAAGATGGTCAGTTTCTTATCGATCCAAGCACGGCGGACGTGGGGCTCAAAGCAGGAATGAGCGTTATCGCCAAGCAAAAAATGTACGATGTAGCGATTATCGGCGCTGGTCCAGCGGGATTAGCTTCTGGTGTATATGGCGGTTCGGAAGGGTTAAACACCATTTTGATTGAAAAAAGGGCGCCTGGAGGTCAGGCAGGAACCAGCTCGCGCATTGAGAATTATTTAGGCTTTCCCAATGGTTTGAGTGGCGCAGAATTATCCCGTAGGGCTGTTGCTCAGGCTACAAGATTTGGTATTGAGTTTTTAACGCCTCAGGAAGTCACACACATTGATATAAAAGAGAGTTATAAGATACTGACACTAAAAGATGGTGGACAAGTCAATGCTAGAGCCATCATCATCACGACAGGCGTTGATTACAGAAAACACCCTGCACAAGGAATCGATCAGTTTACCGGTGCAGGCGTTTACTACGGAGCAGCTACTACAGAAGCCAATGCTTGTTCCGATAAAGATATTTTCATCGTGGGAGGAGGTAACTCAGCTGGGCAAGCGGCGATGTATTTATCCAAATTTGCCAAGAGAGTGCACATCAACATCAGGAAGCCAGACTTGTCGAGCAGTATGTCTCAGTATCTGATCGATCAGATCAAGGCTACTCACAATATTGAAATTATGGGTTACACGGAAATTGTAGAAGTGAAAGGCGATGAAAGTTTGCAAGAAGTAACTGTGCAGCACACCCAAACTTCTGAGCGAAAAAATTATCCAGCGTCGGCGTTATTTATTTTTATCGGCGCAAAGCCAATTACAGATTGGATTACATTGAATTTAATAAAAGACGGAAAAGGTTTTATCGAAACAGGCAGTTCGCTCACCAGATACGAAGGTTTTAAGAAAAACTGGCCACTTGAGCGCGAACCTTATTTGCTTGAAACGTGTGTTCCCGGAGTATTCGCAGCTGGGGATGTGAGGGCGGGAGCGATGAACAGAGTTGCCTCTGCCGTTGGCGAGGGTTCTATGGCCATTAAGTTTGTGCATGAGTACTTGGCGGCTAATTGATCTTAATAAGGTTTTATAAGATCGGGAAGGGAAGGATTTACTCACAATGAATGTGTTCTCAATCATTTTGAATTTGTGAAATTAAGCTACCTTAAATTAGTACGCCTTCTTAGCAAAAAGCATGTTTACTAAAGCTTTCGGATGGTATAAATAGGCGGAAAATATCCTTTGTATTTTTTATTGCTAAGGATGTTTGAAGTAGATAATATGCTAAGCCGTTGAGTTTGGGTTTGTGCGAAACCTTTGGTTTCATTCTATTTAGCAAGAATTTTAATTGCATATTTGATGAGGTTCTTGTTTATAAATATTTTTATTACAGAAGTTGGTTTTATTTGAGAGATAAAAGAAAAGCAAGAATCGATTCATAAATTATTGTATTTTGCACGGATAACTACGGACTTTTTTAATGTGAATAAGCAGGGAAACAGCGCGGATATTAGGAGCAATACAGTTTTAAATGAAAATAAAGTTGTTGGCCAAAGTAAGCCCGATGAACAGCTCATTTGGAATCGATTTATTCAAGGCGATGATCAAAGTTTGGTGTACATCTATAGCAACTATGCGGATACGCTTTATCGCTATGGTCGGCAATTTTCCAAGAGACCAGAGTTTATTCAGGATTGTATTCAGGAAATGTTTTTTGACCTGATCAAAAAAAGAGCGAGTCTTTCCCAAGCTCAATCAATCAAAGGGTATCTGTTTTCCACACTTAAAAGAAGAATTCTTCGTGACATCAAAAAGGAGGAAAAGCTTGTCTTAGAGGAGGAAGGTTTTAGCATTTCTTTGTCAGAACAAAGCACTTCTATTTCTAATACGATTGATCAAAAAGACTTATCGATTATTGAGGAAAAATTGAATCTATTATCTGCCCATCAAAGAGAAGCTATTTTGTTGCATTTTTTTGAAGGCCTGACTTACACTGAAATCGCTGATATAATGAACATTAAGGTGAGGTCAGCGCGTGTGCTTACCTACAGAGCATTGGACGCTTTACATGAACAACTCAAACCCTACAAGGAGAATTTATATTTCGTTTTGTTGGCTATTTTGGCCTCTAGGTAAAAAGTGTTATTACCCATCTATTGCTAATTTGGTTGTTTTGTTCAGAAGGAAAAGGCCTAAATTAGAGAATTAACTATCATTTGAGATTTATTTAAAAATAATTTAAAATTCTTGTGCACATTTAGAATCAGGAGGTCTCTATAGAGAAAAAAGACACTGGTCTAATCATGAGCGAACCAAATAATGATCTTTCCAATTTATTAAAGAATGAGTATTTCGTTCAGTGGGTAGTCAACCCAACAGAAGAGTCCATTCACTATTGGACCAAATGGTTGCAGTCTCATAGGGATCAACAATCTTCAGTAGATCTTGCCCGCCAGATTATTCAATCTGCGAATTACCGTATTGATCACAAGATGCCTGAAAAATTGTATGATGATGTATTGGTCAACTTGGTCAATTACAACCAAAAAAGAAAGTCACAACTATATAAACTCAATACTCGAAACTGGGAGACTTTGAGAGTGGCAGCATCTATCATTCTTTTAATATCAATAGGATTGTTTATCGCCCAGAAAACTGGTTTTTTCGGATCTAGTAAAAAAGATCTCGTTACCCAAGTCACTAAATCTACAGAATGGGGTCAGAAGAAGACCATTAGCTTACCCGATGGGACTGTGGTTAAACTAAACTCCGGTAGTTCACTCTCATATCCCAATACGTTTTCTTCTGAACTACGAGAAGTTGAATTGGTAGGTGAAGCATTTTTTGATGTAGAAACAGATAAGGCTCGTCCGTTTATTGTCAAAACAAAAAACATAAAAACGACGGTTCTGGGTACTGAATTTAATATCAATGCCTATTCCTACAACAGCATTGCCAGTATAACATTGGCGGAGGGTAGTGTGAGCGTGGAGCCATTAGTCAATCAGATTTCGAGCTCCAAAGAGCAAATGATATTGAACCCAGGTGAGCAAGCTTCTCTCGATTTTACCAATGGTAGATTCTACAAACAAGAAGTTGTGGTTGAAGATGTTATCTCTTGGAAAGATGGCGTTTTGCTATTCCAATCTGAACCGCTGAAAATCGTATTTGATAAACTATCAAAATGGTACGGGGTAGATTTTGATTTACCTAAGTCGCTCGCGCAAAGTGATTGCTTGTTAAATGGAGAGTTTCGAAATGAATCACTGGAAACAGTGCTTCAAAGTATAGCGCTGGTACATGAACTAAAATTTGAATTTAAAAATAACAACATGATAGAAATACGCGGAGATACCTGTAAATAAACAAAATGAGCCTGATCTGCGGCTACAGAATCAGGCTCTACTTTGAATATTAATTATAAAAATTAATCACATCAAATTTATGAATTTTTCATTAAGAAGGCTAATAATGTTGGCTAGTAAGACTTCTATATATGTTTTTGTCTTTTCGGCAATGACCTTCCAATTTATCTTGGCAGAAAATTCCCTTGGGCAGGAAATGAGCAAAGTGAGAATTGATCTCACGGTTAAAAATGCTCCATTGGAGACTTTATTTAATTTAATCGAGGGAAAAACTGATTTCAGATTCGTGTATGACATCAATCAGTTGCCAGTAGCGCCATTACTTACCTTAAATCGTCAAAATACGAGTGTAGAGAAGATTTTAACAGAAGTGGCTCGCCAATATGGGTTAGAGTTTCACCAAATTAATCAATCCATTTCTGTAAAAAAAGCTAGTAAAAAGGAACCAAAAAAAGCGACTGAAAATATTAATTTTCCAGATTACGACATATCGGGATATGTCTACGATGATATAGGCGAAGCTTTGCCTGGAGCCACTATTAAAATTGTCGGTTTGAATATTGGTACTGTCACGGATTACAATGGATATTTTAAAATGTCTATTCCAGATGGAGCGGATAAAATAGCCGTATCGTTCATAGGATTTAATACTAAAACCATAGGTTTATCTGGTCAGACTGAGTTTACAATAAATATGGTTCCTGACATAGAAGCTTTGCAGGAAGTAGTTGTGATTGGGTATGGCCAAAATACGAAAAAGGCAGTTTCTATGTCAGTCTCTTCTGTATCTGCGAGTGACCTTAAAGATCAGCCAGTTATTTCACTGAATGAAGCTATTGCTTCTAAAATGGCTGGCGTTCAAGTGTCACAAACTTCCGGAGCGCCGGGAAGTGGATTTGAAATACGTGTAAGAGGAACTGGAACCATTACTGCAGGCAGCTCACCATTGTATGTCGTCGATGGTGTACCACTTTCGGATAGAATTCAAAATGCTGGAGGAACTTTAGAAAGTTATTCTGATGCGCCGATTAATCCCTTAAACTCCATCAATATCAATGATATTGAAAGCATCTCAGTATTAAAAGATGCGGCAGCTACGGCGATATATGGTTCGCGTGGAGCGAATGGTGTTGTTTTGGTAACCACAAAACAAGGAAAAAACGGTAAACCAAAAGTCAGTTTTGATTCCTACGTAGGTTTTCAAAATGTCAATAAAAAAGTCGACATGATGGACGCTTATGAGTATTCAAAACTGAAATATGATGGTCATAACAATACGTATTTAGATTTTTTATCAGACAATGACTTAGCTGGTGGAATCAATGATCCAAACAGTGTCCGAGGAGAAAAAGGCGCGGGTTCTGGTGATTTTAAAATTCCATCAGAACTGATACCTTATGTCAATAATGTACCAGGACTAACCAATACAGACTGGCAAGATGAAATATTCGGAACAGGTGTAATACAGTCGCATTCACTATCTGTTTCAGGGGGTAATGGTAAAATCGGCTATTATTTGTCAGGTACGTACCTCAACCAAACCGGAGTGGTAATATCTTCAGGTTATGAGCAATACAGTGCAAGAATGAACTTAAGCGCTGATTACGATAAAGTAAAATTTGGGGTGAACTTCTCGCCTTCAAGAAGTATACACGACAGAGTGAAGGCAGAAGGACCTTATTGGGCAGATGGCGTCATTGGAACGGCACTTGTTTCGGCACCCATTTTTTCTGTCTATAACCAGGATGGTAGCTATAATTATGGTCAACAATCATGGCGTGCCGAAAGTGGAGAGAGCTGGTCGGATTCATATATTAACCCTGTGGCATTGGCTAACCTCATGATCAATGACATATATCATAATAGAATATTGGGAAATGCTTACATGGAATATTCTCCCATTTCAAATTTGACTTTCAAAACGAGTATAGGGATTGATGTAAACGACTTTACACGAGAATATTTTAGACCTAAGGCTTTGCCAAATAGAAATTTGGCTTTGGACGAAACGCCGGGAGATGGTAAGCACAGAACCGAAGGTCTTGTCAATGTAGTGCTGGAGGAGACAGTCAATTATAATATGAAAATAGGAGCTAAGGGTGATTTGAATCTACTCGCCGGAATTACCGCACAAAAAGAAAAGCAGGATGAGAGTTATATCAGCGTCCGAAACTTCCCTAATGATCTGGTTTCAACTTTGAACGCCGCTTTAACGGTGGACAATGCTGGTTCACAACGGACATCTTGGGCACTATTATCCTACATTGGTCGAGCACAATACAACCATGATTTAAAATACTTTTTAAGTGCATCAATTCGTGCAGATGGTGCATCAAGGTTTGGCGCAGATAGTAGATGGGGGTATTTTCCTTCTGCTTCAGCTGCTTGGGTATTATCAGAAGAATCATTTTTCGATAACGGATTTGCAACTTTTTTAAAACTAAGGGCGAGCTATGGTGAAACAGGAAATTTCAATATTGGAAACTTCCCTTGGTTGACGGAATTCAAGCAAGAAAATTATGTACTGGGTTTGGGCAATGGTGGTCAGCAGGTAGTAGGTGTTGCTTCTGCAACATTAGGTAATGAAGATATTAGATGGGAGAAAACAGCTACTTTAGATATAGGTGTAGAAGTTGGTTTGTTTAATGATTTGATCACCTTAGAAGCAGATGCATATCAAAGTAACACGACTGACATGCTACTTACTGTTCCAGTACCTGAAGTAACAGGTTTCGGGTCTGCTCTTCAGAATATCGGAGAAGTGCAGAACCGAGGATTAGAATTTACCTCAAATGTCAACCTGAAATTTGGAGCTTTGGATTGGAGCTTTGGAGGAAACATATCTTTTAATCAAAACGAAGTAATTAGCTTAGGCCAGGAAGATGCACCCATTATTGTGAGAGGAGGATCTGAAGGAGCACTGTACATCACAAGGATTGGAAATGAGATAGGCTCGTATTACACATATGTCAGAGATGGGATTTTTACCTCTCAGGAAGAGCTTGATAGCTATCCTCATATCACAGGTACAAGGGTGGGAGATGCCAAAGTCTTGGATTTAAACAACGATGGTCAACTTGATGAAAATGACCGTGCGATCACAGGAAGCTATTTGCCTGATTATATATTTGGATTTAACAGTAGCGCAAAGTTCAAAGGTTTTGATATGAGCGTGCAGGTTCAAGGAGTTCAAGGTAATGAGGTGATGAATCTCCAGAAAAGGTACATCCATAACATGGAAGGCCATCAAAACAATGTTAAAGAGGCCGTCAATAGGTACGTCTCTCCAGAAAATATTGGTGATGGTGTTACTCCACGGGCACACAAAGGTTTAACAGGAAATGCAGGTTTGATTTCAACTTGGATGATTGAAGATGGATCATTTATAAGAGTAAGAAACATCACCTTGGGTTATTCTATGCCTAATGTACTACTAGAAAAGATTGGAGCAGCCAATATGCGAATTTATGTAGCGGCTCAAAATCCTTTCACATTTACAGACTATTCTGGATACAATCCAGAAGTGAGCGGCAATTATAATGGAGGAGGTCCACTAACGCGTGGAGAAGATTATGGCACGTATCCATTGTCACGTACGATTACCATGGGTATTAATGTTGGGTTTTAATTAAAAGGACAAATGAAAAAGCTATATATAATTTTATTGAGTGCACTTGTCTTAACGAGCTGTGGAGATGAGTTTTTAGATCTCCAGCCTGAATCAGTGGCTGATATCAAAGACATTTATAAAACAGAGACAGATTTTATTCAGGCGATGATTGGCGCCTATGATGAACTTCAAAGTTCAGGTCAATATGGAAGGAATTTTCATTACTTGTTTGATACCCGAGCCGATCTTGTTGGGGAATCTACAGCAGGTTTTCAAGATGGAATATATTATGAAATCGATCGGTTTCTATTACGTTCTGAGAATCCTTTGATTCAGCAAACGTGGGCTAGTTTATATACTGGGATCAATCGTGCGAACTTGATCATTGAGAAGTTGGATGAGAGTAGTGTTTTGGCTTCTACGAAGCGTAATCTGAATGCAGAAGCCAGATTTATTCGAGCGCTATCTTACTTTAATATTGTTAGAATTTGGGGAGCGGCTCCATTGATAACCAAAACGATCAGCCCTGATGAGGCACTAGAAGTTACTAGGAATTCGAAGTTGGATATATATAATTTTATCATTGCTGAATTGGATCAAATTAGCACCACACTCCCGGCAGCTTACGATGCAGAATTTGCAGGTAGAGCAACAAAGTATGCGGCAAGTGCACTGTTAGGAAAAGTCTATTTAGAAAATGGGGATTACCAGAATGCTTCAACTGTTTTAAAAGAAGTTATTGATGCTGGTGTATTCGATTTGCAGCCGACTTTTAGCGAAGTATTTCCTATTCAAAATGAAATGAATCCGGAAATTATTTTTGCTGTACGATGGAAGCGACTGGTAGAAGAAACGAATTTATTCTTCGGGCGTGCCACACTTCCAGTCACATTATCTTCTTCTTTTCTTGACTCTTTTGATACCAATGACCAAAGATTGTCAGCCTCGGAGATTGGAGTAATCGGTAGTTATTCCGTTCCTGTGAAGTTTATCGATCCAGCTGGCTCAGATGGGAAAACAGGTTTGGACTTTCCCGTTCTCAGATTTGCTGATGTCCTTTTGATGTATGCTGAGGCTTTAAATGAATTAGGCTTTCAACCAACTGGAGAAGCTTTTGATGCATTGAATAATGTAAGAGTCAGAGCAGGTTTAACCGCACTTACTAGTACAACTATTACCGATCAGCAAGCATTTAGAAATGCCCTTTTGGATGAAAGGAAAAAAGAACTGATTTATGAAGGCCATGCATGGTTCGATTTGATCCGATTGGGAGATGCGAAGACGCAGATTTTGGAAACATTAGGGTTGACTATATCAGAAGGTCAATTCATTTATCCGATTCCGCAAAGCGAAATAAACAGAATTGGTAGCGATAGATTTCAACAGAACCCAGCCTATCAATAGTATGAGATTTTTAATACTCATTTTAATTGTATCACTTTCAGGATGCAAGCGTGATAATATTGTTCTTGTCAATCCCATTGTTGAAGCACAAGAAAGTAGGCATCAGTTTTTGATTCAAAAGCTGGAAGACTCCAATGCGGAGGATGTTATGGTCGTCGCACATCGTGCTGTATGGGACGATGCGCCTGAAAACTCGATAAAATCTATCGAAGATGCCATTGCTCTCGGCGTAGATATGGTAGAGCTTGATATAAGAATGACCAGTGATGGTGTACTTATTCTTATGCATGATGAAACGATTGATCGAATGACAGATGGGTCTGGTGACGTAGCTGGTATGTCACTTGAAGAAATCCGTGCTTACAAACTCAGAAATAGAAATGGAGGAGTGATTACTGAGTTTTTAGTACCCACGCTAGAAGAAGCGATGCTTGCTGCAAAGGATAAAATTCTTGTGCGGATAGATAAGGCACACAGCTTGGGAGTGCTTGATAAAGTATATGAAGTACTAGAGGCAACAGAGACCGTTGACCATGCCTGTATATTGGTGAGTCAGTCCTTCACTTCGGGTAATGTCGTTTTCGAATGGAAGGATATTGTTGACAAGGTTTACTTTTCTCCGGGTGTAGATGCTGATGGTGCCAAAGGACCAGGGCAAGTTGCCGGATGGTTACAATATCCAAAGGCTGTGGTTATTGAATCATCTTTTGCTGATGACGAAAATATTACCATCGATTGGAATAATATTCGTGAGCAAGGCGCAAGAATCATGGTCTATACTGGGAGCAGTGGTTCTTCTGGCGGACATGATGATGATATCTCGTTGACGAATATAGACGAAGGTTATGGCTGGCTCATTGAAAGAGGCGTCAATATGATCCAAACCGATCAACCGACTTACTTATTGAACTATTTAAGATTACGTGGACTTCACGATTAATGATAAAACGCCTCCGGCTAGAGGCTCAAAATAACTTTAAACCAAACTTTGAATTCGATTATGAAAATTAAACAAACCCTTTTTATGGCCAGTTTGGCCGTGCTGCTCATTACAATAAGCTGTGGTGAGGACGAACCGAGTAATGTAGCTCCAGAAGCTGCTTTCGCTATTGGAGGAAGTGATCCATATTATTTGGAAGATGTAGTCACTTTTACTGATAACTCAACAGACGAAGACGGTACAGTAGCCTCTTGGTTTTGGGATTTTGGGGATAACTCCACATCCACTGAACCAAGCCCAACCCATGCCTATACTACAAAAGCAGAATATACTGTTAGTCTGACGGTAACAGACAATGCGGGTGCCACCGGCACTGTTTCAAAAACAATCAATATTCGTGACATTGCTGATGAAAATACGGCTCCTGTTGCAGGCTTTACGGTCGCTGATACCTTGGTTTTGAACGGTAGTGATGTCGTATTCACCAATACATCTGTAGATGCAGATGGATCTATTGCTAGTTATGCATGGACTTTTGGTTACGCTATTGGCACTTCAAATGAGGAGAGCCCAACATATTCATTTAATGAAGTTGGAAGCTACGAAGTAGGTTTGACTGTCACGGATGATATAGGTGCAGAAAGTACTTACACTAAAAGTATTTTTGTAGCTGGTATTTCTTGGTCATTTCCGGTTGGTATGAGTATCGAGTCAACTGCACCAGCCATCGGCGATGATGGTACTATATTCGTCACTTTATCAGGCAAAGAAGGTGTGCCTAATATTCATGCTATAAATACGGATGGTACTGAAAAATGGGCAATGGAAGTGGGTGATATTATTAGATCTTCTCCAGTTATCTCAAATGATGGCTCTACAGTTTATACTGCATCTTATGATGATAATATGTATGCATTCAATGCACAGACTGGTGTCATCACTTGGTCTTCGCTTTTGGGAAGTAATGCCCGATATTCTACTGCGGCATTGGGTTTGGATGGATCTCTATATATTGGAACTCAGACCGATAATGTCCATGCTGTAGGTGCTGATGGTAGTCAAAAGTGGATATTCCCAACGGGCGGTGATGTGAATTGTTCACCAGTTATAGGTGCTGATGGAACAGTCTATGCACAGTCCATAGATGACTTCCTATACGCTTTGAACCCAGTAGATGGAACCGAAATTTGGAAATATTTCTACGGAAACTGGGGTGCTACAGCACTTGCATTGACAGCTGAGGGAAATATCATCGTGACAGGTGAAAAAGACGCTGAGACTGGTGTTATTGCTGCGGTGAGTCCTACAGGTACTGAACTTTGGAGTGTAAACACTTCAGCAGTTTCTGGCGGAACATCTACTACAGGCAAAATTGATCAAGGTGGAGCTGCAGTTGGTCCTGATGGAACCATATATGTAGGAACAAAAGGTTCAGAACTTTTGGCATTGGATCCAGCCTCTGGTGCTACTAAGTGGTCATATACTAAGCCGGAGTTTGCTGGTGTAGGTGTAACACCAGCTATTGATAATAGAGGGTTCATTTACTTTGGTGATGACAGTGGTATTTTCACCGTGCTTGATCCAGCTGGTAATCTCGTCTTCGAAATGAGTTTAGGTACCAAAATATGGGCATCTGTCACCATTGGTGATGATGGAACAGTTTACATAGGAGCTACGCAAGAAGATGGAACAGGTGCATTTTATGCCATCAACTTCCATGCAAATGGTCCTGCCGATTCTTCATGGCCGATGCGTCATGGCAACCGATACCATAACGGAAGACTTTAAAATAATACACTTCATACTTCTGTTAGCGGGTAGGTTTCGGCCTACCCGTTATTTATCTGATTGACTGGTGCTGATGAAGACCAAACACGCTCCTTTGTGAAAACGAGCTAAAAAACCAAAATCAAAATATCATGACTGCTAAGAGATTCTCACCTTTCTTACTTATCGCCTTTTTCTGTTTCATGTGTGATGAGGTAAGCACCAAAACACCTCAAGACGATAATAGAGTGAAGGAAATAAGATCGATTCTTGAAAATCCTTTGGACAGTCAAATATTGGTGGTGGCGCATCGAGCAGATTGGCGCAATGCACCCGAAAATTCTTTAGAAGCGATTAAAAGTGCTATTGCTTTAGGAGTCGACATTGTTGAACTAGACGTGTCGCTAACCAAGGATAGTGTACTCGTACTGATGCACGATAAAACCATCAATAGAACGACTAGCGGTCAAGGCTATGTCAAAGATTGGACGTATGATTCTTTGAAAATGCTTCATCTCCGAAATGGACAGGGAAGAGTCACCGAATTTAAAATACCCACACTTAAGGAGGCCTTACTTGTTACCAAAGGAAAAGTGATGGTCAACTTGGACAAGTGCTATCACAACTTTAGCTTAATCGTGGAAGAACTTAGAGAAACCAAAACACTGGATCATGTCATCATCAAAGCGTATGACACACCTTATAAGCAAGTAAGGCAAGACTTAGGAGCTGTACTCGATGAAATCTACTTTATGCCCATCATGCGATTGGAAAATGTGACCAATGCCGCAGAAGAAATTGCCCTTTACCAAAAAGAAGCTCAACCGATTGCCTTCGAGCTGACTTTTAGGTCAGACACCTTTGCTATTTTAGGAGATTTTCAAACGATAAAACAAAACGGATCTCGAGTTTGGGTTAACTCCCTTTGGGATGATCTCAACGGCGGACATAGCGATAACCTCGCATTGCAAGATACAGAAGCGTCCTATGGTTGGATTGTCAGTACGGGCGCTAACATGATACAAACTGATCGTCCTGAATTGCTTATCAAATATCTTCGAGAATTAAAACTCCACAACTAATCGATTTTTATGACAAAGCTTCTACACGGACTCTCCCGAGATCATTGGTCTGTTTTTCTTTCTACCACTTTCGGTTACGGCTTTTACTATGTAACACGGTTGAGTTTTAGCCTAACTAAAACTTCGCTTACCGAGCATAATGTATTTACCACTTCAGAGATAGGTTATATAGGCTCAGCCTTATTTTTTGCTTACGCCATCGGTAAATTGGTCAACGGCATCATCGCAGATCGAGCCAATGTGCGCTATCTCATGTCCTTGGGATTGTTCGCATCTTCAGTGATCAATTTTGTGTTGGGCTTTTCAGAGAGTTTTATGGTTTTTGCTATCCTTTGGGGGCTCAATGGCTGGTTTCAGTCTATGGGCGCACCAAGTAGTGTAGTGAGTATTTCACGCTGGTTTAGTGGGAAAAACAGAGGAAGTTTTTATGGTATGTGGAGTTCCAGCCACAATATTGGTGAAGCGGTTACCTTTTTAGTCACGGCTGTTGTTGTCTCCTATTTTGGTTGGCAATGGGGATTTCGAGCAGCCGGTATGAGCGCCATGATTGTGGCCACATTGGTATTTATCTTTTTAAAACATCGGCCAGTCATTCATCTTGGATCTCTTTCCTCAAACCAACAATCGTTGGGTAAAGAACAATTGGGCGTGTTCGCCAATATCAATGTTTGGGTGATTGCATTAGCAAGCGCAGCTTTTTATGTTACCCGATATGGTATCAACTCCTGGGGTGTTTTCTTTTTGCAAAATGAAAAAGGATATTCATTAATTGAAGCGGGTTCTATTATTTCCGTAAACGCCATATTTGGCATATTAGGCACTTTTTTTTCGGGTATTATTTCAGATACTTTATTCAAAGGCCGCCGGAACTTGCCCGTACTTATTTTCGGTAGTCTCTATACCATTTCCACGGCTATGTTTGTGTACCTACCTGCCAATTGGTATTTCGATGTGGCTTCCATGGCGTTATTCGGTTTAGCACTCGGTGCATTGCTCGTATACCTTGGAGGCTTGATGGTGGTGGACATTTGTCCGAAAAACGTATCTGGTACAGCACTCGGTTTTGTAGGGATCGCCAGCTATTTGGGAGCCGGAGCGCAGGATATCATCAGTGGAATATTTATCGAAGATGGATTGACGGTAGTTGATAGCTTAAATAACTATGACTTTGATCAAGTCAAGATATTTTGGGTATTGGCTGCATTGGTGTCTACTATCCTGCCACTGTTTGTTTGGAATGTGAAGTATCAGGATTGAAATCTCATAATGGAGCCTTTTTCAGTCGGCTGTCCAGTCAATACCTGAAGATATTCGGCTCAAAATTGGGATACATTGTTAGCTTAAAGTTTGTTGTGATTGTGGCTTTTCTGTATTCTGGCACAACCAATATTTTCGCTCAGTCTACTTATGGCGGTTTTTTTCCTGAAGCAGCATTGACAAAACAATTAAGTGAAAGATATTTCATTAAAACAAAAATTGAATCACAGCATGGCTTGTTTGGCGAAACAACAAGAAGAGCTGAAGGCGAAAGCTATTTTCATTACAGAACGGACTTACAAGGGTTTGTCGGTTATCAATTATTGCCCAAATCGAAAGTTGCCTTCGGTTATCAATACCGTTTCGACCCTGAAGGAACCCACCATCGCACCATTCAGCAGATAGCTTTTCAGCCCGATAACAAGCGTTGGCAGCACCGTGTGCGTACAGATCAGACATTCGAGAAACGAGAATCTATTACCTGGCGTATCAGATATCGAATGCGGTATAGTAAGCATTTTCCTCATAGTAACGTTTATATATTATTATCCAATGAAGCGCTGTATGCTTTTCAGGATCAAACTTGTGCTTGGGAGAATAGATTAGTCTTGAGTCTTGGGAGAAACCTGAGAGACAAAAGTCGACTAGAAATAGGCCCTGATTATAGGATTGATGCAGACCTTGGAGGGGAATTGAGAACGAGATGGTGGTTGAAAGTTGGATGGTTTTACAGCATAAAGAAATAGTAATAGTATTATTGTCTTAATGTTTCCATTGTTAATTTTATGTTAATAAAAATGCTTTGAATATGGAAACGGCTATTGAAGAACGAATAATAAAATTGAGGAGGAGCACGCTACCACTTTTCGAAAAATTTACTACCAATCAGGAGGCATGTCTTAAGAAATTCAATTCTTCAAAGAGAATGCGTTCGTTACAAGCGGAGATTAGAGTGGTATATGGGGCGATGGTCTTGTTGGCCTTAGTCACAGGGCTTTTAAGCTTTTTAGAAAAAGACCATACCAGTGTGCAAGGATTTTTATTGCTAGCCATCATCAGTCTTATGCTACTTAAAAATGATATTCAACGAAGAATAATTCTGCTCGAGGAGGCGAAGTTTTTGAAACGGATAGCCAAGAAATTGAATATAGACTTGATCTGACTTTATAATTGATATTTCATGCTAGTGATGCTTCATTGTGCCTAATGATTAAGCGGATAGGAGGTTACGTATGTTGTGCTCATGGTTTCGAAAGTTGATAATATAGAAGGCCAAATCAAAAGCGTGAACAATTGATTTACTGTTGATTCAATTTTTTCTGCAAAGTTGAAAATTGACAATTTATAGCGGTAGGCACGAGTTGATAATTCCCTTCGACGGTTTTTTATTTACTTATACTGTGTATCCGGTTGTATTTTTTATTGGTTTATATGTGTGATCATATACACTTATTAATGTAAATATTGTGTATTAGATTACACATTAAAAATTTAATATGTACATTTGACTACACATTATTAAATTATGGATGTACTATTAGAAGCTTACAACAGAAAGTTATCTTTTGTTTCTGGTCGTTTTGAGCGCTATATGCTCAAGGACATGTCATGGAAGTCAAGGCTGATTGCTATCAAAGGTGCCCGAGGCGTAGGTAAGACTACCTTGATGTTGCAAAGCATCAAGCGGAACCTCAACCCTGAGCAAGCCATTTACATGAGTTTAGATAATATTTACTTTTCTCAACACAGCCTTTACGAAACGGTATCGACATTAGAAAAAAGAGGTGTGGAGCATTTCTATATAGATGAAGTACATAAGTACCCCTCATGGGCTCGGGAGATTAAAAACTTGTATGATGACTTTCCAGCTATTAAACTGGTTATTTCAGGCTCATCTATTTTGGAACTCCAAAAAGGTGATGCAGATCTGAGTAGGAGAATGATTTCGTATACATTGAAACCCATGTCTTTCAGAGAGTATTTGGAGATATCGGAAATTTACACATCGGAAAGTTTCTCTCTTGAAGAGCTATTGGCTTCTCATGTGAAAATAACTAAGGACATACTGGCTGAAATAAAACCACTCCGTCACTTTTCGGAATATTTGCGGTTTGGATCATATCCTTACTCGCTCGAAGGTCATGAAACATTTCATGAAAAACTTCGAAATACGATCAATGTGATCATCGATTCGGACTTACCTTCCATTCTCAACATTGACTATGCACATAGCTTGAAACTTAAAAAATTGCTTGCGTTCATAGGTAGCAATACGCCATACAAGCCAAATATTCAAAAGTTGGCAGAGCAGATTCAGATTGATAGAAGAACGGTATATCAATACTTGGATATACTTAATAGCTCCGAACTTATCAGTTTGCTAGAGACAGATAAGAAAGGAGATACTAGGCTTTCAAAACCAGAAAAGGTATACATGAGTACGACATCACTTGCTTACGCATTGAATGCCCATGCAGATATTGGTACTATCAGAGAAACATTTTTTTATTCACAAATGAAAAACCTACACCAAGTAAATTATTCGAAAGTTGGAGATTTCTTAGTCAACAATAATTACATATTTGAAGTAGGGGGGAAGAGTAAAAGTTTTGAACAAATAAAGGATATGGATAACAGCTTCGTAGTGAAGGATGATATTGAAACAGGACACTTCAATACTATACCTCTATGGTTATTTGGGTTTATGTATTGAGCGCAGCTTGAGTCATTCCCAATAGCCAATATCATATCTTGGTTGTCACCGATGGAAATTATGTTGGCGTAAAATGTGACTCATGATCTTGTTCAAAAGTTGTTGTTTCGTAATATGCCTGGCTCATGTTATCTTTTGCTCCCTAACGTTTATCTGAATCAAAGAAAATTTACAACTTTGAACGTGCCAAATAAATATTTTCAATTTAAAAAATTCCGCATTGATCAATCCCAAACGGCCATGAAAGTGACTACCGAGGGAGCCATCTTAGGGGCAATCGCTACCGTAGAAAACCCTCGTCGAATCCTCGACATTGGTGCCGGAACTGGACTGATAAGCTTGATGTTGGCGCAGCGATACGAACGAGCAGTCATTGATGCTGTTGAAATAGACAACCAAGCAGTGGCTGACGCACGCTTTAATTTTGACCAGTCACCTTGGAAGGAGAGACTTCATCTTTTTGAAGCAGATGTCAGAAAATGGGATTCCCCTTCTCGTTATGACATGATCGTGTCGAATCCTCCGTTTTTTAAAGGCTCTTTGAAATCGACCAACGTACAAAAGAATACGGCCATTCATAATGATCTCCTTTCACAAAAAGACTTAGTGGATATTGCATCGAGACTGTTAGCAGATCAAGGAAAGTTTGTGGTAATATATCCCGAATTTGAGTCTATTCAGCTAACAGAAATCGCAAAGAATTTTGGATTATACGTTGAAAAGCAAATTGATATTTACGACCATAAAGATGCCTCTATTCTAAGACGAATTGTGACTTTTGGCAGGCAGTCATCAAGCGTCGATAAGTCTATTTTCATTATAAAAAGAGAAAAAAGAGGAGCTTACACCGAGCAGTTTGTTGACTTGATGCATCCTTTCTACTTATATCTCTAGTCTCGCATTAGTTATTTATCAATGGACTAGGAATAGTCATTTGGTATTTTCTTACCTGCTTATCTTGCGTATTGTTGAGTTCAAATCCATCGAGCAATATCACTTTAGGAGCAATAATTGAAATAGGGGAGCCCATACCATCTCGCCCGTTCATGAAATTAGCCAGTGCCAATTCCTCGGACATCAGCGCAATCTTCAGCATCTCATTTCTTTGCCCAAAATTAAGATTGTTGACTCTTATTCTTTCTTCTCTTCCATCTTCAACATACACTTTGTAGGCTTCAAACATGGACGTGGTATTCCCAATAGTATTCAAGGTTCTAAAGATTATTCCATAATCAAGGCCAAGTTGTGCTACTTTTTCTAAAAGCTGATTTTTAGCATCTGCTTCTTTTGTAGGTCTTGTTGATTTGACAAAAATTGTGCTTGGCGTTACTTGCTTATAACTTGCTAATCCCGTGAAATTCATTTTGCTATGGCCTGTAGCAAATGGGGAGAGCAGCGTTGGTGTTCTACCAGCAAGTTCTGCTATTTTTTTGCCGTTTTCTACCAATATAATGGTGTCGGGAGGGATCACGCCTTCTCCATCAATCGTAATGCTGCCAAGGACTTTTTCGTTATTAAAAGACTTTAATTGAGGAAGCGCAACAACCTGAAGATCCGATTTTCCTAATCTAGCTGCCTCAGTAACAATAAGTTTTTGAAGCTCATTTATTTGGCTCTCCATATCCGTTTGGTTATTGCGAACCAATTCTGGTCTATAACCAATTATCGACGATGCACTGCCCACAAGTTGCCCTAAAAAGAAGCTCGAAACCATGGCGCCTTCAATCAGCACAGGGCCATAGTAAAGATCAGAGTATTCTTCCATGGAAGAAATATCAGTCATGTATTGATAGGCAATGTCGATATCATTTTTAATCACGGAGGAACTAATATTTATATCAGTACTGTCATGGTAATAGTTCAAATCAACACTTAAAAATTGTCCCTGATCATCAAGTTTCTGACATAAAATATTCAACCTCGAAAAATCATAAGGCTCAATGATTTTCGTGCCTTCCGAATTGATAAAATAATGATCCACCTTTCTAGCGTCGAAACTAACCATTGACCTCCACAAGTCGGTCTTATCCAGAAAAACCTCACTCAGTTTGGCTAATGATTTTTTCTTTTGATCAAAGTCTGGCAATTCATTTTCACTGAGTTTCTGACGGTTGAGCACGGGTGTTTTGTACAGGTCAGCGAGTGGTAATTTAGGGTTTTCGTTTTCTGCTAAAAACTCTATTTTACTTTTATACAATTTGGAAGCAGTTTGGAAAACATTGTTGGTTGATTTCCAAAGGGCGCGGCGGATTCCATCTTTGTTGTTGTCTAAAGGTAAGGCGGCATAGCTGAAATCATAATTGCTGAGTAATCCGGGATCATCATAGTTTTCATCGCTTATGCTATAGTTGCCAATCATTACGCGTGAGTACCAGCTTTTTCCAGAGTCTATGGCTGCACTGTAGATTGCACCAAGATTTGCCTCAATTGACATGTTTCGAATGTTCGAGATGCCATAGCTGATAAAAAAAGGTTGTACACCTTCATCATTTTTGAGTTCTTTCATGTTTCTATCCAATTCCTCTTCCATACTACTCAAAATCGGAAGTGAGCCTTGACCAGAAGAGGAAAATAAAATAGTGGAAAGGAATACGGATGTCACGAAGAGTTTTTTCAGTTGCATGACTAGTTTTTTAATTGATTTGGGTCTACCAAAATTGGCTGCTCCACGTTACTTTCCATACTCTTTTGCGTTTCTATTTTCTTCACTAAAAGAGCAGGAGACAAAGCCGTCACAGGCACATATCCTGATTCAGCGCCACAATAACCGTAAAACGCTTCTAGCTTTTCGCCGGTAGCGAGGATTTGAGAAAACATCGTTAATGGAGTACCTATAAGATCTACACCTCTTACCAGTTGGTCAGGACTTCCATCCACGAAAACCTTGTATACTTCTGTCGGAGCTATACTGAAGGCGTTGGGTCGATAGCGATCGGTCATGGTATAACCGCCAGCTACCTGGTTGATAAAATAACCATAGGATTTTCCTTGACGCTTACATTCCTTAAGGAGGGCTTTCTTCAAAGCTTCATCACTTTTGGTCTTATCACTTTTTACAATAAGATTGGATTGTCTGGAAACGGGAGAAAAACCAGCTTGTGCTCTGGCATGACCATTTGATTTGGAGTCTTCATTGAGCGGTTTTCGGGTGTTGAGAAAGTTTTTGAGAATGCCATTTTCTACTACGTCTACCTTTTGTGCCTTTACGCCTTCATCATCGTAGATATAGCTGCCTGTCAGGTAGTATTTTTCATATTGAGTGATGGTCGGGTCAAATGAAATGTTGATAAACTTAGGTAAAACACGTTCATTCAATTTGTCTTTGAAGGTTTGTGAGTCACTATCGTCTCCAAGTCTGTGAGACTCAATTCTGTGCCCAAATATTTCATGAAAAAATACGCTTGCCGCACTACCACTCATGATTGCTGGGCCTGAAAATGGTTCCGCTTTTGGCGCGAGTCTTAGTTTTTCAAGCTTTTCTTTCATTATAATAATGTCTTCGATAATATCATTCTGAGCAGGAAGAGCATCCATTGACGATGCAAAATAATTTTTATTAAGACTTATTGCCTCCCCGTCTTTAGACCTTACGCTAGCACTCATTTGTATTTCGAAAATTCCTTGATTTTGAGCGATTGAGGTGCCTTCGGAAGAGACAAAATAGTTGTCATTGTCAATGATATTTAGCCTTACTGAGGCATCAATGATGTCAGTTACATCATTAAAAGCGGCTGAAAGTTCCGTTATTCTTAATTTCCAGTTTTCGAGGTTGATGGATAAATCTACCGCTTCGTCTATATTATTGAAAGTCGCCTTTGGTACCTTTTCAAGAGAAGCAGTATTGCCTTTTTTCTCAGCTTTGGCCTTATTGTACGTGGCTGACGCAAACTTATACATCAGATCAGTACTTAGCCAGAGACTTTGCTTTATAGCTTCTGCACCATTTTCAATGGGTAAAGGTATGAGCTGTTGATATCTGTTCAAGCCCGCTTCGGTATTGTCGAGCATGTAGTCGCCCACTCTTAAATCAATACTCAATAGTTTGCTTGGTTGCTTATTCAGTGCTGTCAAGCTCCCTAGATTCGCTTGAATAGTCGTTCGTTCAGAATCATCGATCTTATAAGCCAAATAATATACTGAGGGCATAGCTTGCGAAAGAAGCTCAAACTCTCTCGTCAATTCTTCTTTCACCACCTTTTGCAGGTCATTTTGGCCAAAAGCAAAAAATGGAATCACTGAAACGATGTAAATAACTAGACAATGAATTTTATTCATATTGTTTTAATCCGGATAAAAAGTAAAAACTACGTTACCAAACACAAGGAAAACAGGTAGAATCTATGTTTGTTTCACCTCATTGCTGATGATCCTTTCACTAAATTCAAACCCCATTTCTTCTAAGCGATCCAGTATCGGGGAATATATTTTTTTGGATGTTGGAATATGAACGCCGGTAACGTTGATCTCCCCATCCAAAATTTTATGGGCGGCAATGGCCAATGGTAAGCCTACCGTTTTTGACATGGCCGTGTTTATCTCATCGTCACCAATCGTTACCATGCTGGATTGTATTTCAACCGGTTCGCCATTTTTGATAAAGTTGAACTTATGCCACATCACAATCATGTCGCGATCTGTTGGGTCGAGCGTCCATTTTTTCTTTAAAATATGTTCTAATATTTGTGCTGGAGTTCCTTCGGAAAGCCCTACCAGTTCATTGGAAAATAGCCCTAACCAATTCAGTTTATACATTTCATCAGAATCACGGTCTATGTTGGTATAATGAGCCAACTTGAGTTCTACCGAATCATCAGGATTAAATGATAGAAATGAGTTTATAAATTGGCGATGTGTCATTTCTGATACCTTTTCCATTTTAAAGGAATCGTCCGTAGCGCCAATTTGCACGAAGATATCCCAAGCCTTGCAAAAACCCGGTCTCCTTAATGTACCTCTGTAGAGTGTGCTTATTCCGTCCAGCTCATATACGTTTAAGTACTTTAAAGAATCTCTGTTTGCATAGCCTTCAAAATACCCATAACCGGGAATATGAATTATTTCCGTCCGTCTGAATAGTTTTTGGTATGGGATATATTTGTAACGATTTTCCTGAATAAATTTCACAGTACCACTTCCTGCCATAACTACATTCCTAGGGTTCCAGGTAAACTTATATTGCCATGGATTATCCTTGGAAGGATCATCCGCCAACAGGCCACCGGTAAACGTTTCAAATCCAGTCAGTTGACCACCTTCTCTTTTTATCCTGTCAAGAACTTTCATTGCCGACATATGATCTAGACCTGGGTCTAAGCCAAGTTCCATAATGCAAGCAGCACCATGAGATTCAAATGTATCATGTAATGCCTTGATTTCATCGGACAAATAGGAGGCCGTTAATAGTGTTTTTCCAAAATTTGCGCAAAGTTTCGCCGCATGAATATGCAAGCTGGCGGGCATCATACTGATAACGATATCCGATGTTGAGATTAATTTACTTGATGCTTCTTCGTTAAAAATGTCAAACTCAATCACATGGGCCTGTGGGAATTTGGCCATAGCCAATGCAGTATCTTTTTCGCCAATGGTTACACTCCAAGACTTCTCGGGAGCTAGAGCAATTAAATATTGTATAAGTGATGTGGAGGAGCGACCTGCGCCAAGAATTAATATCTGTTGCATTTTTGGGGTGTTGAAGTATTTTGATGATGCTTTCGAAATTATAGATAATATCGAAAGCAGTGATGCCTTTTCAGCTTTCTTTTTTCACTCTGGTTGCGGAAGACTGTGCAGTTGGTAAGATGAGTATATCGGCGAGATTAACGTGAGCAGGTCGAGTGACCATAAATTCAATAACCTCAGCGATATCTTGTGCATATAGCGGTTCGAAACCTTGATACACCTTTTCTGCTTTTTCTTTGTCGCCTTTAAATCTTACTTCAGAAAACTCAGTAGCAACAAGGCCGGGTTTAATTTCGGATACTTTGATGCCGTGCTCAAGAAGATCGGTGCGCATGCCTTTGGTAATAGCGTCTACGGCAAATTTCGAAGCATTATATACGTTTCCTTTTTCATAAGATTCGATCCCAGCAATAGACCCGATGTTGATGATATGGCCAGACTTTCTACTGACCATCGAAGGGAGAATAGCTTTAGAAACATAAAGCAATCCTTTTACATTAATGTCAATCATGGCGTCCCAATCGGCTATGTCGCCATCTTGGATATGACTCATACCATGTGCATTTCCAGCATTATTGATCAATAAGTCTATTGCTTGCCACTCTTCTGGTAGAGATGCTATTTTCTGAAAAACGTCCTTTTTATCTCTAACATCAAAGCATAATGTGATAACGTCTGTAGCGAGTCGCTCTTTTAAAGCGGCTAATCTTTCAGCTCTTCTTCCACAGATAATCAACTTAAATTTATCTGCTAAAGCTAAAGCTGTAGCTTCCCCGATTCCGCTGGTTGCTCCTGTAATAAAGGCTATTTTCTTCATGCTGTTTGAATTAGCGCTTAGGTCTTTTGTTTTTCTTTTTTCTCAAATAGGATGGGCCTCCTTCAAAAGATATATAAAAGGCAATATTTTGATAGGTTAATCTTTTTAGTGGTAAAGTGTAGTCGCTTGACTCAGGAGTGAGCATATTTCTTAATCCCCAAGTGTAGCGGATTTCTGGGGAGAATTTAAAAAGAGGATAGTACAAATCGAAACCAATACCCGCGTCAATTGAGAAATTCCAGTTTCGTAGTTCAATATTTTGCTCAACATCAAACTCATCCCCTTTTCCTGCCGCTTCGAATGCTGTATTTATTCCGCCCACGGCATACATTGCCACATTTCCTCTTCTGGCGGACTTATATTTTAGGAGTAAAGGTATTTCTACCAAAGTAGCATCTTTTAGCTCTCGGATTTCTCTGCCATCGGTAAATCGATAAGTCAGGTCATGCTCATAAAAGCCAACAATGACGAGTGCTCTAAAATCGAGGTATTGCAATAATCTCATGTTTGAGACAAATCCCACTTTCCATCCTGGAAGACTGCCAGGAATGACCGAGTGTAGAGTGTCCAAAGCAGAAGTTGTATATATATCAGCATATTGGATGCGATACTTGGATTGATGCAGACCAATCTGAAATCCATAGTGAATCCACTGATTGTCGTAATCAGCTAGATTCTCTGAAGCTTTGTTCTGGGCGAATGAGCCAAAGTTTGCTACAAGAGCAAGGCACAATACAGCTATTTTAGGCCAGTATAAATTGAACTTATGCCAAAAGTTAAGGCTTTGCATTGGGTTTCTTTAAAACCGATTTTGTCAAGTATATTTAAAAATTTCGAACCGTCAGGAAATTGTGCCACCGATTCCGGCAAGTAGGTATAAGCCGAGTTGTCTTTCGATACCACTTTGCCAATGACAGGTAAGATATATTTGAAATAAAAATTATAGAGTTGCTTCATCGGGAACTTAGTCGGTTTGCTAAATTCTAAAATAACAGCTCTGCCGCCAGGTTTTAAGACACGAAACATATCCTCTAGCCCTTTTTCCAAATGTTCGAAGTTACGTACTCCAAAAGCAACGATCACGGCATCAAATTTATTATCCTCAAATTGTAGACCTTCAGAATCTCCAGATACCATTTCGATATTTTTAATTCCCTTTTTGGTCATTTTTTTACGACCTACTTCGAGCATTCCTTCGGAGATATCAACGCCGATGACTTTATCAGGATTAAGCGCTAAAGCTTCGATAGCAAAATCTCCTGTGCCTGTGGCAATGTCAAGTATTATTTTGGGATTGTCTTTTTTTAATAATTTGATGGCTTTTTTTCGCCAAACGATATCAATACCAGCGCTCAAAAAATGATTCAAAAAATCATAATTCTCGCTAATGTTATCAAACATGGTGGCGACCTGCTCTTTCTTACTTCCCTGCTTATCTTTGTATGGTACTACTGTCATAATTGCTTGTAAATTAAATCATAAACAGAGCGATTACCTGCATTGTTGAAAAATAATGCGATTAATCTGGGGCAATTAAGCGAATGGCGTGTGGTTCTAGTCTAAAACCTAAATAATGATCAGAATAAAATCGGCTGAATTTGTAAAAAGCAGCAGCAAAATAGAAGAATGTCCGGAAGGCAAAATACTTGAATACGCTTTTATTGGTAGGTCAAATGTTGGAAAATCCTCCTTGATCAATCTGCTAACGAATCAAAATAAGCTGGCGAAAGTTTCTAGTAAACCGGGGAAAACAAAGCTCATCAATCATTTCTTGATAGATAACGAATGGTATTTGGTTGATTTACCCGGTTATGGTTGGGCCAATGCTAGCAAAACGGACAAGGCGGGCTGGAAAAAAATGATTTGGGATTATTTTGAAAAAAGAGAAAGTTTGGCGCTCGTTTTTGTGTTGATCGATTCCAGAATTGACCCACAGGATATAGATCTGGAGTTTATTAATGCTCTGGGCGAAAAATGTATTCCGCTCGCGTTGGTCTTCACAAAAACGGATAAGTTGAGTAAAAATAAAACACAATCGAGTATCGCCAAGTTTAAGCGAGTGTTGAAAATGAGCTGGGAAGAACTTCCTGTTAATTTCCAGTCGTCAACTGTTTCTGGAGTTGGTAAGGAAGAAATTATTGGTTATGTACGATCTATAAATGAGAGTTTATAATATCTTAATTTATGCCATAATTAAGTAAACATAGTCCTAATGTATTTGTATTAGCTATTCATTTTCTTTTCACTGGTTATTCGAGTTAATCTATTTGTGTTTAGGGCTCGTTTATCGAAAAACATATTCAGTATTGCTTACGATTAATTTAACTTGCATTACCGTTAAGTATTTACCGCACACAAGCATGAAGCACCGCCTTAATTTTTACATTTCCACATTAGCATTATTCTCATTTTTCATATCATTTTCCCAAACTGGCCCTGCTGGGCTTGGAACGACCGATGGTTCTTCTAGTCTGCAACTATGGCTCAGAGCCGATCGAGGAATTTCCGAGATCGACGGGAAAGTCCAATCTTGGCAAGATCAGAGTGGGTATGGTAGAGACTTTAGTCAAGTAACGGCCTCCCAAAGACCTCTTGTCAAAGCGAATGCGCTGAATAGCAGGAGTACCATTGATTTTACATCCGCCTCAGATACTCACTTAAACGGGCCAAATACCAGTGCTTTTTTCGGAAATACAGGTAATAAACCTACGAATATTGCAGATTTTGTCATTGTATTTTCTCAGCCTACTGGCAATACGGCAGATTTATTGAACTTCAGAAGAGAAGGAACCAATAGCTTCTACGCTTTTGTAAGTAATGGAGGTGACGGGAGTCCTAGGGCAAGTGATGCCGACGATGTTCAGACCTTTATCAGAAACGGAAATGCTTTTAACGTAGTTTCATCCCAGAATTCATCGAATAACGATGGTTTTACTGTAGGTTCCTTTCATATAGCAAGATTTGGCTTTGATCCTTCGGATGCCGGAACTAATGATGCTCAATGGTTATATGATATAGATAATTTATTGCAAGAAGTAAATACTGGCTTAGATATTACTTATGATGGACAAACTGGCGCTGTTGAAGGCAGTATAGGAGGTCTAGGTGCTGCTAATTCATATGATGGTGAGATTGCGGAGATTATCTTATTTTCTACAAAGCTTACTGATATTGAATATGTCATACTACAGAATTACCTCAATGCTAGATATGGCTTAACTACCACTAACGAGTTCTATGCTGGTGATGGTGTGGGCGATGCTGATTTTGGCGTTTTTGGTATTGGTCAAAATGGAGCGGGTGAAAATATTACTACAGCTAGTCACAATGGTCTAACCCTCACAGCTACTGCAGGTTTAGAGAACAACGATTACGTTTTTGCTGGTTATACTTCGGCAACTACAAGTGGTAATAGTATTATTAGTAATGACATTCTAGTAAGCGGCTCGACCTTACAGGGAAGGATGAAGCGCTCGTGGTACATTGATAAAACGGATGGAGGCACAGCACTAACCGCTGATGTTACTTTTAATTTTAACGATTCAGGTACAAATGTTCCTGATTTATCTTCCGCAGTTTTAGGAGGTTATAAGTTGATATATCGAACAAGCACCGGTGGAGAATGGACAATAGTAACTGCTGCCGCTTCAAGTATTAATGATGTGAATAAAACGGTAACCTTTGCCAATCAGTCACTTACAAACGACGGGTATTACGCTTTAGCAACATCAAACGCTTCTACAAGTCCAATTGGAGATATTGAACAGACTTGGTACAGCTTCAAGTCGGGATCATGGGGCAGCTCGTCAGTTTGGACGCTCGACGGAGCAACAACGCCTACATTTGATAATAGCAATAATGAAACTCCTGGCCCAGGGGATAAGGTAATATTAACCGCTGGCCGAACGGTACAAATGTATGAGAGTGATGGTACTACTATTTTGAATAATGTAGAAGTTCAATCAGTCGAAGTAAGAGGTTCTGCACAATTAAATTTATTGACTTCCATTGGGCATAATCTGGGAACTGTTTCAGGTTCGGGTACAATTTCTCTAAAAGGAGCTCCAAATACAGGAACTACGGCATATATTGAAAATCTCCCGGCAGGTAATTATTCGGCGTTTGCTGATCAACTGCTGGGTGGGGTTATAGAAATCAGAACTGCGACACCTATTGCACCTGTTATCTTAAATCAAGATTATTCAACAACTTCAGTCACTACTGATCCTAATGGTGCGGTCAGTAGATCTCTGACGCTCAATACGCTGAATAATGCAGATGTAGTTATACTACAAAGAGACTTGTATCTTAATAGAAATCTGAATGTTACCAAAGGTCAACTTAGGATTCATAGAAATGCTTCGGAAACATATGCTGATGTGACTTTTACGGATAATGATTTAAATATAACTGTAAATAATAACGTCACTGTAAGCACGAATGGTTCTGTAAGAACAGGTACAGCAAACCAGCGCCATCAGTTGAATCTATATGGTGACCTTACGATCAATGGGACAACTTATTTCACGCAGCGTACCACAGCCACAGCCAATTCTGATGCAACGGACGGTATAGTAGATGTTAATTTCCTAAACCAAGAGATTAATCAAACAATTATCTCAAATGCTGTTGCTAGGTTTTATAGAATTGAAATTGATAAAGCATCAAGTGCAGTATTCTTGAATATCACAGCATCTGCAGTGGCCAACTTCAATCTTTTTGGACGTGCCAACTATGATATTAATAGCAACTTAGGTGTGGAAGGAACCAATAATAATGCCTTTGGATTGGTCACAGGTGGAGTTTCTTTAGGAAATAATGTACGGATAGACGCACTAAATACGGGTGGTAATTATGCTATTTCATCCCTAGCCACCCTGCAAGTAGATGGCGGTCGAGTGAGAAAGACGGGTGGTACGGCTCTAGTACCCTATGGTGTCATAAGATTGAATTCAGGTCTTGCCGAGTTTTTGGTGAATAGTGGGATCACACTAAGAGATGCCGGCAGGATAGAAGTAAATGGAGGAGAGTTGTATGCTAATTCGATTCGTACTTCAGTTCAGGCATCAGGAGATGCTGGAAGTTTTATTCAGACAGGTGGAAGTGTCGTTTTAAACGGAGGATCTGGGGTAGGAAGCTCTACCACTGGTTCAGGAGGTACTAGCGGCTCTTACTATGTTTTCTCTTTGACTTATCCGGAAAATGTTTTTAGAATGTCAGACGGAACTCTGACTATCAAGCGATCAAATTACAATGGAGCAGATGCAGCCACCGAAGATAATACCGACGACTTAGGAGGTTCTATTTTTATTAATTCCTCAGTGGCTAACTATTCCGTAACTGGTGGAACTGTTATCGTAGATATGGACGATGGCGTACCAGCAAAAATTTCTACCACAGCTCCATTCTATAACCTAACACTCACGAACTCCGGTGGAAATGCCATTGCTGACAACAATGGAGCATTTACGCTTGTCCAGCCGGACGATAGAGGAATAGCCTTTCTTTCTGGTGGACAAGTAGGTAGTGGTGCTGGAGATGCGAACATGACCAATAAGCCTCTGGTAGTACTCAATGACTTTATCATCGGTGATGGCACCAATCCTATCAGATTCGATCACTTAGGTAACAATGTCACCATAGGCAGGAATTTTACAATCTCTGCGAATGCAGAATATTATATGGGAGCGGATAATTTACTTCCCAACAATAGACCATCAATTAACCTGACCATTCCAGCTTCACATCAAAATACTACAACGCTAAACGGTAGTATTAGTAGCTCCCTCAATTTTCCAAATATAACAAATAACGGATCTGATGCTGAGCAATTATTCTTCAATTTGACAATCCAAAAGACGAATGATGCTGTCGTAACTGTAACAGCCGCGAATAAGACTATTCAAGGCGCTGGTACTAATACCTTGCGTACAGATAGCAATGGATCATTTCGTCTGGAAGCGGGTACTCTTGATCAAGGCGCCAGAAGTATTAGACTTCTGGGAAGTGTCTATAATTCAGGTAACTTGGGTGTATTTGTGCCTAACGTCACAGGTTCTGATGCATTTATAAAAGTCCGCGAAGCAGATTTGACCATTGAGACGGAAGCTGGCGCTAAGTTTGGAAATTTTAGAATGAATGCACGTGATGGTATTATCACCGTAGATAATGATGTGACTTTTGAAAGAATTCAGTATCGCCATGGTCGCTTAAATATTGGCTCAAGCAATGTCACCATTAATGAATTAGACGTGGACTTGAATGCCCAAGCAAATTCTGGGAATTGTACCAGATGTTTTTCCGTGAAGGATATGATTATTACCAATGGCAATGCCTCAGACGGTGGACTTACTTTGAGAATTACCTCAGCGGTAAACCCTACCGGAGGTTCGAGTGATAACCTCAATGGTGGTGCAATTATAGATGCCCTTGATGACGATGACTTCCTGTTTCCTTTAGGTATCGGAACTTCAGGTATAGATGATGGCACATCCAAGTACACTCCGCTTTTATTAAGTATATCGGATGTTGGTGATGTCGGCGCAGATGGAGAGGCTTTTATTACGGTGAACCTTGTGAATAGCACGCTTGCCACCACTGATCAAGCTTTCGAATCTTTGTCATATTACTGGCGAGTGCGCACTGAGGGTTTTGATACACAACCTACTTTGGATATGTTAAAGGTATTTGGTAATGATTTAAATGTGCCAACCCCGGCGAATTT
Source organism: Cyclobacteriaceae bacterium (assembly GCA_040218415.1). Lineage (GTDB taxonomy): Bacteria > Bacteroidota > Bacteroidia > Cytophagales > Cyclobacteriaceae > JAVJRN01. The sequence goes on from JAVJRN010000081.1 coordinate 175,636, forward strand.
GACTTCATACATTTCTGGTAAAGTATTGGATGGAGGTACATTTTCAAGAACTGGGGAGGCTACTAATACGGTTGCAGATCCTGCTAATCCTAATTTTGAGGGTAGTGATTTCTCCTTTACTTTTGACGGAAATGGATCTGGATCATTTACTCTTGAGAATGCAAACTTTACTGGGGGGCAGGTAGCGGCCTTTGATGGCTCTGTAGAGATATATTATTCTCGTGTGACTAATAATTTTGTCACTAACGTTAATCAAGCGGATGATTGGGATAATGTGAATACATGGTCCACGGTAAGTCATACAGGTTCAGCGGCTAGTGATTACCCAAAAGCGGGTGATGTCGCTATTATTCGATCATTTGCGACATCTGGTGAACGAAAAGTAATTATTGGGATTGAAAACTATTCTGGAGACGCGGGTATAGATGTTCAAGTGGCTAAATTGATTTTAGAAAAGCAAAATGTGAATGAATCTGCAAATCAGTTTAATCGCCTTATGATCGCTCAAAATGCAAGTGTTGATTTTGGAGAAGTTGATGGGGATGCCGCAATTCAAGTTTTTGTTAATCCTACCCAAACGGTCAATTTCAATAATACAGATTTTGGAGCATTTGTAGACCGAGTTGATGAAGGTTCTCAGTTTATGTTTTACGGGACTGCAGATGGTACTAGTTCACTACCTGCTCAGATTACAGAGTATCCGAATGTGAGATTTGAAGGAAATAATAATAATAACGCGATTGATCGTTTTTTCCAATTCCCAGTTGATGCGGTAATGAATCGTTTACAAGTTGATAGTAGGGCAACACTTTTGGTAAACAGGAATATCACTGTAAATGATGAGTTGCGAATTGGAGGTTATAGAAATGGATTCGTGCGTTTTGATGGTACAAATGGAGCCGTTACTTTAGATGTAAAAGGTAATTTTATTACTTGGAATGACGGGAATGGGGGCGATAACGATGGCAATCAAATTTTTGTGCAGAACTCTAGTTCGAATTTGATACACCAGATGAAAGTCGGTGGGAACATCCAGCTAGGAACCGCGACCGTTACAAATTTTGACTTTTACACGAATCTAACAACTGGTGATAATGTATCGTTGGAGCTTGCAACAACGGCAGGAGAGAACGCCACTTGGACGAATAGCTCGGGTATAACTCCTGAATTGTATCAGCTTAAAGTGAATGGAGGCAATTCGACTGCTACTACATTCACTGTAGAAACGGATTTTACCTTGCCAGCGGCAACCTCCTCTTTCCAACCACTCGAAATCGTGAATGGACTTTTGGTTCTAAATAATGCAGCAATAGGAGCTGCAGGAGATATAGTCATCGCAAATGGCAGTGATTTTTATCTACCAAACACGAATAATTCCAGTGCTAGTTCAGGTTCCGGGGGGATTCAAATTAATGCTGGACAATTGAATATTACTGGTGATGATACTGGACTGATCTTAGATGGCCCACTCGTACTATCAGGCGGAGATTTTGATATGTCAGATTGTACTGGCAATGGCAATAACTTCATAGAGTATTCTGCTACTGGTGAGGCCAGTATTACCATTAATAATGCTGCCTCCACATTATCCGTCGGTTCTCAAATTAGAAGAAGTTTTTTCTCGGATGCTGGTATATTGGATTTAACCATCACAGCTGGTAATCTTGACATTGGCGTATGCACTGAAGGAGACCAGCGAAGAGCTATGCTTGAGATAGTTAATGATTTTAGTAATCTCACCCATACTGGCGGAATACTTAGTTTTTTCAATCAAAATGGAACCAATGCGAGTGCATCATCTGCTTCCTTATTGCTGGAGCCTGCTACAAGTAATCTTTCAGGCTCTACTATTGTCATAGATTTGGATGAGTCCAATGATGTTAATTTTAGCATCAACAGTTATATTGAACTGAACGACCTTGTGCTTCAGAGCAGAAATACCAATGCCGCGAATACTTCTAGTGAGGTAGTCCAGCTCAAGACAAGGCCATTAACAATCGCTGGAAATCTTACTCTAAATGATAATATAGAGCTTAGAAGCAATGGCTTAGATCTAACATTGAAAGGGAATTTCACCTTAAATGACAATGCTTTTTATACGCCAGGTCTCAACGAAACATTCTTTGAAGTAGCCAGTGCGATAACAACTACACTAGGAGGAACAAATACTTCTGCTGTTAATTTTTATGACTTTGATAAAAAAGGCGCTGGAACGTTAAATCTGTCTAAAGATATTCTAGTATCAGGAGCAGAGCTTCAAATCACTGCTGGAACGATCGCTGATAATGGCAACATCATCAACTTCACTGGTCAGCGATTAATCAATAGCGGTACTCACAGCTCCACAGCCAATGCGGTCAATGCTGGTATTCGATTCAATAGAACCAATGGACAGCAGATCTTAACCACAGGGGGCAATGGTATTTTCGGAAACATTGCCGTCGATAATGCCGCCGGTGTATCGACTCCAGATCTTGGACAGGAATTTCGTGTGAATAACCAAATGACGCTTTCCACTGGAATTCTTGATATTGGGCCTGCACTTTTGGTTTTTAGTCCAAATGCGGAGTTAACGAATGCGCTTGATGCAGGTACCAACTTATCTGATTTTAGCGAGACCAATCAAATACAATCCAACAGCTCTATTATAGATTTTGGCGTAGAAAAAGAATTCAATAACGAATCTACTACCGCTTTTGTATTTCCTGTTGGTGAAGACAACCGGTATACCCCTATAAAAGTGGACTTTGCCGCAGCGAGCGGTAACTCAGGAACAACAACAGGACCAACACCAGGAAGTTTGAGAATAAGACCTAGAAATGCGGTAGCGCCTATTATGCTCAGTCAGTCTCAAACGATACAAGATGGCGTATTGCAATATCACTGGTTGATCAACGAAACAGGTATGGATGGATTTAGAGCCAACATTATTGCTAATTACGATGATGATGTAATTGGTACCAATTCTGAAAACACTTACCGAGGAGCGAGAGCGATTTTCTCAGATCCTGCCCTTGCCGTAGAAAATCCTTTTCCGGGAGATGCAAGCGATCAAGTAGATGATAATACGAATTTGGTGACTTATCCGATTTTATCTGAGAATGATTTTTCTGGTGAATACTTCGCAGGAGATCCAAATGAGATTCCTGATAATTTTGCAGCATTGGTCTATGATAATAATTCAGGAGATGGTCTTTTTAGCAACCCAGCGAACTTTGTGCAGGACACCAATGGTAATGGCGTGGTGGATGGAAGCGAAGAAACCAGACCTACGTTGATAGGAGAGGTTAGTGGTGGAGTGGTAAGGATCGGCGATGGTGCTACTATGTCTTTAAATGTGGACAATGTTCAATTCAGTCGGCTCGTTATTCCTGCTACAGGTACTTTAGAAATAAATGGAACAAGCGGTCATTTACTAGGGCAGGTAAGCGGGTCGGGAACGATTAGACTTGTTACGAATGCACCAAATACTGATGCTTCTCTACCTGCCGGAGATTACACTACATTCTTTAACTGTGACAATGGAGGAGCGTTAGAATACGCGGGAACTGGGAATTACAGTATTTTAACTGGTGGAATTACTGAAGTGAGAGGTCTTACGTTAACAGGAGTTGGCGTGAAAACTTTCGTACAAACAAATATCAACGTATGTGAGAACCTAAACTTAAACGAGGGAACGGTGATCTTTTCAGAAGGTCAAACAGTGACGATCGGTGGTAACTTCAATCTTAGCGGATCCACTGCGGACATGAGCGTGAATGCGATCATCGTTGTGGAAGGTGCTATGAATCTTACAAGTGGATCAATATCTGGCGGAGTAGGCGCAGAAATTACGCTCCAAGGTAATTTGACCCGGACAAGTGGAACTGTTGATATGACAGGCTCCAATGCTGGTACGTTGAACCTGCTGGGTACAACATCCCAAACAATTACTGGTGATTTTAGCGGAGCTAATTCGTTTGCAAATATTGTTGTGAATAATACCACAGCTGGGAATGCGATTGTGGTTTCTGGGATACTTGGTGTAGATGAAACATTGACTCTAACTGACGGAATTATTTTGACCTCTAATTTCGATTTTCGTGGTGCTGGACCATTTACAGTGCCAAATGTGGTGAGTTTCAATGAGAATGCCACTTTTGCAGGAGGGAGCTCAGCTAGTTTTATTGATGGGGTAGCTTGTAAAGAGAATCTTTCTGCAAACACCACTTTCAGATTTCCTACAGGAGATGGATCTACTTATGCGCCCGTCATTATAAATGAGGATGCCACGGGCGGTGCTACATGGAAAGTGAGATATATAAGAACCAATCCACAAACAGATCTGAATAGTGAGTTTGGAAACTTAACCGCTCAAACGGAGGTGTCCGATAGAGAATATTGGGTAGTAGAAACTTCCGCATCTCCATCTCAAAGTGCTACGATTGGTTTAGTTTATGGTACTCAGTCTAATGTGGTGATACCTAATGAGACCACTATTGTTGCTCTCAAAGATGGCGGTGCTGATGGCATAGGAGCTGGCGATCTTTGGACTGATATCGGCAGAGGAGGTTTGTCTTCCGGAGCAACCTCAGGAGGAGGAGAAATTACCGCGAATATTGCAAGTAGTTTTAGTGCAAACTTTTATGCCATAGCAGGTCAGACAGAAGCCGCCCTTCCGATCGAATTGTTATCGTTTTACGGTGAGGTTATCGATGGTAGAATCAATCTTCAGTGGACGACAGCCAGTGAAATAAACAATGATTTTTTTGAAGTACAGTGTTCCATTGATGGTAAAAGCTTTAAAACCATTGGGGTTGTTTCTGGAAATGGCAATTCAACGGCACTTATTAATTACTCTTTCGAAGACAGATCACCTAATCTAGGACTAAACTATTACCGATTAAAGCAATTTGATTTTGACGGTAAGTCGGAAATTCATAAGACCATTTTAGTAAAAAAGGAGTTGCTCATATCAGCGATAGAAGGATTTATTTATCCTAACCCTACGGGTAATGAAAATATGCGATTGCGCATCCAGGCTATGAATAATGATGCTCCAATTGAAGTGCAAATCATGAGTATTTCTGGGCAATTACATTATTCACAGCAGTTTGAGGGTGCATTTTATATTGATGAAAAAATAGTGCTTCAAAGAGCGCTTCCCCCGGGAGTTTATCTATTAAATATCAAACAAGGGGAAAACTTGACTCGGGATAAACTGATCATTAAATAGGTTATAAAGTTGGTAGGCATAAGAAGTTTAGTGATGCGCATTTTGTTAGTTCGCGTCAGAAATATTTATACTTTTGCAGTTCAATTTCAATAAAAGATGGATTTAAGTCAAATAGCGGCAGTAACAGGAAAAAGTGGTTTGTATAAAGTAGTCTCACCTACCAGATCAGGTGTTATCTTGGAAGCGATGGATGGAACCAATAAAAAATTGGTTGCCTCTATGAGTAACAAAGTTTCCATCCTGTCTGACATTTCAATTTACACCACGGATGAGGATGGAGCAACACCATTGTCTGATGTTATGATGAAAATCCATTCAGAATTTGATGGTGACACAGGCTTGACTTCAAGTTCTGATTCGGAAGAGCTAAAGGCATTTCTTAAGTTTATTTTACCAGAATATGATGAGGCCAGAGTTTATGTTTCGGACATAAAAAAGCTAGTAACATGGTATAATTTATTGTCGAAGGATCATGCAGACCTTTTTGTCGAGGAGAAAACGGAAGAAGAATCCATAGAAGAAAATAAGGATGACTCTTCGGAAAAACCCTCTGCGGAATAATTCAGGGCTAATCAAGTAGTTTCAGAAATGGCGAATGGTTTTGCGCTTATAAATTGGAGATTAATCGCCTCAAACTCTTAAAATCAATTCGTTTGGAATAATAGTTTTCATTTTCAAGGGACAAACGATTTTATCAATAAACCTCAAATAATAGCTTTATTAACGGCAAAGTGGGTGAGCTCTTTATAGACTCATCCACTCTTTTGGTTTTACCGTTGCAAAAGTGCAATGACTCAAAACTTAAAAACCTTCTGTTTATTTCAATACAGAAATCAACCAATCACCAAAAGACTATCCTTAGCATACCAATTTCCATTCATTAAAATGAACACGCAGATTTGCAAAACGCTATGGAAACCTACCTGCAATCTTGGTTAACTTCGCAATGAGTCAATAATATTACGCGATCATACTTTAAACCAAATGAATCTTACCATTGCACAAATTTTCACTTTGCAGACGGCAAACATCATTTTCATTTTGGTTTTATTTTTTCTTGTCTTTAAGTATTTTGAATCCTTTTGGTCTTATAAAATAAGTAAGCCACATGCATGGGAAGCCGCGGTGAAAAATAAATTGATTTCAAAAGAGCTGATCAAAATTGAGCGATCTTATAGAGACAAGGTTCGTTTTTATAACTTGTGGTTTCAAATTAAACAGTTAAAGAAAAACCAGATCCAAGGGGCGTTTGCGGAATTAGGAGTACACAAGGGTGAAACAGCCAGAGCAATACATCATATGGATCAGGACAGAGCCTTCTATCTTTTTGATACTTTTGAAGGATTTAAAGAGGAAGATTTGGCATTTGAAAAGCAGACAGACAGCCGTTTTTCTACCGAAATGTTTGCGGACACGAGTGTTGAAGAGGTGAAAAGCTACATCAATGGAAATGATAACCTCCAGTTCAAAACAGGATTTTTTCCTCAGACCGTAGTGGGCTTAGAATCAGAATCATTTGCTCTGGTAAATGTAGATGCCGACTTATATGCGCCAACATTGGAAGCTCTAAAATTTTTCTACCCTCGCCTAAGTAATGGGGGCGTGATGATCATCCATGACTTTAACCACAACTGGGAAGGCATACCGAAAGCGATCAATGAATTTATTACTTCGATTCCAGAATCTCTCATCGAGCTGCCCGACTGGCAAGGAAGTGCCATGATTATAAAAAACACTTAAAGTCTTATTCGAAACGCCTTCAATTTATCCCTTCGTTCTTGTACGCCTTCTCAGCTTATTTATTCGGTCTTGGTAATATGCCCTTAGTTCGTCGATGAAAGCAGTCGGATCTTGATAAGTAGTCAAAACGAAGTAAGTATGTCTATTCTTCACCAGACTCAGTTGATGTTCCAATTCCGCTTTTTCTTTCATTAGATAAGCATCAGGGGATGTTGCCAGTGCTATCTTATTAACTGAGTTCGCAGCATCTTTGATCAGTTCAATATTTCCAAACAAATGCGCATGGTATGCCTGTAAAGTCGCTAAGTCTTCATGCTTATATATCTCTACGAGCCGTGTTGTCAACGCTGTGGCCAGATCAATTTTATCGTCGTTCATCGAGAATTTATCAGGATGTACATGCAGCATTGCTTCGCGGTACAATCGCTTCTTCTCTTTTAAATCGTCCTCGTTACTCTGTGTTTTTTCAACGGTTTGTTTTTGTGTCGTTAGCCCAATTGGCGCTACATATCTTTTGCCTTTTCTCTTTTGATCCAGTCTTTTGGCTTTTTTTTCTGACTTCTGCGCTTTGTAAAGTACTGCGAGTTCTTGTGATGTTACTATTTCGAGAGTCAAATGTGAGCGCAGTAGCGCCTCAAAAGCATCCACCTTATTGGTTACCTCGTACAATTCTGCCTTGAGCTGGGAGATTTCTGTTTTCAGTGAATTTTGTTTTCCTGAACCATCCTCAGTGCGGATAATCTGGTCTTCTTTCATAATGAATGGCTACTCTGTTTCTACCAATGTAGCATGTATTTCATTCAACGTGTTTAATGCATTTCGCGTATAGCCAGTATGCACGGGTGATGACTGAATAATAGTACTTCGGGTGGCCGTGAGCCAGCGAAACCGCTCAGCAATCGCCAATTCTGCAATACTAAGAACCGTTTCACTTCCTCTCGAGGCAGCACCTTTGCAAATCACCTCGAACGATTGACAATAATTTTTCACCAATGTTAAATCTACTTCTGGAAACAAGGCCAGGATTCGCTTTTCATCCCAATGAAAAACACATTGAAGAAACTTTTCACCCGAGCAATACAGTATAGTCCCAATGTTCACAAACTCACCACGCTCCACCTTCGGTATGAGCCTGATGGTCGCGTATTCATATAAGTGATATCCTTGCATCTTCGGCTTCTTTTACAAATAATAGAGATTGACTCACGCGAGTTTCCAAGAACTGCTGATACACTTTTCGCTGATCTTCTGGTTTTTCAAAGGCACGATCATCGAGCCATTCTGTAGGGATAGTTGCTACGATATCGGCAATCACTTTTGGTGTAATTAGCGGGTTAAAAGTGCTATCTACTTCACGCAAGTCGGCTGCCTTGCTGAGAAGTACATGATTTTTAATCAAGGAAAAAGGCTGAGTACCTTCCGTTTTGTTCCAACTATGTTGCCAGTACAGCGCCGCTCCATGGTCTATCAGCCACAGTTCACTATTCCACCATAGCAAATTAGTATTTCGCACCGTCCTATCCATATTCATCAGCAGTGCATCTAGCCAGACGATTTGCGAAGCGAGCAATGGATCAATATCGGTAGCTAAAGGATCAAAAGTGATAGAACCAGACAAATAATGCAGCCCCAGATTAAGGCCCACACTGCCTTTGAGCAAATCCTGTATTTCCTCATCGCCTTCCATTCTACCCAAACCTTCATCGAGGTGCACAAAGACCAATTCAGGGACTTTAAACCCCAGTACTCGGGCAATTTCACCTCCAATAAGCTCGGCGATCAATGCTTTCGTGCCCTGACCAGCGCTCCGAAATTTGAGTACATACATGAAACCATCGTCAGTTTCGACAATAGCAGGCATGGAGCCACCTTCCCGCAGAGGTGTAACATATCGTGTGGTATTCACGGCTCTCAAACCTAAGGGATTATTTTTCATGTTATTGCTTGTAGGTCAAGGCACAAAGATAGGTTTTGGGCGGTAACATCGCTTTGTAAAGATTAAGTAAAAGCCCAGAAAGATATGCTCTAAAAATGGAGCGAATCAGGTGAATAGATTATTCAGAGCAGCCGTTTTTCCGCTTTATTCGACTGTTTTGTCATTGTATTTGGGCGTGACCACAAGGGTCGGGCTATCCGCTACAAGTCCTCGATCGTTCCTCACTGCGGGCTTTCCGCTGCTATCACTCACGCAAGCGTTACTCCACCTCGTGTTAGTTTTCAGCCAATATTAGTATTGATCAATATTTTAAAGGCAATCATCATTTCATGAATTTTCACTGACCATCTCGCTATAAATATTTTCAATCTTTTTGAGGTGTCGACCATAAAGTAGATGGATATATTTTCTACCTAGCCATATCACCAAGACTAAAAAAGGTATGCTTATGGCCGCCATGATAAGTATTTGTGTCAAACCAATTTCTTCCATATCTAGGCTAAAAGTAAACCCACAGACAAATCCAATAGGGGCAAAGATGTACATCAAGAAATATAACTGCTTCACATATCTGGAGAGAATGTTCACTTTCTTTCTCAACGATTCTATAATTGAAGACTCATTCAATGCACTCAGATCTCTTAAATATCGCAAGTAGACCACCAATCCAAAGCCCAAAGAAACGACCATTAAGGCCGTAATAATCCAGAAAAATACAGGTTCATTTAGAAATAAAAATGGAAAAAATAGGGCGCACAGTACAGATATTCCAAGTTCCCAATAAATGTTATTTCTTATTTTAGTAAATATATCATTGGTTCGGCTTTGGGCTATTTTTAGAAATTCATCTTCATGCTGGTTCAATACACGCTTTTCATTCTGGCCCATTCCCTTCCAAACCGAAAATAATTCTTGATCATCCATTATTAGATCCTTTTAATAATTCAAATAATTTCTTTTTAATCCGGTTGATTTTGACCCCCACATTGGAAATCGTCAAACCAGTGATCTCTGAGATTTCCTCGTAGCTCTTTTCTTCTAAGTATAAAATAATCACAGATCGATCTTCCTTTTTTAATTGGCTAATGGCGTTGTACAAGTGTTCAATCTGCTTTTCTTTTTCTCCTGAGTCGTCATCTTGTAGTGACGGAATTTCTACTGAAAACTCATCAGTCTTGGTCTGCCGTTTCTTCTCATTTCGGTAATAGGTCATGGCCGTATTCAGGGTGACACGATAGATCCAAGTGGAGAGCTTAGATTTCCCCTGAAAGTTTTTCAAGCTCTTCCAAATATTAACAAGCACTTCTTGATAGAGATCCTCAAAATCTATGATATCAGCATAAACCCTACAAATCTTATAGATCATAGGGTGGTACTCTTTGATGATATGTTCAAAATTTACTGAAGGCATATGCTGCTATTTTTCATAGGTCAGGGAAGTTTAGAAAGCTTTTGCTGCCGTCGCGAATGGTTTTATTTAAATCACATTCATCAAATTGAGCTGTATATTTTGAACATCCCTATCATCCATTGTTTTCTTATCAATGATCTGGACTTCAGCGAATTTTTCCAAATAAGATATAGCGTTTAATCAATTAACATTCATGTCCGCGTTACAATTTGATATAGGCAAAAATCAAATTCACACAACGAAATTGTATCTATTGAGGCGATTCTTTAGGTATGGGTTTTACGGTATAACCTTCTTTTTTCAATAAATTAATTATTCCATTATCTGAACCTAAATGCGCTGCACCCACTGCGAAAAATGTCGGTTTTTCCTCAGCGAAAGCTACTATTGAGCTGATCCATTTTTTATTGCGATTATCAAGAAGCTCTTCCGTAAGTTCCGCGTACTCAGGGTAATTATTCATTTGACTTTGAATTTCAGACAAATTTTCGGTCTTGTAACTCAACACAAGTTCTCTAATATTGTTTTTGAACTGCTCCTCATCTGAGGCATATTTCACTAGCCAATCCAATTGTTCTTTTTCAGGGACTTTATCGAAAATACCAATTTGATCGGTTAACAGCTCAAGTCCAAGAACTTCCTTTTCTTCTTTTTTCGCTAGTTCCATAAGGCTTAATTCATAAGAGGCGGGCTGTGGACAATCAAGGCCTTTCATAAACATCATGGAGAGAAGAACGAAAGGCTTCAATATGCCTAATTGCGACATATCCGACTGATAATGTTTTTGATAAAATTTATTGAGTGTAGCTAACTCGTCTTCATTGAGTAATGAGCTTAGGTTCTTCATTCCTGAATTGATGGAGAGTTGTTGCATTTCTGTGGCGAATTGGGGATCGTCCATGTCAAGTTCCAAAACCAGTCTGTCAGTTTTTGCAAAGGATTTTGTGATTCTCGCTGTGAGTGCAAGATCATCAGGACATACGGTATGGATAGTGCCGAAAACGTAGGAAGGTGCTTTCAACGTCTTTCCTGAAATTTCCCATAAGACTGAATTTTGGTTTTGTCCAAAGCAACTAATAAATGAAAAGAATAAAGCAAGTCCAAAATAATATCTTAAATTTTTCATAAGAGTAAGGTTTAAATTAAGAATCGTCTCATAAGTATCTATATGATTGGTTTTCTTACATCTTCCTGAAAAATTTGTGATTTTTCTTCTTTTTCCTGTTTAGTTCCTTTTTAATCGCAGGGCGATAGCCCAAAAGGTCAAATTCCCCGATGCTCTGCGTCGGAAGCTAGGGTCAAGGGTTCTACCCTTGGGTTTAACACTATTTATTTAAAAGTTTAGAGACAAAACTGTAAGAAATTTAGAGCACCTATTACTTATAGTGAAAAGCTTCATGAAAAAACCGTGGCAATTAGGCTCATTATTCATTTTATTAACAATAATTAATTACAGTTGTATGGAAGATCAGATCGAAATATCAGGAACATTTGATGCAGTTTTAATAAACTCTTCAAATCAAAAGTTACTTTTTCTTTATGAGGATAAATTATTGAATAACCGAAATCAGGCTTTGGCCTACTTCGAAGGCAATGATCTTTATAATCAAATAGGTCAGAAATTAGCCTACATTCAAAAGGGCTCTATTTTTAATAGTCAGCACCAAAAGCTTGGAAGTGTTCAAAATGAGGATTTGTTGAATTTCAATGGACAAAAGATCATGTCGATTAAAGGCAATACGATGGAGGATAAAACAAAAGTTGCTGCTTATTTTTTCTTTTTGTTTTAGTGGTGATTTAGCGTTTTGATTCTAGTTAGGAGCGTTTTTTTGCAGTTTTTTGAACCATCAAAATACCTATGGATTATTGGCGATTCATATTCGTATGACTTCATTTCAAAGCAACGGGCATAAAAAATCCGCTGGTGTGCACCAGCGGATTCTCAATTGATACTACTTTATAAAAAAATTATTTATCCATATCCTTCTCAAAATCTCCTGCTTTCACTATCGAGATTTTGGATAAGTTCAAGTGCTTTTTCATCGCTGCATTAATGTCAGCCGCAGTGAGTGCATTTGCTTTGTCGTCAAGCTCCTGATCCCACATAATCGAACGATTAAGAAATTGGTAACCATTTAAAGTACGAGCTAAAGAGGCATCTTGCGCACGAGAAACTGTCCTTGATTGAAGCCACCCACTTTTAGCAGCAGCCACCTCTTCATCGGTAAATCCCTCGGTTACCACTTTAGTGATCTCTTCATTGAATGCGGCTTCAAGCTTTTCTACATTTTCTGGTGCATAGATGGCGTAGAAAGTAAAGCTTGCATCTTTATCTAAAGAGCTTGCATTAAAATTAGATCCAACACCGTAGCTCAAACCCTCTTTTTGACGAATTCTTGTTGCCAGTCGTGAGTTTAGAAATCCACCTCCAAGCATAAAGTTACCCATGACAAGTGCAGGGTAATCAGGATGTTGGTCATCCATTTCCAATTCTTGAATGCCTAAGAAAAAGGCGTTTGCTTTATCTGGAGTTAGAATATTTTCATTCAGCGTTTCAATATCTTTTACTTTTCCTGCAAGTCGCTCATAGTTGGCTTTGCTGGTCCATTCGCTGTATTGGTTTTTGAGTTTGGTTAAAATAACATCATCGTCAAAGTCACCCACAATACTCACAGTTGCACCATTGGCGCCAAATATGGAGGTATAAAAACTTTTAACTTCGGCAAGTTTAACTGCTTTCAAAGCTGCTATGGACTCTTCAAAACTCATGGCATAGCGAGGATCTGACTTGTCATAAGGTGTCAAGTATTTAGAAATTCTATTGACTGCTACTGCAGTAGGCTCGCTCAACTGTGATTCTATACCCGTGATCTCTTGTAGTATCAGCTTATCAAACTCATCTTGTGGGAATACAGGATCCTTAAGGATTTCTGCCAAAAGATCCATCACAGCTGGTAAATTTTCTCGATTGGTTTCAACCGACACAATCAGAGAAGTTGCTCCGCCACCAATTCGAACATTCGCCTTTAATTTATCGAAGGCATCTGTTATTTCCTTGCGACTAAGGTTACTTGTCCCTTTGTCAAGCATGCTCGCCGTAATGTCGCCAATTGTGCCTTTGTTGGCTAAATTTTGCGCATCTCCATAACGTAAAGTCATCTGCAGTTGCACAGATTCACCACGCGTTTTCTTTGGCAAAAGGACTACCTTCATTCCATTATTGAAGGTATACATGCTGGTCCTAGATTTAATATTTGCAGGGGAAGGATCAAATTCCTCTCCAGCGGCAATTAGCGCGTTTCCTTTATAATCTTTGACCAAAGCCATTACATCTACTTCGGCAGGTATCTCCGTACGATCCGGATTTTCGGTTGGTATGAATTGACCAATTGTTCTGTTATTAGGCTTTAAGTAGTTTTTTGCCACTTTCGCTACATCTTCAGCAGTTACGGCCTTGATACGATCACGCATGATGAAGAACAATCTCCAGTCACCACTACCTATGTATTCGCTTAGTTGAAGGGCTATTCTTTCACTGGAGTTAAAAGAGAGCTCTATACCTTTGAGAATGCTGTTTTTTGCGCGTTCTATTTCTTCTTCGCTAGGCACTTCTATCATAACATTGTCGATAGCCGAAATCATAGCATCTTTGGCTTCTTCTAGTGATTTATCCTTTGGAACTTCGGCAAAGGCTAATAGAATACCAGGCTCTTTCCATTGAAAATTGAAGCTAAATGTGGTCGTGGCAAGTTTTGTGTCAACGAGTGCTTTATATAATCTACCGGAAGGGTCATTGCCCAAAACATCATTTAAAATCTCTATTGCAGCGGCATCTTCATGCGAGGAAGCGGCTGTTTTATAACCAGCGCCAACCCATTGAGTATCGCCCACTCTCTTCACTGTCACAGTGCGCTCTCCGTCTTGCTGCGGATCACGGGTGTAGTGCTGCGGCAATACGCGATCAGGTTTTGGTATTGGTCCGAAGTACTCATTAACCATTTTTAAGGTCTTCTCTTCATCGAACTTACCAGCAACAACCAACACGGCATTGTCCGGCTGATAGTATTTTTTGTAAAAAGCTTGCAATCTATCGATAGGTACGTTCTCGATATCTGCTCTGGCACCAATCGTTGATTTACCGTAGTTGTGCCAATCAAAAGCGGCCGACATCATTCTCTGCCATAGCACTCGCCATGGATTGTTTTCTCCAGATTCGAACTCATTCCGAACCACGGTCATTTCACTATCAAGATCTTTTTTGGCAATGTAAGAGTTTACCATACGATCGGACTCCAAATCCAAAGCCCATTTCAAGTTTTCATCTGAAGCAGAGAAAGTCTCATAATAGTTAGTTCTATCTGTCCAAGTAGTACCATTTGGCCTAGCTCCATGCTCTGTAAGTTCTTTAGGAATATCCGGGTGATTTGGTGTTCCTTTAAATACCAAGTGCTCTAACAAATGCGCCATGCCCGTCTCACCATAGTTTTCGTGCTTTGAGCCAACTAAATAGGTGATATTGACTGTTGTAGTACTTTTTGTTTGATCTGGAAAAAGAAGTACTTTCATGCCATTGGCAAGTACATACTCAGTAATGCCTTCCACTGATGTGGTTTTTACAGGGTCAGGCAATGTGACAACTTGAGCTACTGGTGCTTTTTCTTCTTCTTTTTTCTTTTTCTTCTTTCTCTGCGCCAAACCTATTTGGGCAAGTGAAAGTATTACAATAATTAATAGGAACTTCTTTTGCATACGATAGAATTTTTAAGGTAAAATTTTGACTCTTTGAGACCAACAAGTTTTAGTTCTTATTGTTTTCTCTTGTCAAAAATAGACAAATACCGCTAAAGTGAAAATAAATCATAGCACATCATGTATGGTCTGCCATATTCAGTTTTATATAAAATCTATTCTAGAGGCTATACTTTTTTGTCAACACCAGTGCTTTTCAAGTTGTTTTCATCCTCAATGAACGCTTATGTTGCATTTATTTAAATTTGTTACTTTTTGTTGTGAAAATTGATTTAGAGACCTTTCAATTTCATAGTGCTAATTGGATCTAAGTTTTGAATCGCTTAGTCCACGCTTTTTTTAAATGATTCGGCATGCAATAGCTCAAGTTTTTAATTGAATTAGTCTGTAATCGCTTGAATGGTTCGTCGAATTTATAGCTCAATAAAAGGCGCCAGAACATGACTATTAGAAAGCAGTATTTCTTTTCACCAAAAATCAAATCATATTAATCAACGAAAGTGCTAGTTTTAATCATCTTAACATTTGAAATATTTCAAGACCTTTCAGTTAGAAATTAGAATTTTGAATAAATGAGCGAGGCTAACGGCGATTACTTAGAAAACCACTATATACATAGAAGTAACTGGCTGAGAGCTGCTGTTCTTGGCGCTAATGATGGGATATTATCTACTGCGAGTTTGGCAATAGGCGTGGCTGCCGCTAGTAGTACCAGAGATCCGATTGTATTGGCAACTCTTGCCGGGTTGGCCGCTGGAGCTTTGTCGATGGCTGCAGGAGAATATGTATCGGTGAGTTCTCAGACTGATATTGAGAAGGCAGATATTGAGCGCGAGAAAAAAGAACTTATAGACACTCCGGAAATAGAACTTCAAATGTTAGCAAAAATTTATCAAGATCGAGGTTTGAAGAAAGAGACCGCCATGGTGGTAGCTAAAGAACTTACAGCACGTGATGCTCTAGCTGCGCATGTAAGGGATGAGTTGGGAATCAATGAGATTAGCAAAGCGAATCCTATTCAGGCGGCATTTGCTTCAGGAGCAGCATTTACTGTTGGTGGAGTACTTCCATTTTTGGTGACGCTGTTTTTACCTCTACAAAATATGGAGTATTCCCTTTATGGGTTTTCTATCATTTTCCTTATGCTACTGGGAGGGTTGGCTGCCAGAGCGGGCGGATCCAATGTTATAATAGCCATTGTAAGAATCACCTTTTGGGGTACTATTGCTATGGGTTTAACAGCACTTGTGGGCTATCTTTTTGGAATTGATTTTGTTTAAAACTGACTGAAATCATTTGGATTGTCTATCTAGTTTTAAAACTAAATAGACAATCAAGGTTTTGATTGAAAATAGCATTCAGCCTCGTTGTAAATGCGCCTTTACTTTAAATTAAATTTCGACTATTCTACGGTCACCGATTTTGCCAAGTTTCTCGGTTGATCAACATTACAACCTCTCATGATGGCGATGTGATAAGACAGAAGTTGCAAAGGAATCACTGATAACAATGGAGCCAATTGCTCAGGTGCTTCAGGTACTTCAATGACATGGTCAGCCATGTTCTTAATTATTGTGTCTCCTTCGGTTACAATGGCAATCACCTTACCTTTTCTTGATTTCACCTCTTGAATATTAGAAATGATTTTTTCATAAGAACTGTCTCTTGTGGCAATAAACACAACAGGCATATTTTCATCAATAAGAGCAATTGGTCCGTGCTTCATTTCAGCGGCCGGATAGCCCTCTGCATGTATATAAGAGATTTCTTTGAGTTTCAATGCCCCTTCAAGTGCCACGGGAAAGTTGTAACCACGACCCAGATAAAGAAAATTTGAGGCATCCTTAAATAACCTGCTTATTTCTTCTATTTGGTCATTGTATTGCAAGCATTTTTTGACTTTTTGGGGAATAGCGTTTAATTCGAAAAGCATGCCGCGATAGGTCTCCTCAGAAATGGTGTGTTTGATGTGTGCAATACGCAATGCAATCATTGATAGCACGGTGATTTGTGCGGTAAATGCCTTAGTAGATGCCACACCAATTTCAGGGCCTGCATGCAAGTAAGCACCCTCATGGGTTGCCCGCGATATCGAAGATCCAACCGTGTTTACAATACCATAAACTATTGCACCTTTAGATTTCGCTAGTTCTATAGCGGCAAGGGTATCTGCAGTTTCTCCAGATTGTGAAATTGCAAAAATGATATCTCCAGGCTCAATGATTGGGTTTCTGTACCTAAACTCTGAGGCATATTCAACTTCAACAGAAATACGGCAAAGATCTTCAATGATGTATTCTGCAACCAAACCAGCATGCCAAGATGTACCGCAAGCAATGATGGTTATTTTTTTAGCGTTGATTAATTCACTCGCATACTGTCGGATTCCTCCCAAGGCAAGGAAACCTTCTTCAGCTTTTAATCTCCCCCTCATACAGTCTGCGATTGAGTTGGGTTGTTCAAATATTTCTTTGAGCATAAAATGCTCGTATCCACTCTTTTCAATGGTATCTAACTCTAAATCCAGCTTTTGTATAAGTGGAGATTGAGGCATATCATTGAGGTCTACCGTTTTGAACCCTTCTCTGGTAATAACAGATATTTCCTCATCGTCTAAGTACACAACTTTATTGGTGTACTCTATTATTGGTGTAGCATCGGAAGCAATAAAAAACTCACCTTCACCTATACCCAGAACCATCGGACTACCTTTTCTGGCTGCAATTAGCTTGTCAGGGTTATCTGCCGAAATGATCACAATGGCATATGCACCGACTACTTTCGTTAACGCTATTCTCACAGCGTCTTCAAGATCTAATGAAGTGGTTTTCTGTAAATCCTCGATAAATTTAATAAAGACTTCAGTATCAGTATCGGAGGTAAAAGTGTATCCTTTGTTGACTAGATCCTCCTTTAAGGTGCCATAGTTTTCTATTATTCCATTATGAATAATAGCAAGCCTTTCGTTTTGGGAATAATGTGGATGAGCATTACGGTCGTTAGGTTCTCCATGAGTGGCCCATCTGGTATGGCCTATCCCTACGGTGCTTTGATGATTAGGATTAAGAATTGTTTCTAGTTCTTTTACTTTACCTTTTTTCTTAAAGGTTTCAATATTTCCGTCACCGATCAATGCTATACCGGCACTGTCATAACCTCTATACTCCAATCGTTTTAATCCGTTAATTAAAATTTCTTGGGCAGGTCTATGACCAATGTATGCTACAATTCCGCACATGATTTTATGTATTTACTTTAGCGATGTATAATAAACTCTTAATTTGACCTCTTCATTGATAAACGAAGTTTGATTTAGGCTCATTGACCTTGAGGGCATAACAACAATTTCCTTTGTGATAAAATCTGCATCAGCGCGCGCATTATCTACAAGTATTTGAGTGAAAAAGGTTGTAGTACCTTGATAAATTTGAGTTTCACTGTTTCTTCCGACAGAAAGAAAGGTCTGATTAAGATTTGATATGTATGAATTTTCTGTGAGAATACCTTTATCTATACCACTTCCACCTATAGCACCTGCAGCATTAATGCGATTATTGTCTTTGATGAAAAAGAAATAAAGAAAATCTACTGGATTTATATATCCGCCATCAAGGTTAGAATATCCTAATTTCAGTTCTGACCGATTAATTATTATCTCTTGATTAGCATCAAAAAAATCAGTCATAGGAGTAATATCTATTTTGGCATAAAGGCCAGCCAATGAATTTAAATATGCTCGGTTGGGATCAGAAAAAGAGTCATAATCATTGACAAGACTTGATAATTTAGTTGATGACCGATCTCTTTCTATATACGTATAATGCGCATCCGTGCCATTTCCAGAAATCATATCAAAAATGTAAGTTGACGGATTGCCATTCTCATCTTGAAAGTTGATGTATATTCCTGTAGTGTCCTCCGACAAATCCACCGAAAACAATGCTCTTGTATTGTTGGAAACAAATACTAATGGATCGTAGTGATACAAGGAAAATAAAAGT
This sequence comes from Cyclobacteriaceae bacterium, assembly GCA_040218415.1. GTDB lineage: Bacteria > Bacteroidota > Bacteroidia > Cytophagales > Cyclobacteriaceae > JAVJRN01. The sequence continues at coordinate 194,688 of JAVJRN010000081.1, forward strand.
GAGTCACGATACAACGAATCTGTATTGGTCAATCTAAGCCTTTCAAATAAGAAATCCCCGAATTGATCGTTTAGCGGTATTTCAAGGACGCTATCTAAGTCTGGATTAAAATCGAAAACTAAATCTCCAATACTTTCTGTGGAATATTCTGTAAATCGATTACTTAAATACACAACTGGTTTAAACAGTGTGTCTTTCGCTGTGTGCACAGAAATTGATTGATTGTTAGCTACATTGACTGACTTAAAATCAGTTATTTTAACTATCAAACTGGCATCAATAAATCGATCGTTTATTTCTGGTAGGTCGCCTGTTGCTGAAATCTTCTGGTTATAATTGGTGTAACCAGTCGCAGTGACCTTCCCACTAATCGAGTCTTCATAAGAGCCAAACACAATGTTATTTTGATTCTCAGCTCTCAAGCTATCGATCAATATGGTAGATACGGGAAGTGTAAAATCAACAAACGTTAATTGCACGTTCGTATTCTCACTATCTACTTCTAATCCGAGTTCACCCGGGTCATCACAGGCAAAAAAAAACGGGATTAGTAGAAGCACCAATCCCGACTTTGTGAAATAATTCATTTTATCCAACAAGCTCGTTGTATAAGTTAAAGTACGACTCTTCAATGTCTCCGTTTTTTTCAATCTTCTCAATTTTCTCTTTATTTCCGATATCTTCAATCAACTTTTTAAAGCTGTCAGTAGTTTCTTCGTTGGCATAAATTACAGCATCTGCATATTCGGCACCCATTTTTATGAAGCCATCATAGTCTGCCGTTTTTAATGGGTGAAGCATGCTATCATCAATGTCTATCATTTTGACTTTGTCAAACAAGTCCGCTCCAAATTTATGCGTAAACTTATTATCATAAATATTAAAAACCGTCTTTGAATCTTTAAAAATTGGATCATTTTTATAAGTGGTTTGTACATATAAAGGAATGAGACTCGTCATCCAGTCATTACAATGAATAATATCCGGCGACCATCCAAGTTTCTTTACGGTTTCTAAAACGCCTTTGCAGAAAAATATTGCTCGCTCGTCATTATCCTCGTAAAAATTATCTTGTTTGTCAAAAAACACTGATTTTCTATGAAAGTAATCTTCATTATCTATAAAATAGACCTGAAGTTTAGCGTTGGGGATAGATGCCACTTTGATGATTAGTGGCTTTTCTTCATCACCCACTGAGATATTAATGCCTGAAAGCCTTACTACCTCATGTAATCGGTTTTTTCTTTCGTTAATCAATCCAAATCTTGGCACTAAAATCCTTATTTCCATACCCCGCTCTTGCATTGCTTGTGGGAGTCTTCTCACAAAGTCCGCTACTTCCGTGGTTTTGAGAAATGGATTGATTTCACTAGCCACGTATAGGATTCTTAAATTCGACATAAATTTGTGCTTTTTCGTTTGGGAAAGTCTAAAATGACCTCAAAATTACGATAATTTTAGCATATAATCAACGTATTCAATAAGTTGCACCCTTTTCTATTTTTTGATGAAGATATTACGGGAGCCTCGGGAATTAAATGAATTATCCAAAATCCTTTTGGAAAACAAAAAGACAATAGGCCTTGTACCTACCATGGGTGCTTTACATATCGGTCATTCTTCTTTGGTAAAACAGAGCCTGATCGCGAATGATTGCACAATTGTCACACTATTTGTAAATCCTTTGCAGTTTAATAATCAAGAGGACTTAGACAAATACCCTAGTACATTTGAAAACGATTTTAAACTTTTGGATGACCTGGGCTGTGACTATTTGTTTGCTCCCAGCACTCAAATCATGTATGCCAGTAAGCCCTTAATAAAAATTGATTTTGGTGGATTAGACAATGTTTTGGAAGGAGAATTCAGACCAGGTCACTTTTCAGGGGTTGGTGTGGTGGTAGCCAAGCTGCTGAATATGGCAAGACCAACCAATGCTTATTTTGGACTCAAAGACCTACAACAATTTTTATTAATTAAGAAGATGGTCGAAGATTTGAGTATTCCTGTAAATATTCAAGGAGTACCTACAGTGCGAGCAACGTCAGGCTTGGCTTTATCGAGTCGCAATCTTAGGCTTTCTGATAAAGGACTAGAGGTCGCCAGTAGGATTTATGTAACGCTAAATATCGTTGCGGAACAAATCAGAAATCAAAAGGGTTACACTACTGCACTTGAATTAGGTGCCGATTTTATAGAAAAAGAAAAAGAAATAAAGGTAGAATATTTAGAATTAGTTGACCCTAACACTTTAAAAAGACCAGATAAAAATATCGCTGAAGTGGCCATTTGTTTTGCTGGTTATGTTGAAGGTATAAGATTAATTGATAATCTATATTTGCGCCAAGATTAATCCGAACATGTTAATAGAAGTATTAAAGTCAAAAATACATCGTGTAAAAATTACACAGGCAGAGCTTCATTATGTAGGCTCAATCACCATAGACGAGGATTTGATGGATGCCGCAAATCTCGTGGAAAACGAAAAAGTTCAGATTGTAAATATCAACAATGGAGAGCGGTTGGAAACTTACGTAATTACTGGAAGGCGAGGCTCTGGTGAAATTTGTCTCAATGGACCTGCAGCCAGAAAGGCACAAATTGGCGACATCATCATTATTATATCTTATTGTTCCATTGATATAACCGAGGGAAAAACACACAAGCCTATCGTGATATTTCCGGGAGAGAATAACAAGCTAGGGGCTTAGAGAAATATTGAAGGCCAAGATCATATCTACACTCAAATACATCGCTTCTCTAAGCGTGGCTATTGGGTTAATGTACTGGGTATTTAAGGGGATTGACTGGGAAGTTTTTCAAGAAAAAGCCAAAGAAGTAAACTATTGGTGGGTTGTTTTTTCAATTGCCATTTCATTGTTAGCTTATTATGCCAGAGCTTATAGGTGGAATATTTTGTTGCAACCTATGGGTTACACTGATCTTTCAATCCATCGCACCACATTGGCTATTCTCGTTGGCTATTTGGCCAACTTGGTTTTTCCCAGACTTGGCGAAGTAACAAGGTGCGGAATGATGAAGCGATCTGATAGAGTAGATATTACCAATTCATTTGGAACGGTTATCACCGAAAGGCTAGTGGACTTTTTAACTTTAATTCTACTATTGATTTTAGCTTTATTACTAGAGTATGATCGATTTTTATTGTTTGTAGAACAAAATATAAATTTTGATTGGCTAGGATCTTTTGATTATGTAACCTTTCTGTTAATTCTTGGTGGAGTTGGTGTTCTTGGCATTGTCGGACTGATTTTGCTATTTAAATTCAGTAGTGTGTTCAGAATGTTACTTGTCAACCTATGGGCGGGGATGATTTCCTTGAAAAATATTTCAAACGTCAAAGGTTTTATACTTTCAACATTGGTGCTCTGGGTAGCATATTATTTAATGTCCTATACTATCGTTTATGCACTTCCTGAAACGGCTGATCTCGACTGGAAAGTAGGAATAATGTTGTTAGTGACAGGTGGAATAGCTTTGGCAATCCCCGTACAAGGCGGTTTTGGCACCTATCACACGCTGATTAGTGCCATGTTGTCACTTTATTTTGTCTCACGAAACACTGGCGTTTTTCTTGCTACGCTCCTTCATACCTCGCAAATAGTCGCGACGGCAATATTTGGGGGAGTGGCTTTGGCTATTTCTTTTTTTATTACGAGACGCAAGGATGTCAACAAAACATAAAATATGTTGTTCTGAAGAGATAAATGAGCGAATACTGCCATGGAGAAAGGAGGGAGACATTATTGTATTTACAAATGGGTGTTTCGATTTGCTTCATTTAGGGCATATTGATTATCTGGAAAAGGCAAAGCAATTGGGTGATCGTCTCATCGTAGGCGTAAATTCGGATGAATCGGTAACAGAACTCAAAGGAGAAGGGCGTCCTATTAATAAAGCCTTCGCGAGGTTGCGGATGTTAGCGGCATTGGAATTTGTTGATATGGTCATTTCTTTTAGTGAAGCCACTCCATCTTCATTAATTATGGAGGTTAAACCAGATATTTTAGTGAAGGGTAAAGATTATGAAATTGGCAACATCGTAGGGGCTGATTTCGTAATGCAAAATGGAGGAAGAGTAGTCACTATCGAGCTGATAGAAGGCTATTCGACAACAGAAATTATAAAAAAAATAAATGGATAAATCTTATAGAAAATGTTATTTGTAATCATCATCACGTTCATGATCTTAAGTTTGATTGTGAGCACTCGACTTAAAAATAAGTTTAAGAAATACGCAAAGATTCCGTTAGGATCAGGTCTTTCCGGTCAGGAAATAGCTAGGCTCATGTTGGCCGATCATGGCATTCATGATGTGTCAGTAACTTCGGTGGAAGGTCGACTAACAGATCACTACAATCCAGGCAATAAAACAGTGAATTTAAGTGCAGATGTATTCAATGGGAGGAATGCAGCAGCAGCAGCTGTGGCTGCTCACGAATGTGGACACGCTGTACAGCACGCAAAAGCTTACAGTTTTCTTGAGTTCAGATCAGCGATGGTGCCTATCCAGAATGTAAGTGCGAAAGTGATAAATGCAGTTTTTATGATGATGTTTTTTGGTGCTTTCATCCTTCCAGGGTTGATTCCCTTTCAACTAGCGCTGATTATCATTATCGCATGTTATGGAATATTCACACTTTTTTCTTTTGTGACTTTGCCAGTAGAATTTGACGCCAGTAAGCGTGCTTTGGCTTGGATGCAAGAAAGAAATATTGTCGACAATAAGGAGCATGGCATGGCTAAAGACGCATTAAATACTGCGGCAATGACCTACGTAGTGGCTGCTTTGGGAGCACTAGCAACTCTACTTTATTACGTGATGCTTTTCCTAGGAAGTAGAGATTAAGCTAAACCAAGTAAGGTTAAAAATGAAAAACGGCTGTCAAATAGGATTGATAGCCGTTTTTTTATTACTCTTCTTCGAAGTACGCACCAAATAAGATCATCATTTCATCAGAGCTACGTAAACCAAATGTTAATGGGCGATCTTCCCAATTATCATAAGTGACTTCTAACTTGAAGCCTTCTGCGAAATCGAGCGAAATAGGCGGGTCGAGTCTCAAAATGGGCGGATGCTCCCAATCTGTGGAAATATAAACGAGTTCTCCATCTCTAGCTCCACCAGCGATATATACTTTAAACTCCGTCATATGCTCATGCGCATGTGACCAAAGCTGAAATACCTGTCGCTTTTTATTGAATTTAAAGGTGCGTTCTATGGTTGTTACCTGCCCTGCTGGTAGGAAAAAGCTGTCATGATTTAGGTTGAGAATTTGAGCTTCATGCACGACTTCAGTAGCAGGAAGCGTATATAAGTTAGCGTAAACTTCACCTGTTACCACATCGGAAGTTCTATTCGCATAGTGGCTATTGATATCGAATCCGCTGTTGGCAGGAACTTTCAAGGCTACACCTTCAGGATAGTCATATCTGGTTTTAGGCCATTGTGTCCCAACTACAAATTGGTGAAATTGGGTATAAACGAGTGTTTCAAGATTGTATTCACCGTTGCTCAAATACACATCACGCAATTTCCCTTCTGCCGGGTATTGATTGGCAGAGAGATTATCATCGAAATCATATAATATAAAATGATGGCTTCCACTTCTCATACTTATTTCAAATGCATTGATGTATATCGGCTCTGGGTTATTGATTTCCTGATAAATAAATAATTCTCTATCTCCATTGGGCTGTACTTCAAATGGTTCTACGTGAATTTGAAAGCCATTTTCAGGAATTTCTAAAGGCTCGAAAGGCAGTGCTGTGAAACGTGACGTATCCTGCAATACTTCGATATCTGCCACTAATCCATCTTCTGGAGCACCAGCTAAGATCCATTGGCGGATGAATTCCAGCTGTCCGTTCGTTAATGGATCTCCACCCAAGGGCATTATTGATCCATACTGAGGATGATCTGAGTAAAAATGTTCTTGATTTGGAGCATTAATTTTTTCCCACAAAAAGCTGTTGTATAAAGAAGGCAAACCATCATTACCAAGTAATAAAAGTCCATCTTCTTTGGCAGCCTGATTATCTGGTGTTCTATTAATCAGTTGAGCGTAAGAAGCATTTTCAGTTAATACTAAGTCAGATTGAGTTGCAAAACTTGAGCCTGTTTTATGGCAGCTTATACACGAAACATCCCAGACTTCTTTTTGAATTAGCTCATAGCTTGATGTGTATGCATCGTAAGTTAGCGACGGCTGATTGTCGCTTTGATCCAACGAATCCGAGCAAGAAAAAAGTAATAGCGCCGCGCTGATTGTAAATGTGCCGCTGATTTTATGATACAAGAGACTTATATTCATAATTAAAGGTAAGAAAAACTGAAGATTATTTGATGTCAATCATTTGGAATATACGAGATACAGCCGGGCAAACCAAGGTGTTACGGACTGTCAATTTGATTATTTGGTGCATGCGTTTTCTATTCGTATGTGGGTATTCGCGACAAGCTTTTGGTCTGTCATTATACACGATACACTTATTGTCTAAACCAAGGAAGGGACATGGAGACGACTTCAGTACCCAATCTTTGTCCTCATCGACCATTAAGTATGTTTTCTTAAATGAGGCCACTTTCATTTTTAGCGCTTTTGCTACTCGCTCTATATCCGTTTCAAGAAAAATAGGGGAGGTCGTTTTGCAACAATTGGCGCACTCAAGGCAATCAATATTTTCAAATACCTCCTCGTGAAGTTGGTGAAATTGATCGTCGAGTTTATTCCCTTTTAATTTTCGTAGGAGGTTCCCTTTTTCCTTGAATCTATTCTTATTTTTTTCAGCAAAAGCGAGATCATCAGAATATTTCAAATCGTGTGGGTTCTTGTTTTTTCAAAAGTGGATAAAAATAGGTTTGGCGATTTATGAGCTTAATTTGGCTTTCAATTTTGCTTAAAATTCCCACTGAAGATAGCTCTCTTCAACATCAACATTAAATTTATTTTAATTCATTGAATGGATGATTCGAGAATGATAAACATAAAAAAAGTACACGACTTGAGTGCCGTGTACTTTTAAATTATCCAATAACTTGAATTTGAACTATTATTTTGCTGATTCGAATCTTTTCGAAACTTCGTCCCAGTTGATTACATTGAAGAAAGCAGCAATATAATCTGGTCTTTTATTTTGGTAATTGAGGTAGTAGGCATGTTCCCAAACGTCTAATCCGAGGATTGGTGTTCCGCCACAACCAACACCTGGCATTAGCGGATTGTCTTGGTTCGCAGAAGAGCAAACTTCCACCTTACCACCTGGATGCACACACAACCAAGCCCACCCAGAACCAAAACGAGTTGCTGCTGCATTACTAAATGCTGTTTTAAAATCGTCGAAAGATCCAAATGCTGTGTCAATAGCCGTTGCAAGATCTCCGGTTGGAGTTCCTCCACCATTTGGACTCATCACCGTCCAGAACAATGAGTGATTCCAATGTCCACCTCCATTGTTTCTTACAGCTCCGTTATCCGAATGATTTTTTAACAGTTCTTCTAAAGATTTATCAGCCATATCAGTGCCTTCTATCGCACCATTTAACTTAGCAACATAGCCTGCATGATGCTTGCCATGATGTATTTCCATTGTTTTACTGTCTATGTTTGGCTCAAGCGCATCATGTGCGTATGGTAGGTCTGGTAATTCGAATCCCATAATTGTCTTCTTTTATGTTAAATTAAAAAAATTGTTTCTATTCTTATAAAACACCAACCTTCAAAAATTGTTCCCTCTCATTTTATTAAAAAAATCATGCATCAACTTTTCGCAATCTTCCTTTAGAATACCTGTAAGTAAGGTGGTTTTTGGATGTAAAATATTGGTGTTAAGTGAGCTAAACCCTCGGCGCTCGTCGTTCGCTCCAACGACTAGCTTTTTTAACTGTGCCCAAAACAATGCTCCGCCACACATGATGCATGGCTCAAGTGTAACGTAGAGCGTGCATTCATTGAGGTATTTTGCGCCGAGATGATTTTGTGCAGCCGTAATTGCTAACATTTCTGCGTGTGCTGTTACGTCATTTAATCTCTGTACTTGATTATGGGCCTTGGCTATTATTTTATTTCCCGCCGTAATTACTGCCCCAACAGGTATTTCGCCTTCCTCAAAAGCCAAAGTAGCTTCTTGTAAGGCTAATTTCATAAAATGGTCATCTGAATAAATGGATAAACTCATTTAACTCTCACACTTTCCATCATTTCTTTTGCTGATTCCTGCCATGCTTCTTTAGCACGAAGGGGAGCACTAAAATTGAAAAGCAATACTTTGTTGTCTCGAATAGTATACATAATGTAATTGTATTTCGAGATAGCGCTTTTCATTCCGCCAAACGTTTGATCTTCGTCCGATACTTTTGAGGTGAATTCAAATACAGCAAATCGCCTATCCGCAATCATGGTGATCTCATCGTTGATAAAATTCACTTCAGTAAATAGGTTGGAAATATTGGCTCGGTAAAAATCTCTTAAGATTTCTAAGTCTTCTCCTGCCCACGGACTACTATTTTCATTGATTCCAAGGTCAATTTGCCGATCATCACTTGTATACATAGCAAGTGGTTTTCTGTAGGCATTGTATCTATTGACCAAATCGGCTTGTGACATAGGAAGAAAACCTTCTGGGATTTTCATACTTATATTTTGGTCTACTTTGGTTCTAGAGAGCTTGGGTTGGGCACTCGTTGGGAAAATTAAACATAGTAAGATTAAAATGACGAAAATCTTGCAATATTGATTATTCATTGAAGTTTGAAATATTTATTTCAAAGCTAAAACTATTGTTAAATTTGCCCTTGTTTTTTATCAGATATCAAAAAAATATATCATGTTGAGATCGCACACCTGCGGAGAGTTGAGAATTGATCATCAGGGCAAATCGGTAACATTGGCTGGCTGGGTTCAAAAGGTTAGAGACAAAGGAGGAATGGTTTGGGTTGATCTCCGGGATAAATTTGGTATAACACAGTTGATTTTTGAAGAAGGAAAGACAAAACCTGAAGTCCTTGAAGTAGCCAGAAAGGTTGGGCGAGAGTTCGTGCTACAAGCTACAGGAGAAGTGGTAGAGCGAGTCGCTAAAAATGATAAAATTCCTACTGGTAACATCGAAATCAAGGTAGAGCAACTGGTGGTTCTTAATGAATCAAAAGTACCTCCGTTTATCATAGAAGATGAGACAGATGGCGGGGAAGAACTTAGAATGAAATATAGGTATCTTGATTTGAGGAGAAATGTAGTGCGCAAAAACCTCGAAATACGCCACGAGATGTTACAGCATACTCGTCGATATTTGACAGAAGCACTTTTTACGGAAGTAGAAACACCATATTTGATAAAGTCTACGCCGGAAGGAGCGAGAGATTTTGTGGTTCCTTCTAGAATGAATGAAGGCCAATTTTACGCTTTACCTCAAAGTCCGCAAACCTTCAAGCAGTTATTGATGGTTTCTGGTTTTGATAGGTATTTTCAAATAGTGAAATGTTTTAGAGACGAAGATTTAAGAGCGGATAGACAACCAGAATTCACGCAAATAGACTGTGAAATGTCGTTTGTAACCAGAGAAGATATTTTGGATACGTTCGAGGGGCTCATTCGGTATTTATATAAAACTATTAAAAATGTAGACTTACCAAAAGTAGCCTTAATGCCTTACGATACGGCCATGTCGAAATATGGATCAGATAAACCTGACTTACGTTTTGGTATGGAATTTCACGAGATAACAGATCTAGCTCAAGGTAAAGATTTTGTGGTTTTCGATAGTGCAGACATAGTGGTTGGCATCAATGCATCAGGGTGTGCAGACTATACAAGAAAACAAATAGATGGCTTAACGGATTTCGTGAAAAGGCCTCAGATTGGCGCCAAAGGTTTAGTTTACTTGAAGTATAATCTTGATGGAACTTTAAAAAGCTCGGTAGATAAGTTCTTCGATCAGGAGGCACTTGCTCAATGGGCCGAAAGATTCGAAGCGAAACCAGGTGATTTGATTTTAATATTAGCCGGCGAAATAGATAAAACAAGGAAAGCACTGAATGACCTTAGGTTGGAGATGGGAGCAAAGCTTGGTTTAAGAGATAAAACAAAGGTTTCGGCTGCTTGGATTGTAGATTTTCCACTATTAGAATGGGATGAAGATGCGCAAAGATTCCATGCCATGCATCACCCTTTCACCTCACCCAACCCCGAAGATATTGGTAAGCTCGATTCTGATCCAGCGGCAGTTAAGGCAAATGCATATGATTTGGTGATCAATGGTGTAGAAATCGGGGGTGGTTCAATTAGAATTCATGACAGAGGCATGCAGGCTAGAATGTTTGAAGTACTTGGCTTTAGTAAAGAAGAGGCACAAGAACAATTTGGTTTTTTAATGAGTGCCTTTGAATATGGAGCACCACCTCATGGAGGAATCGCCTTTGGTTTTGATCGTCTATGTGCGCTTTTCGCTGGTCAAGACAGTATAAGAGATTTCATCGCCTTTCCGAAAAATACATCTGGTCGAGACATTATGATTGATTCTCCTTCTGCAATTGATGATGCTCAATTACAAGAGCTTAGACTGAAATTGAATTTATAAACTCTTTTTTGCTAAATTCCCGTAAAATAACTGCGAAATAAAATGACTCAAAAGTTTCTTCTATATAGTTTACCACTCATGATTCTGTTTGTGGCTATTGCGTTATTTGAACCATATATTTATCGTCATTGGTTAACTTCTTCCCAGATATCTAAAGATTTAAAAACAGAGGAGTTTGAAATTATCGCCCACAAAGGAGCTTCTGGAACTGCTCCGGAAAACACGCTCGTAGCTATTCAAAAGGCTATTGATATGGGGGTGGATATGATCGAAATTGATGTGAGAAATACTTCGGACGAAGAAATTGTCGTTTTTCATGACGAAAACTTAGACCGTACTACCAATGGAACGGGTATCGTTCATGATTATACCTTAGCAGAGCTGAAACAATTAGATGCTGGAAGCTGGTTTGATCCAAGATTTAGAGATGAAAGAATACCTACTTTAAAGGAAGTACTTGATCTTGTTAACGGTCAGTGTAAAGTTTTGATTGAAATTAAACATATGGATCACCCTCACTATCATGACTTTGCGGAGAAACTGGTGGATGTAATTCGTATGGAAAAAAATGGTTACGACTGGGTCATTCTTCAATCATATGAAGAAGACTATATTACTGCCGCACATGAGTATGATGAACATGTACAAACAAAACAACTGTTGGTTGGAGAAGATTCAACACCGTTATTGGCTTTTTATGCAGAGTCAAGAGTACATTTGGGAAGATCACATGTTGATAATAGGTTGTCTGCCTTGAATCCTGAATTTACGACCCTCTCTACACGAAGAATATTTAGGATGCATGCACGTGGTTATAAAGTGTATACATTTTTGGTGAACGATCGCGATGATATGGTCAAGATGCTCCACATGGGCGTTGATGGCATTATCACTGACTATCCTGAAAAACTTCTTCAGATTCGCGAAGATATAAAGGCGCTATAGGTTTTCGAGATTGAGCATATCTACTTCACTGGCGATATAGCCGAAAGTATCCCAAGAATCACTCATCAATATTCGTTGATAAACGTTTTTGGCCGCCTCTACTTTTCCATTGTATAGATACCAATTACCCACGCCATAGGCGGTCAATGGGTTGTAGCTTTCATCTGCTCTTACTGCCTTATCCAATACTTTTTCTGGTGTTATAATCTGCTTATACATTAAAATTCTGTTGAGGTAAGACCAGTTTTCTATAACTCTAGTTCCAGGATCTATATTTTCCAAAAGCTCGTTGGCGGCATCTATGTTGCCAATTTTTCTGTAGGTCATATAAAACCAGTCTGTTGTGGCAATAAGTAAATCATCGTTATCACTAAAAGTGAGACACTTTCTAAAAGAAGAGATGGCCTTATCATAATTTCCCTTTAGATAATAGGCAATACCTAGGTGATAGAAAATATTGAATTTATCATTACTCAGAGGCTTATTAATCCTGTTTGGTATACCATCAGGCTCCTGGCTATTGATGGCTGGGCGTGAATAGAAAGCAGCATTTTGTAGATCTTCGATGGCATTATCAAATTCTCGCGTAGTAATGTATCGATGACCTCTATGTCGGTACAGCTTATATGAAGTGGGGAATTTTTCCAACCCAGTCGAATAGACGTTAATTGCTTGTCGATAAAAACCCATATACGATAACCTTCTCCCGTACCAAATAATATTGTCTAAGTTATCTGGGTCTTGCTCGAAAGTGGATCTTGCTTCATCGAGTTGAGTTTCTCTTCTTGCCCTTGATTGAAGAGACATTTTCTTCTCAGGAAAAGGCGCACCTTTTAAGGAATATACAAGTGATTCTTGGTTGTTGATTGTATTTGTAACGGCTATTGTAGTGTCTTTTTCCTGCTTAAAAGTTTCAATTGGGCTTTTGCTTGATTGTATCTCTATGCACCCAAAAAGGATTAAAAAAGGAAAAATAGCTGTTAAATATTTGATCATTGTCGGTTTAATAGGCTTACGAATTTATTTATTTTTATTCTTCTTCCCAATTCGGGAAGCCAGGTTGTTTTATTTCGTTCGCCCCATCTTTAGCTTCAAGCACCATTTCCCGCACATCTTTCAAAAGAAGTTTAGCATCATAAATTATTCCATCTTTTATTGTGTAATCTATCCCACCAAGACGTACAATTGAATTATCATCTTGCAGTTTTATGGCTCCAGTACCGTAAAGCGATTTAAAATTGACCAATGGATTGGCAGTGGTTAAAATCATGTCTGCATATTTGCCAACTTCGATTGTTCCGATCTTCTGCTCCATGCCTAAGGCTTCAGCACCATTTAAGGTAGCTGATCGGATCACTTCCAATGGATGAAAGCCAGCCTCTCTTAATAATTCTAGTTCTCGAATATAGCCAAATCCATAAAGTTGATAAATGAATCCTGAATCGCTTCCTGTAGTTACCCTGCCACCGCGATTTTTATATTCGTTGACAAATGTCATCCACAATTGATAGTTTTTCTTCCAAAGTATTTCTTGCTCTGTTCCCCAATAATGCCAGTAAGATCCATGGGAAATATTACTTGGTTCATAGAATTTCCAAAGTGACGGCAAGGTGTAGTGCTCGTGCCATTCAGCTCTTCTGGCACGCATTAAGTCACGATTTGCGTCATAAATATTAAAGGTCGGGTCTAAAGTAAAGTCCCTTTCTAGTAGTGTATTTAACACTTCATTCCATTTTTCGGAAAAGGGTGGTGCAGCTTGTGACCAGAGTTTTCCAGCTTCTTCGAACCGGTTTTGTTCGTTTTGGTAATTGTAGTCGGCAGGATAGTTTTGAACAGTTTGATCTTCGAACATGGCTTCTGGTAACCCATACCAATGCTCCATAGTCGTCAAACCCCATTCAGAGCTATTTAATACGTTGACCCATCCTACATTCATTTGTGCATGATGGCAGGCTGATCTTAATCCTAACTTCTTGTTTTCTCTCAAGGCTGCCTCCATGATATCTGGTCGCGCTCCGAAAAACTTAACTCCCATCGATCCCTTTTCTGCATTTGCACGAATCCATTTTATTGCTTCTTCGGGTGTGTTAATATAATCAGATCCTTGCCCAAATCCAGTATAAGGAACAATACGAGGAGCTGTAATTTCATTTTTGGCGCTTCTCTTTTGATGAGCCAGTGTCCAATCCAACCCATTAAAACTTCCTGGTTCACGAATGGTCGTGATTCCATGAGCCATCCATAATTTGAAAACATATTCTGCAGTAGTTCCTTGAGCAGTGCCTCCAATATGTCCATGCATGTCGATGAAGCCGGGTAGCAAGTATTTCCCTGAAGCATCAATTATTTTCGTGCTTTTTGATGATGCCTTTGGCCTGCCCGCTTCATTAATTTTAACGCCTGGAGATCCTACAACTTGAATTTTGCTAATGACATTTTTCTTAACGACGACATCCACAGGACCAATTGGCGGTGCACCATTTCCATTAATGAGTATGGCACCTCTGATTATAAGTTCTTCAAAAGGGCCTTCACCTTCTGACCTATCGGGTGCTGATAGTGGTTGTGTAAAAGAGCAATAGGCACTGAAAACAGTGAATAGAAGAGTAGCAACTACTTTCATTTCTTTTTTTGTCATTAAAGATACATTCCTTATTTCGATTAATGTCGTTGATAAAATTGGAATACACTAATCCTAAACTGGTATTTTATTAAATTACATCTCATTTAAGCCTATGAGTAAAACACAATCCAATTTTAAACGAATAACGACCCACCGTCTCCAAGAAATGAAGGCCAACGGAGAAAAAATTGCTATGCTCACTGCATACGATTATTCAATGGCAAGAATTCTTGACAATGCAGGCATTGATATTATTTTAGTTGGTGATTCGGCTTCCAATGTAATGGCAGGACATGAAACTACACTGCCGATCACGCTGGATCAAATGATATGGCATGCCAGTGCCGTGATCAAGGCAGTAAGTCGTGCCTTTGTTGTGGTGGATGTTCCTTTTGGCAGTTATCAAGGTAATTCTTCAGAAGCTTTGCGATCATCCATTAGAATAATGAAAGAATCTGGCGCTCATGCCGTGAAAATGGAAGGTGGATTTGAAATAAAAGAGAGTGTGACGAGAGTGCTCTCCTCAGGTATACCTGTGATGGGTCATTTGGGTTTAACCCCTCAATCAATCTATAAATTTGGCACGTATACCGTAAGAGCTAAGGAAGAGGAGGAAGCCCAAAAGCTGAAAGAAGATGCACGGCTACTTCAAGAATTGGGTTGTTTTGGAATTGTCCTCGAAAAGATTCCAGCCCAGCTTGCTAAAGAAGTGGCTGAAAGTGTTGATATTCCTATAATAGGAATAGGAGCTGGCAAAGATGTAGACGGGCAAGTCTTGGTCATGCATGACATGCTTGGAATTACTCAGGATTTTAAGCCAAGATTTTTAAGACAATACGCCGATTTGAATAAAATAATTGGAGAGGCAACCACACAGTACATAAACGATATTAAATCTTCTAGTTTTCCGACTGACGAAGAAAGTTATTAACCAAATAAACATTAGACTACAAAATGGGTCAACCAAAAATTATTTATACGCAAACGGATGAGGCTCCAGCCTTAGCAACGTTTTCTTTACTACCAATCATTAGATCATTTACTGGACCAGCGGGAGTTGAAGTAGAAACCAGAGATATTTCCCTGTCTGGTCGAATTTTAGCAAACTTAGCTGAGTATCTGCCCGAAGATCAAAGAATAAGTGACGACTTGGCCGAGTTAGGCGACCTAGCTAAAAACCCGGAAGCGAATATCATAAAACTCCCTAATGTAAGTGCTTCAATTCCACAGTTGAAAGCAGCAATAAAAGAACTTCAAGAAAATGGCTTCAAACTCCCTGAATATCCTTCAGACCCAAAGTCAGACGAAGAAATTAAATTAAAGAACCTTTATGATGCTGTAAAAGGCAGTGCTGTAAATCCTGTTTTGAGAGAAGGCAACTCTGACAGAAGAGCACCAAAGGCAGTCAAAGAATATGCTCGTAAAAATCCACATTCTATGGGTGCTTGGAGCAGCGAATCAAAAACACATGTTTCATCAATGGATGAAGGGGACTTTTATGGAAGTGAAACTTCGATAACTGTTAAAGCAGCGACAACCGCAGCTATAGTATTTACGGCAGAAGATGGAAGTAAGACTACTTTAAAAGAAGATATCCAGTTGCTTGATGGAGAAATTATCGATGCTTCTAAAATGAGTATTTCGAGCCTCACGTCTTTTATTGAAAAGGAAATCAAGGAAGCTAAATCTCAGGGAGTCTTGTTTTCATTACACTTGAAAGCAACAATGATGAAGGTTTCCGATCCAATTATATTTGGGGCTGTAGTTGAAGTTTTTTACAAGGAAATTTTTGAGAAATACGGAGAAGTTTTTAACAAGCTTGGAGTAGATACGAAAAATGGTCTCGGAGATGTTTACAGTAAAATAGCCACATTGCCAGAAGAAGAACAAGCGCAAATTAAGGCTGATATAGATGCATTGTATGCTGATAAGCCCGAATTGGCTATGGTCAATTCAGATAAAGGAATCACCAACTTGCATGTGCCTAGTGATGTTATCATAGACGCATCTATGCCCGCGATGATAAGAACTTCAGGTCAAATGTGGGATAAAGATGGAAAACAGCAAGATACCAAAGCAGTAATTCCTGATAGAAGTTATGCAGGGGTTTACCAAGAAACGATAGATTTCTGTAAGAAAAATGGAGCACTTGATCCGACGAAAATGGGCAGTGTACCTAACGTGGGATTGATGGCTCAAAAGGCAGAAGAATATGGCTCTCATGATAAAACCTTTCAGCTGACAAGCAAAGGTGTCGTGCAAGTTGTAGCATCAGGCGGCTCTGTTTTACTTGATCAAAAAGTAGAAGAAGGAGATATCTTCAGAATGTGTCAAGTGAAGGATGCACCGATACAAGATTGGGTAAAACTTGCGGTAAATAGAGCTAGAGCTACAGGTTCACCAACAGTATTCTGGTTAGACTCTAATAGAGCGCATGATTCTGAACTTATTGTAAAAGTCAATACCTATTTGAAGGATCATGATACCGAAGGTCTTGACATCAGAATTATGTCGCCGATTGATGCGACTAAGTTGTCACTTGAAAGAATTGTGCAAGGAGAAGATACCATCTCTGTGACAGGTAATGTATTGAGGGATTATCTTACAGATTTATTTCCAATATTGGAGGTAGGGACTAGTGCTAAAATGCTGTCTATTGTGCCTTTGATGAACGGCGGAGGTTTGTTTGAAACTGGTGCAGGAGGATCCGCACCAAAGCACGTCCAACAATTTGTAGAAGAAGGATATTTAAGATGGGATTCCTTGGGTGAATTTTTAGCACTCGCTGTTTCACTCGAACATCTATCGGAGACGTTTGATAACCCAAAGGCGAAGATCTTGGGCGTGACACTAGACCTTGCCACTTCTAAGTTTTTGGATAATGACAAATCGCCAGCGCGTAGAATTGGACAAATAGACAACAGAGGAAGTCATTTTTATCTCGCCTTGTATTGGGCAGAGGCATTAGCCGCACAAAATGACGATGCTGATTTAAAAGCTCATTTTCAAAAAGTCTATAACGACTTAAGCGCTAATGAAGACAAGATCAACGAGGAATTGATCAAGGCGCAGGGTTCACCTCAAGATATTGGAGGTTATTACAGACCAATCGTTGAAAAAGCTTCGGAAGCTATGAGACCAAGCCCTACGTTAAATACTATTATCAATCAATAACATTTATTTAACATTTATTAGAAATATAAAAAGCCCAGTTTTACTGGGTTTTTTTATTGTGATAAAGCGAAAAAGATTGTAGTAAAAACCCTGCAATAAACCATTCAATTAAATGAAGCTGGAAATGGTAAAACTTTGGCGACTTGTTGATCCTATTCAATGAATCGAATGTTTATCTCGATTTTTTTGAGAAATGGTTTCATCTTATCTCTCAACCCTTTTTCGTTCTCATGTGAAGTAAGCCTAATTTCAACTCCATCTTCAATCAGCAAGTACGAGATGAATTCATTCTCCACAAGCCTAATATTGATGGGTAATTCGGTAAGGTGGTATTTGGATTTCGTTACTATCAAACCCGTAATCCAAAAAGCTTTACTTAGTTGATTAGTTACATTATTGAAGGCTATTATCTTGTATGAAGACCAAATGGGTGGGATGAGAAACGACAGGGAAATAGAAAGAATAATTGCAGGTGTTTCAGCTAAATAAGCTAGAGAACGGTAGATTCCAACGAAAATTGCTATGGTTAATATCCACCTGAAATAAGATGGAATAATTCTGCCCTGATTGAAAATTGCCTTTACCACATTCGAAAATAAAGTAAATCTTTTCAAACCCTATATACCTGCCATCAGTTAAAACGATCTATGGAAAAAAGTTTAGCATTATTCCCGCTCAACCTCGTTGTGTTCCCAAAGGAGCACCTCAACCTCCATATTTTTGAGCCACGTTATCGCCAATTAGTCAATGATTGCCTAGAGGATAAAGCTACATTTGGCATACCATCTTACGTCCTAAATACGGTTGAATACGGTACTGAGGTAGAGATCATCGAAGTTACTAAAAGGTATAATGATGGTAGGTTAGATATCAAAACTCAAGCACTGGAAGCATTCAAAATACTGAAATACGAAAACCCGTGGTTGTTAAAAGAATATGCAGGAGGTGAAGTAATACCCCATCAATATGAGGACGATGCTGACCCTTCATTGACGATCAAAATAGTAGAGAAGGTCATGGAACTAGTGAGCTGGCTACAATTAGATGATGAATTAAAGATCAATCATCATTCTGAAATGCATGAGTACATTCATAAAATAGGCTTGAAGCCCGATGAAGAATATAAATTATTGACCATGCACTCTCAAAAAGACCAACAAATTCACATTCTTCAACACTTGAAGAATCTTTTGCCAATGCTGGAAAGGGCAGAATTGGCACGAGAGAAGATCCGCCTAAACGGTCATTTTAAGCATATTGATCCTCTCAATTTCTAAAACTTGTTTTAACTTGATCCTATGGAAATTTCCGGGTTTGGCACAGTATTATTATTCTTCGTTGGCGGTCTTTTATTCGTCCTAATTACACTGGTGTTAGGACAATTTTTAAGACCCGTAAGACCAAATGAAGAAAAAAACACCACATATGAGTCAGGTGAAGCACCATTCAAAAGTGCTTGGAACGTCTTTAATATTCGATTCTATATCATTGCTTTGGCTTTTTTACTTTTTGAAACAGAACTGGTCTTTCTTTTTCCTTGGGCTACAGTATTTGCCAATAAGGAGTTGATAGAATCAACAAACGGCCTTTGGGGGAAATTCGCCTTGGTAGAAGTGTTTGTTTTTATTGGGTTGCTGGTTGTAGGGCTCTGCTATATTTGGAAAAAAGGCATGTTAGATTGGGACAAGCCAGACCAGAAGGCCAGTGACTTTAAAAGTCAAATTCCTACCGAAGCTTATAAAAAATATCAATAATGGGTATTCTTGATCATCAATTTGAACATGGTGGAGTTATCATTACGAAGCTCGATGACTTGCTTAACTGGGCCAGACTGTCAAGCATGTGGCCTATGGGTTTCGGGCTTGCTTGTTGTGCGATTGAAATGATGGGCGCCTACACCACAGGCTATGATACTGATCGATTTGGTATTTTACCAAGACCTTCCCCCAGATTATCAGATGTAATGGTAGTTGCGGGTACGGTAACTTTCAAAATGGCAGATCGACTGAGAAGGTTGTATGAGCAAATGCCCGAGCCACGCTATGTGATTTCGATGGGTTCTTGCAGCAACTGTGGTGGGCCATATTGGGAACATGGCTATCATGTAGTAAAAGGAGTAGATAAGATTGTTCCTGTTGATGTATACGTGCCAGGTTGTCCCCCAAGACCAGAAGCATTGATTGGTGGATTTTTGAAACTTCAAGAGAAAATCAGAGGTGAGTCGATGATGAAGCCAAAAAGGTTGATAGAGATTTTAGAAAAGAGGAAGGAGATTAATGCTGGAGTCTGATCATTTAGTCCGTGATATTGAATTGTCACTTGGAATTACATTAGCGATTGATCAAGGGATGAATACACCTCTTTGTTTAAAAGTTGATTCCGAGCAAATTCACAAAACATGTCAGTTTCTTCATGAAGACGATCGTTATTATTTTGATCAACTGTCCTCATTAACAGGTATTGATAACGGAAGCGAAGCAGGAACAATGGAAGTCATCTATCATTTGTATAGTATTCCCAAAGACTACCACTTAGCCTTGAAAGTAATGCTGCCAAGAGAAACTCCTGAAGTGGATTCGGTAGCGGAGATATGGCGGACAGCCAACTGGCACGAGCGAGAAGCCTATGACTTGCTGGGTATTCGTTTTATGGGTCATCCCGATTTGAGAAGAATTCTTTTGCCAGCTGACTGGGAGGGTTTTCCTTTAAGAAAAGATTATGAAGCACAGGAAAAGTATCATGGTATGACGGTAAAATACGATCGTGACGAATCGGAAAATGACCCACTAGAAAATCAAAATTGATATGAACGGTCATCGAATTCCTCAAATTTTAATCAATCGATTTTTTGCTTGCAAAGTATGTGTTACTTTTTGCTGATAACTTAATCCACACGCATTGAATATTCAATATACCTACCATCCAGATCATTTTAAGAACTCAGAGCCTACCGTATATACGGAGGAAACGTTGAAGTCTGGAGAGCTGTTGATTAATATAGGCCCTCAACATCCATCGACACACGGCGTTTTACGATTAGAAGTCATCACGGATGGTGAGATTGTCAGGGATGTCGTGCCGCATATAGGGTATTTGCACAGGTGTTTTGAAAAGCATGCCGAGTCGGTACCTTTTAATCAAGTGCTGCCCTATGTTGACAGGATGGATTATATGGCAGCTATCAACAGTGAGCACGCCTACGCGATGGGCGTGGAGAAAATGTTAGGTATTTCGGAGCAAATACCGAAGCGTGTTGAATATATAAGGGTGCTTGTTGCTGAGCTGAATAGAATTGCTTCTCATTTTGTAGCTATTGGAACTTACGGGTTGGATATAGGTGCTTTTACACCTTTTTTATGGCTAATGCGTGATAGAGAGCATATTTTAAGGTTATTGGAATGGGTGTCGGGTGCGCGAATGTTATATAATTATGTTTGGATTGGCGGCCTTTTTTACGACTTGCCCGTAGGTTTTGAGGAAAGGTGCCTTCAGTTTATTAAGTATTTGCGCCCTAAACTCGACGATCTTGATAAGTTACTTATTGAGAATAAAATATTTATTGACCGGACAGCCAATGTTGGGGTGTTGCCGTTGGATTTAGCCATAAATTATGGTGTTACTGGTCCGATGCTTCGAGCCTCAGGTTTGAGGTTTGATTTAAGAAAAGTAGACGGATATTCCGTATATCCGGAGTTAGATTTTGAAATTCCAATTGGTTCAGGTTCAAAAGGGAAAACGGGTGATTGCTGGGATCGGACTTGGGTGCGTGCACAGGAGTGTCGCGAATCTTTGAAGTTGATGGAGCAATGTGTGGAGCAGCTTTTGGGAACCCACAAGAGAACGAGAGAATTTGACCCTCGAGAATTGGTTCCTAAAAAAATAAGACCGAAAGCACAAGACTTTTATATCAGAGCTGAAAATCCAAAAGGTGAATTGGGATATTTTTTCAGAACTGACGGAAGAGCTGATATTGCTGTAAGATGTAAAGCACGAGCGCCAAGTTTTGTAAACCTTTCTGTACTTTCCGAAATATCCAGAGGAGTGATGATTGCCGATCTTATCGCTATTGTTGGGTCATTAGATTTAGTTTTAGGAGAAGTGGATAGATAAAAATTCAAACTGATACAGCGTTTTTCCATTTTCAGCTGTCCTTTAACTAAACGACACGATTATGAATTGGAAAAACAGAAAATTTTATTTAATACTCGGGCTTGCCTTATTTTTTACTGCCTGTGATACCTTCGAAGATGACGCTCTGCCCACCGGAGATAAAACATTGCAACTGCAAAGTACAATCACCACTACGCCTAACACAGATTTTTACCTCGATTTAAAAACAACCATAAATACTACGGAAACTGTCCGTTTTACGCTGAACGACTTGCCTACCAAAGGCGATGCAAATATTAACGAGGCGGCCATTTTACATTACAAACCCAGAACTGATTTCGTTGTGGGTACAGACTGGCTTACGGTTGATTTGTTTAACCTAGACGGTCAATTGTTAGATACGGACAGTATTGTCATCAGCATGGCTGACTCTTTAGGTATTCCCTGTTTTAATGGTGCGCTTGCTGATTTCTACACGATGTTCGTTGATGGTCATTTAGTTTTTGATCCTACCCTAAATGATGGATTGTGTAAGGCACAAATCAAAAAGATTGATGTCTTATTTGCGGAACCAAAAAATGGAGAAATCTCCATATTACAGGATTCTGTGCTTACATATGTTTATATACCTAATCCTGGCTTTGTTGGTGCTGATTCCTTCGAATACGAATTATCGATTGTAGATGTTAACGACAATCTTTACGAAAGTTTTAGCTCTGTGGTAGTGAAAGTACTGGACCAGTCTTTCGGAAGCAGTTGCGATTCTATACTCTATCCATTTTTTTATGATATTTCGTCAGAGCTAGAATTTATTGAAGTATTGCCATTCAGAACACCACCAGCTTGTGATGTCTTCGATTTTGACGTTAATATCATTCAAGTCTCTTCAGGAAAAGTTGAGCTTACCGAAAATAAATTGATAAGATATTTCCCGGGAGAAAATAACGTTGGCGTTGTAGAGTACACATTGACGGCTCTAAACCTTGTCAATGAAAGAAATACGATTACATTCAAGGTAATAGATGTAGGAGATACAACCGGTTGTGCATTGGCTATCGATGATAATTACTTTTTCGACTTGACTGCATCGGATTCCACTGCAACTGAACCCTTCATGTTTGCACCGTTTGAAAATGACGAATACTGTACAGAAAACTTTACAATAGAAATAATAGATGCACCCGATCTTGGAACTGCGGTTGTGGTAAATGGACAGTATATCCAAATGGAAGTTTTAGAGGAATTTAAAGGAACACAGACCACCTCAATGAGCTATCGACTTTGCGATAATAATATATGTGATTTTGCTTATTGTGTTATTTCAATTGAGAAATAGCTCGCTCGGATCATTTGAAAAGTCTCATTCAACAAGTAATTAAGGGGAAAGCAAAAGCCCAAAACGAATTCTATGACACCTATAGCCCATTGGTTATGGGTGTCTGTGTTCGCTATTTGGGTAAGACAGATATCGCTAATGATGCATTTCAAGAAGCATTCGTGAAAATTTTTAAAAGCTTAAAACATCTTAAAGATGAGAAAGCCATACACGGTTGGATCAAAAGAATAACCGTGAATACAGCACTTGACCACATTAAGCCCAACAATCAAAACATAGGTTTAGATCTTACACATCATGAATTATCAGATGACTTCTACTGTGACTTAATCGATCGAATGAGCGAGGAATCAATTTTAGAAGTGATAGGTAAACTTCCCGAAGGCTATCAGGCTATTTTCAATTTGCACGTTATCGATGGCTTTTCACATAAAGAAATTGCTGAAAAGCTGAATATAGCAGAAAGCACGTCGAGAAGCCAGTTGACACATGCCAAGCGGATTTTAAGAAAATATTTGAATGAAATAGGAATAACCAATTATGAAAAAGTCATTTGATCAACACATAAAATCTAGGTTGTCTTCATTCACACATTCGCCAGATGCTCACTTGAAGGCTGCTGTGTTGGGGCAGTTAGTAGCCAGTCCACCATGGTATAGCAATACCTTTAAAGTCATAGGTTTGATATTGCTTTTATTGTCTTTGTTTAAGATTGAGATAAATAATAATGTGATTCAAGGCACTGCAACGATCAATTACCCTCAGCCACCTGAGCTTTTGTCCATAAATATTGAGCGATCTCAAAAAGTGTCACCTGATCATTATCAAAAAAATGGTATTCAGAAATATTTAAAGGAAGACCAAGTTTCTGCTAAGCACGATAAAGTCAACAAGGCCGTTGAAACTAGTGATAGCTACTCAAGAGAAATAGATAATAGTGTTTTTCAGAAGTTTAATTTGACTTCTACAGGGAACTATTTACCCCTTCCAATACAAATTCAGAAAATAGAACAAACCAATCTAGAGCAAGTAAGCCTAGAAAAAATAATGATCCTCCTTAAGAATGAAGAAGTTCCAATTGTGGCGAAAAATGAACGGCGATTTTTCCCCTACTATAATTTGGGTTCTTATTTTCTTTATAATAGGATTAAGCCTAATCTTACCGACGATATATATGTTGGAGAATATGAGAGCCCATTCGGTTTATCCTCTAACCGAATAGGTTTTCTCATCGAGTATGGCGCGGAAAGAAAATTGGGTAAGCAACTAAGCCTACGCACAGGGCTTTCATTTAATAACTACAACCAGCAATATTCATTTTCGGTACGTAATACCCAACCTACTCAAGTAAACTCTAGTAAGGTTAATGATGGGTTTTTCGAACCAACCTTTGAAGTGGATCAGGTGAGTATTTCGAAGCGAGTGTCACTCGCAGGGCTTAAGTCTCAGTTGTTTTGGCATGCTTTTCCTGAGGAAACAAATGTCCTGTTTCTTTCTGCGGAGTACCAATATTTATTAGGTAGCGGACCTACTTTTAAATATCGGAACGAGGAATACGGGCTAATGAAGAAAAATCACTTCTTACTTGAGCTGGGATTAAAAAAGTTGCTTTTCGAAATGAAGGATAATGGCCTATTTATCATGCCGAGTATTCGATACGGGCTCTATAAATTTGAACAATCTTCTGCGCTTAGCGTCAGGCCTTTCAGTGTTGGTTTAACATTGTCTTTAGGCTTAAAATAGTTTTGCAGCAGCTTAGTGTGTAATTTTAATGAACACTTAAAATCATTATCATCGCACTTATTTATTATTTGCTTATTCTGCCATTGTCATGGCTCCCGTTATATTGGCTTCACGCCATTTCTGACGTTTTGTATTTCATGCTATACTTTGTCTTTGGCTATAGACGAAAAATAGTTAGAGATAATATCGAAAGAGCATTTGTTGATGAGTCAATGGTATTTCACCGATCAGTGGAAAAGCGTTTTTACCGTCACTTTTGTGATCTTATTTTAGAAGGCGTTAAAAATTTTTCTATTCGAGAAGAGGAGGTAAGACGTAGATTTATTATTCACAATCCAGAACTTGTTGATAATTTCATTTTACAAGGGAAAAACGTTATCATCACTGGAGGACATTATAATAATTGGGAACTCTATGCATTGGCTATGCCTCTTTTTCACCGCTGCGATGGGATAGCACTTTATAAACCTATTCACAATAAGCTGCTCAACAGGAAAGTTCAAAAATCAAGATCAAAGTTTGGCTTAAAGCTTATTCCACAAAAAGAGATCAAAGCGTATTTTGATCGAGATCCGGCGAAAAGGAAATATGGATTTGTTTTTGGTGCGGATCAATCACCGAGAAAATCGAGTAAAGCTTTCTGGTTAAAATTTCTTGAAAGAGATACGGCAGTATTGTTTGGCGCGGAAAAGTATGCCGTAACATATGATGCACCAGTTGTTTTCGGTGAGATCACTAAAGAAAAAAGAGGTTATTATTCGTTGAAATATCACCTTGTGGCAGACAAGCCATTAGAAACTACCTACGGAGATATTACCAAAGGACATACTTCGATTTTAGAAAAAATGATTAAAAAGCGACCAGAGTTCTGGTTGTGGAGTCACAAGCGATGGAAACACCAAAAGTCCAAATTTTCTAATTAAACATATTAAGCATTCCGGAACTTACTATACTTATGATACCTATTCTAACGGCACAACAAATAAGAGAAGCAGACCAGTATACTATAGCAAATGAACCCATTAGCTCGATCGATCTGATGGAGAGAGCTTCCAAAGCCTTCGTTGATGCTTTTTTTATTAAATATCCCATCCAAAACTTGGGCAGAGTAATGATTTTTGCTGGAGTTGGGAATAATGGTGGAGACGCATTAGCGATAGCAAGATTAATTGCTGAAAAAGGAAATGATGTAAAGGTTTTTTTAATTGGAGACACCTCAAAAGGAAAAGATAATTTTAAAATTAACTTCAAACGACTCAAGGGCCTCTGTGATATTAGAATTATCAGGTCAACCTCTGATATTCCATTTGTGCATGGTAATGATGTTATTGTAGATGGGATATTTGGTTCTGGCTTATCGAGAGAAGTTGTGGGGTTACACAAGGAAATCATTGACAAAATTAATGATTTCGATTGTGATAAAGTCAGTATTGATATTTCGTCAGGGTTGTCTACAGATGCTACAGATATGCCTAAAGTAGCTATTGAGTCAGATTTAACTATCACTTTTCAAATACCTAAATGGCCTTTTTTGCAGCCATCTTTTTCAAAGTGGGTAGGAGAGCTTGTGGTTGTCGATATTGGGCTCAGTTCTTCGTTCATAGACTCTATGGAAGCAAGCTATTACTTGAACGAAAGATCTGATTTTAAAAGAATAAGCAGACCAGTTTTTAGTCATAAAGGCAGTGCTGGGAGAGTGTTGCTGGTTGCTGGTAGTAGAGGGAAAATGGGTGCCGCGGTATTAGCGTCACGTGCTGTTCTAAGGAGCGGAGCGGGGCTCTTATTTGTTCATTCACCCAATTGTGGTTTGCAAATATTACAATGCTCCATACCAGAAGCAATGGTGCTTGAAGAAGAACACGAGGAAGTAGTTTCTGAAATCGAAATTCCCGAAAACGTCAACGCGGTGGCTGTGGGTCCAGGTATTGGCAAAAATCCAACAACCAGAAAAGCACTAGTAAAACTTTTCAAGGCTGTAAATAAACCGATAATTATTGATGCGGATGCCATAAACTTTATAGCGGCACACGAGGATTTATTGAACGCTGTACCGGCAGGAAGCGTATTAACACCTCATCCAGGGGAGTTTGAGAGGCTAGTTGGGGAATGGACATCTGAAAAAGAGAAACTAGAAAAACTGAAAAGTCTATGCATACGATACAAAGTACATGTAGTGCTGAAAGGAGCTTTTTCTGCCATTTGTAATAGCCAAGGCGAAATTGTTTTTAACTCCACAGGAAATCCTGGAATGGCCACTGGTGGAAGTGGGGATGTGCTCACTGGAGTCATCACGGGAATTATGGCACAGGGGTATTCTCCTGAGGAGTCATTGAAGCTTGGAGTGTATATTCATGGGTTGGCGGGAGACTTAGCGAAGAATAAGCTGGGACGAACAGGATTAATTGCCTCAGATATTGTTGATTTTCTTCCAGCAGCATTTAAAAGCTTAGAAAAAAGATAAACTCCTAAAAATCAATTGATTATTGAAATAATACAAACCAATAAGTGCTGCATGAATTGATAAAATTTGTTAATTAAGTGCACTTTAACGCTCTAAAAGCGATAAAATTTCATCAATCATTAAAACATTGGTATTTTATTTGCGTACTTTGTAGTGATGAAAAACAATAAGTGGATCATATTGGCGTTCTTTTTAATCTCTTCCCTCACAGTTTTGGGACAGAGTGAAGATGACAATATTGTTTCTGCTGAAAATGTTGTTTTTGCAGAAACGATAGAAGCATCAAACAAATTAGAGCTTTATCCAAACCCCGCGGTAGATTATCTTATCATACAAATCAACAATTCTACATTAGTTGATGCCGAATTTGAACTGCATAGCATCATTGGGAATGAAATAGCTATTCAAACCGAGGATTTAGGAGGTGGCCGTTATCGTATTCCGGTTAAAAATCTTTCAACAGGTTATTATTTTGTAGTCATTAAAGACGAAAGCTCTCGTTACAAGAAAGCTCGTAAATTTCTAAAAAATTAGAAATCAGTTTAAAGAAAGATGAATTTTTATAGTTCAGTTCTTCAAAGTTCCATTTCATCTATTTTATTGAATCAATTTCCTGAAGATCATTTACATTGAACTATTTACTGGTTCAGGTTAAAGTTGTAAGTGGCAAATCGCTTTTTTTATTTCTACTTTACGAAGTTAAATTTTGTAGTTCCTATCTATATCGGGTTGAATTTCTTCTTGTTTTAAGCACTCTTAGAGTGAAATCTCGAGATTTACGAGCAGTTTCGGAACATAGCTGAAATGTCTGTTAAGTCTGCCTGCCGGGCATTGATCACTTTTGTTTATACCTTCTTTTGACTTTTATCAATTGGTACCTAACATCATCGAAAAACATGCTGATGAGTAGAATCAAAGCACCTAAGAGTAGGGTGTTTAATTTCCAATCAAGCCTAGAATAAATAAAACCACCGATCAAACCACCGCCAAAGAAGAAAGAGATAATATATATTCGAAGTTTGATGGTTGCTTTTAGTTTGTCTCTATGGGGGTGCGTTTTCGGAAAGCACAATTGCGAAAGCTCAATTCCCAAATCTGTAAAGAGCCCTGTTAAATGGGTAGTTCTTACGATCGCATTTGAAATTTTCGTAACATAAGAGTTCTGCATTCCCATTGCAAAAAGCAATAAACAAGCGATCAAGTCAGGATATTTCAATTCGATGAAATTGCTCAGTGCGGCAATAGATATGAGCACTAGACATTCAATAATAGTAGGTAAAACAAAGACATTGAGTTTCCTATTCTCTTTGAACTTCTCAATAAGAAAGCTGGATAAAAATGAACCAACCAAGAAAGAAATTATATAAAGGAGGTAGATAGTGCCTTTCCATAGCTCAAAATCCGCAACATCATTGATAAATAGGGCGAAATGACCTGTTACGTTGGTGGTTAATTGGTTGAAGGACAAGAAACCTGTGACATTTACAATACCCGCTACTAAGGATAGGATTGTGGCGATTCGCAGGTTGTGCTTCGAAGTTCTGCTCTTGCCTTGGTGTCTAAACATTTAGTTGGTCATTCAAATGGTTAGTGCGTACAACGTATCTTTCCGATGGGGGACTATGGAATTTGGATATTTAATTCAATGACGTTTAGTGAAGTATATTTTATGTCTGTGAAATCTAGGCTTTAATTGGCTGTTTCTATCCTCGGCAGGGGGTTAGTTCAATCTCTTTTTTCAACACTAAACGGTATCTAAAGAGAACATCTTTCAAATGATATTGACCATGAGATCGATAAATCAAGTTTCATAGGCCCTTTAAAATCGGCTATGAAAAGGTATTTTATAGAAACAGAAAACATGCCTTGGCTAACTCTTGTGGGTATAATCGAATCGTATATCTATTTGATATAAAACGAGCCAGGGATTAGAATGAATCATTTTATGAGATCATTTATCAGCCAAGAGAAATTGTAAGGCCTTAATGATCGAACCCTCAACCAAATAAGCCTAAAAGAACCTACCATCAAAACTATAAACCATTATGAAAAAAGGCTATACTAAATAAAATAACATCGGAAAATGTAGATATGAGCTCAACTCACATTTACATTTTTCGCATCTTTGCATATCTTGTCAGGACGTTTGAAAATGAATGAAAAGTCGGTCAAATTTTCATCAAAAAGTCTATTAAGTTTGTCTCTGTATTTAAATTTAATTTTTTCCTTAGTCTATATCGAGACATTTCTACAGCTCGCGTGGTTACGTGACTTAGGTTCGCTATTTCTTTCGTGCTAAAATTCATTCTTAGATATACTGATAACTTGACTTCAATAGGACTAATGTCTGGAAATTGTTTTCTTAGCTTTTTTGTGAACCCGTCGTTGACTTCATCAAAATGGATTTCAAACTGATTCCAGTGGTTTTCTTGATTCTTATTCTTTTCTATTTCATTTACGATCCGCTTGAGCTTGACCTTTACTTTTTGTTCACTGCTTTGCATCAGCTCGTGGATTTCTTTCTGAATATTTTGCAAAAATTCATTCTTGTCTATCAAGTGCATGGTGGTACTGGCCAGCTGACTTTTTTTGTGCTTAATCTCAGTCATTAGTTTCTCATTTTTGAGCTTACTGATCTCTGCTTCGGACTTTTCAGAGACCTCTTTCAATTGTTGATCTTGAGTGATAAGCGCTTTCTCTTGTTTCGTTATGATTTTCTTGTTTTTTCTGTTGTAATAGATTAGCCAGATAGAGAGTCCAAAAAAGGAAATGGTGTAGATAAAAAGCATCCATTGCGCACGATACCAGGGCGGCAAAATTTTAAATTTATAGCTAGTCTGTGGAGAGTGGATATCATGCGAATTTCTCGCTTCCACTATAAAACTATAGCTTCCCTCGGATAGTTTAGAATACTCCTTTTCTGTCTTAGAAGTCCATTTAGACCATTTATTTTCTAAACCATCAAGCCTGTAGCGATACTGAGTTGGCGCATTGTCAAAATCAATCGCTGAGAATTTTATATTGATTGAGTTGTTGTCGTATTCAAAAAGAGGCACCATTTGGGCAGGTTGATCATTCACAATTTCATTATCAGAAATGAAATTACCTCTGAACAAAACGGAATCGGTTTTCGGAAGATAAATTTCACGAATGGCCAATTGCAAAGATTCTGAGAATGCAGAAGCATAAGACTTGTCATAGAGGATGAATCCTTCGCGTGCAGCAAAGACAACAACATCATTATTGAGGATGTTTATGTGTTCCAGATCGTCATTCAATAAGGGATGGATCTTATTCAAAGGATTTTCCTGAAAGGTGTACCCCCAGTTGTCTTTCTTCAGAATTCCAGTGTAGTCCTTTTCAATAAAGAAGATGTCTCCAGATAAGTCCTGCATGAGATACCTGATGTTGGCATCTTCACCCAGACTTTCATTGATGTGTTTGGTGTGAAGAAAAGTTTGACTAATGGGATCATATCGAAAGACGCCCTCAGTGGTTGTAAATATATTCTCCCCAGAGACCTTAAAAACATTTATCCCGAAATTGTCATTGAAACCACTGGTTGAATCATAAAAATTAATTTGAGCCAGACTATCATAATTTTTAGAAAAATCAATGGCATAAACGCCTTTGTAACCATGACTCATCCAAAGGGTGTATGCATGATCAAACTCCATCACCCTGCAAGATTCGAAGAACCCTGTGTAGTACTTTTCTACAAGCCATGAATCTTCATTTCTCTTTAAAAGGAACAATCCTGCATACCCTCCACCAATGACAATATTGGGATCTTCTGTCTCAATGAACCCCCACCAACCCACGCCTGGTGAGATCTCGGCAGCTTTATGGTCTGTGATATGGTATGCGCCTATGTGACAGGCTACCAGTATGTCACCATTAATTTCTTGAATGTTATAAACCTGGTCTTTTAAACCTTGAAGTTTGTGAAATATAGTGGTATTTCCATCCTTTAACTTTGAATAAAATAGACCATTGTTGGTGCCTAGATAGAGATAGTCTGCAGTGGCTAGCGCAGCATAACCAGTGCCTTGTACGCCTATTTCTTCATTTAAGTACCTGAAAGGGGAATTCCACTCTATTTTAGCTACATCGTTGTTTTGACCTACCCAGATATTTCCAAAAGAATCTTCGAATACATCTAGGATAGTCCTTGATTCGAGTCCTTTTCCTTTCGTAAAGTGATGGATAACAGATCCATCTTCTTCGAGCAAGTATAAACCATCAGAGCTTGTGCCAATGGCATATGAACCATCGCGTAGACGTTTGGTTACCAGTATTTTATGTTCTGAGAAAACCGATTGCAGATGTTTTGCCCAAGGCTCCACATGGTGCTTGCTTACCAAGAATATCCCATTTTCAAAAGTGCTCACAAGGTTCTTATTTTCATCAAAAGAGCAAATGCTTCTGACTTCTTTATCACTGAAAAACTGACCTTGATCAGAAAGTTTCCACTCACCATTATCAAAATAGAGAAGGCCTTCTTCCATTACCTGGTTGTATATCATGCCGTTAAATGTAAAAGACTGAATGTTTTGTTTTCTGAATGGTGTGAACGAGATCGTATCAAAATCATAGTTAAGGATTCCATTCACGTTGGCAAATGTGATTCCTTTTTTTGTTGGGAAAATATTCCATATTTCAGTGAATTCTCTGTATTCTTCTGGAATCAAATGTGTCAAAGAATGGTATTGATATTGGCCCTTTTCATTCGGCCACAAATACCCTATTTCATTTTGCGTTCCCAAATAGACTTTTCCTTTTACATCCGAGTAGAGCGAGCGAATGCGACTATTCGGTTTCAAATCATATAGCCGCCAATCTGTTCCGTCATATTCTATAATACCTTTGTTGTTGCCCACCAATATATACCCTCGGTAATCTTGAGTGATATCATAGTTGAGTAATCCACCACCATATTCTTCAGGAGAAAAGTGCTGAATGTAAGGCATTCCGATTTTTGGCGATTGTCCATTAATGATATTTATTGATATTAAGGTCAACACTAAAAAAAGGGTAAAATGTCGGATTACATTGATTTTAGGCATACGCTTAAAATTAGTCATAAAATTTGACCATCGAGTAAGTCAGGGTTAAATTCAGTGTAGCAAGAATTATAAATAAAAGCCTTTAAGATGCTTTTAAGGCCTTTAATAAACTTGATTTGAGAGGTAATGTGAAAGTGAAATTTTTGTTTTGTGTAGGTAAGTAGTACCATTAAATTTCACATCAGTAGCGGATTGCGATACTCTTGTATCATTATTTTAAAATTCCACCTCTAAAATATAAAAATGAAAAAGGAACAACTCAACCTTAACCAAAAATCATGGATATGAAAAAATACCTACTTTATTTATTGTTCTTTAGCGGGTTCACATTAATGGGTTTTTCCCAAACTACTATTAAAGGTGCTGTGACCTCTGATATAGACGACATTGGGTTGCCAGGAGTAACCATACTCGAGAAAGGAACAACCAATGGTACGATATCTGATGTGGATGGTAATTATACGCTTCAGGTTGAAGGACCATCTTCCATTATAATTTTTTCTTTTGTGGGTTTCAATACAGAAGAAATATCTGTTGCCAATCAGGAGATCATTGATGTGGCGCTTTCAGAAAATATTGAAGCCTTAGACGAAATAGTTGTCATTGGATACGGAAGCAAATCCAAAGAAAAGATCACTTCAGCAGTCTCTGTTCTGGATGAAAAAGCCATGAAAAAGATGCCTGTAGCCCAAGTGAGTAATGGCCTTGAAGGATTAGCAGCCGGTTTATTTGTAAGGCAAAGCAGTGGAGAACCTGGTTTTAGTGGATCTTCTTTTGAAGTAAGAAATTTCGGCAATGCACTAGTCATCATTGATGGTTCTCCGGGAAATCTTGATCAACTTGATCCTAATGAAATTGAAAGCGTATCAGTTTTGAAAGATGCTGCAGCAGCGGCAGTTTATGGAGTACAAGGAGGCAATGGAGTGATCGTAATTCAAACAAGAAAAGGAAGGCAGGGTAAGCCTAAACTTACTTACAGCAACCAATTCACTTACACAGCCTTTACCGATTATCCAGACTTTTTAAACTCACAGGAATACGGAACAGTATTAAATGAGGGTTTGGTAAGTGCGGGACAAAGTCCTTTCTACACGGAAGATGAGTTGGCGCTATTCCAGTCCGGTACTGATCCGATCAATTATCCTAATGAGGATTGGAAAGGTTTAGTTTTCAAGGATTGGGGCTTTCAACAACGACACAATCTGAATTTGACAGGAGGAAATCAAAAAGTGAGTTATTTCGTTTCCGCGGGATATGTTAGTCAAGGATCTAATTACACAGCAGAAGTACTCAATTTTCAGCAGTATAATTTAAGATCTAATATAGAAGCCAATATTACAGATAATTTAACCCTTCAACTAAATCTTGCGGGAAGGAGACAACAAAATGAAGCACCCGCTTATTCTGCCTACGACATTTTTAGAGAACTAAGCAGATCATTGCCAACAAACCTTGCTTATTATCCTGATGGCACCCCAACTCGCCCAAGCTTCAGCCCAAATCACGCACTTGAAGGTATGAGAGATTTTAATGCAGGTTATTACAGAGCCAATAATAATAATATTGACACTAAATTGTCTCTAAAATGGGATGTGCCACAGGTGCAGGGTTTGAGTTTGAAGTCTTATGCCTCTTTGATTTATAACAATAACTACAATAAAGAATGGGGTAAGAGCTATGAACTCTATACACTCAACCGAAATACAGGAAACTATACACCATTTATCGCAAGTCCAGAAGGTTCTTTTAGCGAAACTGTATTAACCCAAACTATGGGCTATGATAATCATTATGTGTTACAGGAGTCTGTCATTTATGAGAATTTTTTT
The DNA here is from genome assembly GCA_040218415.1 of Cyclobacteriaceae bacterium. Lineage (GTDB taxonomy): Bacteria > Bacteroidota > Bacteroidia > Cytophagales > Cyclobacteriaceae > JAVJRN01. The sequence continues at coordinate 228,571 of JAVJRN010000081.1, forward strand.
GGAAATCATAGTGTGTCAGGATTATTGCTTGGTGAATTACAAAAAAGAGATGGTCAGAATTTTTATGGCAGACGTCAAGATTTTCAATCTGATCTTATAGATCAACTTTTTGCTGGGTCTAATGAAAACAAAGATGCTAATGGAGGTGAATTCAGAGAAAACCGACTGGGTCTGGTAGGACGTTTTGCTTACGACTATAAGGTTAAGTATTTCATAGAGACTTCCTTCCGATTGGATGGGTCTTCCAGATTTGCACCAGGTAATGAATGGGGCTTTTTCCCATCTGTATCCACAGGTTGGAGAATCTCTGAAGAAGCGTTCTTCTCACCACTTAAGCGTGTAGTGAACAACCTGAAATTGAGAGGTTCAGTAGGAACCGCGGGTAATGACGGTACGTCTGCTTATCAATGGTTGGCGGGGTTCAACTATAACCTGTTCTTTGCCATCAATGAAACAGCGATACCAACCATTGACAACACCTCTCTTGCCAATGAAGATTTAACCTGGGAAACGATTACTACATACGATGTAGGACTAGACGCTGGTTTTCTTGACAACAGCATAACCTTGTCAGTAGATTATTTTTACAGAGACAGACAGGATGTACTCGCATTTGCGTCAGGAAGCGTTCCCAGCACCTTGGGTGTAGGGTTGGCTGCACAAAACCTGCATAGCTACTCGAACGAAGGTTTTGAAATAGCGGCGGTTTATAATAAGCAGTTTAATAAGGATTTTAAACTTACTGCAGCCTTTAACTTTTCAAGAGCCAGAGAAAAAGCGGAATTCATTGATGAGGCATTTTTCGATGATCCATTCATGAGAAGTAATCTGACCACTACGGGTGGATATACTAACCTTAGGAGAGGTTACATTTCGGATGGTCTTTTCCAATCAGAAGAAGAAATTACGGAAAGTCCAATTCAGGATAATAGTAATAATAGCACCCTGCAACCAGGTGATGTGCGGTATGTAGATCTCAATGGAGATAATGTGATTGATGTGAAGGATCAAAAAGTGTTTGGAAACGGAGATAAGCCTGCACATAATTACTCTTTGAATTTGAATGTCGATTATAAGAGCTTCAGTCTGAGTGTTTTACTCACAGGAGCCTCAGGATATGATATTTACATAGATGGTGAAGCGCAAAGTCCTTTGCGAAACGGCTTTAATGGTTATAAATACCAACTTGATTACTGGACACCAGAGAATACAGATGCTGCTTATCCAAGAATTACTAATGGGGGTTTCAATGACAATAATTACAAATACTCCGACTTCTGGATGCGCGATGGAAAACACCTTAGATTCAAGAATATAACACTTGCTTATACTGTTCCAAGATCTATAAGAGCCCTGTCTAAATTTGACGAAATCAGACTATTCGTCACCGGTTATAATCTATTCGTATTGAAAACATACGACGAAGATTTTGATCCTCAGATGCAATCCGGTACCGGTTGGTACTACCCACAAACCAAATCCATCACTTTCGGAATTAATATTTCAATCTAAAGCCAACGAAAATGAAGAATAAATATAGAATCCTTGTATTGTTCACTTTGCTATTAGTAGGGTGTGACGAAGAATTTTTGAATCAACCACCATTAGATCGTATTACTGAAAATGATGTGTGGAGTGATAAGGCCTTGATGGATACTTACATCTTCAAGATATATGACAATATGCCTTGGGATTACCTGAAAGACTTTGGAGGTGGTGCAGGTGGCGGTGCGCACAGAGATGCTTTGTCGGATCTTGCGATGAGTACTTACTCCTGGACACCTGCAAACAATACCTTCAGACCTGGAATATGGGGTACGGCTAACAACACCTGGCCATTGGACTGGTGGGGTTATTTTAACATCTGGAAGATGAATTACTCCATAGAGAACATTGAAGTGTTAGGCCAGGAAGTATTATCACAGGAGGAGAAAGACAATAGACTAGGCGAATTGTATTTTATGCGAGCGTACAGCTATTTTACGATGGCAAAACGCTACGGAGGAGTACCCTTGATTTTGGAAGCACAAGATCCTCAAACAACCCCTGAAGATGAATATTTTCCAAGCCGCAACACAGAACAGGAAGTCTATGATCAGGTGCTGGCTGATGCTCAAAAAGCTTTCGATTTGTTACCTAATAGATGGAGTAGCCAAAAAGGAAGAGCTCCGAAATGGGCCGCTAAAGCATTAGAGTCTCGTGCTGCCTTGTATGCAGCAAGTGTTGCCAAATACGGCGAATTACAGTTAAATGGTATGGTAGGCATCCCTGCATCTGAAGCTGACAAGTACTATCAAATTTCATTGGAAGCTTCAATAAAACTGATCAACGAGGGTGGGTATACATTGTTTGATCAGTATCCAGACAAGTCGGAGAATTATTATCGACTATTTGTTGATGAAACAGAAGATGAATCCATTTTCGTGAAAGTTTGGTTGCCATTTGAAAAGGGACATTCTTATGATTTAAGAAATACGCCTTACAGTTATCGTGTTGATTGGGGTTCAAGTATGTCTCCTTCAAAACAACTCATTGATAGCTACGAAATGTTAAGTACAGGTCTTCTGCCTAATGAGACAGGCTCTGGTTACGATCCATCACAGCCATACAACAACAGAGACCCTAGACTCAAAGGAACCTTACTTACAGACAATGATATATTTCAAGGATCACGTATAGAAACATGGTACGGAACCGAACGAAATGGTGCTATTGATACAAGTCCTGATACAGGCGTGGGAAAAGACGGGATGGGAATCCACCCTGATGCTACTAAGACAGGTTCCTATGTGCGGAAATATCTGGCAGATGGTTCCACGCCTTTGTTGATTCAACAATATTATTCTGGACAAGACTGCATCCTTTTCAGGTTAGGAGAAGCATATCTGAACGCAGCAGAAGCTGCCTATGAGTTGAATATGGAAGGGTCAGCCAGGGACTATATCGCTCCAATCAGAACACGTGCTGGATTGACACAGGATGTTCGCCTGGATAATTATTCTGGAATTGCACTAAGAGATAGAATCAGAAATGAGAGAAAGATAGAGATGGCTTTTGAAGATCAAAGATACTGGGATGTCAGAAGATGGAGAATTGCGGAGGAAGCATTAAGTGTGCAAATAGAAGGTATTCGCTCGCTAAGACATGTAGATCCAGCAGGTAATGAGTCCTTTTCCTATGAAGTATTCGATGCAGAAACTTTAAAAATGAGTTTTAAGAAGGAGCACTATTACATGCCTATTGGACAAGACAGAATCAATAACAATGGCAAGTTGTTAGAAAATCCTGGTTATTAAGATTTACGATAATTCTCAATTAAAACATTATGATACGATCAAAATTCATATTCAACCTGTTGACAGTTGCACTGATTACATTGGTTTGCATCTCCTGTTCAACAGATGACGATGCTGCAGTTGTAGTTTCGCCACAGACTGAAGATGCTGTATTCAGTTACACCATAAACACGGAGGATCCAAACACGCTTCATTTTACGGGTTCTCCTGCCTTATCAACCTGGTACACCCATTGGACTTTTGGCGATGGTTCGTCTGCAGAAGGTTTAGAAGCTACCAAAACCTATTTTAAGAAGGGGACTTATCAGGTTCGTTTCAAAATATTCACAGAAGGAGGTACTGCCGATTCTATACAAACGATCACTATTGAATCAGATGTCGTGGATGAATCTAATCTGGTTCAAAATGGGGATTTCGGAATAAGCGATGGCTGGAACATCTTTGTGATTAATCCAGGAATAGATATTAGCTTCGACAATGGCAGTGCACTCTGGAATGGTGGAGGCGGTGGCCATGCAGGAATCTATCAGGAAGTAACTGTAGAAGCGGATGTGGAATATCAAATCAATATGGATATCGCCGGAAGTGGTGCAACTGACTCCTGGTTTGAAGTGTATGCTGGTGCCTCTCAACCTGTTGCAGGTGCTGATTATACAGATGGTGGAATGCTCATGGCACTGAATACATGGAATGGATGTGGTAGTAGTGAATTTCAGGATAAATTCGTCAACCTCAGTTGTGGTGGCGATGGCACCGTGCAATTCAGTTCAGCCGGAACTATATATCTAGTCATTAGAGGAGGAGGCGCTGATTATGGAGCTACAGGAATATCCATTGATAACGTAGAGATGCGGCCAAAATAGCATAAAAGTCTGAAAGAATATTTAGCAATCACTCAAAATAACGGGATTTATTATACAGGAATCTCAGTACCTAAACATTACCGCTATATATCATAAAATAACATAAATAACTATTAAACACTATTTACAAATGAAGAATACGTTCAAAATTACAAGAGGAATTTTGCCAGTTTTATTGCTCACTTTAGCCGCTTTTTTTGTGGCATGTAGCGATGATGAAAGCGAGGTTGTTATCCCAGATGCACCCACAGCAGGCTTTGATTTTGCAGTGAGTGAGACAGTAACTTTAGAAGTTGCATTTACGAATACCAGTGCATCAGAAGTCGATGTAACCTATACCTGGGATTTTGGTGACAATAGCGGTATATCCACAGAAGCAAGCCCAACTTATACTTATGCTTCAGGAGGTACTTACACTGTTAGCTTGACGGCTACTAATGAAGGTGGTTCTGATGAATTCACCGCTCAAGTAACAGTAGAAGAACCTGTACCTGCTGTAATTATCACTAATGGTGACTTTTCTGATGGTGACACTGGTTGGACGATCATCAATCATTACGAGGAAACCAATTTGAATGGAAGTGTAACTATAGCTGATGGGGTTGCAAGTTTCGATGAATCAACTAATACAGACTGGAAACACATGGGAATTTACACGACTGTATCACTTGAACCAGGCACATACCAATTTGAGATGGATATGAGTTATACTGAAATCAATGATGTTTGGGGCGAAGTATTCCTTGGAGATACTGAACCGGTAGCAGGTAGTGATTATGGTACGGATCAAGGGGCATCTTTGGTGCTAAAAGCGTACAATGCGTGGGATTGCCCGGATATTAAATCATATTCTGGATTGGCAACATCATCAGGTTGTGATGCCAGTGATAATCCTGGTCAAATTGAAATCACTTCCGCTGGAGACTTTTATTTAGTCTTTAGAACTGGTGGCGCTACTTATGGTACTGAAGGTATTGTGGTAGATAACCTTTCACTTACAAAACTGTAATAACATTAGTTAAAGCAAATGCTTCCTGGCTTGTTTTTAGTCAGGAGGTATTCTTGAACGTTCAAATCATGTGACGCTCTGGTTTGAAAAATGGATTATGGGAACCAAACGTATCGATAAAAGCGATTTGATAACATCATCTTTAATACTGGCTATGATTGGACGTCAAAAGATTTTTCAGAGATGTTTCTTGGTCAGAGAAGGCTGAAAGATTGATAAGAGATTAAGACAACTTAAAAACACTAATTATAAACAAAAAGGCATGAAAAATATCTTCCTACTTATCTTATCCATTTCAGCCCTTAGCCTATGTGGGCAGGGCCTGAAGACGCAAGGGAAAGTAATTATTAACAAAAACGGAGAAGAAGTATTGCTCCGTGGCTTGGGTCCCGGGGGCTGGCAAGTGATGGAAGGCTACATGATGCAGTCTTCTGGAGTCGCCGGATCTCAGCATGAGATTAAAGAAAAGCTCATTGAGTTAATGGGAGAGGAGAAGACGGAGGAGTTTTTCGTGGATTGGAGAGCCAAACATTTCACCAAAAGAGATGTGGACTCATTAGCAGCCTGGGGTTTCAATAGCATTAGACTTCCCATGCATTATAACCTTTTCACATTGCCCATAGAAGATGAACCTGTACAAGGTGAACAAACTTGGGTGAATACTGGATTTGAAATTATCGACGATTTATTAGCGTGGTGTGCTCCGCATGATATTTATGTAATTCTCGATTTACACGCTGCGCCAGGTGGCCAAGGCAGAGGTTCAGAAATTAACGATTATGATCCTGACAAACCTTCACTTTGGGAGAGTCAGGATAACAAAGATAAAACAGTGGCATTATGGGCAAGAATAGCCGAAAGATATAAAGATAGCGAGTGGATAGGTGGCTATGACCTAATCAATGAAACTCATTGGGATTTACCTGGTGGAGTTGATTTGAGAAATCTCTATGAAGACATCACAGAGGCAATTAGAGCTGTAGATAAAAACCATATCATATTCATTGAGGGAAATTGGTATGCCAATGATTTCACAGGGTTGACTCCTCCCTGGGATGATAACATGGTATATAGTTTTCATAAGTATTGGAGTCATAATGAGCCGAATGATTTGGACTGGGTTTTGCCATTAAGAGAAGAGCATAATGTGCCCTTGTGGATGGGAGAGTCTGGTGAAAATTCCAATACTTGGTTTACGGATGCAGTTTCGCTTTTTGAAAACAATAACATTGGCTGGGCATGGTGGACGATGAGGAAAATAGGGGATATTGATAGTCCTTATGCTACTGACATCAGTCCAGGTTATCAAAAAATATTAGACTACTGGGGCGGGAATGGACCAAAACCAACAGCTGAGGAAGCTTTTGAAGGTATGATGCAGCTTTCTGAAAACCTACTAGTAGAGAATAGCCGTTTTCGAAAAGATGTTCCGGACGCTTTAATGCGTCAGGTTAAAACGGATGAAACGGTTCCTTATGCAAAGCATATAATTCCTGGGATTATTCATCTTTCTGATTTTGATTTAGGAAAAAATGAATTTGCTTACTACGACAAAGACGTGGCTGACTATAACCTTTCTACTGGCAGCTTTCAAGCTTGGAATTCAGGTTGGGCTTACAGAAATGACGGTGTAGATATTCAGAATAGTGATGATGATATAAATAACAATGGATATCAAATTGGCTTTACATCTGCAGGAGAATGGATCAGCTATACAGTACAAATAGAAGAATCAGGACAGTACAAGGCAGACTTAAGATATGCTACTGATCTGCCTAATGGTAAGTTTCACCTATCCATTGACGATGAAAGTATCACTTCCTTAGAAGGCGTGAGTCAAACCGGAGGATGGAGTATTTTTAATACACATTCAGTAGAAAACATTATTTTGGAAGCTGGCAAACATGTCCTAAAAATGCATTTTGATGATGGCTCCATAAATGTGACAAATATTGAATTTTCCGCATCAGGAACAGCTGAGGACTTACCCTTTCGTGCATTGACAGCTAAAACAGGCCAGAATGAAAAATCAATAGAATTAACAATGAATAGAGCTATTCTTGCTTCTTCTATTTCTGCAGCACAGAGTAATATTTCCGTTACTGTGAATGGAGTAGACCAGACGGTTACTGAGGTAAAAGCGGGAAATGATCAGACCCGAACGATAATTGTTGAGTTAGAAACCCACATCCTCTTTAGTGATATCGTAAAGATTAATTATGAAGGAGAATCTATAAAAGCCACCAATAATTTTATTTTAGAAAAATTTAGAGACTTGTCGGTAATTAATAGGCTGGCCGTGAGACAGATATTCCCAAGCAGGATACAAGCCGAGGATTTTGATGCACAGGTTGGGTTCGCTTTGGAAGAAACCACTGATTTTGGCGAAGGATTCAATCTAGGCTACACTGACGTCAACGATTATGCAGATTATAAAATATTTGTGCGTGAGGCAGGAAATTATACCATGAATATAAGAGTAGCTGCGCAAAGCAATATTGGGAAAGTTGGGTTTTATACTTTGGATGATGCAGGAAATGAAAACGAACTAATAACGATCAATACTCCGGTTACTGGTGGCTGGCAAACATGGGAAACGGTATCTGATGACTTTAGCATTGAAGCTGGTATTCATACATTAAGAATGAAAATTTTGAATTCAGGCTTTAACATCAATTGGTTCAGTACTGCTAAAATCAAGGAAATTCTGATGGTTGAAGATCATAATAGGATTTTGATTTATCCTAATCCCACAAATGGATTAATTCACGTCACAAATTCTGAATATAATCGATTTGAATTGTATTCTCTTTCTGGCTCAACATTACTTAGTGGGCCAATAGCTGATAGTAAAACCATAGAGCTTATTAATCTTGATTCTGGTTTATATGTGTTTAAGGCAATAAATACGAAAACTGGAAAATACAGTCAAAGCAGGATAATTATTGAAAATTGAAGGGTTGATGATTAATGCATTAAAACCCAAACAACCGGAAAGAGCATGAAAGCCTGGTTCAAACCATAGGTTATGAATTGTCTAAGGCTGTTGACAAAACCGAGAACCAAAACTTGTCCGGTTGTTAATCAATAAAATGCCAATATGGGTTGATACGTTCCTGAATTCGAAATCCTTTGATGAGAAAAAATGATAATAACATTTAATAAAAAATGATGAAACCAAACTTAACTACGCCCATATTAACGTTTTTGCTCCTCATCATAGTTGGGGCATGTGGTTCAAAAAAAGCTACTGAAGAAGACGCTGATGGCTGGAAAGTAGATTTTCTGGATGATTTCGAAAGTTTTAATCCGGACAATTGGCAGGACCAAATGATCTGGGTCAACAACGAAACGCATTGCTATGTACCAAATGGGGATTATGGAACGCGTGAGATAAGCGATGGTATTTTAAAAATCAAGGTTGTCCAATTGGACAATAAAATCCCATGTGATAATCTGGACAAGCACGGGAAACAGCACCCTGAAACCCAGTATGTTGCAGGACGAATTTGCTCCAAAAATCGAAAAGAATTTATTAAAGGTAAATGGACGGCACGTATAAGACTACAAACCCAGGGAGAGGCGAGTATGTTTCCGGCCTGGTGGATTTTAGGATCTCAAAATAATGAGCCTCCTGTTCAGGAAAAAGATGAAAACGTGTGTTGGCCTTTAACCGGCTCTGGAGAAATTGACATTTTCGAACATCATGGAGATGCTCAAAAAAATGTATACACCACTGGTGCCATAAAGAGTCTTGGCGAATGTGATAATGGAGACTGGTGGAGTACCAGAACAGGAATAGATGCAGTGTTAACTGATTATCACGAATACTCAGTAGAATGGCAAGAAAGTGACTTGGTTTATCGCCTTGATGATAAAGAAGTCTACAGAAATGAAGGAGCAGGCGACAATTATCCCCAGCCTATGTTTGCGATTCTAAACTACGCCAAAATCACTGACTCGGCCATGTCAGGCGAATGGGTGATGGAAGTCGATTGGGTAAAACATGAATATCGGAAATGATTAGAATTTATAATTCAAGTAGGTTTCATGTAATAACTTATTTCGATAGTAGGCACTGTTATATTTAGTGGAGGGTTATGAGTAAATCAAAGGTGGTCATCATGATTGCCATGATCGTGGCATTAGGAGGCCTATTGATGGGATTCGATGCTTCGGTCATTTCGGGCGTGGTTAGATTTATCGAACCTGAATTTAATTTGACTAAACTGGAACTGGGTTGGTCTGTGAGTTCTCTTACGTTTACGGCCACTTTAGCCATGATGCTAGCCGGCCCACTTAGTGATCGATTTGGAAGAAGATTGGTTTTGAGATATGCCGCAGTATTATATGTTGTATCTGCCATAGCCTCTGCTTTAGCTCCAACATTTTGGTATTTGGTAGTAGCGCGTATGATCGGAGGGTTTGGCGTGGGGGCATCCTTAATACTAGCGCCAATGTATATTGCAGAAATTGCTCCTGCAAAGATGAGAGGCAGAATGGTTTCCTTCAATCAGCTCAATATTGTAATTGGCATATCGCTCGCATTTTTTACAAATTATTTAATTCTTAAGTACAGCTCGTCAGATGCTAGCTGGGCGAAAAGCCTTATGCTGGATACTTATCAATGGAGATGGATGCTGGGACTTGAAACATTGCCGGCGGTGCTGTACTTTATTGGATTGTTCTTTGTTCCGAGGAGTCCTAGGTGGTTGATAATGAAAGGTGAGATCGATCAGGCTCGGGATATAATGAGGAAGTTTAGTAGTGAAGAACAAATGGAAGTCGATATAGCGGCCATTCAACAAAGTATGAACAGTGAAAGCGCTAAGCAAAAGCCTTCGCTTTCCGAGTTGCTGAACCCCACGCTACGATTTGTGCTGATTATCGGTGTTGTTGTGGCTGTACTTCAGCAGATCACTGGCATTAACTCCGTTTTCTTTTATGCACCCATGATTTTTGAACAGTCAGGAATTGGAACGGATGCCTCATTTATTCAAGCCATTTTGGTTGGACTGGTCAACCTAGTATTTGCCATTTTGGCCCTAGTATTTATAGACAGGCTGGGAAGAAAACCACTTCTTGCTTATGGAGTGGGTGGAATCGTGCTTTGCATGTTTACTTTAGCCTATGGATTCAGCTCTGCAACTTATAGTTTGTCAAAGGACTCCATCGATATGATTGTTGATACTCAAAGCCAACAAAGATTAAGCACTTTAATTGGTAAGACTTACCAAGATGACACTGCCTTTAAAAATGCGCTAACCAAATCACTCGGAGCGGAGAAAGCAAATGAATATAAGTCTGTGCTGATTCCTGCTGCTATCAAAATGAACTCAAGCTTGATTTTGTTTGGTATACTCGGTTTTGTAGCCTCATTTGCTATTTCGATAGGCCCAGTTATGTGGGTGCTATTTAGTGAACTCTTCCCCAATTGGATACGAGGTTTGGCAATTTCCTTTGTTGGGTTGATAAATTCAGCGGTAAGTTTCATTGTACAGCTGGTCTTCCCTTGGGAACTAGAAGTCCTAGGAAGCGCAACCACCTTTTTGATTTACGGTATGTTTGCATTGTTGGGACTCTTATTTATTATCAAAAAAGTTCCCGAGACAAAAGGAAAGTCTTTGGAAGAACTAGAAAAAATGTTGGTCTCCAAGTGAGATCATTTCTCATTAGATCAATCTATAAAACCAATTTCCATGAATTACATTAATCTAAAAAATCATCTCATAATTATTTGTTTGTGTTTTCTTATAGTCAGATGTACTCATAAGGCCAAGATTCAAAACGAAGTTTCAAATGTGCAGACACAAAATTCAATAACTATTATTGAAACGGCCAGAGACACCTCATTAAGACTTTCAACCGTCGGAACAAAGCCGTTTGAGGAGAGGTCGCAAGCTTTAGAATACGAAAAATCAATATTTATAAATCCATCAAAAAGCTTTCAGACTTTTATCGGCATGGGTGGAGCGATCACAGATGCGTCTGCCGAAGTGTTTGCAAAACTGCCTCAAGACAAACAAAAGGAACTGTTGGATGCCTACTATAGTCCATCGGGAATCAGTTATAGTTTGATCAGAACGACTATCCATAGTGCTGATTTTGGCCCGGGATCCTATACTTATATAGAAGAAGGAGACAAGGAATTAACCACCTTTTCCATTGAACATGATCTGTCTTACCGCATCCCAATGATTAAATCGGCTAATAAAACGGCGGGGAAACCTTTACTACTTTACGCAAGTCCATGGAGCCCTCCGGCATTTATGAAATCAAACAACAATATGTTGCAGGGAGGTAAGTTATTACCAAAGTTTTTTGATTCTTGGGCTACTTATTATACTAAATTCATCGAAGCATACGAAAAAGAAGGTCTACCCATTTGGGGAATAACCATCCAGAACGAACCCATGGCTAAGCAGCGTTGGGAGTCCTGCATATATACTGCAGAAGAAGAACGTGATTTCCTCAAAAATCATTTAGGTCCAAAAATGGAGGAGAAAGGGTATGGAGATAAAAATATTGTGGTTTGGGATCACAACAGAGATTTAATCAGCGATCGTGTTAATGTGATTTTTGAAGACCCTGAAGCATCCAAATATGCCTGGGGAATTGGCTTTCATTGGTATGAAACATGGGCAGGAGGGGAAGAAAATTTTGAAAACCTGAAAAACGTAAAGGAGTCTTACCCAGATAAAAACTTATTATTTACGGAGGGATGTAATGAGGCTTTTGATTCAGGAAAGTACCAATATTGGCCCAATGCTGAACGATATGGGAGAAACATTATCAATGACTTTAATAGTGGTACCGTAGGATGGACAGACTGGAATGTATTATTAGATGAAAGAGGAGGGCCTAATCATGTGGGAAACTTCTGCTTTGCACCAATTCATGCCGATTTGTCAAAGGGAACGTTGATTTACACGCCTTCTTATTATTATCTCGGCCATTTTTCGAAATATATTAAACCAGATGCCAAGAGAATTAGTACCACCACCAGCCATACTGATCTCATAACTACTTCATGGCTCAATGAAGATGGAACAATGGTTACTGTGGTGATGAATTCCAAGGATCAGAAGATAGACTACTCACTTTATGTGGGTCAGAAAGAATCAAAAATAACCATTAATGCTCACGCAATTCAAACGTTGCTTTATAGATTAAGTGGATCATTTTCAATGGCTGAATATAGAAGAAATACCAGAACCAAGGCAAGTATATAGATTGTTAATGACCAATAACATGGGGTTTTAACTATTTGATTAACAGGTGCTTGCCTCGGTTCGCTTGTTACAATCTGAATCTAAGGTTGTAAAAATTGCCGCCTAAATGGTTGACCAGTATAGTATTTCTATTAGCTTCAGTGCAAAGCAAAGATACCTTATTGATTATTGCCTATTAGATGCCTATTTCATTGTATTTAAAACTTAATAAAATTGACTTCTCTGATTTCCTACAGTTAAATTAATAGCTTTTTCTTTTTAGTTAGGAAGAGCATGTTTAAATCAAACACTCTTAGCGTCGGCTCAAATACAAATCAGTCATGCTCTTCTAGTTGCAAAAAAATCACTTAAGCAGTTTAAAAATTGCTTTGCAGTTTCTGGTAGTACTCACTAAATATGGCTTCATATTCAGCGGCCTTCTCATTGTTATTTACCGAGCGATAAGCCCTAGCCAATTCATTTAATGATAGGATGCGCTTCTGTATTTCATTGACGTCACGAGATCCGTTCTCGATCATGTAGTCAAGCATCTCCGTATTTCTTTTTAAGGTAGTAGTCGCAATATCGTCGGCAAGTGAAGTCATAGTGGCTAATTGAAGATTATCTTCACTGACTACTGTTGTGTCTAGTTTATCTAACTGGAGCATGATACCAACTTGCTGTACGTTGAAATAATCATAAGGAATAGACTTATCAGGCATTACAGCCAATGATTTTTTCATGACCTTTTTGGCCTTGTCATACTCCCCAGCTTCCAATAAGGAGATTGCCAAGGTATTAAAGGCTGATCTGTGATTTAAACAAAAATTCCTGTAGTCTTCTGAATAATATACCTCTGGATTGTCAAGTTCTCTCCAATAGTACTTATTCATTAAATTATCATACATCACTTCATTGTTGATCATCAACTCTTGTGAACCAGGATTTTTCACAGGTGTAAGACGGTATGCGATACCTTCTTGTACGACATAATTTCTCAGATTGATATTTAAACTCGCAAGAGAAGTCGTGTTAAAATATATCGGTCGATCCCAGTTTGAATTGGCGATCAAGTCAATTACGCCTAAGTCATTCTTTTCTAGTCCTCGGCCTTTGATACTCCAAGTCATCTTATTAACAATATCGTCCTCCATTTCCTTTGGAACCATATTCATGGCTTTGACTTTTTCAACGTCCACATCTAGAAACATTTTCTTAGCAGGTACTGAATTATAAGAACTACCATTAGACAATGGAACCTGTAATTGCGGGTGTTCTTTTTTAATTAATTGAAGATAAGTTCGGGTATTTATTTCTTTCAGGTTTTGCCTTTCGACTACCGGTAGGTAATCATTTAGGCCTCCTTGCTGATAATTTTCTAGCGAAAGGCTAAATGGTAGCGCTTTGGACTCGTAAGCATCGCGCATCATTTGGCCAATGTACCAATCAGTATTGAAATAACTTAAAACGATGACTCTAACGTCCGTTCTAAACCCTTCGACTTCCTGGACATACCACAATGGGAAGGTGTCATTATCACCTCCTGTGAAAATAATCGAATTTGGGGCGCAGGTAGCGAGATAGTTTTTGGCAGCATCCACTGAAAAATATCTATCGGATCTGTCATGGTCATCCCAGTTTTCAGAGGCCATCAATGTTGGTACTCCTGCAGCGATAACCACAGCGATGATGGCTGATAATTTCCCATTTTTGATGACAGATTTGAGGATGTCAAACAGTGCCAAAACGCCAAAACCAATCCATATGGCAAACACGTAATAAGAGCCAGCATATATATAATCTCTCTCGCGAGGTTCAATCGGAGGGGAGTTCAAGTAGAGTACCAGTGCGGCTCCAGTCAAGAAAAACAGTAAAAGAGTCACATAAAAATACCTTTGATCTTTTTTGTATTGGATGAAAAGTCCAAGGATTCCTAAAAGTAAAGGAATGGCGAAGTAGATGTTTCTTCCCTTATTTTCGGATAGTTCGGTTGGTAATTCATCGAAAGCGCCATTGATACCTACCCAGCCCGCATCTTGAATATCAGAGGCACGACCTGCAAAGTTCCAAAGAAAATATCTCATGTACATTTTACCCAGTTGATGCGTAAACATGAAGTACATATTGTCACTAAAGCTAGGTTTTTCACCTTCGGCCAATCCAGTAATCTCACGGTATCGCCTCTTGTGATTTGCATCGGGGCTATACATCCTAGGAAGTATCGTCGTTTGCTTGGAATCGTAGACGTATTCTAATTTTTGATCTTTAACCACATATTTATCTTTACCTCGCATATATGTGGAGCTACCAGAAACTTGGTCTACAATCTCTGCAGTGTAATATTGACCATGAAATAACGGTCGGCTACCGTATTGCTCTCTTTTAAGATAAGAGACAAAAGAGAGAATATCTTCAGGATTATTTTCATCGATTGGCGGATTATATGCGCTTCTTATAGGCACAATCATGTAAGAAGAATAACCAATAATGATGAAGGTAAAACACAACAAAATCGTGTTTAGCGTTAATTTTTGCTTTTTGACAGTGTAGTAAAGGCCAAAGATAAGACTACCAAGAAACGCAATTGCAAAGAAGATAACGCCAGAACCAAATGGCAAGCCAAGTCCATTCACAAAGAAAAGTTCCAGAGATCCAGCCAATGAAGGTAAGCCTGGGATAATTCCTATCATTATAAGAATAATGATAGCTCCAGCAGCAAGCATGGTTAGAATAATTCCATTTCGAGTGATTTTATCGTTTTTCTTAAAATAAACGATCAGGCCTAATGCAGGTATCGTGACCAAATTCAATAAATGGACTCCAATGGATAGTCCCATCATGTAGGCAATGAGGATAAGCCATCGATTCCCGTCAGAATCATTTTCAATATTTTCCCATTTCAATATGGCCCAAAAGACGAAAGCTGTAAAAAAGGATGACATACCATATACCTCTGCCTCTACAGCAGAAAACCAGAATGAATCTGAAAAAGTACAGGTTAAAGCGCCGATGGCTCCAGCACCCAAGATCATGATGATTTGCTCTAAAGACTCTTCACCATTTTTTATTTTAAGTACTCTTTTAACCAAATGTGTAATGGACCAGAATAAGAATAAAATAGCGAAAGCGCTGCTAACTACGCTGACCATCGTAACCCAATATGCGACACTTTCTACATCACCTGAGGCCATTAATGAGAATAATCGTCCGATGAGCAGGAAGAAAGGTGCACCAGGAGGGTGCGGTACTTCTAGCTTGTATGAGCAAGCGATGAATTCTCCACAATCCCAAAAGCTAGCGGTAGGCTCAATAGTGATTGCATAAACAACAAGTGCGGCGAAAAAAACTAACCATCCGACGATGATATTTAACTTTTGATATCCCATTTGGATTTTTTTATATTAAGTCCAGTTTTAAAATTTAGCAAGGTTCGAACAGCAACTACCCGCTTGCTTAAGTCCTATGCAAAATAGATTGCGAAATTAGTCATTAATGCATAATTAAAGCCTTCCTGACATGGTCATTTATACTTTTAACATGTTTTAAGGGTTTTATGCTTCCAGATTGTGTCATTCTTACTAAGCTCTCGAGGCGCTGTTAATTACTATCTATACACGACCATGTAGAAAATAAGCCATAAAAGAAATGGAATAATGTAAGTTGAAAGAATGATATATGCTGAAATTTTCAGCTTTTTATTACTCAGCCAATATACCCCAAGCGCCAAGAGTACCCAATAAATGATCTCAAATAGGTTGAGTGCTTTTAGTGGATATAGGTAGCTAGCATCAATCATTTGATAGTTTGTAAAATTGATCATGCTTAGCGGGTAAAATGCGACAACATCTTGGTATGAGGGATCACTACTCGCAAATAGAAACCAAGCTATTTTGATAAACTCAGGCACAATAAATACTAACTCCATGATAAGTACAAGCTTCCATAGCTGATTGAAATGCACTCTATAACCATATAGAAAACAACCAACCCAAAGTAAAAATGCAGTTAGGGTAAACTTCCAAGCGAGAAAAATGGGTACTACAAAATACTGAAGGCCGAAAAACAAATCGAAAACCCACATTTCCCCACGCTCATTGAGAATTTCAAAAGCGGCAATTTCATCAACAATAAAAACTCTTTTGAGCATCAGTGAGGTAAAATAGAGTGCGCAGATAATAAGGAAGTAAGCTTTGGAGTCTAGGTCAAACCATTGTTCTAAAAAAGGCGAACGAAGGGATCTTATTCGATTCATGTTGCTAATTTCGGATTTAATTTCTTGAATCTAGTAGTTTGGAACAATCCTTGGTCATTTCGTTGTTCAAATTGCCAAATGGCTGAAATAAATTTATGGAGAGTGTGAAGAAAATACTATTTACCCTTATTGCATTGATAGCATTGACTGCTTCCGCTCAAGACATGGATGATATAGCACCCATGGATTCCAGTTATAGTCTGCTCATGAATGTTTTTGTTCAAGTTGAAGCAACGCAGGCCATCAATGATATGTACAATTTTCGCTTTGATTCGTCTCTTCGGCATTTTATCTATTTAAAAAAGAAGTATGGTTGGCACCCTTTACCGTATTTTCTTATGGGGCTAAATTATTGGTGGCGCATAATTCCAGATTTTAAAAATGAAGAATTTGATGATACTTTTTATGCGTACATGGACACAGCGCTTGTTCTCTCTGAGCGAATGTACGAAGAGCTTAATCCTATTGAAGGAGCCTTTTTCTTGGCGGCCACACATGCTTTTAAAGGAAGACTGCATTCTGAACGAAGAGAATATTCAAAAGCCGCATTTGCGAGTAAGAATGCGTTGAAGTATTTGGAAGAGTGTAAAGGCTTGGGAAAGGAAAACCCAGAACTCATGTTTGGAGACGCCTTATTTAATTATTATGCCGCCTGGGTACCCGAAAATTATCCTTTTTTGAAACCAATTATGCTTATGTTTCCAAAGGGTGATAAAGCGAAAGGCATTGCTCAATTGAAAGAAGTAGCAAGAAATGCCTTCTATACAAGAACAGAGGCGCAGTATTACCTTATGCGAATCGCTTATTTTGAAGAAAACGACTTAGAAACTTCCCTGCAAGTAGCGGAATATTTGAATGAAACTTACCCAGACAATGCTTACTTTCATAGGTTTTATGCCAGGCTACTCTACCAATCCAACGATTATTCGAAAGCACAACTGGTGAGTAAGGATATTCTAGACAAAATAGCTTCAGGAGCTACAGGTTACGAAAACAATTCGGGTCGGTATGCTGCATTTTTTTTAGGACATATCAATGAGCTACAAATGAAACCGGAGGAGGCCAAAAAATACTTTAAGATGGCGATTGAGTTTGCGGAAAAAGCTGGGGCTGAAGAAATGGGTTACAATGTTTATGCAGTTTTGCATTTAGGGAAACTCGCTATGAAGGAAGGAGATGATCAATTGGCTAAGGAATATTTTAAGCAGGTTAAAAAACTGACTAAACGAAAAAGCTCCGCAGGAAAACAGGCAAAGAGCTATTTGAAGGAAATGTAACCTAAACGCTCTTTAGATAAGACAAAAAAAATTAAAGATGATTAATCAACTTAATGACAAGAAGCTAGGCCTCAATGTTAGATTGAGAATATTTTTTTAGCTAAAATTGATAAAGCAGTAAACTTTGATTCTAAGCTCATCAAATTCAGGTTACAGAGATTTTAATCTTTTTCTGGATTGAATTTTTTTATCCTTAGTGCTTTGACATTTTTGTATTGTATTTACAAACTCAACAATTAGACAAACTCAATAACTTAGAATGGCTAAACCAATAAGTTCCCAATTCAATGTCATATGGGCCAACCTCGACCCGAATGCGCACATGAGGCATACTGCATACAATGATTATGCAGCCCAAGTAAGAGTAAAAATGTTCGACGAATTTGGTTTCTCTCTGCATAATATCATGAAGCTGGGTTATGGCCCTGTTCTTTTTCAGGAAAACACAACATTCATTAAAGAGGTAAGAATCAATGATACGATTACTGTTGATTCTGCGGCATTTGCACTGCGTCGGGACAAAAAGATATGGAAGCTGAGACATCAAATTTTTGACGGAAAGGGAGATTTGGCATGCAAAATCGAAGTAGTAGGTGCATTTCTTGATTTAACTACACGAAAAGTAGTAACCCCAACCGAAGATATTATCGTTATGCTTAACCAACTTCCGACTACTGAGGACTTTGAGTGGTTTGATAAATGATCGACTGATCGTCGAGTCAGGTGATAAAGAACGTACTAACCTATAGTCGTTAACGAAAGAAAGTTTTTTATCAGCATGGGCCTAAGCATTAATCGCTAATAATAAAATGAAAATCCAACAGGAAGGAATATCGCTCATTTATCAGTATTTCGAATTGTCAGCGGATGATTCGAATATTAAGAAAAATTATTTTCAGGAGTGGTTTATCAATCATTTGATAGAACGCGTGGATTACCTGTTACACAATGACATGAATAGTTTACTCGGCATATTGTATAAAATAGATGTAAGCGAATCCGCAGTAAAAAGGCTGTTTATTTATTCAAAAGATCAGTTAGCCATTGAGTTGACTACCCTAATAATTGATCGAATTAATCAGAAAGTAGCCTACCGAAAAAGCAATAAATGAGAGGCCAGTTCTGACATCAAATGATGCCAATAATAAAAAGTACTTATCGTTTTAGTTAACTCCTAGGAAATTAAAATAAGCTGAACTATCTTTACAACTTATTGGCGGTGAATACCCTGCTCTGTTCTTACAGGGTGGGGTTTTTTTATGCCTTTAACTCATGCTCAGATACAAAATCTAAAACTCTTTCCACCATTTTCTTCGATCCAATATACAGTGGACTTCTCTGATGGAATGACTTTGGCTCAATATCAAGAATTCTTTCTTTTCCATTAGTGGCCATGCCGCCTGCCTGCTCAGCGATGAAAGCCAAAGCATTACATTCATACAACAATCTAAGCTTGCCATCCGGAGCAGATTTCGTATTCGGGTATAAATACACACCCCCTTTGAGCATATTTCTATGGTAATCCGCAACTAGCGAACCTATATAACGAGCGGTTAAACCTTCCTCTTTGCACCATTGTGAGTATGCCTTTATGCCTTCATCAAATTGATTCCAGCTTCCCTCATTGATCGAATATATTGTGCCTTCCTCTGGACAGTGCATGTTGTTGTGTGATAGCACAAATTCACCCAAGGAAGGCTCCAGAGTAAATCCATTAACGCCATGCCCAGTGGTATATACGAGCATGGTCGATGATCCATAAAGAATATAGCCAGCTGCAACTTGGTCACGTCCTCTTTGAAGTATATCCTCATTTTGCACAGGTCCACCTGTTGGAGAAAGTCTTCTATAAATAGAGAAAATGGTTCCGATGGAAACATTCACATCAATATTGCTCGATCCGTCAAGAGGATCCATGCATACCACGTATCTGCAATTAGGATTTAAGTGAATGATTTCTTCGTCTTCCTCACTGACGATAGCGCACACTTGACCACCATTTCTCAGTGCTCGGGTAAACCTTATATTGGCAATAACATCCAGTTTTTGCTGATCCTCTCCTTGAATATTTTTGTTGCCGTATGCACCGGCTATGTCTAAAAGTCCTGATTTATTGACTTCACGATTGATGATTTTACCAGCTAAAGCAATATCTCTTAATAATTGAGATAGTTCGCCCGTGGCATATTCAAAGTCATCTTGATTTTTCTTGATAAATCTATCTAATGTTGTGCCAATAGGAAGTCCGAGACTATTTTTGTCCATATCAAAGGGAGTCAGTAAAATGAAATTTTATTCGACAAAAATAGCCTAATTTTTAATTTAAATCGATTGTATCAAATGCGAATTTTCAAATTTGGGGGAGCATCAGTAGCGGATGCAAGTGGAGTAAGGAACTTATATGAGATATTGAAATCTACTGATCAGCGTGAGCTAGTAGTCATCGTTTCGGCCATGGGGAAATCAACCAATTTGCTCGAAAGCATCGTGAACGCAGCTTGGAATAAACAAGATTTCCAAGAAAACCTCAATTCATTCATTACCTATCATCATTTGATTTGCGAGGAACTTTTCGGTCGTATTCCCGAGAGAATTGAAAATTGGATCATTCAATTGGAAGCGTATCTCCAAAATGACTACAAAGATTACGGTATGTTTCATGACAAGATTGTGAGTTATGGTGAATTAATATCTACTGCAATAGTTTATGAGTTTTTGACACAACACATGCCGATACATTGGTTCGATGCACGAACCGTTGTGAGAACAAATAGCATATACACTGAAGCAAATGTTGACTGGCAACTGACTCAGCATTTCATAAGTAGAGATGTTGCGCCATTATTAAAAGGCGGTGCAATTGTGACCCAAGGATATATTGGTGCCGACTTTACTGGAAATACAACAACTCTAGGAAGGGAAGGCTCTGACTATACAGGCGCTGTATTCGCTCATTGCTTAAACGCAGAAAGTCTGACCGTATGGAAAGATGTTCCAGGTCTTTTGAACGCCGATCCAAAAGTGTTTCCTTCTGCTGAGGTTTTCTCTGAATTATCTTTTCAGGAAGTGACAGAGCTTACTTACTATGGAGCCAAAGTGATACATCCAAAAACAATTCGACCGCTAGCTCAAAAAAATATTCCATTATATGTCCGTTCGTTTATTGACAAGGATATTGAGGGAACAAAAATTTCGAACTCGGAAAAGGTGACTGATATTCCATGTTATGTATTTAAGGATAATCAGACGTTAATTACACTTCGAGTTTTGGACACTTCATTGATGGATGAAAAAAAAATGGTGAAGATTTTTCAGTCCTTAGATCAAGCCAATGTGAAAATGAATCTGATGCATACTTCTGCACTGACTTTCTCTTTTTGTATGGATGAAAATGTGAGAAAAATGAAAAGATTATCCTCATACTTGGAAAACGATTTTCAGTTACTCTATAATGATCAATTGTATCTGGCTACCATTAAAAACTATAAGCAGCATTCCTTCGATTTGTTACCTAAAATGAAAGAGATTATTATGGAGCAAAAAACAAGAAATAATTATCAGGTCATTTATAGAATCAAATAAATCGCTTTAAGATCAGTTTAATTTGTTGAAGGTAGCTGACTCCAAATAAGTTTAAATGAACCAATAGTGGGTATAAATTGTAAATGTCGAGGCGCTCGTTAAATCCACTTTCTAGCGGTTTGAGTGATTCATAGGATTTATAAAAACGCACATCAAAACCTCCAAATAGGTGAGTAAAAGCAAGTTCAGCCTCACGATGACCAAAATATACTGCAAGATCAATGATTGTTGCCTGACCGTATTGGTCGGTCATGAAATTCCCACTCCATAAGTCGCCATGGAGTAAGGCTGGCGGTTCTACGGGGAGTAATACCCTGAGTTTTTTGTTGAGCTGAGTAAAATCATTGACCAATTCACTGCTAGCTCTTCCATTTTCATGAGCGATTTTCAATTGTGGCTGAAGCCTTTGAGTCCAAAAAAACTTATGCCATTGATCTAGTTCACTGTTCTTTTGATGCAGTTCTCCAATGTAATTATCCTCGGTAAAACCAAATGAAGAATGAGTTACCGAGTGCAGTTCGGCAAGCTGTATTCCGAAATCTTCCCAAAACAGGGCTTTCTTTTGAGCGGAATCAATAAACTCAAGCAGTAAGTACCCATGACTATTAGTATGCCCGGTCTTTAAGACTTTTGGTATATTGAATCCGGAATTTTTCTGGAGTATGTCCAATCCTGAGGCTTCTTTTTCAAAGAAATCTAAGGGCATTGCTTCATTGATTTTCAGAAAATACTGTTCCTTCTCAATAGAAACTTTGAAGCACTCATTAATGCAACCACCACTTATTGACTGCCATTTAAATTTAGAGCTGTCGCTTGGAAGATCACAATCTTGGAGAACTGCCGAAATAACGGATTCATGCATCACCTTTTTCAGTTCTCCTTTTTCACTAAAAAATCAATAAAATTATTGATGGACAAGCTCAATATTTGAAATACGTTTTCAAAACCGTCCTCACCACCATAGTAAGGGTCTGGAACATCTGCACCTTTATTTTTATCATCAAACTGTCTCATCAGATATAAGCCTTCATGTTTATTGCCCATTTCATGGATGATGTCCCGATAGTTATTTTTATCCATGGCAAGTATGTAGTCGAATTTTTTTCCATCAAGATAATGAAACTGACGCCCTTTATGGGAGATTTCTACGCCATGTGAAACAGCTGAGGCAATACTTCTAGTATCTGGATTTTCGCCGATATGATAGTTGGATGTGCCCGCAGAATCGGAGGAAAATTTGTCTGCTAAATTTCTTTGTTTGATCTGGTGATTGAAAATCGCTTCGGCAAGCGGAGACCTGCAGATATTACCTAGGCATACAAAAAGAATGTTTTTCATTTTTTTTTAAGTTAAGTGGTTACCTATATACGTGTGGCAGTATTAACATTTACATAACACAAATATTCATACACCTGTTTGACAACTTGAAGAGTCCCGATCTTATCGGGACTTTTCTTTTTTATACCCTTCAAACAAAAAAAGCGAGGAATTCCTCGCTTTTAATATGTTTTTTAAGCTTGTCATTTTCTTATCTTATAGAAAGTCCGATACCAGCATTGAAGGTATTGTACTCCTGCAATATGTACTCAGCATGAACAGCGAAGATTAATAATTTTAATCTTACACCACCTTTGGCTCTAAAACCACTCGCATCGTACTCCAAGTTGATAGGATCAACCAAATCTCCAACCTCTGTCTCATAAGTTCCGTCCAAAGAGAAATTAACAGTAGAAGACGAATAACCTGCACCTCCATAAAGCGTCAAGATGGACAACTTTTTAGAGATGGCTAGCTGAAAGGTGGTTCCAGTAACTTCAAAATTACCAATCTGATCTGGTGAATCAGCATCTAGTTGCTGAGTGATTGTCATTTTACTATACGCTCCGAATATGGATAAATCAAAAGGTAATTTAGACATCCCAGGAATCCATTGTTTGATGTCATGCATGATGCCAATTCCAAAAAGCTTAGCGCTTCCTTCGTTTCCGTCGATATCGTATGTTTGTTCTGGGAGTAGTCTTAATTTAACCTCAGTTTTTTTGATTAGTCCAACACCTAGTTGCAACATAGGTGCTGGCGAGGCATTGAATCCTATCACGGATTCTTCAAGACCCAAGCCCGTAGGAGAAGTAATGCTAATCTCGTCTGAAGTTCCTTCATTAAAAACTAGGTAAGGGATTTCATCTGCTGGCAGGTTATCACCCATCAATGTAGGTGCTAAAAAGTTTCCCGTTTCTGAAGCATTAACGCCGATTCCATTGATTCCACTAGGATCAAAAAGTTTGGCCGACGTAGGAATCATTGCAAAACTAGCGCCGACGGTCACGTCAAAGCCAGCAATTTTGTGCGGTTTTGCAGTATTGTACCATCCTGAATTCATGGCATAACCGAACCCTACAAATGCCGGTTCTAAATATTCTTGTAATAGGTCATTACCTATTTGTTCCCCTCCTTCAAGAAAGGATCCAAGTTCTAGCTGGGCTTTTGAAGAAAACGCAACAGAAACAATTATAAGTATCAGATATATTCTTTTCATAGTGTTGTTTTTTAGTCTTTCGCTAGTGATTAAAGATCTCTTGCTTTAAGTAAAATATCAAAATAGGCAGTAAAATCGATGGTCACTGTTCTATCATTAGGATCACTCGGAATACTACCAAAATCAATCACTACTTCCGAATCAAGTTGCTTAGAATTAAATAATTCATCAACGATACTTTCCTTTTGAGCTTGTGTTAGGGCTATCGAGGTTTTTGGTAAGTTCTGTAAGTCGCCAGTAGCAAGCTGAAAGCTTAGAACCCCACTTGGTAAATTAATATCCAATCTTAACTCATCTAGGTCAAGTTGTTCATCAGCGTCTACACCTTCAATTTCAAAAGCGATTCCATTCACTACGATTGATCCCACATCATCTAGTCCGTCCAATGCTCCATCAAATGCGCCCACTTCATTAAGGTCGTATTTAAAAGTTTCGGCATCAGGATCTATATCGATGAGTCCGCCAAGTGGGTTTCCAGGAATGGGTATTTCGATAGGTACTTCAATAGGAAATTCTTTACCTACATTAAATCCAATACCTGCATCACCGCAGGAATAGATAACTCCGCCTACTAGGACGGCAAGAAAGAGATTTTTCATTTTTCGTTTTTTTGACTTTAAACAATAATTTGTTTGTGCTTAAGATACTACAATATTAAAATATTGGCTGAACTATGCCTATACCGACAATGTGGTATTTACCTTCATCAAGGGACGATTCTTTAAATAACATTACTAAATGCTAACATAATTTGAACTTATTGCCTTAAAAGAAGGCAATGCGTACCTTTGTGAAAGTTATATAGATAATCTTTATTAAAATTTTAAAACAACAAATAATATGTCATTAGTAGGAAAAAGTGCTCCTTTATTTAGTGCTCCAGCAGTTATCGATGGAGAGGAAATAGTTGAGAATTTTTCACTTGAGCAATATGTAGGCAAGAAAGATGTGATTTTTTTCTTTTACCCAAAAGATTTCACTTTCGTTTGTCCGACAGAAATCCATGCTTTTCAGGAAAAATTAGCAGAATTTGAAAAAAGAAATGTTGCCGTAGTTGGGGCATCATGTGATTCTGAAGAAACTCATTTGGCTTGGTTAATGACTGCCAAAGATAATGGTGGTATTGAGGGAGTGAAGTATCCATTGGTTGCAGATTTGTCTAAAACAATCGCTAACAATTATGGCGTACTTGCTGGAGACTGGAATTATAATGATGATGGTCAGTTGGTTTTTGAAGGAAACCCTGTGGCTTACAGAGGTACTTTTTTCATCGACAAAGAAGGTATAGTAAGACACGAGTCAATCAACGATTTGCCATTGGGAAGAAATATCAATGAAATGTTGAGAATTGTTGATGCTTGGCAATATGTTGAGAAACATGGCGAAGTATGTCCTGCCAACTGGGAAGAAGGTAAAGAGGCTATGAGCGCAACCAGAGATGGTGTAGCTTCCTATTTGTCTTCTCATTAAGAGTAGATTTCCAATACACAGAAGCCCTTTCAGATAAGCTGGAAGGGCTTTTGTTTTTAAAGCTAACTTTGCTTTATGCTATGGATTTATCGGATAGTTATTTGGCTTTATAGAAATGCTGCTTATGTCTTAAGTCTCAAGAATGAAAAAGCGAAGCGATTTATAGAGGGGAGAAAAGCGCAAGAAAGTCTAATAGATCTTTTCCCTGAAAAAAGAAGCACAAGATATTGGATACATGCCGCATCATTGGGCGAATTCGAACAGGCGCGCCCGCTCATCGAGGCTTTAAAATCGCAAGATCCCGACTTTGAAATAGTATTAACATTTTTTTCACCCTCGGGATTCGAGGTAAGAAAAAATTATGAACTAGCAGATTATGTGTTATATCTACCTATAGATTCAGTAAAAAATGCGCATGATTTTTTGAATAAAACCCGACCTGATCTCGCCATTTTTGTGAAATATGAGATTTGGTATTTTTACTTGAGAGAATTACAAAAAAGAAAAACACCAACCATCTTTATTTCGGCCCTTTTTCGCCAAAATCAGTTTTATTTCCATTTAGGTGCTGGATTTATGAGAAAGGCGTTGAGAGGTGTAAATTACTTTTTTGTACAAGGTGCAAATTCCAAAAAACTGCTTGAGTCGATCGGTATTGATAAAGTGAGTATAACTGGAGATACGAGATTAGATAGCGTTGTAGGCCTTGCTGAAAAGAAAGTGGTTCTTCCGAGCATTGAAGAATTTATAGATAATAAGCCTTTAATTATTTTTGGGAGTGTTTGGCCGAGTGACATGAAAGTATGTGAAGCTTTCATATTGTCAAATCTTGATAAATTCAAGTTCATCATAGCGCCACATAATATTATACCTTCAGAAATTGATAAGCTATCGAAACTACCAAAGAGCTTCAAATATTCAGAAATACCACCCAGAAATAAAGACCTTAGCATCATGATCATTGATAATATTGGACTACTTTCCTCACTTTATAGATATGCGCATGTTGCCTATGTTGGCGGTGGCTTTAATGGAACATTGCATAATACCATGGAAGCGGCTGTTTATGGCATTCCAGTTATTTGGGGTCGCCATGCCAACAATATTAAGTTTGTGGAAGCAGCTGGATTACAAGCAGCAGGCGGTGGATTCGAGGTAGCCAATGTGGAAGACTTAAAGAATACTTTTGATTCTTTAGACAGAGAAGATCAGTATAATGAAAGCGCAAAAGCAGCTAAGCAATATGTATATGAAGGGACAGGAGCAACAGCAAAAATCATGAACCAACTTGCTGAAATTTTATGAAAGGAGTAGTTATTAAGTCTACAGGTTCATGGTATACGGTGAAGACCAAAAATAGCCTTGTCGAGGCTAGATTACGCGGAAAATTTAAGCTTGAAAATAAAAAAATAACGAATCCGATCGCCGTAGGAGATATAGTAGTACTAACCGAACATGACCATAAGGAATGGATTATTGCTGAAATAAGCCCCCGCAAAAATTATGTCATCCGTCAGTCGCCGCGGAAGAAACATTATGACCATATCATAGCCTCCAATATAGATCAGGGATTGTTAATTGCGACACTTAAAAAGCCAAGAACTTCGCTTGGTTTTATTGATCGTTTTTTAGTGACACTGGAGGCGTTCAGAATTCCCGGAATCATTTTATTTAATAAAACGGATCTGCTAGATAAGGCCGAACTTGAAGAATTGGATTTTTTAAAATACCGATATGAGAAACTTGGCTACCAATGCTTTTTTTCTTCCTTGAAAAACGGAGAATTTACTGCAGATTTGAAAAGTTTATTCTTAAATAAGACCACCTTGGTTTCTGGTCATTCAGGAGCGGGAAAGAGTACCATGATCAATTATTTGCTTCCTGAAGTAGATCAGAAGGTTTCTGAAATCTCGCATTTTGCTAATAAAGGAGTGCATACTACCACTTTTGCTGAAATGTTCTTTATCGATGATCAAAGCTCGTTGATAGATACTCCTGGTATCAAAGAACTAGGATTGTCAGAAATAGAGAGCGAAGAATTGGCGCATTATTTTCCTGAAATGAGAGCGCTTTTGGGCAATTGTAAGTACCATAATTGCTCACATGTCAACGAACCAAAATGTGCTATCAAGCTGGCTGTAGAAGAAGGAATTATTTCTGAAGATCGTTATGCCAGCTACTTATCCATGTTAGCCGGTGAGGATAATAGGCGGTAGCGAAAGCACTTCCGTATGAGCTGTAAATATTTAATAATCAGGGAAAGATTTCCTGTTTTGAAACATTGTTTGATCTCATAGCCACATCGCCACAGTAGCGTTTTGAACTCATCTGGATATTTACAAAGTTGTAAAGCTTTCTGGCAAACAAGGTAAGTCGAATGGACATGCTTGTTGCTCCACTGGTTTTGTTTTTTTCCTAAGCTGTTCTTTATTTCTCGTTTTTTGACCAGTGGGGCAGGGTTAAAAAGGTAGTCCCAGTTTCTCGATGACCTTACCCAAAAGTCAAAATCTTCGTAAGATAAGTTTTCATCATAGCCAGACAATTCTTTTAGAACTGACGATTTAATCATCATGGTGGGCGGACAAATGAAATAGCTCTGTAAGATTTTTCTGAAAATGTCACCCGAAGCTGGTGGGTTGGTTATGTTTCCGGCTTGGTCTCGATGATAAAATGTGTTTCGAATGGTTCCATTTTCATCTGCGATAAAAGCATCGGTAAACTGTATGCCCGTATTTTGAGAAGTATTTAGAAAATCATTGATGCCTTCTTCTATTCTTTTAGGGAGTAGCATGTCGTCTGCGGCTAAATCGATAATATAACTACCCTTTGATTGTTCAAATGCCTCATTAAATGCTTTGCAATTACCTTTCGGTTCGGGGTTGTTTAAAAATAAATATTTACCCTTTTCTGAAATGAATTGAAGAATTTCCTCTTTACTGCCATCGCTGCTGCCATCATCGACAATAATTAACTCTATTCTCTTGTAAGTTTGTGCCAACACAGATTCTAGTGCGAATCTGACAAATGGTTGATGGTTATGGCAAAGACAAATTACCGTTACAAGTGGAAGAGGCGTCATAAAAATGCTTAAAGGGCAAATATGAGAAGAATCAAGTTAGCAAGGTTTTTAAGCAGTTTGTCAAACATACTTCCTGCAAAGCATCCCATAAAAGGAACACTTGAGTTTCAGCCATTTTTCGTCTTTGGTTCGGGTAGAAATGGAAGCACTTTGCTCAACCGAATATTAAATCAGCATTCCAAATTATCATTACCCTCCGAACAAAATTTTCTTGGGCAATCGATCATAAAGTACAAGCTCTACAATTTCCTGAATTGGAGGGATTTGATGAAGGTGATCGGTGGCGAGCTTTATGTCGAAGATGGTGTGCATACTTGGGATAAATTTGATCGCAGAGTGTTGAGCGATTTGATTTATTTGAAAGAAAGGTCACTACAAAAAGCCATAGATCATGTATATCGATCAACTTTTTCCGATACTTCTAAAGTATATTGGGGAGACACCACACCACAAAATAGCCGATACATCAAGGAGATTTCCAGTGTATTTCCACAGGCGAAATATGTTTTTTTAGTACGCCATCCATTGGATGTGGTCGCTTCCTATAAATCAGGAACTGCGGAGGCTTTCGGTGATTTAGTGAAGGTTGAAAACGCTGCGAGTTTCTGGAAGCAGACTGTCAAAATTTATAACAACATGAAGGACAGCAGTAACCTCATGCTTGTCCGATATGAAGACTTGGTCAATGATCCAAGCAATTACTTAAAAGCGCTCACCGAGTTCTTAGGTGTCGACTTTGAAGATCGAATGTTGAGTTACCCATCAGCGACATTTTCCAGTGCTTTGCATCAGGAGCCTCAACATTCGAATTTGAAGAAAAACATCTTTACTTCTTCAGTGGGTAATTGGAAGTCCGTTTTGAGCCCGCAAGAAGTTGATCATATCAATCGAATTCTTGAAAAAGAAAAAATTTTGATGGGCTACTAACCAATTTTCATCTGTTAAACCTTCATTTCAGGGATTTCTCCCTCCACAATAAGTTTTCCTTCCGTGGCATCAATAATTTCTTGTACCGTCACACCGGGTGCTCTTTCTAGCAGTTTAAATCCATCATTGGTGATCTCAAGCGCTGCGAGGTTGGTAATGACTTTTTTCACACATTTTACCCCTGTAAGTGGCAAGGTGCATGATTTTAGCAATTTTGATTCACCCTCACGGTTGGTATGCATCATAGCCACGATAATATTTTCGGCAGAGGCGACAAGATCCATTGCACCGCCCATTCCTTTCACCATTTTTCCTGGTATTTTCCAGTTGGCAATGTCTCCAGAGTCAGACACTTCCATGGCACCAAGTACAGTCAACTGCACATGTTGGCCTCTGATCATGGCGAAACTGGTAGCTGAGTCAAATATGGTCGCGCCAGGCAGTAAGGTTACCGTTTGCTTTCCTGCATTGATCATATCGGCATCCTCTTCTCCTTCATAAGGAAAAGGCCCCATGCCTAAGATTCCATTTTCAGACTGAAACTCAACGCTGATACCTTCAGGAACATAGTTTGCGACGAGCGTAGGTATACCAATACCTAAATTCACGTACCAACCATCTTCAAGTTCTTGTGCGATTCTTTTTGCTATCCCTTCTTTATTCAACATGGCTTTTGGATCTTACTGTTCTTTTTTCAATGCGCTTTTCGTAATCTTTTCCCTGAAAAATTCTTTGTACAAATATTCCGGGAGTATGTATGTAGTTTGGATCTAACTCGCCGGGCGCCACAAGTTCCTCTACTTCTGCGATGGTTATTTTGCCTGCCATGGCCATCGGAGGGTTGAAATTTCTGGCGGTTCCTTTATAGATAAGGTTACCAAATCGGTCACCCTTCCAGGCTTTTACAATCGCAAAGTCTGCGGTCAAGGCGGATTCCAGAATATGTGGTTTTCCGTTAAAATCCCGGACTTCTTTACCTTCGGCTACTTCTGTTCCAAATCCTGCTGGAGTAAAAAAGGCTGGAATACCTGCTCCACCAGCGCGACATCTTTCGGCCAAGGAACCCTGAGGTATTAAATCCACTTCTAACTCGCCGGACAGCATTTGCCTTTCAAATTCTTGATTTTCTCCGACATAGGAGGAAATCATTTTTCTGATTTGCTTTTTTTTGAGGAGTAAACCCAGGCCAAAATCATCCACTCCTGCATTATTTGAAATACAGACGAGTCCTTTAATGCCCATTTTGACTAGTGCGGAAATCGCGTTTTCTGGGATTCCGCAGAGGCCAAATCCTCCCAGCATCAGCGTCATATCATCTTTAATATCAAAGATGGCTTCTTCAGCATTTTTATATACTTTATTCATTTTTGAGAAATGTGGTTTAATAAGGGTGCAATCGTTTTCAGGTTAAATTTATATGATCTGCGACAGTCTAGCTCGAATTTTAGTGTAGTTATTCAATGAAAAAATGCAAGCTATTGAGAAAGAGGTGCTTGGATCAAAATTCAATTTTTTTCAGAAAATATAAAAACCTCGCTTTCATTCAGTTTTTGTTAAATAAAATGAGTGACAGGATGTTGCAAACTCGGGCTACCTAGCAGCTTAAGAGAATTGTTCGACTAGTAATTTTCGAAGTTTATCTTTTTGAATCGGTTTTGTTAAAAAGCCATCAAAATATTTATTGAACGTACTATTTGTTTCACCCGTAACATCGGCTGTCAATGCAAAAATCGGTGTATACATATTGATGTTTTCATCATTTCGAATATGCTTCGCAGCATTAAAGCCATCCATTATGGGCATGTGCAAGTCCATGAGGATCAGATCATATTCTACTTCTATGCACTTATCGATAGCCTCTTGACCATTCATTGCTTTAATAGCGACAATTCCCCAAGATGTGAGCAGTTTTTGCGCTACCATCGCATTGATGGCATTGTCTTCGACCAGCAGAATAGTCTTGTTTAAAAGCGAATCTATTTTTTCTTCTTCAATTTTCACTATTTGACCACCTCGTTTGAGGGATACTTCGAAAGAAAAAACAGATCCCTTTCCTACAGTGCTTTCAACTTTGATTTCAGCATCGTATAATTTAAGGAGTCTTTTTGTAATGGCTAGGCCTAGGCCTGTACCATCTTTTTGACGGGTAGTCTCTGATTTTACTTGTGAGAAGCTTTCAAATATGGAGGCTAATTCAGCTTCCGGAATACCTGATCCAGTATCTATTATTTCAAACCGAATAATGTCATGGGAACCATTTTGGGAGACCTTGCTCACTTGAATGGTAATGCGACCCAAATTGGTAAACTTGATGGCATTGCCAATCAAATTTCCAAGAATTTGGCCTATTTTGACATCATCGAGTTTGTAGATTTCGCTAACATCTTCACCGATATTCAATTTTATGGCTAATCCTTTTTCGTCAGCAAGATTTTTATAGGTGTCCCTGATTTCTCGCAATAGTTTTTTTAATTCGTGTGGTCTGTTGTCAAGCTGAATTTTACTCACTTCTAACTTGCTAAAATCAAGAATGTCATTGATGATGCTGAGCAAGTTATTAGCCGAGAATTTCAGTAGTTTAATGAGTTTTTTACTGTCTTTTTGGTTGGGACTGTCCTCAAGTAAGGAAGTGATACTCACTACAGCATTGAGTGGCGTGCGCAGTTCATGGCTCATAGTCGATAGAAATTCTTGCTTCATTCCATAAGCCTTTTCGAGCTCTGAGGATTTAATTGACAACCTTTCTTCATTCTTTTTGACCAGAAAATAAAACCCTGTGATGATAACAGCGCAGAAAATAAGTAGGACAGATAACACAATGACCTGCAGCTGATCATTAGTTTCTGGTGAAAGCTGTATCTGTGGTATGAGCGGTTCGGCCAACTCGAAATAAATGAGACATGAGGTATTGTAGATCAGAAAAGTGATCGTTTTTTTAAAATGCTTGGGTTTAAAAAAGATGAAAGGGTAGCCATAGAGGACGATGAAGAAATACTGAACACCTACCTCTTTGCCGAGTAGCCAGCCACAGATTAGTACGAATATGGTAGATAGGAAAGTATAGGTTGTTTGAGCCCAATCAAATTTCCTGAATATGTTGAGTAAAACCGGCACCAAACTTAATAGTATAAGTTACTGTAGTTGTTGCCGAAAGGGTATAGCTACTTTTTGTATTCACGAAAATCAAAAAATAGACGAGTAGTGGAATCAAAAATATTGGGAAGGTATTGATCGCAATAATTTTCGCTCGGTCGTTTGAGCCGTACTCATCAGGTAGCCTACCTGCAATAAAACTAAAAAAATTTTCTATGGGCGGAGCATCATTCATTGTTTTCTAAAAATTCATTCAAATTACAACTACAGGCATTCTATTCAAATTAATTGAGGGAATATGATAGGAATAATCGTTTGGTCATGCTTTCTGACCAATGATTATTGAAGTTTCAATTCTGAATAGTAATGACGAATGAGGTGTCATTGGTAACCTTGAATGAGGCCTTTTCGAAGCTTGGAGGCCCAAACAGGCCCATAGCGTCGTTGGAAAAGCCATAACCTTCTTTGGGAAGTCCTACCATCGACTTATCCAATTGATCATTGTTGTTTTCATCATGATACAGGCTTATGGCATAGACTCCACTGGGCAGGGTAGTATTTAAAACAGGTTGTTCACTATCAACAGGAATGAGCTTACTTCGATATGGATTGTCACTCAAAAATTCATCAGATGGACGATATACGGCAAGCGCAATTTTACCCTTATTGGACGGTAGGTTATTGAAAGTGATGGAAACAGCATGTTCGTTGGTTTGCAATGCGCCGAATCCTATCCAAAGCGTTATGATATAGTGTGAAATCAAATGATTGGTCTTTAAGGGAGTAAATACGATTTTTCAAGGAAACGTTTAAAAGAGGCTATTATTTTTTGTTTCGTTGAACATTTCAAGTGCTGAATTTCTTCATCGCCCGAAGAAGAAATTTGGCTTATTTACCATGCTGTTTGGGCATTTTGTAAGCACTGAATAGTTCTCGCTACATTATTTGGTGTTCTTTTTAGGGTTTACTTGTTAAGAACCCCAGAGTCAAATAAACTTAAAATATCTTAGCTGGATTATGAGCTAAGTCTAGTTGAAATGAGTCGGTTACTGAAGTTTTTGAAAAATTTCCCTTGTAAATTGTAATTTCGAGAACTTATTGAAACAATTTTTCATGAATTCAGCCAATAAAATGAAGAAAGTATTTCAAGAAATTATTAAGCTTGAATTTGTTAATACATTTTCAAAAAATGATCGAATAGTCAATGGTATTCTGAATGCGATTGATGAAAATATCTTAAAAAAGAATGATCCTTTGCCATCTGTGAATAGCATGATAAAGGAGCTGGGTTTTGCTCGACAAACCATTGCCAGCGCCTATCAAGAATTAGTGCATAAGGGGGTAGTGGAATCTAAGAATCGAGTAGGATACTTTGTAGCCTCGAAAAATTCCAATCAAACGATTAAAGTGGCACTTGTTCTTTATGCATTTGATACATTTCAGGAAACATTCTATGAAAATTTCCGAAAGGGGCTGGGAGAAAATGTGCAATTAGATATTTATTTCCATCACTACAATTGGGGATCTTTTAAAAGTATCGTTGAAGATGTCAGTGGCAAATATGGAATGTATGTGATTGCCTCTATTCCTGATCCCAGAACAAAACAGCTTCTAAAATCACTCCCGACCAATAGAGTATTGCTAGTTGACCGGTATATTGAGACTGAGGAGGATTATAATTACATAGCTCAGGAATTTAAGGAATCATCCTATCGAGCTTTTGAAGCATTGGCTGACAAGATTAAGAAGTACGATCAACTGGTTTTTTATTTTAGACAATCTTCTGCGGATCCGCAGGATATATTGAGTTCATTCAACGAATTTGTCAATGACTTTCAAATCGATAGCGTTATTGAGGAAAGTTATAAAAAAGGGGGGCTTGAAAAAGGTAAGGTTTATTTTACAATTAATAACCTAGAACTATTTTCGATGCTAAAGGATGCCAAGCTGAAGGGTTTTGAGTTGGGTAAAGACGTTGGATTTATTTCTCATAATGATGATATCGTTAAAGAGATCATCTTTGATGGAATCACTACGTTTTCTACTGATTTTGCTGAGATGGGAAAGGAAGCAGCAACATGGGTACTAAGTGAGAAAGCGGAAAAAGTTAAAAAGATTATACCTACGGTCTTAATTGACAGAAACTCCCTTTAGTATGGATCATATTGTTCTGGCTAGCTTTATTGGCCTTACCGGCTCAGTTGCGATCATCTCATATCTCAATACCAAGAGAAATACTACCACCACCACAGAAGGTCACTTTTTTGCCAATCGAAGTAATAACTTTTTGATAGTTGGTGGAGCACTGTTTTTGAGTAATATCAGTGCAAATCAGTTTATTGGTGAAAATGAATCAATTTTCATCAACAACATGAGTGTAATTGCATGGGGTGTTAGTTCCGTTTTTGCGATTTTGTTGGTCTCTGAATTTATGCTTCCTGTTTATTTTAAGACAGGAACCATGACTATTCCTGATTTTTTGGAGAAGCGCTATGGCCCATCCACCAAGCGTCTGGTATCAGTGATTTTTTTGGCTAGTTATCTAGTTAATTTATTACCCTCTGCCTTGTATGGAGGAGCCATTGCATGTATTGGTATTTTAGGAATCTTTGACAGTACAGGTATCTCCTATTGGGTTCAAATCTGGATAGTAGTCTGGATTATAGGTAGTATTGGAGCTGCATACACAATATTGGGTGGTCTGAGAGCCATTACGGTTTCGGATACAGTCTTGAGCGTTGGACTTCTGATTATTGGCTTAGCTATTCCATATTATGGTTTTGAATATTTGGGAGATGGAGATTGGTATGAAGGTATTCAGTATATGTTAGCGAATAGCGGAGATAAACTAAATAGCATAGGAGGACCGAATGATGAAGTGCCTTTCATGACGATTTTTACTGGAATGTTCATCATGAATCTTTATTACTGGGGTATGGAGCAATACATAGTTCAGCAGGCTTTAACAGCCAAAAATCTAGCTGAAAGCCAAAAAGGTATGGCGTTAGCCTGTGTTGGAAAATTGCTATCTCCTTTTCTGATAAATGTGCCTGGAATTATTGGAGTGTTAATATTTTCTGATCTTATCAATACTGCGGAGGTGTTTCCTAGAGTAGTTAATGCTACCCTTCCTTCCCTAATGACTGGCTTAACCGGCGCAGTGGTCTTTGGTGCTGCCTTGACCACTTTCAATGCAGGGCTCACAAGTAGCAGTACTTTATTTACCTTGAATTTTTATAAGCCATTTAAAAATTCGAAAGGGAAGGAAGTTTCAGATAAGGAGCTAATAAGAAGTAGTAAGTATTTTGAGATTATTGTCTCTCTTTTAGTCATGTTCTCTGCCCCTTTCATTTTTTTTTCCGACACTGGATTTTATACTTATTTACAAAAACTCGCTGGGATGTTCTCTGTGCCTGTCTTTACTATCGTTTTATTCGGGTTTTTCGTAAAGCGGTCGTCACCGAAGGCGGCTAACTCTGGCGTATTGTTTTTTCTAATTACTTATTTCATTCTCACTTATGTTTTGGATTTAGAAATCCACTTCCTTCATACCTTATTCTTCTTGTTTGCAATCACTTCTCTATTCCTTCTGATCTCAGGCAGAGTCTCACCGGCCCTTGTCTTAGAGAAAGCCAATCATGTTGAAAGCCAAGTTATACCTTGGAAAAATAGACATTGGGTAGCTTTCGCGTTAATTCTTATGATGATTGCAGTGTTCGCTCTTTTTTCTCCGATAGGCATTTCTTAAATTGATATTCTACAATATTTATAATTCACCCACCTAAAAAAGGCCTAAAATTATGTGACTCTTTGGATAATAGCATTTTAGTATATAATTTTGAAATATAGAATAGAATAGTACAGATATAAAAAGTCAATTTCTTTTTATAACATCACATCAAGCAGTATAGATTTAGGTTATTCCCTACGTGTTAACAAAAGATGAAGAAAAAATACAGCCATTACAGGTACCTAGTGCTGATTCCGCTCATGTTATACTTGCGAATAGCTTCAGCACAAGACAGCAACTCAAACAAAATATTGGTATCGGGAACTGTTACGGATGAACAAGGCGAGGCACTAATTGGTGTCACGGTTCTTTTGAAAGGAACCATGCTTGGTACGACTACTGATATAGAGGGTAATTATTCTCTTAAAGCCCCAATAGACGCAACCATAACCTTTTCATATGTTGGTTTTCAAAATATAGAAATTCCTATTGATGGCCAAACAGAGATTAATACCTCTTTAATCATGGATACTGATGCTCTCGATGAAATTGTAGTAGTAGGGACTAGCCTTAAAAAAAGTGACCTGACTGGTTCAGTGGTCAGTGTGAATTCAAAAACGCTAGAAGAAAGACCTGTAACTAATATAAATGATGCGTTGCAGGGTAGAGCTGCTGGTGTTTTTATACAGAATAATCCAACTCCAGGCGGGTATGCGAGTATTCGTATTCGAGGTAATAACTCCATTCAATATGGTGGAAACCCAATTTTTGTCGTGGATGGTATCATTATGGACAATGACTTTAATCTCATTAATCTCAATGATGTTGCGTCGATTAACGTACTGAAAGATGCATCTGCCACGGCTCTTTATGGGTCACGTGGAGCAAATGGGGTAGTGGTTGTTACGACTAAGAAGGGTAAAAAAGGAGAAGGACAATTAAATTATAAGACGTGGGTTGGTTTTAGTAGTTTCATCAATGAAGATTTGACACTTGGAGCCAGTGACATGTATCAACTGCGGATTGATGCTTTGGCTAACTCATCTATAGCAGCAAATTATTTTTCTCAATACCCTAATGCTCCCAAAGAAGAGTTCATCAATTCTCAGTTAATAGGCGATAACTCGGCTTGGTTTGCTGATTATGAAAGGAATTCAATGGAGCAGGGTAGAAGTTATGACTGGTTGAGAGAGGTTTCAAGAGATCAAGCAGTTCAACAAAACCATTCGGCGAGTTTTTCTGGAGGTTCCGAAAACAGTTCTTTTTTTGCAAGTTTTGGATATATTGACGAAGAAGGGTTGATCGAAAACTCATCAAGTCAGCGAATCACGGGTAGGTTGAACGTAGAGCAATCGGTGAAATCTAACTTGAAGGTAGGATCGAATACAGCTTTTACCCGACTTGAAAATCAGGAAGTAGATGGATCAGTGTTCAGTGTTGCTCGGGCCGCAAACCCTTTGCTACCTATTGGTCAATACGGAGATACTTTATTCCTTGCTTGGGGGGATAATTGGGATATCAATTCTGAAAACCCTTTGAACAGTTTAAATATTCGGAAGGATCGAATAGTAAACAAGTTTTCCTCTTCAAACTATATTGACTATTCCCCAATTCCCGGGCTCAGCATGAGAACCACCTTTGCTGTTGATATATCAAATCAGGAATATTACGAATATACACCGAGAGGAATTCAGCAAGCTCTTCGAGATTCTTATTTGGGGAGGGCAATACACAATTTTGACAAGACGACTTATTATCAATGGGACAATTCAATTAGTTACAAATCGAGTTTTGGAAAGCACAATTATACTGTTTTGCTCGCCACCAGTCTGAGCAGAGACGAGTTTAACTACACGAACCTTTCTGCAAGAGATTTTCCCACAGATAATTTTAGTTATTATGATCTGGGAGGAGCATTTGATAAACCTAATTTCAATTTAGGTTCTGATTTTAGCGCAGCTACTTTGATGTCTTACTTGGCTCGGGTTAATTATAATTTTGATAATAAGTACTTTGTAACGGCGACTGCCCGATACGATGGTTCTTCCAAGTTTGCTGAGGGTTATAAATGGGGTCTATTCCCATCTCTTGCGCTTTCATGGGATATGACTAGCGAGGGTTTCATGCAAAGCCAGTCTTTTTTTGATATGCTTAAGTTAAGGGCTGGGTATGGTTCTGTGGGTAATCAAACGATACCAAATTTTGCTTTTTTAAGTTTATATCGTCCTGCATTTGCTAACGAGACAGTGTCCTTTAACTCTACTGGGTTGAGAGGTACTGAGGCACTCACTTGGGAAAGCCAAAGGCAACTAAATGTTGGGATTGATTTGAGCATGCTCAATAGCCGAGTACAATTTACAGCTGAGTATTTCAATATTGTAAATTCAAATCTCTTAATGCGACGGACCCTTTCCACCCTAACAGGCTATAATGAGGCCATTGAAAATATTGGTGAGTTAACTAACCGAGGGTTTGAGCTATCAGCATCTGCGATCTTGGTCGATAAATCAAATTTCAAATGGGATATTTCGGCAAACCTTTCTAGAGATCAAAATCGAGTCACCCAACTCTTTCAAGATGTCGATGCAATCTTCAATTTTGGAGGGTTCACCGGGACTGAAATCCAGCGTACAGGCAATCTTTTTCTGGGTGAGTCACTCAACTCGATCTACATGTGGGAGTTTGATAGGATCATCCAACCAGAAGACATGGAGTACGTGAACAGCCTTCAATTACCAGGGAAAACCTTGAGACCTGGAGATATACTCCCCAGAGATCAGCAAGCTCCCGGAGAACCTGGTCATGGTATCATTGATGAGGACGATAGGGTGATCGTAGGTACGCAGGATCCCAAATTCTATGGTGGCTTCTCCTCCCGAGCTTCTTGGAAAGGATTGAGCCTTAATACAGTTTTTACATACTCCTACGGAGCGAAAAGGATAAGTGGTTTTTACGAGCAATTGATGGCGGGAACTGGTTTTGGGCCAGCTCATAATGATATGTTAAATCGATGGTCACCAACCAATACTGATACCAATATACCGAGAGCAACCTATGACAATGCTGCCCGATTTACAGCTGGTGAAACCTCTTGGGGGATTCAAGACGCATCTTTTGTGCGATTAGCGACCATTACTTTGTCCTATACTCTACCAAAGCTCATTACTAACACGGTAGGAGTAGGAAATGCAAGGATTTACGCGTCGGGAAACAATTTGGTTACTTGGACCAAATACAAAGGGTATGATCCGGAAAATGGAGATTTCTATCCAACCTCTCGAATGTTAGTTTTTGGAGCAGATATCAGTTTTTAAATAAAAATTGAATAAAGAGATTGAAAAGAAAATGTTGAAAAGATGAAAAACTTAGATACTATAAAATTAGTCGTAGCTTCTTTTTTTGCGTTGATGATGACCTCTTGTTCATCGGGTTTTCTGGTGGAAGAACCGAATACAAGTCTTACTGAAGAAGAGGTCTACAGTGATCAAGAAAGCTTACAATTACTTGTTGCGGGTCTTTACACGCAGTGGAGGGACACGAGAAAGGACCGTAGTGCTCTTTACTTCACCATGGGTACTGACGAAGCACAGCAAGGTGGTCAGCAGGTACAGGAAAATAATGTTCAAGCCGCTTTAGATAAATACAATGGCGCATTGAACCCAACCAACTCTGTCATTGCTGGAGAATGGAATAAGAGATGGCCTATTGTGAGTGCTGCCTCTAAAGCTGTCTTTTTTGCACAGACCGATCAACTGAGTGCTGAAGCGGCATTTTTGCGCGCTGCTGTCAATTTTGAATTAGCCATGCTTTGGGGGCCAATCCCCATTGTAGAGCAGGGAAATACGCTTGAGGCGAGGCAGCCATTAGCGGATGTTTATAACTTTATTATTCGCGATCTGGAACTGGCTGTAGAATTTCTGCCAATTACGCAGAGTGATAAGAGGTTTCCCACCAAAGGTGCTGCTGAGGCCTTGTTGGGGAAAGTATATATGTATGCACCCGAGGAGTCCAACGTTCGGGATTATCAAAAAGCTCTTGAATACTTCGACCTAGCTATCCCAAAGTATTCACTTCTGCCAAACTATGGCGACCTTTTCAATACTTTATTGGATCAGAACTCAAGTGAAGTCATTTATGGATTTCAGTTTAATAATATTGAACCAGACAATAATCAGGTGCAGCATCAAGCGGGCTCGCGTGCTGTGGCAGATGTAGATGCCAACACCTATTTTGGTGGTTATGATCTGGCAGTACCCACCGAATATTATCACACCGATATTTGGGTAGGAGAGACAGGGGATACCCGCAAAGCTGCTAGTATTCGTGAGAATTTCGTATTGCCAGATGGTAGAGTCCCAACAATAACATGGACAAATCAACCTGATGAGTTGGAACCGCATACTAAAAAGTACGAAGACATCAGAACGCAAGGTTCGCAAAACTTCTGGTACTCAGGAGGGATGATTTACTTCTTGCGCCTTGGGGATATTTTACTTAATAAAGCAGAATGTTTAAACGAGCTTGGAAGAACAGGTGAGGCTATTCAGTTAGTCAATTCGACAGTACGAGCACGGGCGTTCGGAGGCACTTTACCCGATGAGAATGCATGGGTTAATATGTCACAGGATGAGTTTCGGGACAATATGCTAGATGAACGAATGCGTGAGCTGGCATTTGAGGGTTGGAGAAGAATGGATTTGATCCGCACGGGGAATTTGATAGAGCGTGTTTCGGAACATAATCCGTGGGCTAATGAATCAGGCACACTGCAGCCATTTCACGTACGGTATCCGATTCCAGAGTCGGAAATCAAACAGAATCAGGCAATAAATGAGGAAGATCAAAACCCTGGTTATTAATCATCAAGGCATAAATAATAATTTTAAAAACACATGAAGCACATACAGTATTTATTTCTTCTGCTCCTTCTTTTGGTCTGGAACCCTCTTTTCAGTCAAAAGATTATTGCAATTGAGACTGAGAATAATGCCTTGATACTAAATGTTGATGGTTGGAGTGAGTTGAAAATGGTTTATTACGGCAGTAAACTTCAAAATACTGAAGAATACAATCTCATAGCCCAAAGCTATAATCAACCTGATGATTACTCTAAAATGCTGAATTCGGCATATACGCCTTCAGGATCTAGAAACCTTGCTGAACCTGCCTTATCGGTAGTCCATGCTGATGGTAACATGTCGTTAAATTTGAAATACGTTTCTCACAGCGTTAAAACTCCAGAGCAAAACGTAATCAAATATGAAATAATGCTCAAAGACGAGGTATATCCTCTCCATGTGGTTTTACACTACAAAGCTTTCGAAAAGCAGGACGTGATAGAGCAGTGGTCTTCGATCAGTCACACGGAAAAACGTGATGTTACCCTCACGAAATTCGCTTCAGCTAACTTGCACTTAAAGGCCAAGGAGTATTACCTCACGCAATACCATGGTGACTGGGCCAAGGAAATGCGTCCTGAAGAGTCAAAATTGACACATGGTATCAAAGTTTTAGATTCGAAACTAGGAACACGGGCAAATTTATTCCAGCCTTCAGTTTTCATGGTTTCTCTTGATCAGCCTGCTACTGAAGAGGAGGGTACGGTCCTTTATGGTGCATTGGCTTGGAGTGGTAATTTTCGTACTGATCTGGAGTTGGATTTTCAAGACAACCTAAGAATTATCTCTGGCATGAATAGCTATGCCTCTGCATATTCGCTAGCTCCTAAGGAGGTATTCGAAACACCTAAGTTTATACATATTCTTTCGCAAAATGGTAAAGGGTCTGCTTCTAGAAGGCTACATGATTGGGCAAGGGAATTCAAAATTGCCGACGGAGAGGGATCTAGATACACGTTACTCAACAATTGGGAGGCTACCTATTTCGATTTTGATGAGTCCAAGTTATTTGAGTTGATTAAGGATGCTAAAGATTTGGATGTTGATTTATTCTTATTAGATGATGGTTGGTTTGGTAATGAACACCCACGAAACAATGATGATGCAGGCTTAGGTGACTGGCAGGAAAACAAGAAAAAACTACCAAATGGTGTGGCTTCATTGGTCTCTGAGGCTTCCAAGCATGGTGTCAAGTTTGGGATTTGGCTAGAGCCTGAAATGGTAAACCCAGAAAGTGAACTTTACAAGAAGCACCCTGATTGGGTGATAAAACAACCAAAGCGCAACGAATATTATTTCAGAAATCAATTGGTACTTGATCTCAGTAATCCGGATGTTCAAGATTTTGTCTTTGGTGTGGTCAATGATCTACTCTCGGATAACCCTGATCTAGCTTATATCAAATGGGATGCAAATTCTTTGATTTACAATGCGCACTCTACCTATCTCAAAAAGCAATCCCATCTGTACATCAAATATGTACAAGGGCTTTATGATGTATTGAAAAGAGTACGCGAAAAATACCCAAAAATTCCGATCATGCTATGTTCCGGTGGGGGTGGTCGAGTGGATTATGGAGCATTGGAGTTCTTTACGGAATTCTGGCCTAGTGACAATACTGACCCTTTAGAACGAATATTCATGCAATGGGAATACTCACATTTCTACCCAGCCATAAGCACAGCCAATCATGTAACAGAATGGGGATCACAGCCTTTGAAATTCAAAACGGATGTGGCTATGATGGGGAAACTAGGGTTTGATATTGTAGTCAATGAACTGGAAGAAAAGGATCTGTCCTTTGCGAAAAGTGCTGTTAAAAATTACGATACAATTAAGGATATTATCTGGCAAGGAGACCTATACAGGTTATCTGATCCAAAAGAAAACGACGTAGCGTCTTTGATGTACGTCGATGATAATCGGTCGTCCGGTGTGGTTTTTAATTACCTGGTCAACAGCCGATATGATGTTAAGAGTCGCCTCCCTATTGTGTGGAAAGGACTTGACCCGACTAAGCAATACAAGGTAAAAGAAATCAACTTATATCCTGACAGTGAGAGTGCTCTTAAAGGAGAGTCAACTTACTCAGGAGAATTTTTAATGACAGTGGGATTTAATCCTAAATTAGATAATCAACGATCAAGTGTAATACTTTCGATCGAAGCAACAAATTGACCAAGTCTATGAAAAAGAAAATAATACAGAACAAAATCTAAATACGATGAAAATGCACAACCAAAACAACGGAAACCCTGGTTTGAAAACGGTATTTAAAGCCGTATTTGCCAATGGGATATCACCATTATTATTATTGATTGGCTTACTGTCTTTCAATCTATCTCAAGCACAAGTCTTCACTTACGAAGCAGAAGATGGAACGCGATCAGGCAGTAGTATTGTAGTGAACGAGAGTTGTGGAGACTGCTCAGTAGCGCAAGTAGAGAACATTTCTCCTGGTAATTTCTTTACAAGTACTGTGAATGTAACT
This sequence comes from Cyclobacteriaceae bacterium, assembly GCA_040218415.1. Taxonomy (GTDB): domain Bacteria; phylum Bacteroidota; class Bacteroidia; order Cytophagales; family Cyclobacteriaceae; genus JAVJRN01. Next base: position 272,285 of record JAVJRN010000081.1, read on the forward strand.
TATGCTGGTCAATATACTTTAACATTAAGTTATGCATCAGGTGATCCACGTTCAATATTTATCAGCGTAAATGGTGGAAACAACACAGAGTTAGTGTGTGACTCTGGTGACTGGGGTACCATTTGGACTTCAAAAGTGGAGGTGAATTTAAATGCTGGTTCAAATACGATTGCCTTTTCCAATGAATCGGGGTTTGGACCTAATATAGATAAGTTTACGCTTAAGCAGAATCCAATGCCTGGTATGTCTGTTGAGGCAGAATCAGGGACTACTGCGGGTAATGCAGAGAGCCAAAGTTGCAATACATGCTCTGGAGGCAATCAGATAGGAAATATTGGCGGTAATAGTGGAAATTATTTAGAGAACACCGTGAACGTTAGCAAAGGTGGGCTGTATAACATGACACTTAGTTACTCATCCGGTGATGCGAGATCTGTATTTATCAGAGTTGGAAGTGGTGAAGCTGTAGAAGTAATCGGTCATACAAGAGATTGGGGTGTAGTTGGTACGAAAGAAGTCTCACTTACATTGGCAGAAGGCGACAATGTTATTCGTTTTTTCAATGATAATAATTTTGCGCCAAATTTAGACAAATTCGAACTTGTAAGGGATTACAGCGCTGGTGTTTCTTATGAAGCGGAGGCGGGTACATTGACTGGAAATGCTGCCATGCAAGGCTGTGAGGCATGCTCAGGAGGTCAACAAGTTGGAGATATTTCCAGTGGAAATTTCTTTACCAATACGGTAAATGTATCTGAAGCTGGATCTTATGTAATGAAGCTGAGCTTTGTCTCAGGAGATCCGCGATCCATATTTGTTAGTGTAAATGACGGAGACGCTGTTGAGTTGAACTGTTATTCGGGTGATTGGGATCTGGTTAACACCACTGAAGTTTCACTAAAGCTAAATGCCGGTGATAATACCATCAAGTTTTTTAATGATGGGGGGAATGGTCCAAATATTGACAAGTTTGAACTGGAAGAAAAAATAATTGCTTGGTATGGTAATGTGAATACCAATTGGGGAACCCAAGGAAATTGGGATGGAGGTGAATTACCTACATCTTCAGAGAATGTGCTTGTACCAGACGCAAATGCTCTAGTTGTTTCTGGTGACTTTGCTGTCAAGGATATTATCATAGAGTCCACTGGTAAAGTGGACATAAATTCAGGAGCCTCATTGGCCATTTTTGGAACTGCAATTGGTGGTAACTCTTCTATGACTGTTTCAAGAAACAGTAAGGGGAATCAAGGTTATAGTATACTTGGTGCCCCAGTTGAGGGTGCCACCGTGGACGATCTGTCAGCAGATTATCTTTATACATTCAATGAGTCTAATGGCATGTGGGAAGTCCCAACAGGAAATATGACGGCTGGTAAAGGCTATTTCGTGGGATATAATACTTCTGACGCGTCAGTTGCCGTTTCTATAACAGGAGCCCCAGTTGTGGGATCTCAAACTGCAGCTATTTCATCTGGTGGTACTGGGGCTGGTTTTAACCTCGTAGCGAACCCATATACAGCAGCCATATCTATGTCTAAATTTTTAAGTAACACAACCAATGCCAATAGTACCACTGGTGCCATTTACCTGTGGGATGATGGCAATGGAAACAATGGTTCAGATAGAGGTGGAGACTATATTGTTGTCAATAGTTTAGGAGTAACTGTCAATACGCTAAATGATTCATTCGATGGTACTAAAACTTCTACGCCAGCTGAAAATGGTTATATCGGCACCATGCAGGGCTTTTTTGTGGAAGCTTCTGGGTCAGGTTCTACAGTGCAATTTGAACCTGACATGCAGGATGTGTCTTCTGGAGCGAATAGTGACAATAATTTTTACAGAAAGGCGAATGATAAAAGACAGCTGTTGAAGCTGTCATTATCTGGTAATGGTTTATACAACGAAACGCTGGTTGGACTAACAGCTGATGCCACGTTTGATAAGGACTATTCACTTGATGCCAAGAAGTTTTCGAACAATGAAAAAATCTCCTTCTACAGTATGATTGAAGATGAACGTTATGCCATTCAGGGATTGCCTCAGGTTTCTGGCCAGCCTATCGAATTGGAATTGGGTATGGATTTGTCAGAGTCAGGTAATTATGTCATTGGAGTGGAGCAGTTCGAAGCATTCGATGGGATGGTGGTAAGATTAATCGATAATATGACTGGACAGTCACACAATTTGTCGAATGATTCGAAGATCAGTTTCACTACTGGCACGACGAGTTTTGCAAAGCGTTTCAGTCTAGTTTTCGCGCCAGCTGGAGTGCTGGCAGTGGATAACCTAAGCAGTAAACTGAAGGTGTTTGGTGGTGTAAATGAGCTTAACATCAACTTTGACTCAGAGAATACTGAAGCAGTAAGTATCTACACTCTAAATGGTCAATTGATGTTCCGTGATAAGGTGACTTTTTCAAATGGTAAATCAGTGATCAATCCATCACTTAATAATAACGAGGTATATATCCTAAAGGTCGATGATCAGGCCATCAAGTTTGTCATTCAATAATCACCATTAATAGAAGAGAATATGAAAACCATAATTAAAATTTCAGGACTTATAGTATTTGTGTTTATGGTATTGCCTCCAGCTCTTGCTCAAGCAGCGCCACCAGCCACACCTATTGATGGTGGATTGTCCCTGCTACTTGCTGCGGGGGGTATATATGGACTGAAAAAACTTAGAGATAAACGAAATAATTAGAAATCGGGTGTAATCTAAATGGGGTCAAAGCAGCAGTATTAGAACCATAAATTTCAGTTGTATTGAACCAATTATTAATATTCGGGAATACGATTTTCTAAAACGAGTTGATCGTTGGGTTCTTATGAGTAGACCTTCACAAATAGACACGGACTAAATTAAAGGGTGGGCCTTTTTAAAGTAAGTTGAATCGAATGAAAAGGAAGAACAAATGTCATAGACTATGAGAATAAATAAGAAAGGAAATGATAGGGTTGGTTGGAGAATGGCGATAAGCTTCGTCCTTTTCAATAGAGTCTGGCAAGTATCTATACTCAGTGCTCTTTTGTCAATTCATATGCTTCATGCCCAAATCATATATGAAGCCGAAGATGGTACGCTATCAGGTAACGCTGAAGCTCAAGTCTGTGACGACTGCTCAGGTGGCCAGCAAATTGGAAGTATTGAGCCTGGTAGTTTTTTTACCAGTCAAGTGAATATGGCTTATGCGGGTCAGTACACGATGAAGTTAAGTTTTTCGTCTGGGGATGCTCGCTCGATATTTATTAGTGTTAATGATACAGAGCCTATGGAATTAGTCTGCTTTTCTGGAAGTTGGGATGTTGTTTGGACGAGTGAATTGGAGGTAAGTCTGAATGCTGGCGCTAATACGATTCGCTTCTTTAACGAGGAGGACGGACAATTTGGGCCTAACATTGATAAGTTTACTTTACAGAAAAACCCTATTCCTGCGCTAATTTATGAAGCTGAGGCAGGAACCTTATCTGGAAATGCAGCAGTGCAGGAATGTAGTGTATGCTCGAATGCAGAGCAGGTTGGCAATATAGGTGATGGTAATGGTGTCTTGACTAATGAAGTAACTGTCGAAGCAGGTGGTGCTTACAAAATGAAGCTTAGTTATTCTGCAGGTGATCCAAGATCAGTTTTCATTAGTGTGAATGATCAAGAAGCCGTAGAAGTTATTGGCTATACAGGAGTTTGGGGAGTGGTTGGCACCAAAGAGGTCACAATTAATTTGCAATCAGGAAACAATTCCATCCGTTTTTTCAACGATACTGGCTTTGCACCTAATTTGGACAAATTTGAATTGAAGGAGGATCCCATTCAAGGTGTTTCATATGAAGCGGAATCCGGGACTCTGACTGGTAGTGCTGCTATACAAGAATGTGGAGCATGCTCAGGAGGTCAGCAAGTAGGAAACATCGATGCTAATGGTAATTTCAGTAGCGAGATTAATGTTTCAGACTCAGGAGCCTACGTAATGACACTTAGTTTTTCATCCGGCGATCCGCGATCAATTTTTATTAGCACAAACAATGGCGACACTGTTGAGGTAAGTTGTTATTCTGGGAATTGGGGAATTGTGGGTACTACGGAAGTACCTCTTATTCTAAGTGCCGGATCAAACAACTTAAGTTTCTTCAACGATGAGGGTTTTGGGCCTAATATCGACAGGTTCGAGATTGAAAAAGATCCATCACCAACCATTTCTCTTGAAGCTGAGAATGGCATTTTATCTGGAAGCGCCGATATTCAAGCGTGTGGTAATTGCTCGGGGGGAAATAAGGTGGGGAACATCGGCGGAGATGGAAACGGCCTCTTATCAAACGAACTGAACGTAACCGAAGGAGGCGCTTACACCATGATTCTTACTTATGAGTCGGGTGATCCAAGATCAGTATTCATAAGCGTCAATGATAGCGATACCACAGACGTAATAGGTGATTCAGGTGATTGGGGTTTGCTCAAGTCCACCGAGGTGGCTATATCGCTCAAGCCAGGGAATAATATCATCAAATTTTTTAATGCAAATGGATTTGGACCAAACCTCGATCTGTTACAGCTAGACAAAAATCTGGACATAGAACAACCAACGGGTTTTACTGCTGAATTGGGGGAAATCACAGATTCAACTATTGAATTGCTACTTAGTGCTTCGGATGATTCTGGAGAAGTGACCTATGAAATTACGTATGGTGATATCACCGAAACTTTGACTGCCGATTCAGGTATTGAGGCGTCCTTTGTCGCAGATGGTCTGGATGCGAATACGAGTTACAGCTTTAGCATTGCTGCGTCAGATGCTAGCGGTAATGGATCGGCTAATAACCCTTTGACAATTCAAGCAACCACTGCTGAAGAACCGGATCTTATAGGTCCTACGGATTTTACTGCTGAGGCTGGGGGAATCACAGATTCAACTATCGAGTTACTCTTAAGTGCCACAGATGATTCTGGTGAGGTTACTTATGAGATTACCTTTGGCGATATCACCGAAACTTTGACTGCCGATTCTGGTATTGAGGCTTCCTTTGTAGCAGATGGTCTGGATGCGAATACGAGTTACAGCTTTAGTATTACTGCATCAGATGCGAGCGGCAATGCATCGGCTAATAACCCTTTGACAATTCAAGCAACCACTGCTGAAGAACCGGATCTTATAGGTCCTACGGATTTTACTGCTGAGGCTGGGGAAATCACAGATTCAACTATCGAGTTACTCTTAAGTGCCACAGATGATTCTGGTGAGGTTACTTATGAGATTACCTATGGTGATGTCACCGAGACATTGACTGCCAACTCAGGTGTTGAGACTTCATTTGTAGCAGAGAATCTGGATGCGAGTACGAGTTATAGCTTTAGCATTAGTGCGACAGATGCCAGTGGAAATGAATCATTTAATAGTCCAATAGCAATAAGTATTACGACGAGTGCAGGATCCGTTCTCTATCTGAATAAAGCGCTTGAGGAAATGCGGATCTACCCAAATCCAGTGGAATCATTCCTGACCATTGATTGGACAGGTTTTAAGAGGGTTACTGTTTACAGTTTGTCTGGGAAAAGCCTTATGGTTTCTTCCAAAAAAACCTTTTCTGTAGAAAGCTTGGTTGAAGGAGCCTATATGTTGGATATAGTTGGTGCAGAAGGTGAAAGATGTAAGACTAAAATTTTCAAAAAGTGAAGCGTAAAGAAAAAAGCATCTTCATTTTAGTTGGCCAGCGGTGTTTTTATTTCAGCTGGGCTTAACGCTCTTAAGTTAGTGTATAGAGGATTGGTAGTTAACATTTGTAAATCGAATTAAATGGAAATCAGTAGCAGATATAGAGTTTTGGATACCTTGAAGGTTGTTTATAGAGCGTTATCAATGGAGCGTAGATTAGCGTTGTTAATAATATTTGTCTTATCAGCAGCTCTGTTGACAGCACAGACTACTCGATTTGAGGCAGAAGATGGGACAGTGTTTAACGGGGCTAGTGTCAAAGATTGTGCTTCTTGCTCGCAGGGACAATATGTTGGTGATATGGGTGGGCCTGGTGAAGGGTCTAATGGCTACTTTACTGTCGAAACAAATGTAAGTGAGGCTGGTACTTATAGCCTCACATTTCGTTTTTCTTCGGGTGATCCTCGAACCATTTTTATTAGCGCAAATGGCAACACGCCAGTGGAAGCAGTATGTGAAAGTGCGGATTGGGGTATTTTCGCAGATAGAAGAGTAAGTATTGATTTAGCGCAGGGAAGTAATACAATCCGTTTTTTCAATGACCAAGATTACGCGCCAGACATTGATTTCTTTACGATAGCGCCTCAAGAATCACCAATCCTATCTTTCGAGGCGGAAGACGGAGAATTATTCGGTAATGCTGATATACAGCAATGTGGAGCTTGCTCTGGCGGGGAGCAGGTAGGGAATATTGGAGATGGAAATGGTTACTTCACCACTGATGTAAATGTAGCTGAGGGTGGTGCATATACCATGACGCTGAGTTTTTCTTCAGGCGATCCTCGCTCTATATTCATTAGTGTAAATGATGGAACGGCAATCGAAACTATATGTGATTCAGGTGACTGGGGTGTAGTGGGTACCACCGAAATTGGTTTAAATCTACAAAGCGGAGTGAATAGTATTCGATTTTTTAATGACACTGGTTTTGGACCTAACATTGATAAATTCGAACTTGAACTAGACGCCACACTGAGCTTATCATTTGAAGCTGAAGATGGTACAATATTCGGTGCTGCCGATATCCAAGAATGTGGTTCTTGTTCAGGAGGAGCGCAAGTAGGGAATATCGGCGGTGGAAATGGTTACTTTACCAGTGAAGTCATTGTTGAAGAGGGGGGAATCTATAACATGACGCTCAGCTTTTCATCTGGCGATCCTCGTTCAATCTTCATTAGCGTGAATGATGGAGGTGCTTTGGAGCTAATTTGCGATTCTGGTGATTGGGGAGTAGTTGCTACAGCCGAAGTAGGCTTGTCTCTCGTTGAGGGTACCAATATCATTCGATTCTTCAATGATGTGGGTTTTGGGCCTAACATAGATAAATTCGAATTGGAGCTGGAAAGCATAGACACCAGCTGTTCCAACTGCGAGGAGATCAGTTTTTCTAGTGATGGTGAAATTCATTATAATCTGGATAACGGCAACACATCGGTTTTCATAGGAGGAAGGCAAATTGTGACAGGCGCATACGCTAATTTATCGGATGGTAATATGACCGTTACTAGTCGAGATTATTCCAATCGAGTTGCTACTAGAACAACCATCACTGATGGCTTTGGAACGGGTGAAAAAACGACCATCACATTGTCAGGAGCGGGGTTGCCCAATATTCAACAAGTTTTTTATACTTATCCAGACAAGGCCTATTTTCTCACAGAAGTGGTTATTGTAGGTGACAATGTTCAAAGTAATTATATCGCGCCACTCATATCCAACAATGTGAATATTCATGCATCAGGTGACAACCGAGTACTGACTGTTCCTTTTGATAATGATACGTTCATTCGGTATACCTCCAATCAGGTTCAAAACAACGCCAACAGTACAAGTTCTGAGGTAACTGCATTTTATGAAAACAATAGTAGAAATGGTTTAGTCGTAGGATCTATTGAACAGTCCACATGGAAGACGGGGGTCAGAGCAATGGGTTCCGGCTCCACTTTGTCGGAGTTAAATGTCTGGTCTGGATATACCTCCAATGAGTTAACCCGAGACGTGATTTCGCATGGGACTGTCTCAGGAAAAGATGTAAAGTCATCTAAAATCTTCTTTGGATTATTTGAAGATTGGCGAATAGGCATGGAAGAGTTCGGAAAAGCAAATGTCATTGCGGAACCTCAATATCTTTTTGAATGGACAGGTTTAGCGCCGCTTGGATGGAATAGTTGGGGCTCTATTCAAGACGATCTCAATTTGCAAAATGCTAAGGCTGTGGCAGATTTTATTGCCAATGAGCTTCCTGGGTTTAGACGAGAAGGTACTGCCTTTGTCAACTTAGACTCCTATTGGGACAATATGGCTGATGGAGGATTAGAAGGAGATTTTAGCCAACTGACTGAGTTTGTGGAACATTGCAAGGCACTTGGGTTGAAGCCAGGTATTTATTGGGGGCCATTTATTGATTTTGGCAAATTCAATCGAAGAGTAGAGGGCAGCACCTTTAATTATGTCAACGCATGGACTAAGGTAAACGGTGGATACCATGACCTCAACGAAGGTCGTGCTATGGATCCCACTCATCCTGCCACTAAAGAACGGATCAATTTGGTTATTGACAAATTCAAAGCGAATGGCTTTGAGATGATCAAGATTGATTTTATTGGTCATGCTGCTGTAGAATCGGACGCATTCTACGATCCTAACGTAACGACCGGAATGCAAGCCTTTCATCATGGAATGAAATACCTGACTGACAGGCTGGATGACCAGATGTTGGTTTACACGGCAATTTCGCCAAGCATGGCTTCTGCTCCTTATTCACACATGCGTAGAATTGCTACGGATGCCTACACTGATATCAATGAAACACAATATACCCTCAATAGCACAACCTATGGTTGGTGGCAAAGTTATTTATATGATTTCATCGATGCGGATCATGTAGTCTTTAGAGATGCCTCTATAGGTGAAAATCGGGCGCGTTTAGTTTCTAGTGTTGTCACGGGTACGATGGTGGTTGGGGATGATTATTCTACCAATGGTATTTGGGATGAAACGTCTGAAAACTTATTGCAGCGACGGGAGATTTTGGAACTTGCTGCAGGTGGTCAAGCTTTCCGACCTGTTGAAGGCAATTCTCAAGAAGGTGCAAGTGAGGCTTTTGTGAAGCAATCTGGAAATACCTATCACGTAGCAATTATTAATTATGGGGATGAAAAATCTTACTCCATCCCACTGCGTAGGCTGGGTATTCCGAATGGGGTGCAATGTGTGAAGGAGTTATTTCACGGGAAACTATTCGCCACCCAAAATGAAAGTCTTCAGGTAGTTATCGGGTCAAGAGATGCACAGATTTTTGAAATCACAGTAGGCAATTCTACATGTGCTTTTAGCTTACCACGGGACAACTTTAAGGTAGGATCGAGAAATATATCTTGCCCGGGAGAGGAAAATGGAAAGATTATGCTCGAAGTAGATGATCACAATTATGTGTACAATGTCTCTATATCAGATTTAGAGTCATTCTCTCTTCCTGATAGTGACGGCTCTTTTCAATTCGAATCAGGAGATTTGCCTGCTGGTGAGTATGAAGTTTGCTTCACTGTAGATGGTATTGGTGATTACGAACAATGCCATCAAATAACAATTCGTGAGCCTGGCACCCTATCCGTTGGTTCAGGTAGGAATAGCCCAAACGGGAGAGTAGACTATGACTTAACTGGGTTAGACCGATATCTGGTTTCACTCAATGGTGAAGACACGATAATATACTTCTCAGGTTTGCACAATTTCCAACTTAAAAAAGGCTTAAATAAGATTTCGATAAAAGGCGATTTAGATTGTCAAGGAGAATTCAGTGAGGAGATATACGTACCTGGCTTAGTGGCGTTTCCCAACCCTTTTGCAGATCGCTTAAGCATTTTTGTATCAGAGGAAAATCAAAAAGTTCAAGTAGCGGTTTACTCCGCTAACGGGGCTTTACTTTCTGATAATATACACGCAGTGTCCAACTATCGCCTTAATCTGGATTTGAGCCAGTTGGATTCCGGGACTTACATCCTGAAGGTAATTGGACAAGAATTTCAAGAAACTATTAAAATAACTAAAGAATGAGGCTGATAATTTATATTTCGATAATTTCTGTTTTGATACTGCTCTCTGGATGCGAAGAAGAATCTGTTGACAATTTGGTTCCAGAGGAGGTTGTTTTGATATCGCCTGTGAATAATGAAGTTTGTGAACTGGGGGTTAGCTATGAGCGGAATACGAGCCGTCTTTTATTCGAATGGGATTATACAAAAAATGCACAGTTATATGATTTAGTAGTCACAAATTTGGATACAAAGGAGAATTACATCACCTACACGGACATTGCAGATAATTCCAAAGAGTTAGTTTTAGAAAATGAGGTCTCTTATTCGTGGCAGGTCATAGCCAGAAACACCAACTCAAACCAAACGACTACCAGTGAAGAATGGGAGTTCTTTTTTGTGGGGGAGCCACGTTCCAACCAGTTGCCAAGTCCTGCCAATATATTAAGTCCAAAGAGTTCTGAGTTCGTAACAGCAACGAATGGTCAGATAAGTCTTTCTTGGATAGGTCATGACCCAGATCTTGATGAGTTGAGCTTTACGGTTTTACTTGATCAAATTGACGGCAAGCAACCAGCTAAGAGTGAACTAAAGAATTTGGTTCAATCATCCGTAGATATCGAAGTTGAATCGGGGGTGACATATTACTGGCGGGTGATGTCCGATGATGGTGCCGGAAAGAGTTTTTCTCAGGTACATGCCTTTACCGTGAATTAGTTTTAGTGGTGCTTTGGGTGCTTATTTTTCTTAGCGTCTCGTGAGTTTATTCTTTATTTCGACGGTGTATTCTTTAGCAACAGAAAGGCACTTAAATTGAATTAAAGCCTATTTTGGGCTTGTTCATTGAGGATGTTAAGACCTTAAGAACGGTCTAAAAAGAGGGGATACTGAGTGGTGTGGTTGAAAGTGGAAAATGTGGCCGAGCAGCGCGATGAGAAAAAATTGTGCGGGAAATATGTGATCTCCCACACAGTCAATTGATATTTCACGAACGAACTACTACGCCTAGCTTCTCCAGCAGTTGCGGCCGTTCTTCGAGGGCTATTTCTGCAATGGCTTTGAAGCGTCTTAAACTATGATTATGATTGATTGAATGAAAACTATGATTAAGAGGAGTGAAGGAGTTAAAGGCCATCAAGCAATCAAAAAAATCATAGTTAAAGACACATGAAAATGATCAAAAAGGAATATCTACATAGCGAATTGACTGGCAAAATCATTGGCTGTGCCATGGAGGTACACAAGGCATTAGGCAATGGTTTTCAGGAGGTAATTTATCAAAGGGCATTGTCAATAGAAATGAATCTACAAAACCTTGATCATTTACGTGAACAGGAAATGAACTTACAATATAAAGGACACGATATAGGCACGAGGCGAGTAGATTTCTTTGTAGAGGGTAAGGTGATGGTTGAGATAAAAGCCGTCATTAGGTTGGAAGATGTACACTTAGCACAGGCTATTAACTATTTGGAAGCTTATGGTTTAGAGACTGGCCTGCTCATCAACTTTGGCTCCAAGAGCTTAGATTTCAAAAGGGTTATGCACAAGCTCGGAAAAAATCAAAGTCCATCAAATAATCAAATCAATCATAGTTAAAGACCATTGGTTTTGAAAAACCTACCCGATATAGCGTCTACAGCCGAGGGATACAACATGTTAAGAAAAGTAAATGATCGTTTACATGTATTGAAGACGAGTAAAGAAAAAGCTGGTTTTCTTTACATGTATTGGGAACAGATATTGGCACTGTATAAATCATAAAAAGATGGAAATACCATCTTCCAAGAGGATCACATCAGTCAAATACCAGTTTGGCAGGTACTGTCATAGGAGATTCACTAGCCGTGCGCACTACGTCATCGGACAGCTTATCAGCTGACTGATTCCTACCGATGACGTGCTAATTTGATGGTTTGTGCTGCGGAAGAAGCGTCTTAAACTGTGATGATGTATGATTGTCCTAACTATGATTAACTTGATTGTATGAAGACTGTGATTAAGAGTAGTGAAGCAATCAAAAAAATCATAGTTAAAGACCATTGAAAATGATCAAAAAGGAATATCTACATAGCGAACTAACAGGCAAAATCATTGGCTGTGCCATGGAGGTACACAAAGCATTGGGCAATGGTTTTCAGGAGGTAATTTATCAGCGGGCATTGTCAATAGAAATGAATCTGCAAAACCTTGATCATGTACGTGAGCAGGAAATGAACTTACAATATAAAGGACACGACATTGGCACGAGGCGAGTAGATTTCTTTGTAGAGGGTAAGGTGATGGTTGAGATAAAAGCCGTCATTAAGTTGGAAGATGTACACTTAGCACAGGCTATTAACTATTTGGAAGCTTATGGTTTAGAGACCGGCCTGCTCATCAACTTTGGCTCCAAGAGCTTAGATTTCAAAAGGGTTATGCACAAGCTTGGAAAAAATCAAAGTCCTTCATATAATCAAACCAATCATAGTTAAAGACCATTGGCTATGAAAACCTACCCTTGATATTGATATAGCGTCTGTAGCCGACGGATACAACACGTAAAGAAAAGTAAACGATTGTTTACTTGTACTGAAGACGAGTAAAGAAAAAGCTGGTTTTCTTTACATGTATAGGGGACATATATTGGCACTGTATAAGATATACTAAGATGGAAATACCATCATTCAAAGAGGATCACATCAGTCAAATACCAGTTTGGCAGGTACTGCCTGGCTAGGAGATTCACTAGCCGTGCGCACTACGTCATCAGACAGCTTATCAGCTGACTGATTCCTCAGAATGACGTGCTACTTTGATGGTTTGCGCTGTGGAAGAGGCGTCTTAAACTGTGATGATGAGTGTTTGTCCTAACTATGATTAACTTGATTGTATGAATACTATGATTAAGAGCAGTGAAGGAATCAAAAAAATCATAGTTAAAGACCAATGAAAATGATCAAAAAGGAATATCTACATAGCGAACTCACAGGTAAAATCATTGGCTGTGCCATGGAGGTACATAAAGTATTGGGCAATGGTTTTCAGGAGGTAATTTATCAAAGGGTGAATATTCATCGAACTCAGCTTAAAGACAATTTTTGAAGGAGTGCCTGCGGGTGTTTCTGGATAATCATTGGACTTACTGAAACCTACTACTGGGCTATGGAAGGAAACAAATTCCTGAATATGGTTCGATATGTGAATCATCGCTTGATTTCAAAAAAAGCTGGGTGAGTTGTTATAATGTGAATTGATTACCTTTTTAGCTTAGGCGATTGAGCGTTTTCGGGAACTTTCCCTCATTTTTTTATGAAAACTGCAATACTGTGTATATATTACACAGTATAAAAAAGACTAATGAAAGTATATACCTCGCTTTTTCTAGTACTCATGGTGTTTGGTTGCGCAGAGAAGCCATCCATATTATTGAAAAATAAAGAAACCAAGGCGCTTGATAATCAGCCTTTGGTTTTAAACCGCACTTATTTTGACCTCAAGCCTGAGGACTATTTGATTTTCAAGGATCAATCACAGAATCCAATTCCTGCACAATTCGATGATTTTGATGGAGATGGTCTCTGGGATGAAGTTGCCTTGGAATTGAACTTCCAGCCATCGGAGGAATTGTCGCTTAATTACGAGATAGTCGCTCAATATCAAATTCCAGAATTTGAAATCAAAACCAATGCACACTTAGGCGTAAGTCCTGACCGGGATAAACAGTTTGTTTCTACCCAAGAAGTTGTTAGGCCGGACGATCATGTAGCCCAAAGTACGCCATTCTTATATCAATTTGAAGGGCCAGGATGGGAGAGCGACAAGGTCGCATTCCGAGCCTATTTTGATAATCGAAATGGGAAAGACATTTTTGGAAAGAAAACCAGCGAAATGGTACTTCCTAAAGTTGGCTTGGGAGGTAATTATCACGCGATGGGCGATTGGGGAATGGATATTTTAAAAGTAGGTGGATCCTTGGGAGCCGGTGCTATCGGAATTCTTAAAAATGATTCCATCTATCGGCTCACGAATACAGAAAAGGCCAGTTTCAAAATAATTGCCCAAGGTGCTGTTCGTACGTTGATTGAGTTTAAATATGAAGGTTGGGAAGTTGGAGATTCCTCTTACGATCTAATAGAGACTATTTCAATATGGGCAGGTAAGCGACATTACCAAAGTGACTTACTACTTTCAGGAGATGGTCAAGACACGCTGGTTACGGGTATTGTCAATCTCAAAGGATTAGCATCAAAAACACTCGAAACACCTAATGTCAAGCTGCATTACACCCATGGAAAGCAAAGCGAAAGTGGCGATTATCTTGGGATGGGATTGATTATTCCTACAAAAGGATTGATTGCATTTGGGGAAGCTCCTAAATCAGGTTCGGGAGTTACGAATACCTACACGGCTTTATTAAAACCCAATAATGGGTTATATCAATTTGCTTTTTATGCAGGCTGGGAGCTTGAAAATGATGACTTTAAAAGCGAAGCTTCTTTTGCTAAGGCATTAAAAGAAGAAACAACAACATTCAATAATTCAATAGAAATAAAAAAATAGAAATGGCACAAGTTAGATATGGATCGCATCCAAGTGATGTAAAGAAATTTACAACTGAAGAACTAAGAGATCGTTTTTTGATTCCTGAAGTAATGAAAAAAGGTGAAGTCACGGCCGTTTATTCCATGCATGACCGGATGATTACTTTAGGAGCTGTTCCGACTGATTCTGCACTCGCGCTTCCAGCTTTTGATGAGCTGACCAAAGCAGCTTTTTTTCTGGAAAGAAGAGAACTAGGCGTAATCAATATTGGCGGTAGTGGAAGTGTGACCGTAGATGGGGAAACATTTGCACTGGCGAAAAAAGAATGTCTATATGTGGGAAAAGGCAAGCAATCAGTTTCCTTTTCAAGTGACTCTAAAGATGAGCCCGCAGAGTTTTACATCAACTCTTGCCCGGCACATAAAGAATACCCTACTGTAAAAGCGGTAGTTGGTGATGCCAATAAAGTGGAGCTTGGCTCGAAGGATAATTGCAATGAGCGCACCATTTTCCAATTTATTCATGAAGATGGAATCCAAAGCTGTCAGCTTGTGATGGGTTATACAGAATTGGCCAAAGGAAGCATATGGAATACTTTTCCTCCCCATACGCACAATAGACGCATGGAAGTTTACTTCTATTTTGAGATGCCAGAAGATCAGATTGTGATGCATTTTATGGGAGATCCTAGAGAAACCAGACACTTGGTGATGGCCAATAAGCAAGCGGTTATCTCACCAGAATGGTCGATTCATTCAGGAGCGGGTACTTCCAACTATACGTTCATTTGGGGAATGGCAGGTGAAAACCAGGCATTTACTGATATGGATGGTGAAACACTTAAATCAATCAGATAAATATGGTTTTAGATTCATTTGATCTCAAAGGAAAAACGGCGCTCGTTACTGGATGTAAACGAGGTATTGGTAAGGCAATGGCGGAAGGGCTGGCAGAAGCTGGCGCAAACATCATTGGTGTTTCGGCTTCACTTGAATTGGAGGGGAGCGAGATTGAGCAATCGGTTAATGCTTTGGGTAGATCCTTTAGAGCCTATCAATGCGATTTTTCCAATAGAGAAGAGCTTTATAAGTTTTTGGAAAAGGTCAAACAGGAAAATGAGCAGATTGACATTTTGGTCAATAATGCTGGCACGATCATGCGAAAACCAGCAGCCGAGCATCCCGATGACTATTGGGATCAAGTGATTGAAGTGAATCTCAATGCGCAGTTTATCATTTCTCGGGAAATTGGTAAAAGAATGATTGCCCATGGTAGTGGTAAAATCATATTTACAGCTTCACTTTTGACTTTTCAGGGCGGTATTACCGTTCCGGGATATGCAGCAAGTAAAGGGGCTATTGGTCAGTTGACCATGGCACTTTCTAATGAGTGGGCATCCAAAGGAGTGAACGTAAACGCCATTGCGCCAGGCTATATCGCTACGGATAACACACAAGCTTTGCAAGATGATGAAGAGAGAAGTGCTTCTATTCTTTCGCGCATTCCACAAAACCGATGGGGCAGACCAGAGGATTTCAAGGGGCCAACGGTATTTTTAGCTTCCAAAGCCTCTGACTATATGAATGGCTCTATCATTACGGTAGATGGTGGATGGATGGGGCGATAAACTCTTTCCGACAATAAAATTTAAAGTTTTAATCGCAGGGCGATAGCCCAATAGGTCTAATTCCCCGATGCTCTGCGTCGGAAGCTAGGGTCAAGGGTTCTACCCTTGGCCTTGGGTTTAATACCATTTATTTGCAAAACAGGCAAACTCATCAGTTTGCCTGTTTTTTTTGTTTTACCAATTTTAATCGCAGGGCGAGCCCAATAGGTCTAAATCCCCGATGCTCTACGTCGGAAGCTAGGGTCAAGGGTTCTACCCTTGGGTTTAATACCATTTATTTTTTTGTAGAGAGAATTTCAACATTGAAGAAATCTGATCTTGATGGAAGATTGCTTCTAACCTGAGTTCGATTAATAAAACATTGAAATCAGCGTTAAAATCGTCTTTGCGAAATAAGAACCGATTAAAATGAGGTTTTTATTGAAGCAATCTCACCTTTCTAGCAGATTGCTTCAATTTTCTAATCTCTTCAAGCTTAAAAAATATCGCATTGACTCTAGAACGAATGCTGAACAATAGAACTCAGGTTTCTATTTTTTGACCTTTTCAAGTTTAAAAAATACCGCAAAGACGTCAAACGTATAATCAATCTAACTCAAGTTTTAATCGTTCCTCATGTGATATAATTCTTGAGGTAGTGGTAATTTTTTCTTCACTTAAAAGGTGTAGCCTGCAAAGTACCAAGGTCATAAAAGGAATTAATTTTCAGGAGGACACGCCTATTATGGGCTTAATAGGGCTGATTCGCATTTTTTCAGTACGATTTTACCCTTTATTTTGAATTTATAATTACTTGTAGGTAATCATATTTGCTGTACGAATTAAACATTTAAAGCATATAGAATTTATGAAAACAACTACATTTAAAACGAATTTTCTGCTTGGACTGATCGTCAGTTTGTTAGTATTTCAAGTAGGGTGTGGAGATGATGAGGAGGTCAATGATGCGACTTCACTTATTCCAGTTATTTTATCGGTATCTCCAACAAGCGGATCGCCTGGAGATCCAGTGACCATTACGGGTACAGACCTTAATGGCGCAACCACTGTTAACTTTGGTACTATCACCACTTCGATAATCACCAATACAGCCACCGAAATAAGTACGACGGTTCCAGAAGGCGCCTCAACAGGAAAAGTTTCTGTAACAACACCAGGAGGAACGGCTGTTTCGGCTGAAGATTTTGAAGTGATCATTGTTGGTGCGGCTACAGTGACTTCTGTAAGTAGAATCTCTGCTCAGGCTGGAGAAAACATCACTGTTACTGGAACTGAGATGGCGACCGTCTCTAGTGCGACAATAGGCGGAGTAGAAGCAACCGTGGTGGAAGCTACGGAAACTGCGGTAGAGTTGACAGTTGGAGATTCGCCTTTAGGTTTAAGTACTATTACTTTAGTCAATGACGGAGGCTCTGTTACCACTTCTACTGATGTTCTTACCTTTTATGTCATTGAAATTCTACCAGAATTTAATGAAACCTTCGATGGGGAAGAAGTGCGCTTCAGTAGTGGTGGAGATGCAGAAATCACAGCATTTGGGATTAGTAATGTAATCACTGGCGCAACAAGACTGCCAGCTGCCATCCAAGGTAACTTTTATCATATCGAAGGAATAAGCGATCTTGATGATTCTGGATCATACACAGGTCAAATAGGACATAGTACACAAGATGCTGGCTACTTTGCGGATTTCTTTACGGTAGGAAGCGACGTGGCAGATTATTATTATAACGTCAATGTCAATTTTGGCGCATTACCAACGGATTATGATGATGTAATGGCTGGATTCAGATTAAGATTTGATGAAGGTTACGATGCTGATGGAGACGGTAGTACTTCGGATGAGTACTTGGAGTTTCGTCCTACTCCATCTGGATTAACGGATTTGGGTTATGCTGCTGATGAGAATGGCTGGTATGCACTTTCTATTTCTTTCGATCAATTCATCGAAAGTGGTCCTAGAGATGGAGCTGGTTCATGGGCAGTATATTCTGCAGACCAAATGACGCGATTTGCGCTTGCTTCGAGAAGAGAACATGCTGGTGAGTATTCACTAAGTTTTGATAACCTCTTTATCACAAAAGGAGGTCCTTATAGTTTTCCTGAATAACTAAACAAACCATATAAAAGCGTGACAATGATACTATACCTGTCACGCTTTTTTTAAGCCTTCAATATTAAGGAGGTAGTTATAATTTAAAATATTTCTTATGAAGACAATACTACAATTTTCATTTTGCTTGATGCTTTTCGCGTCCAGTTCAATTGCTTTCGGGCAGGATATTTATATCAGTGAAATATTCTTCGTGCCGCCAGGCCCAGATACTACAGAGTTTATTGAGCTGAGAGGAACTCCAAATGCGACAATAGCTGCCAATACCTATTTTGTGGGACTTGAGGGTGATCCAGGAAGCTCGGCAGGAAGAGTGAGATTCGTGATCGAGCTTGCGGGCAGAACTTTCGGTGCAAATGGCTATATGGCCTTTGTGATGTCTAGCGCTACGTATCCTACTCAGATTGACAATCAAGGAACCATTTTCTTTAATGATGGAGCTGACAACCCCGGATGGATTAATCTTGCCAGTGTGGTCAGTCAAAGCAATAATGACATGCAAGATCTTTCCGCTACGTTTTTAGTTATTACAGCGGATGAGGCTCCTGCGAGTGGCAATGATGCGGATGATAATGATGATGGTATCATTGATAGAGCTGGCTGGACAGTTTTGGATGGAATTTCCATTTTGGATGACGATAGGGAAGGTGGTTTACCTGAAGTGGCCAACGCGGAAATGGTCTTTTCAACTTTGCCTGTTGAGAGTATTACCAAATCACCAACGGCAAATTTTCACCAAACAATAACAGACGGTAGTCCATGGGAAGGGGATTATGTCTCAAGAATTGGACACTCTACAGGTTCAACGATTGCTGATTGGTTTTGTGCTGATTCAAACAGTAGTGGCGGAGATGAGCCTCCGTTTTCTTCTAATAGTACGAAGAATACAGATAGTGATTTTGGGGATCTGGAATTTATTTCTATCGGAGGGCCAAATTTTCAAATTACTTACAACGAAAATGGATTTCTACCGGCTAATCCAAGAAGCACACTAAATCTTATTTTAGATCTTTCATTGTCTTCTACTGGTGATATTGCCTGTCATGATTTAACTGTGGCGTCTGGACAAACACTGACAATCAACGCCGGGCACACACTGACGGTAAATGGGAACGTAGTAAATAATGGAACTATTGTTATAGAATCAGGTGCTTCGTTAATAACCAAAGGTGAAAATTCCGTTACAGGTACGGTTACGATCAATAGAAATACATCTTTCGGCGATGGCCGATATAGCTTTGTGGGAACACCAGTAGCGATGGACGCGTCTATCAAAGGATCCAATCTTGGCGATTTTGTTTACTCCTATAATGAGACTGTACCTTATGATAATGGTGCTGGCATCAATAGATGGGAAGATGCTGCAGGCACGACCTTGGTTCCTGGTGTGGGTTACACTCAGGCAAATCAGCAAGTACTCACTTTTACAGGTACACCTAATGCGGGCGATATTACCGTAACCAACTTATCTAAAACTACGACTGGCACGAGTAATGTGAGTGATCAAGGCTGGCATTTACTGAGCAATCCCTATGCTGCTGCCATTGATATAACCAAGTTTTTCACTGCAAATGCGGGTATATCAGCTTCAGTTTCCATTTGGGAAGATGGAGGATCCGAGAATGGCAGAAGATCCAATGCTGATTACATAACAGCAAATGCCATTGGTACGGTCAACGGTACTAATAAAAACTTTGAGGGTTATTTAGGGAGCGCCCAAGGATTCTTCGTCAATGTTACTACCAATGGAGTTGATGTGGTATTTAATGACGACATGAAAGTCCTTGGAAACAATACAGATGCCAACTTCTTCCGACAAGATGCCAAAAGTAACGCAGGAATTAAATTAGCATTAAATGATGTGAAAAATTCGCGCAGCAGCGAGCTTCTTATAGGTTTTATGGATGATGCTACTGCTGGTATTGATCGTTTATATGATGCACCTAAGCTAATCGCCAATCAGGACTTGCAATTCTACAGTCTTATAGAAGATGGTCGGTTTGCCATTCAGGGTATTCCATACAAAAGTGGTATTTCCACCGAGTTAGCATTTGATCTTGGAGAAGATGCTGAAATGGAAATGGAGATATTGGCCTTAAGTGGATTGGAGGAGAATATGACCTTCTTGTTAAAAGACAATTTGACAGGTCGTACCTATGATTTAAGTCAAGTGAGCCATATTAATTTCACTGCTTCCAAAGGTTCCAATCAGAACAGATTTTCCCTGACCTATACTGCTAAAGGAGTGTTATCGCTAGAGGAAACTATTTTAGAGCCAATCTATAGGTTTAGTGATAATACTTTGAGTGTTGGATTTGGAAATCCACTGAACATTGAATCATTTATAGTTCATGATTTGACGGGTCGTACAGTAGTAAAAGGAGAAGCATTGGCAAAGCCAGTTTCAGAATTGAATATTCCTATCAACCGTAAAGGAATTAACATCGTGAAGATCGCTACTTCTGAAGGTGTATTCACGCGCAAATTCATTTTCCAATAACATCAAAAAGTATAGCCATGAAAAGTTCGTATATCATATTAAGTATTCTATTTTTAGTATCAGCAGTTATTCCTGCATTTGCTCAAGGAGCGCCACCAGCCAAACCTATTGACGGTGGTTTGAGTTTGCTGCTTTTGGCGGGAGGAGCCTATGGTATCAAAAAGTTGAAAGATAGTCGTAAAGACTAAGTGAGTTTAGTTTTTAGTTTAGGGTTATCCGATCGTGGGTAACCCTTTTTTTTGATTTAGCCTTTATCAGTTTAAAGGTGAAATGGAAAATAGTAATTTTCGAAAATGATTTTTAAAAAAGTTAAAGATTAAAAAAGTGATTCTAGTACTCGCACTGATTATGGTTTCATTCCAAACCTACCCCGAAGTTATATCCCTCGATAAAAAACGATCGATCATAAATGGTGAGGCTGCCCTCGATAGCTTACCTATAACCATATCACAGTTTACTTCCGTAAGGAGTGCTGGTGGAAAAAATGATTTCTACTCGGAAGGAGACTATTGGTGGCCTGATCCAGCAAATCCAGATGGGCCATATATTCGTAAAGACGGAAATAGTAATCCAGAGAATTTCGTAGCGCACAGGTTGGCTTTGATGCGCTTGTCAGAAATAGCCGGAGCTCTGGGAGCAGCCTATAAGTTTACAGATGATGAAAAGTATGCCAAAGCACTATTGGTTCATCTGAAGGCCTGGTTTGTGAATAATGACACCAAAATGAATCCTCATTTGCGCTATGCTCAGGCAATCATGGGCAAAGTGGAAGGTCGAGGAATAGGCATAATTGATACCATTCACTTGGTAGAGGTGATCATGGCCGTTCGAGCCATTATGAACTCCACATCTTGGAAAAGCGAAAATAATCAAGCAATAATTGACTGGTTTGAAGAATATCTCCATTGGCTAACAAGTCATCCTTTCGGTGAAAAGGAAAAGTATAATGGTAACAACCATAGCACCACTTTTGCCCTTCAAGTAGCCGCATTGGCGATGATTACTGATAGTGAAGAAGTAGTCCATGAATATTCCAAATTTTATAAATCCTACATTCTACCCGAGCAAATGGACGATTTAGGCAGGTTTCCAAAAGAAATCAGTCGAACTAAACCTTATGCTTATTCTATGTTCAATCTAGATGCCATGGCCTCTTTAGTACAAATACTTACCCGTGCTGGGGTGGAAGGTCTTTATGAATTTGAGCTTAATGATGGCCGAAGCTTGGCAAAGGGTGTCAATTACCTTGCGCCATTTCTTGAAAACAAATCTGAATGGCCATACCAAAAAGATATTCAGTATTGGGAGGATCTACCTTGGCAGTCACCAGCGTTGTTATTTTCTGGGCTTGCCTTAGGTAGAAAAGATTGGATTCATACTTGGAAGAGACTTTCAACCAATAATGAAATCTATGAAATCAAAAGAAATACATTCGTAAGATATCCTGTCATTTGGATAGAATAGTGTTTCAGACCAACCATTCATAATCGAAACCCAACACGTTTAGTCGTTAACCAAATTATCTCCATTCGTGTAATTAGTCCATCGAAATTACTGTTTCAAGATCTTTATAGAATGTGATTCAGAACCGCTAGCATAGTGTAGCAGATACAAGCCAGAAGCAAGTGTTTTTGCTGGATATATAGTGGTTTTTAGATTTTCAATTGTAGTGGTTATCGCTATCTCTTTTCCTTGAATATTGACAAGCCTCAAGTTTTGTAATCCTCCATCATTGTGTGTTATTACAATGTGTTCAATAAAAGGATTGGGATAAACCGCCACAGGAAGATTTCTGGAACTTTGTAATACAGGACCTTCTACTATCACCATTATCGAGTCTGATACTGTACTGTTTCTATTGTCCCTAGCCTCACCTCTGATCCAGTATTGTCCACCTTGCATATTGAATAGTTCAGGGTCTTTGGATTGATCAAAACCCCAAGTATAAGGTAGGCTATTGTCCGCTCGAATAAACTCTTGATTGAGGTATAACTTGACTTCAGTGATTGAACCATCTACGTCGGAGGCGCCAATATTCACTTTAACATTCGCTCCTTCTTCATAAGTAACACCATTTTCAGGGGTAGAGAAGGAAATTGAAGGCGGTCTGTTTGCCACAAAAGATGAAACAGCCAATGCTGATAGATCATCGTCATCGAAGGCAATAGCCTCTAGTTTATAATCCCCAGCGGCCAAATTGTACAGTGCAGGATGTTCCGTTTCAGATGTTCCCCAGATAAAAGGTGAGGTTGTTTTAGTACCAACTAATTGATCATTCATATAAAGATCAATTCTGCTAACTGTACCGTCGGAATCTTCAGCGGAGACTTCTACTTCTACATGGTCTCCTTGTTCTATTATTTTGGTAGTAGCTGGTCTGATAAAAGAAATAGTTGGGGCTTGCCCGACTGTAAAAGTGATCTCGGCTTCACTGCTATTGTTGTCATTGTCAGTCACGATAGCTGTTAATTCATAGTCTCCAGCGGCTAGGTTAAATAGGAGTGGATCCTCAGAGGAGGAAACGCCCCATTTGAAAGGCGCTGATTCAATCCGCCTCAACGCTACATCTCCTAATGTTAAATCTACGAAAGCCACGGTACCATCAGGATCAGATACGTCCACTTCCACGGTCAAAGATGATTCTTTTTCTAGATTCACACCCGCTTCAGGGCTCAAGAAGCTCACTTGAGGCATTGTAGCAATATTTGAAAGTCTTAGGGATAGTTGCGCCTCGAAAAGCGAGCGAGGTTCCACCATGGTTGATGGCATTTGGTTGAGTCCTTCACCTTTAAAGGTTACTGAATTATTGGATTGAAAACCAATGAAAAATGGTTCTGCATAGGTATTTCCAGTTCTGTTATTGACGGACCAAAAATCATAGGATTTATCTCCCGAGGATTGGTGTCTAAAGTTCCAGAAAACAAGATCTCTGGCATGATGTGGGTAGCTTTCATGAGGTCCTCCGTTTCGATCAAAAACGCCACCCTGCACATCATCAAGGAGTGTAGCATACGGCTGACCACTATGTGAGTCAACACTTTGGTCTTCTTGCATGGTACATCTGAGATAAACTGTATTCACACCCGAGTATCCTGTGCCGGGACCATGAAATTGACCTGATTCATCTACACAATCTTTCACCAGCACTCCGTAGCTTCTTCTGGTCAAAAAAGAGGCATGCCCCATCTCGCCGGAAATCTTAATATTTTCAATAGTTACACCAATGGATTGACGTACGTCTACTACTTCACTCCAGCCTCGAAATTCACAATTTCGCATCCAGCCATTTTTTACATATTCAAACTGCACAGCACTCCATCCATAGTCGTGAATGTCGTCTTTATGGTGTGAAAAAGTCTCCCCATAATTTTCCCAATTACTTGTAAACAGAATATCTTCAACACCAACATCTTCGATGGTTCCAAGATTCTTGATGCTGTATGGTGCGGATAATAAAGGCAAGTCAGTCTGTACTGGATTTTCGAAGGTGACTCGATTTCCGGAAATGGATTTCACAATATGAGGCTCATAGACGGACATACCGCCAGAAGCACCGAATAACCTCGACCAATCGTTAGACAATTCTAATTCTCCGAAATGAGCCCTAGCGAAGGCCTCACTTTTATGACTAATGTGTATTGTCTGTCCAACACTAAGTGTGGATGGATCTTCCACTGTCACATTAAAATCTCCTTTGGTGACGGCCTCTGTAATCACCGTAAGATTATCAGTATTGGTAGTTTCAGGAGCCAAATGAAATTGCCAATGACCATTGACTGCTCGATATTTGTCCATGAATATTTCTGTACCGCCTTCACCACTTCCACTTCCTTTGAGGACGATGTTGCTGCGGACTATTTTTAGGAATTTGGCCGCATCATTATCACTACTTACTTTAAATCTTCCAGGAGGGAAGAAGACAACTGCAGGGGCACTGCTTGCTTCCGCTGCGATTATCGCTGCTTGTATTCCAGCATCATCATAATCATCATCATTTGCTATAGCTCCGTAGGATGTAACATCAAACTTCGTCCAGTTTGATATATCGGGAATCGACTCCTCAGAAAATTTATAGCCAGCATATGAGAAATCAAGCAGCTCCGATTGGGTATCGCTAGATTGCGCATCTAGATAATTTTGCCATATATCAGGGGTTTGAGCCGCAGCTGATAGTGTGGTAGTGAGGAATATGACAATAGGTATATATTTAAATTTTCTCATTTGTTCGTTGTTTTGTTGGTTTTCACTGGTGAAAACTCCAAGAAAGTCCCTTTAAAACTTTGATTCAATACAGTCATGATTACTGGCTTATCAGGATTTTCAGCCTCCACTATAATGGAAGCCTTTCCATTAGCCATTTTGATTGAAGAACTGCCCGTAGGTGTACCGAGGTTTTCTTGAAGTCGACCTCCGGCAAGGCATTGAAAATAGACGCGTTCCTCATATTCAAGGCATCTTAATCCATCTTTGTCAATGGCTGTAGCTGTGACTAGGTAATCTCCATTTGTAGTAGCCTCGTATGAAAGCACCAATTTTTCTGGAGCACCAGCTCTTTCAAAAGTATAATTTACGGACATAGCATCACGAGCAACTTCTTTGCCCTTTTTATCATAAGCGATGGCCAGAATTGGGTTTTCGCCAGAAGTAAAATTTACATTCCAGCTTAATCCACTTGCGGGAAATTTATTGATATCTCGTGTTTTTTTTCCTTGACTTTTCCCATTTAGAAAGAGCTCTACATTATCAGCGTTACTGAACACATTCAACTCTCTGGAAAGGCCTTCGGGTCCAGATCTTTCATTCCATGTATGGGATTCTATATAAGCGAAAGGTTCCTTTGACCAGTAGCTTTTGAACACATAATAAGCATCCTTGGGATTGCCTTCTCTGTCTGTCAATCCTTTTTGATTCATATAAGGAATATCATTTTCCGGTCGGAGAGGAGTGGCAAAATCCTTAAAGGCCCACTGCGCATTCCCAGCGAATTTGTCGTGAGATTCTGTTATTTTGAGGTGCCAGTCGAAAAGGTCTACGATATAATTTTCACTCCAATCTCCCACCTTCGCAATATTGTCAACCTCTACTTGGTTGATTGCCTCTTCCCAGCCATTAGGGTTTATAAAGCCATCACCAGTAATGGGTGTTTCTGTATGTCTGCCCACATGACTGCTCCCTCCATATTCCATATGCAGAAAATGCGGATACTTTTCTATGTTTTTATCGATAGCTGTGGAATAATTTTCATAACTACCTGAGTACCAACCAGACCATATAGAAGGGCTGAAGACATCAATAATATCTGAGCCCGCATAGTATTTTCTTATAGATGTCAATCGATTTGGATCCAGTTTATGAGCGATATCGTTGAGTTCTTTTAGAAATTCATTGATGGCTGACTCATTATCTCCATTTTCAAAATCGGGTAACCAATAAATTTCATTTCCTAGGGACCAAAAGACAATGCTGGGATGATTATAGTTTTGTTCGATCATCTCGTTCAACATTCTCTTAGTGTTCGCTTTCCAGGTTTCATTTCCCACACCGCCACGACACCATGGTAGCTCATCCCATACGATTATGCCAAGTTCATCGCATGCTTTATATATTTCTGGATCTTGGGGATAGTGGCCTAACCTTACAAAGTTGGCTCCCATTCCCTTGATAAGCTCCATGTCTTTTCTATGAAGGCTATTGGGCATTGCGGCACCAAATTTTGCGTGTTCTTCATGTCTGTGTGTTCCTCTTAACAACAGTTTTCGTCCATTTAGATAAAAAGATCCGTAATCCTTGAATTCGAACCACCTCATTCCAATGGAGGTTTGGTCAAGATCTGCGATTTCTTTGCCACTCATTAATTCCACTTTCACGGTGTATAAGTTCGGAGCATCTACGTCCCAGAGTAAGGGTTTAGAGGTTTTGAAGGCTACCTCGTGATTTTGCGTTTTTGATAAAATGATTGATTTGGAAGAGACTTCTTTTCCATTCGGATCGATGAGCGTTACTACTGACTTATGGTTACTGTTTATAGGCCCAATAATATCTAAGTTGACCGTAGTGGTTGCGCTCTTTTTACTTATATCGGAGTTAGTCACTTTAATTTTATTGATAAAAGTTTTATCTACTATTTTTAGCCAAACGTCTCTGGTTATTCCTCCATAAATGAAAAAATCGGATTTCTGAGAAGGTATTATCTCTCTGTCATATCCATTATCGACTCTAGCTAAAATTTCATTAGAACCAGAAGTGATGTGGGCAGTAATATCGATTTCAAAACCAATATATCCACCAATATGCTCACCGGCTTTTTTCCCATTCACATATATTTCCGAAGTAATATTTGCTCCTTCAAAATAGAGGATATATCGGTTTGATTCGCTTTTTGATGGAATCATCAAGGTCTTTTTGTACCAACTCGCGTCCCTTCTGTAGCCAGGAATGATATCAGTGGCATCTAAGCTATTCCACGAATGTGGGAGGTCTACATTTACCCAATCGTTGCTCAAGGAAGCTTCTTCTGGAAGATTGAAAGGTTGTTCGAGATACTTCCAATCTTTATTGAGGTTAATCACCTCCCTCTGACTGTAAGCTTGGAGGGTGAAAAATATGCTAAGTAAAATTAAGATCTTTCTCATTTTAATTTATTCGGAGATTTAGAGTTTTACACCTTTGCGAAGTAGTGCCTCAAGAAAATAGTAATCTGCATAGCTCATAGGAACATCTACTTCATCATTCTTTGGCATGTTACCAGTACTGTGATTTAGAATGAATGGTACATTTTTGTTTTCATCCAACACATAGTCTTCGCTAGACAGTGTTTCCAGTATGAGGCTTGCTTGCTGCTCGTAATATTCATGTGATGTGCTTGAGTAAGTCGCTAGCTCCATTAGGGCTGATGCGATCACGGCAGCAGCAGAAGCGTCTCGTGGGGCATCAGGTATCTGTGGATCATCAAAATCCCAATAGGGTATTTTATCAGCGGATAAGCGGGGATGGTCTGTAATGAAAGCTGCTATGGCTTCTGCCTGTGCGAGATAACTTTCGTTTTGCGTATAGCGATAGGCCATTGTAAAACCATAAAGCCCCCAAGCTTGCCCTCTTGCCCAAGATGATTCTGTATTTAAGCCTTGATGCGTGAGTTTATTGACTACTTCGCCTGTATTTGGATCATAATCGATCACATGGTAACTGCTGTTATTACTTCTAAAATGGTTTTGCAAGGTGACGGAAGCGTGCGAATCTGCTATTCTGTAAAAGGAGCTATCACCAGAAAGTTTAGTAGCCTCGAACAATAACTCAAGGTTCATCATGTTGTCAATGATCACTGGAAATGTCCATTTATTTTTTCCAAAATCCCAAGATTTGATTGCCCCAACATTCTCATTAAAACGCGTTGATAGGGTTTCTGCGGACTTAATTATAACGCTTGCGTATTCCTCATTATTTGTAAGTCTGTAGGCGTTACCTATGCTGCAGTAGACTTTGAAACCCATATCATGGGTTTTATCGTTGTATTGTTCTTTTTCAATATGAGGTAACCACGATTGAGCCTTATTCAAATATTGATCATTATCGGTTAACTGACTCAGAAATAGGAGGCTTCCCGGGTAAAAACCACTGGTCCAGTCTTTTGAGGGAACCTGTCTGACTTCTCCTGTTGGTTCCATACTTCTGGGAAATGCTTCCGCGCCTAATTTATAGTCGAGCATATGAGGAAGCCTCTTTTTGACTAAGTCTAAAGACAATTTATTGCTTACCTCTTCTTGGGATGCATTTTCTGTATTCTGGTCTTCTTTAGCATTTTGACTATCAGGGCTACATGAAAATAGTCCAACACTAAGTGCTACAAATATCCATCTTGGTTTCATCTTAGTAGCCCGTATTTTGTTCAAGATTATCATTGAGATTCAAATCAAATTGCGGTTTTGGAAAGAGATAATCACGATTTTCGTCAAAATTAGTATTCGGTTCCAGGCCATTTGGCCCGAAGGCTACATTGCCTAGCTGTCGTCTTTTGATATCATACCATCTTCCAAACTCAAAGGCGAGTTCGTATCTTCTTTCCTCTAGCACGAAGTTTCTAAATGAATCTTGATTGTAATCGCTCAGAGAAATATTGGCAGGTATTGCACGATCATTGGATGGGTCGTCATCCAGTTCGCGTCTTGCTCTTATTCTTACTTCATTGATATAGTCGGCAGCCTCACTCGTAGGGCCATTATTGATTTCGTTGAGTGCTTCAGCGGCTATCAAAAGCACTTCTGCATAGCGCATTGCTGCATAGTTATGATCCGAATCTCGGCCATTCAAACTGGCATTGCCAAATGCCCTGTAATATTTGGCAATATGAGGTCTTGCAATACCCCGTGATGCTTGCCCCCAGTAGCGATAATGTGTAGATGTATCTCCCATGATGGTAACCGTATCAAAAGCAACGTCCTTTCGGTAATCACCATGTGGCCATTCTTCAAATACAGCCAGCGCAGGCACAGCTACACTCCAACCTTCTCCATTGGCAAATCGCTCATCTCCACGTGGACCAGTTACTGATGGGATATAATCTCTTGTATAATCTCCGAATCCTGACAAAGATGATTCGTCAAGGCCTCTGAAATCTATGGCGAAAACTAGTTCCTTGGCATTGTTGATATCATCGATCACCGTAGCGTCAAATAGGTTTTGATATTCTTCAGCCAAATCATACCCAAAAGTTCCCTTATTGTCGATCACATATTTCGCTTCATCGTATGCGTTTTGCCAGTTGCTAGGATCATTTTCACCGAGTGTGAGATAAACTGAAGCTAGATAAGCAGCGGCCGTCCCCTTACTTGGTCTTGATCTAAAGGCTTGCATGTCTGGCAGCCACTCTTTAGCATAAGTAAAATCCGCGATGATTCCATCGTAAATACCTTCTACAGAAGTTTCTTCAATGGTGTAGGCTCTTGCAGGATCTTTGAAAGGGAAATTGATATAAGGAATTTTCCCAAAGAGGCGAACATAGTGGTAATAAATGAACCCACGTATGAATCGACCTTCAGCGATAAGCGCATTTTTTGCTTCTAACTCGATATTTTCGAGGTTTTCTGCCCCTTCAATGGTATAATTCACAGTAGCCAGCGCTTCAAATCCCTTGGGCCAGAGTTCAAGTATCATTCCATTGGTAGCGTCCATTTGAAATTCATCCACTTGAATACGAGCTGCTGTAGTTGTAGGATCGCCGATATCGGCCATATCTCCTCTCAGCAGAAGTGCTAATGTGAGCTTTCTACCCCATATTTCTTCTGAAGCTATGGCTGAGTAAGCCCCATTTAATCCTGTTTCTACGTCAGTTCTGGTCTTAAAAAAGCCGTCTGGTGACAGTAAGCCTATTGGTTCTTCTTCTAGCGTATGACAAGCAGAAATACTGATTAAGGCAATAAAACTGGCAATCATTATTTTTTTCGATAGTTTCATTTTGTTCATCTTTTTACTGGTGAATTTTTAGAATCCTAATTGTACACCGAGCGTATAATTTCTTACATTTGGGTAGCTACCATAATCCAAACCTCGCATCAGATTTCCGTTGGCATTGTTGCCGCTATTTCGGTAGCTCACCTCAGGGTCTAATCCTGGAAAATCTGTCCATGTGAGCAGGTTTTGCGCACTGGCATAAATTTTCATTGACCTTAGTTTAAGCTTTCCAGTCATAGTTTTAGGTAGATTGTAACCGATCATCACGTTTTTTAATCTGATATAGCTTGCGTCATATAGCCATCTTGTGCTCACACGTTTTGATCTACCGCTGGAAGCTTTAGGAAAATCTGTATTTGGCGTTGTAGGCGTCCAGCGATTCAATGCATCGATGGTTGCATTATTGGCGCCTGATAATATATCCAGCTCCATGAGCGTGTAGCTTAGCATCTCTCCACCTTGTGAACCTTGGAAAAGAATACTCAAATCGAAACCTTTATACTGGAATGTGTTATTGATAGACCAGGTAAAATCAGGATTAGGATCGCCAATAATTGATCGGTCGTCATTGTTGAGCACACCATCACCGTTTATATCTTTAAATCGTTCTCCTCCGGCTTCTTTTTCAAACCCTGAGCCATCTAAGAAAACGTCCCCATTTTGATAAATACCGTCATATGTAAATCCGTAAAATACTCCGATGGCTTCTCCTTCCCTAAGAACTTGAGTTTCACCAGAATTAAAGTTACCTAGTAGGAAATGTCCAGGTGCTGAACCGTAGAAGATGTCGGCTCCATTGTCTGGGAGTTCTAGAATTTTTGTTCTGTTTCTAGAAAAAATCAAGTCTGTCTCCCACTTCAGCTCTCTTACACTGTTTTTAGTATTTAGCGTAAGCTCAATTCCTTTGTTTTCTAGTTTCCCAATGTTCTGAAACTGACTCGTTACCCCAACATAGGCGGGAAGAGGACGTCTGAAAAGAAGGTCATCTGTAATTTTAACGTAGTAATCACCTGATAAATTTACGCGACCATCAAACAGTCCAACATCTAATCCTAAGTCTAGCTGGGCTGTAGTTTCCCAAGTCAAGACATCATTGGCCAAGTCCTCAAGTCTAATGCCATTGAGAAGTGCTCCACCTCTTGTTGCATAGATGGATCGGAATTTGGCGAGTGATTGATAAGCTCCAATTGCCTGATTACCCACCAAACCATAGCTGGCACGCCATTTCCATTGACTGATCAGATTTACATTCCTTAGAAATTGCTCACCTTTCATATCCCATCCTATAGCGCCAGAAGGGAAAAATGCCCATTTCTTTTGCGCTGCAAAATTCGATGCACCATCATAGCGAGCGGTGAATGTGAATATGTATTTATCAAGAATTGAATAGTTGGCTCTAGTATAATATGACTTAAGATAAGTCTCGGCCAAATTCGATGCAGGAATGTCTGGAATAGCCCCCTGCTCAAGATTTCTAAATGAGCTAGCATTGGTAATGAAACCAGAAGCACCGGCATCCAATGATTCGCTGATAT
Source organism: Cyclobacteriaceae bacterium (assembly GCA_040218415.1). Lineage (GTDB taxonomy): Bacteria > Bacteroidota > Bacteroidia > Cytophagales > Cyclobacteriaceae > JAVJRN01. Next base: position 303,778 of record JAVJRN010000081.1, read on the forward strand.
TTCGTTGAAAAGAATAGCCCACCACTACTGAAAGTCTTCCTGAACCTATTTCGTCTTGATAAGTGAAGTAGTTCTCGCTGAGGAGATTGCTTCTCCTATCCGTATCGATGTTAGCGACTCCATTTCGTCCAGCTCCACGCAGGAGGGTAGTTGGGAAAAACTCGCCATCTCGTGCGTGATTGATAGTTATTCCTAAAGTGGACTTGAATTTTAACCAAGGGAATATCTCATACTGCCCAAAAGAGTTGAATTGATAGCGTTCGGTGACTGCCTCTCTTATATACTCTCGCGTGAGCGCAAGAGGATTGTCAATATCATCACCTACTGCCGAGATGTTGTAAGATCCATCTGAAGCATATATGCCAAGATCCGGATTAAACCTGAAGGCTGATGAAACTACCCCGGCGCTTCCTGATCCTCCTGAGGATTCTTGTGTATTGATTCCTACATTGGTGCTGGTACGGGCGTATACATTGAGCCCAAAGTTTAATCGTTCTGAGCTTTTTATATCAAAATTACCGCTAATTGAATATCGTTCATAGGACGAGCCCTCAACTGCACCTTGCTGATTAAAAGCGGTTCCTGATATATAATATCTTGTTTTATCATTTCCACCACTTAACGAGACTTGATTATTGGTGATGTATCCATTGCGATAGACTTGATCTTGCCAATCAGTGTTAGCACCAAAACCTGTATAATTCTCATTTACCTCTTGAATATATTCGGTGAATTGCTCCCCATTTAAAAGATCTAGTCTGTTGAGTACAGTCTGGGCAGAGTAAGAAGAATTTACATCGATTTTCATTTTTCCACTTTTACCGCGCTTGGTGGTAATCATGATGACACCATTTGCTCCTCGTGATCCATAAATGGCGGTAGCTGAAGCGTCTTTAAGGATCTCCACTGACGCTATATCTTCTGGAGGAGGCATTTCAGCACCTACAAAACCGTCCACTACGCGAAGAGGGTCACTACTGGCATTGATAGATGTACCGCCGCGGATACGAATACTGAAGTCAGATCCTGGTTGCCCACCATTATTTGATTGGATCTGAACCCCCGCAGCTCTTCCTTGCATTGTTTGTACTGCTGATAGGGCAGGGAAGGCGGTTAATTCGGCACTGCCGACTGAAGATACTGAACCAGTAAGGTCACTCTTCCGAACTGAACCGTAACCTACGACTACCACTTCAGAGAGCGCTTGTATGTTGGTTTCCAGTGTTACATTGATCACACTTTGGGAGCCTACCTTTATCTGCTGAGACGAGAAGCCAATAAACGAAAAGTTGAGCGTTTCGCCCTCTTCAGCTTTCAAGCTGTAGTTACCTTCTATATCAGTTATGGTTCCTCTTGCGGTACCTTCTACAGTTATGGTGACACCAGGAAGAGTTTCACCGTCCTCGTCTGAGGTTACCACACCAGAAATAGTATTTGATGTTTGACCGGTTACTTGATGTTTGAATCCAAATATTAGAATTAATAGCCAACAAATGGCTGATAATTTATGAAGCATGTCCTAAAAATTTTAGCTTATGTAAATGATGAATAGAATCATTCCCGCAATAAAAATGCTGAGAATGATTTCACGAAATGGCAACCCTTTTCTCATTGATCGATTCTTTAATTTAATCGATACAATGATAGAATTTAAACTTTCCTGAGAAGTCCTGAAAAGGGTACAAATTCGTACAAATACGACTAGAGAAATGGTCTATGAGCTTTTTTTAGGCTTTTGCTTGAATTTTTCAGCGTATTTGGAAGGAGAAATTTCGTGATATTTTTGAAAAGACTTGCTGAAGTATTTTGGGTTTTTATAGCCTACAGCAAAGCATACTCTTGATACACTCGTCTTTCCTGTTTCTAGAAGTTGAGCGGCACGCTTCATACGCATGCCATATATAAACTCATTCGGCGTGAGGTTGGTCCATGCTTTAAGCTTGGTGAAAAGCATTGTTCTGCTCACGCCAAGTTCTTTGCAGAAAAGTAAGACGTCAAAGAATTCATTGGCAATGTTATCATCTACGATCTTAATGGCTTTTTGCATGAGGTCTTCATCTACCGAACTCAGTGTGACATCACTTGGCGTTATCGATTTCTCATTTTTAAATCGGTTTTTAAGATTGTCCACGACCTTTATCATGTTGTGAATCTTAATTTTCAACTCTTTGATATCAAATGGTTTGTTGATATAATCATCAGCGCCAGATTCTAAGCCTTCATATTTATAGAGTAACGAGGTGCGTGCGGTTACCAAAATAACTGGGATGTGACTTAGTCTAAGTTCATTTTTGACTTGACTGCACAATTCGATACCGTTCATTTCAGGCATCATAATATCACTTAGTATTAAATCGGGAAGCTCTTCTATAGCTATTCTCAAACCTTCTTTGCCATTGCTTGCCTCAAATACAGTATATTCATCCAAGAGGCTAACAATAAACTTCCTTAACTGATGATTATCCTCGACGATAAGCAGTTTCTTATCCTTTTTTAATTCGCCAAGTTCAAAATTTTTCTCTGGTTCTTGGGGCGTCTCTGCTTCCAAATATTGCGTATAGAGCTCTAAGCTTTCACTATCGCGAAAGTTAGAAATGATTTCATGAGGAGCTAGGTGTGCTTTACCTTTCGGTAAAAATAGGCGAAAGGTCGTACCCTTACCTTTGCCATCGCTCTTCACTTCTACTTTCCCATGGTGCAGCTCAATGAGACCTTTGACCAATGCCAGACCAATACCTGTGCCTCGTAGCGAATTTGCGGCAGCCTCTGGATCCTCTGTTTGATAGAATCGATCAAAAATTCTGGGAATGGCTTCAGCTGCTATTCCTATACCAGTATCTGCAACGGTAATCAAAACTTGTTCTTCGTTTTCCTCTATAGAGATGTTTATGTCTCCATTTCGTGGGGTAAACTTGAATGAATTGGAAATAAGATTAAAAAGAATGCGCTCCATCTTATCTCTGTCATAATAGACTTGAATATCTTCAGATACACTTGAGAAAGTGAAATTATAGCCAATATTTTTGGCGTGATTTTGAAAAGAAATAAACACCTCTTCCGTAAATTTTACAATATTTCCCTGTGCTGAGACTAACTTCGATTCATTGTTTTCAAGCTTCCTGAAATCCATCAACTGGTTAATCAGTTTGAATAATTGGTGAGCATTTTTCTCAACGATCAATATTTGTTTGTATAATTTACTACTACCCCTATAATCTTGAATTATTTTCTGAAGTGGACCTACTATCAACGTTAGCGGAGTGCGAAATTCGTGGGAAATATTTGTGAAAAACTGAAGTTTCATTTGATTAAGTACTTTCTCACGCTCATTTGATTCATGTTCGAGCATAAGATCGCGCTCTAATTGACCTCTGATCTGAATGGTTCTCGTAAGAAAATAAATGGCTCCTAAAATAGCTATCGCATATCCACCAAATGCCCAGGGCGTTCGCCATGGGGCTGGTTTTATTTTTATGGTCAATGAGGTGATTTCTTCACTCCATTTTTCGTCATTATTCTGGCCTTTTACTTCAAAAACATAGGCTCCAGCTTCTTGAATGGTGTAAGAAGCCGTATTAGATGTGGTATAGGTCCATTCACTTAGTCCCTTTAGTCGGTAGGAGTAATTATTTTTTTCTGAGTTCACATAATTGGGCATAGCGAAACGTAGCGAAAATGTGGTCTGATCATAGTCCAGTTTAATTGTTTCCGTGTATGCTATGGCTCGATCTAGAATTCCGGTGTTATCGAGCGGAGTTACTTCTTCATCCGCCAAATAGAAGTCTGTGAGTACTACTTTTGGCGCATAGGTATTACGTTTAAGCTGACTCGGCGAAAAATAGGAAACTCCCATAGGACCCCCGAAATAAAGGGTGTTCTGATTGTCTTTAAATGAGGAGTTGCTATTGAACTCATTAGGTATAAGGCCATCAGATTTTTCAAATAGTTGTTGTTCACCAGAGGTTGGGTTGTATTTTAAGATTCCGTTATTACTACTGATCCATAAATCACCATTTTCTCCCTCTTCAATAGCATGTACAGTATTGCTTGCGTTGGGGAGGTCTTCAAATAATTCAATCAATTCAAAGCGGTTGTTATTCTTTCTATAAAGTCCGTTCTCCTTAGTACCAACCCATATTACATCAAATGAATCTTGAAAAACACAAAGTACATCTTCTCCTGATTGATTGACTTCATTGTAGAGATATTTTTGAAAAAGGATTTCGTCGGAATCAAGATTAGTATTTGACGCATAATTGAGTCCATTCTGTGTGCCAACCCAAAGCCCGTTGAGCTTGTCACTAAATACAACTCTCACTTGATCGTCACTCAAAGAGGTTTGATTTGATGTTTTTTGAAAAATATCAGTTTTTTGATGGTGTGAATCATATCGCACAAGTCCACCGCCAAATGTTCCTATCCAATAATAATTATTTGATTTCGCAAGACCATAAACACTATTATGTGGTAGTGAATTATCAGTATTGAAGGTTTTTGTAACGGAGTTGTTCTTGAGATCAAAAAAGACCAAACCAGCATTAAATGTACCTATAAGTAACTTTTCTTTATCTCTGAATAGCGCCTTCACGTTGTTACTAGGAAGTTTGGAGTTATTGGTGTTTATATATTCATAAGTCTTATCCTGCTTTTTGATAGTTATGCCACCTCCTTCGGTTGCGATATATAAATCTCCTTGATAGGATTCCATTGCGCTCACTACACTGTAGCTTAGGCCAGCACCTGAGGGTATTTTTTCTATATATTTAAAATTGAAATTTAGATCATTCCAGTAATTGATGCCACCATAGTAAGTTCCTACCCAAATGGATCCTTGCTGATCAAGAAAGATAGATTTGATGGTGTTTCTGCTTATGCTATTTAAGTTATTAGCATCATTTGTCAGGTGGGATATTTGACCCTTGTTGTTTATTATATTCAGTCCATTGTAAGAGCCAACCCATAAATTTCCATCATTGTCAACTTCCATTGCTCGGATATCATCATTTGCTAGCTCTGGTGCCATTATTTCATCGATCATCTTATTTGTCGCAAGCTCTAAGACTTTAATGCCGTATTTCTTCGTACCAACAAAAAGCTTATTTTCTCTCTTGGTGATCGATTGGATGGATACATTTTTGAAGTCAGCAAGTTCGATGAATTGCAATTTTCCCTTATTATAGTCAGTGACTCTTACTAGGCCAGTATTTGTGCCTATCCAAATGTTACCTAGATCGTCTTTCGACAGTTCCATTATCTGGTTATTTAGAATAAATCCTGGCTGATCACTGAAATTATGGAAGATACCTGTGGATTGATCTAATACGCACAAGCCATTGGATGTACCTATCCATACATCTTTACCACTAACCAGAATCTCTCTGATGGTATTAGAGACAAGCGAAAGGCTATCATTCGTGGTTTTGTAGTATCGCTGAAAAATCTTCAGCTCTTTATCGTACCTATTCAGTCCATTGGTTGTTCCCACCCATAAGTCACCTTTTTCATCAACTTCTAAGTCCAGTATGTCGTTATTGCTAATGGTGGTACTATCCTTATTTTTTGATCTGAAAATTTTGAATTTTTTACCATCAAACTGGTTGAGTCCGTCTCTCGTGCCAAACCACATAAAACCATCTTTATCCTGGCTTATTGCCATAATAGAACTTTGTGAAAGGCCTTCTGAGGATGAAAAATGGATGAAGTCATAGTTTTTCTCTTGGGCAGCTATCCCAAAAGAAAAAAGTGCAAGCAAAAAAAATAATAAAGTCGTTTTCAAGTTATGGCCAAAAAATGCAGTCGAATATTTCTTTAAAATCTACTGTGGAAAACTATGGTTTAAAGTAATGAAAAATTAGTTAATCTTTCTTTTTTGAAGTTGATATTGGTAGAGCGATGGTATCTCTCTCATTGTTTCATTGATACTTTCAATATATGCATTCGGGCCGTAGACTACTTTCACAGGCTTGTTTGCATGTACGCCAATGATCCGAGCATTTGGGCCATCGGACATTCCATTGAGTAGCACAGCTGTTTGTTCCTCAAGACCATCTAAAAAATGGACTTCAATATTCCAGAAGGTATTGTAAGATCCATGAGAAGGTTTCCAGTATCCGGCTCCTCCTCCAGAAAATAGTGGATACTCCGCTTTTCCATCAAGTTTCACATGCACTTTAATATTATCAAATAAGTTTTGGTGGTTAGCCCCGGCATGTTGATCCAGAATTGGGTTCACCAGTACTTCCGCATTAGTGAAAACATTTTTAGTGGAAAATGTATTGAAACTCAATGGATGCCTTACTTCATTCGCCACGCGTAAACCATCGACAAGTACATTATGAACTCCTCCAATATACACTGAATAATGTGCAAGCTTGTCACCTATAGTTTCGATGTTAGAGATGGTGACATTGGCAGTTTCCTCTGTCAATATTCCAGCATCTGAGTTATCGATTTTCACATCATCGACCCACCCATCATACAATCTGGTTAGGTATATGCCATTAAAACCCTCCTCTACATGATGGGCTATCTTTTCCGCCATAGGAAATTTAATGCTAAGGTGTTCAATACCGATTTGTTCCAAATGCTCCCATTTTGTGGCTAAAGGATTCCATTCTGGTTTTATATCCATCAAAAGTGGGCTGCTCAGTGTAATTTGATTGCCTTTTATTGCTTCTATTCTTACCTGTTGTTTAACCAAAGGTTCATCAGGGAAATTCCAGTGATGTGAGCCTATTTTTATATCCCGGGTTTGGTAAATTTCATCGATCAGACTCCCTTCTTCACCCGCTTTATTGTACCACTCCAATTGGATCACTTCTCCTACATTAATATTCTGGGTTGATGATACTTTCGCGGTAAGACTTCCACGCTTGCCGCTGACAAGCTTGGCTAAGGTTGTTTTTTCTTGTTTAAATTCTGGTAAGTAAGATTTTACCCGTGTTCCTTTTTTTCTTACCCAAATCATACCACCCGACCAGGCGTATTGTGAGAAAGGTAGATTAATGTTATTCTCTTTTTCCCTTTGTGTTTTATCAAATTTCACCAAGTATTCTCTCAACTCTTGAAGTGATTCTGGATCTTCAAGGTATTTCATTGGTCGTGGACAATAAATAGTAGTGCCGAATGCTCCGCTACCCGTACCTCTCAAGATTATATTGCTTCTGCTGATGTACAATATTTCACTAAGGATATATTGACCTTTTTCTAGCTGAATAATGACTGGTGTATTTTCTTGTTCTACACTTTTAAGCGCTGCTATTAAGGCAAAACTATCATCAAGACCATCATTTGGAATGGCTCCATGCTGTCTAACGTCGATGACTTTTGCACCTTCAAACCTCCCTTTATCCTCTAGCCCATTTTTGTAACCAGCATAGGAAAAATCAGGCAAGTATATTTTGCTCTCTTTGAGAATAGAAGGGCTTTGTCCAAACACTTGGTAGGCACTTGTAAAAGCAAAGCAGATAACTAAAATAAATAGCTTGGGTAAAAAGGTTAAATGTCGAAGTATCATAAATTAAATTTACTAAAATTCTTAAAACTGTGTTAAAAATACACAGTAATAAATACATGAGTTATATTTTATGTTCAGAAAACAGGCGTCACATTATCATATTCCTAATTATTGAGCTTGTATTTTGAGGTATGATGATGGTCTTTGATCTCATATAATAAGTGTTACCTATGGGATTTCTGGATCAAATCATAGAAGGGTTTAAGTGTTGGACTTGCTGAAACCTACTCGCCCAAGAAAGGAACAAACGCCTGCATATTTAATGAATCATATTTTTCTCTCAAAAATGCGAGTTGGTTGTTATTATGTCAATTGGTTTACCTCTTAGGTCTTGTAAATGAGAGTTTTCGGGAATTAATCCTAATGTTTTTATAAAAATTGTAATACTGTGTATATATTACACAGTAAATCATTTAGATAAAACTTTCATGGAAAATAGATTTGAAGATTTAAAAAATAAAGTAGCAGTAGTCACAGGTGGAGGAGGAGTGCTATGCGGTGAAATGGCCAAGTCATTAGCACGACAAGGAGCTAAAGTGGCCATCTTAGATTTGAGGTTAGAAGCGGCACAAGCTGTGGCAGACCAAATTGTAAAAGATGGAGGAGAGGCTATAGGCGTAGCTGCCAATGTGTTGGAGCTTGAAAGTTTAAAAGCAGCCAAAGATGAAGTAGTGGCTAAGTTTGGTAGCTGTAGTATTTTGGTTAATGGCGCAGGTGGAAATCATCCAAAAGGGACCACCTCAAAAACGCATCTTTTTGCAGAAGATTTAACTTCTAATGAAGAGATTAAAACTTTTTTCGATTTGGATTCTGAGGGAATACAATTTGTTTTCAATCTTAATTTCATAGGTACGCTATTGCCAACTCAAGTTTTTGCTAAAGATATGGTTGGTAAGGAGGGATGCTCGGTGATCAATATATCATCAATGAATGCCTTTACACCATTGACGAAAATCCCAGCATATAGCGGAGCGAAAGCTGCGGTGAGTAATTTCACTCAGTGGCTCGCGGTACATTTTGCAAAAGTGGGCATTCGAGTCAATGCACTCGCACCAGGGTTTTTCCTAACAGACCAAAACCGTGCTTTGCTTACGGATAGCAATGGCGATTTAACGGATAGAGGAAACACAATCATAGAACATACGCCCATGGGAAGGTTTGGTGAGGCTGAGGATTTGGAAGGTACATTATTATGGCTTTGTGGAGACGGTTCCAAGTTTGTAACAGGAGTGGTGATACCCATTGACGGTGGGTTTAGTGCTTTTAGTGGGGTTTAATAAGCTATAAAACAAGTATATTTTTTAGGTTTTGCACTTAATGAAGTCAGACGAGAAAAAAATTTCATGGGGAATTATTGGCTGTGGAGATGTAGCTGAAGTGAAAAGCGGACCTGCATTTCAAAAGGCGGATAATTCTGAATTATTAGCGGTCATGCGCAGAGATGGGGCGAAGGCTAAAGATTTTGCGGAAAGACACGGAGTTCCATTTTGGCACAATAACGCTTCGGAAATCGTGGAAAATGACAACATTGATGCGGTATATATAGCAACTCCACCATCATCGCATTTGGAGTATGCATTATTGGCTTTGAAAGCTGGTAAGCATGTTTATTTAGAGAAACCAATGGTTCTCACGCTTCAGGAATCTGATATATTGACTCGTGCTGTTAAGTCCAGTACTGGCAAGTTGGTCGTTGCTCATTATCGAAGGTTTTTACCCATGTATGTACAGGTTAAAAAGCTGATAGATAAAAAGGAGATAGGTAACATAAAGTTTGTAGATATCCGATTTTTAAAAAAGGAGCAGCCACTTTCCGAAGGTAATTGGCGATTGACGCATTTGATTTCAGGTGGTGGATTGTTTCATGACCTAGCACCCCATCAACTTGACTTGATGTATTACTTTTTTGGTGATTACAATCAGGCCTATGGGTTTGCGCAAAATCAAGAGGGCAAGCACGATGTGCCGGATATTGTGAATGGAATCATTGATTTTGAAAACGGAATCCAGTTTAGAGGTCTTTGGAATTTTAATGCGCCCGATCATTTGGTGGAAGATGATTGTACTATTTACGGAAGTTTGGGTTCAATCTCCTTTTCCTTTTACGGTAACGAAGTTAAAGTATCTACTCAAGGCGGTGATCGAAGTGAGCATTTTGAGCAGCCAGAGAATATACAGCAGCCACTGATACAAGAGGCGGTTAATTATTTTTTGGATAAGCGAAGTAACCCTTGCAGCGTGGATGATGGAAAATTGGTCATGGCGCTAATCCATGCGTTTACCTGATGATATGTATGATGAATGTTTATAAAATTGATATAATTTTTTAAGGATATGGAACAAACTTGGAGATGGTACGGGCCTAATGACCCAGTTTCTCTTGCAGATATAAAGATGGCAGGTGCTACGGGAATAGTTACTGCCTTGCACCAAATTCCCAATGGGGAAGTTTGGGCGGAAGAAGCCATTATAGAGAGAAAAAAAATGGTTGAAGATGCTGGCCTTACTTGGTCTGTGGTGGAGAGCATTCCTGTGCATGAAGACATTAAGAAACGATCTGGAAGTTTTGAAAAGTATATCGAAAACTACAAGATCAGTATCAAGAACTTAGGCAAATGCGGGATAGATATCGTTTGCTATAATTTTATGCCTGTCCTAGACTGGACAAGAACAGATCTTTCTTACGAAATGCCGGATGGCTCCAAGGCATTAAGATTTGACGCTGCTCAGTTTGCAGCTTTCGAGTTGTATTTGCTCAAGCGACCGGGAGCAGAAAAAGATTATACGGATGATCAAAGAGCAGCAGCTCAAGTTGCTTTTGATAAAATGAGTGACGCAGACAAAGATTTACTGGTTAATAATATTATTGCTGGACTACCAGGAGCTGAGGAGGGCTATTCTCTCGATCAGTTCAATGCCGTATTGAGTACGTACGATCAAATAGATGCGTCCAAGTTAAAGGCTAATCTTTATGCTTTTCTCAAAGAAATTATTCCAGCTGCGGAAGAAGCGGGCGTATTGATGGCCATTCATCCAGATGACCCACCATTTCCAATTTTGGGTTTGCCAAGAGTGGTGAGCACGGAAGCAGACGCGAAGGAATTGATCCAGGCAGTGGACAGTAAGTATAATGGACTTTGTTTTTGTACGGGATCTTACGGCGTGAGACCCGATAATGACTTGGCAGGAATGGTCGCACGCCTAGGTCATCGTATTAATTTCATTCACCTGAGAGCGACAAAGCGGGATGAAAAAGGGAATTTTCATGAGGCTGATCACTTGGATGGAGATGTTGATATGTATGCCGTGATGAAAAATCTTGTCATTGAGCAAGGCAAAAGAATAACCGAAGGAAGAGTCGATGTGCGAATGCCGATGCGTCCAGACCATGGACATTTGATGCTCGATGATTTACATAAAAAAACAAATCCTGGTTACTCGGCCATTGGTAGATTGCGAGGTTTGGCAGAGCTGCGAGGATTAGAATTAGGAATTAAAAGATCAATAAAAGAAAGATGAAGCCATTTTTAGATGAGAATTTTTTGTTGGAGACAGATACGGCTAAAAAGCTGTATCATGATTTTGCATCAAAAATGCCTATCATAGATTATCACTGTCATTTATCGCCCAAGGATATTGCGGAGGATCGGGTATTTAATAACATCACTGAAGCTTGGCTGGAAGGGGATCATTATAAATGGCGGGCTATGCGCGCCAATGGTGTAGATGAAGCTTTCATTACAGGAAATAAGACCCCCAAGGAGAAATTTCAAAAATGGGCGGAAACCGTTCCTGATACTTTTAGAAATCCACTTTTTCACTGGACACATTTAGAGCTACAGCGCTATTTTGACATTCATGAAATTCTTAATGGAGACAGTGCCGATAAGATTTATGAAGAGGCATCCGCCAAATTGAAGACAAAAGAATACTCATGCCGAGGACTTTTGCAAAAAATGAATGTTAGAATGGTCGGTACAACCGATGATCCTATTGATGATTTAAAGTATCATATTCAATTAAGAGACGAGCAATTTCCTGTGAAAGTATTGCCAACTTTTAGGCCTGACAAGCTCTATGCAGTAGATCAGCCAAAAGCATTTGTAGGTTATTTGCAAAAGCTGAGCGATCAGGTCAGTCTTCCTATTAAGAATTTCAAAGACTTATTAGCTGCTGCACAAAAGCGGGTGGATTATTTTCACGAAGTTGGCGGAAGACTTTCAGATCATGGCTTGGATCAACTTTATGCAGGTGCTTATTCTTTGGATTCGGCTCAAGATATCTTCGAGTTGGTTTTGAAGGAAGAAGAACTCACTAGTCGTCAAGTGGAAATTTTCAAGATGACGATGATGGTGGAGCTGGCTAAAATGTACCATGGCAAAGGCTGGACACAGCAGTATCATTTGGGAGCCATACGCAACAATAATGATCGCATGATGCGCACACTTGGCCCAGATACTGGATTCGATTCTATCGGAGATTTTTCGCAAATATCAGCGCTTTCTCAGTTTCTCAACCGATTGGATGGAACAGATCAGCTGGCGCAAACAGTAGTTTACAATCTCAATCCATCTGATAATGAGGCTTTTGCGACTATGATGGGGAATTTCAACGATGGTACAGTTGCTGGTAAGATGCAATTTGGTTCTGGATGGTGGTTTATGGATCAGAAGGATGGTATGGAAAAGCAAATCAATGCGCTTTCCAACTTGGGATTACTCAGCCGATTTATCGGAATGTTAACCGATAGTAGAAGTTTCCTTTCTTTTCCAAGACATGAATATTTCAGAAGAATTCTTTGCAATCTCATTGGTCGGGATGTAGAGAAAGGAGAGTTGCCGAATGATATTGACTGGTTGGGTAAGCACGTGGAAAATATATGTTATCACAACGCACACCAATATTTTAAATTCTGAATATGATGACGCATATCATTTTTGATGTCATTAAAAATCGCGAAATTCAAACAAAATATTAAACTATTGAAACAATTTCCTCCTATAATTTCCCTGATTTGTCTTATCTGCTTGCTTACAAATTGTGGCACAGTAACAGATGTTAAAAAACTGAAACTTGCTCATGGTTTGGATGTAAGTCATCCTGTTCATTTAGGGATGATGAATATGGCGGAGCGTCTGGAGGAAAAGTCTGGAGGCAAGCTGAAAATTGAAATTTATCCATCTGGGCAGTTAGGAAATGAGCGAGAGCTGCTAGAGCTTCTCCAAATAGGTAGTCTGGCAATGACTAAAGTTTCCAGCGGCGCTTTAGAAAATTTTGTTCCTTCCTTTGAGGTTTTGGGTTTACCATATCTTTTTAGAGATAAAGAACATTTATTCGGAGTATTAGGTGGGGACATAGGAGAGGAACTCCTTGCAAAAGGCGAGAAATATAGATTTAGAGGATTGTGCTTTTATGATGCCGGCTATCGAAGTTTTTATACGAAGGAGCGTCCAATATACGAACCAAGTGATCTCGAAGGACTAAAAATCAGGGTCATGAAAAGTGTCACTGCTGTGAATATGGTAAGTGAACTCGGAGGTTCTCCTACGCCCGTTTCCTTTGGTGAATTATATACTGCCTTGCAGCAAGGAGTCGTAGATGGAGCAGAAAATAATCCCCCAAGTTTTTATTCAAGCCGCCATTATGAAGTGTGTAAGTACTACACTTTAGACGAACATACGAGTTTGCCCGATGTGCTACTAGTTAGTTTGGAATGGTGGAACGACTTATCGGAAAAGGAGAAAGGCTGGCTCAAATCTGCCGCTGATGAGTCCGTAGCATATCAAAGAAATATCTGGGAGAAGTCGGAAAAGGAAAGCTTGGAAGCGGTGGAAAAAGCGGGTGTAGAAATAATCAGGCCGGATAAGCAGGTTTTCTTTGACATGGTGCAGCCGCTATACGATGCATATAGCAATGATGAGGTCAAATATGAATTCATACAGAGAATAAAAAACTACGAGGATGAGGAAAAACGTTGATAAAATACTCTCAATGGTTTTAGTGGCCTTAATGTCCATTATGGTGATTAATGTACTCTGGCAGGTGGCGTCAAGATATGTCTTGAGTTCTCCAAGTCTTTTTACAGATGAGCTTGCCAATTTTCTTTTGATTTGGGTAGGCCTTCTGGGTGCAGCTTATGCAGCCGGACAAAAAGCACACTTAGCTATTGACATACTACCTAGCCAACTTACCGGTGAAAAGAAGAAAAAACTCAACTTGATTATAGGCATACTTACCATAATATTCGCATTGACTGTGATGGTTATCGGTGGTTCTCGACTGGTTTATTTAACATGGTCTCTTGAACAATTGTCAGCTACCCTAAGAGTTCCTCTTGGCTACATTTATTTGGTTATTCCTGTCAGTGGGATATTGATCATTTACTATGCTATCGCAGATTTGAAAACTTTAAAAACGGAAGAGCAATGAGCCTAATAGAAATACTCATTTTGGTGTTAAGCTTCGTCGTATTACTTGGCATTGGCTTGCCCATCGCTTATTGTATTGGACTTTCTTCACTATTGACATTGGTGGTTTCCATGCCTTCACTTACGGCTTTCACTACTTTGGCTCAGCGAATGGCTACAGGGCTAGATAGTTTTGCCTTACTGGCTATTCCTTTTTTCGTATTATCAGGTCAGCTGATGAATAGTGGTGGAATTGCTCGGCGCTTGGTTGATTTTGCCAAAGTTTTGGTAGGTGGTTTGCCAGGCGGTTTGGCTTTTGTAAATATCGTGGCAAATATGCTTTTTGGAGCAATATCAGGATCTGCCGCCGCTTCTGCTTCAGCTATCGGTGGTTTTATGGGGCCAAGAATGGAAAAGGAAGGTTATGAGAAATCATTTGGTGCTGCGGTTAATATCGCCAGTGCAACAACGGGTCTTGTGATCCCGCCAAGTAATATTTTGATCGTATTTTCTTTGGCGAGTGGAGGAGTTTCCATTGCCGCTTTATTCATTGCGGGATATGTTCCTGGAATATTGATGGGCTTGGCTTTGATGTTGGTATCTATGACCATTGCTATTAAAAGAGGATATAAAAGAGGAAAGTGGGAAAGCTTGAGCGAAACCTTTAGGAAATTTTGGAGTGCTCTTCCTAGTCTGCTACTACTTGTGATTGTGATCGGTGGTATTGTTGCAGGGATATTCACAGCGACTGAAGCATCGGCTATTGCGGTTTTATATACCTTGGTTTTGGCTTTTATATACAAGGAAATTAGCGTAAAAGATTTGCCTAAGATTATCCTCAGTACGGTGCTGACAACTTCAATCGTTTTATTGCTGATTGGAACATCGATGGGTATGTCGTGGGTCATGTCCTACGAGAATATACCACAAGAAGTAAGTCAAGGCTTGATTACGCTTTCCGATAACCCGATTATTATTCTTTTGATAATCAACCTTATTCTATTGTTCGTTGGGATATTCATGGATATGACACCAGCGGTATTGATCTTCACGCCAATCTTCTTACCGGTTGTGGAGCGGTTGGGAATGGATCCTGTTCATTTTGGGATTGTAATGGTAATGAATTTATGCATTGGACTCTGTACGCCTCCGGTGGGTTCGGTACTTTTTATCGGTTGTGGTGTAGCAGGGATAAGCATTCAAAGGGTATTGAAGCCGCTTATTCCAATGTTTTTAGCCCTTATTGTCGTTTTACTTTTGGTAACTTATATTCCAGCATTGACACTTTGGCTGCCTAGCTTGTTGGGCTTTTAATCTTATAAACCATACATTAAGTTTTCTTTAGTAATAATGTCTAGTTGCATAAACTGATGCTGTGAGACGTCAGTATTAAGAATAAGACTTTTATAGAGGGCTTCCACGGCAAGACTTCCTTGAATTTTTGGGTTCTGATGAATGATAAAATCAATCAATCCGTCATTGAGGCAATCAATATTTTCTTTGATAAGATCATAGCCTAAAATTCGACACAGTTTTTTTTTGCCGATAATATCAATCCTTTTGGCGATTTCATGAGCCCGAGAATTCGGCACAAATAAGTGAATGGGTTCATTGTTATCAAAATACACATTTAGCTTAGCCGGCAGTTCTCCTTCCGTTTTTTTAAGCTCTACTTCTTCAATGAGGTCAGGACTAAATTTATTTGCTGCATAATATTTTTTCAATCCATCTACACGTTCGTCCAGCGTCTTATTGAGGCTATCAAAATGAGTATCGCGGATGATCATACATTTATGTCCGTTCTCATGCCCAAAATTGAGAAGCTTTGCTGCCAAAAAACCACTTTGCTGGGAATCTTGACCAATAAATGCCAAAGGCTTTGTTCCTGCAAGGTTAGAATCAACAAGCACAAAAGGAATTCCAATTTCTTTCAGATTTGTGCATATAGTCAGTGCATCTTCATGTAAGAGTGGAGCCATGATAATCCCTTGAGGGCTGCTTTCCATGGCTTTAAAGGATTCTGAAATAAAGGAATTTCTGTCGTGCCTATTGAACGTAAAAAACTCAACACTTACTCCAAGCGAGCTGTATTGTTCGGCAGCATTTAGAATCCCTTCATTTTGCATTTGCCAATACTCGTTATCGTTTGGAAGAATTACGGCGAGCTTAAAGGAAGTGTTCAATTTTAAGCTTCGTGCAAATACATTTGTCTTGTAGTTTCCTTCTGCCGCGATAGCTAAAATCCGCTTCTTGGTGGCCTCTGCTACTTCACCGCGATTGTGCAAAACTCGGTCAACTGTTCCAACGGAGACCTTCGCCTTTTCCGCAATTTGTTTTATCGTTATCCCTGCCATACCCTTATCGTGATCACTAAATTTAATTTGGCAAATATATCACAAATTATTACCTTTGATGCATTCGTTATCGAACACGGTAATCAACTCTCAGTTTTGAGAGTCTTTTTTTTACTTGTTTCGTTATCGAACACGGAAAGAAAATTAATGATATAGATATGAACAGAGTAGTAACATTTGGAGAGATTATGCTAAGGCTGGCTCCAGAAGGGTTTTTAAGATTTTCACAAGCCAATTCATTCGATGTAGTTTATGGCGGAGGTGAGTCCAACGTTGCAGTTTCACTAGCCAATTATGGTGTTCCTGTTGATTTTGTTACTCGTCTCCCAAAAAATGATATTGGAGAATGTGCCATGATGGAAATGCGCAAACGTGGTGTCAATGTTGATAAAATCATCTGGGGTGGAGACCGTCTCGGAATTTACTTTTTGGAGACAGGCGCTGTTTCGCGTGGAAGCAAAGTGGTTTATGATCGTGCACACTCGGCTATGGCTGAGATTACTGCAGGTATGGTTGATTGGGATGCGGTATTTGATGGCGTCAATTGGTTTCATTGGACAGGAATTACCCCTGCTATTTCACAAGGAGCAGCAGATGCTTGCTTGGAGGCCGTAAAAGCAGCCAGTAGCAGAGGAATTACCATCTCGACAGATCTTAATTATCGAGCTAAACTTTGGAAATATGGCGGTGACCGAGAGAAGATCATGACTGAGCTTACTGAGTACTGCGACATTATTCTGGGAAATGAAGAAGATGCAGAAATGCATTTTGGTATCAAGCCAGAAGGAATCAGTGTGCAGACGGAAGGCCACAATGTGAAGGCGGAAGCTTTTCTTTCAGTGTGTGAGCAGATGATGAAAAAATTTCCAAAGGCAAAGAAGGTCATCACTACTTTGAGAGGATCCATTTCAGCATCACATAACACTTGGGCTGGCGTACTTTATAATGGAACTAAAATGTTTGAAACCAGACAGTATCAAATCACTGATATTGTAGATAGAGTAGGAGGAGGAGACTCATTTATGGGAGGCCTTATCTACGGTCTATTAAAGTACCCTGAGGATGATCAGAATGCTTTGGATTTTGCTGTGGCTGCTTCTTGCTTAAAACACACCATCAAAGGAGACGCTAACCTTGCAACAGTCGCAGAGGTAGAAAAATTAATGGGCGGAGACGCCTCTGGGCGTGTAGCTCGGTAAATAAATCATTGGGGCGGTCGGAAAAATCTAAGTGCAAATTGGTTTTTAAAAGATACGATCGTCCCCATTTTTTTAATATTTATGGAAAATAAATCAGTAGTAATAATATGCGGAGGGGGGCCTGCTCCTGGAATCAACACTGTCGTAAGCACGGTGGCGAAAGTATTCCTCAATGATGGATACGATGTGCTCGGTGTACACGAGGGTTACAAAGGCTTGTTCTCACCTACGCCAGATATCAAGCAATTTGATTTTGAGCATGCGGATAGAATATTTAGCAGGGGAGGATCAACGCTCGTGATGAGTCGTCATAAGCCGAAAGATGATGAGTTCAACACGGATATTTTCATTAAACATAATGTAAAACTTTTGGTAACGATTGGCGGGGATGATACGGCAAGTACAGCGAATCGAATTTCCAAATTCTTAAAAAGCAAAGATCTTGACGTGAAAAATATTCACGTGCCCAAGACCATTGATAATGACCTTCCGCTTCCTGATAGAAACCCAACTTTTGGCTTTCACTCAGCGAAAGATGAAGGAGTTAAGATTGGAAATACAGTTTATGAAGACGCTAGAACAAGTCAAAACTGGTTTGTAATGTCTGCAATGGGAAGGTCTGCAGGACACTTGGCATTTGGGATCGCTTCCGCCTGCCACTTTCCGATGTTGATCATTCCTGAGATGTTTAACAATACCAAGCCAACGCTGGAAAAGGTGGTCAATTTGATGATCAGCTCCATCATTAAGCGTAAAATACGTAATATTCAATATGGAGTAGCTTTAGTAAGTGAGGGCGTATTTCATGTCATCGATGAAGACGAGTTGAAAAACAGTGGAATTCTTTTTACCTACGATGATCACGGCCACCCAGAATTGGGTAATGTGAGTAAGTCTACCATTTTCAATGTGCTGCTTCAGCAAAAGATGAAGGAATTACATATTGACGTGAAAACTAGGCCAGTAGAGCTGGGATACGAACTCAGATGTTGTAGACCTATTGGTTATGACCTCACACTATGTACGTTACTGGGCGTGGGAGTGAAAAAGCTTTACGACGAAGATATTTCAGGATGTATTGTCACAGCCAATTCCCGTGGAGACATTTCACCAATGTATCTCTCGCAGTTTGAAGATAGCAATGGTAAAATACCGCCAAGATTGGTGGATATGAGTTCAGAAATAGCAAAGCTTAGTCTTGAAAACCTGCATTTTTTGGTAGAAGAAGATTACGAAGCGGCGAGCAAATACCTTCCTAATCCGGAAGAATATGATTTTTATAAAATTTTAAATTGGAAACGAAGTGGCAAGATTTACTAGAATAGAGGTCGCATTAGCGATGAAAGAGACAGGTATTGTTCCTGTTTTTTACAACAAAGACATTGAAATCTGTAAGAAGGTATTGATGGCATGCTACAAGGGTGGTGTGCGTGTATTTGAGTTCACCAACCGTGGGGATTATGCACATGAAGTTTTTGCTGAACTCAACAAATGGGCGGCAATTGAAGCTCCTGAAATGATATTGGGGATTGGATCGGTCATCGATGCTGGAACTACCTCCTTATATATTCAACTTGGTGCAAATTTCATTGTTTCACCAGTGTTGAATCCTGAAATGGCTAAGGTTTGTAACCGCAGAAAGATCGCTTGGTCGCCAGGCTGTGGTTCTGTTACAGAAATTGGTTATGCGGAAGAACTAGGAGCGGAAGTAGTGAAAATCTTCCCTGGATCACAGGTAGGCGGACCATCTTTCGTGAAAGGAGTGAAAGGGCCTTTCCCATGGACGAGTATAATGCCCACTGGTGGTGTAGAGCCTACGGAAGAAAACCTGACCAAGTGGTTTGAGGCCGGCGTACATTGCGTAGGTATGGGATCTCAGCTAATCACAGGTGATGTGATTAAATCTGGCGATTATTCCATTCTTGAAAATACTTGTAAGGAGTCCTTGAGTTTGGTTCGTAAGCTGCGAAGTAAAAATTAGGTCTCCAAAGAGTTAATTTTTCAGAAAAGATGAAATATGGCGAGGCGCTTAGGTCTTGCCATTTTTTTTGCCCAAAAACGTTTATTCATGGAGTTGTTTATCTCCAATAAAACATTCGATCAAGCATCGAAAAGGTGCTACATTTTTTCAGCTTGTCAAATTTCTTTCCCATCTATTAAAACCAGATTTTTGAAAGTTGTGATTTTGACTTCAATAAAGTTAAACCAACCTAGATATTCAGTTATCCCAAATCATTAATAATAGCATCTGTAAAATACTTTTATATATTCATGTTTTCGGTGCTTGAGTCAGCAGAATAATTGTGCATTTACTCTTGAGTGAATCTCAATAGATAATAGTTAAATCCCTTCCACAGAAATGAGCTTTTGAAGATTACAGCTTTAAAATAGACTTTGTATAAAATAATGGCCTTCATCAATCGACTATGGTTAAGTTACAAAGTCAAAATGGATAAAAAGTGATAAAAAAAGGACTGCTAGGATTATTAGCTCTTATTGTGGTGTGTATTGTGTCAGTAGTGTTATTTATCAGCACCAGTCCTCAGTTCGGACAGCTTCCTGCTGGTGATGAAATGCAAGCAATTCGGCAATCACCCAATTTTAATGGTGAAGTTTTTGAAAACCTTGTGAGCACGAACATGGACATGTCGCTGAGCGATGTTTTCTCTATTCTTAAAGATTATACGGCAGGCGCTGAAGACAGGGAGCCTAGTCAACCCATACCGACAGACTTTTATAAAAACGTAACATCATTGAATGATAGCACCGCAAAGGTGACTTGGTATGGTCATTCGGCGGTTTTGTTGGTGATGGATAATAAAAAGATTCTCTTAGATCCGATGCTTGGTGACGCAAGCGCTCCTGTTCCTTTTTTGACAAAAAGATTTCCTTACCAAAACCCAATTCCTATAAACGAGATTGGTTACGTTGATTTTGTAGTGATTTCGCATGATCACTACGATCACCTCGATATGCCAACGATTATGAAGCTCAAAGACAATGTGGGTCATTTTTATACGGCACTCGGTGTAGAGAGTCATTTAATGTCGTGGGGTATTCCTCGTGAAAAAATCACAAGCTTAGATTGGTGGCAATCATCAGAAATGAAGAATCTAATGTTTGTTGCAACACCAGCAAGACATTTTTCTGGAAGAGGAATAACAGATCGTAACAAAACACAATGGGCTTCTTGGGTCATAAAAGGAAAAAAAGAGACTGTCTATTTTAGCGGTGATGGTGGATACGCAGATCATTTTCAGAAAATTGGAGAAAAATATGGCCCGATTGATTTTGCTATGCTCGAATGTGGTCAATACAACCGAAGGTGGGCGCAAATACATATGACGCCTGAGGAAACGGCTCAAGCTGCGGTAGATTTACGCGCAAAAAAAGCCATGCCAATACATTGGGGAGCCTTCAACTTGTCACTCCACTCATGGACAGATCCTATTGAAAGGGTGAAAGTTGCGGCTGAAAACTTAGGAGTATCACTTGTACATCCTGTTATAGGGCAAACATTTTCAATCAATGAGAACCCTATTGAGCATTGGTGGCTCTTTGATCAATAAAAAACACCTCCCAATGAGGAGGTGTCGTTTTGTTCTTGTTTAAGATTCACCACAAATCATAAAAGCTTTTATTTGTTAAGCGGTGAGTATCAATTTTTGTGCATGTGAACATCCATTTGAGGAAACGGAATATTCAATCCTTCTTCGGCAAAACCTTTGTAAACTTTTTCATTCATCGTAAAAAACACTCCCCAATAATCAGAAGAATTTACCCAAGTTCTTACCACAATATTTACAGAACTATCGGCCAATGCTGATAAGGCAATGAAAGGCTCTGGAGTAGAAAATATTCTTGAATCCTCTTTAATATAGCGCATTAAAACCTCCTTGGCCTTGTCATAATCATCTCCATAAGCGATCCCGAAAGTCCAATCTACTCTTCTCGTGTCTTCAGCTGAAAAGTTGGTTAGGGAGGAACCAGCTAATTTTCCATTTGGTATAATAATTCTTTTATTATCTGGGGTTATCAGTATGGTATTGAAGATTTGTATTTCTCTCACGGTACCCATATAGCCTACAGCATCTATGAATTGTCCCACTTTGAATGGCTTAAAAATTAAAATCATCACTCCACCAGCAAAGTTGCTGAGCGTACCCTGAAGTGCAAGTCCAATGGCCAGTCCAGCTGCACCCAATATGGCAATGAAAGAGGTCATTTCTACGCCAATCATGCCAATGACCGAAATAATTAACACCGCTTTAAGAATGCTGCCAAGAAGGCTTTTTAGAAAAGGTGATAATGATGGATCAACATGTCTATGGTTAAGAAATCGTTCAAGTCCCTTATTGATCAATTTAATAATCCACAATCCAATGATGAGGGTAATTATGGCCAAAATCAACTTGGGGCCAAATTCTACGGCCATGGCAATTAATTGATCTTGATACTTGGCAATGTCTAATTCTTGTATGTCTTTCATACTTTAGGTTCTTGTTTTATTTAAAAAATTAGTCTTCGGGAAAAGGTATAAATATAAAATTGGTAAAATTTTGATCTACGATAAACAAGCAGCAATATTCGTCAGGGTCTTTGTACGCTTCGATGAACTTTTCCTCATTCTCTATCAATTCCCGTTGGACAAATTCTTCAATGAATGAAGCGTAATAATGCCATTCATTTTCCATTTTTCCAGCTTCATACAATAGCTGACCAATGGGTATGTCTTGCTTCGATACTGGAAAAACAGGATATTTAGAAAATCCTCTTTTTCTAATTTGATAGGATGCCTCTTTCAGACTTTCAGAGACTTTCACGAAATCAGAAGAGATGCTGCCTAAGTATTTTGGATCGAGTGTTGGGTCGTTTTGCATTTTATTTGGCTTTGAGGAGCATGACGTTTTCAACGTGATGGGTTTGTGGAAACATATCCACAGGTTGAATTTTCACAACTTCATAAGTTTCTTTCAATAATTCAATATCCCTGGCTTGTGTGGAAGGGTTACAACTTACGTAAACCAATTTTTCAGGTCTTATTCGCGCGATATTTTCCACTACTTTCGGGTGCATTCCGGCTCTCGGCGGATCCACAATGATGACATCAGGCTGTCCGTTTAGTTTCACAAAGTCTTCATCGAGTACGTCTTTCATATCCCCAACATAAAAGGTGCAGTTATCTATCCCATTCAATAGTGCATTTTTTTTTGCATCCTCAATGGCTTCAGGTACAGATTCTACGCCAACAACTTTTTTGGCCTTTCGGGCGATAAAATTGGCGATTGTTCCAGTACCAGTGTATAGGTCATATACCAATTCCTCGCCTGATAAATCGGCGAGATCGCGTGTTACCTTATATAATTCATAGGCTTGGACACTATTGGTTTGATAAAATGATTTTGGCCCCACTTTAAATTGCAGACCTTCCATTTCTTCGGTCATATAATCCAAACCAGAAAAGGTGACAATATCCAGATCAAAAAATGATTCATTGCCTTTCTGATTGATGACATAAAGTAGTGAGGTGATTTCCGGGAAATTTTCTAATAAGTACTTCATTACCAACTCTATTGATTCTGAATCATTGTCATAGAACTGAACCAAAACCATTAAATCGTTGGTAATGCTGCTTCTGATGATAAGGTTACGAAGTAGTCCGTGTTGATTCTTGATATCAAAATAGGAGAGCTGATTTTTTCTGGCAAACTCATTTAACCCGTTACGGATGTCATTAGAGATTTCAGACTGCAACCAACATTTGTTAATATCCAGTATTTTGTCAAAACGCTTCGGGATATGAAATCCTAGCGCTGTTCTTTCGAACTCTTCGCCACTATCTATTTCTTCTCTAGTAAGCCATCTGTTGTTGGAAAAAGTAAACTCCAACTTGTTTCTGTAGAATGTCTGATTTTTGGATGCGACGATGGTATTCATTGCCGGAAGATCAATGGTCGTAAGTTTTTCTAGGTTATCCTGTACGTGCTGTTGCTTGTGTTTGAGCTGAGCGGAGTAAGCCATATGCTGCCATTTACAGCCACCACAAATACCAAAATGCTCACAAAATGGCTCAGCCTTATCCGGTGAATTTCGGTGTATTTTTATTGCACGCCCTTCAAGAAATTTCTTCTTTTTACCGGTAATCTGGATGTCGGCCAAGTCACCAGGAATGGCGCCACTTACAAAAATCACTAAATTGTCTGCTCGACCCACGCTTTTTCCATCAGAGGAAATGCCAGTGATCTCCACGTTTTCGATAACTTTACTTGATCTCATATAATTGCAAACTTACATTGCTTATTTGTAGATAAATAAGTTAAATGACTGCTAAAAAGGTTGTGTAATTTTAGAATTCAATATGAAAAAACATCTTTTATTCTTTTTGGTACTATTTCTCTCCTTTTTCTGGGCAAAGTCATTTCATATTGTCGGAGGCGAAATTGAATTTATCACGGTTCGGCCGGGAGTATATCGAATTAATTTGATTCAATATAAAGATGAGGCTCAAACCGAAAATCCCGGGTACGATCCTGAGGTCGAAATATTCTTTTTCAGCAACAAGGATAATTCTTTCGTTTATCGAATCACCCTTCCCCAAGTAAGTATTGCAGAGGTAGATTATACGAATTTTGAATGCTCAATCGAAGACTTAAGTACGTCTCGTATTCTTTACAGTGAAACGGTAGAGTTAGATCCTGAAGACTTTTCAGATGAGGAAGGATATTATCTCGTTTGGGAAAGATGTTGTAGAAATGAGGCTATTGACAACATTGTTGAGCCAGGCTTGACCGGCATGAAATATGTTTTGGAGATTCCTCCATTATGGAAAAATGACCGTCCTTTTGTCAATACTTCTCCCATATTAAATCGACCTTTGAGCGATTACGCTTGTGTGAATCAACTGTATTATGTTGATTTTATTGGACAAGATGTCGATGGAGACTCATTGGTCTATCGATTGAGCACTCCATTGAATAGTTCATCCCAAATTGCTTTGCCGCTACCAACGCCAAAACCTCACTTGGAGATCAACTGGGAGCCGGGGTTTAACCTGAATAATGTAGTACCAGGGCCGAGACCATTACAAATTAATACTAAAGGGTTTCTGACGGTAACTGCATCCACTAAAGGTTTATATGTATTTAGTGTAATCGTGGAAGAATGGCGCGATCGAGTGAAAATAGGTGAGGTGCAACGAGATTTTCAAATGTTGGTTATCGATGGCTGTAATCCTCCGGACCCGCCAGAAGTTACCGTGAAAATACCCGATAGAGAGGATTTTAATAGCGAGGTGGATACCTTGAATTATGCCGTAGCAGACGACAAGTGTTTTGAGTTTATTGTCGCCAACATCACTTTAGGGGAAAATATTAGTTTTCGCGCCGAACCAGTCAATTTTGAAGATATTAATGGAATAGTTGAGGACGTTTTCAGTGTTGAAAGTCGCAACGTGGGTGTAAATCAGGATACTCTGATTGTTACCGTGTGTGCTCCAGGTTGCCCTCCGTTTATCGATAAGCCTTTTATTATTGATTTGATAGCAGCCGACGATGCGTGTCCGCTACCACAACTAGATACCGTGAGGTTGGTAATGAATGTGGAACCACCTCCAAATAATGATCCAATATTAGCACCTATTCCTCCCACTTATACGGCAGGTATCAATGAGATTTTGACAGTAGACTTCACAGGAACTGATCAGGACTTGGATCAGCTCTTTGTGCAATTCGGACTATCAGAAGATGACGGTTTTAATGACTTGGCAAGTCTTGGTTTTAGTTTGAATGTAACACGGGATGATCTAGGAATAATCCAAGGGGAGATTATCTGGGATACAAGCTGTAGTACTTCAGATTTTAGTGAAATCCAGACATTTGCGACCACTCTGTCCGTAGATGATGACGATATATGCCGGTACGTCAATGAGAGCGCTCAAGAGATTGTTTTTTCTGTGGTTTTACCGCCCAATTCGTCACCACAAATCTCTTCTGATGCACCTTCCGAGGAATTGAATGTTGTTTTAGGTGAAAGGTTGAATTTTGTGATAGATGTATTAGATGAAGACCAAGATTCCGTCAACTTAATTATTGAAGGTGTTGGGTTTGATCCAGCAGATGTAGGTGTTGATTTTAATGCGAATCAAACTTTTGGTTTGGCAAATGGCTTTTTTAGATGGGCGACAAGTTGTGAATCACTTGATGTTTTGAATAAGGATTTCTATACTTTTTTATTCATAACTGAAGATTTTGATGTTTGTCAAGAAAAAAATTCTGACACTTTAAGAATAGACGTTCAAATAGACATTCCCGAAAATTCGGCACCTTTTTTTCCTTCTTATTCTTCTTACGAACTAGAGGTAAATCAGTATTTTGAACTGGATATATCTGCTTTTGATTCTGATACGGGCGATTCGCTTACTTTGCGGTTTTTCGATGGATTTCGTAGGCCTAATAGTCAAACTTTGAATTTTGAAGTTAAAAAAGGATTGTCAGAAGTTTCCTCGTTACTTTCATGGACGCCCGAGTGTGATCTGCTTGATCTTGGCGAAACATCCAAAACATTTGAACTCATATTTCAGGCTTTTGACGATAGGTGCCCTGTACAAGCCTCTGAAACAGTAAGTATTTTCTTCGAGGTAAAAGAGACTCGAGAATTTTACGACCGCTTTGAACCGGCCAATGCCTTTTCGCCAAATGGAGATGGAATCAATGACTTCTACAGTATGTCGAATTTGCCTAATCCAAACCAAAATCTACCTCCAAACAATTGTGATGATGAATTTCAATCCATTATCATAGTGGATCGAAGTGGGACAGTAGTTTTTGAGTCAGATCGCCGTGATTTTATATGGAGAGGCAATAATGTGGAGTCAGGTACTTACTTTTATTCTGTTAATTTTGCAAAGACGACATACAAAGGCTTTGTGCAAGTCCTGAAATAATATTAGAACCCAACCCCAAATGTAATGCCATGATCAATGAATTTACCCTCATTGAAAGAAGAGTAGTAATCAATACGTAAGAACTTGAAAATATGCTCTATGCCAAAACCAAGTTCGGTATAGCTCGAGAGGTTTTCTGTACTAAGGAAATTGACTGAGAGCACTCCTTGCAGGTTGAGTCGTTTTATAAGCGGTATTTTATTGAAGATAAATTCATTGAAGTGATGCTCATAATGCGCCTGAAAATACTCACTTGTGGTGCTGAAATCGTAGTAGGGAAGAAGCTGAAAAGAATTTTGTTTTAGAGGATTTCGTAGGAGCGTTTGATTACCATTGAAGTGTTTATGGTCTATAAAGGTTAATTGCTTTTGATTTAAAAAAGTACCCGCCTCAACAGCGACCTTACTTTCACCCAATAAGCCTAATCTAAAACTGTAATCACTTAAAATTCTTACCTGATCAAAATCATTATTTCCAAAAAGCGGTATGCCTTTTTTGTAATTAAATGAAACTTCAGGATATTTTGAGTCTAGGTAAAACTTATTTTTAGGGCGGTCAATGTATTTTCGACCTGGCCTTAATACTACTTGAATGTCAATCGTTGAAATTTTATTTCCATTCCCAAAGTCGTATTGACTTAAATTATCCGTAAAATCTGGTGACCTGTTTAAACTGAAAGACGATGTGTTCTCCATCGTACTTCGTGATGCCAATTCAACTTTAGCATTTATTCTTACATTTTCAAAAATCTCTTTTTGATAACCAATAAATCCAAAATTGTTTTGGTAGAGTTTGGCCCAATTATCTCCATAAACCAAGGTTACGAAGGTGTTTGTATTACTTGCTATTGGCTGCAATGAATTAAAATGCGAGGTATATCTACCGGCACCCGCATATATAAACTCCCAATTTTTATAATCAAGTGTTTTAAACCCTGAAATTTTAGCTTGAAATTGTTCATTGCTGAAACCGTATTTTATTGCAGGATTTAGCTCCCATTGAGGTATTCTTCCGTCATTTTTCCTGAATCGAAAGTTAAGCGCAGGTGCAAATCCTTCCACTGTATTGTACTGGAAAAATTCTAACACCGTAGGAAAGTTAATCAGAAAGTCATTGTATGATTTGCGATAGGTATAGCCACCAAACACCAAGTTGGCAATTCTGAATTTGTTGCTGATATTGTCAACAGAGTCCTTATAAGTTTTGGTTTTTTTTATGACTTGAATGCTGTCTTTAATCCTGTAGTCTTTCACTTCAATGGTACTGAGGGGCACAGGCCTTATCTCTTGCCAAAAGACTTCATCTTTCTTATTGGCACTTTCTTTCACTTTCAAAATAGCGTTACCAAAGTCACTTTTATGAAAGAGTTCAATTTTAGGAAGATCATCTGCAACTTGGGTTTGTTTTTGTTGGTATTTGGCTATCAAGTCATAATTAGGTTCGATTTCATATTGACTAAAATTACTAACAAATCGACCACTACCCGTAAATCCAAAGGCTTTGAAGGTGTAAGAAAAATTTTGTGAAATGGGCATCCAGATACCATGTGCCGCAGGAGAAAAAATTTGATTAACACGGAGAGAGTCAACAAAATCAATACCGTTGGCCTTTGTGAGCATCACATCAACGCTGTGTAATCTCCAGCTATCTTCTACAATGTATAAGTGTCCTGAAAACGTAGGATCTGTAGATCGCCGTGGAATTACCTTAATCTTATTGATTCTCAAACTATCCTGATAAATAACGCCATCTAACTTGTAATCATAAGAAATGAATGCATTGCCAGAAATGGGTGAAATAAATGAGCGTTCACTTAGGCCTTCAATAAAAAAGCTATTTTGGTACAGGTTGATCATCATTTCACTGGCTCGATTATAGCTGAAACCATTAGACGCTCCACTAACTTTTGAGGCGATCAGCTCTTCACTAAACTTATCGGGCTGCTTGAATTTTACTTCCGAAAGTGATTCGGAAAGATATATGATGCCAGTATCTACAGGTACAGCCATTCCTAAAATACTAGAAGGCCTTTTGTCTAACCTTTGAAGCCCTTTAACATATACTTTGCAGAAATAGGCATTGTATTCTTTTTCATAGTATTTTCTCTTTTTGATCGTTTCCCTGATGATCCGATACGCGGGATTTTTAGTATTTGATGAGATTATTACCTCCTGTAATAATAAAGTTTCTTCAGACAATCGAAAGTCAAGCCCAAGGCTTTTGGTGACATTGATCGTTTTGGTCTGCTTCGCAAAGCCAACATAACGCGCCGAGATTTGATGACTTCCTGCTGATACTTTTAGTTGAAAATTACCTTCAGCATTGCATGTTGTACCATTGGTTGTACCCTCTTGGTAGACTGTAGAAAAGGGAAGTTTATTCCCTTCATGATCATACACGCTTCCCAAAATAGTATAAGTATCCTGTGCAAATCCAACCAAGGAAAGTGTGACAAGAAGGAAACCTAAACTAAACTTTTGCAAGCGCATTATTCAGATCATCCATCAGTGATTCAGGGTCGTCTAGGCCTATGTAGAGTCGAATTCTATTGATTACTGTTTCCGTATTATGATAGTTCATTGAGTTTATTGTGGTGAAGGCTGGAAAAGCCAGCGATTCATAGCTACCCCAAGAGCATCCAAGTTTAAATTTTGTCAACGCGTCACAAAATTGCTTTACATGATTAATGTCATCGGTTTTCAGATCAATAGTGACTAATCCTCCAATTTGTTTTAAGTATTTATTGGCAAGTTCTTTTTGCGGAAAATCTTTCGCCAATGGGGAAAAAACGGTTTTTACTTTTTCGTGGCTTTCTAAAAAAGGCACAATAATTTTAGTGTTATTTACCACTTTTTCAAGTCTTAAAGGCAGTGTACGTAAAGACCGGAGCATCAGCCATGCGTCGAATGGTGACATTATGCCACCTAAGGTCATATATTCTCCCTTGAATATTTTTCCGATAATACTCGAAGAAGCACAAAGTGCTCCTGCCACGACATCAGAATGCCCACCCAAATACTTTGTGGCAGAATGCACCACAATATCTATTCCGTAGTTGATTGGCTTTTGATAAACTGGAGAAGCAAAGCTATTGTCTACTATCGTGGTAATATTGGAGGCTTTGGCCAAGGAAGCCACGGCTTCTAGGTCCTGCATTTCATAAGTCCAGCTATTGGGCGATTCGAGATAAATGAGTGTCGTATTGCTATTTATCTCCTTTTTGATGCTTTCAATATCTCCGGAAACAAAAGTGTGACTTACACCAAACCGACTTAGTATATTCATCAATAGCTTCTTGGTCCAGCTGTAAGGGCTTTGTACGCATACTATATGGTCTCCTGCTTTAACTTGTGATAGCACAGCGGCGCTAATTGCTGCGGATCCACTCGCAAACATCAGACATGCTTCCGCGTTTTCCATAGCTGCCATTTTGATTTGGAGCAGATCTACTGTCGGGTTTGAACCTCTCGTATAAAATGGAATTTCATTTTCAGCGGCTAGAGCTGATTGCATATCGTCGGCAGAATTAAAAACGAAATTACTCGTTTGATAAATCGGCGGACTAGCAGATATAGCCTGTGGTATTCCTTCTTCTCCTAAGTGGTTGATGATATGGTCTAATTGCATTTTTCCTTGATTATAGTTGCAATTTATGGTAAATCTAATTTCAGACACGAATTCAGTTTCAATTGCATAATATTTTGTTGAAAAAACGAAACGATGAAAAATTCATAATGAATTGCTGAAAAATGATCAAAGTTTAGTTTTTCTAAATTTTTACAATTTGATCATTTTGTATTCCTTTCCTCTATTGGAGATTATGAAATATTGATGATATTTCCTTAATAATTATGATTTATCTAAAGAAATAGCAGTTACGCTTAACAAATATTCAATTTTTTGGTGAAAATTCTCCCTCGATAATTTTGTGCTGTGCACATTCTATGTATTTATTTGGGTTTGAAAAACAGAGGCCAGAGAATATTTGGTCTTTATTCAGTTAACAAAATTAAATAACGTAAAACATGAACATGATTACCAACCTAATGATGATTTCACCGCAAGATTCGGTAGCCGCCGTTACAGACGCTGTTGTAGCCATGGCTGAGGAGCCAGCGGTTGTTCAAGCAGTGACTGCTGCAGTAGATTACAGTGCAGATATTACCGCCGTGCTACTGACGGCAAATAATGTATGGATGATGTTAGCCACGGCGCTAGTATTCATTATGCATTTGGGGTTTGCTGGAGTAGAAGCTGGTTTTGGACAATCTAAAAACACCGTCAACATTCTTTTTAAGAATACCTTAACTCCAATTATTGGTATTTTGACTTATGCAGCCTTCGGTTTCAACTTAATGTATCCTGGTTTTGAGGTTCCGGGATGGTTTGGTTTTGCAGGTTTCGGACTAGAAACTTCTGCGACGGCTGACAATACGGCGGGCTATGCTTCTGCTGGTTACACTTATTGGACTGACTTTTTATTCCAAGCTATGTTTGCTGCAACTGCAGCCACTATTGTTTCTGGTGCTGTTGCCGAGCGTGTTAAGCTTGGTGCTTACTTGATATTTACTTTGTTATTTGTAGGTGTAGTGTATCCTATTATCGGAAGCTGGAAATGGGGTGGAGGAATGCTCGACGCTTGGGGCTTCTATGATTTCGCTGGTTCAACGCTAGTTCACTCTGTTGGTGGATGGGGAGCACTTGCTGGTATCATGATTTTAGGACCAAGACTTGGTAAGTATGTTGATGGTAAAGTAATAGACAAGCCGGGATCAAGTGTGCCTTTGGCAGTCATTGGTGTTTTCCTACTTTGGTTAGGATGGTTTGGATTCAATGGTGGATCTGTACTTTCCGCTGATCCTGCTTTAGTATCATTTGTTTTGGTTACTACTTCTTTAGCCGCTTGTGGTGGTGGATTAGCTGGTTTCGTTACTGGATATTTTGTTTTCAAGAGACTTGATTTAGGAATGGTCTTAAACGGTATTCTTGCTGGACTAGTCGGAATTACTGCCGGAGCAGATGTGATTGAGCCAGGAAACGCAATTCTCGTGGGTGTTATTGCTGGTATCTTGGTTGTAGTCTCTGCAGTGACGCTTGATAAATTCAAATTAGATGACGTTGTAGGCGCTGTATCTGTACACCTTACTTGTGGTGTATGGGGAACATTGGCCGTTGGTATATTTTCTATAAATCCTGATCACACTATTGGCGCACAATTGACTGGTGTTGCTATATGTGGTCTTACCGCTTTCGTAGCAGCTTTTATTATTTTCTATGCACTTAAGATGACTATCGGAATCAGAGTTTCTGAAGAGCATGAGAAAGAAGGACTTGATAGCCATGAGCATGGTATCAGAGGTTATACAATCATTTCAGAATAATTTTTTAAAACTAAAACTAAAATCACTTCCGAGTCAATAGTGAAGCTATTGACCGGAGGTTAATTTCAAAAGCAATTATAAAATAAGACTATGAAAAAAATTTTAAACTTATCACAAAGTTTCTTACTAGCGTTGATGCTGGTATTCGGATCATTTATGGCGCAAGCTCAGGACGAAGAAGATGATGCTCCTCAATTGTCAATCTCTGGTTCAATTGATACTTATTACCGATTAGGATTGAATGTTGCGAATGATCCTGAAGCGGGCGGAAACTATCAAGCGCCAACATCTTCATTTGCTAACCTTCCAGGTTTTTCACTAGGTATGGCCAACATTATTTTGGGAATGGATGGCGAGAAATCTGGTTTCGTTGCTGATTTAGTTTTTGGTCCAAGAGGTTCTGACGCAGTTTTTGCATCTCCGATGTACTCTTCAACTGGTCAAATAGTGAATCAATTGTACGGTTATTGGAATGTAAGTGACGCGGTAACTTTGACTATAGGTAACTTTAATACATTCTTAGGATACGAAGTGATTTCACCAACGGCGAACTTCAATTACTCTACATCTTACATGTTTTCGTACGGACCATTCTCTCATACAGGTGTGAAAGCCGATTTCACGTTTGGCGATTTCACTATGATGACTGCATTGATGAACTCTACGGATCTAACAGAGTTTAGCCCAGATGGACAATATTATGCTGGTTTGCAGTTTGGATACGGTGGTGCATATTTGAATTTCCTTTTTGATGATGATTTCTTTCAGGCAGATTTAACTGCTGGTTGGGATCTAACTGAGTCACTTTATTTAGGTGTAAATGGTACGTACGCTACAGATAATTTCTTTGGCGCGGCTTTATATCTACAAACTGCAGTATCAGACGATTTTAGTTTAGGTTTAAGAGGGGAATATTTCTCTGATGAAGGAGTAGGTGCGTTACCATTTTTAGCTGGTGGAGGACCTGCAGGGGCTGATTTGCTACCAGGTAGTGCAATAGATTTCACTTTATCTGCAAACTATTCTGTAGGAAACCTGACTTTTATACCAGAATTCAGAGTTGATATTTTTGACGAAGATGTAATTGTACCAGAAGCTGGAGAGGCTGCACAAGGAGCATTGGCTTCATTCTTAGTAGCTGCTGTTTATTCTTTCTAAGCATAATCACATTCAATAATCATATTTAATTGCAATAAAATCCAAATTTTATTGGGAATTACTTATAATAAATTGCAAAAATCATTAATATTTTTAATGATTTTTGCTTTATTTTGAAACAGCGGTAAAACGCAACGAAATAAATATCAATCAATATAAACCAAGTAAAATGGCTAAGTCAAAATTAGAGTACATCTGGCTTGATGGTTATAAGCCCACACAATCACTAAGAAGTAAAACAAAAATTGTTGACAATTTCAGCGGTAAGCTCGAAGATTGCGATGATTGGTCGTTTGACGGATCTTCTACACAACAGGCAGAAGGCGGTTCATCAGACTGTATCCTTAAGCCAGTTTTTATCTGTCCTGACCCGGCAATCGAAAATGGATATCTGGTAATGACAGAAGTTCTTGTGGCTGATGGTACTGCGCATCCTTCCAATGGAAGAGCTACTATCGACGATCCAGACGATGATTTTTGGTTTGGATTTGAGCAAGAATATTTCTTAATGGATCCAGAAACAGGTTTGCCTGTAGGGTTCCCAGCAGGTGGATTTCCCAAACAAGGACAAGGGCCGTATTATTGCGGAGTAGGTGGTCAAAACGTGTTTGGAAGAGACTTCAAAGATGAGCATTTAGATCTTTGTATCGCTGCTGGTTTGAATATAGAAGGAACTAATGGTGAAGTAGCTGCTGGTCAGTGGGAATGGCAAATTTTTGCAAAAGGTGCTGCCTCCGCGGGAGATCAGATCTGGATTGCCCGATATTTGATGGAAAGACTTTCAGAAACTTACGGACTTTACATAGAATATCATCCAAAGCCTTTGGGCGATACCGACTGGAACGGATCAGGTATGCATGCCAACTTCTCAAATACGTATACAAGAACTGCTGCTTCCAAGGAGAAAATCGAAAAGGTATGTGAAGCATTTAGAGGCGTTGTGAAAGAGCACATCGATGTTTATGGTGCTTATAATGATCAGCGTTTGACTGGTAAGCATGAGACTGCTTCTATTCATGATTTCTCTTATGGAGTGTCAGATAGAGGAGCTTCTATCCGAATTCCTCTTTATACAAAAAATAAAGGTTGGAGTGGATATCTTGAAGATAGAAGACCTGCTTCCAATGCAGATCCATATAAAGTAGCTGCAAGAATCATCAAAACGGTGAAGGCAGTTACTGGATAATTTTGATTAATTGAGGATTAAAATAAATATGAAAGGCGGCCTTTGGTCGCCTTTCTTGTTTTTAATTACCTAATTTCAAGTGATTGGAATTGTCTTAGATCATCGATCCTGTCCAGGGGATTGCCGTGAACTCTTTACAATTCTTCACAAAAGATCAACTTAAAAATAATGGACAAAGAACCAAAAATTATAGGAGTAGGTGGTGTTTTCTTTAAATGCAAGAATCCTGAAAAAACGAGAAAATGGTATGGCGAACAGTTTGGATTAGCCACGAATGATTACGGTATTCTCTTCCAAACTCGAAGTGCTATTGACTCAAATAAAAAGCAATATTTACAATGGAGCACGTTTTCCAAGAAATCAACTTATATGGAAGGAGATTTTATGATTAATTACCGGGTTCAAAATATCGAAGGTTTGATTAAAAAGTTGAGAGACTCAGGAGTTACGATTTTGGATGAGATCGAAACTTACGATTATGGTAAATTCGTTCACGTTCTAGATCCAGAGGGCAACAAGTTAGAACTCTGGGAGCCTATAGATGAAGTCTTTACAGCTCAATATGAACATGACGCTAACTATTGAAAGCGCCATGTTCGAATTTTAATGAATGATTTCTTTTTTAATCCTTTTTAAAAAATGAACCTCGTTGAGGTATTGATATCTTAGCCATAATTCTAGCTTTTGAGCGAGTAAAATAACTAATACCGAAAAAGCAAAAAACCTGAATTCGGTACTAACTGCTTCGTTAAAGAATAAATACAAATTCAGTAGCGATATTATAATTATGCTCAGATAGCATGATTGATTATACCATCTTAGTTGCGACTTTCTGCTTTTTACTTGATACTTGGTCTCTTTTAATTTATTCTTACTCGTCATCAACCTCTCAGCCAATGGAAGTGCTCTCCATTTGAGGTCAACAATACGCTCATCTATTTTTTCCAACTTCTCCATATTTCCAATGTTATTTTAATGTTAACTCAAAGTTATCTAAATAATTTGTAACGAGAAAATAGAATTGGAATTGAAAGAGATTTTATTTGTTAAATTAGGCTTAGATACAATATTCGAACGGTTCTAATTGTTCGTAATTGAATGATTAGTTGGAAGATGTATTGGTTTGAGAAACGAATCAAAAATTCAGATTCAAATTAAGCGCTCAGATTATATGTAAACTCAATTCGGGTCAAAGAACGTCTGAAGCAATGAGATAATAGCAACTGTTGATTCCTTTAATTTTGCGAGATTTCAGATTTTCCTTAATGAAAAACTAAGCTTAGTATAATGCATGATAAAAGGCTCATAGTAATCAAAACCAAGCTGGAGCGTCTAACCAATTTCAGTTACTTTTCTCTTGTACCTTGGTACATTTCATATTTCTGAAATTTGCATTCTAGGCTTCCGTTGAAGAGCACGATTTTTTTTGAGGCTCGAAGGTGGAGTTGCTTAAAAGCCGCCATATTAGAGCTTAAGATCCAAGCGTCAAATCCATGAAAATTGTTTTTTAAGGTATCTCCAAAAAGCTTATAAAGCTCATTCACATCTTCGCCAATTCTTTCACCATAAGGAGGATTTACAATTATCATTCCTTCACTGGTTTTAGGCATGAACTTATCAAATGAAATCCTACGTATATTTATTGAGTCTTTCATCTTTAGCTTTTTTATGGATTTTTCCACAATGCTGACCGCTTTAAAGTCAATATCACCTCCCTGAATATCAAGAGGAGCCATTCTGACATTGGATTTAGCTTCTGCTACTACCTGATTCCACATTTCCGGTTGAAAATTGTCCCAGTTTTTGAAAGCAAAACTTTGCCTATGAATTTGTGGAGCCATATTGCAACCAGCCATTGCAGCTTCAAACATGATCGTACCCGAACCGCACATCGGGTCTACCAGTGGCATATCTTTATTCCATCCTGCCAATTTTATCATTCCGGCAGCAAGGACTTCATTCATTGGTGCTTTGTGTCCCGGTTCTCTGTAGCCGCGCCTATTAAGTGTGTCTCCTGAGCTATCCAAGGATACGGTAAATTCATCTTTAAATGCGTGTAGGTCAAATTGTATGTCTGGTGTTTTGATATCCACAGATGGCCGTTTGCCAAATTTGTTCCTAAACTGATCTACGATGGCATCTTTCGTTTTGAGTGCGGCATACTGAGAATGTCGGAAATACTCAGAAAAAATGGTATTGTCTATGGCAAATGTTTGATGCATTTTAAGATAGTAGCTCCAATCAAAGGCATAGACCTGATCGTACAGCTCTTGTTCATTTTGGGCTCGAAACTTATGAATGGGAACCAGAATTTTCAAGGCAGTACGAAGATTCATATTGGCTCGGTACATAAACATCAGGTCTCCTTCGCATGCCACTGACCTCTTTAGGATTTGAATATGATGTCCACCGATTGCGGTTATTTCATCGGCCAATAATTCTTCCAGACCATGCATTGTCTTTATTACAAACTTCATAGCCGCAAGATAAGACAGATACTGCTAGTTCAATACTTCCAGGCTTTGACTCCTGCATTGATTTCAATATTCATGTCATTGGATTGAGGAGGAATGGGGCATGAATATTTGGCATTGTAGGCGCAATAGGGGTTATAGGCTTTGTTAAAGTCGATTTTGATTTTATCAGACTGAGGTACACAAAGATCGATATATCTACCACCTCCATAAGATTCAAATCCGTTACTGAGATCAGTAAATGGGAAAAATAGATATTCCTCGTACTCTTCCGTCAAAACCAAGCTTTGATTTTGAAATATAGGCATAGTAAAATTTTGGCCTTTTAGCGTGAAACTGGCTATGCCATATTGGACATATACTGGCAGCCGCTCTGTTGTGGTGGGCATGGTAAAGGGCAATGTATTTGGAGTTCGCTGAAATGATGCCACGATGCAGAAACTACTGTCAATATCGAAAAAGGGGAGCCCTTTAAACTTTTTAAGATCTTTTTTTTCAAGAGGAGAAGCCTCCTTATCTCTAAATGATTCATTTAATTCATCCTGCCAGCTGCGAATTTCGGTTGAGTAGTCCTGAAAGAAACTGGCAAATAAAAAAGTCACTATTAATAGAAGAAATTTCATAATCTAAAGTTACCAATAGAGAAGTCTTTTCATCAATGGTTCACCATTTGTCTATTATTGCACTGTTATTTTATACCCTCTTAAAAATGAAAAAGTCAATCATCTATATTTCTTGTCTCTTATTTGTGGTTCCGATTTTCGCTCAGGGAGTACTTTTTGAAATACCAGATTGGGAACTGGTCATGAAAAAAGCTGAAAAGGAAAATAAGTTAATCTTCTTATATGCCAACGTTTATGACTGTGCTCCGTGCGATGATTTAGAACGTTATGCCTTTCAGGATACTTTGGTAAGCGCTTTTTTAAATAAAAAATTTATCAATGTTAGTATAGATATGGAGAGCTTTCCGGGGATAGAATTAGCCGAGCGATTTCAGGTTTTTGTATATCCAGCGATGCTTTTTGTAAATGCCAACGGAGAAGTAGTGCATAGAACTTGTGGAGCAATAGATGATAAACAATTGCTCTATAAAGCCAAAGTTGCCCTAGATGATAATCAAAACTTGAAAGCTTATCGAACTAAATTTTATCAAGGAGAAAAGAGTTTCGACTTTCTCAGGCAATATGGACTAATGCTCGACGATGCATGTCTTAATTCTCGGTCGTTTATTGATTATTATTTCAAAAGTATAGATCAAAAACAATGGGCTGATTCAACCTCTTGGATGATGATTAGAGATTTTGTCTTTGATCCCTATTCAGATCCTTTTGAGTATTTGACTAGCAATTATTCCAAATTTGTAAGTGCTTTTGGCAAAGCTGAGGTTGATAAAAAGATCTATGATGTGATGTTGGCGCAGTTTATAAGTATTTATGAAGGCCAAGACCTGACTTTATTTGCAACGCAAAGTTTGGCAAGTATGCTGACTTCTCTGAGTTTTGAAGGGAAGGCCGAGCTTCAGTCAATGACTGATATGTTGTATGGAGAGCAAGTAGAAGATTGGGATTTGTACGCAAAAAACGTAGTTGATCTCATAAAAGAAGGGAACGCCACGGACAGTTATCAGTTAAATGAGTTTGCGTGGAAGTTTTATCTTTTTGTAGAGGATCCTACCTACCTACAAGCGGCGCGAGATTGGATGAAAAGAATAGCTAAAGACAAGCCTACGCCTACTAATCTTGATACGTATGCCTCCTTACTGTACAAGACTGGAGATATGAAACAAGCGATAAGGAAATCAGAAGAGGCCTTGCTTTTGGCAACAAGAACCGACGAAGATTTGATGCATTATAAGGTCCAACTAGAAAAATTTAAGAGTTCTAAATAGAAGCTAATTTTTTATTGAGCTAGGCACTTCGTGTTCTGATATTTCTAGGATCAATATCATCTCCTTCTTGGAATTCATGAATATGGATCTCGATATTCATTAGTAGGTCAGAAAAGTCTTCGCCTGTTTCCATCATATCTTCATCATCTTCTTCATAATACCAATAGATCTCAATTTTCTTGCCTTTTGCTACAATTTTATCCATTCGTCGCATAAGATTAATGAGACCCTTTGTAGAGCTGGTATTGATATATTCCAAACTGAAATGAGCTGTTAATGAATCTTTTCCTTGTTCGAAATAACGATCGATAGCTTCTTCAATTGGTTTGAAAAAATTTACGACCATTTCAGGAGAACATCTTCCCGAGAAACGCATTTCATTTAACTGATCATCAATGCTCACTTGCGGCGTAGTTCGCTCTGCCTTGAGAAAGAAATTATAGCTATTGATTTTGTTTGTTGATGACATTTTCCTTGATTGCATTTGGCGCAAAATAATAAATTGTAGCGTATGCTTAAAGTAATTATTTGGTCAACTATTCATTTTATTCGATGAATAAATTTGTTTCCAATGAATTCGTTATAAAGAATGATAATTCTGTTTAATCTTTTTCGTTTGTTAAGTCTAAAAAAATTATGAAATATATCTTTTTATTAATATTTAGCATATACCAGTTCAGTGTTTTTGCTCAGTTGTCGAATAAAGAATCGCAAATGATTCAATCTGTTGATAAATATAACGATGATGCACTGATTTTACTTAAAGAACTTGTTAATATCAATAGTGGCACGATGAATTTTGCTGGAGTCAAGAAAGTAGGATTTGTGTTAAAAGATGAGTTTGATAAGCTAGGCATGAACACCACATGGATTGATGGAAGTAGCTTCAACAGATCGGGGCATTTATTAGCAGAGACGACCAAAGGGAAAGGCAAAAAAATACTTTTAATTGGACATTTAGATACGGTTTTTGAACCAGACAGCCCAAATCAGGAATGGATCGCAGTGGATGATAATACCGTGAAGGGGCCGGGAATCGCTGATATGAAGGGTGGTGACGTAATAATTCTTCAGGCGCTAAAAGTGCTTCATAAGCATGGCTTGTTAAATAAGATGAATATTAAAGTGATTATGACAGGTGATGAGGAATATTCAGGATCGCCTCTGTCACTATCCAAAAACGAATTGATAAAGGCAGCAGAGTGGGCTGATATAGCGTTAGGTTTTGAAAATGGAGACGGAAATCCATCAACAGTCAATGTTGCGCGAAGAAGTAGTGTTTCATGGCAACTTAAGGTCACTGGTAATGCAGCTCATTCGTCTCAAATTTTTAAACCGGAAGTAGGGGCAGGAGCTATTTTTGAAGCGTCTAGAATATTAAATCAGTTCTATCAGCAATTGTCTGCCGAGGAGTTTCTCACTTTCAACCCTGGATTCTTTTTAGGAGGTACAGATGTTAGTTTATTTGAAGGTGGGGATTCGGGTAAAGCTTTTGGTAAGAAAAATGTTGTATCAAAAGAGGTCACCGTGAGTGGAGATTTAAGATGCCTTACCGTGGATCAAGAAAGCAATGCCATGAAAACAATGAGAGAAATTGTAACAGAAAATCTTCCCGGCACGTCAGCCAGTATAGATTTCAAGGAGGGTTATCCCCCATTTTCACCAACGGAAGGAAATTATCAACTGATGAAAACCTTTAGCGGTATCAGTCAAGAACTTGGTTTTGGAGAGGTCAC
The DNA here is from genome assembly GCA_040218415.1 of Cyclobacteriaceae bacterium. Taxonomy (GTDB): domain Bacteria; phylum Bacteroidota; class Bacteroidia; order Cytophagales; family Cyclobacteriaceae; genus JAVJRN01. Next base: position 344,018 of record JAVJRN010000081.1, read on the forward strand.
TGCTGTGAATCCAAGTGATGCGGGTGCCGCAGATATTTCTTTCACCAACGGACTCATCGAGATGGGAATCGATGGATTGGGAATGGCAGGAAAATACGATCATACAATCAATGAGATTGGCTACTTAGATGCTCTACCAATGCAAACGAAAAGAACGGTGATCTTGCTTCATAGATTATCAAAGTAGAGGACTCAACCTGAGCTTAGTATCCTATTGTATATTGTAGAGTAAAAACATTGCAAATGGGACTGAGTCAGTAGAGGCTTTTTTGGAGCATTATTATTTTGCATAAAACGAGCGCTTAAGTGGTCGCCAAAATCACAACAAACATTAACAACAATAATTGTTGATACTTGGAGCAAACAAGTCAAGACAGATGAGCGAGGTATTGATCATTCTCCTCTGTCATCAAAATTTCAAGTTTGAGACCTGCCTGCTTGGCATGTTTTGATAAAGTATCCTGATCTACATATAACCAATCGAACCAAGTTCCTTTCTTTTTTTTGTATTCATATTGGTAGCTGACTTCTCCAAAATAGTGAGTCGAAGGGAACTCTGCACCTTCGTATAGATAAGAAATATCTGAGGAATCAATGAGAATCTGGCCTCCTTTAGTCAGTAATGATTTGAAATGTTGTAAGGTAGTGGTGAGGTTTTTCAGCTTTCCAGCTAAGCCCAGTCCGTTCATCAAGACGAGAAGAGTGTCGTATTTTTCATAATGCTTTCTAAAATCAATATTGATGACTTTTTCGATTCCACTTTGCGTCATCACTTCAACACATCTGGGACTATTTTCTAATGCAACTACATGGAAGCCTCTTTCTTGGAGTATTAAAGAGTGTACACCTGTACCAGCACCTACATCTAGTATCTTTCCCGAGCATTCGATCAAAGCCAAGTGATCAATGGTGCTTAGATCCACCTCCTCACGAAAGAAAACCTCAATTGGCATCTCTTCTGGCTCTCCGTAAGAGTTATTGAGTAGAAGTGGAGCTATAAATTGGTTTTGATAAAAGTCTTTAACTGCTTCTCCGTAAATGTCAAGAACCATATTTTGATGAGGTATATGCCACAGATTGTTTGATAATCTCCTTTAGGATAGTCATGTCAATATCAGAAAGATGTTTAATATAGAGGCATGATTTTCCAGTCTTATGTTTTCCAAGGTCAGTGAGTAGTTCATTGTATTTTTTGAAACCATCCATGATGTAGATGACAAGTTTCGTTTTCCTAGGAGCAAAAGCTACTTGCATCCACTCTGCTTCCCTTCCCGAAGCGTATTTATAGGAATATTTACCAAACCCTAATATAGATGTTCCCCACATCATACCTTTTTGGTTGGTAGCATCTTCCATCATATCAATCAATTTAAATGAGTCACTTCTCATGCCTTCATTTTCGATCATATTTATATAATCGTGAATATCAACCTCCGTTGGTTTTGTTTTGAGTTCCGCCATTTCATTGTTTTTACAAAACAAGATAAATAGAAACGATAAAAAACCCTGACATCTCTGCCAGGGTTTAGATTTGAAAAAAAGGAAAATATTTTGGTTTTCTTAATAAAGACTAGTCTCTTCTGACATTGCTCATTCCATTTTCATCAATGGACACATTTCTAGTTCCAGAGTATTTCACATTACTCATTCCATTTGATTCAATATTGATCTCTTCATTGGCAAAAACTGATGCTTTGGAAGCTCCTTGGGTATCTATTCTAATTCTTTTAACGATGAACTTACTCGCATTGAGTTCTGAAGCTCCATCGAGTGAGGCATCATAATAATCACCTCTTCCAGTAAGTTTTAACTTTGACGCGCCTCGGAGTGAGATGTCGAGCTCTGTGATGTCGCCCTCAAATTCAATTTCTGTGGCGCCTGATAAAGAGATATTCATATCGCCTTCATCAAAACCATAAACAGAGCCTGAACAAGCACCTTCTATTTCTAAATCAAGAAGTTCGGGCATACTTATGACGACTTGGATTTTTCGATCAAAATTATCTTTCCACCATTTTTTATTATCGTCTTTAAATTTAACCTCAAGCCGATCACCTACCTGATTTAGATAAACCTCATCGAGATCTTTATTATCACCCTTTAGTACGACGGAGAATTCGCCTTTTGTTATTTCGATATCAAAAAATGATGCAATTTTCACCTCTCTAAAATCCTCAAAAGGATAGTTCATAACATCTTTATTTTTGTACGAATCACTCTTTTGAGGTTTTAAACTGCCACGATCTGCGTCATAATTCAATCCCTGGCAGGTCAGGCATTTTAGTCCGCTAGGCTCAAAAACCCAGTCATTACCTTCCATTTGATAAGCTCGGTAACCATTGATAGAAATGGTGCTTACCAGGATCTCTTCCAGATCTCTTTCCATTCTGAACTTTTGACCGTAAGGGATAAAGAAGGTTACATCTAGTTCTTGAAACCTGAAATTCGCATTTTCTGGAAAGGTAATATTCGAATCAAAAAGGAAATCATTTCCCTTTTTGTCAATGGTATAGCTGATGCTTTCTGCATTCAGCGTTGCATCAGGTCTTGAATTACCTCGGCTTTCTACACTTAGCATCGCTTGATACACCGAATCTTCATGGCCTTTAAGCCTTAGCTGAACGCCTTTGTAAACGGAAGTTTCGAGCGCATTCAGTCTTAAGGTGGGGATGGATTCACCTGCCACTGGGAAAATTTGCTCTGATCTCGCTGTATTCTCCGACCTAAACTCTCGCACAAGACTTGGAACGGAAAAAGAAGTACCTATCAGTCCGATAATCCAAAGTGCAAAAAGTGACCATCCTACATAAGCATTGGCTACTCGTCTTTTAAAAATGATGACTAGGCCTAACAGTGATAATGCCACCGCAGGAATGAAAACGACCAAGAATGAAAAGAGGACTACCCAAATATTTAATGTTTTATTGACCAGGTCGATAGGTAAATTTCCTAAAATTAAATATTCGTTGACAAAGCCGTAACCACTTAAACCTAATAGGGTAACAATGAATGCAATCATTAAGCTGAACCCGACGATAATAACTAAGGCACCAAAAGCAATACGAATAATTTCTACAATAAGCTTGAGCGCTGGGCCTAATATTTTGGAAATACCCTGTATGATAAGAGAAATGAGTCTAAATGGAAACAGTAAAATTTTCACCAAAGGGTTTTCTTCGCCTTCTTTTACCTTCAATCCTCTTTTTACATTCTGTTCTATATTGCTAAGTGTCACCGGCTCGCCTTGCATTTGCATTTTTTGGGTAATGGTTTTGGCTTCAGGCGTAATTATCCATAAAACGATATAAATCAATATTCCCGAACCACCTAGAAGTACAGCCAACACGAAAAGCAAACGGATCACTGTGGTATCTGTACCAAAATAGGAAGCAAGGCCTCCAGCTACTCCGCCAAGAACTCTTTCCTCATTGTTTCGATAAAGTTTTTTAATCTTTTTATCCTCAGGCAATTGACCATTAGGTGGTAGTACAATCCAGAGAATGATATAGGCAAGTAAAATAGCACCACTAAACCCAACGAAAACAATATTTACAAAAAGTGCAAGCGTGAGAAGCCGCACCCACAATGGGTCTATTCTAAAATAATGCGCAATTCCTGAAGCAACACCTCCTAGCATTTTCCTTTTGGTATCCCGATAAAGTCGCTTGTCGGTGGTGGTATTTTCTTCCTCTGCAGTTTCCTGATGTTGCTTTTCCTCTTTTTCAGAGGAAGATTTTTTAGAGTCTTCTTCCGGTTGATTTTCGAATGTCGCCTCAAAATCTTTTGTCGTACCCATGGTCTTAATCAGCTCATCGACATCTTCTATGTTTACCGTTTGACGACCGTCGGCTAGTTTGGTAAGAAATATTTCCGCGATTCGGCTTTCAATGTCTGAGATGATTTCTTGGTTATCATCAAATGATGCAAAATATTTACTTACAGAATCCAAGTACGTTTTTAGCTGGTCATAAGCGTCTTCTTCGATGTGAAAAATGATTCCGCCTATGTTTATGCTTATAGTCTTTTTCATGTTGATATTGATTTAATTCCCGACAGAGAGAATCACGATTCCTTTTCTTTATTTTGAGATTGGTTGGTTGTAATTATTTTTTGGGTGCTTCTGACTAGTTCTTGCCAGGTCTGATCGAGTCCATTCAGAAAATTTTGGCCATCAACCGTCAAAGTATAATATTTTCGAGGTGGTCCTGATAAAGATTCTACCCATTTATAATCTACCAAACCGGCTTTTCTCAAGCGGGTTAGCAATGGATACAGTGTCCCTTCAACAACCATAATTTTTGCTGAAGTCAATTCTTCCAGCATATCTGATGCATATACCTCACCTCGGGAGATGATGTTGAGAATACAGAATTCTAGTATTCCTTTACGCATTTGTACTTGTGTATTTTCGATGTTCATAGCCCAAAATATTTAAGATAATTTGCATGGCTTCTGTCATGTATACGGAAAGGTACTGTGTAAGGCCAAGTACTAAGTGAAAAAATGTACTATGTCATCAATATTCTTTTTAATATCATATATTTAATTGAAAAAGTGCAATTAAAAAGAATGAAAAGTCTTTCATTAACATCATCATTTATGTTTCCTATCTACTCCGATCTCTTTAAATTACAGTCAATTTTATGATCAAATTTCTCCTCCATTTGTCGATTGTGCTTTGTTTATCACAAATGGCTATTTCACAAAGCAAGACACCTAAGTATAGCAACGAGTTTTTACAGTTGGGTGCTGGAGCAAGGTCTTTTGGTATGGGATATAGTATGTCGTCACATAGCTCAGATGCCACTTCAGGATATTGGAATCCTGCAGGCTTGATGCATTTGCCTGAAAATTATCAATTATCACTTATGCATTCGTCCTATTTTGCCGGATTAGCTAATTATGATTTTGGCTCATTTGCTATAAAAAATGATTCTACGAGTGCCTTGTCTGTGTCCGTCATCCGTTTTGCTGTGGACGATATTGCCGATACAAGGCTTTTGGTGGATGCCAATGGCGGAGTGAATTATGACAATGTGCAGTTTTTTTCAGCGGCAGACTATGCTTTTTTAATCTCTTATGCGCGAAATCTTCAATTCTTGGAAAGTCAAATGGGAGCTACTGTTAAAGTCATTCGTCGGACAGTAGGCGATTTTGCCACTTCTTGGGGTTTTGGGCTTGACTTGGGTTGGCAGAAAAGGTCTGAAACTTGGAACTTTGGCGTTTCAGCCAAAGATATCTTTAGCACTTTCAATGTTTGGTCTTATAATTATGAATTATTAGCGACCACCTATACCGCAACGGGCAATGAACTTCCTGAAGATAATCTGGAGATTACTTTGCCTCGCTTGATTCCTTCAGTTTCTCGATATTTTTCTCTTTCTCCAAAATTTGGATTGTTAGCGTCTGCCGACCTAATAACTACCTTTGACGGTAAGCGAAATACTTTGATAAGAACAGACTTTATGTCCGTTGATCCGGCGATAGGGCTGGAATTTGATTTCAAAAAAGTTGTTTTCCTTAGAGGGGGTCTGGGTCAATTTCAACAAATCGAAGATTTTGAACAAAATTTATCTTGGAACTTTCAGCCAAACTTAGGGCTAGGTTTTAGATTCAACGAATTGAGCATTGACTATGCTTTCACCGATATTGGAGATCAGGCGGCAGGTCTTTACTCTCATGTTTTTTCCATAAATGTAGATTTCAAATCTGGTGATGAATAAGCTATACCTATATATTAGTATTGCCCTTTTGCTAATACATAGTGTAACAGCGCAAAATGCGGATTCCTGGATTAATTACAACCAAGAATATTATAAAATAAAAGTTGCTGAAGATGGATTTTACAGGATCAATGCAGCGGAAATGCAAGCAGCTGGTATTCCGATAAGTACCATTTCATCCAACAGATATCAAATGTATCGCAGAGGAGAAGAGATCTCCATTCGAGTGAATCAGTCGAATAATATCGTTAATTATATCGAATTTTTCGGTGAGAGAAACAAAGGGGATGTAGATGCGCCACTTTATATTTCCAATGAGGCACAACAACATCAATATTATAACCTCAATAGTGATTCTTCAGCTTATTTTTTAACATGGACCATTACTAATCAGAATGGTAAAAGGATTAGCTTCAATAGTAATAATGACGCTACAGGATTGACGCCAGAGTCCTACTATTTTAAAGAGTTGCTGACTCTTCAAACGAATAATTATGCGAGTGGCCGTGCTTTTGGGCCAGGTAATTCTTTGACCTCCGCGAAATATGATTTTGGTGAAGGGTGGTCGGGTTCCTCCTTAGGTAAGGGAGCTAAAAATTCTTTCACCTTTCCAGTAGCAGATGCACAAGCATCAGGGCCTCAGCCATCCTTAGAGGTAGTGGTTTTGGGTCGAAATAATCTTTCACATCAAGTTGATTTTCTGGTTGGCAATAGCGGAATAGCTCTTTTAAATGTTGGTACTTTAAGCTTTTCTGGTCAGACCAATAGTACTTTTATTCAATCGCTTGACTGGAATCTATTTAATACCTCTACAGATCTACTGATCGATGTTGTGGCAACAGGGTTGGAAAATCAATCAGAAAGAATCTCTATTTCAGCTGTGAAATTGACCTATCCGGCCAGATTCGAGGCGATATCTTCCAATGCCGCTTATAAACTAAGAGCTTCCTCTCAAAGATTGTATTTGCGCGTACCAACCGCTGTACCGGCAAGTTTCGAAATTTTTGATATTTCTGATCCGAAGAATCCGTTGCGGTTATCTCAGAATAATTTTTCGGATAGATTCGAATTTGTTGTTGATCCAAACTCGAACTCAAAAACGATTTACGCCAAAAGAAATGTTAAAACAATCGCCGAGCTTACCGCCACCACATTCAAGGAGATCAATTTTCAGACAACCGATTATTTGATTTTGACGCATCCGAAGATGCGGGAGCTTGTCAATGGAGTAGATCCAATAAATGAATATCAAAACTATCGATCCTCTGCTATTGGTGGTGGGTACAATGTAGAGACCATTGAAATTCAAAACGCGTATAATCAGTTTGGTTACGGTGATATATCTCCGCTAGCCATTAGAAATATGGTGCTTCAAGGAGCCGCTGGACAATTAGAAAATGTTATAATCATTGGAAAAGGAGTGACCGTAAACAACGATTACTACAGACAAAGCAATAGTACGCTGATGCATTTTGTACCTACTTTTGGTTTTCCTGGTGCGGATGGACTATTCGCTGTTCAATCGATAGGTGACACCCCTGAAGTGGCTATTGGTCGGTTGAATGCGGTATCTTCTTCTCAAGTCACTGCCTATTTAAATAAGGTAAAGGAAATGGAGGCCTTGCCCTACGACGCACTTTGGCGAAAACACTTTTTGCAATTGAGCGGAGGACAAACATCAAATGAGTTAAATATTTTTTCTACTTATATTAGAGATTTTGAACAAGTAGGTGAATCTGACTTTCTAGGAGGTAGGGCTTTTAATAGAAATAAGGAAAGTAGTGCGATAGTTGAAGTTATTGATGTGGCCGATCGAATCAATCAAGGGGTTTCCTTGGTCACTTTTTTTGGTCATTCGAGTAGTGCAGCCACTGATATAGAAATTGGTCGTGTATCTCAGCCGAGTGATGGTTACCAAAATCAAAGTAAATATCCAGTGTTCCTTGTCAATGGATGTAATGCAGGTGAAATATTTGGGTCAACTGTTACTTTTGGGGAAGACTGGCTTTTAACGGCTAATCTTGGGGCGGTAGGTTTCGTGGCTCATGCTGATTTCGCATTATCTTCTGCTCTGAAACAATATTCCTCTCTGTTTTATCAGTATGCTTTTGCTGATGAGGAAAATTTCGCAAGTTCCATCGGTGAAATTATGAGATTGGTGACTGCCGCATATTTTGATCGATACGGCATTACACAGCTATCACAATCACAGCTTTATGGAATGCTATTACAGGGGGATCCTGCATTAAAAGTGTTCGGTGCAGACAAACCGGACTTTGATATTAATGAAGACTTCATATCATTTGAAGCGCCCGAAGGCTCCAATTTAACAGGTAATTCAGCTTCCTTCGAAATGAATTTAAACATCAAAAATTATGGAAAAACAACAAAGGAAAACCTAGAAGTAAAAGTAACTCGAACTTTGCCAGATGGATCGATTCGAGAGTATACCCAAAGCATAAATCCTATCAAATATCAAGATACAGTTAGGGTTCAAATCACGAATGATACAGAAGATCAAAACGTAGGATTAAACTCATTTCAAATCGCTCTTGATCCCGAAAACCAGATTAGTGAGTTGAATGAAATAAATAATATTAGTCAAGTGGAATTTTTCCTTGCAGAAGGAACAGCAATCATCCTATTTCCTTTTCGAGATGAAGTCATCTCCACGGAAGATGTTACGTTTAAATATCAATCAGCTAATTTCCTCTCAACATCAAGAGATTATGATCTTCAGATTGATACATCAGCGGTGTTTAACTCGCCTTACAAAAAAGATTTTGTGAATTCAGGGGACTTATTACTAGAGCAGTCGGTCAACATGAGCGGCTTGCCAGACTCTACCGCCGTGTTTTGGCGAGTGCGCTATTCGAATTTTGAAACAGGGGAGGATACTTCGTGGGTAAACGGAAGATTCTCTGTCATCAAGGAAAGTTCATCAACCTGGACACAGGTATCCAATAAACAGCTTGTGACTAATCAAACAGAGAATATTGTCTATGATAATCAGCAGAACTTGTGGGATTTTAGAGAGACTACAAGGCCTGTTGAGGTGAACACTCATGGCACGAATAACGGACTTTCCTATGAGGATTATAGAGTGGTCATTGATGGACTCAACCTAATGGCCACTGATAATCCAAATGATCCTTTCTGTAGATTGAATACCATTAATGCGGTAGTATTCGATAATCAAACAGGAGCGCCCATTAGACCTTTCGGTTTTACAGGTCCTGATATCAGTAATCGTTTGGTATGCGGGGTATTGCCTCAAATGATACATAATTTTACTGAGGCAGATGTGCTGGGACCAAATAGATATTTGGATAGTCTGATTTCTCTTGTTGAAAACGGCACAAGTCTTTTGATTTTTTCTTTAGACTCTGTAGCATTCTCTAATTGGGATGATCAACTTAAAACTTCTCTAACTGCGATTAGTATTGATCGATCATCGTTGAACGGCTTAGTCGATGGTCAGCCATTGGTCATGCTCGGGAAAAAGGGCTTGAATGCGGGACAGGCTAATGTTCTGATTAGCGATGGAACCACTATTCCACGAAAGCAGCAAGCATTAAGATTTGTGAATGAAGTTGTTTCTAAATTTTCACAAGGCAACATGACTTCAGAACTCATTGGTCCAGCGCTAAGTTGGGAGCGTTTTGACTTTAATGTCACTCAGGAATCGGCGGATATTAGTGGGTTTAATGTTTTGGGCATCAATAACTTAGGTCAAGAGACTGTGCTACAAGCCGTGAATCGAATAGGAGATAGCGATTTAAGCACGATCAATGCGGATATTTATCCCTATTTAAAATTAAGATGGTTTTCTTCTGACTTTCAAGATCAAACAGCTCCGCAACTCAATGGCTGGTCAGTGACCTACCAAAGTCCACCGGAAGGTATTTTAAAATCTGCGAATATTGAATCGGAGAGCTTACAGGAAGGCGCTATTTTTAATCGTCAATTTCAATTTTTAAATATTGGAGAGGTAAGCTTTGAAGACTCTATCCGAGTTGTTTTAAAAATGACGAACATCAATTCAGGAAACAACCTTTCGGATACGTTAAAATATGCAGCATCTAATCCTGGAGACACCACATTTATTGAGACGAATTTTAACACAGTGGGTCAAGCGCAAGAAAACAATCTTTTGATTACCGTAGATGCGACCACTTCAGAGCAGTACACGATCAATAATACCATTTCTTTTCCTAAAATATTGGAGGTTATTCCTGATCAAACCAATCCAGTACTTGATGTGACTTTTGACGGAAATTATATTCTCGCAGGTGATATTGTATCTCCTAGTCCTTTGATTGAAATAAAAGTAAAAGATGAAAATGAATTTCTCGTGAACGACGACACCAGTGGGGTAAATATAAGTTTACGATTGCCATGCGAAGGTTGCGAGTATGAACGAGTACCATTTGCAAGTAACAAAGTGACCTATTCAAAGGCCACAAATGATGTTGCATTCAATGTTGAATATAGGCCGGGATCACTCGAAGATGGCGTTTATGGGGTAAGAGTTCAAGCTGAAGATAAAACAGGAAATCAATCAGGGGCAAAACCTTTTGAAACCACATTTGAAGTGATCAATGAATCGTCAATCAGTCATTTTTATCCATATCCCAATCCATTTTCTACAAGTATGCGGTTCGTTTTTACCCTTACTGGAGCTGCACTACCTGAGGCTATCAAAGTTCAAATAATGACGGTGAGTGGCAGGGTAGTTCGAGAAATATCTGCTGCGGAAATCGGTCTTATTAAAATTGGCCATAACATCACCGAGTTTGCTTGGGATGGTAAAGATGAATATGGTGATCAATTAGCTAATGGCGTTTATTTCTATAAAGTGTTCACGAAAAACACGGGTGAGCCATTTAAGCATTTTGATACAACAGCTGATAGAGCCTTCAAAAATGGTTTTGGAAAAATCTACCTACTGAGATAGGTCATTCACCAAACCTTTAGTCTTAGAACAGAGATGCTAGTTTCATTGCAATAGCTTTATCGCCATCCACTTTCATTTTCCCGGTCATAAAGGCCATCATTGGATTTAAATCACCAGTTAACAACTTTTCAAAGTTATCTAAGGTCATTTTCAAGGTACACGGCGCTTCACTTAGCTCATTAGTAACGATGGTTGGACTTTGGGTGTCATCAAGATGAATAATGCCCTCATCAAATTTGAAATTGATTACGGCATTCACTTTACCTTCGTTTTTGGCGGCTAAGCGGCTTACTTTGCCTGTTGCTTCTTCTAATGTCATTTTAGGTTTTTATTTTTTGATAAATTCTAACTCAAATAAATTTGGCCAAAGCTTTCCGGTAACGAAAAAAGAATTGGTTTTTGGATTGTGTGCGATCCCGTTGAGTACATCTTCAGACCCATTTGTGTCCGACAATAAGCCTGTCATATCTATTTTCTCAAGAACTTTTCCTGTCATAGGGTCTATGGCAAGGATAAAATCCTTAAACCAGATGTTCGCATATAATTTACCGTTGGCAAACTCAAGTTCATTCAATTCATCATAGGATTTTTCATGATCATAAACTTGAATTTGTCCTATTTCTGAAAAGTCTCTGGGATCGATTAACCGAATAATTTCACTACCATCACTCACCAATAATGTGTCTCCCATGGTTGTGATTCCCCATCCCTGATGTGGATATCTGAATTCCCCGAGCAAGTTGAAACCAAGGTCGTATTTGAATCCTATTTCTGTGGTATAAGTCAAATAGAAGATTTGCTTATTCCATACGGTACTCCCTTCTCCAAAGTATTTTCTGGCCAGCGCTTTCGATTGAAAAGGTTCACCAGTCTCTACATTTATCTTAAAAAGGCTTGATTCCCCATTTTGCCCTGTACTTTCAAACAAGGTATCTTGATTAAAAAAAAGTCCTTGTGTAAAGCTTTCTCTATTGTGCGGAAAAGTTCTTAGTATGTTATAGGTGTATTCTTTCGGAGGGGCATTCGATAAAATGGTGAATTTTGGATAATGTGTCTCTTTTTTTCCATTTAGAAATACAGAGACACGAATTTTTTGCTTACCTACCTTCTTAGCCAATGATGTCCATTGAAATTCGTTGGTTAAATAGGACGAAGAAAATGCGTCTTCGTAGACCACCACCGAGTCTATTGGGTTTTTACTTTCTATTTGAAACCGAATATCTTCCCCAAAAACAAATTCTGCGTTTCTAGCAGGAAGCGTCAATTTAGTTTGCTTGATAATTCTGGGTGAATCATTGCCATCCTCCGAATCCTCAGTTTCGTTTTCATTGCCACAAGACATTAAAAGCAAAAAGGGCATTAATAAAAAATACATGTATTTACTCACGCTTCAAAAGTAAGAGAATTAAGCGAATCCAATGCCCAAATATTGAGCAGAAATAAGTTGAGCTTTATCTGGGCGCTTTCGGCGCAATAGTGGACTTCATCAACATAGGCACGGATAGACCTTGATAGAGTACAGAGCAAACCACAACAATGTAAGTCATGGTAATAATAATATCCTTACCATGAAACTCTGTCAGTGAGAGCGATAAGGCTATGGGTAATCCACCTCTAATTGCTCCCCATGTAAGCACTGGTATTGTATTTGGCTCAAAAGTGCGCTTGACTGACATGAGCTTTATCGGAATATATACACTCAGCCAACGACCAAATAGCACAATATTTACAGCGAAGAATCCTGCGGCAAAGTGGTCTAGTCTTGGGGTGATTACAAGCATTTCTAAACCTACGAGAACAAATAGCATGGCTGCCAGCGTTTCTTCAATAAGGTTCCAAAACTTAAATACATAATCCCCTGCAGCAGACGTTACATGGTCTCCACGGCCTTCGTTACCAATCACAAGTCCCATTACCACGGCTGCTTGTTTTGATGAGACATGGATAAAATCGGCAAGAAAAGAGCCTACCATTACGACAGCCAGAGTGATTAAAATTTCTACTTGTACTGCGTCATTATCCACATATTTCAATAAGCGATAACCAATATATCCTAAGAATAAACCAATGAAAATACCGCCACCAATGTCAGCTCCGATAATATAGATGGTCTCAAATATTGTCAATGAGTGATCTTCACCGGCGTGGGCAATATCTAATAAGGTCAAAGCCAAAACCACTGCGACTCCATCGTTAAAAAGTGATTCTCCGGCGATCTTTATTTCAAGATCTTTAGCCATTTTGAATCGTTTGATAGTTTTAGTTACTGCGATTGGATCCGTGGGGGAGATTAAAGCACCAAATACCAAACAGTAGAGAAAGTGTAATTCAATGCCAACTAAGTAGTTGAGCATAAAATAAACTAGCGTACCAATTACAGCGGTCGATATTAGTACGCCTGTAGTGGCGAGCACTAATACCGGTGTTCTTTGCTGTGCTAATTTTTTGAAGTCAATTTGTAGTGCTCCCGAGAAGAGCATAAAACTTAGCACTACCTGATAGAGCACCTCTGGGTAATCATATTCTTCAAGTTCTGCCTTTCCTATCTGAAGACTAGGAAAAAATTGTCCGGCAATAAGCAGAATTACAGAAAGTAAAATCGCCAAAATCATCAAACCTATAGATGACGGCAGCTTAAGAACAAACGTATTAATGAAAATGAATAGACCCGCAAAGAAAATAAAGAGGGCAATAATGTCGAATACATGCATAACCTGAAGCCAATAAGTTTTTAGGCATTTAAACCCAAAAATATTCTATAAAACTTTATTAATTGCCAGTATCGATAGTCAAATTATCAATGTTTCTCATTTTTGATGAGCGATGGCTGTTTGGTAGTTTACATTAATAACAATTAGGTACTTTCACGAATATAGTTTTTTTTAAGTATTGCACCAAATGACCAACTTAATGACCTATTTATCAATTAAATACGCAAGTTATTAGCCTTTGAGCATTGAAAAACTCTTTGACTAAGCTATGAATAAAAAACTTTATTTTTAGGTTGGCGATTATAAGTTTATCGTCTTTGTAATTTGCAGCATCCTCATGAACAATAACTTAAAGAACATATTTGAATTACTTGAACTGGAAAGAGCAAGTATCTTTGAATTACTCCAAAAGGTGCCAGCTGAATTTTTGCAGCAATGCCCAGACGAAAATAGTTGGTCAGTCATTCAAATAATTGACCACATGTTGCAAGTTGAGCGAGCTTCGCTGACTTATCTGAAGAAAAAAATAAAGGCTGGTGCTGATGTGCCGGAAGCCTCCTTTTCAAGTAAAATTAGAACCTTTCTATTGATTAGTTTTCTGCATTCTCCAATGAAATTTAAAGCGCCGGAAAGTCTTAAAACACCTGTGAATGACAAGGAATTAGGAGAGATGCTACACATATGGAATGCGGTTCGTAAAGATTTGATCAAATTTTTGGAAGTATTTCCAGAGGATCTTTTAGGTAAAGCGATCTTCAAGCATCCAGTGTCAGGAAGAATCAAGATGGATCAAACCCTTCAGTTTTTTCGTGCGCATCAGGCACACCATCTTCATCAAATTCAAAGAACTTTAAAAAAGATTAATGGGTGACCCAATTATTCAATATCGCGGATTGTTTCATCAATATACAAAAGCCAACAAAATTGAATTTGTAGATAATGAAATCATGAGCGGTGATCATACCCTTCTGCTTGGATCTTCGGGTAAAGGAAAAACCACTTTGCTCCATATGTTTGCAGGTCTGCTGCCAATTACTCACGGAGAATTAGTGGTACTCGAAAAAAAAATGAATCAAATGAGCAGCCACGAACTGGATCGTTTTAGGGGAAATAATTTTGGTTTGATTTTCCAACAGGCGCATTTGATTAAATCATTGACCGTTCTGGAAAATTTGCAAGCAGCAAGTTTTTTCGGGAAGTCAAAAAGAAGCGGTGAAAGTCTGAAAAGTTTGTTAAAAGCATTGGATGTGGAAGAAGTGACTGATAAAAAAGTGACAGAAATAAGTCAAGGTCAAGCACAAAGGGTGGCCATTGCCAGGGCATTGGTTAATGAACCCAAGATTATTTTTTGTGATGAACCTACAGCAAGTCTCGACGATCATAGCTGCAACTTAGTGGTGAATTTATTGAAGTCGCAAGCTGCATTATGCGAGGCTACACTGATCATTGCAACGCATGATCATAGAATTAAATCGGAATTTCACAAACAGATTGAGCTATGAATGTTCCTTTTTTAAGTTTCAAAAGTTTGATTTCAAAGCCTTTGACGAGTGTTTTGAGTTGGTTACTATTAACTTTTGGGGTGTGTATTGTTTCATTAATTCTACTGGTATCAAGTCAATTGAAATCAGAGATAAACAAGAATGCGGCAGGCATTGATATGGTCGTAGGGTCGAAAGGCAGTCCACTTCAAATCATTCTTTCCTCTATCTTTCATGTGGATTTCCCCACCGGCAACATATCCTTAAAGCAGGCCGATCAATTATCAAAAAATAGATATATCACCAATGCTGTTCCGCTATCTTTAGGAGATAGCTATAGAGGTTATCGGATAGTAGGTACAACATTGAAATATGCTGAATTGTATGAAGCTACATTAAATAAAGGAGATTGGTTCGATCAAGATCTTGAAGCTGTCATTGGCGCTGATGTGGCTAATGAAATCGGTCTCAGTCTTGGCGATGAGTTTGCAAGCCAGCACGGCTTGGATGAGGCTGGCGATGATCATGGACACCACGACTTTAGGGTAGTGGGCATTATGCAAGCGACCAATACCGTTTTAGATCGACTCATATTGGTTTCAACAAAGAGTGTATGGTTAGTTCATGAACACGAAGAGGAGCACCATACTTCCGACTCAACCGTAAATCTGGCACGGCTTAATTTGGAAGTAACAAAAGATCAATTAGAAAATGAAGCAATTACCTCCCTACTTTTAACCTACAAATCTCCAATGGCTGCTGTCATGTTGCCAAGAACGATCAATTCAATGGTTGATTTGCAAGCAGCATCTCCAGCATTTGAAACCGCAAGACTTTTTAATATTATCGGTGCTGGGGTACAGGTACTCAATATCTTGGGTGTTGTGGTTGTCGTTATTTCTGGCATCAGCATATTTATTGCGTTGTTAAACTCATTGAAGGAACGTAAATATGAGATTGCCATTATGCGTTCGATGGGAGCGAGCCAAACCGTAATATTTTTACACATTATTTATGAGGGATTGTTTCTGGCAATCATCGGTGCTGTATCTGGCTTGGTAGTTGCACATTTAGGTCTGGGTTATTTAGGAAAAGTAGTGGAAGGCATGCGGACAGAAATGTTCATATTTTTACCTGAGGAATTGTATGTGATGCTTGGAGCTATTGGGATTGGCCTTGTCGCATCGATTATTCCTGCGGTCATAGCGTTGAAAACTGACATTTCTACCACTTTATCCAAAGGGTAAACCATAACTTTGTAACATCTTTTGAATAATGAAGTATCTACGAACATGAAGAAACTAATCATATATAGTCTCATCTTTTTTAATACCGCCGTGATTTATGCCCAAGGTTCGAGTGCCGAAAACTGGAAGACAATGGCCTTGTTGGAATATGAGAAATCGAAAGATGAGTATGGCGAAATATTCATTCCAAAATTTACACCACCAATACAGGAATTGGAGGGAAAAGAAATTGAGCTTGCTGGTTATATTATTCCTTTTGAAGGGATGTTTAAACCCGAGCAGCTGATTATTTCCTCTTTACCAATAGCTTCTTGTTTCTTTTGCGGTGGTGCTGGCCCAGAATCTGTGGCTGAAGTTTACTTGGATAAGCCCGTGCAATACACTGCCAAGAAAGTTAAAGTTGTAGGAAAACTTAGTTTGAACGACTCTGACGTTGATCAACTGATGTATATTCTCAAAGATGCAACACTTGAAATATTGGACAACTAGTCTTTTTAAAACCATAATTCACAAAAAAATGAAATTTTTATATAGTCTAATTATCTGCTTATCAGTTATCGCCTGTAGCTCGACTTCCGAAAAGAAAAAGGATGATCTTCCGGCACTCAAAGATGAAGTCATGAAAGTTCATGATGAAGTGATGCCTAAAATGGGTGCGCTGATGAAAGCAAAAAAGCAACTTCTAAAAAAAGCAGAAACAGAAACAGACAGCCTCAAAACGATGAAATATCTTGAGGTTTCAGGGCAAATCGAATTGGCCAACGAATCAATGATGGATTGGATGCATAACTACGATCCTAACTTCGATGGGGATGAAGTTGCTATGAAAAATTACCTTAACGAAAAGAAAAAAAGCATCGACAAAGTTAAAATTGATATGCTCTCCGCTTTATTGGCCAGTGAAGAAGCACTGAAAGAGTAAATGTAAAAAGACAAGGTGAGATAACTACGATAGTTTAACTATCGCAGTTATCTAACCATTTGGACACTTCCTTTACGTTTATCAACCCAGCATCATTTCCCCAACTGTTAGAAATATAAGTGAGTATTTCTGCTACCTCCAATGGAGTGAGGTTGGGGTTGCCAATCATTACCTGGTTGTAGGAAACTCCATTGACAATAATTTCCCCTTGAAGTCCATTTTTAATGATACAGGCTGCTCTTGATTGATCGGCCATCAAATAGTCGGCGTTGGCTAGCGGAGGGTAAAGCTGAGCAAGACCAGTCCCTTCTTTTTGGTGACAAGCCACACAGTAGGTCATGTATAGTCTTTGTCCCTGAACAATATACTGTTTGAGTTTAATATTATCCGCATTGGAAGATTCGCTCTGGTTACCAGATTGGTTATTTCCTCCACAAGCAGAGATCAATAATATTACGCAAAAAAATACCGAAATAGGAGTGCTTATATTTTTCATGAATTAAGAATTTGGTTCTTTTTTGCTTTTTCTTTTCAATCTCTTGATATCCTTTATTAATAAATCGACCTGTTCCGGCACTGTGCCATCATACACTCCTCTAACTCGCCTGTTTTGATCGATAAGTAAAAAAGCACCACTATGGATATATCCACCTGGGGCGGTTTCATCCTCATTGGCTATGACCATGTAGCTTTCTTCACCTATTTCATAAATTTCTTCTTGTACTCCTGTTACAAAATGCCATTTCTCTGATTTCACGCCAAGTTTTCTTGCGAAATCCGCCAATAATTCGACCGTATCATATTTTGGATCAATCGTGTGAGAAAGTAGAGCTACTTCTGGGTCATCCTCATAGGCTTCATATACCCGCAACATTTGTTGCTTCATTACCGGACAAATAGTAGGGCAAGTAGTAAAGAAGAAATCTGCAACGTAGACCTGACCTTTGAAAGTTTCATTGGTAATAATGCTGCTGTCCTGATCTACAAATTGGAAATCTGCAATGCGATGAGGGATAGTATCAAAAACTATTCGTCCATCTACTTCTTTTTCCACAATCTTATCTCGACCGAGAATTGGTAGTTCAAACTTTGAGTTTACCTCGCTGCAACTAAGCGCTGCAAATAGTATAAATACCGAAATCCATAGATTTTTAAACATGGTCATTAATTATCGTTTCTTAATTTTTTATAAATCCTTATTGCAAACATTAAAATAAATGCAAAGGCAAAAATGCCTAAAGTACCCCAAATCCAACTTAACTGATCTTTTACTACAATAAGAAAGACAATAGCTACTAAAAGTACGGTGGCAACTTCATTCCAAATTCTTAACTGTGTAGAGCTGTACTTTACTATTCCTTTTTGAAGTTGTGCGTATAGGTAATGGCAAAGCATATGATACACATAGAGTAGAAATACGAATCCAAGTTTCATATGCATGAACGGCAGTTGCAGCCATGATGGGTTCAATACCAATAAGCCTGTTCCAAATATTAAAGTAATGATTGCCGATGGCCAGGTGATTCCGAGCCAAAGTCTTTTGGCCATTAATGCGAATTGTGATTTCAATTCATCATTGTCCTTATCAGCAGCCTCCACCTGGTATACAAACAGCCTGACTATGTAGAATAATCCCGCAAACCATGTCACTATAAAAATGATATGTAGTGCTTTAAAATAGAGATAATTCATGCTTGTGGAATTAAAATCGAAGGTTTTTGTTTTGCTTTTGGTGACGCAAAAGTGCAACTGAATTGCTGACCTCACAAGTATTTAATATTTTAGCCTATGATATTTAGAAAATGACAGATAAATCAAAAATCTGGTACTTTGAAGATGTAGATCTTTTTGAAATTCTTTGTCCAACAAAAGGTCCCACCCTTGAGACGAGAAACAATCCTAATCTTTATAAGAGAGATGATTTCATCTATTTTCCTGAAGAAAGTTCGAAGAATATATATATGATCGCTGATGGGCGTATAAAAATTGGTTCTTTTCTAAAGGACGGGAAGGAGATCATCAAATCTATATTAGGTAAAGGCGAAATTTTTGGTGAATTAGCCTTGGCTGGTGAAGATAAAAGATCAGATTTTGCGCAAGCCATGGATGATAACACGCGCGTGTGTCCAATGACTATTGCGGACTTGCAGGATCTGATGATAGAAAATCAAGTATTGAGTTTGAAAATTTTCAAGATTCTGGGATTTCGTCTTAGGAAAATGGAACGCAGAATTGAAGCGCTGGTATTTAAAGATGCAAGGACGCGAATTGTCGATTTTATAAGAGACATGGCGGAAGAGAGAGGCCAAAAAGTAGGTTTTGAAACCATGATTAAAAATCATTTGACACATAAAGACATTGCTAGTTTGACGGGTACAAGTCGCCAGACCGTGACAACCGTATTAAATGAGCTGAGAGAAGAAAATATCATCAACTTTGATAGAAGGAGAATATTGATTCGAGATATGGATAAGCTCAAGTAGCAATCAAGACTATTTTTTATGTTGAAGAAAGGCATATCATCAACAAAAAATGATAAGTCATCCTTCAGCAATGGCATATCACCATCCGAAAATCATATATCTCATCTAAGAAAGGATATCTGACAACTTGAAAATTGTTTTTTGCCATCAAGAAACGGCAAAAGACCTTCATAAAATCATTCCTGATGTGAAAAGTTCGGCCAAAATGGGTGCATGATCGGCATAGGCCAATATTTTTGACTATTGATGTGCCCAATAGGCATCTCTATACAAGCTGTCAAGTTGCAAACTGCGACCATCGCTAGCCTCCATTTTTAATAATGCATTCGGATAATTGGCGTTGAACCAGTAAGCTAAATTTTCACCATTTAATTTTACTATTTCTACTTTCCATGGTTCTTCAATCATCGATTGATTTATGCCTTTCAGGTCGTTTAGCGCTGATTTTGAAACTTTGATTGTACTTTTAATTGGTGTTGGTTTTGTCGCCTTACTGTTGATTTGTGAAGGATATATTTGGGCTACAAAGTTTAATCCATCCTTAAATTTCAAAGACCTCAATGAATAGGAGAGTTGATCTTCAAACAAAGGTGTCTGGTCAATTTTCATAGAACCATTTCCCTGACCATCCCAGTAGCTCATGTACTCGAACAAATAGTGCTTATCCTTTTTTAGAAAGGATTTTGCGGTATTGCCACACCATTCTTGAGAGGTGTTGGTGAGTTTATGGATAGTGAAAGGCTGATCTTGCTTAAAAAACAGAGAGGTCAAATAATGATATGGGTAGGCCTTCGTTTCAAAGCTGCAAAATTTATTGACCTTCATCACAGGAAAAAGATCATCTCTGGAATAATCATCCGTCTTGACTTGATATTCCTCATTGAAAACTTCCTTCACAAGAATATATGTGTAATCGTAGGTTCTCTGCTTTCCGTATACAATTCTTGTAGCAGAGTATTTTGCTACTTCGGCCTTGCCATCGTCCCACAACGGCTTTTTCGCCCAATTTTGTTCAAAATATTGACTCAGGTCGACTTCACTTTTTTCGACCTGAGAGGAGTTGCAGCCAACAATTGCCAGTAAAAAAAATAGCCACAGGAAGTGTTTATAGATCATCATCTTCTACAAATTCAAATTCTATATCAGAATCTTTCAAATCCTTCAAAGTGTCAATATCGCTTTTGGTCTTCATTAAATGGAGCTTTAGGTCGAGATCATCTATTGCAGCGAGCAGCTCTTGGAGTACGTTTTTATGACCGTATTCTTTGTTTTCAAAAAGTTCAGGATAAAACTTGTTGGTTCCAAGCAGGTAGAAACCACCATCCTTGGCAGGGCCTACCACGACATCAAAGTCATCGAGTTTAGCTAGCGCATCTTCAATATCTTTTTTGGTTAATTCTACACAATCACTCCCGATAATCATCACCTTGTCGTAGCTGTCAAAAGATTGATCCATAGCGTCAGACATTCTTTCACCTAAGCCATTTCCCTTTTGTATAAAAAGCTCATATTCTTGCGCCCCCGAAGCGTCGAATACATCTTCTATTTCAATATATTCTGAGTAAAAAACGGCCTTATCTACGTCAACATTCTTTGTTTCTTCATAGGTGTATTCTACCAGATACTTGTAGACATCCAATGCACCAATAATACCAATATCTTCAGCTAGCCTGGTTTTTACAGATCCTGGGATAAGATTTTTAACAAAAATGATCAATCGTTTATTCATATACTTTTACGCCTTTGTACAACCACTGAGACCAGTCCTCATTATAGGTGTGAACACTGTCTGTGCTGGTTGACTTATTGTTTACAATTATTTTTCCGTTGTTTTTCCAGTCAAAAATACCACCATAAAGATTTTTTACATTCTTAAATCCCATATTCTGAAGCTTTTCTCCAATTCGCTCGCTTCTATAACCTACCGAGCAGTAGACAATCACTTCTTGATTTTTGTCAATGAACTTTACGTCTGACTTTTTGAAGTTTTCATAGCTAATCAGTTGCGCACCCTGAATATGACTAATTTCAAATTCTTTGGGTGATCGGATATCGAGTATTATCAGGTCAGCCGATAATTTCGATTCAAGCTCCTCTGCATCAATGAGAGGTACGGTATGCTCATACAAGCTCTCCATTTTTTCATCAAATGTTTGTTGGGCTTTAGTTGTTAGCACCATCGCAAACATGATAAAAAAACTAATACCAACGGATTCGACTTTTTTCAATAACAAACTCATAGATAAATACTGAAAATACCACTAAATATTCTAAAACAACCCAATACATGGATAGTTCAAAGCCTTCTTTTTTATAGCCAAAATAGGTCAGAAAAATGAAGAAGGACCATGCCAAGGCTGTCTTGGCATTGATGATTACTCCGAGTGCTATTAAGGGAATAATATACCAAGGATGCACAATCGTACTGAATGATAGATAAATCATCAAAGCAACAAACATAATGACGGCTATGTGTTGACTTCTTATTGCTTGAAAATAGCTTGTAGCTATGATAATTAGCGCCGTAAGCACGCTCAAAAAAGGCCCTAAAGTGCCAATGATGTTGTATCCTTTTACCCAAAAACCAAACTGTCGAATTATGAAATAAATGCTTGCATTAAACTCGAATTTCTTAAAATACAAGCCTAAACTTTCTTTCATTCCAGTGATGAATTCAATGTTGAGCATTGGCAAAAAAGTAATCGCCGAGATCAAACAAATGAGTGAGATCAGACCAATTCTTTTCTTGATTTTACCATGAAAAAATAAGCCAGGTAAATAAATAAGCGGCAAAAGTTTCGTGCCTATAGCAAGTCCAAAACCTAGAGCCGACAGCCATTTTTTTCTGGTCAAATAATAAATGCCGACCATAAGAAATGCGGTCACGAGCACTTCAAAATGCAAGTTGCCTACCCCTTCTAAAATGACCAACGGATTCAAAAAGTAGATCATTGCTTTTTCTTTTTCCTGACCATTTTCGGCTAAGATTTTTCTTAAAAAGAATACCGCTAAAAAATCACCGAAGAGAAGAAATAGTCGAATAATATTGGCGCTCAGCAGCCAGTCATTAGCACCAATATTGGCGGCTAGCCAGAACACGAACTGATTCAAAGGCGGGTAAATAGTAAAGTAGTTGGTAGAGTTGAGCTGTGCATAAAGCGACTCGCTAATGCCTTCAATGTGTGGCTGTGAAAGATAATAACCGGGCAACTCTGCGAAAGGGTTAATGCCAGCATTGAGCAAATGACCATCCCAGATAAACCGATAAAGATCATCCGATAACGAGGGCATGCCAGCGAATAATACCAGCCTGATCAGAACACCAACATAGATATCTGAGGATGAAGGATAGATAATCAGCCAGCAATAAGAGAAAAAAGCACTGAAAAAAGCCAAGAAAAGTATGGTCGAATGATGGCGCTCGATCTGTAAGCCAATAGTGGTGATGGAGACCAGCATAACCACATAAAGAATAAAGGAATTAGTCTTGAGCTTAGCCTGCATTGGTTATTGGGCGAATGGTGAAAATGAAAATACCACCATAGCCAAGCGCCAGCATAATATGGAAAAGGATAAGACCATAATCTTTAAGATAGAAGCCGGAAAAGATACCGAAGATAAAATACAAGCACAGCAAAGCCTCTATAATTGTGATAGGAGCAAAGGCCTGTTTTAGATAGACGTTACCTTTCCAAGAATCGCCTTTATTTTGAATATTGAATTTGGGTGTTCGGATGAAAGGTGTTTTTTTTCCTACAAAACCTTCCACTACTGCTATGGAGTTGTGAAGTGCCAGACCCATAGAAAAGGAGATATATACAGGGAAATTTTTAGCAAAATATTTAAATGTTTGCTTTGGGTTAGTTTTTTTCGCAGCGATCCAATAGAAAATGGTCATGGCGATAAAACCAATAAGAAACACACTTGCTAAATCAAACAGCAGTAATAAATCGGGCCTAGCCTCCTTGATGTATAGCATCGGCACAGACAATACCGCAGCAATCAGTAGAAATAAAAATACCGAACTATTAAACAGATGTAAAAGCGCGTGTAGTTTCACCCTTGACCCAATTTTGGACATCAATATTTTTACTACATTCTTACGGGCGGTTTCCGCTGCGCCCTTATTCCATCGATATTGTTGCGATTTAATGGCAGGAACTAAAACAGGAAGCTCTGCCGGAGAAAGCACATCTTCTAGGTATTTGAATTTCCAGCCATTGAGTTGTGCTCGGTAGCTGAGATCGAGATCCTCCGTTAGGGTGTCGTGCTGCCAACCTCCAGCATCTTCTATGCAGGCTTTTTTCCAAATACCACCTGTGCCATTGAAATTCATGAATTTCCCTGAGCATTCCCTTCCTTTTTGCTCTACGGTGAAATGCGCATTGAGCCCAAAAGCTTGCATTCTGGTTAATAAGCTATAATCCTGATTAAGATGACTCCATCGCGTTTGGATCATGCCAATACCCTCGTGGAAATGTGGAAGAGTGAATGACAGAAAATCAGCATGAGGCATAAAGTCAGCATCGAAAATGGCAATGTATTCTCCACTCGCTAGTGTGGTGCCATGTTGAAGTGCGCCAGCTTTATAGCCAATTCGACTTTCTCTCTGAATGTGCTTGATGTCAATACCTTTTGCTCGCCATTCGCTGATTTTCGAAGACAAGATGGTGCTTGTTTCGTCCGTGGAGTCATCCAAAACTTGTATTTCTAGTTTGTTTTTCGGGTAATTGAGCAGACAAACACTATCGATCAATCGGGCTGCTACGTACTTTTCATTGAATATTGGGAGCTGTATCGTTACCAATGGAAAAGATTTCAGGACATGGTCATATTCTGGCTGTATGACCTTTTTCCCCTTTAAGTATTTGATAGAAAGGTTGAGCTGCTCCAGACTAAAGATTGCCACCATGGTAAGTGAAGAAATATAACCTATGATTACCAACCACTCCATAATTACAAATATCTGAAAATGGTGAAAATGATTTTGTAACCTGCCATAATGGTTCCTTTCAAGGTGCCAGAAACCTTTGAGATACCAATTCTTTGTCTATAGTTTACAGGAACATCAATTGTTTTCATTTTCAATTTGGCAGCTTTGAGTTGCATTTCTACTGTCCAGCCATAGTTGGTATCTTTCATGTCAATGGCTAATAAACTTTCATATTTGATTGCCCGGAAAGGACCAAGATCAGTATAAGTTACTCCGTATAATAATTTGAGCAGGCTAGTAGCCAGCCAGTTACCAAAAATCTGTTGAGGCGTCATGGATCCTTTTTCCTTTTGACCTAAAGCTCTGGACCCGATAACCAAATCTACATTGTCTTCAATGATCGGTTTAATTAAATCTCCCATTTGGGAAGGGTAATCAGAATGGTCTCCATCGAGGAACACGATAATATCTGGTTTCGAACCTCCATCAGAAATATAATCCATCCCTTTGAGGCAGGCCTGACCATAGCCACGGCGGGTTTCCTTTAAAGCAGTGGCGCCAGCTTTTTTTGCCTGTTCATAAGTATTGTCATTGGAGCCATTGTCAATCACGATGATCTCATTAACCAATTCCTTCGGAATTTCCTCCACAACAAGACTTACCGCATTTTGCTCGTTAAATGCTGGTATGATTACCCTTATGTCTGGCTTATTCAATTTTTATCTGCTGTATGCTAAAAACAAAGCTAAGACTTGGAGGTCTTAGCTAGTTACAAAGCTAATTGAATTGAATGTCCTGAGGCTGTCAAGACTCTGACAAATACAACTTTCATTGTAGCAACAAATCCAATTGAATAATGACATGGTTATTAAATGATGCTAACTTTGCTATTTATTGATAGAGCAGAATATTATTTGGCAGGACTATGTAATTTCCTGAAGTGTAGAATATTATTTCGCATAAGGCTATCATTTAACTAGTAGGAGAGGCTTATTCTTCGAAGGACTTTTGATATTTATTTGAGTTATAAACGGGCACTAAACCAAGTTATAAAGAAGTCCCATATTGGTTAATCCATTTGAATGCACCTTCTAAGGTTCGAAAATATTCAATATGTATTGGACTATTTCTTTCTGCTTCTTTGTTGGCAAACTTGACACTCATTGTGGCTGGTTGGCTTCTTGGTACGACAAATGCGAAATATTTTAAACCATACTCTATCGCCTTAGGAAACCATACCGTGTTAATCCAATCTAATATTTCTATAGACAAAACATCTAAGTCCTCAAGAATAGCGATCTGGATATTCGGAGATTTCTGCCTCCTCAACTCTTGTACTCTATTGGCCACCGACTGGAATTCTTCTAAGGTTAAAAGACCTTTGAAATTGGCAATAGTTACTTGGTTAGTTTCATCAAAATAAACGTCTTCAGTGCGCACTTTGCATCTTTTTGAAAGTTGGTTTTGAATCTTCTTCAGGGGTTGGCCTGAGGCTGAATCTAAATCTTGCTTTTTTTGATCTGCTCTATTGTGTGATTCAGACTAATAATTCAATTCAATTAAACTTATGACAATTAGAAAGTTAATCATTTCATTCCAAAGTAAACTCAATATCGCCCGATTGTATCTAGTGCGTTACAAGAGCTAATACCAGCCCACGCCAGTTTGTGTTTTTCACCATAAGTGATGCACTGAATTTCTAATGTAGGTTTCGTAAACACTCCGCACTTCGCTCATTTCTTTTTCTGACAAAAGATCATAATCACTTGCCTTGATGTTCGACACTAAATGAGTAAGCTTTGAAGCACCAGGAATCACACAGCTTACTTCGTCATGCATTAAAACCCACTTTAGCGCCGCTTGTGTTAAGTGGGTGCCAAAAATATCTTCTAATTCTTTGACTGCTTTAAGTCCTAATTCAAAGTCAACACCTGAAAAGGTTTCTCCCTTATCGAACACTTCACCATTTCTATTAAAGTTGCGATGATCATCTTTGTGAAACTCAGAGTTCCGAGAAAACTTTCCTGTGAGCAATCCGCTAGCCAACGGTACTCTTGCGATGATACCAATATTTTTCTTTTTGGCCTGCTCAAAAAATAACTCATTGGGGCGCTGACGAAACATGTTGAAGATAATCTGCACCGTATCAACATTGTCGTATTCGATTGCTTTTAGCCCTTCTTCTACTTTTTCAACGCTTACGCCCAATGCACCTATTTTGCCTTCTTTTTTCAAGTCATCAAAAAGACTGAAAATTTCTGGGCGATAATACACCTCCGTAGGTGGGCAATGCAATTGAATCAGGTCGATGATTTCAAGGTCGAGGTTTTTCAAGCTAGACTCTACGAACGTTCTTAAAGCTTTGGGCGTGTAGCCTTCACTGGTGTGAGGATTGATTTGCCTTCCGCATTTGGTCGCAATATATATTTTTTGATCGCTGAATTTTACGGCTTTACCTACTGCTTTTTCACTTAGACCGCCCTCGTACACATCAGCCGTATCGATAAAATTTATTCCTGAGTCGATCGCCTTATTTAAGATTTCAGCCGCAGTATTTTCGTTAAATCCTGATCCCCATTTTCCACCCACTTGCCAGGTGCCTAATGAAACCTCAGATATTTTATACCCAGTTTTTCCTAATAGTCTATATTTCATCTTTGTAAAAATTTAAAGTCATTGAATTCACCAACTAAACTAGTTTAGATTCTAATTGTGAGAAAAAAATATGATGATCTTCTAGCCAATGGCGGCAATATCGTTAATTTTCCGCTGTGGAAAGTTTTGTAGTATCAGCACGTAAATATCGGCCGCTCGGGTTCGATGAGGTAGTAGGCCAAGAGCATATAACGACTACATTAAAGAATGCTATAGATCAAAATCACCTTGCTCAAGCACTACTTTTTTGTGGCCCACGAGGAGTTGGAAAAACTACTTGTGCCAGAATTCTTTCTAGAATGGTCAATGGTTTTGATGCAGATGGGACTGACGGTTCTACGAATAACCTGAATATATACGAGTTAGATGCGGCATCTAATAACTCTGTAGATGATATAAGAAACTTGATAGATCAAGTGAGATATGCACCACAAACTGGTCAGTTTAAGGTGTATATCATTGATGAGGTTCACATGCTTTCCACTGCCGCTTTCAATGCTTTTTTGAAAACATTAGAAGAGCCGCCGAGCTATGCTATTTTCATATTAGCCACTACAGAAAAGCATAAGGTCATACCCACGATTCTTTCGAGGTGTCAGATTTACGATTTCAATCGAATAGAAATCATTGATATCGTGAAGCAGCTTCAAAAAATTGCCAACACTGAGGGAATAGACGCGGAAGAAGAGGCGCTTCATTTAATTGCCCAAAAGGCAGATGGGGCTTTGAGAGATGCCCTCTCTATGTTCGATTTGATCGTTACTTTTTCATCGGATAATAGGATTACTTATCAAAATACGATCAAGAATCTTCACATTTTGGATTATGATTATTATTTCAAAATGGCTGATTTTTTCTTGGCTGAAGATCTTAAAGGAGCCATGCTTCTTTTTGACGAAATTCTAAAAAAGGGATTTGATGGTCATAATTTTTTAGTAGGTCTTCAGGAACATTTAAGAAACTTGCTAGTGGCCAAGTCTCCAGAAACCGCCAGACTTATGGAGGTTACTGAGGCTTTTAAAGGTAAATATAACGCTCAGTCTAATTCATTGGGAGATTCATTTTTGCTAAGTGGCTTATCATTGATTAGTCAGTTTGATTTGAATTATAAGGCTTCCAAAAACCAACGCTTGCATGTAGAGCTTTGCTTAATGAAGCTATCGCAGTTAAATCGTGCAGTGCGACTGGCTCAAATGGATACCAGCGACGGGTCAAAAAAAAAAGTAGTAGCAGCTTAGAACAAGATAGAGAGGCGTCACCTCACGTGCCGTCTGCACCTCAGAAAACAGAGAAAAATGCGCCTAGTTCAGAGCAGTCAAGCTCGCCCGCACCGCATGCGCCAAAAATTAAAATCCCAAATCAAATAAAGAGCGATCAGCTCAAGGAAACGCCTAGCATTTTCAGAAGAAAGGCAGATAAGCCGGAGGAAGAAGCGGAAAAGGAACCAGTACTTCCTGAAAGGCTGGAGCCATTTGATGAGCCACAGGTGATTCAGGCTTGGTCCGAATTCAAAGTCCTAAGACTGAAAGATGGAGCTGGCGATACGGAACAGTTGGTATTGTCAAGAAAAGTCAATAAATCTGGAGTAAATAATATTCTTATTTCATTGGCAAGTCAGCTTGAAGTAAGCATTCTCGAAAGGTTTGAGCAGGATATAGTGCAGTTTTTTCGCAAAAAGCTCAACAATACCTTAATACAACTGGATAAACAAGTGGCAGAACAAAACTCTAGCAAAAAGCTTTACACTTCTCGTGATAAGTTTGACCATATGGCAGAGCAGAACCCAATTCTAAAAGAACTCAAAGAAAGGTTAGGTCTAGATTTTGAATATTGAGTTATATTTCCAATCAATAGCCAATTTAATATTAGATTAAAGCGTTTATAAACAGGCAAAATAAAAATCAAATACTATGAAATTAATATTGAGTCTTTTGTTCCTCGGTTTTACATTATTGGTTTCAGCTCAGAGCAGAGATGAAAGCAAGGATATTGTTGCTCATATTGATGAATTGACTAAAATTTGGGATGCTGAAGCTAAGAACCTAGCGACTTATGAAGGGCTAGAGAAGTATTGTCAAGAAAAAGCATATAGAGATAATATTGTGGCAACTTTAGAGCATATTCACCACTATGATTCTGTGCTTTATGATATCGTAACTCGAAAATACGACACGAATAAGGATAAAGAAGCAAAGGCAACTTTAGAAGACATCAAACTTCTAGAAGTGGAATACGCGACTTTGAGCTTTTTAAAATTTCTACGTAAAGAATGCGGAGGTTACAATTTCATTGAAAGTAACCTAACTAGCCCAGATTATAAGAAAGAGTACAAAAAGGAAGTTAAACGCTTGGAGAACGAACAAAAGAAATATGTAAAAGCGATCACCAAGCAAATTGATTTAATTGATGAGCATGTGCATCATTTGAAAGGTTTATAATTTAATCAAACAGTTAGCAGACGACTATCCCAGAAGTAATCTTCAACAGTCTTGATTTGCACTGAAGAAAATGCTTTGTGCTTTGTGTTGATAATATAATTATGCTCTCGAGGGATTACAGCCGATGGAACCTTTAGAATGGGTTGATTTAATAATTGATACCAATTGGCGCCTATCATTTGTGTCTTGGGATAGAAATCAAGCGTGCGCCAAGAGCTTGGAATATCGTTAATATGAATACTATCGAAATCATCCGGAATCTCTATTTCAAGTACTTTGAATTTCTTACTGAGTGCAATGCCAGAGAGGTTGACGAGCAACTCCAAGGAGGCTAAAGACCGACTTTCTGAAGTGTAAATAACAAATTGATCTTGATAATTCCATCTTCCAGGCCTTCCTGATGCGAGTAATTGACCTGCATATTTCTCAGCAACAATGCGATAGACAATCATTTTTTAGGCATTATCCCCGAACTCAATTCCGGCAATTCTATCATCGACGAGTCTTACACCAGAATTAGTATTGAGCAATGCCGCAGGTTTGAGCTTGGCTAGTTGGAAATTTTCGGTGTGAAGCCAACTTCCAAATGCTTCTGGGCTACCAAAAACAGCCAGTCCATGTTTAATCAGTGCGGTAAGAATAATCAGATGTTCTTTAATATCAGGTCGAAGATTCGCGCCAGCTTCACGGTAATTTCTATATGTTTTTACATTTACATTGAGCCAGTCAGCGATGGTCTGATCAGAGCTTGATGTATTATTTTTAATAAATTCTAAATCCTCTTTGATATTATTACTCGATGTATTGTTTAATACGGACAACAATGTGGTAGGGCTCATAAAATCTACAGAATGGTAGCCAACTGCAGGTTCTTGAGCTTTAGCATCTAATTTTTCAGAAAGTGAGTAAATATTCCTTTTCATACAGGTAAAAATACTCATAATAGTCTGGAATAAAAAATAACTTATTTTTATTCATTGCGTATAAAACCCACAGAAAGCAGGTAGCAATTACCTGTCAAATGATGCGGCAATGACCAAACCCAAAGTAGATTGTCGCTAGAGCGGGCTAACTTTTGTTAGTCTTTTTTTATGTCCTTTGAGGTAAGAAGTTGTTCGGTAAAACCGCCAATTTTGAGGTTTTCGTCAATGAAATGTATTTCTAGGATCCAGTCTCGCTCATTTCCTGACTTATCAGGAAGTTTCATATTTTGATGATTTTCTGGATGTATATAGTTGTCTTTTATTTCTTTATCCAGCTTTTCATGGGGAAAATGACCGATAATATGTCCGGCAATTTCACCTCCGAATTTCCAACCTTTGGATTCCGCATTAGCTACTGCCAAATGGTACAATTCTGATCCAGTGATACTTTTTCTCCTATCAAATTCATTTTTAACCTCTTGCCAGGCGATCATGATGTCCGATTGTAATTGGATTTTTTTAGGATCACTACCGAGCACAAAAGTCCTTCCAAAATCAGCCTCCCATTCTTCGAATATGGGTCCAAAATCGAGAAATAAAATATCATCTTCTTGGATGGTTTGCATAGGTGGGTTGTGGTGATAAGGCAATAAAGTGTTCTCCCCACATCTAACAAGCCTTTTGTGCCAGTATTTTTTAATGCCAAACATATCAAAGGCTAGGTCAAAAACTTCGTCACTGAGTTCTTCCTCTGTTTTACCTGGGATGATTAATTTATTCGTTTCAATGGCTTCAAAAAGCCGAGCAGCTTTTTCTTCTGCTTCCAAAAGTAGATGTCTGTCTTGCATGTTGGAGAATTAATACACAATTCGGCAACTTAATTATTGATCGCTACAACTAATGTTTGATTAAGAATTATTTTCGCTCAGAACATAACTTCTACATGGATTACTTAAAAAGCAGACCTTTATCTATTCTAGGATTATTCGCTATTCCCCTTTTGATTTTCCTCTTTTGGATGAGTCAGTATTTTCCAAGCTTGGCAGTAAATGGCTTTCAAAATATCATCATTGCCTTGGAATTTATTTCCAATGAGTCTGATGTTGCGATCATTTTTGAATCACTTAATCCTACTTTGATCGAAAGTATTGACGTAGGAAATAGGATTGATTTTGGGTTTATGCTGGTTTACAGCACGTTTTTCTTTTTTCTTTTTCGAAAATTGAAAGAACTCCACCAATATGAATATGCCACGATTGGGCAAGTTTTAGCTTTTGTAATGCTACTAGGAGATGCCATAGAGAATTTCCAACTTTTTACGATTACAGGAGCTTATCCTTTAGCCGATTTTAAATCAGTAGAAACTTCTATTGCGATTTTGAAAGTGGCCACATGGTCAAAATGGTTGAGCATAGCTTCTTCCGTGGCTTTGGTTGGAGGAGCTATTTGGGAAAACTATAATGTCGCTGCGAAAATCTTATCCCTGGTACTGAGTATCCCGATTATTTTAGGCGGCCATTCTCTGGTTCAGCTTGATGCAAGTGCTATAGAACTTTTTACGGCTTCCATTTTTCTGTCAATCGGCTTGTTGGTAATTAGCTGTTTTTTCTTAAAACCTGTAATTCTCAAAACAAAAATCAGCTAGGATATTCGAGGGAATCGTAAATGACCACTTTGTCCCAGCTATTTTTTCTTTCTTCAACGTAGGCAAGGTGTGCTGGATGTTCTTGATAAATATCTTGATCAGCCTTATTCTTAAAAGTGACCACCAAACATACCGAGTAAGAGTTGTTAACAACTTCCCTTGGTGTCATGGCCGGCGTGCCTACATGGTATGATTTAACCACTTTCACCTTATCAAGAAATCCGCGTGTACCAGCAATAAAATCTGCCAAATTGGTGTCATTTTTTAACCAGAAAAGGACCGTATGCACAAACTTTCCCTTCATTTTGTCTTCTGCAGTGAGTATTGTCGGTGCAGCAGCTAGACCTGAAGCAATGAGTAAACGTTTAATAAAATTTCGTTTGTTCATAATAAATGCGCAATTGATAAGACTATTAGACCATTAACATAATTAATCTTTCTGTCTTGATGAAATTAAATACTTTAGTTAACAAATAGATCAAGTATCTATTCAATTATCTAACAGACAAATTTATAAGCAATGAGAAATAGTATGATTTTTTGTCTAGCAGCAACATTTTTAGTGTATGCGTGCTCGGCACCAGAAGAACAAAAAGAAGAAGCAGTTCCAGGCTTAGATCTTACGAACATGGATCTTGCGGTGAGTCCAAAAGACGACTTTTATCGTTTTGCTAATGGAAACTGGCTTGATAAAACTGAAATACCGGGTGATGAAGGTCGCTGGGGAGGATTTGGAGAACTTCGAAAAAGGAACAATAAAAAGGTTTTAGCCATCATGGAAGCATCGGCAGAAAATCCTGAGTTTAAGAAAGGTTCTGATGAGCGAAAAGCAGTTGAGTTTTTTTCCGTAGGAATGGACTCTATGTTGGCAGAAAAGGCAGGGGTACAGGCTTTGAAAAAATGGTTTGACAAGATCGATGGAATTGAAAAGCGATCTGACATTCAGGCTGTACTGGCTGATATGCATAAAACTGGTTATGGAGGATTTCATTGGGAATCTTCAATGGCCAATATGAAAAATAGTCAGATTAACTCTTTATATGTGGGTGCTGGTGGTTTAGGTCTGCCAAACCGCGATTATTATACCAAGCAGGATGAAAAATCTAAGGAGATTAGAACGAAGTATCTAGAGTTTCTAGATAAAATGTTCCGGCTAGCTGAAGTGGAAGGGAATACGACGCTTATGGCGGATAAAGTAATGAACTTGGAAACCAGATTAGCTGAGGCGAGTCTGACGCCAATAGAAAGAAGAAACAGATTGGCATTATACAATCCAAAAACCTTCGAAGAGCTGCAAGAACTTGCGCCGAGCTTTGATTGGACGGCATACTTCAAAGCACTCAACGCGGACGTTTCGAAGGTAGATTCTCTTATAGTAAGACAGCCAAAATTCATGGTAGAAATGAATACCATATTGGAAACATTGCCAATTGCTGATATTCAAGCTTACCTTAAATGGAACGTCATCAATCAGGCGGCCAATTATCTTAATAATGCGATGGTACAGGCCAATTTTGATTTCTACAGTAAGACCATACGCGGAACAGAAGAAATGAAACCAAGATGGGATCGAGTACTGAGCTCAACCAACCGTGTAATTGGAGAAGCAATAGGTAAAGTCTACGTGTCGGAAACTTTTCCTCCTGAGGCCAAAGAAAGCGCATTGGAAATGGTGGGTAACTTGATGAAGGCATTCGATCAAAGAATTAGAAACCTAGAATGGATGTCAGAGGAAACGAAGCAAGAAGCTTTGAAGAAGCTCAACAACTTTACCGTAAAAATTGGTTATCCTGATAAATGGAGAGACTATTCAGGCTTGACAGTGGAAAGTAGCGGAGAATCATATAGCTACATCGGCAATATGGAAAATGCTTGGGCTTGGCAGCATAATGAAAACATCAAAGAAATTGGCGAACCTGTAGATAAATCAAGATGGGGAATGAATCCGCAAACAGTCAATGCTTACTTTAATCCCACAAACAATGAAATTGTATTTCCTGCGGCAATACTTCAGCCTCCTTTCTATAATTATACTGCAGATGCAGCGGTAAACTATGGCGGTATGGGCGCGGTGATAGGCCATGAAATATCTCATGGTTTCGATGATCAAGGAAGTCGGTTCGATTGGTCAGGAAATATGGTGAACTGGTGGACGGAAGATGATCGAACGAATTTTGATGCGCGCACTGGACAGTTAGTTGCTCAATTCGATGCTTACGAGCCTTTGGATAGCGTGAATGTACAAGGTAAACTTACTTTGGGTGAAAACATTGGCGATTTAGGTGGACTTGCTGCTGCTTATGATGGCTTGCAGATACATTTAAAGGAAAACGGTCATCCTGGTGAAATTGATGGTTTTACGCCGGAACAAAGGTTTTTTATCTCTTGGGCAACTATTTGGAGAACAAAATATAGAGATGAAACGCTGAGAACCCAAATCATGACTGATCCACATTCTCCAGGCATGTTTAGAGCTGTGGGGCCATTGGTCAATATTGATGAATTTTATGCGGCTTTCGATGTGAAAGAAGGTGATCCTATTTTCAAACCTGAGGAGGAAAGAGTAAGGATCTGGTAAAATTTGAAAAGTAACGATTATTAAAAATGCCTCTCGATTATCGGGAGGCATTTTTTTGATCCTATTTTTTTTGAAAAATCCAATTTCAGCGAGAATAGTCTATCATTTTTGAAAAAAGTAGGAATAAGTCGTTTTGTATAATGGTAATTGATTAAGATTGTTCTCTAATAACTATTTAATCTAATTGTAATTTAATTAGTGTTGTTATTTTGAACCACATATCGCCTTCGAGCAAATAATATGATATGATTTACATTAGAGATTTTTTTGATCGTTTGATTCAACTTGCTTGTTTTGGTTGCTTGACTTTTATTGTTTCTTGTTCTGAAAGTGATTCTAACCTTGATTTAGTCTGTGAGGATTGTAAAAACCGCTCGGTTGTCGATTCCATCAATGAAGGAAGGTTTCGGCTCATACAAGATCATTTTTTTTATATTCAACAATTAGAGCCAGCAAATTCTAACTATTTTGCTCTTTGCGATTCGTCGATATTAGATTCTCTTTATACCGGTCAGCATTTCTTCGCAAATGCACTCATTCATGAGCCTTGTGATTCGAATCAATCAACCTTTGTACAAGTTGATCTTATTGAATTGAGAAATACCACCATACTGAACTCTTGCCCAGCGGAGTATAAAATTGAAAGCAGTAATGGTGACTTATTTAGTGACTGGGTAATGATCGGATATCTTATTGATGGTGATACATTGCACCCTCCTTGCGAATTGCTTTGGAACCGAAATATATTAGGGCTGACCCTTAATTCTGAGGTTGATGATAAGAAATTCATAGGTATTGGCCTTTTAAATGGCTTCAATAGTGAGATAGAAGTATATGAAGGTTATATTGATGTATTTAGTACAGTTCAGACTTTTGTAGGCGATGATAGTAATGCCATCACAGAATACGAGAAAAAATGGCTACAATTAGTTAATTATCAACCTGGTCAACCAAATTACCTTTATTATTCTATTGAAAAAAATATTCTAACACTCCAAAGGGACGGATTGAAAGCAATTTTTTATTCAGAATAAGTTTTTGGAAAAAACTTAATCACCGCTCCGGTTAGTTCTTCACCTTCAACTCTTCACCAACAGATAGACTATTCTCTTTTTTGTCGTTCAGTTTTTTGAGCTCGCTGACGGTCATACCATACTGTGAAGCAATTTTATATAAAGTATCTCCTCCACGCACGATGTGAATTTTGCTCTTTTCAACCTTTGGAGTTTCTACATCGTCAATCACCGTTTCTTTTACCGCAGGTTTGTCGTTTGATGAAGGCTCGCTAACGTTAACTATCTGACCTGGCTGTATCGCAGTATTTGGCTCGAAGTTATTCCATGCGAGCAATTGCTTAACTGAGATATTATATTGGGATGCGATTCCATATAATGTCTCTCCACGACCCACACTGTGTGTTTTCGCGTTATTAGAAATCGGCTTTTCAGGTTCA
This sequence comes from Cyclobacteriaceae bacterium, assembly GCA_040218415.1. Classification (GTDB taxonomy): domain Bacteria; phylum Bacteroidota; class Bacteroidia; order Cytophagales; family Cyclobacteriaceae; genus JAVJRN01. The sequence continues at coordinate 380,167 of JAVJRN010000081.1, forward strand.
GTTTTGTTAACTTTTGGTTCATCCTTGATCACAGCCGGTTCACTGGTTTGCTCATTGTTATTCTCACTTATGCGCAGTTTTTGACCAATAGACAGGGCGCTGGCTTTTTCCAGATTGTTGAATGCTAAAAGGTCATTGACGGAAAGATTATATTGCCTTGCAATTCCATAGAGCGTTTCTCCAGAAGTTACCGTGTGAATTTTAGATTTTTCTGAAGATGGGGTCGGTATATCTTCGTTGGATTTTTCTACGATCATCGCTTCGTCTTCAACTGGCTCCACTTCTTCCACAGGCACTTGCTTTTCCACAACCACTTCTTTCTCAGTTTCAGATGATACAAATAACTCTTGACCCACGGATAAGGCGCTGCTGGAATTGAGATCATTGAGCGCTAAAAGAGTTCCTATTGGCATGCCATATTGTCTAGCTATACCATAGAGCGTTTCACCTTTGGCAACAACATGAATACTGGTATTTTCTTTTGATTCTGGCTCGGGTTCTTTTTGAGGCTCAACTATATTTTCTTCCTTTAGCTCCTCGAATACGATTGCTACATCCTCTTGAGCATCCACAAAAAGTTCTTGACCTACGGCTAAAAAGCTACCTGGATTAAGGGCATTCAATTCAGCCAAAAGATCCATTTCCATACCGTACATCGCTGCTATGGCGCTAAGCGTTTCTCCCAAGGTCACTATATGAATGCCATTTTGCGGTTTATTAATTATTTTTTCTGGAGTTGGAGTTTCTGTTATTTCTTCTTCTTGGTCTTTTGAGCTAGCCACAACTACTTCTACTGGAGCACCAATTTGAAGATTTTGTCCAGGCGAAATAGTTTCACCTTCAAACATTCCATTCCACTCTAGCAACTGAGCTACGGATATATTGTATTTATTAGCAATGCCCCAGAGAGACTCGCCAGGTTCTACGATATGTATATCATAGGTGGTATTGTCTTCTTCAAATTCCGACGTTTTCGATTTGGATTTTTTCTCCAGTCTATCAAGGTCTACTGGATCAGAGGTTGTAGTGCTTACCCTAGGAGCTGGAGTAGGGCGATTTTCGAAGTTATCTTCGTTGATGAGTTTGGTGTACTCTGGCTCTCCTTGAGGTCTTTTCTTTTTGAGATAAATGATTCTGCCATTTTTAAATGTCGATGACCTTTCCTCACGGTTGTATTTTTCAAGCTTTCCCACTTTCACACCATATCGCTGTGAAATTTGCCAAAGCGATTCATTTTCATTGGCTACATGAAAGAAAGTGGAGGACTTATTTTTCTTTTTAGACAGGTAAAATATTTCCTGCGCAGCTAAAGGCTGACCTGGAAGCATTTCATTGTACTTGTCGAACCGCCGCTTATCTGTGTTTCCTCTTTTGGCTAGGCTTTCCTTGTCGTCTCCTTTTCTTGATATAATAGCATCTATTCCATTATATTTAAAAATAACTTTTGATTTGCCCAATTCGGCAACAATCTCGTCGGGATAAACGATCTTTTCAGGTTTAGCTGCTATTTCCGTACTTCTCGATAGAGGAGGTGGATCAGCACTTTCAGGCTCCTTGGCTTCTTCTCGTATTTTTGGCGCTTTCCCTACATATGGAACAATCACGATGTATTGTTTATCCTCAGGAATTTTACCTGATCTTAACCATTTATTATATTTTTCAATTTCTGCCACATCGATTTGTAATTCCTTAGCAATATCTCCTAGGCTTTTTCCTTGGCCCTCGGTGTACTCTTGAAGATATAAGCCGTCAGAATGTGGTTGCCCGATTTCATCTCGAAAGGCTATTACATGTGCAATAAACCTTTTAGCGTACCAATGCGTGTTTTTATCAACGGTAAGCCTGTCCGTGCCGACGAATTTATCATCCAGATAACGTTTTACTCCGCCAGGCCCTGCTTGATATGCGCTTACAGCATACATCCAGTTTTTTACAAAATAATTATTTCTTTTAAAATACTTGGCGGCACCTAGTGAAGCTGCTGCGATATTTTTACGCTCATCGATTTTTCCATCTACTCTCAAACCAACTTCTCGTGCCGTGAAATCTTTGAATTGCCAATAACCAACAGCATCTGCAGAGGATACCGCATCGGAAATAAGGGAGCTTTCTTGTACGGATAAGTATTTGATATCATCAGGAATGCCTTCCGCTTTCAATGCTTTTTCTATGATCGGAAAGTAGAGATTGACTCGGTCAAGTTTGATGTTAAAATATTTTTCACTGGCTCTCAAGGCATCTACATCCTTTTGGATTTCGGCTTGCGCTTCAGGTGTGATTTTAAGTTTTACGTCTGCTATCGTTATGGAAGAAGGTACTCTTGGTATGGCGACTTTCGGATCTGGTTTGGCAATGGTCCATGACACATAAAAGAGGCAGAGTATCAACAAAAAATTTCTCATAGTTTTCTTAATATCATAATACCATCTCTAATTGGCAATAGTACATTTTCTACTCTGGGGTCGGCATGCATTCTTTGGTTAAAAGCACGTATAGATTGTGTTGCCTTGTCGTTTTTGTCATCATCCGCCACTTTGCCACTCCAAAGTACATTATCAATCAAAATAAAACCTCCAGTCCTGACTTGGTCGATGGTTAAGTCAAAATAGGTCTGGTAAGATTCTTTATCAGCATCAATAAATATCAAATCCCAAGTGTTTTCAAGTTGGGGAATGATTTTTCGGGCATCACCAATTTTTAAATGAAGTTTTTCACGGTAAGGCGAGTTTTTGAAATAATTCAAGATCTTATGTTCAAGTTCTTCATTACGCTCAATGGTAACCAGTTCACCTTGATCTGACAATCCTTCAGCGAGGCAAAGTGCAGAATAACCAGTATACGTACCGATTTCAAGAATGTTTTTCGGCGATATCATGTGACTGATCATTGACAAAACCCTTCCCTGCAAATGTCCGGAAAGCATGCGAGGCTTGAGCACTTCGAGATGTGTTTCTCTGGTAATTTGATGGAGTAAGTCTACATCTTGTGTGGTATGATCTTCGGAATACTTGGCGATGGCTTTAGGTAAAAAATCCATTTCTTTTAAGAATTTTTGGATAAGCAGAATTTAGTGTGAATAACGCAGAATTAAAACTATTATTCGGTTCCGTGATAAGTTAAAGAGCACATTTTATCCCAATCCAAAGTACCATTCGCCAGATCTATGAGCTGATCGGCCGTGATTTCATCAATGGTTTTAAACATTTTATTGATATTGGGTACTCGGTCTAAGTCGAGCATACTTTTGGCCATCATTAACATAACGGCATTGTTGTTTTCTTCACTCATGGCGAGTTGTCCCTTGAGCTGTTGCTTCGCTTTATGGAGCTGTATCTGCCCAAGTGGTTTCTTCTTTAATATTTCGATTTCTTTTTTAATCAAAGAGACACTTTTCTTTAAATTTTTCGGATCAGTCGCAAAAAATATTGAAAAAACACCCGTGTCAATGTAGGAACTAAAACTTGCGTCTACTCCATACACATAGCCATGTTTTTCACGTAGGGAGAGGTTCAGACGAGAGTTCATTCCGGGACCGCCGAGAATATTTGTTAGCAAGAAAAATGGGATCCTTTCTTTATTATGAATGTTAAAAGCTTCCGTACCAATGGCCATGTGGCTCTGGGAAATTGTTTTATTCACCTCCTTTGATGAGGGTGTATAATCCTTGAAAAAGTTTCGAGGGTTTGAATGACTTTTATATGGAATCGGTGCGATATGCTTGTCAACCATTCGCATTAATTTTTTTAGCGAATAGTTACCTACACTTGAAATGATTATGCGTTCGGTATGGAGGTTTCTTGACAGGAAATTAAGAAAATCAGCCTGTTGGAAATTGTTCACCGTATCTCTATTTCCAAGAATGTTCTTGCCTAGTTGGTGATTATGAAAGAGAATTTCATCAAATTCGTCTTGAATGGCATCTTCAGGAGTGTCGAGGTACATGGACATTTCTTCCAAAATAACCATGCGCTCCTTGTCTATTTGAGGGCTCGGAAATGTTGAATGGAAGGTTATGTCAGCCAAAAGTTCTACCGCCTTATCGAGATGCAAATCGAGTACTGAAGCATAGAAACAAATTTTCTCTTTGGTGGTGTAGGCATTGAGTTCTCCACCAAGTGATTCTAGCCTGTCGATGATGTGATAAGCTTTCCTTTTTTTTGTGCCTTTGAAGGCCATGTGTTCCCAGAAATGGGCGAGCCCTTGCTCATCTTCCAGCTCATCCCTACTGCCAATATCAAGCATAATCCCAATATGGGCAATTTTAGTATTGGTCATTTCCTTATGCATTACCCTTATGCCATTGGATAATGTAATTAACTCATATTCCGCCATACGTGCGCAAATGTATTATTTTTGAGGCTCTGTAATGGCATGTAAAAAAATTCTGATCATTCAAACTTCTTTTATTGGCGATGTGGTGCTCGCAACATCACTGATCGTCAAGTTAAAAGCCTGCTTTCCCGAAGCTTCGATTGATTTTTTGTTGAAAAAAGGATGTGAAGAACTGTTGATCAATGATCCAGCAGTTAATCAGGTCTTGATACTTGATAAAAGGAAGTCCAGATTCTTAGAATTAATCAGACTGGTTAAAAAAATTAGAGCCACAAAGTATGATTTGGTGGTGAATGTACACCGATTTCTTTCCTCAGGTTTATTGACAGTATTATCTGGAGCAAATGAAACGGTGGGTTTTGATAAGAACCCTATGAGTTTTTTGTACACCAAAAAATTGAGCCATGTAATTGGTGACGGGAGCCATGAGATCGTCAGAAACCAGCAATTAATAGCTCATCATACTGACCATGAAGCCTCAAAACCCAAATTGCACCTGAGCAAAGCGGTACAGCAAAAGTTGGAAGCAATAAAGACTACTAATTATATCACCATTTCACCTTCTTCAGTTTGGTATACCAAGCAACTTCCAAAAGCGCAGTGGATTGACTTTTTGAACACCTCCAATTATGAGGGAGACATATATTTACTGGGTGCCAAATCAGACTTTGCAACGTGTGAGTTTATCAGAAAAAGTTTGGATAAGCCATTAAAGGCCCTCAATATGTGTGGAGAATTATCCATGTTGGAATCGGCGGCCTTAATGCAGACGGCCGCTATGAATTTCATGAATGACTCTGCGCCGTTGCATTTCGCATCGGCGGTGAATGCGCCAACCACTGCAGTTTTTTGCTCGACTGTGCCGTCTTTTGGTTTTGGGCCTTTGGCAGATAATTCTAAAATTGTAGAGATAAAGAAAAAATTAGCCTGCAGACCTTGTGGGTTGCATGGTTTTCGGACTTGCCCTGAAAAAAATTTCAGATGTGCTAATGAAATAGATATTCAGGACTTAATCGACACTTTACCTGCTTCAAGTTGAAGCGATTTCGTGTGCGAAAAAACTTTTAGCGGTTCTATGCTGAATACAATTATTTGAGGTAACACCTTTGCTAGTTTTGAGCAGGCCATAAATCTCGTTGGCAAAAAGATTTATGGTTTATAGTGAACACAGTCTTTTTATGGCTGATCTATACAGAAAAATAATATTTGACCGAAAAGGAATCAATTCCAGATAATCTCAATCGCTCTGTTTTCTATCAAAATAGTCGTTTGAACAGCATTCTGATATCTTTTCACTTTAAACTTATTTTTGATGGGGCGGTGGTTGAATCTTGCAATTACGTTTCGCTCATCTTTCTTGTGATATAGGACGAGGGTTTTGCCCATTATTTTGTCCTTCAACTTGAAAAAACTCTTTTTAACCCTAACAGATTTTACAACGGGGATCTCTGCTGATTTTCCTTCCAAGATTTGGAGTATTCGAGAAACTCTGGGCACTCCATAACCAAGGTAATTATTTCCAAAAGGATAAAGATGGCTTGACTTTTCTAAGATGCCTATTATTTCAAAGTTACTCAGCGTGGAATCCATCGATAAAATACACGCCGCAAGCCCTGTGATAACAGGCGTTGCATAAGATGTGCCACTTGAGGCATATACACTTACATTGGGTTTCATATAAGGTAAAAACTCGGGACCTATCGAGCTATAGTTCATTTTATCCCAAATTTTAAATTTCACAGCACCCACGGTCAAAGCTCCTTTGGCATCTCCGGGGCTTGACACAATTTGCCATTTTGAGTCGAGACCTTCATTTCCTGCTGCCACCACCACAAGCACACCCTTTTCATAGCTGGCATAATCTATGGCTCTGGCTACCATCGTAGTTTTACCATCCATATCTTCAGGTTTGTAGTTTTCTGATGCTTCCAGATAGCCAGTACTATAGCCAAGTGAAATGTTGATGACTTGGGCTCCTTTTTCCGTCATAGCTTCCAAGGCAGCAATCAAATAATCTTCCTCTAGTCTTTTTTCATATCCTCCATGATCTGTTCTGGCCAAAAGATATTTTGCATCGGTGGCCAAGCCATACCGAATATCTTTCTCGCTATCATATCCAGCAATGTTTTGCCAAACTTCCGTACCATGGTTATCATCAAGGCCAATTGAACCACCATATACTTCCATATTTGGTGTTACATAGTCTTTGTACCAGAGCACATTATTTTGATCAAAGACATGACTCAATCTATCATCTTCATCGGCTCTAAGAAATCCACCATCGATGATGCCAATGGTCACTCCTTTTCCTGTAACACCTTTTTGTATGAGTAACTCAGCCTCAATTTGCTCTAAAGCAAATGACACTCTTGGCGCTTCTTTTATACCTTGAACACTAAAGGAGGCAACTGTCGATAGGTCAAACCCTTGCTTTTTAAGAGAGTCTGCCTGATCGGATCTAAGATAATACGTACACGATTTTAGCCAGGCGGAACAAAACTCAGGCTCGATCGACATACTTTTGTTGAATTCATGATTTACACCATGAACCCAGTATTTTTGCTGCGCTATTACTGAGGTGGTTATTCCTATGAGGATAACCAGAAGAAAGGATTTTAATTTAAACACCCCGTAAAAATGAAGTATCATAAGATAGATAACCAATTATTCATCGAAAATAGAAGAAGACTTGCCAAAAAGCTGCGGCCAGGGTCTGTAGTCATCGTACATTCCAATGATATATTGCCTACCAATGCAGATGGCACCTTGCCATTTAAGCAAAATTCAGATTTCCTTTATTTATCAGGAGTGGATCAGGAAGAGTCGATGCTTATTTTGGCTCCTGACTTTCCTGATCCGAAGTTGAGAGAAGTTTTATTTGTGAGGGAGACGAATGAGGAAATTGCCATTTGGGAAGGGCACAAGCTCACCAAACCTGAAGCAACGGATACTTCTGGTATTCAAAACATAAAATGGTTGGAGGATTTTGAAAAGACTTTGTATACCATTTTAGCTGAAAGCGAGCACATTTATTTGCCTTCAAACGAGCACATCAGGAATGCCAGTGTGGTAGAGACCGCCAATGACAGATTTATAAAAAAATGTAAAGAGCTACATCCGCTATATCATTATCATCGATTAGCTCCACTTATTTATGATTTGAGAATGGTCAAGTCGGATATTGAAATCAAATTATTGCAACATGCCTGCGATATCACAGCGCAAGGTTTTCGAAGAATACTTGAAGTCACCGCGCCTGGAGTGTGGGAATATGAATTGGAGGCGGAGTATGCCCATGTGTTTTTATCAAACCGCTCACGCGGTTTTGCCTATTCGCCGATTATTGCTGGAGGTGCTAACGCATGCGTCTTACATTATATAGATAATAATCAGCAACTGAAAGCGGGTGATCTTTTGCTTATGGATGTGGGAGCCGAGTACGCTAATTATAACGCGGACATGACGAGAACCATTCCCGTTAGCGGAAAATACACCAAACGCCAGAAGGAGGTCTACAATGCTGTATTGAGCGTGAAGACCAAAGCAACAGCAATGCTTCGTCCCGGAGTGACTATTCCTGAATATCACAAAGAAGTAGGGCTACTTATGCAGGACGAACTACTGCAATTAGGCTTGATCGATAAGACGGATATCAAAAACCAAACTCCTGATACTCCGGCTTACAAAAAGTACTTTATGCATGGAACTTCCCACCATTTAGGGCTTGATGTTCATGATGTGGGATCGGTTTATCGAAAAATTGAGGAAGGCATGGTCTTTACCGTAGAGCCAGGAATATACATTCCCGAAGAAGGCATTGGAATCAGGATTGAAGATGATATTGTAGTCACCAATACGGGACATAATAATTTGATGAGAAACATCCCAATTCAGGCGGAGGAAATAGAAGATTTAATGAATGAACGCAATAGTTAATAGTTAGAAAAGTACTGGATTTGGTATTAGTATCTTGCTTTGGTAGTTGCCTGTTCTTTTGAGAAATTAGAAAAGGTTATTCAATATGTCATGGACAGTAAATAACGCTAGCATAATTGAAATTCATTACACGAAACCACGAGTTTCCAGGCAAGAATTTCGAGAGCTGACTTCTTACCTTAGTTATTAATTGAATGTAAATGACTCCAATTGATATTTTAGAACGCTTTTTAACTTCAAAAGAATCAAAGTAGAGGTATCCTTTGGTTTTTTTTAGACAAATTTGAGGTATGAGTTTAGAATACAATACTGAAAGAGAACATATTACCCTCAAGGAGTATGGAAGAAATGTCCAAAACCTTGTAGCGCATATAAAAAATACTGAAGACAAAGAGAAGCGTGACAAATACGCATCTATTTTGGTTGAACTAATGAAATCAATCAACCCGGAGTTTAGCAAAGACGCGAATGAATACACACAAAAAGTGTGGGATGATTTGTTTATCATTTCCCATTTTGACTTAGATGTGAAAAGTCCTTTTCCTATTCCGGAATCTACCATTCTTGAGCGTAAGCCCGATAGAGTAAAGTATCGATTGAATAAAATCAAGTACAAACATTACGGTAAAAACGTAGAGCAGTTGATCAAAGACGCTATTGCTCTGGAAGACCCAGCTGAAAAAGAGGGCGCAGTAGTGGCTATTGGTAAGTTGATGAAAGCATTTTTCCAGACTTGGAATAAAGAAAATATAGAGGACGAACAGGTCTTGAAAAACATCAGACAATTGTCTGATAATCAACTAGATATTGAGATTGAAAAGGTGAAAGAATTCAACCTTTTTGAATCTGACAAATCGCCAAGAAACTACGATAATAACCGAAGTAATCAGCGAAGACCTTCCAGTAAAGGAGGGAAAAAGAATTTTTCTAACAAGCGAAGAAGACCAAATTAATGGGTTCATTTCGGGTCAAAGGGGGAGCCAAATTGAAAGGAGAAATTATCCCTCAAGGTGCGAAAAACGAAGCACTACAAATTATTTCAGCAGTTCTCCTTACAGATCAGCCAGTATTTATTCGTAAAATACCCAACATCAGAGATGTGATGATGTTGATCGAATTGCTTGCTGACTTTGGTGTGCAAATTGAGAAAACTGGCGAGGAGGCATACTGCTTCACAGCAAAGCATGTGAATCTTGGTTTTCTAGATACCGACGAATTTAAGCAAAAAGCATCCGCACTCCGAGGCTCTATCATGCTTCTTGGTCCACTATTGGCAAGATTTGGCAAGGGTAAGATGCCTAAGCCCGGTGGTGATAAGATTGGTAGAAGGAGATTAGACACACATTTTGTTGGTTTCCAAAAACTGGGAGCCAAGTTCAATTACGATTCGAAAACAAGCTTTTATACTGTTGATGGTTCTGACCTGCAAGGCACCTACATGCACCTTGACGAGGCATCAGTGACTGGTACGGCGAACATTGTAATGGCTGCAGTTCTTGCGAAAGGTAAGACGACCATATATAACGCTGCTTGCGAACCATATTTGCAGCAACTATGTGGTATGCTCGTAAGAATGGGTGCAAAAATAGAGGGTATTGGAAGTAACTTGCTTCATATCGAAGGAGTAGCATCTTTGGCTGGTACTGAGCATGAAATGCTACCAGATATGATTGAAATTGGTAGTTTCATTGGCTTAGCTGCCATGACACAGTCAGAAATCACCATTAAGAATGCGCGCATAGATATGCTCGGAATTATTCCTGACACTTTCAGAAGATTGGGTATTAAACTAGAATTCAGAGGAGATGATATTTATATCCCGGCTCAAGAGTCTTATGAGATAGATACTTTTATTGATGGCTCCATCTTGACGGTAGCTGATGCTATTTGGCCAGGATTTACGCCAGATCTGTTGAGTATTATTCTAGTAACTGCAACACAAGCAAGAGGAACGGTGCTTGTTCATCAAAAAATGTTCGAATCTCGCTTGTTCTTTGTTGATAAACTGATCGATATGGGCGCACAGATAATACTTTGTGATCCTCATAGAGCCACAGTAATTGGACTTGATAGAGTGGTGAATTTGCGAGGAATCAACATGACTTCTCCTGATATCAGGGCAGGTGTTTCCCTCTTGATTGCTGCGCTTTCTGCCGAGGGAGTAAGCACAATACACAATGTGGAACAGATCGATCGGGGCTATCAGTATATTGATAAGCGCTTAAATGCACTTGGCGCTGATATTGAGAGGTTTTAATTTGCGGGATTCCGAAATGAAATAAATTATTAGAAATAAAAAAAGCTCGTTTAACGAGCTTTTTTTATTTCTAACCTTAAAGGCAGACTATTTGGTTTTATGCCGCTCGTGAATTTTCTTAATCCCGTATGCACCACCCGCGGCTATTAACCCAGCGGTGATTGATTTATATTTAGGCAGCATAATTGATGCTTTCATGGTTAAAATATTTGATTACCCTTGCAGGACAAGTCTGTAGCATTTTCATGTGATTTTGCACGTTTTGAGATAGGGTCTCCTTGTT
>JAVJRN010000006.1:0-16062 GCA_040218415.1 Cyclobacteriaceae bacterium
CTCAGGACGATTACCCACTTGCAATACGATGGTGATGGCTTGGTACGACAACAAACTAGGCGGAGGACTCGGCTATAGAAATGGAGAATCGTTAAACTTTATAGCTCAACCAGAATTGGGCAATGGAATCAAAGCGGGCTATGCCTACGACATGATTGTGGACAGTGATTTGAATCAGTTGGCCAATTCGTCACACGAAGTACTCTTGACCTTTTCCTCGGGCTGGTTTGCCAGCAAAGACGCAGACGATGATGGCGTCAAAGACAAAAACGACGAATGTCCCAATACTTTTGGGCCAGCGAGCAACAATGGCTGTCCTTTGCCAGACCAAGACGGAGATGGCGTACTGGATATGAATGACCAGTGTCCAACGATAGCTGGACTTGCATCCCTACAAGGGTGCCCTGACAGTGATGGAGACGGCATCAAAGATGCTGATGATAATTGTCCAAACGAAAAAGGAAGCATTGCCAACCAAGGCTGTCCAGATAGCGATGGCGATGGAGTGGTGGACAAGAATGATAGCTGTCCAAACACACCGGGCAACAAAGAGCTTGGCGGCTGTCCAGACGATGATGGCGATGGTATTGTGAACAGCAAAGATAACTGTCCGCAGGAAGCTGGAACGATCGAGAACAAAGGTTGTCCTGAAATCAGCCAAGAGACTCAGGAAATATTGAAAGAAGCTCTGGCAGGTGTTCAGTTTGAATCGGGAAAAGATGTTTTGACGAAAAAGTCTAACGACATCCTTAACAAAATAGCCAACCTACTTTTGGAGAATAACAACTATGACTTGAAAATATCAGGCTATACTGACAGTTCAGGAGACGAAGCAAAAAACCTAGCATTGTCAAAAAAACGAGCGAATGCAGTTAAAGGATTTTTGGTAGCAAAAGGCATCAATGCTGACAGAATCAATGCCGATGGATACGGACAAGCCAAACCTTTGGCAGACAATGCGACCAAAGAAGGCAGAGCCAAAAACAGAAGAGTGGAGTTTGAACTCAAAGACAGAAGAACTTTTAGCAAATAGCAGATAAGTTATAAAGAGCAAGCTGGTTGATTTGGTGTGGCTCCTTCGGGGGTCGCACCTTTTCTTTTTCCAGCTAAGACTTTTTAGGAAGCGGCTCATAGAAATTCTCGATTTCGTTGATTTACAAAGTCAATTGAATTCTTTTTGCGAAATTGCGGTTTTAGGTAATTATGGAAACTACAAGTAAGCAAAACACATTAATTGATCTCCCAGAACACGCTAGACTTTGGGTGTATCAAAGCGATAGGCCTTTCACAAAAGAGGAAATGGTAGCGCTTGAAATAAACCTCAAAAACTTCATACATGGTTGGGCTGCTCATGGCAACCAATTAAATGCTGCTTTTGAAATTCTTTATGATCGGTTTATCATATTGGCAGTAGATGAGCGACAGGCGATGGCATCAGGGTGTAGTATTGATTCTTCGGTTGGTCTGATCAGACAAATTGAAACTCAATACCAGGTTAATTTATTGGACAAGTCACAAGTCGCATATTTAAATAATGACACCTTGGAAATCATCCCTTTTAATAAAGCAAAAGGAGCTATTGGTGAGGGAAAAATTAAAAAGGATACCATTATTTTCAATAACGCAGTGGCTTCCGTAGGTGAGTGGAAAAACAGCTGGAAACAGCCAGCGGCCGACTCCTGGATGAGCCGATTTTTCCTTTGAATGAAACAAACGGTTGCGATGTAATAAAGGAAGGCAATCATTTATCGCTAAATTTCGTTTAGTTTTCTACGTATAAGTATTTCACAGATAATGAAGCAACTATTCTACCTCCTAATTTCTATCTTTTTAATACAATCATGCTCACAGAAAGCGGCTAAATCCAGCTTTGACAAAGGTCAGTTTGACCGAGCAATTGAAATGTACAAAAAGGGACTATCCAAAAATGACGAGATAAGAAATTTTCAAATTGCCGAGGCTTACAGGAAGTCAAATAGACTAAATGAGGCGGCTCCTTATTATAAAAATGCTTTGGATGCAGGGTCAGAGGAAGCCAGTTTACCGTATTACTATGCCCGATCATTAAAAGCGAATGAGCAATATGAAGAAGCGGAAATAGTGTTGAAAAACTATTTGGCAAAACCGGGTGGTGACGAGCAATTTCGTTCATCTGCACAGTCAGAATTGGATAATCTTGACCGCTTAGATGTGCTAGCATCGGATCAAAATTATTTTCGAATAAAAAACCTTGATGAACTTAATACGAAGTACGCCGAATACTCGCCGGTAATCAACGGGAGCTATTTGTATTTTACCACCAATCGGCAATCAAGTAAGATTTACGAAGTTACTGGTACGCCATATACGGACTTATATCGGGTAATTACTAAAGGCGCCAATGTCGATATACGTTCGTTGCAAATGCTTGATCCGATCATAAATCAAGCGGACGTTAATGAAGGTTCCATGACGATTTCCAATGATGGCACCAGTATTATTTTCGCTCAAGGAAACACTGGAAAAGCCACCGGTAGTATAGAGGTTAATTTATATTTCACACGGTTTAGAAATGGCGTTTGGTTAACTCCTCGACCACTGAGTGTTAACGATCCTGAGGCTTGGGATTCTACACCGGCAATGACGCCTGATGGAAAAACCTTGTATTTTTCCTCTACAAGAGAAGGAGGCTTTGGTGGAGCCGACTTGTACTCCGCACAGCTCAATAGGCGAGGAAGATGGGTTGATGTGACCAATCTTGGGCCAAAGATCAATACACCAGGAGATGAAGCTTTTCCTTTCGTATCACGAGACGGGCGGCTATATTTTTCCTCCAATGGGCATCCTGGATTCGGTAATTTAGACTTGTTTGTGGCTACCAGAGAAAGAGGAAAGATCTCTATTGAAAACCTCGGTCAGCCTATGAACTCGCCTTCTGATGATTTTGGTATCTACCAATTTGATCTTACCAGAGGCTTTTACTCATCAAATAGACCAGGAGGCAAAGGAGATGACGATATTTATACTTTCGTCAATGATGATCCTGATTTAAAAATCATCAATTACTTTCTGGAAGGAGTCACCTTGCATAAAGACGATGGAGGCAAGGAAATCATACTTCCCAACACCAAAGTGTTATTGGTAACACCTGAAGGAGAAATCGTTGATGAGTCGTTTACAGGGCCAGACGGAGACTTTAAATTTCGTGTGTACTCGGAAGAGAAGTATAATCTCATTGCTGAAAAAACAGATTATTTTACCACGCGAAAGGTATTTACCACAATTGGAAAGTCCGTTGATAAATCAAAGCTCACAGAATTCATTACCAACGTAAATTTTACAACCAACATTGTGATGGAGCCGATAGTACTTGAGAAGCCAATTGTGCTCAACAATATCTATTATGACTTAGATAAATCGGCCATTCGAAGTGATGCAGCAGTTGTGCTGGATAGCTTGATTCAGATCATGGAAGATAATCCTGAGATATTCATCGAGCTAGGTTCTCATACGGATGCTAGAGCTGATAATGATTACAATTTAAACCTATCACGTCAGCGAGCTCAGTCTGCCGTTGATTACATGGTAAAAAATGGTGTTGAGCCTGAAAGGATCAAAGGGAAAGGCTATGGAGAAACACAACTCATTGTCTCCAATGCAAAAACAGAGGCGGATCATCAGCGCAACAGGCGTACTGAATTTAAGGTGTTGAGGTATAATCCAAAAGAACAAGAAGATGAGCTGGAGCCAGATGGAAACTATGACGAATACGACAGATTCTTTGACGGTGATTAATTCATTGATGCTGAATTAGCGTCAAAGTTAACCGTCAGCGTCACACAGCAACTTTGTGCCTTTATATTCGTGCGACTTACTTTTAAATTTTAGTGAGCTCACCTTTTACCAGTTACGAATAGAGCAATGCTCAGTATCCACGTTTTTGATGCACGGGAGAAAATAATCAATCAAAAGAAAGATTTTTTGTGATGATGTCGCCAATTCTTATTCGTTTTGCACTTGTATGAAAACTATAGTTTTTGATCTTGGCGGAGTTCTTATTGACTGGAACCCGAGGAATATGTATAGGAAATACTTGAGCGATAAGGAGATAGATTTTCTCCTGAGTGAAGTATGCAACATGGACTGGAATGCCCTTATGGATGCAGGTTTACCTTTTCAAGAAGGCACGGATATGTTGGCAAAAAAATTTCCAGAGCATCGAGAAATGATAATAAAATACTGGAAAGAATGGCCTGACATGATTGGAGGGCCAATAAATGAAACGGTAGCCATTTTAGAAAAACTGCATGCACAAAACTACCCGCTCTACGCATTAACGAACTGGTCAATGGAGACTTTCCCGCCAATATTAAACCGCTATGACTTTTTTAAAATATTTAAAGGAATAGTCGTTTCGGCTGAAGAGGGCATTTGTAAGCCGGACGAAAAAATATATCAAATTCTTTTTGAAAGATACAATATCAACCCCAGTGAGACGATTTTCATCGATGACAACATGGCCAATATTGTTGCCGCTAAGCGCTTGGGGATGACCGCTCTTCACTACCAAGGCGCTGATCAATTAATAGAAGATTTGACAATGGCTTTACCAGCTTTCCGCATATAATGATTGGGCACTTAAGCTATTTTTTTACCAACAGGAATAGTCTATCCATTGGGTCACTGTTTGCGCTTAATAGTTTCATGTTTGGCAACTGGGTTACACAAATTGCCAATGTTAAGTTGGATATTGGCCTCTCTGAAGCGGAATTAGGTTTGGCGCTTTTGGGTGCTCCAATTGGCGCATTGAGCCTCATGCCGTTTGCGGGCTATTTAATAGAACGCCTCCATCTTGGACGAGCCGCTGTAATTGCAGGGGTTGTTCATTCTTTGTCTTTGCTCGGGCTAGCTTTTGCCGACTCCATTTGGTCTCTGACGATTGGCCTGTTCGGTTACGGTCTTACTAATTCTTTAATGGATATTTCCATGAATGCCGGAGCTTCTCAAGTAGAAAAAAACATGAAAAAGCCGATCATGTCCACTTGTCATGGCATGTGGAGTCTTGGAGCCGTACTTGGTTCATTATCGGGTAGTGTGGCTATCGGTGAAAATATAGATGTTTCGGTTCATCTGACATTGATTTCATTTGGCGTCACTGCTTTTGTATTCTTTGCGGGTAAAAATATTTGGTCATTAAAAGAGACGAAGGTTGGCGGAGAAAAGGTTTTTGCCTTTCCAAAAGGGATGCTGTTGGTATTGGCTTTGATGGCATTTTGCATTTTGCTAAGCGAGGGAGCCATTGCAGATTGGAGTGCTGTTTATATGAAAGAGTCACTTCATGCCGAGGGTTATCTCGTCGGTATGGCTTATGCGGGTTTTTCTTTTACGATGGCTTTAGGCCGGTTTTTGGGAGATGCCATTATTCCAAAATTTGGGCAAGGTAAGGTGTTGAAGCTGGGAAGTGTCATTGCTGCTTTCGGGTTGTTGATAGCTATCATGTTTCAAAGTCCTTACATGGTCATCATTGGTTTTTCCATATCCGGCATTGGGTATTCTTGTATCGTACCTATTTTGTTTATTGCTGCCGCTAATCAGCCGGGCTATACCGCCGGAACAGGCATTGCTGCGGTCACTACTTTAGGTTATTCTGGCTTTTTAATTGGGCCGCCAATCATTGGTTTTCTTGCCGAATCCTTTGGCTTGCCTTTCGGTATTGGTTTTATAATGTTTTGCTCGGGACTAGTTAGTGTTTTGGCAATCATGCTCAAGTTCAAATGATTGTTTTTCTTTGTGCCCAAATCACAAAGAAATAGAAATGTCTGACAGATATGCGCAACGTGGTGTTTCCGCTACCAAAGATGAAGTTCACGCAGCAATAGCCAATATTGACAAGGGATTATTTCCTCAGGCGTTTTGCAAAATTGTACCTGATTTATTGGCGAAAGACGACAATTATTGCACCATCATGCATGCCGATGGAGCAGGTACCAAGTCATCGTTGGCTTATATGTATTGGAAAGAAACAGGCGATTTATCCGTTTGGAAAGGCATTGCGCAAGATGCTGTGATCATGAATATTGATGACTTACTGTGTGTTGGCTGTACGGAAAACATACTCTTGTCCTCCACGATAGGCCGAAATAAAAACCTGATTCCGGGAGAGGTAATTGCTGCGATTATCAATGGCACGGAGGAAGTATTGCAAATGCTCCGAGATCAGGGAATCGATATTATGTCCACTGGCGGAGAAACTGCCGATGTTGGAGACTTGGTAAGAACAGTCATTGTGGACAGCACTGTCACGGCGCGAATGAAACGCGCAGATGTGATAAGTAATCACACAATAAAGGCAGGTGACGTCATTATAGGCCTGTCATCCTATGGACAAGCGAGCTACGAAACCCAATACAATGGAGGAATGGGAAGCAATGGACTAACCTCCGCAAGACATGATGTATTTAATAAAGCGTACATGTCAAAATACCCAGAAGCTTTTGACCCGAGTGTGAATCCGGAGCTTGTTTTTTCAGGAAGCAAAGGGTTACTGGATGAGGTGGAAGGCGCTCCTGTAAATGCTGGAAAACTGGTCTTGTCACCCACAAGAACTTATGCTCCCGTCATTAAAAAAATTCTTGACCAGCTAGGCAAAGAAGTCCATGGGATGGTGCATTGTAGTGGTGGCGCGCAGACGAAAGTGTTGCATTTTATTGAAAACTTGAAAATAATTAAAGACAATATGTTGCCAATACCTCCGCTGTTCAATTTGATCCAAAGCGAAAGCGGTACGGGCTGGAAGGAGATGTATCAGGTTTTCAATATGGGACATAGATTCGAGTTATATGCTGACGAAAAAAGAGCGCAAGACATCATAGATATTGCGGCTTCCTTCAACATCGAAGCGAAGATTGTTGGTAGGGTAGAGGCAGCCAACGTCAAAGAGGTACAAATTCAGTCTGAGAAAGGAACATTTAATTATTTCTAATGCTCGTTTCTAAGCCGAAAAGACAAACATTGGTTGCGCTAGGTATATTTCTCGTGCTGGTTTTTTGTTCTTTTTTCATGCTGTTTCATAGTCTGCTGACCTCTGAAAGCTATTTCATCTGGAAAATTGTGCTGGCGCCAATCATTTTGGTTATTGGCTTGATTGTATTGGGCAAGTTTATCGAGAGTTTCAAAACGGTCACATTTGACAAGAACAAATTAGATGTGCTTTATCATTTTTCGAGAAAGAAAATGAGGATTCAGGTCAAGGAAATATTGGGCTGGCGAGAAGAAGTCGTGCAAACAAAAAATGGAGATTTTAGAGAAGTAAAAATCTTAATGGCTGATAAAAAGATTTTGAAATTATCTAACCGTGAAAACTCCAATTATGACCGAGTGATTACTTGGTTAAGAAATAAGATTAAGACCAAGTAGTGGGTATTGTTATACGCAAACTTTAATTTTAGTCCATGCGGAAAATATATCAACTGGTTTTTGTGGTCATGTTCTTTTTATGCTCATGTGAGTGTAGACCAACCTTAGAAATTGTCAATGAGAGAAATGTTCCCCTTACAGTTTATTACAATTGGAATAACAGCAATAGCTTTGGAGTTGCCGCAAATTCTACAGAATCTTTCAATGTTGGTGAAGAAGGCGGCAGGACAGTTCGGGTATCTATTTTTGGAAGCACCCTGCCAATTGTAGAAGAGAATATTAATCTTAGTTGTAAAGACACCCACACCATCGTTATTTCGCCATTGGAAAATTAGGAGCGAAATTAGTCATCAAATGGCTCAAGCGTCTATGCGAGTTGTTATAAATTGTAAATTGCACTTGTTACAAATGAGAGCTATGTGGGGTACTAGATACAATCTAGCACCAGCTGAGGGTTGGCATAGTAGAACTAATAATTGGCTGATTGATAAATTTGAAAAGCAAATGACATTCGTAGAGATATTCACTCAACACAAACTTACCATCTACATCAAGGATAAATCAATACAACTTGATTTAGACAATCAAAAAATGAAAGAAATAGACCTCCGTCAGGAAGAGTTTGACCCGACAAAAGATATTACCAAAAGCGAGGGATCTAATAATATTTTTCACAAAGGGCTGGCTAAGAAGATTAAGAATGAACTAAATACACTAAGCGGAGATCCTTGGTATTTGAGACGAAAACATGACATTAAAGCTTTTATCCCCATAACCAATATCAAAAAAGATATTAACCATTGGCTTGACTTCTTCCAGTTCTTAGGTGGTGCCAAAGTAAATATTTACTTCAATGATAACATTGAACAACACAAAGATATTAAAAATGGAACCCCAGTTTGGATAGCCAGAACCAACTTCAACAACATTATTTGGCCAGTTACTTCATTCAACAAGGAATTTAAGCTGTTGTAAACCCTATCCCCAAGCTGGCGCTAGATTGTGTAAAAAATGACTTCAAAAGCACTATCAGCGACATAACAAGACCCCCCCCCCACTGGCTTCAGTTTGTAACTGAAGCCTATTATAATAGGCAGTTTAAAACTGCATCACTTCAAAAACTCAACATCAATAAGTTCCTTACCCCCACTGGCTTGAAGCCTATTTATTATATCTAGCAGTTTGTAACTGCGATCATTATAAAAACTCAACTTCTATCAATCCACGCTCGCCAGTATAATCTCTTGCATTAGAATAAACATAATGCTCAGGTTCATAGACAATACATTCTTTTACCGGATTCATATGAATGTAGTCAAGTCTTTGGTCAATCATTACATTAGTAGATAACTCAACAGGTCGATTGTCTTGCTGCCAAAATTGGTAGTTTTTATTATTGGTATTTTTCTGCCCTGCTGATCGAAATATCCAAAGCATCCAATCTCGTCTGCTCTCATAACCATTTTCACTTATTTCTTTCAGCAGTTACTTACTTGTGAACTTTTTAAGATCGCGAAGAACATCTTTTAAGCTATAAACTTCTTTCCCTGATGCTATCAAATGAATATGATTAGACATAATGAATCAGGCATATACAAGCAGCCCCACTGGCTTCAGTTACAAACTGAAGCCTATTTATTATATCCAGCAGTTTGTAACTGCCTCAATACAAAAAATCAACCATCACTTGGTGGAATGTGTTTTATGGGATGATGATTTTTGGAACATTGCTGCTTTATGTTTTGCCGCCCTCTAGCGCGCGTTTGTAACGCGTGTGTTATCGTACGGATTTTGGGAGGGTTACTTTGAATACTATCTACAGCTTTATTGACAAGGTTTTCGAAGGAGCTGCCTAAGTTACCTTTTTGTTATTCATAGTAAAGGAAGGCTTCTCGAATGTCCTTTTCGGCAGCTTAAGCAACCGAGATAGAGTAGGTCATTTTTTGAAGATGTCCTTTTTAGCTTCGTTCCAGCTTCTGATTTTTATTTCACCGCTATCGATCAGTTCCAGACGTTTGTTGACTTCATCCTGTTGCCACTGAGGGATTACCTCTTCTTTATTGATAGAAACATAGTCCAATGTCTTGATAAAGCTTAGAAAAGTTTCATATCTATTATCCTGTATGTTAAGGGTAATTTTCATAGTGATGAGGTTTAAGAATAAGCTTCTTTGCGTTTTGTAACCAGCTTTTTAAAGTCTGGCATTGGGATTACATCATAGCTCATTGATGAAGTCATTGGCGGATTGTTTGGCTTGTTTGAGGCTGTTTTGAAGCTCTTTGTTCTTCCACTTTCGCATAACCCACCCTCTTAATGAACTCCAAAGAGGAGTTGAATTTACTGTCAGCTATATTTAAAGTAACCTGTTTCATGATTAATAAGCCCAGCTAGTTTTGAAACTTATTTAATGCTGTAAAATGAAAAAGTAGGGCATTGAAAGGTGAAAATCAATTATGGAAAGCGTTGTTGGTGGTGTAAACCCCCAACTAGGTGTAGGTTGTACCTACCCTAAATATGTCTTCAGCTTTCATAGCGGATTATCCATGTCATTTAGAGGCGGATGTCTATAATAGATGGACAAAATTATAAAGTGTAGATGCAATCTGCTCTTAGAAGAGATCAATCATTTACGGCTAAGAATCGTTAACTTTAGGCATGGATTTACAAACAAGAAAACTTCATTTTATTGAGGAAATACTGTCCATCAGCGATGATAAAATTATTGAAAGGTTAGAATCGGTGCTTAAAGAAGAGCAACAGAAACTCGACCCTGTTTTGAAAGAAAAGCTCACCTCCAGAGCATTAAAGGCCAATGAAGACATCAAAGCTGGAAGGGTTTATAGCCGAGAAGAAGCGGAAAAAACAATCAAAGAGCGCATGGGCATATGAAGGTGATTTACACCAGTCAATCTATTGATAGCCTTGAAGAATCCTTAAACTTTGCTATAGAAGAACAAGAACCCCCTCTAGAAAAAGCAACCTTGTTAAAGGATCGATTGTTTGATCGTGCAGATAGCTTGGCTTTGAATCCCTTAAAGGTCAGCTAGAAGAATACTTACATCACCTTGGAGAAGATCACCGTAGAATTATTGAAGGTCATTTTAAGATCATCTACAAAATTGAAAGTGAAGCCATTTATATCACTGATTTTTTCGACTCTAGGAAAAAACCTGTAAGCATGAAAGGATAGAGCAAGCGTATTTCAAATAACAAAGTTTAGCAAAATGGGAATCAGCCAAAATCTATTGAATCCAATGCTTTTCTTGATCAGAAACTAAACTATCTTCATAACAATCCTGTGGAAGCAGAAATAGTGGACGAAGCAAAGCAGTATTTCTATAGTTCTGTAAGAGATTATACCGGATCAAAAGGGTTCATAGATGTGGTTGTTTTGGAATGAAGTGGTAGGTTTAAAGCACGCGTTGCAAACGCGTGCTAGCATGGTTGGTATTGAAACGAGATAAATGGAAATAATTCGAGATCAAATAAATATTGTTTGGAAGTATAGAAAGGCTATTTACTTCATTTAACGGTTGATAATATGGCCAGTAAGGGATTGCGGGATTTTACCCTACCAAGGTAAACGAAAAGTTGAAGCGGGCTGCAAACCTTTGCATATCACTGAAACCCTTATTGGCTATATTGTGTGTTAGCCACCGTAAATTTCTCATTATCTGCAATTTGAATTATAATAATTTACAATAAATTCCAAATCGTTTTTACGAAAATCTTTACTCTCTATTTTCTCTACTAATGCAGGGCAATCGCTAAAATATTCAACCATATCTTTTTTAAAGGTCAAGCTCTTAGGTCTTTTAAGTTCTCCGTCTCCTTTTTGTAAAATATATCTCTCTACGCTGTATGAGTAACCTCCGGTCATTGCTCCAGTTGAGGCATTGTGCATACCTGGAGAACTTTGTGTATAGTAATAATTAAATAGTTTTAATTTTCCATCAGTCTCAAGTTTTAAGAAAATATTTGTACTCATTGAAAAAATATTACCTAATCCAAGCGAATTATGCCTTGATAGCATCCGCACATTTTCATTATCATATTTGAACCGTATCTCTTTAGCATTATCTGGTCTAAGTACGATTTTTTTTCCGGTTGAATCAAAATATTTTATCTTATACTGTAATTTCTCATAGTTCGGTTCTTGTGTGAAAAACTTAATCGGGATATTGAAAGTCACAGTAATTGTATCATCCGCAAATAATATTTCCCCTTCTATCTTCTTAGCTTCAAGCTTGAAAGTCAAAATCAATCCAATCGTAATCAAGATAACTATTTTTCTCATGTTTGTCTATTTAAATTGTTTGTTTCAAAAGTTCTGGATGTGTCTTTTTTTATACTGACTAACGTAAAATTAAGCATTGATTATCAGATAGTTACAAAAGTGTATTTTCATGCTAAAATTGATTTATCTCGAATCTCTTCCATTTTTCGTTAGCAACTGAAATCAATTTGGAAAGGGAGAAATTGATATCTTCTTTCCTCAATTTCTGTCCCCAAATCTCCCCAATGGTGGCTAACGCCAAGCTAGCGGTTGTATGCCCACAGCTTGTAAAGGGCACAATCTAGTGAAATCTGCCGAAGCTTACAACGGTTCAAAGAAGCACTGCGTTCAGAAAGATGAAAACTCCTGCGAGCTGCACTCGGTAGAAAGCACAGAAGTATCCCAGCGGTAGATTCACGGTGATGTTCCCACTGAAACTTGCAGGAAGCACACAGGCATATTCTCGCTAGTGCCTGTTATCGGCGGACTCTTGGAGTTAAGATTTTGCTGTTAGTTCGTAAACCATGGAGTTGCGAAGATCAGTCAGTTCCTCATGGTTAGGAAGTTGATCTAGTCCAAAGTTCGCCGTAACCAACGCTCCTTGAAAGTCCTTCTGATCAATCTGAATTCCGGCTTTCGATTGATATGCGTTGGCATACCTAGGATGAGTTTTTATCAGTTCATCTAGAAGTTCAGTTGCTTTATCATATCTCCGTTGAAGTCGATGTACATGAGCAAGCCTGAGTTGAGCTTCTTGCTCGTATTCAGTCACAGTCCATTGGATTTTGTTCTTCTGAATGTTAAGAAGAGCTGCTTCGAAGTTCTCTATAGCCTCGTCATAGAATTTGAGTTGAGTATGACAAATCCCTTGATAATATTCGCCATAGAAGTCATTCTCCTGTCCGTTAGAAACTTCTTTGGCTAATCCGATGCATTCAAGCCATTTATGTTCGACTACCAATTTGTGAACTTGTTGAAGAAGTTTCCATTGGTCGTAAACACCTCTAAGATTGGATGGTAAAGATTGAATTTTCATATAGCACGTCTGGCCGATAACGCCACTGTATAAATTCGTGGCTGATTAAAACTATAAAAATTTCAGTTAACTACCGAGGCAATCCGCAGGATTGGCTTATTAAATTAATTTTCACAAATAAGTCAATCCTGCGGATTGACGGGCTTTCTACAAAGAGCCAAAGAAACAATAACCTACTAACAGCCATGATTTATACAAAATGTTAGCCTTTGTTTAATGTTCTACAGTCCATTCTGATTGATTAGCGGTTCTAATTGCTTTTTTAAGTTCCTCAAGAAAAACTTTTGCTGGCTGTTCAAGATTTGCTTTTCTGTATTTGTTTTCCAAATCAAAGAATTCTGATTTTAGTTTTATTGTCTCAATAGAATCTTTAGTTACAAGCTTTATTATTTCAAAATCGCTATGAGTCTGGAGGTATTCGAATTTGAAGTCTGAGGAAAATATTGTGTTTGAATCCTCCTTTAATAGATTTAATACATTTAAATCTGCAAAGTTCTTGGCATAGAATATCGAACAACAGGTGATTTTTTTAATCTTTGGCTTTTTGTCAGCCCAAATTATGTGCAAATCTGCAAGACCGCCATCGCATTGGCAGTTGTCCAAGCTATGACAACCATAGCAACCTGAAATATATACAATAGCTGACTCCGTTAGTTCATTGTCTATTAAATCTTCAGCGAATCTCGTTCCTAAACTATCTAATTCATACACACCAATCTGGCCAAGTGATGTAAAGGCGATGGAAGTTATATAAATAAATGTCAGAATGCTTTTCATAATGAAGGCTAACGACAAGCTAGCAGGTGTGCGCCCCGAGCTTGGCAAGTGCCGATAAAACTAATGAATCTGCCGATGCTTCCAAAGTATCAGATAACAGCTGCGTTCAGAAAGATGAAAAATCCTGCGAGCTGCACTCAGTAGAAAGCACCTCACTTTCTCAGCGGCTGATTCATGGTGATGTTCGCACAAAAGCCAGCAGAGAGGCACTTTGGCGCATAACTGCTAGCGCTTGTTATGGGTATTATTTTGCGTATTTAAAGTTCTTCTGTCCGTCTTGAATTTCTATTACCTGGATGTCTTCCAAGTCAATTTGTTTATCCACGAATGGGGCGAATCTGGATCTTACCCCGATAAGTTGACCGTTCTGGATAAGTGTGCGGTCAAAGTAGAATATGGTTTTCTTATTATCTGTTTCTGTTACTCTCATCTCAATTGATGGTGAGTTCACTAATGTCTGCGATTGTCCGTTCTTATCCACACATCGGATCGTTGTTATTGGATTAGCAAGATATTCATATTGAGTTGCGACAGGTCCTATAACCCTTCTGTTCACCAGTTGTGTTGAGTCTATTGATCCTAATTGTTCAACCAAGCTTGATTTAGGAATTAGATAGGTTGTGCAAGAGGAGAGAAGCACAATCAAAAGTATTACGGTTAGTATTCTCATATTGCAGTTATTTACCCATAACGATCAGCGTCTGTTAGATATCGCTCTTGCTATTGAGTTGTACTTGCAGATTAGTGTGTGAATTTCCTTTGGTTGCTTCGTTAGATATCCAAGGCCGATCTCATGTTCGTTCCCTGTTCGTTCGTTGAGTTTGAGAGTTGGATTTGAACCTTCAATGCCGCTAAGGAACTTTATGTCAGCAATTTCACTCCAAGGAATCTGAGTTCCTCGGATTGTAAATGTTCGTTGCGTTAGTTCAATTGCAGGCTTCTTACTTGATAGTTGCTGAATTGATATGACAAACATGAATCCTAGGACGATTAGGAGAATTCCGAAGAAAATTGTTGCAATGTTCAGAGTTGTCCAAAGTTGGTTCCAAATAAAAATAAATGTCAGAAAAGGAAAAATTAGGACTCCAATAACGTTCCAAATTCGGCTATTGTAAATCCGAGTTGGAGAGTTGGTAAGTTGTTCGACTTCTTCATCTCCAAGGTTCGGTTCGCGTAGTGTCCAAATCTCCTTCGTCATGCAGTAAGTGATATCTAACGCCACAGTATGAATCGTGGCGGTTTGATATAGTTAAAATTTCAAGTACAAGATAGCCAAATCTGTGATTTGGCCGACCAAATTTTGTTCGACACATCGTCCAAATCACAGATTTGGCGGGGCTTCCAGAAAGCAGAAAAGTATCGGCTGGCACAGAGCCGCCATGATTTCATCACAGCTTGTTAGATGTATTTATTTTTTAAATTCAAGTGAAACATTGAGTTGTTCATTCAAGCCGTTGAATTCTTCAATCGTTAAAGGGCCATATCTCTTGTTTACTTTTTTGTCTATTATCCAGTAGTTCACCGCACTTTCAAATAGCTTGACATATTGTGGATCAGTCTGGAATATACTGTCTAAAACAATATCAATTTTTTCCCAATCCTTGGTTGTGTTATTCTTAGTTACTCCTTTTGATTTCAGTAGTTCATAAAGTTTAACATCAGATTTCATTGCTTGAATCGTACTTGGGGTACTTTCAGCTTTCATAGCTGATGAATCGCTCAGATAATACTCATAAATTGAAAATCTTGATTGGTAATTGCTTCGAATAAATATTTGATGGTGTTCTTTATCAGGTTGCTGTTTTGCAATTATATAATTGTCGTTGAAGTTATATTCTAGGATGCTTGAATAAATATCGGTATTGGAATAAACACCATTTCCATAGATTTTTGTCCACCTTCCATCTCTATGAAATGTATAGTTGTCTCCTAAATCTTCCCATGAATCATTTAATGTCATGCAAGAAGTGAGTAGAAGTGAAAGAGTAAATTGGTAAAAGTATTTCATTCAGGTAGTTACATCTAACGCCCAGATATGGCATGTGCCTCTGAACTATTTTAATATCCACAATCTAGCAGTTTTACAGATCAGTTTCAAGTAACTACTTAGAGGCATATGCTATATCGTTTGTGTGTGCCTTGAATGGTGAATGTAGCTCATGAAGTTGAGTGTTCCAAAGGGTGAGAGTCCCGTAAGCGCTGGGGTCGTGCCCGGAAGCTAAACAAGTGGCAAGGTGGTTTGGATTGATCCATGCACTGAAGTAAGCCAGACTGTGGCGTCTGTACTGACGTACAGAAACTGCATATGAGGCTATTAGGTCGGATGAGGTAGCACATCATACTGAATTCCAACGCTCGAAAGAGACAGCACCGAAATAGTAGATGCAGCAGCGATAGACGCAAGGATATTCATCTTACCAAGGGAGATCTTCATGCTGTATTCCTTCGGGGTTGATCGTCAATTTTTGATGCAGGGAAATTAGGATTTCTTATCGTAGTTTGGCAGTAATGTTTTTAACTGGCTGATTTTAGTTTCTTGTATTACCGTCAAAGTTTCTTGGAGCCACTGCAGAGGCTC
>JAVJRN010000019.1:0-94611 GCA_040218415.1 Cyclobacteriaceae bacterium
AACAAGGAGACCCTATCTCAAAACGTGCAAAATCACATGAAAATGCTACAGACTTGTCCTGCAAGGGTAATCAAATATTTTAACCATGAAAGCATCAATTATGCTGCCTAAATATAAATCAATCACCGCTGGGTTAATAACCACTGACCTTAATAGTTTTTAATTTTCTATCTCCCGAGCCTGTGGGTTGCTGTATCTTCGCTAGGTTATGTCTTGTGCAATTTCATTTATACTGTTGGCGCTGAGCTGTATGTTTTCCATCTCCGAGGAAAATAAGGAGCTAGTCATTGCTATCAATGAAATACCATTTTACGCTTCAGGGCCACACCTTTCATTTGAAGAGTTTAGAGCCAATGAGGACCTCTTACTACATTATGATCAGTCGTTTACTCCTACAGATTATATGGAAGATTTAGAGTATTGGACTAAGGTTCAGTTTTGTGTGGAGCGCAATGATGAGGCGCATATCCTAGAGTTCTTCGATCAGACCATTGATTCCATTACCGTATTCTTACGGAAGGATTCAGCGGAGTATCAAGTGTGGAACATGGGGGATCAATACTACTTCGAGGAGAAGCCATTTTTGCACAAGAACTTTCAGGTTCCACTAGATGGGGCAGGCGAGTACACACTCTACCTACGGATTAAGAGTAGAAACTATGCAGATATCCGATTTGCAGTGCGCTCTGTCAATAGGTTCATTCAGTATGCCATCAACGAGTATTATTTGTATGGCATCTTCTATGGTATGATCTTGATCATTAGTCTGTATAATGTATCCATTTTCAGTGCAATAGGGGAGGTGAAGTACATCTACTATACACTTTACGTGCTATCAGTGGGGCTATTTGCCATGTGTATAGATGGAATTGCTTACCAATACCTATGGCCTTATGCTCCCAATTGGAACCATATAGCACACGGTGTGGCACTTTTCTCCATCATTTTCTGGGCTACACTCTTTTCCAAAGCTTTTCTTAAGTTGAGAAACCGAGCACCTAAGATCAATAGGTTACTCAATGTCGTCCTTATCCTTCGCACCATCATCTTTCTTTACGCGCTCTTTATTGACACTTCGGTCTTCAATTATCGCAATATTGAGATCGTTCCTTTGCTGCTGATTTTCATGGGTAGCGTGGTGGTGTTTAGGACGTCCTACAAGCCCGCACGGTTTTTCATCGTGGCTTATGGGTTTCTATTTTTGGGTTTCCTCATCAAAGCCCTGCTTCGTTTTTCTGTCTTTCCACTTGCCTTCTTGCAGTCCTCATTGCTACAGATTATATCCTATTATAGCTTGCATATTTGTTTCGTATTTGAAATGTTATTTCTTTCACTTGCATTGAGTGATCGGGTGCGGATATTGAAGGATAATAGGGATCGGGCGCACAAGAGAATCATTTTACAACATGAGGAAAATGCAGCGCTTAAAGACCAATTAAATGCTCAATTAGAGTCGCAAGTAGAGCAAAGAACCCACGAGTTAAAAGAAAAGAACGAGCTACTCTTCAGGCAAAAGCAAGAAATCTCCGAAATCAACTCCATCCTTGATTTGGACAATTGGAGATTGAGAAACAATATAAAAAGCATCCAGCGGGAGCGTCTATTAGATAAGGAGCTTACTTATGAGGAGTTTAAGGAGGTTTTTCCGGATAAAGACACATGTTCCAAATCTCTGGAGTCTTTGAAATGGAAGCTGGGCTATTCATGTATAAGGTGTGAGAATACCTCTTACAGTGAAGGTAACGCGCCCTATAGTCGCAGATGTAGTAAATGCGGTTATCAGGAATCTCCTACTAACAATACCCTGTTTCATGGGGTTAAATTTCCACTGGAGAAAGCCTTTTATATTTTATATGAAACCCTCAATAAGGATCAGTATTCACTTGCTGAATTCTCTGAAATCCTAAGTCTTAGGAAAAACACTATCTCAGATTTCAAAAAGCGCATTCATCAAAAACCTGATGAAAAGATGAATTTGAAAGAAATTTTCAAAAATCTGGAAGAATTGATCCAGTAATGAAAAAAATAATTGTAAAAAAATAAGATTTTATTTTTGATAGATTATTGCTATTAATGCGATAATCACTTTTGATAAAATGCGTTTTAATAATTTATTCAATAATTATTATTGTTATTTAAGCGATATTTTATCAAATAAACTCTTACCAACAAGCTAGTATGTAATTGTATTTTATCAAGATGTTAATATTGTTGAAAATTTGAAATCATTGGAATTTGACCTAAAGTTGCAGTGTTGCAAACGATTACAAATTGACAAATTGACAATATGAGGTATTCTTACAAATTGCTTTTTGCGATAATGGTAATGCTTTTTACCGGGCTGTCATTGATGGCACAACAAGTAAAAGTGAATGGGACACTTACTGACGCAGAAACAAAGGAGCCTTTAATAGGAGCGACTATTCGCGAAACGGGAACCAACAATGGAACAGTTACTGATCTTGACGGTAATTATAATCTTGACGTATCTCCTGATGCAGAACTCACATTTTCTTATGTTGGATATAAGGAAGCGGTTCAGTCTGTTAACAATCGCAGTGTAATCAATGTAGCGATGGCACTGGATATTGAAGCACTCGCTGAGGTTGTAGTACTTGGATACGGAGGTGTAAGAAAGAGCGACCTCACTGGATCTGTAGCCACCGTAGATAGTAAAAAACTTAAAGCTATGGTAGCTTCCAATCCTATTGATGCATTACAAGGACAGGTGCCGGGTCTTCAAATCACCAACAACTCCGGTGCGCCTGGGGCTAGTCCAACAGTCTCTATCAGAGGTGTAGGTACGCCAGGCAATCCATCGCCACTCTATGTAGTAGATGGGGTACTACTCAATGACATGTCTTTTGTAAATGGCGCGGATATCGCATCCATCACGGTACTAAAGGATGCATCTGCTCTTGCGATTTACGGTAATAGAGGGGCTAATGGCGTAATTATCGTCAAAACGAAGCAAGGCACCATGGGTCAGGAACCTAGGATTAGCATTTCATCATCGTACGGGGTGCAAGTCCAGCAAAACAGAATAGATCTTTTGGATAAAAGAGATTATGCAAATGTCATCAATGCCATTACACCAGGTACTTATAATAACATTGACGCATTGCCAAATACTGACTGGCAGGAACTCATTTTTGAAACAGCACCCATTCAAACTCACACGGCCTCCATATCCGGTGCTTCAAAAAATAACCAATATTATTTCTCTGTGGGGTACTTCGGGCAGGATGGCACCATCCCAGAGTCTAGCTATGAGCGACTTACTGTCAAAATTAACGAGTTGTATAAGCCTAAAGAGTTTTTGAGCTTAGGAGCGAATGTCACTATCGCACCTTTTTGGCAAGACAATACCAGAGGAGACGCACCTTTCAATGTCTACAGGGCCAGCCCCATGATTGCTCCTAGGGATGCTAATGGAAACTTCAATGAAGTACCGGGTGTCGGTAATATACTTGCAGATTTGGAATATACTACCAACAATAAGACCTCTGGCGTTCGAACTGTAGGACAGCTCTTTTTAGAAGCAACTTTTCTTAAAGGATTCACGGCTAAAACGAATCTAGGAATAGAAGCTCTTACAGAGAACAATGAGGTCTTCACGCCAGTCTTCTTTGTGTCACCTACACAGCAGAATGAGGAAACTCGCTACGGAAAAAATCGCTTTAGCAGGACTTCACTTCTTTGGGAAAATACGCTCAACTGGGACAAAGAGATAGAGCGACATAGGATTAATGCTGTGGCCGGATTTACAGTACAGGAGACTACTAACGAACAACTCAACTTAGTGGGGAGAAACCTGTTTAGGGATCAGGAGGAGTTTAGGTATATTGATCCAAGCAATATAGATCCTACAGGTGTTTCCAACGGAGTAAGAGACGCTGGCGACTTCTACATACAGCTGTCCTACCTCACCAGAGTCAATTACAGTTTTGATAACCGCTATTTGGCCACTTTCACTTTCAGGAGAGATGGGAGTTCCAAATTTCTAGAGGACAACAAGTACGGAAACTTCCCTGCTGTGGCACTAGGATGGAATATATTCAATGAAAAATTTATCACCATTCCTCAGGTTATTACCAATCTTAAGCTCCGCGGGAGCTGGGGGATAGTCGGTAATGACAAGATTAACTACTTATCTGCCTATTCTACGGTAGATAATAACATAAACGGTGTTTTTGGATCTAATGAGCAGCAATATTTTGGCCAGACCGACGGTGGTTTAGGAAACCCTGATCTTCAGTGGGAAGAGATTGAGCAGTTTAATATTGGTCTTGAGTTGGGCGTATATCAACAAAAGCTTACCGCAGAGCTTGATTATTATCAGCGTACTACTACAGGTACCTTGATTGGTCTGCAGCTTCCAGACTATATCGGTAATGGCACCAACCTCGTGACTTTCAATGCGGGTAGTTTCCTTAATAGAGGCCTAGAAGTTAACCTCAACTGGGAAGATGAAATCGGGGACGTATTCTACACCATAGGTGTACAAGGAACAACCATACATAATGAAACCCTACAAGTTTCTGGCGTGGAAAGCGCTGAGGAGATTTTTGGGAATGCTCAAGGAAGTATCGTCTCAAGAACGGCCAAAGGACTGCCAATTGGCGCATACTATGGCTACATCGTCGATGGGGTCTTCCAGACCGAGGAAGAAGTAGATGCCAAACCAAGCCTTTCAGGTACAGAGCCAGGGGATCTCATTTTCCGAGATGTAAATGAGGATGGTGTGCTAAATGGAGACGACAGAACCTTCATCGGTTCACCTATCCCAGACTTAAACTATGGTATCAATCTTTCGGCTACTTATAAAGGCGTATCCCTAACAATGCTCTTTCAAGGTCAATATGGAAATGAACTATATAACATTAAAGAAACCGTTCGCCCAGCTCAGTACAACTACGAGCAGCACGTGGCTGACTTCTGGAGAGGTTCAGGAACGAGCAATAGCGAGCCTCGACCAACTACAGGTGGTAACAACTATGAGCCATCCACTAGATTTATACAAGATGGTAGCTTTTTCAGGCTGAGGTCATTGACCATAAGCTATGCCTTACCTAAGACCTTGCTGGAGTCCTTGAAGGTGAACCAAGCGAGTATCTATGCTCGTGGCAATAACATCTTTACACTCACAGAATATACAGGATATAGTCCTGAGATAGGCGGAGGCCCATTGACCACAGGGATAGACCAAGGCACCTATCCAGTAGCAAGTATTTACACTTTTGGAATTGACTTAACCTTTTAAATAAGATGATCGTGAATAGAATCAAACTGATTAGCCTCGCACTTCTTATCGTATTGATAGCAGGTTGTGATGACGATTTTTTGGAGAAAACACCAGAGAATCAGCTCACTCAGGCCAATTTTCCTGAGACGGCTGCTGATGCACTAGCAGCCACCAATGCCATGTATGAGTTGATGAGGCAGTCTACTTATCATCGGGGGTTTTTCCCAATAGATGATATCATGTCGGATGATGCCCATAAAGGAAGCAATGGTGGAGATGCAGCGGGTACTTTGGGACCTTTTGAGAGATTTCAGCATACCACTACCAATCCGTTCGTACGAAACTGGTGGCGAACACTCTATGTGGGTGTGAGAAGAACCAACGTAGTGTTGAGCAGAGTGCCTGATGTAGAGATGGACGAAGCACTCAAGAACAGATATCTGGGTGAGGCACGATTCCTCCGAGCACTTTATTACTCAGACTTAGCGAGAGCTTACGGGGGTGTCCCTTTAGTGACCTCTAGTTCTACAGAGGCCAATAAAACTCGATCTTCTCTGGAGCAAACCTATGATTTGATAGAAGGGGACTTGCGTCTGGCTATTTCACTATTACCGGAAAAATCTGACTACAGCGATGATGATCTTGGCAGAGCTACGCGAGGTGCAGCACGAGCCTTGCTTTCTCGTGTGTATTTATACCAAAACCAATACGATAGCGCCATATTCTTCGGAGAGGAAGTAATTGCCTCAGGGTTGTATGATTTGGAGAATCAATTTGAAGAAGCTTTCGATGAAGCCTTTGAGTTCGGGATAGAGTCCGTATTTGAGATTGGCGGTATAGGTGAAGATGGAGGAGTAGGTGCAGGCGCCAATGAATATGCGCTTGCTCAAGGCGTGAGAGGAACGCCGAATAGAGGCTTTGGGTTTAACCGACCTACGCTTGACTTGATTAACTCTTTCGAGGCAAATGACCCCAGAATGGAAGCAACAGTGATCTTCCTTGGCGAGACCATTGATGGGATAACCATCATAGGTGATACAGGCACACCGGATGAGACTTTTAATGGAGATGGAGAACTGGTGGAGCGCGAAACTTACAGTGAAAAAATTTGGACAACAGGAACAACCGTATCTTCCAGTCAAGGTCACAACAGACGACTGATCAGATATGCGGAGGTATTGCTAAATGTAGCAGAGGCATACGCCAACAGTGGCAATGTCCCGCAGGCGATCACATACCTCGAGGAAGTAAGAGCTAGAGCGAGACAGGGTAATATTGGCATTCTACCAGAGATTACAGAGACAGACCCGGTTCTTCTATCAGACTTGATCATAGAGGAGCGAAGACACGAATTAGCCATGGAAGGTTTCCGCTTTTGGGACCTTGTTCGTACTGGTAAAGCAGCCGAGGTTTTAGGTCCTTTGGGTTTCGAGGTTAATAAACATGAACTACTCCCAATACCTCAGACAGAAAGAGATATTACACAAGGTGCTTTGACACAGAACCCAGGTTGGAGCCAATGATTTTTAACCCAATAATTCAAACGCAATCAAATTTTATAAACAAACAATAAAAACATTAACAAGATGAAAACAATAAGTAGAATTTTAAGTGTATGTGCCTTAGTTGGCATAGTTACGTTTACAAGCTGTGGAGACGAGGACAATGGTCCGGGAGCCGTGGCTCTTGATGCGTTGACTGCAGATGGGACAAGTCTTTCCGACGGTACGAGTGTGTCAGCTGATTTGAATGGAGCAACCTCTGCCACAGACGTACCTGTGAATGCGGCAATCAACGCCACTTTTTCGCGTGAAATAGATGAAGCTACAGTGACAGCCGCCGCTATTACTTTATCTACTGCTGAAGGTGCAGTGGATTATACGTTGGCAGTCTCAGGTAGCACGATCACGCTTACCCCAAGTTCGGATCTCGTGCGAGGTACCATTCACATCTTGGCTATATCTGCTGACATCACAGGTGCAGATGGTGGATTAGTATCCGCAGCATCTAGAACTTTCACAACTGAAGGCAGAGCTCCGGCTGTGGTACCAGAAGAGGATAAGTTGGTGGTATATCTACCTTTCAATGGTGAAGTGGTAGAGGCTAATGGTAAGACAATCATTAGTGATGCTGTTTCATTTGGTGATGACCGCTTCGGCGCACAGATGAGTGCTGCAGATTTCAACGGGACGACCAATTATGTGGGTGTAGAATACAGCGCTGATATGTCTAATGCTAGTACCACTGTGAGTTACTGGATGAAGTTGCCTAGTAGTGATGATCACCAGGCACATATTGGCACCACAGATACAGGTATTAGCCAGTTTGCGACTTTTAGTATTGGAGCGAACAATGGTACTTTCCATGAATTCAACAGGTTCACTTGTTGTGATCTTGGCTATGATATTGATGTGTTGAATTATTTTACAAACCACCTAAATTCAGGTTCAGCTAGTACATTGGCTGGAAGTGCTATTGAGATGAAGAACGAAGGTAACCCTAGTGGGGACAAAGTGATTGAAGTTGATAATCCTACTTGGGTAGAGGGTCTAACAGGTAATTGGGCACATATCGTTACAACTTGGGATGCCTCAGCTAGAAGAAAAGCATTTTTCATCAATGGAGTACCATCTACAGTTTTTGAATTGACGCCATCTGCTGAGTATGCCTTAGATGGAGCTACCATAGACGTAGCTGCTATAGATGCAGATCCTTCTAATGATAAGAATCTTTACCTTGGAACGGGTGTTCCTTTCTGGGCAACCTTAGAATCAGATGGATCTGTGACTCCATTTAGAGGCGGTAAAGCATTTGCTTTCAAAGGTCAAATGGATGATTTCAGAATGTTCAGCGTAGCATTGACAGACGCTCAGGTGCTTGAATTATACAATGCTGAGCGCCCTTAATATTTTGTTTGTTTAGTTTTTAGTACTTTAATTCTTTGGGGTTCGAGACCTGTGCTCGAACCCCATTTTTCAAAATCTTCTTTATGAAGTTTAGCACACTCGTCATTCTTTTTGCATCTCTGCTTTTCACCATTGCATGTGGCAATGAGCCAGATAAAGTAGTACCAACACCCGACAAGATGCAACTCATCAAGTTAAGAGTAGGAAGTGAAGATATCTTAGGCAAGGACGTATTGGTTACAGAATTGGATAAGCCTATGGTCATCACTTTTTCTATAGGTTTAGATCCTACCACAGCACCTCCTGCTATACAGCTAATGAGCGAAACAGGAGAGCCGCTCTCATTAACATTTGCTTATTTGGATAACAACAGTTCCGTTTCCATCAAGCCAGAGCTTTCCCTCGCTCAAAATCAAGAATATACAATCACAATCACTAATGAGATCAAAGGAGAAGGCGGACAAATATTTGACGGGTATTCGCAGAAATTTTCCACCATCAATGAATCACTTGAGATTACCAAAATTCTAATAAACGATCTAGATGTAACCGATCAAAGCACAAGGATTACTAAAATTGATTTAAATCCTACATTTCAAGTTTCTTTTTCCTCTACCATATCTGAAGACCTTCTGGAAAATAAGGTTACTTTGGTAGGCGGGGGTACGATTCCACTTACCTATTCTCAAGTCAATGACTCTACTGTTCTATTCACTCCCAATGCGCAGCTGAAAGGATACCAGCGAAATCGCCTTGTGTTTTCATCATCAATAGACGTAGATGAGAAGGTATTTGATGGCTATACGCTGGAGTTTTTCACGAAAGTAGATTCTACTTTGAAGTTTCCAGAAATCTCAGATGAGGAATTGCTTACTAAAATTCAACAGCAGACTTTCAAGTATTTCTATGATTTTGGACATCCCAAATCTGGTCTAACCAAAGAGCGTAATACCTCTGGAGACATAGTCACCATGGGTGGTTCTGGGTTTGGTCTAATGACGATGATTGTGGGAATAGAGAGAGGTTTTATCACACGTGAACAGGGCATAGAGCGCCTGTCAAAAATGATTAATTTCCTTGCTACAGATGCATCGAGATATCATGGCGTCTGGCCTCATTGGCTCAATGGAAACTCTGGAACTACCGTGCCTTTCGGTACGAATGATGATGGTGGAGATCTCGTAGAGACCTCCTTTCTAATACAGGGTCTCTTGACCGTGAGACAGTATCTGAACGCTCAAAATACCGAGGAGGCAGCACTAATAGCCACGATTAACAAGATGTGGGAAGAAGTAGAATGGAACTGGCACGTGCAGCCTGGTACCAACAGCCTTACCTGGCATTGGTCACCAAATACGGGATTTGCCCTGAACCTAAAAGTATCCGGTTGGAATGAATCTCTAGTCACATATCTTCTGGCAGCTGCTTCACCCACTCACAGTATAGAAAAGAATATCTACACCCAAGGCTGGACTCGCAATGGAGCGATGAGGAACGGTAATTCATTTTACGATATCACCTTGCCTCTGGGAGAGAGTAGAGGAGGTCCTTTGTTCTATGCACACTATTCTTTTTTGGGTCTCAACCCAACCAACCTTTCGGATGAATATGCTTCTTGCTACTTTGAACAGAATAGAGCTCATACGCTGATCAATAGGGCATATTGCATTGACAATCCTAGAAATTATGTGGGCTACACCAGTACCAGTTGGGGATTGACTGCCAGCGACAATCCTTCGGGGTATTCTGCGCACAGTCCTACCAACGACTTAGGTGTGATCACTCCTACAGCAGCCATTTCATCTATACCCTACACACCTGAGGAGTCTATGGAAGCCATTAGGTTTTTCTATTATATATTAGGCGATAGGCTTTGGGGTGAATATGGTTTCTATGATGCTTTCAATATTACAGAAAACTGGTATGCCAGCTCATATTTAGCCATAGATCAGGGGCCTATTGTGTGTATGATAGAAAACCATCGTACAGGTTTGCTTTGGGATCTATTTATGTCTGCTCCTGAAGTACAGGCTGGTTTGGATAAGTTGGGTTTTAGTTATTGATAAAGTGATGCAGTTTCTAAGTTTGAAAACGTATTTCATTCTAATGTTAGCCTTAGCACTGTCAAGTTGCGAAGGCTCTAAGGAAAAAACGGAACAAGGTCACACTCAGGCAACTGATAAGATCACTGATGATTCTCTATTGACTTTGGTACAGTATCAGACTTTTCAATACTTCTGGGAAAATGAAGAACCCACTTCGGGTCTTGCTAGAGAACGCACACACTTGGACAGCTTTTATCCGGAAGATGATCAAAACGTGGTAACCTCAGGAGGATCTGGTTTTGGCCTGATGGCGATTTTGGTAGGTGTCGAGCGAGGATTCATTTCTAGAGAGGAAGCGATCACTCGCTATCTAAAAATATTGAGCTTTCTCGAAAACGCAGATAGCTTTCATGGCGCATTTCCACATTGGTGGTACGGAGCGTCGGGTAAGGTGAAGCCTTTCAGCAAGAAAGACGATGGTGGGGATTTGGTCGAGACAGCTTTTCTCATTCAAGGGCTGATTGCAGTAAGGCAGTATTTCAGTGCGGACACAGAAGAGGAGGCAACCATCAGAGCTCGAATCAACGCTATTTGGGAAGCGGTAGATTGGGAGTGGTATACCCAAGGAACCAACGCACTATACTGGCACTGGTCTCCGCAGAATGGATGGGAGATGAACTTTGCTGTGCGAGGTTACAACGAGTGCTTGATCATGTACGTTTTGGCCGCCTCTTCACTCACACATCCTATATCACCAGAGGTCTATCACAAAGGCTGGGCAAGAGATGGAGCCATCAGCTCAGACGACCAATACTTAGGCTATGAAACAGTATTGGATCATTTTGATGAAGATGCCAATGTAGTCGGACCGCTATTTTGGGCGCATTATTCTTATTTGGGCTTAGATCCAAGGAGACTTAAAGATCAGTATGCAGACTACTGGAAGCTCAATGTCAATCATGCACTGATTCACTACACCCATTGTGTCAATAATCCGAATGACTTCAAAGGATATGGTAAGGACTGTTGGGGACTCACTTCTAGCTATTCAATGAACGGATATGCTGGGCATAGGCCTGATCAAGACTTGAGTGTGATTTCGCCTACAGCTGCCTTGTCGTCTTTTCCTTACACGCCCGATCAGAGTATGGCTATGCTAAGATACCTGTACCAAGACGCTGACTCTCTTGTTGGTAAATATGGCCCATTTGATGCTTTCAGCTTGGAAAAAAACTGGTACGAAAAACGATACTTGGCGATAGATCAGGGGCCTATTCCTGTCATGATAGAGAATTATCGATCCGGCTTGATTTGGAGGTTATTTATGTCCGCTCCTGAGGTACAGAGTGGTCTCACCAAACTCGGTTTTACATATGAATAGACTATTACAATCTTTTGCCATGGCTCTTCTCTCGAAATAAGAAAAAATGAAAATAAATACTTCCCTCAAATTATTCCTTCTAGCTGCGGTATTGTTAGCGTCATGTTCTGAAAAAACTTCAGAGTCCTCTCAGAATAGCATGGATGGCAGAATAGATTCACTCATGAGCCTGATGACCTTAGAGGAAAAGCTCGGTCAGCTCAATTTGCCATCGGCAGGTGATATCAACACTGGTTTAGCTCAAAGCACAGGAATTGTCTCGAAGATCAAACAAGGAAAAGTAGGTGGTCTCTTCAACATAAAGACGGCTGAGAAAATTAGGGAAATCCAGAAAATTGCGGTAGAAGAAAGTCGATTAAAAATCCCCTTGCTATTTGGTATGGATGTAATCCACGGCTACAAGACCATTTTTCCTATTCCACTGGCCCTTTCCAGTACATGGAACATGGAGTTGATCAAGCAGAGCGCGCAGATAGCCGCAAAGGAAGCAAGTGCAGACGGGATATCTTGGACATTTTCACCTATGGTGGACATCTCACGTGACCCAAGATGGGGCCGAATACTGGAGGGTAGTGGAGAAGATCCTTACATGGGATCCATGGTGGCCAAGGCAATGGTAGAGGGTTATCAGGGAGACGACTTGGCATCACCTTATACTTTGATGGCATGTGTCAAACACTTTGCACTCTACGGAGCTTCAGAGGCCGGTAGAGATTACGGCACGGTTGATATGAGTCGGCAAAGAATGTATAACGAATATTTCGCACCCTACAAAGCAGCGGTAGATGCCGGAGCAGGAAGTATGATGGCTTCCTTCAACGAAGTAGATGGCCTCCCTGCTACAGGTAACCGCTGGTTGATGACAGAAGTGCTTCGTGAGCAATGGGGTTTTGACGGTTTTGTCGTATCAGATTATACTGGCGTTACTGAGATGGTAGAGCATGGTGTAGGTGATACACTCGGCGTGGCAGCATTGGCGCTAAATGCTGGTATAGACATGGACATGGTAAGTGACGCTATATCAGGTCGCGGCTTAGAGGCACTGGAAAAAGGGTTGATTTCAGTGCAAATGATCAATCAGGCATGCAGACGAATTTTGGAAGCGAAATTTAAGCTAGGGTTGTTTGATGACCCTTACAAATACTGTGATCTGGAGCGGAGCAAAACGGAGCTGTTCACGGCGGAAAATAGAGCAGCAGCTAGAAAAATGGCTACAGAGTCTTTCGTCTTGCTCAAAAACGAAAATGAAGTCCTTCCTTTGAAAATGGGAGGGACTGTCGCAGTGATCGGACCAATGGCCAACAATCGTGAGAATGTGGTTGGGAGCTGGAGTGTAGCAGGTGACTATGATCAAGCTATTTCTCTACTTGAAGGCTTGGAAAATGTAGCTGGAGATCAAGTGGACTTCCTTTATGCCAAAGGGGCCAATGTGTATGAAGATGCCGCTTTGGAAGCGCGCGTGAGCATCTTCGGTAAGCCAACCTATAGAGACGAGCGATCTGCTGCTGTGCTTCGTGCGGAGGCTTTGGCTGTAGCCAAAAAGTCAGACGTGATCATAGCAGCGCTTGGAGAAGTGGCAGAAATGAGCGGAGAGA
This sequence comes from Cyclobacteriaceae bacterium, assembly GCA_040218415.1. Taxonomy (GTDB): domain Bacteria; phylum Bacteroidota; class Bacteroidia; order Cytophagales; family Cyclobacteriaceae; genus JAVJRN01. Next base: position 13,173 of record JAVJRN010000019.1, read on the forward strand.
GTTCTAGCCGAACAGATATTCAGATTCCGGAGATCCAGCAAGAGCTTTTGAGGGAGTTGCTAAAGACAGGCAAGCCTGTGGTGTTAGTGCTGTTTGCAGGGAGGCCAATGGTGCTCACAGAGGAGTCTAAGACAGTCCCAGCTATACTTAATGTTTGGTTTGGAGGCACTGAGGCTGGTAATGCAATAGCGGACGTGCTGTTTGGTGCAGTTAACCCGTCGGGAAAACTGACCGTCACATTTCCGCAGAATATTGGTCAGATTCCTATTTTCTACAACCATAAAAATACCGGAAGACCTTTGCCGGAAGGCACTTGGTTTCAAAAGTTCAAGTCTAATTACTTAGACGTCACTAATGAGCCACTGTATCCTTTTGGGTACGGACTGAGCTATACTTCCTTCGAATATGGCGAATTGGAATTAAGCACTACTCAACTAAAGGCAGGTCAAAAGATGACTGCATCCATTGAAGTCACCAATGCTGGGAAATATGATGGATCCGAAGTGGTGCAGCTATACATCCGCGATTTAGTCGGAAGTGTTTCACGACCTGTCAAAGAGCTGAAGGGGTTTGAGAAGATCGAAATCAAAGCAGGAGAAACTCGAAAAGTCTCCTTCGAAATCACCTCGGATGACTTACGATTTTACAATTATGACTTGAATCATGTATGGGAGGCTGGAGACTTTCAAGTGATGGTGGGTAGTAACTCTGAAGAAGTAAAGGTCAAAGATTTTGAACTCATCCAATAGGAACCTTCCTGCTGACTTGAAATTAGGTCAAAGGTGAATTTGCATGGAATATATGAAAATAAAATATCCTCCATGAGGAGTAGGAATTCTGGATTTAAGCGGAATAACAAGCCCGTACTTTTTCTGCGGTACTCACCCATGTAAAGTCTGCAGCCCTTGCCAAACCAGCCTCAACTTTAGCCTCTATTCCGTTTGAAAACTGTGTGGAAATCATCGCGTTTTTAATCTCATTTTCCGAAAATGGATCAACGAGCAAAGCGGCTCCACCAGCAACCTCTGGCATAGAAGATGTGTTTGAGGTAATGACCAGCGTGCCACACGCCATCGCTTCTATAATCGGAATGCCAAAACTTTCTCTTAGCGAAGGATATACGAAACATTGCGCCGAAGCATATATTTCTGGTAAGTCTGCATGAGAGACATATCCCGTGAGATGAATGTATTTTGCAAGAGGCAAACCATTGATTTCTTTCAGCATTTTATCCAAATCTTCTTTGCTCGATTCTGCAATGACAAGTGGAAGTGGAACATCGATTTGTTCGGTGTATCCTTTATAAGCCTTGAGCAAGCCTATCATGTTTTTCTTTGGTGCTGTATTACCCAGAAAAAAGAAATATTCGTCAGGTAATTTAAACTTTGCCTTGATCGATTCTTTTTCGATTTCGGAGTAAGGTCTGAATTTTTCAGCGACACCATTGTACACACTTTCTATTTTGTGCGCTTGCCCAAGTTTTTCTACAATGTGCTGCTTTTCAAACTCAGAAACGGTAAATACTTTGCGTGCTTTTTTGAAAACAGAGGGTACCACCCATTGGCGATAGTAATGACCTAATTTTTGATACAACGAGCCTCCACTAAACGATTGATTGAGGTAAATGATATCATGAATCGTCACGATTAAAGGCGTATTGAGAAGAATAGGAGCCGTGTTGCTTGTACAGTGAAGGAGGTCAATTTGGTGTTTTTTCACAGCAAGAGGCAACCATAATTGTTCCCAATCAGCGTAAGTGATGCCCTTTACTTCAATGATTTTAACATTTGGTGTTTCCTCTAAGCAACGATCAGGTCCAGCCTTGACGAAAATAAAATATTCATTTTCAAGATCTGTTTTTTGAAGTTGCCTGATGAGTTCCAAAGCATAAATATCCATGCCATGCTTTTTACTTCTAAAGATTCTCTGGGCTTCAATTCCTATACGCATGACTTTAATCAGATATTATGTGGAGTGTGTAAGAAATTATTTTTCGCCTTTTTGAATCCTAAAAATGCTTTGACCATGAGTAAGAAGGTAATTGGCAAACTGAGACAAGCCTTAAGCGCAGCTATAGATCGGTATTTTTTTGGAGCGGCAAACAGCAACGCTAAAATATTGACCAGAAAAAGGATGGCACTGTACCATGCGAAATCAGGAAAAAAGAAGAAGGTAAGCACAGTAGTTCCAAACAATAAGCCAAGCAGAATAAGGCGAGGAGGCAATAAAAACTGCAAAGACTTATCAAAATAATCCCAGTTTCTTTCCTTCATCAAAACCTTGGTCGCATCGGTGAATGAAGCTAGGCCAAAGCGTATTTGCGCAGCGATCCAGCGTGTGCGCTGATTGGTAAATACTTCTTTCGAACTGACTTTTTCGTCATACACGTAAGCATCTTCCAAGTATTTTATTTCAATGTTCTCCTTTAAAAATTTCAATTCCAATTGCTTATCAAATCCTCCCAAAGCATCGATTTCCTTCATTTGATTTCTGAAAAATTCGTAATCAAAAGCCATCCCTGATCCTATAAGAGCCGATGAAAGCCCCAAACTTTGATGGCCTTTTCTGAAAATATTGTTATTCATTTCTTCGCTGATAGCATCGAGTAAGGCAAGATTAGAATCTTCGTTTTTGGCTATTCTATGACCTTGCATCGCTAAGGTGCCTTTATTGAATTCCGTATTAATTTTTTGTAAAAAGTCAGGAGCCATCACATTGTCTGCATCTAATACCACCACAATGTCAAAAGTCTGGGTTATCGTTTCAAAGGTTTTATTGATGGCCTTTGCTTTAGAGCTTTTCTCAAAATTAACTTCTATCAAGGTAATGGATAGCTGCTTCAGCGCTTCCAGCGTGCTTGCTTTTAGGGAATCCGCGATGATTACTACCTCGTATTTTTCTTTGTTGTATTGCTGTTTTAGCGCTTTTTTGGCGGTATCTATGATGATGCCGTCCTCTTTATAGGCAGGGATAAAAATGGCAATCTTGTTTTCGCCAGAGGTCAACGCCTGGCGTGAATCTTTTTTAGAAAACCGACTAGCAATACTAAAAATCACAAGATATACTACGGAAATAGTAAAGTAGGTAAGTGGAATGTATAGTAAAAAACTCATGATGCGGCGGTGTTTATCCAGTTTGAAAAATCTATTTTTAGTAATGATTGAAGACTGTTGATGTCTTCTTGGTAGGCCAATTGTAAAAGTTGTGTTCTTGTTGCTGGATCCAATGGTTTTTTCTCCAAATTATTTTTTCTCAAACCATTGATCCATTTTTTGATATTTGTGTTATTGGTTACTGTGCTCAACAGTCGAGGACTGGCTTTCGAGATTGTTTTTTTGATCAGACTATTTTGGCCTATCAATTTATCTACAAACTTATTTTTTATAAAGCCAGACACGTTGTATTCAGTACCCATATCAGGCTGGAAGGTAGCGTCAACTCCGATAAAATCATAGAGTTCTGCGATAACTTTTTTAGGATTTTTTCTCAATTCATCGTAGGTGAAAACTTTGAGTTGTGCTTGATCAAATAATTCAAAGTAAACAGATAAATGTTTGAAATATAACCCTTCCTGAACCAGATCATTTCGCTTCCACCAGATGGAGTTTTTATCTAACGCATCGCTAAATTTATGACTCGGAAGTCTATTTTCTCTAGCCAAGTGTAGATAACGAGAGTACAACCTATCGATAGGGTTGCGGAGTATCACTACCAGCTTTACGTTCGGGATCGTGGCTTTTATTTTTTTGGCCGCTTCGGGTGTGTACAGATACATTGGAGATACTTCACCTATCGCTTTTTCCTCTTTCACATCCTTGAATAAATCTTCGTATGCCGATCTGTCCGTGATAGACCAAGGGTAATGTTTCATTTGGTTTGGATCAGCTTTGGCATCTACCAAGGTTTCTCCTTCTACAGCGAAAAAATTGGTTTCCTTTACTGGGCTCATGTAAACCTCAGGATGCTCTTTTAAATATTCGTACAAGGAAGTTGTGCCTGATTTTCCAGCACCAATGATCATAAAGTTAGGAAGTGTTTTCATCTGTTCTTTCGTTTCTGATGTGAAAGTAGCGATGATGATGGGCAAAATAATTTTCTTTCGATAATCGGCTTTGATACTTCGATTTTTGGCAAGCCAAAGGATCTGGCTATATTTTTTCGCTCCATCTACGGTTGATGGTGCGTAGGCTCACAAGCCCAAATAAAATACCAGCAATAATATTGATAACCGTGACCAATGCGACCAAATACAGCGAGTCAAAAAGGTAAATCATGACACAATCGCCAACTATATTTACTCCGACCATGATCCATACTTTGGTGGCATTGATGTGAGGCTGGCCCACTGCATCGAGCGAAAGTCCGATAAACTTGTCGAGCGGCAATAACACCATTGGGAACACAAAAAGCATCATTAGCCCAGCGCTCTCTTCATATTGTGCGCCGCTGAGTAGGTTGATGACGAACGTCGGAAAAATAAAAATGACCAGACCCACAGGCAGAAATGCCAACGAAAGCGTTGTTACATTTTGCTTCAGTAAGGATTTGAACTGCTTGTATTCGCCAGCGTGATGAAAGTTGGATAACTTTCTGAAAGCCGTCATTCCAAAACCTCTTAAAGGGATTTCTAAAAGATCCATCGCTTTTAAGGGAATGGCGTAAATAGCGACCGCTTCTGTTCCCAATAATAAACCAATAATGATGTTGTCTGCACTTTTAAGAAGGTTGGCTCCTGCCAATGTAGCAACACTACTTTTGCCAAATTGAAGGAGTGCGCGAGCAGTGCTTTTTGTTGCTTTGAAGAAGCTGTGATGCCTGCTGCAAGTCACCCAAGAGACTATAGAAATCACGCCATTAATGCTGAGATAGGCCATGACTATGGTTTCAATATTGGCCAATTCGGGTTTGAAATAGGCAATACTCAGAAAAATCAAAAAGAAAAAATTAAGACCAAACCGTATAAAATTCATGCGGATGAATTTGCCTAGTGCGTGAGATTTCCAAGTGTCAAACTGCTGACCAGCAGTAACAATCACCAAAATAGGGTAGTAGGTTAAAAACACGCCAAGCGATGGCTCTTTCACAAATAAACTGACGATGAAAACGAGTATTCCAAGAAGGATACTCATGACCAGATTGATCAATCGAGCAGAGGACAATAATTCGTTTTGCAACACAGTGTTGCTATCGCTGAGTTGATGCACCAAGGCCTGGCGAATCAAACCCGTCTTGATGATTTCAAAAAGACCCGAAAAAGAGATGAATAGTGCCCAACTTCCAAAATCAGCTGGTTCGAGAATTCTGGCCAAAATCATAAAAATGAATAGACCCAATGCCGAACTACCCACATTTCCAAGCAGTACAATAATATTGTCTTTGTCGAGCAGTCGTTTGATTTTGTTGATCATCAATTTACTGAGCTACTTTTTCAATCATTTGAAAGAGCTGTGTAGCTCTCGATTTCCAATCATTTTTTTTGGCTATTTCCATTCTGGCTTTGGCCTTTGACGCATTGTCAATACTTAATGCTGTGGCTATTGCATTGATGAATCCTTCCTTGGTTTCTGTGATAGCGGTGGAATTCACGAAATCGCTCAAATCGGCAAAGTCCGTGGAAACCACTGGTATGCCCGCTGCGAGATATTCATTTATTTTTAGGGGATAGATGCTTTTTGTAAATTCATTTTTCACAAAAGGAATCAATCCAAGGTCAATACTTTTCATGGATTTGACCAACTCCTTAGGCGATTTTGCGCCGAGAAATTTGACGTTAGTATAGGCTTCCAGCGCTTCTTTTACTTGCGCATCGACTACTCGTCCTATAAAATGAAATTGATGGTTTGGGAAATGTTCTATAACTGCTTTTAGCAAGTCAACATCCAAACGAAAATCGATGGAACCCACATAACCAATCGTTTTGGTTTCGTTACCAAAACGATCTTTGTTATAGGCTTGGTTGAAAAGTGCATAATCAACTCCATTTTTAATTAATTCCGTATTGAGGTGATGCTTGCTTTTGGTCTCGAAGAGGTGCTGAGAAGTGGTAATAACTCCATTGACCCGACTGATCAATTGGTCTTCCATTACTTTTCCATGTTTTCCGCACCAAGCCGCAGCGCTGATCTCATCGTAGCAATAGTATAAGTTGGCTTTTTCATTCAATCGACCAATAAGTGGAACTCCCACTGCAGGGTTAAAAGCATTAATAACAATGGGCGACTTCATGTCCAGTTGGTGCATGGCTTTTTTGATGCTGGCTCGGATTACCCTTGATTGAAAGCATGTCATAGTCTTGAAAAATGATTCCTTTTCGATCCAATTTATTGGAAGAACTGGCGGTAATGTCAAATGATAAATCTCTGTTTCCCCATCTGAAAAATCCCTGAGTCGACGATCAAAACCGAGCATTCGACTGAGTGGTGCTTTTGATTTGCCGATGGCCGTAAATACCGCATCTTTTAGCGTAAAGGGGTAATCCACGAACAATACGCGATGTTTGGTCGCCACTTCCTTCATCATCGCAACGATCGTTTTCATATAATCGCCTTCCCAGGTGGTCATAGAAATGCAGATAATGTCTCTTTTTTCCATGATTACCCTTTGTTGAATGAGGAACTGTTGAACTCAAACTTGGCCACTCTTCTAAACCATTTGGTTACAAAAGAACGCTTCGTAGGAACTTCGCCAATTACTTGATCCAGCAAATGTGTTTTCACTCCATTTAAGATCAGTTTTGGTTCTTGACCAGTGGCAGAAATAATGTCCGCCAACATGGTTTTTTGGCTTAGCGACCAAGTTTTTGATGCATCCGCAATCCATAACATCAGGTCAGCCTTGGTTAATAACTTTAAAGGCGTTTTACTTTCTATCCATGCGGGTAGTTCGCATAACAAGACGTCATAATCGGTCAAATCTTCCGCTTCTACAAGCTTGGCTACCGACTTTACTTTCACCAACTCATTGGTGATTTCATAAGAAAACTCATCTACAACATTCGTGTCTTTCTGGTCTTTTGCCGCAGGATGAATGAAGCACACCTTGATTTTTTGACTTTTCAATTCTTCGAAAATTTGTCTCAATGCGAAGGTTTTGCCTTGACCTTGCGTCGTGCTTATTCCCACGATGGTCACTGGTTTTTTATTCCCTTCAAGTGGTAAATTCAGTCGTATTTTGTTGATGATTTGGCCCACTGCCAATTGGAGTGCGCCTTCATGCCTTTTCAGATTTTTGTCAACCACCGGAATTGCACCAGCTACTTTGATGTTGGAAATCGCCTGAGCTCTCTCTGGGCTTTTCAGGGAATTGTCCAACAATTCGATGGTTAAAAACACCGTGATCGGAAACATTAGCCCTATCAATAAGGCAACAACCATCATCATGGCCTTTTTAGAAGCCAATGGTTCCAGTGGGAATTTTGGTTGGTCTACCACTTCTAATTTGCTCGACATTTGAATGTTTTGCTGACGTAGCTTGGCTACATTAAGTCCGTGAAGTACTTCCAAATACTCTCTTTCGGAGACATCAATTTGTCTTTCTAATCGGGCAATGGTGCTGCCCATTGGTGCAAATCGGTCGTATTCGGCATCAATTTCATTGAGCCTCGACATGTAAAGGTCTACGGTTACTTGCTCCTTGTTGAGCTGGATCACATTGTTCAACCAATCATTGAGCAATTGCTTACTTGGCAGACCCTCTTTGGTGTTGGAAAAGTTGAATAATGTTTCTAGATCAGCTTTAATTCCCCTTTTCAGTTTTTCCTGCTCGTCGTTAAGGGTTTGCACATTCGTCGTGCTGTCTGCGTTGGCCTGAGCATAAGCTAGAATAGATGTCAATTCAGACAATCGATTTTTCTTCCTTAGGAGTTCTGCATTTTTAGAAAGAATATCTTCTCTGATGGCCAACTTACTTTCGATCTCTTTTAGCGCAGAAGCGGTAGCCTTTAGGTTCATTTTCTTCATAGCGTACTCTTCCAGTGCATTTTGTTTTTTAAAAGCCACGGCTTTGGTTTGTTCCACATAGTTGATGATGCGGCTATTCACCCGAAAATCTGTGAGTTTGTCTTCTGCTTTATCTAGGTCACTTTTAACTTTTCGGAGTTCCTCTTCAAAATAAGCCACTACATCGCCCGTTTCAGACTCCTTCATATTCTTGTATCTGTTGGAGAAAACAAAAAGCATCAAATCGAGCGTTGATTTCGCTACGGCTGGGTCATTGGAAACGAAAGCCAGTTCCACCATATCGCTCGATTTGTTTCTTTTCGCACTTATTTCTTTCAATTTTTTGATAGCATAGATCGATGAAGATTTGCTGACCAAATCGTGTAAAAATGGATTGTAGTTTTCATACAAAACTTGAATATTGTTAAATGTCGCCTCTTCGGTACTGTCCTTGACTTTGGTTAAAAATGCTGGAGGAACAGTCTCTTTCAAAAAATTAAATCCGTCTGCACCTAAGACTTGCTTGTTTGGCTCATCGAGCATCAAGTGTTTGGCTAAAAGCCGAAGCGAAACCTCTTCTAAGGTTACGCGAGATTTGATGATGCTCATCAAGTTATCAAACGCATTGTTGATGGAGTGATAGTCTATTTTGGCATCACTGCCTGATTCTATATTGAAGCCTGAGGCTATGCCCGTGTATATCACCGCCTCACTCACATACTCACGTTTTAATGTTTTGGTAAAAAGGTAAGTAGAGATAAGCAGGGTCACCACACTGATAACGATAATACGTCCATTGCGGTAAATCAGTCTCAAAAATTCAAATAATGACATGATCGATTATTTTAGACCTAGATAAATTTCTAATTCTGATTTCATTTTCATGCACTGGATGTGACCTTTCATGAGACTTTCTTCAGCAAGATAAACTTGATGCTGAATGGAGAGTAATTCATCAAAAGTTTTATTTCCATTTTTAAATTCTACCTCGTAAACCTCAAGATATTGTTTTCTGGCATCAAGCGACTGTTGTCTGATAACAATGGCTTCCAAAGAGGACAAATATTCATAATAAAGATTCACGATCTTGGTTTTCAAGGTTTGTTTCTGGTCTTGTTGCAAATAATAACTACGCATTTTTTTGTCTTCCGCTTGGCGCATGGAGCTTTTTCTGTTGACCAGTTTTTCAGGGTCTATGGAAAGGTTCAATCCTAGGTTAGGCAAGATGCCCAAAGAAGTGACCGATTGATTTTCAGCCGAAACATCCGTAGTAGCAGAAAATATATTTACGCCAAGTCTGAATGATGAAACCCAATTTCTCTTTTTCTGTAGATATTCCTCATCATACATTTCCATTTCCTGATTGATGGCATTGACGACTGGCGCATTTAGATAGGCTCTATTAATGATTGAATCTAAGATGTGGTGGTCGTCAAGTATGTGAGTTACTTTTAAGATTTCTGACTGGTACTGGGCGGCAGATGCCAACAATGACGCAGATTTTTGTGCGTGTAGGTTTTGTAAACTAAAGCAGACTGTTACTAGTAGTACTGCTTTGATTGTTAAAATTTTCATGACTTTTTTATTTCGTTTCCAATGTAAAAGTGGGGCGGATGTTCATCATGAAAAGCGATTACTAGATCATTGGTATGAATCTTTCGATTTTTGGTGATCGATTGTGGAATACGGTGAATTTGTCCTTTTTTAGCCTGTTTGCCCCATTTACCATTCACCGATCTAAGTCTGCCAATTATCGAAACTCGTCACTTTTATCGCAATAATCTCAGGACTTTCGAGGTATGAAGGAATCGAAAAACATAAAGCATTTTGCTGGTCTGAGCTTGTTGAGATTTATAGCTGCCAGTTTGGTGATATTTCACCACGTAGCGCAGTACAAGCATTGGGCAGGAATGGAAAGCAGTTGGGGCGAAAATGGCGTAAATCAGCTGGGTCACCTACCTGTTGCTTTCTTTTTTGTACTAAGTGGTTTTTTAATTACTTATCTTCTGATGAAGGAAAATTATCGGTTTGACACCATCAATTTGCGTACCTTTTACATGCGGCGAATTTTACGAATTTGGCCTTTGTATTTCATCATTGTACTCGTAGCGCTGTTTATACTACCTGCGATCATTACCGATAAGTTTGGTGAAAATGACCCTGGAACTTCCTCCATTTTTTCACTTTTCCTTTTCATGCCCAATCTCCTTCGTATTACTTTTCCCAATCTCGTAGGCGGTAATCAACTGTGGTCAGTAGGCATTGAAGAGCAATTTTATCTGTTTTGGCCAGTGTTGATTTTGATTTTCAGGAAAAATGTGATCCAATTTCTGGTGATATTTATCTTAATAAAACTAGCCGTTCATCTTGGTTTGTTCTATACAACTTCACTTCACTTATTCTTCTTAGACCAACAGCGATGGGAGCAAATTGAAATGTTATATAGATTATTTCCCGTAGAACAGATGGCTGTTGGTGGGCTGGGAGCTGCGTTTTTATTTTATAATAAAGCAAAAATGCTGACCGTACTTTACCACAAGTTCACCTTGCTTTTCGTGTTATTAGGTTTGGCTGTCATTATTATATTCGACCTTCATGGAATATATGTTACCTATGTAGAAGCGGTTATCTTTGTTGTGCTTATTATGCAAATAACCCAAAGCACTTTCGCAAAAAATAGACTAGAGAATCGACTTTTCAGTAGGTTAGGAGATATGTCGTTTGGTATATATATGTGGCATACCATTGTGGTAGCACTTTTAATTTATGGTTTACCTTCCGCTTTTTATCAGATGACCGGCAATTGGGGATTACATCTTCTGTCTTTTGCTATATCTGTAATGACTGCTCATTTTTCTTATCAGTATATTGAGAGCCCTATATTGAAATTGAAAAAATACTATTTGCCCGGGGCGGAACGAAAGCAAATAGTCAAACAAGTCGACTATGTCCAAGGCTAAAGTTGGCCTATACATCCTTTTTACAGCTATCTCCGTAGCTATCGCGTGGTTGATTGCCACGGGTGGTTTTAAAATAGGCATAGTACTGCTTGTTGTTATTCCTGTGCCATTGTTATTGATCGCAGCATTTCGCGTGCCTGAGTATTTTTTAATTGGGGTAGTAGCTATTGCCTTTCTCATCAGTTTACTCAGCAGATACGTGCCGGGTATTCCGTTTGGTTTGAGCGTGGATGGTATTCTGGTTTTGCTAATATTGGTTTTGATTTTTTCTAAGTCAGTCAAGTTTGAGCCTACGCATTTCACCAATTTGCTATCGTTGGCATTGATTGGCTGGTTAGCATTTTCCTTCATAGAAGTTTTTAATCCTTTGGCCAAAAGCAAGGCTGCTTGGTTTTATGCGAATCGTGGATTGTCCATCTATCCGGTGATGCTGATTGTACTGTCTATTTATTTATTAAAGGACTTCAAATACGTCAAATATTTTTTGATCGTTTGGGCCGTGATGGCACTTTTTGGTACTGGCTGGGGTATAAAACAGCTGGTACTAGGCGTGAGTCAAGTCGAAAAACAATGGCTCAACGCAGGAGCCGCGAGTACGCATATACTTTTTGGGAAGTTGCGTGTGTTTTCCTATTTCAGCGATGCAGCACAGTTCGGCGCTAGTCAGGCGCATACTTCGCTGGTTTTTGGTATTATCGCTCTTTTCCCAGGAAAAGTACGGTTTCGTTGGTTACTCTTCGTGGTATCACTTTTATCTCTCTATGGCATGTTGATTTCCGGAACCAGAGGTGCATTGGCCATTTTGGCTATTGGTGGGTTCGCCTATTTTGTGATGACCAAAAATTTTAGGATTGTAATTTTAGGTATTCTTTTCGCTAGCGGCGCATTTGTGTTTTTGAAATACACTACTATTTTACAATCCAACTATCAAATAAACCGACTTAGATCCGCTCTTGATACCAACGACCCTTCCTTGATGGTGCGCGTGGAGCGTGAAAAAGTTTTGGAAGGATATATGGCCGATAAGCCATTGGGAGGAGGAATTGGCAGTGCAGGTTACTGGGGAAAAAGATTTACGCCCGGCACCTTTTTGGCGGAGTTAGGAACCGATGGGCATTATACCCGACTTTGGATGGAAACGGGCATCATTGGGCTTTATCTATATTATCTGATGCTCGCGGTAATTATTTTTTATTTAGGCAGAAGGTTGTGGCATATGGAAGAGTCTCTTCATAGACAAATTCTCGTTGCATTTTACAGTGCTTTTATAGGATTGTGTGTGGCGAGCTACACCAATGGGCTGCTGACTCAGCTGCCTACAGGACCTCTCAATTTTATCAGTCTGGCGTTCGTTTACATCGGGACTTTGAAAAAAGATGTTTTGTCGAGTAGTTGAACCTGTTTAACGAGAAAAAAGGGTCAAAAAATCGTTTTTTTCTATCTTGAGCGTGATTTAAGCAAATAAGCTGGATGTTTAAACTCAGATGAGCCCTGAAGATTTCTTCGGGGTTCATTGTTTTTAAGAAGATCGGAATCGTGTTCATCATCTATTAAATAATTTACTCAAAATGAACAATACCCAGTTGTTAACGGACTAATGGGGTATAGTGGTTTATGGTTGATCAAAGATATTTTGTTGACCATTGGGATTGTTTTGGTGCTTCTCTGTTCCTTTTTGGGTACGCTTTGCTTTGGTCACAGATAATCAATCATCATTCATTTCTTCACTTGAAGAGTTCGGATACTTGCAGCTTAAGTTCAGGGAAGATGTAGGAGTGGAGCTCCATTCCAGAAACTACGGGAGCCTTTCCGATAAATTCTCCCTCATCATTGAGTAAGTAAATAAGTACCAACTCTTCGTGAGGATTGACAAGCCAATACTGTTTTACTCCGGCTTCCTGATACACTTCAAATTTTTCGTGCATCTCCTTTTGGGAGTTACACGGGGATAGGATCTCTGCCACTAAATCAGGAGCGCCCACACATCCACGGTCATCCAACTTACTTTGATCACAAATGATACAAAGATCTGGTTGTACGACTGTTTCGGACAGTTCTGGCTGACTTTTTTTGGCTACTGGTAAACGAACGTCAAAAGGAGCTGCGTATACTTCACATTCATGACCTTCAAAGGCGGTGTAGCATATCGTACTGAGTTTAATGGAAATTTTCTGATGATGCCTGTTTGTAGTTGGAGACATTTTAAAAATTTTGCCTTTGATAAGTTCTACTCGCTCATCAAACTTCCAAGAATAATAGTCCGAATACGTATAAAACTTATTGAGGTCAAGTGTCTTTATGTCAATCACTTCCATTTGATAAAGATAATAAATCGGATCAGCTCTATCAAGGGAGGTAATTGATTAAGGCCACTGTTAAACTTTAGAGGCCTGATGTATCGATTAAAATGGATGTAACAATTTGAGGTATATCAAAAAAAGCGCATGAATCAATAGAACTGATTCATGCGCCTCAACGAATTGATCGATGCTTAACTCGTTTTTATTTTTTCTTATAGATTCTATCGTTATTTCTGAAACCAGTTTTATCAGTGTACCAGTCCATGTAGCTGAAACCTAGGCTTTTCGTCCATTGTGAAAAATGATTGTATCCCGTGAGAATACTGGATTTTTCGTTAGGATAATCAAAGCTAATAGGCAAGTTCATTCCCCAAGGTAAGCCTGTTTGTGATCTGTAATAGATGTCAAGGTTCGGTTTTGAATCATCATTTCCAGTACCAAAATAAGATTGGTCTACAAGATCCGTTGGCGAGTAGCCAGGCAAGTGTGCTTCTCTACCGCGTGTTTGATTGATGACAATAAATGGATTAAAAGGTGCTGCTCCCGCTTCTGACAAGCCAAGTGCTCGCGAAAATGTTATATCAACGTGGATGGTATCTGGTGTCAAATAGTCAAAAGAAGTATCCGTATTTACAAAACCTCTGGTGTTGAAGTTGTAGTGTGCTGCATCGGTCACAGGAATTACCGCTTTTGTCTGGTTATTTTCCACACCCGAGGCATTGATAGAGAAAAGATCCCCATGAAGCTGACTGCCCAAAACTTGACTCACTTCACTACTGTTTATATCCAGTTCTACACCAAAGCCATTGCTAAAACCTGCGCCTACTGCTTTGATTATAAATGTGGAATGTAGTTCGGTCATTTTGTTAGATGCATTGGCCAACTGCTCATACTGGTAATCCACGACAAGGTCGTTGAAGTCATAATCTCCAAATCCTGGCCAATTGTCCTCAAAGGCGAAGGTTCCATAACTATTTTCTCCTGGATAAACATAGCTATAAGCAAGGTTGATGTCATTCGGGAATTCATCATAAATATCACTGACTCCATCATTATCCGCATCAATTGCTTGATCTATAGGTTTTACATTTTCTTGGCTGATAGCTTCTACGGGGTTGGAGGTAATGTAGAACACCGCGTCATTAAAATCCTCGTCGCTGCTTTCCATTCTATTCAAATCTTCAAATCCGAGTAGAAATAATTCATTTTGAGCGTCATAAAGTAGCACGTTATGCTGCTGCAAATCAGGATTGGTCTCTGGATTAAGTCCTTCATGGCTGAATACTTGGCGAATGCCATTGGTAATACTACCATTCCAACCATTGGCTAGCAAGACGAATCCAACGGATGTTCCGGGCTCGAACTGGCCTATTCGCACTTTGTTTCCCGATTGCAATCCGCCTCCGCTTCCTTCAAAAGACACGTTTGGAAAAATGATAGTGACTTCCGTAATATCATCGACGGATGATGGTGGGTTTCCTGTTGGATAAGTGTAAAAACCCAATACATTTTTATAACCAGCGCCTTCATGTACAAAAGTGACCCATACATCCGCAGTTTTTATGATATCGACATTGGTTTGCGCATCATTAGCCAAAAAGGCAGGATGATACGTAGGAACAGGCATTGATTCTGGTAATGAGGCAGAGATAAATTCTAATAATTCGGCGGTAATTATATCAGAAGGTTCGAGATAATCAGGTACGCCTTGGCTATCGTAAGTACCAAGTGTTTTGATCGTGAATCCCGCAACTCGACCATTGGCATTGCTACTTTCCTCTTGATCGTAAGCTGGCATATTTAATTCCTTATAATCGTGGCTATGACCTTTAAAGCGCAAACCATCCATCAAGTCATTGACGGAAACCTCGGTTAAATGGGGAAATCCAAGAGATGAAATTTCAACAATCACAGATTCAACAGCTGTTGATAGATTATACAGTGTTGAAGCAGAGCCATTTTTGTCAGTAACTAACTTTAAAAATGAAGCTCCCTTTTCCCCATTTTCGTTTTGATGAAAAGTGACCAGAACGTTTGATATTGGATTGTCAAAAGCATCGTTTAGTTGAATGCTAATGTTCTCTTCCGAAGTTGTTTTAAAGTCAAAATTGGCATTCACTTCTTCGGTTATAGTTATTGCTTCGTCTTCGGTAAACTCTTTCACACAGCCTGTGAGAAGAATACTCAATAATATTAATTTTAGATAATTCATGATTTCAATGTTGATGTGTTAAAAATAAAGGGGAATGCTTACACGTTTTCTTGCTGTAAGGCAGCTAAAGGTGTTTTTAGGAGTATTTTAATGTCTCCCCAAAATGTATAAGTACGTGCATAAACGATATCGAGCATTTTGCGAGAGTCTTCTGTAGTATTGGATTTTCCACGCTCTGTTACTTGCCAAAGTCCTGTAATTCCTGCGGGAGCCATAAAGCGTTCAGTCCATGAGTCGTCGGTCAATTTTTCTGCTTCATAAAGAGGAAGAGGCCTGTTGCCTACAATCGACATATCTCCAAGCAAAACATTCAGTAGTTGTGGTAATTCATCAATGCTCGTTTTTCGGATAAACTGACCTACTTTGGTTATTCTTGGATCATTTTGCACTTTGAAAAATGACTGCTTGTCATCGGCTACCTTTTTGTCGAGATATTGTGATTCGCTGATTGAGCCTTGATCATCAAAAAGCATTGTTTGATCGTTCGTCAAGATCATTGGATCTACTTCCTTGTTGGCAGTAGCATAATGGTTGTTTTTCATCAATTGATCGACCATGCTATCGGCATCTACTCGCATGGATCTGAACTTGTAGAAATTGAAAATTTTGTAGCCTGTGCCCACACGCTTTTGCCAATAAAAGGCGGCACCTTTTGACTCAAGTTTTATCGCGATGATGACAAGAAGAAATAATGGAGAAAGCATCAATAGCAATCCACCTGAAAGCGCAATATCAAAAACTCTTTTACTCAGAGAAATACCTTTATTTACTCTTTTCAAAGGAAGCTGTGTACTTCTAAGACTAATGACTGAGTCGATTTTGGTTTTGAGTACATCGATTTCTATTTCAGGTTTGATTACGTCGACCACTTGGTATTCTTTAGCGGCATCCAGTAATTCATCATTTATAACATGATCGCACAGCATGATCGGAATCTTCTTATCAAGGCCTTCCATCCAACCTACTAACTCGTTGAAGGAAAAATCACTTCTATCAAACCCGGCAATGATCAGCCCGGGCATTTTTTTACCATTAGCTAAGCGATGTTTTAATCCAGCTTTTGCGCTGTAGGCGTCATCATATATGGTTGTTTGATACCCTATGTTGAGTATTTTGCCAGCATTGATAGGGGTGT
This sequence comes from Cyclobacteriaceae bacterium, assembly GCA_040218415.1. Classification (GTDB taxonomy): domain Bacteria; phylum Bacteroidota; class Bacteroidia; order Cytophagales; family Cyclobacteriaceae; genus JAVJRN01. The sequence goes on from JAVJRN010000019.1 coordinate 29,717, forward strand.
TGATCAAGAGTATTTCTGTGCGGTTCATGGCGTTTTTAATTAGAAGTTGAAAGATATTTTTCAATTTTTAGCGAAAGCTCCATTGGGTTGAAAGGCTTAGAAATGAAGTCAGCCGCGCCCGCTTTTAAGCAAACAATTCTGATTTCACTTTTTTGCTTACCTGATAAAAACATGACCGGAACGTCTTTGAATAATTCTGATGCTTTCAAACTTTTCATGGTGTCATATCCACTGATACCTTCCAATTCAAAATCGAGCAATAATAAATCTGGTTTTGTCTGATTGGTGATGTGGGCTAGTGCTTCTTCGCCTGAGGCGAAGGATGTAACTTCGTAGCTTTTCTTAAAAAAGTCTTGAAGGAAAGCTCTCATCATCTCATTGTCGTCTACTATAAATATCTTTTTCATCTCTTTTTTTCTTCGAAAGTAGTGCGACTCAGGAAGTGACAAGAGATCTATTAGATAATTGGTAAGGAGCTGTCGATTTTTGGTAGAAAGAGAATCTTCACTGTAACCGAATGTTAAATATTCATGAAAAATGATAGCATATTTAGTGAGGCTTTTGATTTCTAAAAGATCTCTATACATCTTTACATAGTGAGAATGACCAAAACATTCATATCATTAGTGTTATTGCTATTCATTTTCTTGAATACGCTGGCGCTTCCGTTGATATACTTGGATTTTGAAGCAAGGAGAGATTATATATCTAAAGTGCTTTGTATTAACAGGACAAAACCAATGACTATTTGCGGAGGAAAATGTTATTTGGCTGCTCAGCTTAATAAGACCAAGAATCAGCAAGACCAACAACAATCTCAATCAAATACGCTCATAGCCATTAATTTTTTCTTTTATCAGGCGTATTTCGGTGAAATTGAAAGGTTTGAATCTATGCGCATTAATGTGCATCTTGGCTACCTTTCACCTGCAATCAAGGACGCACCTCTCACAGCTATTTTTCAGCCTCCCCGGCAAAAAGACTTAACCATTTAGTTTAGTTTTTTATAATTTTCATCATTGTCTCTAATGTGAATTAAGAGGCATATAACAGTTATATTTATTTTGAAAAATAGCATTTTATCAATTTGGGCTTTGGCCTGTATAGTAATTATTGTCTCATGTGATGACAATAATGAGATTGTAACATCAGCAACAGGTTCTGTGACTATTCGCTTCGATAATGTTGTCGGTGAGGAAGAAGTTGCGCTTGTACCTTACAAGTTTAACGAGAGCTTTTCATTCACAAACAGTATGAATCAAAACTTCAATATTGATGTTTTAGGATATTATATCACCCAAATAAAATTGGTAGGAACAGGGGAAACAATGGATTACATTGATTCAGTAACTGTAAGCGCTGAAAGTGCCGAAGGTGTTTATCATATTTTAGAACATGAGGCATCCTCCCAAATGATTAATTTTAACGATATCCCACAAGGAAATTACGATCGAATAGAGTTCACATTGGGAGTACCGGGAGAAATGGTAATGGAAGGAGCAACTGGCGGAGTTTTGGATCCTTCAAACGGAGCATGGTTTTGGAATTGGAATGTAGGTTATGTTGCCTTTATGTTAGAAGGTAATAGTGCTGCATCTGGTCTTGAAGAAAGTGATCATTTTTTATTTCATATTGGGGGTTGGGGAGAAACAAATAACATTAAATCAATAGGACTTGACCTGCCCGTTAGCTTGACTGTCTCTAATGGCTCAACCTCGATGACTCATATTAAAATGGATGTTCTAAAGGTGATTTCCGGAGTTAATAATGTTGACTTTTCGTCGACTTATCAAGTTCATTCACCAGCGGCTGGACAGCCAATAGCTGAGAATTTAATTAACGCTTTTCAAGTTCATCATGTACAGAACAATTAGAAATATCTTATACGTATCAGCGATTATCATTATTGGAGCATGCTCCAATAATGATGAGCTAATTTCTACCCACGGATCAATTGAACTCAAGTTTGACAATATTGTAGGATCGCAATCTAGTGGAATTATAGAGCAGCCATTAAGTCAAAATTATCCTTTCCAAACTGCTATGGGGCAGGCTTATAATTTGACTTTGGTGAAGTACATCATTAGTGAAATAGTGCTCGAAGGCCCTAATGGGGTATACTATGTCGACTCAATGAATGTAAGTACCGATTTTCTGAGCGGATACTATTTAATCAACGAATCCGAACCTGACAGTAGAAATATCATTCTTCAAAATATTCCAGCAGGCACGTATAATAAAGTGACTTTTACTATGGGTGTAAATGAGGAAGGAGTAACACAGGGAACGGGGATATTTCTCGATGGTATGTTTTGGACATGGAATTCAGGATATATTGCTTTGAAAGTGGAAGGCCAGTCACCACATTCGAATGGAGACTCATTTGGCGATACCATAGAAGAGTCCAATCCTTTTGGGTTTGGCTATCATATAGGTGGCTGGGGTTCGATTAATAATAATCAGACTTATACTCTTGAGTTTGATGCAGTCGAGATCAACCATACTAAATATCCGGCTGTACACATTCTGATGGACGTAGGATCTGTATTTGATGGGCAAAACCCAGTAGATTTTTCTATTATAAATAGCGTTCATTCTCCAAGAACAGGTAGACTCATAACTAAGAACCTTGATGACTTATTTAGTATTGACCATGCGCATCAATAAAACTCAACTTATGACAGTTCTGGCTTCATGTTTTTTGTGGTCTTGCAATGATTCACAATCACCTGAAGCGGTCGATATTAAACAGGAATTTGCCTTTGTCAAGCCAGAGCACTTCCCTGAACCAACTTATACTTTTTCTAACAATGAAGTAACGAAGGATGGTTTCAACTTAGGAAAAGCACTGTTTTTTGACCCAATATTATCAAAAGATGGTTTAGTGGCCTGTTCTTCTTGTCACGATCAGTCAGTGGCTTTTGCCGATCCTCAACATAGATTAAGCTTAGGCGTTGACGACCGTGTAGGTATTAGAAATGCACCTCAGATGACCAATCTTGCTTTTATGAATAATTTCTTTTGGGATGGGGGAGTCATACATGTAGATTTTATTCCATTAAATGCTATTGAGAACCCATTGGAGATGGATGAGAAAACTGCTAAGGCCATCGAAAAGCTACGCAATACAGATTCCTATCCTGCTTTATTCGAGAAAGCATTTGGTACGGATTCTATTTCAACACCTCGAATGCTTCATGCATTGTCTCAGTTTATGGTAATGTTGATCTCAGCTGATTCTCCTTACGATCGGTATCGTTTGAACAAAGGAGAGTTGACCAGTCTCCAACTAAAAGGACTAGAGGTCTTTGAAGAGAAATGTGCAACCTGTCACTCTGGTGAGCTATTTACAGATCAAAGTTTTAGAAATAATGGACTCGATAGTCAATTTGATGATTTGGGAAGAGGAATAATTACTGAGGTTGAAAGCGATTTCGGAAAGTTTCGTGTGCCCAGCCTGAGGAATGTAATGCTTACGAAACCTTACATGCATGATGGTCGATTTTCCTCCATTGAGGAGGTATTGGATCACTACAATGAAGGTGTCGTTTATTCTGAAACATTAGATGCATCCTTGAACAGCGAGAAACTTGGAATTCCCTTGACCGAAGATCAAAAAGTGGAGATTATTGCTTTTTTAGAAGCTTTGACTGACGCAAATTTTATTTCAAACCCCACATTTTTTAAGTAGTCGTGAAAAAAGTCTTTTTATTAATTACATGGCTTTTGTGTCTAAATCAAGCAAAAAGCTGTGATGCATGTGGTGGTTCTTTGGGCAATACTTATTTTGGTTTGCTCCCTCAAATGTCAAGCTCATTTATAGGAGTTAATTATTCTTTTGCTAAGTTTTCAGCACAAATGCAATACAATAGTAAAGTATTAGAGGATGAGTATTCCGATGATAGTTTCAATCGATTTGAGGTTACCTCTATGTTTACGCTATATAATCGCTTACAAGCTTCAATTATTTTGCCTTTCTCCTTTAACCAGATGTCTGGTAGCCATCAAAATATCAAGGATTATGGAATAGGGGATCCATCAGTGCTATTGTCGTATCGTTTTTTCGATAATAGTAAAGACGATAAGTTATCCATCAACCATACACTATTAGTGGGTGTCGGTATCAAGCTACCATTTGGCCGGTTTGATAAGCAAGATGACGGGGTGTTGGTCAATCAAAATTTTCAACTAGGCTCTGGTAGTGTAGACTATATTATGTCTTTGAATCATACCTTAATGTTTGAAAATATTGGTGTGAATTCTGACCTATCGCTGAAGTTTAATACACAAAATGATTATGGCTATAAGTTTGGTAACCAAGTCACCGCGACTTCAAATATCTTCTGGAAAATGAAGATTTCAGAGGCGATATTAATGCCTTTGTTAGGTGTCTATTTTGAGTATGGGGGTATTCATAATGACGGATTTGTGGAGCAGTCTAATACAGGCGGTGAGGTACTGATGTCCAACACAGGAGCTCAAATTTTATGGAATAATTTCATTTTAAATGCGAGTTTTAAAATACCAATTCATCAGCGCTTCAATTCTGATGGCATAGCCGTCATCATTGCTGATAATAGACTCGCCTTTCGGTTAAGCTATACTTTTTGATCTAATTCACAGTTTTCGTCAAATTTTTCAAACTCTATCGTTGCGTGATTGATGCTCAGCTCGCGGAGTTTTCTTTTTAGTTCAACCTTTAATGAAAATAGCTCCTCAATAGATTTGTTGTCATACAAAACTGCATGTACAGACAATACATGATACTGGCCATCCATCGTCCAAACATGACAATCATGGATGCTTCGAATATGGCTATTAGACTTGAGGCTTGCTTGAACCTTGTCTAAATCTATACCCTCGGGTGTTCTTTGTAAAATGACCTTTATGGCCTTTTTGAGGTTCTTATATACTTGCGACAAAATGAATAAGGCGATCACAACACCTAGGATAGGATCAAGTATTGGCACGTTATAAAAGTGCATAATGACAGAAGCCACTAAGGTGAAAAACCAACCTAATACGTCTTCCAAAAGGTGCAAGTAAACAGATCTTGAGTTGATCGATTCTCCACCATGAAGTTTATATGCGGCCAATCCATTAAAAATTAATCCTCCCATCGATAAAATGATCATTCCATTGGTGTCAGGAGATTCAGGATTAATTAATCTGGGAATGGACTCTACAACAATAAATATCGACCCTAAGATTAAAACGATAGAATTTATGATCGCACCTAGAATTGAAAATCGCTTGTATCCATAACTGTATTTTTTATCTGGTTTTCTGGTGGAAATGTTTTGTAGGTACCAAGAAAGTCCCAATGAAACGCTATCGCCTAAATCATGTATGGCATCCGAAATGATGGCAATACTATTGGTCCATAGTCCGCCAATGAGTTCCACAACGGTAAAAAATAAGTTGAGGAAAAAGGCTGTTTTTAGCTTTTTAATATCATGATCGTGATGATGATCCATTTTCCTAATTTACTAAAAAAGGATTGCTTGGAGGGTTAAATCAAATCTTAGACAAACTTTATATATAGAAAATTTGTGTTGGTGATTGAACCAAGTCACTTGCTTTTATTGGCTGAGGCAAGGGAATCATCAATAGCAGAAAGACCAAGGCATTTATGTAAGCAAGGACATCCTGTTTTAAAGATGCCCTTGCTTACGGAAATAATTATTAGCTCACTCTGTCTACATCGAATTTTTCTAAGTAGTCAGCGACCCTTCTTACGAACATACCGCCCAAAGCTCCATCAACCACTCTGTGATCATAGCTATGGGATAAGAACATTTTATGTCTGATTCCAATGAAGTCGCCTGCTGGAGTTTCAATAACTGCAGGTTTCTTTTGAATTGCGCCAAGTGCTAAAATGGCCACTTGCGGTTGCATGATAATGGGTGTGCCCATGACATTGCCGAAGGAGCCGACATTAGAGACGGTATAAGTTCCGCCTGATAATTCGTCTGGCTTTAACTTGTTTTCACGTGCTCTTTTGGCCAAATCGTTCACTTTTTGTGTAAGACCTATAAGGTTGAGCTGGTCGGCATTATGAATGACTGGCACAATTAAGTTTCCTGAAGGAAGCGCCACAGCAATTCCGACATTGATGCTTTTTTTCTTGATAATCCGATTTCCATCTACCTGTACGTTGATCATAGGATAGTCCTTGATCGCTCGAACCACCGCTTCTATGATAATAGGTGTAAAGGTTAGTTTTTGTCCATCGCGCTCCATGAAGAGATGCTTCATTTTACCTCTCCAGCTCACCATACTTGAAACGTCAGCTTCTACAAAAGAGGTAACATGGGGCGCTATCTGCTTAGATGCGACCATACGCTCTGCGATCATTTTGCGCATACGATCCATCTCAATAATTTCATCTTCACCAGAAATTACAGCAGGTACGCCTTTTGGTACAGCTCGCGTAGTATCTACGACATTCGGGGTTGCCGCGGTTGTCGCAGGTTTTACAAGTTCCTGTCCTTGCTTTCTCTTCTCAAGATAGGCCATCATGTCGCTTTTAGTGAGCCGACTTTCTAGACCAGATCCTGGTATTTCATCCAGCTCTGATAGCGCGATTCCTTCAGCCTTCGCAATGCTTCGCACCAGTGGAGAGTAAAATCGATCACTTTGAGATTCGGTGGCTGAAACAGAGTGCTCAGAAACAGCCGCTTCGACTAATTTTTCGGCTTCCGCAATGATGGCCTGATCAGGTACATCCTCTGTTTCTGGTGAGGTCTCCACTTCACCTTCAATTTCAATAATGGCGATTGGTTTACCTACTTCAACTACCTCTCCGTCTTTGGCTAGTATTTTCTTTAATACACCGGCGTGTGTCGAAGGAATTTCCGTATCTACCTTATCAGTAGCTACTTCGAGAATGGATTCATCCTCTTCAATGACATCACCCTCATTTTTCAGCCAATTAAGGATGGTTCCTTCCATTACGCTTTCGCCCATTTTGGGCATCACCAATTCTACTGTAGCCATAGATTATTTTGTTTTGGGTTTATTTTGGGGTGTTGCAAAGGTAATTCATTTGTTATTCGCTTAAAAAGTTTATTCTAAACATATTTAAAGCGGTAGTCGCGGCAAATTGAATATTCAATATCCTGTCTTTTGAGAATTGGTATTTTTTCGCGACTGTCTTATGCTTATCGGAGTAGGCAATCCAAACGGTTCCTACAGGTTTGTCTTCAGTGCCACCATCTGGGCCAGCAATTCCACTGATTGAAATGCCAACATCAGATTGAAGCTTTTCTCTTACAGCTTTAGCCATTTGAACCACTACTTCTTCGCTCACAGCCCCCATTTCGTTCATCATGCCATGATTCACATCCAGTGATCGCTCTTTCACATCATAAGCATAGGAAACGATAGCGCCCTTGAAGTAAGCCGAACTTCCTGGTATTTTAGTAATTAAATGCGATAAGTAACCACCTGTACAGCTTTCAGCAAAAGCCAGGGTTTTCTTCGATTGTATAAGTTTTTTACCAATCACATATTCAATTTCATCATCGTCAAATCCAAATACGTGCTTATCAATGGAAGGAATCACCGCATCAATTAAGGCTTGTGATTCTTTTCGTAAAATCCCAATATCACTGCCAAAGGCCGTAAGTCTAAGTTTGACTTGACCGAAGCTGGGCAGATAAGCCAATTTTATATGTTTAGGAAGCGCTTTTTCCCAATCATTGATGAGGTCTGCAAGTGTCGATTCTGGAATGCCGATGGTTTTTATCATTCTGTGGTGAATCACACCATCCACATATTTTTCTGCTAAGCGTGGAATAAGAATATCTGCCATCATATGTTTCATTTCATAAGGCACACCTGGCATGGCAATGAATACTTTGTTATTTCTCTCAAACCACATGCCCGGAGCGGTACCATATCGGTTGGTCACTTTTTCGCAAGCTTTGGGTAACATGGCTTGTCCACGGTTAGCATCGCTCATATTTCTGTTCACTCGTTTGAAAAGCGCTTCGATTTCGGCCAAAGCCTCTTCGTTGAGTATCAGTTCGGAATTAAAATATTCGGTTAATAGTGGCTTAGTGAGATCATCGCTGGTAGGCCCTAAACCTCCTGTGACTAAAATAATATCGGCGCGAGCTTCCGCTTCTTTGAAACTTGTTAAAATTTCGTCTCTTTGATCTCCGATCGTCGTTTTTCGAATGACTTTAATGCCAATTTGATCTAATTCGGCGCTCATCCAATGCGAATTGGTATCTAAAGTTTGTCCGTATAATATTTCATCTCCAATAGTAATTATCTCGGCGTATGTTGGCATCTTAAAAACTTGTATATTTTTACCACTGAAATTATGATTGCCTTGCAATCTAAATATTCTAGAATCGATTTTTATACTGATTTAGTTTTTGAATTATTAAAGACATGATTACAGACCTGCAGCGCAATAAGCTTGCTCATTATTATAATCTTCTGGATTTCAATGGAGATGGTGTACTTGAAAGAAAAGATTTCATTTCCATTGGGGAAAATTTAGCCACCTTATGGGTATTGTCGGAGGACTCAGATGAATATGACCAATTGATAGCAAAATGTAGTAAGCTATGGAGTGGATTTAAAAGTTTCACTGGCGAATATTCAGACCATGCTTCATTAGAGGAATGGTTGACTTTTTGTGATAGCAATATTGTCAATGGTTCTGATGAGCTTTATGACCTGCATGTCGAAAGTTTTGTGAGTGATATTTTAGACATTTTTGATGAAAATGAGGATGGTTTTTTATCGGTAGATGAATTTACCGATCTATTTATGGCCTACCGGATCGACATTAAATATTCGGCAAAAGCTTTTACCAAATTAGATATTAACAATGATGGTCAGCTGAGTCACGACGAATTACGCAAAGCTTTTAAGCAGTTTTTTAAAAGTAGTGATCCTAATGCGCCAGGAAATTGGATTTTCGGATTTTGGGAGGGAAGAGAACGTTGGTAAAACGTTAAAATTTAAGCGGTACCCCTTCTTCCGGGATCAAAAATTCATTCGGCGGAAGTTGTCGTTTTTTGACGGCACGATGAAATTCACTTTCAGCTTCTCCTTGAGCATCATCTGCCAAAGGGAACGTGCCGAAATGCATGGCTAAGCTCAGTTTACTTTTGACTGCTCGGTGTACATCCACTGCCTCAAAAGGACTGATGTGTATCGGGTTCATGAACCAAAGTGGTTGAAAAGCACCAATAGGGATGAAGGATAAATCAAATGGCCCTTCCTTAGCGCCGATTTCTTTAAAAAATTTTCCCCAGCCAGAGTCTCCAGCGAAATATAATTTTCGTGTAGATGTTTTCATGGTAAAACCACACCATAGCGTTTTATCTCGGTCAAACATGCCTCTACCGCTAAAATGTTGGGCGGGAACTGCTGTGACTTCTACACCAACACTCGCTTTCTCCCACCAATCAAGTTCTTTATAAGTGGTAATTCCTTGTTTTTTTAGATACTTTCCTACACCCAAGCTGGTAATAATCAAGGGTTTAAATTGATCGTTAAGCTTTTTAAGTGTTTGGATATCCAAATGGTCATAATGATTATGACTCAGCAATACGAGATCAATATTTGGCAAATCGGCCAATCGTATGCCCGCAGGTCTCATTCTTTTTGGTCCTAAAAAAGAAAAGGGACTGACTCGTTTACTCCAAACAGGGTCGGTAAGTATATTGAGGCTGTCTGTCTGAATAAGAAAGGTGCTATGGTTTATAAAAGTGACAACCAGGTCATCATGAACCATGCTTTGAGGTTTGGATCCTTGAAAGGTTTCGTAATTGGACGTCCATTTTCCCTTTTTACGGGTAATCATCCAATCAAACAGGTCTTTACCTCCTTTGCCAGGTTTGCCATTTGGAGTAAAGAATTTTTTTCCATCAAAATGCTCACTTTTTTTACCCAAATAGCCAGGGGCACTCAAAAGATAACCGATGACGACAATGAGTGCCGCAACCGTAATAATTGTCCCAATTACGATTAAAATAATCATCAATCTATTTTATAAATCTTTTCTGTAAAAACACCCAGTTCAGTTTGAATGGTGATGAAATAGATGCCTGATTTAAATTCACTCATGTTTAATTCTATGTTTCGGTTTTGAATCTCGGATATAACTTTCATTTCCTTGCCCATAATTGAGTTTATAGTGAGGCGCTTGATCTGTAGTTGAGTATCAATCTTTAAGCTGTTTTTGACTGGATTTGGAAAAAGATTTACATCATAATTTCGACGGCTCGCTAATGTTATCGGTCTTGATTGTAGCACTTCATAGTTCAAGGTAACAGATTCAACACAATGGTCAACGGAGACAGCATTTAAAGTAAGCTTGTAAGTGCCAACACTGTCGAAGAATATAATTGGATTTGCGGCTGTTTCAAAGAAAGTATCATTCAGGAACCAACTCCATGAAGTTGTTTTAGGATTGTCAGTGCTGAGATTCACTCTTTTCGACTCAGACAAATAAAGCCTTGACGGTGAGGCGATAACTTCTACTTCATAGGCTATTGGCTTAATGATTACATTTACTGGAGTACTTGGTAAAATGCTGTCCAGTCCAGCGATGAAATAGTTCAGCGTATCGTTAATTTCTTTTATTTCAAAGTTTTCGCCTTTAGCGATTAATGAGGTTAGCGCAACATCAGCATAAAGCCCAAAATATTTTCCATTCTTTGGTTGGATGATCAGATCAGTACCTCGGCATGGTTGATCAAATTGCACAGTAGGTGTAGCTGATTGCGTGAAATCAATGACCGAAGTATTAACATCCACACAACCCAAAGAATCAAAAGCTTCCAACGTAACCGAAAGGGATGATGAATTCACCGGAATTGAAACTGAATCGGTATAAAATACTTCGTTGCTTATCTGCCATCTGATCGAATCGGCGATAGATTGATTGATCAGCAGAATGGCTACAGTCTCCTTGGCAAGGTCAGGCTTATAAATGAAATTGGCTTTGACGGACGACTTATTTATCTTAACTGCTTTCCTCAGGCTTTCAAATCCGTCTGCTAATCTTGTAACATAGAGAATAGTATCATTGTCCATATGCTGGATATTAATTTCAGACCCTCTGACAACTGGCCTATTGTCGGTTTGCGATTTATATACAAGTAAAGAATCCTGTTGCTCAGTCTTTAATACTACGATTTCGCCTGGGCAGATGAAAATGTCTTCAATTGAAGGCAATGAAGGTCTTGGAGCCACTACCAGCGTTCTGGTTTCTATATCGGAGCACCCAATTTCATTGGTGACTGTTAGACTCACTTGGTAAGTACCAGCTGAGTTGTAAAGGGTAGAAGGATTCTGAATGGAAGCCTGCGTCTCATTTCCAAAATTCCATTGCCAATTTATCGCGTTAAAGCTGAGGTCTGTAAAAGTGACGAAGTTCTTAATTGGATCGTCGAGGTAGAGCGTATCTGTAGACATTAAAAATTGACTGACTTTGGAAGTCAGCTCAATATCGATTCTTTGAATATCAGATAAATAGTTTTCATTCACTTTTTGAACGTAAAAAGCCGTGTCACCTGTAATTTCTGAAATCACTAAAGTGTCGTTTTCTAAAATCATTTTTTCCCCAAATACGTCGGTATAAAATCTAAAATCGCTTCCCGGCTCAGGGATTATCGGTTGTATGGCGCCTTCACAGGAAAGGACTTTTTTCAATAAAACTGGCCGCCTCAATATCTTTTCGTATTGCGCTTCTAAAGCGGAAATGGTTAGAAAAAGAGAGTCAAGGCTTGACGCTGCGGCTATGAGGTATGTTTTTTTAATACTTGAGCCCAACAAGAGCGTATCACCAGCCGAGCCAAGAATATTGATGATGTCGTTACCCGAGCCTATGAATCCAGCACTGTCAAAAGCAGACTCTTTCAGTAAGGCGATTTTTAATGAATCAGAAAACGACAGTGGAATATCAAGCGTATTTCCATTGAAATTATCTGCGTCAATGGCCTGATAAACAGGTGATTTTTCAGCGTAAAGCTTAATGCCAGTGTAGATCGATCCCGTATTATTTTGGGCAATCAAAACACCCTGATCAAAATAACTCCTATTTGATGGCGCACTCGTTAAGTTCCAGTTGGTGAAAAGTCCAGCCTTTAACCCCTTGATAGTATCGGCCGAAGTATTGATCAATCTTGATTGGAGAATCATGCCATTTGACAATATTGTACTGTCGAAAGAAAACGTTTTTTGTTCTATGGTAACGCCCAGAGGATTGTTGGCAATCGCGTCTTCGAAAACAGAATAAGTCGTAAAATCTGCATTTTCCTGTCGTTGAAGTTTAATATTTTTTTGGAGTAAAAAATCACGTGAACGAATAACTGCATCTTTTTCTAAAGGCCAATTATCAGAGATTAAGTTGTTGGCGGAAATAGCTAGACCAATATTATTCGCAATTTTATTCCCATTCCAGACGATACCGTTACCATTGGAAAAACCATCTTCGGCAAACCCAAGATTTCCATTTCCTGCAACTGTCATAGAAAATTTAGCATTATCGTTGACTAGAAAATTTTCTTGGGTTTTGAACCTCAAGTATTGGTAATCGAGGTAATCATTATCGCTGATTCCAATTCGAACAACAATTTCTTCACCCGGTGGGGTGTCATCCGATAGATATAAAATGGTACTGTTATTTTTTAAATTGGCGTTTGATGAAACACTGCCCAGTGGTAGCTCATCATTTAATATGGTCACAAAATTCGATGTGCTGCTAATCGATAAACTTACATTGTCAAGTGTACCAAGGTGGTTAAGCATTTCGAGGTTTAGCTTTACGGAATCATCGAAAAAAACATAAGTATCAAAAGTGCCTGATGGAGAAAAATCAGTTACTCTCAGCGACTTATTATTCTCGCGCAACAATGCCTTTTCGATATTTAATCTGCCCTTGCCGAGTTTTTCGAAATATGGAGAATTGGCCGTGAGGTCATAAATTTCATCGGTATTGACACGTATGAGTTCCATTATTTGGCGTGCGGAAAGCTCGGGATACTGTGAACGCATGAGAGCCGCCGCTCCCGCAACCATTGGCGCACTGTAAGAGGTGCCATTGTCTCGCGCATAGCCATTGTCTCTAAAACTACTGTAAATCTGATTACCAGGTGCCACTAAGTCCACATTGGTGCTGTAGGAGGCAAAGTTTGCTTTAGAGTCATCTAAGTTTGTTGCACTTATAGATAGTACATTGTCATAGCTTGCCGGATAGAAGTCGAGTTCCTCAGGGGTGTTTCCAGCAGCAGCCACCACCACAACATCTTTTTCTAAAACTGCATAATTGATTACATCTTGGCTAAACTGACTGAATGAATTCGTAGAACCCCACGAAAGATTGATCACATCATAATCATTGTCTGCCGCATATATGATAGCGCCATAGTTCCCTGATGATAAATTGGATGTTGTTTGAAATACTTTGAGCGGACTTATTTTGGTATTGAAGCCAATGCCAGCCATACCAATGCCATTATTCGGAACTGCCCCTGCTACTCCGCCAACTCTATTGCCATGAAAGCTTGTTTCGGATTGAGGATTACTGTCGTTATCAGCAAAATCATAACCTTGGTAATCGTCGATCATACCATTGTTATCATCATCGATACCATTATTCGGTATTTCATTAGCATTGATATAAATATTGTCAACAATATCTTCGTGTAAAAGATCTAGTCCTGTATCAACAATACCAATTACAATGTTGGGGTCCCCTTGATTTATGTCCCAGGCTTCATAGGCTTTGACTACTTCAAGATACTCTTGGTTGCCACCTTGTTGTGCGTCAGGATCATTGGGGATTAGGAGTAGCTGTTCTTGGTAAATAGGTTCAGCATAAAGAACATTGTCATATTCTAGGAGTCTACTGAGTAACTCGTTGGCGGATGATATATCATTACAAGTGATAATATGAACGCCTGATAGGATGGAAGAAGAGGCAGTACGTTGACCAGCGATTGATCGAAGTATTGGCGCTACCTTTTGAATAGACTGCATCTTTGAAAGGTCATCTGGTTGAATTACCTTTTTTTGTGCTGCCTTTTGCACACTCGCAACAGTCTTGAATTTAACCGCTAATTGATTGGTTTTCGTGTTTTGAGCCAATAAAGCACAAGATATTGAAAGAAAGAAAACGAGCAGTTTTAGGCGCATGGTCAATTAAGTAACAGCTGTTTTTCTAACGATTTTAGAAAAAATACCTGGAAAAAATCGTTTCAAATAAATCCCAGCTACTTCCTTTAATCCGCCAATGTAAACTTCTTCTTTATTTTTCTCTATGGCGTGAATGATTCTTTTGGCGCATTCTTCGGCAGTCATGCCAGAAGCTTGTGCCTCATCCATGGTATTTTGTTTGGAGCCATCCCCAACTAACGCATTGATGCTGATTTGTGTTTTGATATAACCTGGTAATACCATCGTTACTTGAATATTGTCATCAAAAACTTCTGCTCTTAGAGCATCGAAAAAACCATGAAGTGCGTGTTTGGAGGCAGCATAGGAAGACCGTAATGGTGTGCTTATAATTCCTGTTGCCGATGTAATGATCACATGATGTCCAGATTTACGCGCAATCATACCCGGGAGCAATGCTTTTGAAAGAGCAATGGTGCCAAAATAATTGACCTCCATTAATCTACGATCTACCTCAATGTCAGTATTGATGATTTTATCACGCTGACTGATACCACCACAGTTGATAAGTAAATCTATGGGACCAAAAAAAGTTTCCGCTGTTTTTGCCTTGGTGGCTATTTCTTCACTTTTAGAAAGATCTAAGGGTAGTATTTCAATATTTTCTTGGTGCTCACAATGACTTTTGACTCTGTTCAATTCTTCCTCTCGTCTTGCAGCCAAGATCAATCTAGCGCCTTTTTTTGCCAGCTCATAAGCCAAGCCTTCTCCAATTCCTGATGAGGCTCCAGTCAAAAGAATGATGCTATTCTTAATTTGCGTCATTTTTTTTTGATTCGTTCAAAGCTAAATAGTACCAAATAGTATAAACTCCAAGACCAGTACCCAATGGAAAACTTAACAAAGAAACACAACCGGAAAGGAGTAATGGAATGATTCCCCATTTTTTACTATTATATAACGCTATACCGCCAATAATAGATGGTAGTGGTACTGATATAGCAATGATAATCAAGAAGATTCTTATGGTTGAAAATACGATGGAAATGAAGATAACCTCACCATTGTTCTGCGGAATTTTGTCTTCGATAAAAGGCAAAGCCGAATTGACGACAGTAGATATGAAAAGAAAGACAAGTAATGTAAGTGTACCATACACAATATGGAGAATGCTCAGTAATCTTCGGTGCGTATTCATATCTTATTTTTTATCATAAACGACAAAATCAAACGCATACTTATGTCTTTCATCAGTACCGTGGTGCTTGCGAGAAACTTCCGTATACGCCGATTTATCAAATTCAGGGAAATGGACATCACCATCGAAAGCGCCATCTATTTCTGTTAAATAAATTCGATCGCAATAATCCAAGCCCATTTTATAGATTTCACCACCACCAATAATGAACGCTTCTTCCTCATTATTTTGTTTTGTTTTGGCTAAAGCATCTTCAAGGTTATGAAAAACTTCGATACCCGGTTCCGCGTAGTTTTTATTTCTTGTGATGACAAAATTTGTTCGATCAGGTAAGGGTCTGTAGTTTTTCGGGAGCGATTCGAAATTTTTTCGACCCATTATTATATGATGACCTTTAGTGGTTGATTTGAAATAGTTAAAATCATCGGGCAAGTGCCAAGGTATACCATTGTCTTTACCGATAACTCTGTTGGAGCCCATGGCCGCAATCATTGAAATTTTCATAGATCAAATTTTATTGAATGTTTTTAGCATCGGCTACTTGAAAACCGCGTAAAAACTCTTCTGCCAACATTCTTCTTTTTCCCTGTAGCTGAAGGTCTTTTACTTTTAAGCAACCGTCTTTCGTTTTTACGAGTAATTCTTTTTTATCATGAATTTGAAAATGGCCAATAGGAATAGCTGCGTCGTGCTCGCTCTTTTCCACTTCATATACTTTCATGGTTTTGCCCATTATCTCTGTCCAAGCCGTGGGATAAGGACTCAGTCCTCTCACAAAATTGTGAATCTTATCGGCTGAGTCACTCCAATCGATTTTGCAATCTTCTTTGAATATTTTGGGTGCATGTTTAGGCTTACCTTGAATATTTTGAGGGCTTAATTCCACTTTTCCTGACAACAGGGCGTCTGCAGTCTTTACCACCAATTTGGCTCCTTTGTGCATGAGCCTGATGTAAACATCACCTACTGTATCCGACTTTGAAATGATTTCTTCTTCTTGAAAGAGAATGTTTCCAGTGTCTATTTCATGTTTGAGTTTGAAGGTGGTTACACCAGTTTTCTCCTCCCCATTGATAATCGCCCAGTTGATAGGAGCCGCGCCTCTGTAGTCGGGTAGTAGCGAACCGTGTAAATTATAAGAACCCAGAGGCGGCATATCCCAAACAATTTCGGGCAGCATTCGAAAAGCTACCACGATTTGTACTTGCGCAGCTAAGTCTTTCAATTCTTGGTGAAACAAAGGGTCTTTTAAATTGGTAGGTTGTAAAACCCTTAAATTTTGTGTCAGGGCATATTCTTTGATTGCCGATATGCCCAATTGCTTACCTCGGCCTTGTGGCTTATCAGGAGCTGTTACCACCCCGACAATATTGAAACCATTTTCAACAAGCGCACGCAAACTTGCTACTGCAAATTCGGGAGTACCCATGAATACAATGCTGAGATCTTTCTTTTCCATTTGTATCTGTAAAACTAGCCAATGGAATGACGAGGTAAAAATTGTAACCACGATTTGTAATCAATCATGTAGGCGTGTTGAATAGTTTTGGCGATTTTTCACAACACGATGGTGGTTTTTATTTCTAGAGGACGATATAGAGTTATGTTAACATTTGGCACGCTGGCCAAAAAATCTGAAGAAGCTATTTTTAAGATCACACAATGAATGATTTAAAAGTCTGACTTCAGTTCCACGGTACTATTTGAGAAAAGATTTACAAAATAGATTAGCGTTATTAGTTTAGCCGAAATTAGGCGCTTCGATATCCTATAAAAGTCTAGTCGTAAAGCAAGTATTTTTTTCGCAATGTTTTAAACTCAGA
The DNA here is from genome assembly GCA_040218415.1 of Cyclobacteriaceae bacterium. Lineage (GTDB taxonomy): Bacteria > Bacteroidota > Bacteroidia > Cytophagales > Cyclobacteriaceae > JAVJRN01. The sequence continues at coordinate 46,883 of JAVJRN010000019.1, forward strand.
CAGCTGCGGCTCCCACGTAGTTTTAATTTCTTCTGCTGACATACCTGATATAATTTGTTGCTGAAAAACCTTGTTGCCAATAAGTTTGCTTAAATAAGGTTTGAAAAAATCTTCGCCAAGCTCATCTTTCAGAAGATTATAGTAATCAATGAAATAAGAAATATTGAATTCATAGTTAGGCTTTGTGCCAACAAAAGACTGCCCAAAGCAAAGCTCACCTTCGAGTTTTGGATATTTTGACCCAAGGTTTGGAGTCGGTTTAAAACTAAACGAAGAGTCCCGGATCAATGGATGACCGATCACTTGAAATTGCCTCTCAGTGCCTCTGCCAATAGAAACTTGTGAACCTTCAAAAAGAGCAAGGCTTGGATAAAGTGCTACCGACAGGTCGTTTGGTAAATTGGGCGATGGCCTTACGGGTAGTGAGTAGAAAGTATCATGAGTCCAATTTTTTACAGGAATGACGGTGAGCTTGACCTTATTTTTCTCTGATAACCAGCCTTCCTCATTGATCATAGTAGCCAGCTCGCCTAAAGTCAATCCATAAACGACAGGAATGGGATGCATACCGACGATGGAATAGCAACAGCTATCTAATAAAGGTCCGGCAACATAACTACCATTCGGATTTGGTCGATCAAGAATGATTACTGGAATATTTAACTCGGCACATTTATCCATGAGATAGGTCAAGGTAGAGCTGTAGGTATAAAATCGAACGCCTACATCTTGAATATCAACAAGCAATACTTCGGTATTGGCTAGCTGTTCGGCGCTGGGTTTTTTATTTCGTCCATAAAGTGAGATTAATTCGAAATCATAATTATGAGGTTGAATTTCAATGATTTCCCCGTCGGCGGCATTACCTTTTATCCCATGCTCAGGAGAGAATACGGTGGTAATATTGATTCCATGAGCGAGAAGAGAATCAATCGTATGCGTGCCATCAATCAAAGAGGTATGATTTCCATAAAACCCCACTTTTTCCCCAGACAAAAGAGGTAAATAGGCTTCCAGTTGATGGGCTCCTGGTAGCACTTTTTCTTCATTTTTGGTGGTACAGGAGAACAGTAGCAGGAAAACCAACATACAATTGGTCAATACTTTGATGCGGTAAATCATTTGTTTTTTGTTTCGTAAATCAGCTTTTGGCCACATACTTAGGGTGTTTTTTGTAAAGTATATCATGTAATATTGCCCTTCAACACAATCTTAATTGAATCTTCCATACTTTATATCAAAAAGGATTAGCAAAAACGAGCACGGCTCGTTTTCCTCTACGATCAATCGCATAGCGGTGATCAGTATAGCGGTGGCGCTTGCCTCGTTAATTGTGGCATTTATGGTGCTTGGTGGTTTCGAAAAAGTCATTAAGGATAAAATATTCAGTTTTGGAGGACATTTAGATATTACTAAATATTCCTTGTCTACCTCATTTGAAGATAATGTAATCGATGTGGCTGACTCATTGGTAGATGGACTGAAAAAGTACGAAGAAATCGACCGAGTAGTGCCATATGCCTACAAAGCCGGCTTACTAAAAACGGATGAAGAAGTACAAGGAGTCATTGTAAAAGGCGTTGGTGATACGTTTGATTCGAATACATTTTCGAGAAATATTATAGCGGGAAATTTCCCTGAATTTGTTGAGGATGGATACTCCACAGAGGTATTGATAAGTGCGAAAATTGCGAATTATCTAACATTGAGCGTGGGGGACGAAATTGTCTTGTTTTTCGTGCAAAATCCCCCAAGAGCTAGAAAAGTGGTGGTGTCGGGGATTTACGAAACAGGGCTGGAAGACTTTGATGAAAAGATCATTTTAGCCGATTTGAAATTATTGGCGCGAATCAATAATTGGAAAACGGGGCAAGCCGGTGGATTAGAGATTTATCTCAAAAAGGATACCGATATGGATCGGATGGAGGAGGAGCTTTTCAATTTTTTGAATTACGACTTGTATATAGATAAAGCCAGTGACAAGTATCCGCAAACCTTTGATTGGCTGAGAATGTTGGATCGGAATGTGATTATATTTTTCACCTTGATCTTGGTGGTGGCTTGTGTAAACATGATTTCCATTCTTCTCATCTTGATTATGGAAAGAACGCAAATGATTGGCGTATTGAAAGCTGTAGGTGCTGAAAACGCATTAATTAGGAAGATTTTTATCTGGAATGGCCTTCAATTGATCATCAAAGGGTTGTTTTGGGGCAATCTTATTGGATTAGGTTTTTGCTTTTTGCAGTCTCAGTTCCAGCTTATACCACTCGACCCCACAAACTACTACATGGATACCGTGCCGATCCTATTCAATTACCCAGCGCTTTTGATTTTAAATGTGTTGAGTGTCGCGATAGTGGGACTTACGTTAATTGTTCCCGTAGCGATTATTTCAAGGATTACACCTGTTAAAGCGATCCGCTTTGACTGATTTGACCTAGCGTATAGGATTTAGGCCTTTTTGATACATGGCTTGGTTGATATTTCCGAAAAAGACTTCTGATTTTCAGCTCGATTACTCCAAGTACCGCTTCTTTAAATATCCCCGTTGACATTTTCGATACGCCTTTGGTTCTATCAGTGAAAATGATAGGAACCTCTTGAATACTGAATCCACGTTTCCACGCATTGAATTTCATTTCAATCTGGAAAGCATATCCTATGAAATTGATTTTAGCGGGTTCTATGGCCTCTATCACTTTTCTAGAATAGCATTTAAAACCGGCCGTGGTATCCATGATGCTGAGGCCGGTGACCATTCTCACATACCAGCTGGCAAAGTAAGACATGAGCACTCGTGCCATTGGCCAGTTTACCACGTTTATCACGCCACCAACATATCTAGAGCCAATAGACATATCGTAACCATCGACCGCACAAGAGTTGTATAATTTCAATAAATCCAGGGGATTGTGAGAGAAGTCTGCGTCCATCTCATAGATGAAATCATAATTGTTTTTGATGGCATATTCGAATCCTTTGATATAGGCAGTACCTAACCCTAACTTACGACTTCTCTCAATCAAGTAAAGTTTTTCAGGGTTTTCTACTTGTAGGTCTTTAACCAGCTGGCCTGTACCGTCTGGAGAACCATCATCTATGACCAATACATGGAACTCAACGGGAAGATCCATCACAGCATTTACAATCGCTACGATGTTCTCTTTCTCATTATAGGTCGGTATGATCACCAGATTTTTGTGCACAGATAATTTTAATTTATACTCTGTTTTGGAATGTTGGGTTTTGGTAATTTAAAACTTCGAACATAAAACGTCCAAAACCCCCTTTTTTATTGCTTATTCGTATCCTAATATTTTCATCATAGCTTCACTTTGCTGTTCGCCAGCAAAAAGCTTGGAGGAAATGTTACCATCAGCATCTTTTTGAATGACCACATGTTTGGGCGCGGGGATAAGGCAATGTTGAATGCCGCCATATCCTCCGAGTGCTTCCTGATATGCTCCTGTATGAAAAAAGCCAAAATAGAGGTTTTCACCTTCTTTATTGTGTGGTAAGAATACTTCTCCAATATGCGCTTCTGAGTCATAATAATCCTGACTATCGCAGGTTAATCCTCCAATATTCACTCTATGAAAGGTGTTGTCCCAGTGGTTGATAGGTAGCATAATGAACTTTTCATTGAGCCCCCAGACATCCGGAATATGCGTAATAAACGATCCATCCATCATATACCATAATTCCTTATCATTTTGCAACTTTTCATCCAAGATGGAATATATGGTAGCGCCACTTTCTCCTACGGTATAAGAACCAAACTCTGTGAAAATCGTGGGAACTTCAACATGGTTTTTTTCACAAATCCATTTGATGTTGGCGATAATTTGATCGGTCATGTATTCATAATCAAATTCAAAACCGAGTGAGTTTTTGATTGGAAAACCACCGCCGATATCTATCGTGTCCAATTCAGGACAGATTTTTTTTAATTCACAATATTTGTAAACAAATCGACTCAACTCACTCCAATAATAAGCGGTATCTCGGATTCCAGAATTTATAAAGAAATGGAGCAGCTTTAGTTTCGCTTTTGTTCCGGAGATTTTTTCCTTGTAGTGTGAAATGATATCTCCATATCGAATGCCTAGCCGCGAGGTGTAAAACGCAAAGTTAGGCTCTTCGTCCGCTGCTATTCTGATGCCAACCTTAAACTCGTCCTTTACATTTTCATGGTAGTAGTCTATCTCTTTCAAGTTATCTAGAACAGGGACACAATTTACAAATCCATCGTTGAGCAAATCTGCGATGTTTTCAACATAAAGCGGTCTTTTGTAACCATTACAAACAATATAACGATCCTTGTCCAACAAACCCTTTTTATTCAAATTACGAACAATAGGTATATCGAAGGCTGATGACGTCTCTATATGTATATCGTTTTTAAGAGCCTCTTCTAATACAAAGCTAAAGTGTGAGGATTTTGTACAATAGCAGTATTTGTAATCGCCCGCATATTTATTTTTCTCAATCGCCTTGCCAAATATTTCCTTAGCATATTGGATGTTTTCACTGATTTTGGGTAAGTAGGATAGTTTTAAGGGTGTTCCATATTCCTTAATTATTTCCATAAGTTTTACTCCATGGAATTGTAACTCATTACCTTCAACTTTAAATTCTTTGGTAGGAAAATAAAATGTTTGTTCAATTAAATCAGCGTAGCTTTTCATTCAATATAGTCTTCTTGTATTTATCAATTAAAAAACGTCACAAGTTGTTCAAAAAAAGGCGAATCTACATCTTTTTGAACTCGTCTTTTTCTTAAGAATTTCATCGCAACTATCCTGCGGCATTTTTAAAGAATACGCATTGCTGAATCTTTTTTGTTTAATGGATAAAGAATGGCTGCAAATTGTATTTTTGCTAATTATTTTAATTTCTAATATGATTCAGATAAACATAAAAGACGAAACTTCACCCCTCGAGGCAGTTGTCTTAGGATCCGCTTTTAGTTTTGGAGGCACGCCGAAGCTCGAAGACGCTTATGATCCCAAATCTTTAGAACACATCAAGGCAGGTACTTATCCAAAAGAGCCAGACATGTTGCTGGAAATGGAAGCTTTTGACAAAGTGTTTAAAAAGTACGGTGTAGAGGTTTATCGACCTAAAAACATCGAAAATTGTAACCAAATATTTGCGAGAGATATCGCTTTTGTCATAGATAATACCTTGGTTAAATCTAATATTTTGCCAGACCGAGAAAATGAACTGGAGGCAATAAGCTATATCATCGACGAAATCGATTCCGAAAATGTTATTCGACCGAGTGAGGATGTGCATATTGAAGGAGGAGATGTGATGTTATGGCAAAACTATATTTTGGTAGGTACTTATCACGGTGAGGATTATCCAGATTACATCACCGCTAGAACTAACGCGGCGGGTGTTGAATTTTTGAAAAGGCAATTTCCAAATAGAATTGTGAAGGAATTCGACTTGAGTAAATCAAGAATTAATGCCCGAGAAAACGCACTGCATCTTGATTGCTGCTTTCAACCGGTAGGTTTAAAGTATGGAATCATTCATAAAGAAGGTTTTAGAAAACCGGCAGATTATGAGTTCTTGGTTGACCTTTTTGGACATCAAAACTTATTTCATATTGACGCAGAAGAAATGTATCACATGAATTCTAACGTTTTCTCAATAGCTCCAGATGTGGTCGTAGTGGAGCAAAACTTTAACCGCTTGACTGATTGGTTGATGAGTAAAAAATTTAAAGTAGAAAAAATCCCATATGCCGAGATAGCCAAGCAAGAAGGGTTGTTGAGATGTTCCACCTTACCTTTAAGAAGAACGGATGTCTAAGCAAATAACAAACACGCTGTTGATGGTGAGACCAGTGAAGTTTGAACTGAACGAACAAACAGCGATCAACAATTATTTTCAAACCCAATTACCTGGACTTTCGGAAGAAGAAATTCAATCAAAAGCGTTGGCGGAGTTTGATTCTTTTGTAGAAAAATTGAGATCTATCGGTGTTCATGTCATTGTCATTGAAGATACCAAAGAGCCGTCTACACCCGATTCAATATTTCCTAATAATTGGAATTCCAGTCACGAAAATGGACAACTTTTTCTCTATCCCATGTACGCCGAAAACAGGCGTCAGGAGCGAAGACCTGAGATCATCGACCAGCTAAAAAATGATTTTGAGATTTCTGAAATCATCGACCTGAGTTATTTCGAGGAGAATGATAAGTTCTTGGAAGGTACTGGTAGCATGATTTTAGACCGACCAAATAAGTTAATTTATGGGGCGATTTCGGAAAGAACACATCCGGATGTAGCCAACGACTTTGCTGAAAAAATTGGTTATCAAACGGTACTTTTCACTGCAAACCAAACCGTAAAAGGTGAGCGCAAACCCATTTATCATACAAATGTAATGATGTGCGTCGGTGAAGAATTTGCATTGTTTTGTGCTGAGAGTATCGATGATTTGGCAGAGCGAAAAAAAGTGATTGATTCTTTTGTCAAAACAGGAAAAGAAATCGTGACCATTTCTGAAGCTCAAAAAGACCAGTTTGCTGGGAATATGCTTCAGGTAGAAAATCAAAATGGTGATCGGTTTATTGTCATGTCAAAAACCGCTTTCGACAGCTTAGAAGAAGGTCAAAGGCTTGTTTTGGAAAAGCACGGGAAACTATTTTATGCTGATATCAACACCATTGAGGTGCTTGGTGGCGGAAGTGCACGATGCATGATGGATGAAATTTATTTAAGTAAAAAACAATAATGAGTATTACTCAAAACATATTAACAAAAGTATCGGCAGGATTAAGTTCACTTTACGCCATCGATCTTGATGCCGAGCAATTATCGTTGCAACCCACCAGGAAGGAATTTGATGGTTCTTACACGCTGGTGGTATTTCCATTTTTAAAAGCGTCAAAGAAAGGACCTGAGCAAACAGGCGCGGATATTGGTGAATATTTGAAGATTCACTGTGAAGAAATAGCTGGTTATAACGTAGTTAAAGGATTTTTAAATCTTGAGATCGACCAGCGAGTATGGATTGATTTATTGCATCAAGAATTGGCCACTGACAGTTTTGGTCATTTTCCCTCGAATGGTCAAAAAGTAATGGTTGAGTTCTCTTCACCCAATACCAATAAGCCGCTCCACTTAGGGCATTTGAGAAATAACTTTTTAGGTGATTCAGTGTCGAGAATTTTGGCAGCCTCTGGCTATGAGGTAAATAAAGTGAACCTGGTCAATGATCGAGGTATTCATATATGTAAGTCCATGCTTGCCTATCAGAAGTTTGGCGAGCACGAAACACCAGAATCTGCAGGAATAAAAGGAGATCACTTGATCGGCAAATACTATGTGAAATTCGACCAAGAATACAAAGCAGAAATAGCAGTATTGGTGCAAGATGGGGTAGCTCCTGAAAAAGCAAAAAAGGAAGCTCCGCTGATTCTTGAGGCACAGCAAATGCTTAAGAAGTGGGAAGACGGTGACGAAGAAGTCGTTTCTCTTTGGAAAAAAATGAATGGTTGGGTTTATGATGGTTTTAATCAATCATACGAGACCATGGGAGTGAGTTTTGATAAAGTATATTATGAGTCAAATACTTATTTACTTGGTAAGGATATCATAGATGAAGGGCTAGAAAAAAACGTTTTCTTTAAGAAAGACGACCATTCGGTTTGGATAGATTTAACCTCTGAAAAACTAGACGAAAAGCTCGTTTTACGCGGAGACGGAACATCGGTTTATATTACGCAAGACATGGGTACTTGCGACCATAAGTATGAAGATTTTGCTTTTGATAAGTCAGTGTATGTGGTGGGCAATGAGCAGGATTATCATTTCAAAGTGTTGTTCAAAATCATGTTGAAAATGGGACGACCGTATGCCGAAGGGTTGTATCATTTGTCCTACGGTATGGTTGACCTTCCTTCCGGAAAAATGAAGTCTCGAGAAGGTACAGTGGTGGATGCTGATGATTTGATGCAAGAAATGTTTGATACCGCAGAGAAACAGACACGCGAGCTTGGGAAAATTGATGGACTCTCGGATGACGAGGCAAAATCGCTCTACAAAACGCTTGGTTTGGGAGCATTGAAGTATTTTTTATTGAAGGTTGACCCCAAGAAAAGGATGCTTTTCGATCCTGCCGAGTCGATCGAATTTCAGGGTAATACAGGCCCGTTTGTGCAATATACTTACGCTAGAATTTCAGCGATTTTGAGAAGGGCAAACGCACTAGAAGTGCAAGCCTTTTTTGATTCAAACTCGATCAAAGAACTACACGGGCGAGAATCAGAAGTTATTCAAAAATTAAACGACTTTCCTTCGGCAGTGCAAAGCGCCGCGAAGGACTATGCGCCATACATTATTGTTCAATACGTTTACGATTTGGCTAAATTGTACAATAGTTTTTATCAAGATGTCCAGATTTTTGGTGCTGAAAATGAGGATATCACGGCAATGAGAGTGACCATGTCAAAAGTTGTCGCGAAAACCATAAAGAAATGTATGGGCTTGTTGGGAATTGACGTTCCTGAAAGAATGTAAGTGATGGATCAGCACAGCTTCAAAGCTTGGATGCAAGCCTTTAGACTAAGAACCTTGCCACTGGCATTCTCATCAATCATTCTTGGAGGTTTACTTGCTTATTCCGCAGGTAATTTCAGTTGGTTGATATTTGGTATGACATTACTTACCACCTTATTTCTTCAAGTACTCTCTAACCTGGCCAATGATTATGGAGATGCCCAATCAGGCGTGGATAGCGTAAAACGAGAGGGTCCTTCACGTACAGTTCAAAAGGGGCTTATCACTATGACTCAAATGAAAGTAGCTTTGATTATTTTCAGTCTACTTTCCTTACTGTCTGGCGTTGCTCTTATTTGGTTAAGCTTCCAAGATGATTTCTTTTTAGCGCTTGTGTTTCTTATTCTAGGTGTGGCGGCTATTTGGGCGGCCATTAGTTACACCGTAGGAAAGACACCTTACGGCTATGCAGGCTTTGGAGATATTTTTGTTTTGTTATTTTTTGGGTTAGTTGGGGTTATTGGAAGCGCATTTTCACATATGCGCACCATTGAAATCAGCATGTTTTTGCCTGCAACTTCTTGTGGGCTCTTGGCTGTAGGCGTGCTCAATGTTAACAACATTCGAGATATAAAATCGGATCGTGAAAGTGGCAAGCGCAGCATCCCAGTGAGAATTGGTAGAGCAAACGCTGTAAAATACCATGGCGCGCTTTTGGGGCTAAGTTTTATTCTAGCCTGCATTTATAATTTGCTTAATCCTAGTAGTTATTTTCAATGGATCTTTCTTTTGGTTACGCCGATGTGGTACATGAATTTTAAAGCGGTAAAGACCAAGTTGAATGCGAAAGAATTAGACCCTTATTTAAAACAGTTGGCCATTAGTACTTTACTTTTTGCTTTGGCTTTTGGCTTTGGGCAGCTTTCCTTCTAAAGAGTCAAGAATTGTTACGTCAACCAAAAATTCATTTCGTTGTTTTATATCATATAAATGCTTTTAGGCATTATATATTTTCTTAACTTAGAATTATACCTGTTTCAACGAAGACTAAATAAAAAATGGAAAAAATATTAGTACCCTACGATTTCTCAGAGATAGCAAGCCACGCCTTGAAATTTGCGGTCGACTTATGTAGAAAAAATGCTAGTTGTGGTGTGACGGTGATCAATGTCATCGAACAACCAACTCCTGATACGATCAAAACGATGGGCGTATACGATTACGACCCGATGGAGAATATTTACATGAGTAAATTGATTCAATCTATCAAAGGGAAGATGGAGAATTTAATGCAAACTGCTGAATTCAAAGATATTAAACTTGAATATAAGATTGTTTTGGGAAATCCTTTCAATGAAATTTCTGAGGAAATCAAGACGCAAGGAATTGAACTTGTAGTGATGGGTACGTCAGGTGCCACAGGAGCAGAAGAATTTTTTGTAGGATCAAATGCGGAGCGAATGGTTCGCTATTCTAAATGTCCTGTTATTACTGTTGCAAAACCTTATGATGTAGATAAGGTGAATAAAATTGTTTTTGCTTCTAACTTTTCAGATGCCTCTGGATCATTTGTGAATCATGTCAAAAACCTGCAGGATGCATTTGATGCGAAGCTTTACATTGTAAAAATCAACACGCCTTCAAGTTTTACGACCACAAGACACGATACAGAGGTGTTCAAAACATTTGCTGAGGAGCATCAGCTTACCAATTATGAATTTCAGAGCTATAACTTCAACAATGAAGAAGATGGCATTATCGCCTATGCTGAAGATATCGAAGCTGATATGATCGCTTTAGGAACACGCCAAAGAAAAGGAATAGGTCATTTCTTTTCTGGAAGTATTGCGGAAGACATTGTGAACCACGCCAAAGTTCCAGTTTGGACTTTTGGTCTTGATGTGAAGTAATTTTGTCTTAACTGAGGAATACATAGAGCGGATTTTTTGAAATCCGCTTTTTTTGTTTTTAAAGTCTTATTGGTCTGCAAGAATTGAGATTGTAAAAGAGCATCAACAACGTTTAAGATATTTTACTTTTTAATGACCCTAAATCCCTTGTATTTTTCAAATGTGACTTTACATTTGCCCCAATGAAAAAGACGCAACTACACCTTCATCACTTCCATCATTGTGGTTAATCTAATAACCCGCAAATAATCCGTCTTTTTTCAAACCATATCAATCAATTTCTTATTTTCATTTTATGACTAACCTTAAAGTTGCTGTTCAAAAATCTGGCAGGCTTAGCGAAGACTCTTTAAAGCTTTTTAAAGAATGTGGTATCAAGTTTAATAATGGTGCGAAAAAGTTAAAAGCTCATTCGAGCAACTTCCCAATAGAGTTTCTCTTTCTTAGAGATGATGATATTCCCGGCTATGTCGAAGATGGTATCGCTGATTTGGGAATCATAGGGGAGAACGTTCATTTAGAAAAAGAGAAATCAGCCGATGTTATAAAGAAACTTGGTTTTTCTAAATGTCGATTGTCATTGGCTGTTCCAAGAGAATTGAACTATACTGGATTAGCATATTTCGAGGGCAAGTCGTTAGCGACCTCTTACCCCGTCATACTTGGTAACTATTTGAAGGAAAATGGCATTACCTCAGATATCCATGAAATCAGTGGTTCTGTAGAAATTGCTCCAGGAATTGGTTTGGCCGAAGGTATTTGTGATATTGTAAGCTCTGGGTCCACCTTGCTGAGCAATGGTCTCAAAGAAGTAGAAACGGTGATGAAGTCGGAAGCGGTATTAATCTCTTCCAAAACCCTGACGGATGAAAAAAAGTCACTTGTTGATCAGCTTCTTTTTAGAATAGATGCTGTACTCGAAGGAAGAAACAACAAGTACGTTTTGCTCAATGCACCAAAAGATTCACTAGATCAAATTATTGAATTACTTCCAGGCATGAGAAGTCCGACGGTACTTCCATTGGCCGAAGAGGGTTGGTGTAGCGTTCATTCCGTAATCAATGAAGACTACTTTTGGGAAAGTATAGAAAAACTAAGAAAAGCAGGTGCACAAGGAATTCTGGTAGTACCCATTGAAAAAATGATAAACTAAAATGATTCAGATATTTTCAAAACCTGATCAGCAAACCATTGACAAAGCACTTCAGCGACCAGTCTTTGATCAATTGAAACTGACAAAGATTGTTAGACCGATCATTGACAAGGTCAAACGTGGAGGAGATAAGGCACTCAGAGATTTGGCGTTGGAGTATGATCATGTTGAGCTAAAAAATATCTGGATAACAGAAGAGGAAATAAAGCACGCGATCAAGAATGTCGACGAAGGTCTCAAGGAAGCAATAAAAACTGCATACAGCAATATTTATCGATTTCATGAAGCTCAAAAGCAAAAAGATTTGGTGATGGAAGTCATGCCAGGTGTTATTTGCAGTCGCCGTTCAGTGGCCATTCAAAAAGTAGGTTTATATATACCTGGAGGAACAGCTCCTTTATTTTCAACCGTACTAATGTTGGCCATTCCAGCTCAAATAGCAGGTTGTAAGGACATCATCATTTCTTCTCCTACTAACAGATTAGGGGAAATAAATCCTGCGGTACTTTATGCAGCACATCTCACAGGCGTTAAAAAGATTCTGAAAATTGGTGGAGCCCAGGCCATTGCTGCAATGGCTTATGGAACGGAAACTGTGCCTAAGGTGGATAAAATCTTTGGGCCAGGAAATCAATATGTAACTGCCGCCAAGCAAATGGCTTCACAAGATGCTGTAGCCATAGATATGCCTGCTGGTCCATCTGAGGTTTTGGTGTATGTAGACAAACATGCCAATCCTGCCTTTGCTGCGTCAGACTTACTTTCTCAAGCCGAGCATGGTGTAGATAGTCAGGTAATATTGATAAGCAGAAGTAAGAAAAACGCGGAAAGAATCAATGAAGAAGTAACACGCCAGTTGGAGCTGTTACCACGGAAAGATATCGCAAAAGAGGCATTATCGAAAAGTGCTATTCTTGTGATTAAGGATCACGAGCAAGCGATAAATATCATCAATCAATACGGTCCTGAGCATTTGATTATTAACACAGCAGATGCAGAGGAGGTAGCAGAACGGATCGTCAATGCAGGGTCAGTTTTCGTAGGTCAATACACCCCAGAATCTGCGGGAGATTACGCTTCAGGAACGAACCATACACTCCCAACAAATGGATGGGCCAATTCCTACAGTGGAGTTTCTCTGGATAGTTATTTGAAGAAAATAACGTATCAAAAAATTTCTGCCAAAGGCTTGGAACTGTTAGGCCCTAGTGTAGAAAAAATGGCTGCCGCCGAACATCTGGAAGCACATAAAAATGCGGTTACTTTGAGACTTAAGGATATAGAAGAAAATGGAAATAGAGAAGCTGATAAGACCCCACTTGAAGGGTCTTCAAGCCTATTCGTCAGCAAGGGATGAGTTTACTGGTTCAGCATCGGTTTTTCTCGACGCTAATGAAAATTCCTTTGGCTCCACAGCAGAGGGAGCGTATCATCGTTATCCAGATCCACACCATCAACAATTAAGGTCAAAATGGTCGGAATTAAAAGGAGTTCCTGTTGATCAGATCTTTTTTGGAAATGGCAGTGATGAGCCCATCGATTTGCTTATGCGGCTTTTCTGTGAACCGAGAAAGGACAATATCGTCATTATGCCACCAACGTATGGGATGTATGGTGTAAGCGCAGCGATCAATAATGTAGAAGTGGTCAAAGCGCCTCTAACAACTGACTTCCAAATTGACTTGGCTTCAACAAAAAAAGCTTGGAATAATCACTCCAAGTTATTGTTTATATGCTCGCCTAATAATCCAAGTGGAAATATTTTAGATAAAGGTGCTATTGAAACGCTCATAAACGACTTTCCAGGAATTGTCATTGTGGATGAAGCCTACACTGACTTTGCCGAGGAGGAAAGTTGGTCAAAAAGGCTCGCTGATTTTGAAAACCTTGTGGTACTACAAACTTTGAGTAAAGCGTGGGGAATGGCTGCAATTAGAGTCGGTGCAGCTATGGCATCACCTTATATCGTTGCGATGCTAGAAAAAATAAAACCGCCTTACAACATCAGCTTACCAAATCAAGGGCTCGCCCTCAATGCCCTTAACAATGCCTCAGAGCAAGTTCAAGTTGTTGCAAAACTTAATGAACAAAGAGTATTTTTAGCCAATGAGCTACTAGAGCTGGATATCGTTTTGAAAGTTTTCCCCTCTGATGCTAATTTTCTATTAGTAAAATTCGGAGAAGCAAGGAAGCTATACCATTACCTAACAAATCATGGTGTAATCGTAAGGGATCGTAGTACTCAGTTGCATTGCGAAGGTTGCCTGAGATTAACAGTTGGAACCAATGAAGAAAACCTTCAACTTATTGAATTGATTGCCAAATATCAATCCTGATTTTTAAAGACAAGTTCAAATGAAACCAATACTTTTTATAGATAGAGACGGTACGATCATCTCAGAAACAGAAGACGAAAAAATTGAGAAGATTGAGAAGTTAGTCTTTTTACCAGAGGTGCTCTATTATCTGCGAAAAATAGCACAAGAAGGTGATTTTTACTTGGCAATGGTAAGCAACCAAGACGGTCTCGGCACACCTGACTTTCCAGATGAAGAGTTTTATCCAGTGCATGAATTTATCCTTAGAACACTGGAAAGTGAGGGCATCCATTTCGATGCGCTTCATATTGATGAGCATTGGGAAAAAGATAATCATCCTAACAGAAAACCAGGAATTGGTATGTTAACGGGTTACTTGAACAACAAAGACTTTGATATTGAAAATTCTTATGTTCTTGGCGACCGTTTGACAGATGTTCAGCTAGCTAAAAATCTTGGCTGCAAAGCCATCCATATTTGGGATGAAAAAGTCTCTGATTCGGCATTAACGACGACTTCTTGGAAGGAAATTTATGAGTTTTTAATCCTAAAACCTCGTACAGCTACAATCAGTCGTGTAACCAAAGAAACTGCTATCGATATCACGTTGAATCTCGATGGTCACGGAGTATCAAACATCAATACGGGACTTGGTTTTTTTGATCATATGCTTGATCAACTTTCCAAACATGGTGGTGTTGATTTGAATATTCAGGTAAAAGGAGACTTACATATCGATGAGCATCATACCATTGAAGACACTGCATTGGCACTTGGAGAAGCATTCCTGGAAGCGCTGGGGAATAAAAAAGGGATTACTCGTTATGGTTTTCTGCTTCCAATGGATGATATATTGGCTCAGGTAGCGATTGACTTTGGGGGACGGCCATGGTTGGTATGGGAAGCGGATTTTAAGCGCGAAAAAATAGGAGAGATGCCCACAGAGATGTTTATGCATTTTTTCAAGTCTTTCTCTGATACCTCCAAATGTAACCTCAATATCAAAGCAGAAGGAGGAAATGAACATCACAAGATCGAGGCGATATTTAAAGCCTTTGCTAAATCTATAAAGATGGCGATTTCAAGAGATTTGAACGCGATGGGAGAGTTGCCAAGTACCAAGGGCGTTTTATAGATAAAAAAGGCAATTGACGTTAGTAAAGTAAAAGCTTACTTTACTAACGTCAAGTCAGCAAAATGCTACATTCTATCCCAAGGAATACCAAATAGCATCAACAATAAGGACAGACCAAAGAAAATGGCTTGAAATCTAAATTTCACACTGTCATCTTCAGCCTTCTTAGAAATAGTTCTACCTGCTTGAGCAGCAACGATACTCAGTACCATCACAATCAAGTGTTCCATTCCCCAAAACCTCAATTCTGAATCAGCCATCATATTGCCAAAACCAGCCGATCTTGCCTCTTTGGCAAGTGGGCTTATGAAATAGAGGATAAATCCCAAAAGGAGCTGTAAATGCATAAAGCCTACAAAAGATGCCGCTAAAATGTTGTCTAGCTTTTTGTACTTACCGTTACCAAATAGTCCAATGAGGGATTTGATGGTAACAAACACCACCAGTAATAGAATTATCCATCTAAATCCACCGTGTGCTTTGAGTAAAATGTAATAAGCGCTCATATTTTTTTTGCGTAAATATACGGCCTCTGGCAAACTCACCATGACCATTGCCGATAAATGTCGGCTATTTAACCAATTATAGCCGAGATATCTTTTTTCATATTGCCGATCACATAGTCAATGACTTCATAATGGGTAATTATTTTATAATGACCCAGCCCTTTAGTATGTACGAAATGTGCGTCGCTCAAAGCATTTTGTAATTCTTCACCTCGCTCATATTTCACTGTTTCGTCATGCTCATCGTATATGAGATGAAGATTCATCGCGTTTAATTTTTCGTTTTTATTCCGCAAGTCAAAATAGCCAACTTCTTCTTTGAATTGTTTTTCAAATAAGCGGCAGAAGGAAGAATATACTCGTTCGTTGCAACCTACATCATTGATGATGTCTTTGAGGAAATAGTTGACATAAGGTGGAGAGGCGATCAGAAAAAGATTTTTTGGTTGGATCGATGTTGGTAATTCGCTCAACATTAAGCCTGCTGCAATACCGCCATAGGAGTATCCAATCACCGTATCGTACTCGCCATTGGCCAAATAGTGGCTTTTCAAGATGTCTCTAAACTCTGGTAAGGCGGTGTGCTTCCCATCGGAAAGACCATGGCCTTTCATGTCAATTCCCTCCACTTGATAGCCCTGATCCAGTAACGATTCGATCATTCTTCGAAAATCTAAGATTTTAGAATTCCAACCATGACTTAGCAATACTTTTGGGCCGCTATCACCCCATTGATAAGTCATTATTTTAACGCCATTGTAGGTAGATGCTGAGATTTTAGCCTTATTTATCAGCAGTTGCTGGTTATCAGTAACCTTAGACCTATTTGGTTTAGTGAAAAAATGCCAAATAACTTTTGATGCGGTATTAGGACTTACATGTTGAACCATGCGAAGGCTCTTCTTGATCATCTCCAGCTTCCAATTAGACTTTGGTGGACGATCGGCAGGTCTTGCTCTGTCAATCTCACCTGCATCTATATTTGTGATTTTCTTCTTCATATACCGATCGGTATTTTATTGGGTGAAAAAATTATTTTGTTAATGCATCAATCTGCATTTCTAAACCTTTTTTGATTAAGCTGTAGGATTTTATATTTCCTTCAACTCGTGCCATGACTATGCCTCCTTCGATAGCAGCATAAAACATGGTTGCATAGAGTTCTATATCAATGTTTTCTCTGAGTTGTCCTTCTTTTATGCCTCTGGCGATGACTTTCTTGAGGGCGTCTTTTATTCGAGTAATGGTATGTACTACTCTCAAGCGCAGGTCTGGATGGTTGTCGTCTGCTTCAACCGAAGTATTGATTATGGGACATCCGCCTTCAATAGGTGGCTTTTCTATATACTTTTCATAGTAATTGAGAATCGCTTTTAGTTTTAGCGGAGCTGTTTTTTGAGCGCTAATATCCGCGCTTAGTTGATTGATGACCTTGTTTACCGCATAGTCAAAGGAGGCAATGGCTACTTCTTCCTTATTCAGAAAATTACCATAAATAGCCCCTTTGGACATTCCGAGCGCTTTGGTAATATCAGAGAGAGACGTGGCGCGATACCCTTTTTTATTAAATAGGGTGATGGCATTTCGAATGATTTTATCACGAGTGGCTAAGCTATTTGGCATATTGGTGCAAATATACCGATCGGTATATTGAAAGCAAAATGTTTTTTGCTTGATGAAAATGGTGAATAAATTTGATTTAAAAATTAAGTGTGAGTTGAGTCGTTGGTTTTTTCACAACTTCTTCAAAATTGGAAATACCAACGCCCAATAACCTAAAACCTGTATCATCGATTAATCGAGGATCGAATATCGATTGAACCAGATCAATGAGTTGTGTCTCTGAAGTTATTTTTTGATCAATAGTGTGGCTTCTGGTTATCTGTCGGAAATCACCATATTTGAGTTTGATCGATACTGTTTTGCCTCTTTTATCTGACTTAGTGTATCTGCGAAAAGTTTCTTTGGCTATTCGCGCTAACTCAGATCTAATGTCGTTTTCGTCCTTTATATCTTCGTTAAAAGTGTTTTCCGCACTCAGTGATTTTCGTTCTCGATCTGGTTTAACCAGCCTATGATCGATACCTCTACAAATGGTATAATAGTAACTGCCCATTTTACCATATCTTAAAGTCAAGTCGGCAAGGCTTTTCTTTCTAAGATCATTTCCAGTAAAAATTCCAGCATATTTCATTTTTTCGGCAGTGGCTTTTCCTATGCCAAAAAATTGTTTGATGGGCATTTTCTTGATAAAATCCTCTGCTTGATCTGGTAGAATAACAAAAAGGCCATCCGGTTTATCCATATCAGAAGCTGTTTTGGCTAGAAACTTATTGTAGGAAATACCAGCGGAAGCGATCAGTTGCGTTCGTTCTTTAATTTTTGTCTTAATCTCTCGGGCAATAAGCGTGGCAGAATTGAGCCCAATTTTATTGGTAGTTACATCCAGATATGCTTCGTCCAGGCTGAGCGGTTCTACAAGTTCTGTATATTCAAAAAAAACAGCTCTAATTTGATCTGAGACTTCTTTATACTTCGTAAAATTGGGTTTTACGAAGATGAGGTCAGGACACTGCCTAGCGGCAATAGAAGAAGCCATGGCTGATTTTACACCAAATTTTCTAGCCTCATAACTTGCGGCAGCCACAACGCCACGTTCTTTGCTGCCACCAACTGCCACGGGCTTTCCTCGCAGTTCGGGATTATCGCGTTGCTCTACTGAGGCGTAGAAAGCATCCATATCAATATGAATTATTTTTCTCATATTCAAGCGATAGTTATAAAGCTTCGATTTCAAATGATTAGCAATCAAGAAGTGGTTCTATGAAAGATCTTTAAAGGTTAATTTGTTTCCCGCTAGGTTGATACTGTATTTCCAATGCCAAAAATACTATCAGTTTGTCAGTAGCTCTGCAAATGCGAGTGAAAATAGATTACATGAATTGATGATGCAAAGTATTGATAAGCACAATCGGTATTATATCAAATGATGTAGTTGTGTGAAATAATGTCGAGATAAGTTGGATACAATTAGAATTCCGTTTAAGTTTAAAAAATATCACTTAACCCTTCAATTTAGCAAACAGCTACCCTAGTGACCTAACTAGTTTTTTACACGATGAATTATTTGACCAATACATAAATTTCACAAGATGAAAAAGAATATAATACAACTCTTTTGCATTTTGATTCTATTGGTTTCATGTGAAAAGAATTGCGAAGATTGTGGTTCTTCAAGCTCCAAGGAATATTACATAGAAAATAAGAAAGAAATTGACGAAAACATAAAGTGGTTTGGTTTTGTCACATTTTCTTCAAACTTGGCACATGAAATTAATTTAGCACCACAAGAGCGGGTATTACTCTACCGTGGAGATAAACTCGGCAGTTCCGGAGTTCTTGGTTCACCTCCTTTTAATGACAATGAACGGGAGTATGACTCAGTACAATTTGAGTTTATTGATCAATCGATGCTATTCGTTAAAGGCGATTGCGAAAACGCTCAAAATCCTTTGTGTGAAAAAAATCAAGAACTCGTAAAAAATATAGAAACTAAGGATTGAAAAGAACTTGAATGGCTTTTTACCATAGAATAAAAAAAGCAAACATGGCTGACCTACGAGATAATCTCTTTAATAGTGTAGCATATAACCCAACAAGAGGATTTTTAAATGAATTATTTGATCAATATATTAACTTTAGTAGATGATGAGACGAATTTTAGTATTAAGTCTTTTGATAACCTTGATGGGTTGTGACACTGACTGTAACGATTGTGGACCGACCGGATACGAAGAGTTCTACATAAAAAACACTCGAGATACAAACGTAAATGTCAAGTGGTTTGGTTTTAGATCGACTGAGTCAAATTTGGCGCATGAAATTGATATCGCTTCAAACGTACGCTTGCTCCTCTACCGTTCAGACATTATGGGAGTGTCGGGGGCTATTAATTTAGCACCATTCAACAATAATGAATGGGTGTACGATTCAGTAAAATTTGAGTTTTCCGATCAGTCGTTTGTGTATGTTAAAGGGGAATGTGGCAATACTCAAAACCCTTTATGTGAAGAAAATCATGTCTTAATTAAAAACATAGATACTAAGGACCAGAAAATAAAAGAATGGCTTTTTACGATCAAATAATGTTTTATACCTTATTTCTTAAAATGATGAATCTCCTTGTGGTCAAACCTACTATGAAATTAACCGCTATTAGGTTTTCTCTAATTTCCCTATTGACCATTTCTTCTTGCGGCGATAAATGTGACGGTGGTTGTGAGGACATACCTGTTGAAAAAATATTCACTCTGGTCAATGATCTTGATGAGAATGCTTTGGTCACCTTTTATGGAAACACTTCCCGAAGTAATAATTTAGCACTTCAAACTTCGGTGCGTGCTCATAGCAACATTATTATTTATGATACAGGGGATCAGGCCATAGGCGCTTTAAGCAGTCCACCTTTTGGTGCTGATATTGGCTATGATTCGGTTACTATCGAAATAGCCTCATTAGGGAAAAGCATTTATTTAGATGGGGCATGCAGTGGAAACCCCAATCCACTTTGTGAATCGGGCTATAATTTGATTGATGCGTTAAATGAAAATAGGAATCCTTTGGAGATTTTAGAATTCGTGATCAATTAAATCTTCGTTTATCCATAATACACGAAATATTTAAGGAGGTACGACTGAGAGGTCTCCTCCTTGGTTTTTAGTTTTAGGTTTTTTAATTTATTCAATTGTGAAAAAAGTGGCTTTGGGTTTTGTGATACTACTTTTCCATTGAAGCAAAAAAATGATCTATTGTACTGACCATTTTCATGTCGTGATCAGTAACCTTCCTTAGTTCTTTCGGAACGGATTTTTCATACACTGAGGTGATGACCTTTAGTATTTCAGCCTTCATTCGCTGTATGGAATCCAACTTATCAAACTGTAACAAGCAGTAATACATATAGCAATACCCAAATAGTGATTCACCGGCCATATCCATTAATTCGAGTTCTCCACCCATACCAATGGCCGCCGCAATATTTTTATTTTTTTTCGCGTCTATATTGATGAGTGATTCTTCAAAATGAACTTCACAAAATTCATAGACTTCCATATCAGGAAATTCTTTAGAAAATTCTGAACAAATCTTTTTGGTGATCTGGCCAGGCGACCCAGGGATTAATCTTAATAGTAACTCTGAAATCATGATTAATTAGCTTAATTGTTTGGTAATCCTAACTTGAATGTCTTGGAGAAATGAAGATTTATCTGCTTCCTAGTCAAATTGAAGGTACTTAGAAGAAAGATAGTAAGAATTTTTCTAAGTGTGTCGTTAACTACCTTTTGAATGTGAGTCGAATATTTATGAATCTACCTATTCAAGTTATTCCGCGGCTTCATGCAATCTTCGCCTCATGGCCTTTAACATTTCTTTTCTTATGAAAATGCTCACAGGTTTTATGAAAAACCAATAGAATCCCATTTTTCTATGGGTTTTGATATCTGGGGATGCTATGCTCACCAAAAAGGAAAGTTGAGTGGTTTGACTACCATGATTTTCAAGATTAAATGTCCATTCTATCTGAGTATAACCTGATTCTTGTTTCAAAAAATCACGTTGATTGATAGGAAGAAGTACTTTTTTTAATCGCCAAAATTTTCCTTTTACCCCAAGTATCAATTTGGTTGGTTCTCGGCTTAATAAACAGAAATTCAAATTCAGCAACCCCTTCAAATTCATAGAATCACGTTCCAGCCCAATGATAAAATAGAAAAACCTTAGTATTGCTGAATGCTTAAAATCCAAATCATGAAGAATGACACATGATTTTTCTAGTGGCTGGTTTAATATTATTTGAACTTTTGATTGATATTGTGGATGTAAAAGCCATCTGCTTTTATGTTGCATGGTTCTGTTCTTATTCCCATCAAAATGAAACAGTTGGCACATATTTTAGTTGTATAAGTTATAAAAATAAAAAACAAAATGGCTCAAGTAACACTCAAAGGAAATCCCGTACAAACAATAGGTGAACTGCCAGCGATCGGAAGCGATGCAGCAGCTTTTACATTAGTAAATACTGATTTATCAGAAATCTCACTTTCCGACTACAAAGGAAAAAAAGTTATATTGAATATTTTCCCAAGTGTAGATACAGGCACTTGCGCAACATCCGTCAGGTCTTTTAATGAAAAAGCAACTGAATTAGACAATACAGTCGTCTTGTGTATTTCAGAAGATCTACCATTCGCGCACGCTCGATTTTGTGGGGCTGAAGGAATTGAAAATGTTGTTTCCCTTTCTGCTTTTAGAAATGAAAGCTTTGCTAAAGATTATGGTATAGCGATGGTAGATGGCCCACTTAAAGGCTTGACTGCAAGATCTATAGTCGTCATTGGTGAAGACGGAAAAGTAAAATATACCGAGCTTGTCTCCGAAATAGTAGACGAGCCTAATTATGAAAGTGCAATTGCAGCATTATAAGTTGGCTTTATAATGTAAAAAAGGCTGTCCAAATTACTTTTGAACGGCCTTTTTTTATGAAATAATTAATATTGTATATAATGAAATTGAACGGATAATAATGTAATAAAGGACAAGTCAAATACTGCTTTATAAGAAGTAGCGATTCAAAGCATTCTGATAATCATTTGAATTTTTCACATCAAAATTTTCCTCATTGTGTAAAAATTATTCAAATTGTATTTTTCTATTTTCATTAATGCCATTTGCTTCATCTGCTTTATTAAAACCTTAATTCGTTTCTTTTTCTTTTTTGTGTCTTTAGTTTGGACTAATAGTTCTTTCGCGCAAAAGAAGAAGGAAAATATTTGGACCACAGAAAATGGTCATCTTGAAGCCGAATTTGATGCTTATATTCCTTAACCAATGAGTTTGAATATACGAGAATTGATTCAGCACTTTGGGCAAGTTTAGAGACAATTAAAGTAGCCAAGAAGCTCGGTGATTTTGAAAATTTGGCTTTGGCGTATTAAGTAGCGGGCATTTGCTATGCAGACGCAGGCTTTTATGATAAGTCTGTGGATAGTTATTATACGGCTATTGCTTATGATGATAGTGCTGATACGCCATCCAAAGTATCAGAAATAGCCAGTTGCTATCACAACCTTGCATGGGGATATGCTTTCATGGAGGAAAATAAACTTGTGGCTCCATTGTTTCACAAATAAAGATCGTTGAAGTCCTTGGAAGACAGAGCAGATTCAGAGCAGATTCTATGGATTACGCAGTTAGTCTACATGCACTTGGATCTTTCTATAGTATAAATGATCCTCATTTTGATAGTGCCGTTTATTACTTGACAAAAACTGTGGAATGGCGTGAAAGATGCCAAATGGATATTGAACAAATTACTCAAGCGGAAGTGGAGTTAGCAGAAGTCTATTATGAAAATGATCGATTTAGTGTCAGAGATCAAGTAGTGTAGCAACTTTTGACCTATCCGGAAGATTCGGTTTCCGACTACATAAAGCTTTATCTGGAGTTTTTGGCTGGTGTGAAACTACAGCATATGAAGATCAACAATATGTAAACCGGGCTACCGCTGTTAATCCTCAGGCCTATATTGTTAATTCATTTCGCGAATCAAATATCGTCATTGCCATCAAGCTTGCCTTTCACAAACTTGCCGAATCGCAAAAGGGAAGTGTCTGAAGAGATTTATTTGTTGGAGGATAGAGTCTTCATCTAAGACGGTTTCGTTTTTTCAAATTAGAGTTGGTTAAAATTAAATATGTAGAAGCGGATGGAAGTTATTGCAATATTTATGCAGATGAAACTGAAGCATACATTAGCAATAAATCTCAAAAATTTTGAGAGCAAACTGGCAAACCCAAACTTTGGTGCGTGTACATAGGTCATTTTTGGTAAAACTGCATAAAGTAGATGCGCTGGAGGGAAATCTTCTTATCCTTGACGACAAATCCATTCCAATCAGTCACTCCTTCCAAGAGAATGTTCTCAAACGATTAAAATTAATTTGATATTTCGAATTATTGATTCACAAAGAATCCTACCGTAGTTAGCAAATTTTACTGTAATCTTATTTTGACTTAAGGAGCACTGCTTACCGCGCCAATAGACAGTGGTTTAGCAGAAAAAGCACATGCTGAAAGGTCAGCATTGAAATGGAATGAAAATCATTAAGTCACATTAAGAAATTGTTATGATAAAGCTAAAAAATTACATATCAAATAACGTAATTGTTTAAAATTTTCACGATGGTCACAACTGAGGATATTTCTGAATAACTACAGATGAGTCACATAGTGGATAACAGAAAGGAGCGCTTTTTATGAAAATTAAATATCATAAAATCAGGCAGTTACGCTTTGATTTGAGTAGTGTTAAGGGCTGAAGGTTTACTGTGATTGGCGTTGTTTGAAATTAGATTTTCATGATCAATATACCTACTTTGGGGTATTGACACGTCGAAATTTTATTAATAATATAGTAAACTAAAATTAATCTCACCTCAAAAATGACCTTATGAAACATTTATCCAAATTGATTTTATTACTGCTGGTTGCTGGCTTTACAGCATCGGCACAGGACGGAAAGAAGATGACTTTCCAAGGTTCCTTATTTCAGGCTGACCAGCCATTCAATGGTACAGCAGAACTGGGATTTACCATTTCACTAGATAGTGCCAATTCATGGACAGAAACTATTTCTGATGTGAATGTTGTAAATGGGCTGTACTCAATTGTTCTAGGGGAAACTACTCCACTTCCCGAGGATCTGTTTTACGATGCAAACGAGAGAGTGATGTCTGTGACGGTGGATGGGGTGGCTTTGGGTAATGTAATGCTATATGCACCGTTTGCTCCTGGTTTGCCTGATGTAATAGATGTCGATACCTTATATGCCTATGCACTCGGTATTGGAACAGATTCCATAGACAATGCTTATATCTCTTCTAATGGGGACGGATATTTCGCTGGTGATCTTTTGGTGGAAGGAGAGATAAACTCTGCGAGTGAATTCAATACCGCGTTGAATGATTCTACCGGAGTTCACTTAAGTGCTGATGGAAGTGGTATTTTAACAGGTAATTTGGATGTAGGAAGTTTAACCGTGAAAGGAGAACCATTTAAGCCTGAAGTGACGCTTCCCCTAGATTTGTCCGGGCCTAATGGAAATCGCAGTGTGATGCTCTCCAGTGAAGGCGAAAATGGTAATGATGGAACTTTTAGACTAGCTGATAGCCTTGGTCGTTCCAGGGTAACCCTGTTTGCCAATAAATTCAATGCTGATAGTCTGGGTAATCGGACTTACACTGGAGCAGGTGGAGCCTGGTTTGGTGGAGCCAATGGTTTCATGGGTGCAAATATCAGTAGCGATGGACCAGAAAATAGCAATGGATTCCTTGAATTGGGAGATAAATCTGGAATTCCTCAAGCTCGACTGTTTATAAATGAATCAGCTGAAGGAGTTACTTCTGGCGCGCTTTCGCTGAGAGGAAGTGACGGTAGTGAGTTTCACGTAAACTCTAATGGAATCGACTTTGGAAACACGTTTCAAATCGGCGATAATGCCGATGGCACATATACTCAACAAAGAAACGACGCTTTCAGAGTGAAAAATGATAATGATCAGTTTTCTTCTGTTTTCTTAAATAGATTCAATAACGGGCAGGCAAGGCTTCAATTATCTTCTCATGATGAAGCAGGAACCAATCAAGGGATAGCCTATTTAGGAGCCAATGCGGAGGGAGGTTACTCCTATATTGGATCTGCTGACCCAAATAACAACCTCAGAGCCGGTATGTATGTGAGTAATAACCTTCCTCACTTGTTCATGCAAGGAACCTTCGATGTTCAAGGAGATATCAATGCTGATTCATTAGGTAATTTAACTGACACCACTTACTACCGACCTGAATATGTGAATCTAGATGTTCATCATAATGATGATGGGGATGAATATGGTGCTCTTACGCTGAGAGGAAGTGATGGAAGTGAATTTCATGTAAGTTCACATGGAATAGAAGGGATGAATACGCGCTCGAAAAAATTCGAATTAGAAAATGATGAGAATGATAGGTTAGTTGGAGACATGACTTCAAATAGTAATGGGGGACAGTTAAACATTGGGGGAATTATTGATACCAGCGATACTACCTATTCTTATGGTGGAGGCATTTCGACTGGTACCAAATTCTGGGAATCCACTCCTCAGCTTGGATATTTCCATTTAAGAGGATCAGTGAATGAAGCGAACTACTTTGGTGCCAACCTTAAGTTTACGCTTGAGGCTGTTGCCCGTGAGAATTCCGAAGAAGCAGAATTTAAAATGTATGGTTCTAATTTGGATGGCAATTCTTCAGCTAAAGTAGTCCTGCAGATGAACAGCGCCCTTGACCAATCAGGCCAATCTGCGGCCGAAATTACAGGCGATGGTCCAAATTCACCTAATTTCTTTTTAGGGGCAAAAACATGGGAAGATAATGGTGCTAATAGAGCATATTTCAGAATGAATGGAGCGAATGCAGTGAGCTATATGAATGATAATGGCACTCCCGATAGCATATCAGATGATTTTGAGGAGTTTTATCACCCCGATTTGGTCTTGTTAGATATTCATGATCATGGAGATGGCAATGAAAGTGGCAATATTACTTTGAGATCAACAGATGGTAAAGAACTTCATATTGGCCCTTATGGCATTGAAGGCTTAGAATCAGGATTCCAAAATAAAGAATTTGTGATTCAGCATGAGTATAGTGATGAGCAAGTTGGGAACATTGCTGGGCTACAGAATGGTTCTCAAATCAACCTTGGTGGACTTCTCGATACAAGTGATACGACTACCTCATATGGTGGAGGTTTATCTGCAGGTACGAAATTCTGGGAAGGGAATCCTCAGTTAGGTTATGTACATCTCAGAGGAACTGTGAATGAAGCTAATTACTTTGACGCTAATATGAAATTTGCGATGGAAGCAGTCAATCATGGGGATTGGGAAGGTGCAGAGTTCAAGATGTTTGGAAACGATTTGGATGAGAATAGTGCAGCAAAGGCTGTTTTACTAATAGAGAGTGTACTTGATCCCCAAGGCAGTAGTGCAGCGCATATCAATGGTGAAGGATCTAGCTCACCAAACTTTGCCTTGGGTGCAAAGTCATGGGAGGACAATGGAGCCAACAGACCATACATGAGAATGAATGGAGGGGATGAGGTATTCTGGTATGATGACAAAGGGACACCTGAGGATTCAACTGATGATGAGTCTGGTAATTATCACCCTGATCTGGTTTGGATGGATATAACTAAGTGGGAGAATGGTACAGAGCTAGGCGGGGTTACCTTTAGAGCTACAGATGGTGCAGAATTTGGCATTAATGCTTATGGCTTTACATCTGCTTTGAATGATGTAAATGTCAATAACTCTATTGTATTGGGTGATTTCTACGGTTCTGGCACTGGAATAGAAATGAATGGCGATGGACATATCAACGCAAGTGGGGCATTATCAGCTGGTTATTTTGATATATCTGGTCCTAACACTCCTAATATTGCTATGGGTAGTAAGGATTGGGAAAACGCGGATTTAGGTTATATGGTAATTAGAGGTTCTACCTCTGATCTCAATGAAGCAGGAGATACAGTTCATCCAGACCTTTTATGGCTGGAAGCTCAGGCGCAAGAGGATGGAGTTCAGTTCGGTTCTATTAACTTGATGTCAACAGGCGGCAACACTGCGAATATGAGTGCGAATGGTCTTAGCGCAGATTCAGATGGTATGAATCTTAATGTTACTGCTAGCGAAGTGTCAATGTGGGTCGAGAATGGACAATATGCCAATCTGGGCATAGGAGTGGATGATGGATCTCCAAACACGAATAATGGTGGAGTGTTGAATCTTGGTGGAGCGTCTGGTACAACAGGCATTCGCGCTTATGGAGAATTTATAGATGGAGATGGTAATTCTGTAAGTCATGTTGCCCTTGATCACGATAGTACAGGTTATGTGTATTTATGGGGAAGTGGAACTGTAGATGCATCTTCTTCAATGAACGCTCCTGCTTTCAATCAAACTTCAGATGCAAGATTCAAAAAAGATGTCAAATCTGTAGAAGGTGCGCTTGCTAAAGTTCAGAAACTGAACGGTTATACGTATTTCTGGAACAGAACAGCTAAGCAGGTGAAAGGTATTAATGACGAATCTGAACAAATCGGTGTGATAGCTCAAGAGCTTGAGGAAATATTTCCACAACTCGTCAATACCGATGAAAATGGCTACAAATCTGTAAACTATGCATCTATGACCGCCGTGCTTATTGAAGCTGTGAAGGAGTTAAATGCGAAAGTTGAGAATCTGGAAACAGAAAACTCAGGTTTGAAAGCAAAGGTAGAGGCAAATGCCAACCTTGAAAGTAGACTCGCACAAATCGAAAAGCTACTTGGTGTGAAAACCAACGAAACTACAAGTGCAAACAATAAATAATGCAAACTATGCGCGCATTAAAGAAAATATTATTTTATATAGGTGCTCTTATCTTGTTTAGTACGTCCGTACTGGCACAAGAGGTAGAGCAGCGAGCAACAAGTTCTCCCCTTGGAGGAAGATGGATGTCGTCTGGAACGATCTCTCATTTTTCTTCTGCCGGGCAGACTGGTGCCCAATCCGGAATGGTATCTGAGGATAATGTATGGAGTGGGACAGTGGGGTTTGTGATGCCAACGCTAAGCCTTGAGCCCAATGAGCCACCTGTGGCTGTTTCATTGGCCGAAGAGGTGTTTTATGAAGCGGGTCAATCACTGATTCTTGAAGGCTATGATCCAGAAGATGATCCGATTGAGTTTGAGGTGGTTTCACCTCCGACCCTCGGCGTTGTTTCCTTGATCGAAGGCACTGACAATGAGTACATCTTTACACCAAACACTGATCTTCAGCCAGATACCGATTACAGTGATATTCTGGAGTTTGTCGTAAGAGAAACTAGTGGAGCAAGGAAAAGCTCTGAAACAGCTCAAGTAAAATTCGCCTTCCGTGTGGAAGATGCTGGTCACGTGATTTCAGGTCTTACCTTTAATTCAAATTCTGGCGCTATAGAGCTCACTTGGAACGATGCAAAGAAGAACGCGTCTTACGGAGTGAATCTGGCCTATTACGATCTTACAGATATTCAAAATCCGAACATCAAAGATTTGTATGACCAGTCCAGTCCTTTGGAAAATTATACAGTAATAGATGATCAGATTACGCTTAATTTAGATGTAGATGCTAGCGCTCATCCGTATTTGTTTAACGGAAGTAGGGTTTTTGTTACAGCTTTAGTAACTACAGATAATGGTTACTCTGATTTCCTTTCTTTTGTGATTGACAATAGCTCAGGAGGCAGAATAAGTACTTCAGAGGATGGTTTGTTCTTTGCATTTGGTAGCAGGATGACGGTAAAGGAGAACAATGAGGTTCAACTTAGACTAGTTGGCGTTGAGTTGGGAGATTTTGATCTTAGCCAGTCGTCCATCGAAATTCTGCAGGTAGCCAACCAAGGAACTTTGGGCACGCCTACAGTATCGGAGGTTACAGCAAATACAAAAACTTGGTTGCTTAATTTCAGAGGTACTGAAGAAGTCGGTGGATTGGATTCTATCCAATTCAGGTTATTTCACCCGGATCGTCAGTTGTTTGATACGGCTTGGGCACGTATTGAAATAAAGGATGTCAATGATCCACCAAAAGTAACCAGGATCGCCGATCAGCGTACCGAAGAAGAAAAGCCATTCGTAGTGGATCTGAAATATGTTGATCCTGACAATGATGTGGATATATTGGTAGAGTCTAATATGGCCAGCCGAGTCTTGACGTCATATGAAAATGGCCAGATCACCATCACCCCTTTAAAGGACTTTAGTGGTGAGGTATCAGTCAATGTTGTCATTACTGAAAAAGGGACAAACGAAAGTTATGTGGCCTTCGATCGTTTTGATATAGAAGTAGAAGCGGTGAATGACCCTCCGGTAGTAACAGCCATCGCAGATCAAACGGTAGATGAAGATAACTCACTCACGATTGCACTTTCAGCAACAGATGTGGATGCTAAAATCCAGCTGTTTGATTATGCAGTGGAGATGAGTGACCCGTCGAAGTTTAATGTGGGTATAGATGGGTCTACGGCTAGAATCATACCAAATTCAAATATCAACGGTACGTTTACTGTAAGTGTATTTGCCGATGACCGTCAAGGTACAGCTACCTCAAGGTCTGTGGCACGTATTTTCAATTTGAATATTAATGCAGTAAACGACAATCCTGAGATAGTCAAGTCATTTGCTTCACAGAAAATTGTACAGGGGTTTCCCGCATATACACTCAACATGGGTGCGTACTTCAATGATATTGAGGATGGAGCTAATCTCAATTATACAACTACTGGCAATGATAAGATTGGTTTATCATTTGATGGAGCTATAATGACGGTGACGCCCGCTGCTGATTTCTCAGGAGTTGAGGATGTTATTATACAGGCGAGTGATGGGGAACTTAGTGTTCAACAAAGTGTGACTTTTGTTTCTGTACAACAGAATGCAAATATACAAATAGTCAATGATCCTGGTGTTATTACCTTGGAGGAGGACTTTGGAACCCATATTTTCAGCTTGTCAGATGTATTTGCTGATCAGAATAACAGTGGAGCGGTCTTCTCCTATGACTTGGTCGGAGGTAATTTCCTTAATGTTTCTATAAATGAAACGACTGGTTTAGTTACCGTCGTAGCTCCTGTTAATTTCAATGGTAGGGAGACGCTCTATCTAGTAGGAAGTACGGGAGGTCAATCTAGTTACACGACTTTCGAGATCAATGTTAATCCTGTAAATGACGCACCAGTAATTGGCGCTTTACCGAGTCAGGTCATACAAGAAGATCTGAGCGTTTCGGGATTATTTGTAGAGCTCTCGGATATTGATAATGCTTTTGCTGATTTGAGTGTTACAGCATCTTCAAGCAATACAGCGTTACTTCCTCATGAGAATATAAGCGTTGTTTCTGGTTCGGGAGGTTATGTGATAGGGGTTACACCTGTAGCAAATAAGTCTGGAATCGCATTGGTGACACTGACGGGTAGCGATGGGATATTAGAGGTTACCAGCTCGTTTCGTGTAACTGTGCAGGCTGTCAATGATAGACCTGAGGTGATTGTTTCGTCTATCAATGCTGCAACTGAGGATCAGGCTTATTCGTTGGATGTGTCCTCGCTGTTTAGTGATGTAGAAGGTGATGTGCTTACCTATGAGGTAATTGAGTTACCAGACTGGGCGAAATATACAGCGGGAACCGTAGCTGGTACACCTACCAACGATGATGTGGAAACTTGGGTGCTGACAGTGAGAGCTAATGATGGAAATGGAGGTACAATAACCGCCTCTTATCAACTTCCTGTTGCTAACGTGAACGACGCTCCTGAATTGGTTGCTGCACTTGGAAGCATTACTGCTTTCCAGGAGGATAATTGGGTCTTTAATTTCCCAACGAGTAATTTCAGAGACGTAGACGCGGGAGATGTACTAACATACTCATTCGATAAATTTCCTGATTGGGCTACCGTTTCTGGAACACAACTTTCAGGTATGCCAGGCTATGACGATATCGGAGATTATGAGTTGATTATGTCAGTTACTGACGTGGCAGGAGAGAAAGTTACTGATGTTGCTACTTTAAGCGTTGCATTTACCATTTATGATGTCACAGTCACTGTTGATATTGATCAAGAATGTAGCGAAGGGAAGAAAGCTGTGTCTGCTTCTGGTGCTTTTACTTATAATTGGTATGATGCTGATAATAATCTAATAGGTACTAAGCAAGAGTCATTGACGCTTGAGCCTGGAATATATGAGGTAGTGGGAGTAGATGCCATGGACAATACAGCTCCGGCCAGAGTAAGTTTTGAAGTAGTGGAATGTGCGACTTTGAACTTGGTTGAACCTGAGATGTCTATTTATCCTAATCCTACTTCTGATTGGTTATATATCGAAAATCTATCTGAAAATGTAGAAATCAGGATGTTTGATGCCATGGGTCGAATGCACAATCTGGACTTTCAGAGTGTGGGTTCTGGGTTCAAGGTGGATATGACCACATTGCCTTCAGGAATGTATTTTATCAGAACGAATGTCAATAACAAGATTTGGAAGGTGATTAAGAAAGATTAATTGAATTAATCATTAACAATGATATAAAAGGTTGGTGCTCTGCGCTAACCTTTTTTTTAAATCCAACCGAGTACATACTAAGGGGCAAAAAGACCAGAAGCCGCTGCTAAATAAAAGCTTTATCAAAGTTCATTCACAAGAGAAGGAGTGGATGGTTTCTGAATTCCAATGAGGTTGTAAAATAACGAACAAGAGCTTGTCTGGATTTGGATCACTTTGGCAGAAATGTTTCGACAGCTGTTTGAATACCCTTTTTTCAGGATAAAATGGCACATTGAGTATTGACATACACCAAGCATTGATATCTAAGTAGCTGCTTCCTCTGATTGGCTTTATCTTCTTAATGAATGGCTCTGTGGAGTCATTAAAAGGCCCAAACGAATTGTATTCTGAAGCTACATAAAAGTGAGGTGTTTTGTTGGAGTATAAAGAGAAAGACAAGTAATGATCCCAAAGTTGAAAAGCACTTAAAGTGGGCATTATTAAGACTAGCATCAAGGCAAATTGCAGGTATTTATTGCCAAGCTTCGAGACAATCGAGCGCCAATCAATTGGTTGCTTTTTGTGAAAAAGTGAGACCACCATCAAGGCCATGGCCACATTCCAAGGAATCACAATTGAATTGTAGTCTATCCCAACTGGGCTTAAGTAGGCGATAATGAAAGCATGCAGCAACAGCGCCATGATTATACCAATCGTTCTTGTTTTTGGGATAAATAAAAATAGACCCACGGCGATCTCAAAAACAGGAGCCAAATAGCCTATAAAAAGATACGCTTTCAATAATTCTTTGTCGACAAACTGGAAATAGGTCTGGATGATGTTTTCGAAATTTGTATTAACAAAATTTGGATGGACTTTATGAATACCACTCCATATGTAGACCGCTATTAGTGATAATTGCAAAAAGGCTTGGAGTTGACTATTTGATGGCTTTTTTACAAATGAAAAGGGTATCAGCATTAAAGCATACATATAAACCCAAGGCTGCCATCTTAGTTGGTCCTGAAGCAGAAGCACAGCTAGACAAGTTAAAAAAGCAAGGAGAAAGGGTCGTTTTAGGCTGATGGCGTAAAGAATTAAGCTACAAATAGCCACTCCAAATAATAACCAATTAAAAATGGCTGGAACTATAGGAATATTGATGATCGGCAGCAGGGGAATTTCTCTTTTGGGTAACCAAAGAGATAAAGACATCAGTATGCCAACGGAGAAGAAAACCGATAGTATTCTTGCGACGATTGGAGGGTTTTGCGCAAAAGAATAAGCCTTTGGCAGATTGTTATTTCGAAGCAAAAAGTAAGCTTTCAATTTCGATATTTCCCCTCTTAATTTTTCTAAGTACTGATATTGATTGGCAATGAAACTTAATCAATGACTACAGACTCGCAAATGTAGGTGGGAATGATGCCTTTCGTTTGAATTTTAATTTCTGCATGAGAAGCCAAAGTATTCCCGCTAAGTACAAGCACAGTATCCAATCCAAACTTATTTCCCCCGAGAATGTCGGTGGTTAAAGTATCTCCTACCATCAAAATTTCATTTTTATCTTTGGTTCCGCCATTTTTCACGGAATGTTCATAAGCAAAAATAAACATTTGCGCATCTGGCTTACCAAATCGGATGATTTGCTTGCCGACAATATCTTCTAGTAGATTGGCAATCCCTCCAGCGGCGATCGCCACTTCTTTTCCTTCTACAGGGTAGTATTTATCCGTATTAGCAACAATGGTGGCAATATTTCTTCTTCTCAGCAGGTTGACAGCTTTATTTAAATCATGATTCCAGTCAAATCCTTCATCGTCTAACACCACCAAGGCAGAAATATCATCGGCATTGTCAAGATTTAAGTCGGCTATTGAAATTGTTTTCAGGCCAAGCGTTTCTATGTAGTGGGCTGATTCTTTCGTTCCTAAATAGGCAATCGTTCCAGATTTTACTTTGAGTCTAAGGTAATGTCTTGCTAGCATTCCGGAAGAGATAATTTTGCTTTTGGTGATTTGGCCAAGGCCTTTATCCTGATAACTGGCAGCTAGCTCTTGTGGTCCTCTGGAGGCATCATTGGTAATGATATAAAATTCGATTCCATTCGCTTTCAAAAAGTCGAAAGTTTTGGCGATTCCTGGTAATAGACCACTTTGATTTTTAAGAACACCAAAAGCGTCAAAAAAAATGGTTTTATATTTTATGGCAATAGATGTAAAAGGAACAATATTCATTTTATAGGTTTAGTGCTTTGCGGATTTTATCTTCCTTGAAATTTTTGTCCAAATTAGGGAAATATATATTGTGAGCCTCTAGCTGAAGTTTAGTGGCATATAATTCGTGGAAAAAATACCTTCCGTCTTTGATCACGTAGTTCAATATGAAGAAACGATAGGCCTCTTTAATGAATTTAACTTCCGATTCTGTAAGTGGATATACGGCGTGATAGGCTTTTAGGAATATGAGAAAACGATCCTCCATCAGTGGATCTAGTAAATAACTAAAAATCGTTTTATCGCCCTCTGAGGAACACACTCTACTGAAAAAGTAAAAATCCATCACTCTGCTACTCATACGAAACCAATCATAGTCCCAGCGAGAGAAAAATTTAAAATCTTTCGTCACAGAAAAATTACCAATATTCCAATCTACGAACACAGGCATGGAGTCTTTTTCGCGAATGCCAATCTTATCCATATTTTCAAAAAGCAAACCACATTGCCTCTTTATACTGTCCAAGTGGGTGCGGTGCTCGTATTTACCTTCAACCGTTTCTAAAATTTGTAACAGGTGATTGACATCATCATTTACCTGCTTAAAACCTTGAGGAAGTGTGTTTCTGACCTTGTAGCAAGCCAAATGAAAATGCGCAAGTTCAGCACCAAGCATTTTAATTTGTTGCTCACTCTGAATTTTCGGTGGTTTTATGCCCACTTGGATAGGATTATAAAAGACGACCCAAGCGTCCAAAAGCGTATCTCGGTATCGGTAGACGTACAGTTCTCCAAATTTTGTGAGAGACTTGGCCACAAAGTTTTCAAAAGGCTCGGTAAGGTTCGTGCCTAAAGCATTCACTATTTTATGATCGCTCACAAAATCTTCATATCTCCCGAAATAGGAGAGTTTTCCGATGATATTCCCACCTTCTTCGAACCAAATACGGTAAACGTGATTGGTCGACACTTTGGCACTGATGTCTTCTACATATTTAATAGGCCTTGAATCATCGTAATCGTCCCAAGCTTCTTTGACTATTCTGGTAAAATCTATAACTCCGTACATATTGTCATTGGTTGAGCTATTAAAAAATTTGAACTGAAAATTAGTTCATTATAGCTTCTGCATTGAAAAATTCATTCATTTCAATGCTCGTTATTCAATTATTTCTTTGATGACCACATCGGTGGTTAATTCTGAGGTCGCATTTCCCCGGTAATTTCCTTGCACTGGCAAGGTTCTTTTAGGATCAAAAGAAGCGCACACAGGTACGTAATTGTTGGTGGTCAACACGCCTGCGCTTGGATCGGCACCTATCCAGCCGCCACCGGGAATAAATGCTTCTACCCACGCGTGCAGTTCATGGCCAGCCGAAAGTTCAGGATTGAAGGCATAACCGCTCATGAATCTGGCAGGTATATTTTCTGATCTTAAAAGTGCTATCATCAGGAAAGATAGATCCCTACAGGATCCTTGTTGCCGGTCGTAACAGTCCTCTATGGATAAAATATTTTCTTCGTATCGTGTTTCATGAGTCATTCTTTGATTCACCAACTGATTCAAGTTGCTGAGATAGTTGATGGCCTCATCTGCTTTGGCCTGATCTGCCCAATGCTTGATATCATCTCTTAGATGACTTACTTTCAAATATTGATCATAGGGCTTATCCCAGTGCGGAATTGGCTGAGGAAGGAAATCAAAAGGATTGTAATCATGCGAGGTTATTTCTATGGAAGCAGAAATAGTAAAACTTTCAATGAGGTCGTTGAACCAAATTTGCGAATATCCATTGCCTTCTACATCAACACCGCTACTTAAACCAGTAGGCGTGGGATCGACAGTTAATGTGTACTTATCCACTGATTGAAAATAGCGATAAGCAGGGGCGAAGTAAAGAAGGTGTGGTTCTACAAATACTTTATCAGAGTATTGGTATTTTGTGTTGTGTTGTATTTTAAATTTCATAGTTTTCGATGCTCAGTTGAGCATCGTCTTTTTCAAATGATGTTTTAAGATTTATTGAAGGTAATTGATTAATTGCTACTTTAAGGCTCGTATCCCAATGTTCGGAGAGGTGTCTTAGGTCTTTCTCTTCGAATCGTTTTTCAATAAGTTGAAAGGTGTCCTTTCTAAGGATGGCCGTATCTATAGGATAATCTACATCATTGGCGGAGATGCGTGTTGCATCAAATGAGAGAAACCCGCTTTTCAAACCAAACTCTAAGCTAGAATCATAGGTAAGAGAACGTTTGAGTATTGGAATTCCATAGCCAACATTGCCTATTATCACATAAGGAGTTCCTGGTCCTATCTCTATCCAATTTCCTTCTGCATAGAGCAGAAACAATTTAGGCGCCTTATCATTGGCTAATTGCCCGCCGATTATTGCATGAAGATTAAAGTGAAGACCAGCATGTGTAAGTGCAAGCTTATCTTCAGCTGCCACAAGTTTTACTTGCTCGGCAAACTTATTTACTACTTCATACAACTTAGTAAAAGTAGTGGCGTCATTTTCCACTACTTCGTTAAAATAAGTAATGGCCTTATCTCTAATGGATCTTAAGCCAGAGGTCATAATAAAGAAGGCGCCTTTTTTACGATTTACTGTGTAAATTTTTTTGGCAGTGGTTGTATCCGTACCCGTCGTTATTCTGGTATCGGCCAATCCGATAACACCTTCTTTGCTTAATATGCCAAGGCAATAGGTCATTTATTGAGATTGTTGACTTTGAACTACATTGGACTGCACTGTAAAGTATCGCTCCGCAATTTGATCAGACAAGCTATTGAGGTCTTTCTGTATTTCATCCAAATACTCGTGCAAGCCAAAATCAATGACATCACTTACCTCTGAAAACTCAAGTTTTGACCTTAAAATTCCGATTTCCTTTTCTATTTTATTTGAAAAACCCAATTTACCGGCAGTGCCTTCTATCTCACGTAGACACTCTTCTACATGCATAACACAAAACAAGATTGATCTTGGAAAGTATCTGTTGAGTACCAAATATTCCACCACCGATGTTGCTTCAGTACGTCCATAAACTCTGCGAAAAGAATTATATCCACTGACTGACTTGAGTAAGGCGGACCAGCCAAGGAAATCCAGCGGAGAACCTACATGCTCTATCGAAGGCAACAAAATATGATATTTAACATCAAGGATGCGTGATGTTTTGTCGGCTCTTTCAATGAATTGGCCTAGTTTGGTAAAATACCATCCTTGCGTACGCGGTGCGGTATCATAACTCAATCCATTTAACAATTGAATTTTTTTTCTGATATCAATAAGACACTCTCTAGGGTCTTCATACTTCCATACTTCTTTTTCCTTCTGATCTTTAATGAAATAATACAATTCGTTGAGCACTTCCCATGTCTCCGTGGAGAGGTTTTCTCTTACAATTCTGGCATTTTCACGTGCATAGGTGATGCTATTCAAAATGGAATTTGAATTATGACCATCAAAAGCAAGAAAGTATATCGCTTGGCTTCTGCTATATCCTTTGTTGTACTTGTCGTATAAGTCTTTGTCGCCCGTCGCTACTATTAGCGGTTTCCATTGTTGATCGACATTTGGTGGTAAGTCTAATTCTAGGTTAAAATTCACATCGATGAATCGGGCATAATTTTCTGCCCTTTCTATATATCTTCCTAGCCAATAGACTGAATTTGCTACTCTACTTAACATTCTGTTTTCTTTAAATCCTTAAAATTTTGATTGGTTCGATGATTAGTCAAAAAGCACCCAAGTGTCTTTGCTACCACCACCTTGAGAAGAGTTTACGACCAAAGAGCCTTTTTTCAAAGCCACGCGTGTAAGTGCTCCGGGAACTACGTTGATGTCATTGCCATAAAGTATGTAAGGCCGTAAATCGACATGCCGAGGGCCAATTTCACTGGTAGCCATTGTAGGAACAGTCGAAAGCGATAGCGTTGGTTGAGCTATATAATTGGTTGGATTGTCAGTTATGAGTTTCCTGAACTTGTCATGCTCTGATTTGTCGGCTTTCGGGCCGATAAGCATACCGTAACCACCCGCCGCATTGGTTTCTTTCACCACAAGCTGTTCGATATTGTCTAAGACATATTTTCTGTCTTTTTCCTCTCGGCATAAATAGGTGGGAACGTTTTCGATGATTGGCTCCTCTTGCAAATAATGTTTGATGATCCTTGGCACGTAGGCGTACACTGCCTTATCATCAGCTACTCCTGTTCCAGGGGCATTAGCGATGGCAATATTTCCTTTTTTGTAGGCCTTGAAAAGCCCGGGAACACCTAAAAGAGATTTCGGGTTAAATGCCAAGGGATCCATGAATTTGTCATCGATGCGTCGGTAAATAACATCGAGCTGCTCAAGACCATAGGTCGTTTGCATGTATACGTAATCATTTTTTACTATTAAATCCGCTCCAGAGACCAATTCAACGCCCATTTGTTGGGCTAAATACGAATGTTCGAAATAAGCCGAATTATAAATTCCCGGAGTGAGCACCGCAATAACTGGATTGCTTTTTGGCGACAAGTATTGTAACATTTGGCGAAGTAACCCAGGGTAATCGGCCACTGGTCTTACGCCTTGGCTAGCGAAAAGCTTAGGAAAGGCTCGCTTGATGATTTCTCTATTTTCAAGCATATAAGACACACCGGAAGGACACCTGAGATTGTCTTCTAAAATATAAAATTTACCTTCATCATTACGGACAATATCACTTCCTGTTATGTGACACCAGATACCCTTTGGAGGCGTAAAACCTTCACAAGCTGGGAGGTAGTCTTGGGAGTTGAGTATGAGATCTTCGGGAATGATTCCCTTTTTTAGAATATCCTTTTCGTTGTAAATGTCCTGCAAAAACATATTAAGTGCACGAACTCGCTGTTGCAATCCCGAATTTAAAATGGCCCACTCAGAACCAGGAATAATCCTAGGCACTAGATCAAGTGGAAGTACTTTTTCCAGGTCACCTGAGTCGTCATACAGGTTGAAAGTCATCCCTAAAGTTCGCTGTGCTTTGTCAGTAGAATCGTTGAGAATTTGAAGTTGCTTGTCGCTTAGCTTTCCTATTTCATTCTTGAAGGGCTGATAGTGAGGTCTGATTTGATCAGCAGCGCTGAACATTTCATCATAGTGTTCTTGAAAGTCATAGTGTTCAAATGTCATAAAAATCTGTTTTTCAGGATAGAATGATAGCAAATTATGGGCGAAAAAGCTAATTAATAGCGTTACAGTTTCTACATTTAGAGATATGGTAAAATTTGATCGTAAATATTGGCAAGCTCGTTATGAAAACCAGCAAATAGGATGGGATATAGGTTACGCTAGCACGCCTATTAAGACATACATTGATCAGATTGAGGATAAAAAATTGGCTGTATTGATTCCCGGCGCGGGCAATGCTTATGAAGCAGCGTACTTTGCAGAACATGGGTTTGATAACGTCACCGTTCTCGATATTTCTGAGGCGGCAATAGCTGCTGCCGAGTCAAGAATTGGAGATAAGGTGAGTTATGATTGCATTGATTTTTTTGACCATGAAGGCACTTACGATTTGATCATTGAACAAACCTTTTTTTGTGCGCTTGACCCGGAATTACGCCCTGCATATGTCGATCAAATGGCTCAGTTATTAAAGGAGGAAGGCAAATTGGTGGGTTTACTTTGGGATGCTCCGATGAATGCTGACCATCCACCTTTTGGAGGCGACCAAGAAGAGTATGAAGCGTTGTTCAAAGAAAAATTTCATATTAAAATAATGAAAATGGCATATAATTCTATTCCTCCTAGAAAGGGGAGAGAAGTTTTTGTTAAGTTTGGTAAAAAATAAGTCTCATTATAAAAGCTATGGATACTTTCCTTATTATCAGGTATGCACATTTTATCGGTATTTTTCTTGTGGTCTCTAGCTTGTTTTTTGAGGCAATATACGTTGGTAAAGAGATGTCACCAAAGCAATTAAAATTGCTTACCAAAATTGATGGGCTTTATGGTTTTGGTGCCATTTTGACCACTGGTATGGGCTTATGGATGTGGCTCGGTGAACTCGGCAAGCCAGCCGCTTTTTATGGAGACAACTGGATTTTCACTTTAAAATTTAGCTTGTTTATTGTGGTAGGTTTATTGTCTATCTATCCAACTATTTTTTTTATCCAAAAAGCCAAATTGAATGAGACAGTGAAAGTTCCTACGATCCTCAAAAAGCTGGTTTATGTAGAACTATTGATCGTTTTCGTTATGCCATGGTTGGCTGGGCTGATGGCTAGAGGCATCCAGCAAATTTTCTAATTATTCGATGAGCGAGTCAAGCTCAGCAATCATTATTTCAAGTTTGGCAATCATCTGATCGTGAGTCAAATGACCATTCTCCATCAAAGAATCCAGCTCATTATAAATATGAATCTCGTAATCTTTTTTCTTGCCAGTCGTATATTTGAGGGAATTACTTAGGTGGTACATCGCGTATTTTAATGCCACTTTAGCTTCTTTTCCGTGGTTAGTTTCGATAAGTGCCTCTGAAACCCTGAGCTCGGTCAAGGTGAGTGCGTTTAACACTTTGCTGAATGCTGCATCGAGATGCTTTGAATCAACACTGTCTTTGACTATTTCCTTTCTTACCTCTCGAAGATCAGCGATGGAAAGATCAAGAATTCTCTTGCTCTCAGGATCAAGGTCAGCTTCAATATTATTGATCGCCTCAATCGTTTGGTCTAATTGGGACAAGCTACGATCTATGGCATGCTCGTGATAGTACACGCTCGTATTGTTGAGCAATAAATCAGGAATTATTGCTTTGGATGAAAGAGGGGCTATCTTACTCTCTGTGATTACGTAGTTGATAAGGTATATACCTCCTACAAGCAAGACAGCCGTTAATAAGTAAAGAAAAGGTTTTTTGGACATTAAATTTGGGTTCTTATTAAAATAGAATCTGCGCGAAGTTAACGAAGCAGAATCCTACTGAATCATTTCTGATCACGTATTTCAATTTTGCACATCATATCCTGTTTGGCGTTTACTTAACGCAGGGTTGGATGGATTTGTTCTTTAGGTAGGTGGTAAAGTTTATCAAAAGATGTTCTGACCAAAAAGTATAACGACATCCTTAATAAAATAGCCAACCTGCTTTTGGAGAATAGCAACTATGACTTGAAAATATCGGGCTATACCGACAGCTCAGGAGACGAATCAAAGAAATCTTGCCCAATATCTTCTTCTAAAACATGAATGGCGCTAGTTACTGGAGGCTGTGTTACATTCAAATTACCTGCAGCCTTCCTGAAATTCAGCTCCTCCGAGACATTAATTAAGAATTTTAAGTGTTGAATTTCTATGTAGTAAAGCTGTCCAAAGTGGAAGTATTTTTAATATCTATAAAGCATCAATTGATATTTAATAAGCATCATCTTAACAGAGTTTGGAGAAAGGGAAACTAGCGTTTTTTGATCATTATTCACTGTTATAATGAAGAATTGCGGCGATAGCCTTTGTTTTAATTTGATCGTGAGAAAATCAAGGTCTATCGAATAAGCGAATACGCTCCGTGGGAAAAGATCTACTTTCATATATCGCATTTGCAACAGTTGCTCTAAACTCATTTTTTTAGAATAGAGCCATTTTTAATTTTTTATATAGAATTCAAAAAGTTTCCTCCTAATGAACTCCAAAATCACCTCAACCAAACGTGTTGTGCACCTAATAAAAACAGGTTTTCTGTCTTTCTTTTTTTTCGCACTTATTCAAAGTCAGGCATTTAGCCAATCAGTCATTTTCCCTGCTGTGGATGTTTCTGGTACACATTTGTACGCCTATAATAAGACAACTGGAAATGTTGGCAGGATATATACCAACAAGGGGATAACCTCAACATTTAGTGCTGGTCTTGGCCCTTTTGGTCAGACATTGTTATACAATGGAGATTACTATGGTTATTTCGATTTAGGAAAAACAGGGTTGTCACTTGCCCGATTCGATGAGAATGGACTGGTAGAACTTGATGCGACATTTGCATTGCGTAGTGTTCATGACATCATAGAAATGAACGGAAAAATCTACACATTGGCTACTACCAATTCGAGCAGTACTACTGACGTACATGTGTACGAATATGACCCTAATACTTCCAGCACAACAAAAATAACATCAAGCCTTCATGACTGTTACAAAGCCTTAGATCTAGAAGTCTACAATAGTGGTTCAGGTAATAAACTCTATTTTGGAGGAAGATCGTCTGCTTCGAATTCCTATTCAGATTTATATAACTACGATGGAACCAATTTGGCTGTTGCGCCAAATTTCAATTATTCGACCCCATATTATATGGCTGTTTTTAATGGTGAGTTGCATTTGGGAGCGTCTCCTTCTGGCCAGGATTCTGATTCAAGATCAGTAAAGTACAATGGTTCTTCATCGTCGCAAGTATTAGTAACCAATACGAATACCGGTCTATTTTTAAAAGAAGATTTACCTCAGTATTACATAGTGTTTAATAATAAACTCTATTTCAAGTCAAGCATTAGAACAGGTTCAACTTCAAATGATCGGCTTGATAACGCATTATATTCGGTGAACACATCAGGAAATGTCACTAAAGAATATGAAATACCAAAACCAGCGGATATCTCCACCATTAATGGCCCTTCTTACATGTTTGAATCTGGTGGAAGCTTATATTTTATTGCCGATGATAATCTAAACTCTGACAGTGAATTATTTAGGTTTAATAGCACGAACAATGTGACTAAGGTCACAAATACTACAAATCAAAGATTTATTCAAAGTCCGAGACCTTATGATGGAGGGGTGTTTTTTTGGCAGGAACGAGTCCAAAATGATGGGAATGAGCCCTATTATTTTAATTTAAGTGATAACACATACACGTCTTTGGGAGATATTAAACCAGGGACGGGTAGTAGTTATAGTTCTACTAATTTTGGGGCCAATAAAACCTATGTAGGAGAGTTGGCTCCCTATGTTTATGTGCCTGAAAGTTCTGTGACAGTGCGTCAGAACACCGCAAGTTTGGTTACGACCACATTGGAAGTTGTTGAAATTGATAATAATAGTTTTACAGCGGTTAGTGTTGAAATTGTAAGCGGTTTTCAATCGGGGGATGTGCTGGCGGTTACCGATCAACATGGTATCACAAGTTCATACAATGCTTCCTCCGGAGTGTTAACACTAGGTAATTTAGGTTCAGCAACACCCGCTCAGGTGCAAGATGTGCTCAATAGTCTTAAAATTACGGCATCTAATACCACCACCAAATCTTTGGTATATAAGGCTACAGATAGTGATAATAACACAAACGATATTACAAATACCACAGCTGCCAAGGTTGATGCCGTAGTTTCCACTTTGGTACTATCAAACTTAACGTTTGACGCGCAACCAAATAGGACGTCTACCATTACACCAGTAGGATCGTTTACAATTAGTGATAGTAATTTAGGTGAAGTTGTTTTTAAAACCACCAACGACCCGCTTTCAACCGCCTTTGAGAGTTTAACGCTACAATTTGCGAGTGACAATGGTTTAAGGTACGACGACAACAACAAAGAACTTCAGGTTTTGACCGACGACAATGCAGCAAGTCCGATTTTCTCAGCTTTTAAAGCAGACAATGAATTCAATTTTCAAAGCTTTTCAGTCATAGACAGGCAATTCGGGCTATTTGACCGCTATATTGTTACTGGATTGTTAAATGGATCCCAAGAATTTCAAGAAACCTTTAATGTCGCTGCTCCCACCGTAAAGGAAACATTGACGACTTCAAGCACCAATAGGGCTAAAAATGTTAATGAAATCAGAGTAGAGGGAGTGTATTCTACTGATCCCGATAGTTATGGATTTGGTGCTCACCTCGATAATATTCTAGTTGCATTGCCTGCAGCGGCAAATACTGCCCCAGCCTTTGAATCTGATCTTTCAGGAGGAAGTCACACTGTTAGCCTTGAAGAAAATAGTCCATTAGGTAAGTTGGTTTATAATGTAAGTGCCAATGATGGAGATGGTGGCAGCACGGATACAGGTGTGACATACAGTATTACCGCTGGTAATACTAATCAGGATTCGGATAATTCATCGTCTTCAGTATCCGCCAATTTGCTTCCATTTAAAATTGACAATGCTACTGGACAGATTTATGTAAATGATCCTGGTGATCTCAATTTTGAAGGTACCAACTCCTTTGCGTTGACGATAGAGGCGAGTGATGGAGCAAATCAAACAACTGCAACATTAACAATTAACCTGACAGATCAGACAGAGTCAGGGCCAATAGATGGTGAGTATCGTTTTACTACTGGTGATGGCTGGCCATCAACCTATACGGATGCGACGACACATACTGGAACTTACTTTTCTTTGATTTCTCAATCTTCGGGGAACATTCAAATGATTGCATCTGATGAAGGCTTTTGGCTTAATAATAATACAGATTTGGCCAATGGAACAATCAGGGTTCAGGCAGATGGCACTGATATGACGGAGTTTGATTTGGCTGACGTCATGGTGTATAAGTATAATAACGCACTAATAACTGCTGGCTCCTTTTCTGTGACCTTTACAGGACACAAAAGTGCAGGAAGTACAGTAAGCACTACAGGTATAAATACA
The DNA here is from genome assembly GCA_040218415.1 of Cyclobacteriaceae bacterium. GTDB lineage: Bacteria > Bacteroidota > Bacteroidia > Cytophagales > Cyclobacteriaceae > JAVJRN01. The sequence continues at coordinate 91,420 of JAVJRN010000019.1, forward strand.
AGTGGAGATTCTGGCTGGAGTACATTGCCCGAATTCAGCGATTTCACGGCGTTGGATTATTTTGATATTGCCATTACCGACACGGAATCAGGCACAAATAATTTGATCAATTATGGCTTTCACAGATTATATTTCGCGAATTCTAAATCCACACCACCAAACACCGCCCCAGTTATCACCGCCTCTCAATCTTTCGATGTAACAGAAGATGCAGCCAATAGCACGGCTGTAGGAACTGTAGTGGCCACTGATGCAGATAGCGATCCTTTAAGCAGCTGGACAATTACCGCTGGAAATGGAGATGGCATATTTGCTGTCAATTCAGGAACAGGAGCAATCACAGTTACGGACAACACAAATCTTGACTATGAAACTACGACAAGTTATACACTGACACTTACCGTTAGTGATGGCTCGGCAACTTCTTCCGCTCAGACTGTTACTGTGAATGTGACGGATGTTGATGAAGTAGCTCCAGTATTTGAGAATAGTACACCGTCCTCATCAGCGATCACGCAAACTGGGTTTGCGCTAAGCACTGACATAGACGAAGCAGGTATCATATATTATGTTGTTGTGTCTAATGGTGTAGGAGTGCCAACTTCTGCCCAAGTTAAAGCAGGGCAAAATTCATCTGGAGGATCACCTATAACTAGCGGAAATGCTGCAGTAACTACAGGAGGTTTTACCAATGATTTTAGTGTGACAGGTTTAACAGCTGGAACGGATTATGATGTCTATGTAGTTGCTCAAGATGATGAAGCTACACCAAATATTCAAACAAATCCAACAAAAGTAGCTGTCTCTACCATTACACAGAGCTCCTCACAAAATATATCAACTTTATATGGTACAACAGTTGGTTATTCTGGAGATGGAAATTTAGCTACTAATGCTAAAATAGATGGACCAACTGATTTAGTATATGATACTAGTGGAAATTTATTTTTTGTAGATGGAAGAAACAATGTAGTTAGAAAAATAGACACTAATGGAATAATCACTACAATTGCTGGAAATGGAACTCAAGGATATTCTGGTGATGGTGGTTTAGCTACTAGTGCACAATTAAACGCCCCTTATGGTATTACATTTGATACAAATGACAATCTGTTTATTTCTGAAATTGGTAATCATACTATAAGAAAAATTGATTCTAATGGAATAATTACTACAATTGCTGGAAATGGAACTCCAGGATATTCTGGTGATGGTGGTTTAGCTACTAGTGCACAATTACACGCCCCTTATGGTATTACATTTGATACAAATGACAATCTGTTTATTGGAGAAAGGAATAACAATATTATAAGGAAAGTAGATACTAATGGAATCATAACAACTATTGCTGGAAATGGAACTCCAGGATATTCTGGTGATGGTGGTCTAGCTATTAACGCATTACTAGGCGGTTGTAGAAGTGTGGCATTTAATGATAATGGCGATTTATATATTTCCGATGGTAATAACCATGCTGTCAGAAAAATAGACGTTAATGGAATCATAACAACTGTCGCTGGAAATGGAACTCAAGGATATTCTGGTGATGGTAGTTTAGCTACTAGTGCAAAAATTAATTTTCCAAGATTTGTGATTTTTGATAATTTTGATAATTTTTATTTCTCTGAAAGCTCTTCTCATGTTATAAGAAAGGTTGATAACACTGGTAAGATTAGTACTGTCGCTGGAAATGGAACTCAAGGATATTCTGGTGATGGTGGTTTAGCTACTAGTGCACAATTAAATGGCCCTTTTGGTATTATACTAGACTCTAAAGACGTTGGAGGAAACTTAATTTTCTGCGATAACAATAATAATGTCATAAGGAAAGTAGAAAATGTCGTAATTGATAATTCCCCAAAAACGTTGATAGTAACGGGACTTGCAGGAAATAACAAAGAATATGATGGCACAACTGATGCCACAGCAATTGGAACAGCTAGTTTATCAGGAGTAATTGGCACAGACAATGTGAGTTTAGTAGGAAGTCCCATCTTTACTTTTGCAAGTTCAAATGTGGGAACTGGTATTACTGTTACCACTACAGGCTACACACTCTCAGGAACAGATGCCGGAAAATACAGTTTAACCCAACCAATATTATTATCAGATATTACAGCTAAAGAGTTAACAATTACTGGATCTACAGGTGATGACAAAGTATACGATGGCACCACTGCAGCCACATCCTCAGGGACTCCATCATTAAGTGGATTGATAGGCACAGATGATGTAAGCTTAGGCGGCTCACCAGTGTTCACGTTTGCGAGTGCCAATGTCGGGACAGTTATCACGATCACAACTACGGGTTATTCTATTTCAGGAACAGATTTAGGGAACTATTCCTTGACTCAGCCTACCTTATCTGCGGACATTACTGCAAAATCTTTAAGTGTCACAGGCCTTACCGGAGAAGACAAAGTATATGATGGCGCCACTGCAGCCACATCATCAGGAACTCCAGTATTAAGTGGAGTGATAGGCACAGATGATGTAATCTTAGGAGGCTCACCAGTATTCACGTTTGCGAGTGCCAGTGCAGGCACAGGTATCACGATCATAAGTACGGGTTATTCTATCTCAGGAACTGAAGTAGCAAATTACAGCTTAACCCAGCCTACTTTATCGGCAGACATTACAGCAAAATCATTAACAATCACAGGTCTAACAGGAGATAATAAAGTCTATGATGGCACTGCTTCAGCTACCGTAAGTGGCACAGCAGCATTATCAGGTGTTGTTGGAATAGATGATGTGAGTTTAGGAGATAGTCCTGTTTTTACTTTTGCGAGCGCCAACGTAGCTACGGGCATTGCTATTACGACGACAGGCCTTACCATAAGTGGCAAACAGGCCGGAAATTATGTTTTGACCCAGCTTACTTTATCGGCAGACATTACTGAAAAATCTTTAACGGTTACAGCCGATGCAAATCAGACGAAAGTCTACGGTGCTACTGATCCAACCTTTTCTTACACGCTCACTGGTTCTTTAGAAACAGGAGATGCCTTTACCGGATCATTGGCAAGAGCTGCAGGAGAAAATGTAGGTACCTACGCGATTAACATTGGCACCTTGTCGGCTGGTTCGAACTACAACGTCACTTTTGCGGGATCAGACTTCAGCATCACTGCAAAGCCAATTACGGTTACAGCCGTTGCAGCCACGAAAGTATATGGAGACGCAGACCCA
>JAVJRN010000041.1:0-132173 GCA_040218415.1 Cyclobacteriaceae bacterium
AACAAGGAGACCCTATCTCAAAACGTGCAAAATCACATGAAAATGCTACAGACTTGTCCTGCAAGGGTAATCAAATATTTTAACCATGAAAGCATCAATTATGCTGCCTAAATATAAATCAATCACCGCTGGGTTAATAGCTAAAAGTTTGATTACTTTGTAGCAATAACTTGATCGTAATATGAAAAATATATTTGCATTCATTGCCTGCTGCTTTGCCATGAACCTTTCTGCCCAAGAATGGGACGTAAACACGCCTGTGGAGCCTTTCAAAGAAACTACCATTACCGTAGATGAAGGTACCTGGATGAACTTGGATGTGAGTCCTGATGGAAAACAGATCGTTTTTGATCTGCTTGGCGATATCTACCTCATGCCTGTTTCGGGAGGAGATGCAAAGCCTTTGCGCACAGGTCATGCCTATGAAGTGCAACCACGTTTTAGCCCGGATGGCAAGCAAATATCATTTACAAGTGATGCTGGCGGAGGAGACAACATCTGGGTAATGGATGCCGATGGATCGGATGCAAAGCAGATCACCAAAGAAGATTTTAGGTTATTAAATAATGCAGTATGGACGCCCGATGGTCAGTATCTCGTGGCTAGGAAACATTTCACTTCTGGGAGATCGCTGGGTGCAGGAGAAATGTGGATGTACCATATTTCTGGAGGTACAGGCATACAAATTACGAAACGCAAAAATGACCAACAAGACGCTGGTGAGCCGTGGATCCAAGGAAATTTCATCTACTACAGTGAGGATGTATATCCCGGCGGCTATTTTCAGTACAACAAAGACCCAAACAGCCAGATTTATGTCATCAAAAGATACGACAGAGAAACGGCCAAAACAGAAACCATAGTGAACGGCCCAGGCGGAGCAGCGCGCCCTCAAGTTTCTCCCGATGGAAAAAAACTAGCCTTCGTCAGGCGGGTGCGTACCAAATCGGTGTTGTACATTCAAGACTTAGCCACTGGCATACAAACGCCAGTGTATGACGAGCTTACCAAAGATCAGCAGGAGGCTTGGGCTATTTTTGGGGTGTACCCTAACTTCAATTGGCTACCAGATAATCAAACGATTATTCTCTATGCCAAAGGAAAAATCAGAAAGCTCAATACCACAACGGGCACAGCGGAAATCATTCCCTTCAAGGCAAGTGCTACACATAAAATCACGGATGCGCTGGTCTTCAAGCAAAACCCTGCGCCGGAAAAGTTCAATGTCAATGTGATTCGAAATGCAACCACTTCGCCAGATGGGAAGCTGCTCGCCTTCAATGCCGTCGGTCACATTTACACCATGAAATTACCAAAAGGCACTCCCAAACGCTTGACAAAATCAACGGATTTTGAGTTTGAACCCACCTTTTCACCTGACGGAAAATCCATTGTCTATGTCACCTGGAACGATGAGCAAAAAGGGTCAGTCATGAAAGTGCCGACGATTGGAGGTACGGCCAAAAAACTGACATCCGCCAAAGGAATTTACCGAACGCCCGCTTTTTCTCCAGATGGAAATACCCTTGTTTTCAGGAAAGATGATGGCGATGGAACACTCGGACATGGCTATACCATCAAATCAGGCATTTATACGGTTTCAGCCAATGGAGGCACGCCTACATTTGTCACGGAAGATGGAGAATTTCCAGCGTTTAATACCAAAGGAGACAGAATCTACCTTCAAACTGGCGGCTATTTATTTGGCAGCCTCGACAAGTCATATAAAAGTGTCAACCTTCAAGGTGAAAACGAAAAAGTACATTTTCATTCAAAATACACCAACCAATATGCCGTAAGTCCGGATGGAAAATGGTTGGCATTTGGAGAACTTTACGATGTGTATGTGATGCCGTTTTCGGATCATGGACAAGTATTTGAACTGACCGGAAGCACGAAAGCACTTCCGGTGACGAAAGTGGCCGATGATGCAGGAATCAACTTGCAATGGTCAGCTGACAACCAAAGTTTACACTGGACACTTGGCAATCAATACCATACCGTAAATATCAAAGACTGCTTCACTTTTTTGGAAGGCTCTCCTGACAGTATTGGCGAGATCCCGAAGAAAACATTGACCATTGACTTGGAGATCGAATCCGATAAACCTTCGGGCATCATCGCATTTCAAGGCGCAAAAATCATTACCATGAATGGCGATGAAGTGATTGACAATGGCACGATTGTGATCAAAGAGAATAAGATCATAGCAGTAGGTGAGCCTGCAGAAGTCTCCGTACCCAATGGCGCCAAAATCATTGATGTGACGGGGAAAGTGATCATGCCAGGAATCATCGATACACATGCTCATTTGAGGGCTTTTCGCTACGGGCTGAGCCCACAAAAAGAGTGGACGTATTATGCCAATCTTGCTTTTGGTGTGACAGCTACTCATGACCCATCGTCCAATTCAGAAACATCCATGTCACAATCAGAAATGGTGAAAGCGGGAGAAATGATCGGGCCGAGAATTTTCTCTACAGGCACCATTCTCTACGGTGCAGATGGCGATTTTAAAGCCGTGGTAAACAAGTATGAAGATGCGCAACACGCCATTACCAGAACCAAAGCTTACGGAACTTTTAGTGTAAAAAGCTACAATCAACCACGACGAGAGCAGCGACAAATGATCATCAAGGCCGCTCGCGAAAATGAAATCATGGTATACCCTGAAGGTGGTTCTACCTTTTTTCATAACATGACCATGGTACTCGATGGGCACACCAGCGTAGAGCATAATCTACCCATTGCTCCACTTTACAAAGATGTGATTAAGCTGTGGGGCGCCAGTAAAACGAGCAATACGCCTACCTTGATTGTGAACTATGGCGGAGTAAATGCAGAGTATTATTGGTACCAAAATACCAAGGTGTGGGAAAATGAAAAGCTCTTGAAATATACACCGCGAGGTGTGGTGGACAGTCGCTCCCGACATAGAACGATGATACCGCAGGAAGAATACGACAATGGTCACATTCTCGTGTCACAATCGTGCAAAGCTTTGGCAGATGCTGGCGTAAAAATATGTGTTGGCGGACATGGACAGTTACAAGGACTTGGCGTACACTGGGAAATGTGGAACTTATCGCAAGGTGGCATGACGAATATGCAAGTGCTTCGTGCGGCAACTATCCATGGTGCAGAATATATCGGCATGGGCGAATCGATGGGTTCATTGCAAGTGGGTAAATTGGCTGACTTGATTGTACTCGACGCAGATCCTTTGGAGGACATTCGCAATACAGAACATGTAAGCCACACGATGGTCAATGGACGCCTCTTCGAAACTGCTACGATGAATGAAGTAGGCAACAATGAAAAGCAGAGAAGCAAGTTTTACTGGGAGCTCGACGGTTTCAATGACAACTTTCCGTGGCACGAAGAAAGTCACAGCTTCTTGGGCGCACATTGCACCTGCCAGCATTAAATGAAGGTGAAAATGTGATTATTGTATTTTTTACCCCAAAATCTGTGAGGCATGGGTCTGATTCAAAACCAATCAAATCTCACCGAAAGAAGACCTGTGAGACATAGGTCATAGAGATGCGAGCATTTGGACAACTTGAACGTAACATCAAGTGCATTAAGCAAGAGTAAAAAACCGAACAGATGCAGTAAAAACGCAGATAACTGCGACGTGTGGTTTATATCCAGATGTTGCAAATTATAAAATTCCAAAAATTAGTTCTCGATTCGGGAACCTTCATTACCTTCGCCTTACAAAAGCTGAGTGAATGTATCGAGTTTTTTCAAAGCGGACTTTACGGGAATTTTGGGTAAAACATCCAGATTCAGAACAATACCTGAAGACGTGGTATGAAACAGCAATTAACAGTCATTGGACGAGCCCATCCGAAGTCAAACAGAGTTATGCCAATGCATCAATTTTAAAAAACGGTAGGATTGTATTTAATGTAAAAGGAAATGATTACAGACTTGTCGTGAGATTCAACTTTGAGAAACAATGGATTTTTGTCCGGTTCATTGGAAGCCACTTAGAATACAATAAAATAGACGCAAATAATGTATGATTATGGAAATTCGAGCGATAAAAACAGAGGAAGATTATGATAAGGCACTATCACGATTAGACTTGCTATTCGATGCTCCTTCTGACACCTTGGAAGGGGAAGAAGCTGAAATATTAGCTATCCTGATTGATGAATATGAAAAGAAAAACTATCCGATAGAGGCTCCAGACCCAATAGAGGCAATTAAAATAAGGATGGAAGAAATGGGTTTACGCCAAATAGATTTGGTTGGCGTAATTGGAGGAAAAAGCAGAGTATCCGAAATCTTGAACAGAAAAAGAAAACTAACAGTGGATATGATCCGGAAATTATCGGAAAAGCTTAATATTTCAGCTCAAGCCTTGATCAGTGATTACCATATAGAAAAGTAAAAAAACTTGGTAACACCACTCCAATATCAATAACCCACAGACTTGATTCAAAACCAACCTACGTTCACCGAAAGAAGGCCTGTGAGTTACAGGTCATGGAAAAAAAGGTGTAATAATACTTAAAAAATGTTTGGAACAATTTTGATGACCTCATGTTTCCTAACCAATTAGAAAAGTAATGGCGTAGACTTCTGTAGTGCTTTCGTTTTTGCTTTTATATATTTGGCTTCTGCCATACGGAGCACAAGACATCCTCTAATTCCATAGCATTATGAAATGCCTACTCTTCAAATTAACGCTCTCCTTTCTCCTCTTCTCTTGCGCAGATGAAGAGGAAAGCACAACACCCGAACCGGTGAATAATACCTATGCAGCGAGTGGACGCGTGACCGATAACATGGGGAAAGTTATGGAAGGAGTCCAAATCTATTATACGCTTACTGACTGGGTCTTGACTGACAGTTTGGGCTACTGGAGCATCAACGATCTATTGGATGAACATACCATCACTGCAAATTTTTCAAATTACACTTTCACTCCTTCAAAAATATCAGTCAAAGATTCAGTAAAAAATCTCGTTTTTATAGGAACTAGGACTAACATCGACGTGGAAAAGGAAGTATTCAATTGGTTTGACAACCAACAACTGGCTAATGGTCTGTGTGAAAGCGCGGAGAATGGAAATTTCGTCTCATTGTATGACAATGCCCTAGCGGCAATGGTGTTTATGTTGAAAGACGATTTTACAAAAGCAGAAAAAATCTTTGATTTTTTTGATGGACAAATAGCAGCTGAGCTTACCCATGGGGTTGGTGGATTCGCTCAGTTTCGCGATGCAAACGGCACGCCTAATAACCATCGATGGATGGGCGACAATGCTTGGCTACTCATTGCACTGAATAATTATAAAAGTCGTACAGGTAAAAACACCTATGATCAACTTGCAGCAGCGCTAAGCCACTGGCTCATAAGTTTGCAAGATACCGACGGAGGCATCTTTGCGGGATACGACGCAGGTGGTGACCTGATCGATAATAAAGTCACCGAAGGAATGATCGATGCTTTCAATGCCATAGATGGTTACACCGATTTTCATGTGGAGTTACTTAACTATTTGGAGCTCGACCGATGGGATCCTGTCGATAAAAATCTGATGGCATGGCCTACCAATCCTAGATATATTTTTGCGATGGATGTGCATCCATGGAGTTATTTGATATTCGAGGATTATCCTGTTTCTGCGCTCACTAGTGCAGACCGCTACATAACCACCCAAACAGCCGCAAATGGTGTCCAAATAACAGGCTATTGCTTCGATGAAGACAAAGATGCCGTCTGGCTTGAAGGCACAGGCCAAATGGCTGTTGCTTTTGCTATTGCGGGCATGGAGCAGGAGAAAGATCGCTTCTTAGGCGAAATGGAAAAGGTCATGATGCTGAGCACCACACACCCTAACTCAGCAGGTTTCCCCTATGCCAGCAATCGTGGTACACACTACGGAGCGGAGCGGCTTTGGGAAGGTGCCGATACCGATATTGCCATCTCTGGTGGCGCCTGGTATTTATTCGCAAAATATGATTTCAATCCTTTTGCAATAGGTCGCGATAAAATGATCCCGAGCGAGCACAAATTTTGGTTGAATTGACTTGGCAGATTCGCTGGAAACTGTTGGTTTTTAAGACGACTAATACCTAAAGGGAAAAAGTCTATTTTGATCTTTTAAATCCGAACTCCAGTATTTACCGATGAGAAAATAATGTCCACCAAAAGTAAAAAATTATATATTCTCAGATGACTGAACAGCCAAACCGCGTTAGCAAATAATACAAAAACAGCACCCCTATCCTTTTAGCTGTTTCAAAAAAAAATAGCCTATTTAGTCTTAAAAATAGAAACATATCTTGAAGGTCTGACGTACTATTAATTCTTAAAACAAGAAAGATATACTATGAAAGGCTTTATTGGAGAATTTGAAGAGCTCGTACTACTCACTATTTGCAACCTGAATAAAGAAGCATATGGCGTTGCGATACTGAATGACATCATCAAAAGAGCCAATAGGAAATTGAGCATAGGCGCGCTGCACTCCACCCTCACTAGACTAGAGGAAAAAGGATATATCACTTCCTACTTGGGTGAACCGACCAATGAGCGTGGCGGCAGAAGAAAACGATACTTCGAACCTACGCAGCGTGCTATTCAGGAATTAAACAATATGAAAGCACTCAGAGACGAACTTTGGGCTGGATCTAAAGTCAACCTTTCTCTATAATGAAATCTGGCAACCCACACCCACCAAAATTGGCTGACCGATTGCTACAATGGTTTGCCGGATCGGCTTATATGGAAGATTTGTTGGGCGATTTGGAGGAAACCTACGCCATAGATCATTCTGAAAAAGGAAAGCGCAAAGCAGACATAATCTATTGGCAACATGTACTTTCGATCATCTTATCGTATGCACTCAAAAGGCGTAAAAAAAATGCCTCCTACTCGTCATACTTCTCTGATCATTCCCTCTCTATGTTCAACAATTACTTCAAAATAGCGTTTCGAAATTTTTCCAAACATAAGTTTTTCACCATCATCAATATCATTGGACTTGCACTTGGTATGTCCATAAGTTTACTCGTCCTTTCTATCACACTTGCGATCTACAAATCTGACGACCTGCAAGCAAACAAGGATAGAATTTTTCAAATCAATACATCCATTGTCGATGAAGAATTAAATACTAAAACCTATGGCTCTACTTTCCATGCCGTTGGCAATCACCTCGAAGGAAAATATCCATTTGTAGAAAGCGTCGTAAAAATTAAAAATGGTTTCAATCCTGAAATCAAACATCAAGGTGGAGAGATGAAATTTCATGGTTACTTCGCAGATCCTTCCTTTTTTGAAGTATTTAGCTTTCAAATGATCAGTGGAAATCCTCAAACCGCTTTATTAAAACCGTTTAGCATAGTACTTACCCAATCAGTTGCTAATAAACTCTTTAGAGACCAAGACCCCATTGGTCAAGTGGTAGAAACAAAAATGGGATCATTCAGCGTCACAGGTGTGATGGAAGACCTCAAACAAACCCATTTCTTATTCGATGTTCTGGCCTCCTATCAATCGTTCGATCAACTTGAAACTATCACGAATCTCAAAACTGATTGGAACAACTACCGAGACAATTATGTGTACGCTCTGTTGAAGCCTGAAACCACGCAAAGCACGCTCACTGAGTCATTGGTTCAAACCTCTGGAATTGCATCAGAATTCAATCCAAACCAAACGATCAAGTTGGAGTCGGTCGCGTTAAAAGATGTTGTGCCCCGCTGGAATATCAGCAATGCGTTGGGCATTGGCTGGGATCAGCCTTCTCTAATTCTATTCATGTCTATCGGACTGCTCATTCTTCTCCCAGCAGTTTTCAATTACACTAATCTTTCGATTGCCAGAGCACTCAAGCGAGGCAAGGAAATAGGTATTCGAAAGGTTGTAGGGGCAGAAAAAAGACAAATTAAGGCGCAATTCATCATAGAAACTGTCCTGCTGTCCGTTATATCTCTGGTAGCATCTTTCTTCATATTTATACAACTTCAACGTGAATTTCTAGATCTATTAAGAGCATCAGCAGTGATGGATACTTCCATTGACTTTGCACTTATTGGTACTTTTATTTTGTTTGCGGTGATTATTGGCCTACTTGCCGGCTTATTTCCTGCCACTTATTTTTCGCGATTAAACCCAATTCATACGCTAAAAGGAGGGTCATTGAACCAGTCTGCAAGTATTTCCCATATCAAAAAAGGGCTATTTGTCTTTCAATTTTTCATGTCTCTTGTTTTCATTATTGGCGTAAGTACGCTTACCAAAGAATACGCCTACGTACTGAATAAAAACCATGGTTTCGAATCAGAAAATACGCTGGCCATTCCATTTATTGACATAGACAAGCAGCTCGCGATCAATGAACTGGGCAGTCATCCTGATGTAAAATCAATCACAACAACCTCTAGCTTACCGGGTATTCCATTGTCCACTATGACAGGTGTAACCCCGAACGAGATAGATACTTTTTCCGTCAAACAAATTTTTATTGGGGATGATTTCATTGAGAATCTGAATATGAAGCTGGCCTGGGGAGACAGTAAGGATCTCAATAGATCTACCAAAAATCAAGAACTGGTGGTTGTCAATGAAACATTCATGAAATCGGCCAGGGTTTTTAATTTTCGGCAGGATTCGCTCACCTTCACTTCGGAGGATGGTTCTAGGTGTAAAATTGTTGGGATTTTAAAGGATTTCAATTTTGAACCTTTAGACCAAATGATTCAACCTTTGGTATTGAGACACTCCATATCGGAAAGCAAGTATGCACTTTTAACTATCCATTCTTCAGAAATCAAAAAAACAATAGATGAGCTAAATGCAATCTGGGCTGGTATCGATCAAACAGCTCATTTCGAATCTTCCTTCTTAGACGATGAAATCGAACAAGCCTATCACTTCTTGGCAGTTCAAATTAAGTTTTTTAGTTTTCTGAGTGCCTTTGCGATTAGTATTTCATGTCTGGGGTTATTGGGAATGGTCTCTTATACCACTGAAAATAGAACCAAAGAGATCGCTATCCGAAAAATTATGGGGGCAAGCAACAAAAACCTGTACTATCTTCTTACCAACGATTTCGTAAAATTGATCTTGATCTCCTCAGCGATAGCCATTCCATTTTCCTACTTTTTCTATGATAAACTGTTCTTATATTTCGTTCTTCGTTACGGCAATGGACTTGGTGTGATAGAAGTGCTAGTGAGCATAGTCTTTCTGTTCTTAGTTGGATTTGCTTCCATATTTTGGCAAACTTCCAAAGTAGCCAAAACCAATCCAGCGCGTAACTTAAGGTATGAATAGTTTGGTTCATGCCTTTTGATTTCGGATAAATATCAACTGCCGAATCATAAGTCTTTACCACTTCCAAAAGGCCAAACATGGTATGATACGACCAAAACTTACGTTTATAATCTCGGTATAGGTTTCTATTTTCAGGGAAACTAAAACATGGCAAAGCTAATCATCGATCAATCCCCCTGCTAGCACCAGCTTTTATCTCATGTCAATAAAGATAGAATACATTTCACTTTGTTCCCCGTTGTGATTCATAGAAAGAAACACTATTTTGTCACACGAAACTGAAAGGCTTGATCGGATGGGAAATATTTAGCTCCGTCTGTGGAGCGATAAGTCTCGGGAATCAGATAGATAATAAAAAATATAAAGTGCATAACATCTACTGCTTATAACTTTCTAGCCATTATATACAAATAAATATTTCAATCATGAAAAAGGTAATTTTAATTTTAATACTTTCTTTATCAACGCTTAGTTTATTTTCTCAAAGCAACTATCAAGATGTTGTTTATCTAAAAGACGGTAGCATTTATAGAGGAATAATAAAAGAGCAAATTCCAAACGAATCGATTAACTAGAAATTATTGGAAAAAACCTAATCGTATTACAAATGGAGGATATAGCCAAAACGGCTAGAGAGCCCATTTTAGAAATAAAATCAAATTCGGCACAAACAGATTATGAGCAACCAATAGGTTATAAACGTCTTTTTGAGCTTGGCTATGGCTTTGGAGTAGGAGACAATGTGGTTAGTCGAATCAAATTAAACATTATCAATGGATTCCAAATAAATCCATTTTTCTCTGTCGGATTTGGTACTGGTCTTAGGTATTGGAATACTAGAAAAACACTGTTAATTCCACTATTTTTAGATTTACGGTATAACCTTCTAGACAAAAATGTGTCGCCATACGTAGCACTAGGAACAGGTTATTCCATGAACATAACGGATCGTACTGGTGGTATTAGTGGTAGTTTTATGCTCAATCCAACAGTGGGTGCTACAGTTAGAAGATCGTCTAAATCATCTATGAATATTGGATTAGGATATGATTTATTAAGTTTAAGGGATCCTATTTACCATGCAATTTCATTCAATTTAGGGTTGTCGTTTTAAAAAAATTAACATGGCTACAATATTCGCTAACACGAGCTTTTAACTCGAGCCAATGAAGATCAAATGCATTTTATACCATTGTCTTTCATGTAAAGAAACAATATTTTGTCTCTAAAAACGGAAAGGCTTGATCAGTTGGTTAATATTAAGCTCAATATTAGAAGGATAAGCCTCGGAAATTAAGTGGATAACAAAAAATGCCTAGAACCACAAACCGTAGTTGTAATCTGAACATTATAGGGAATATCTCTAATTCGAAAGTTTTTTACACTGATCTCATTTTTTTACCTACCTTTAACGTTAGTAACGCTAAACGTTTGTATGGTTTTATCTTTTGGATCAAAGGAAACTGAAAAAGTATGGAATGGAGAGAGAGTAAGGAAGTGGCCGATTGAAATACAAACTGTGGGTCGAAGGAAAATGAGAATGCTTAACAATTCTCAGAATATTCTTGACTTAAGAATTCCTCCATCTAATAGACTCGAAAAATTAGGTGGGAACTTAAAAGACTTTTACAGCATAAGAATTAACGATCAATGGCGAATTATTTTCATCTGGGAAGATGGGAATGCTAAAGAAGTTGAAATTATCGATTATCACTAAAACTCAAATTAATATGGAAAAGCTACCGAACATACATCCTGGGGAGATTTTATCAGAAGAATTTTTAAAGCCAATGGGAATTTCTGCCTATCGGCTGTCTAAGGATTTGCTAATTCCACAAACTCGAATCAGTGAGATACTGAAGAAAAACCGAAGGATAACCGCAGATACTGCTTTAAGACTAAGCAAGTATTTCGGAACAAGTCCTAAATTCTGGTTAGGCCTCCAAGATGACTTTGATGTAGAAGAAGAACTAGCAACTAAATCGAGTGAACTAGAAACAATCCAAAAAGCACCGACGGCCGAACAAACGCTCTAAGGCATTTGCCCGTTTGCCTCTATCAATTCTCCAGACATATGTGGGCTTTCTCCTACTTTGGGTGCAACAGCAGATTTCACTATTTTTCCACTACAATCCAATAGGGAGCACACGCTCCTATGTTCACTAAAATCAAAATCAAAAATATGAAATTTGGATACACCATACTTTATGTAGAAAACGTAAACGAGACCATTGAATTTTACGAAAAAGCGTTTGGGTTTACTCGAAAGTTCATAGCACCTGAAAACGATTATGGAGAATTGATTTCAGGAGAAACAACCATCGCCTTCGCTTCAAATGAATTAGGAAACGCGAATTTTAAGAACGGATTTGAAAAAATCACGCATTCAAAAAAACCATTCGGAGTTGAATTGGCTTTTACAACTGAAAATATTGAAAAAGACTTTCAAAATGCAATCAATTCTGGAGCAACACTATTTGAACCTTTGACTGAGAAACCTTGGGAACAAACAGTTGGGTATGTGCGAGACAATAATGGCTTTCTCATTGAAATTTGCACACCCATTAAACCGAATTGAAAATTACGGCTACTTATAGAAAAAAGTTTGCCAAAACACCGAGGCTAACTTTCTTTGTTTAGAATAATTAAAATAAAGATTTAGATCCAAAAAAAACGTCGCTGAATCGACGTAATCATACATTAACAATCAAAACTTATTTTTACTGATTGATAGAATCTAGGTGCGCGATGGACTTCACCTAGTTGATCCTCATGGATGGATAGGTGTTCGTTTTTTCTACTAATGGACATGGGATTTTAGGGCTTTTTTAGGCGATGCTTTTCCAAGATAGGGAATCGATCAGGTTTTTATAAGCAACATATGTTAAGCATTTCGCTACATACGTTAAGCCTCGGTGAGCATTGACTATTTTTTTAAGCTTTCCGCAACATAGCGACTACTTGTGCAGATGATGGATAGGACAAATTTGTATCAACACTAAACACAAACAGTCATGAAAAATACGATTACCATTTTTCTTCTATGTCTTGGAGGTGTGCTTCAAGCACAAAAAATGAACTATACAGCCTACTTTCAGGATTTTACCGTCAAGCCGCAGGCGGAAGAGTATTGTTCTGATCTTCCGGTGGATCCTGAAGAGGATTACTACACCATTTATTTTGGAGTCAGAGATGATGTTGAGGCATATGAATGGTTGGAGGACGAGTGTAGCGGCACTTCAGGATGTACTCTAGGGGATCTATCTAGCCATACGATTTCTCGTAATGAGAGGGAGACTGAGCAACTAACATTCACCTCTTTTCTGATCCAATCTTATGATGAGTCTTTTACCAGCGATAGAACTGGCTGTATCATGGGTGGAGAAGTCACATTTTCCCTAAATAATCGGGGAGATGGTGCTACTTACTGGGGCGGTGGATTTCTGGAAGATGAGAACATGAAAGCTTATTGTGTATTCAACAGCACGTATCTCACCACTTCGCTGGAAGATGCCATTGACAATACTGACGAAGAAATAGCAGAAAGGGCTTCTATTCCTGGTAGTTGGGGATATCAAAAGCCTACGAACATCTCAACAGGAGGCGATAAGCCGTTCTGGGCACCAAAAGGTTCATGGGCGAATATCGATGAAGATTGTGCGGCTTCTGGTTCGATCACCCACAATGAAGAATCCAAAATGGTTATAGAAGTGGAGGATGCGAAAAGCATCACGTTCGATCTGAAAACAAGTGCAGAAGGAGGCGATTGTCTATATGTATACGTTGATGGGAGTTGGTTTAATGGACTAAACTTTTACAAGTACTGCGGCGAGCGAGATTGGCAGACGGTGACCATCGAGCTTGAGCGGTGTGAGTCGCATATCATTGAGTGGGCCTATCGTAAGGATGATTCTGATGCGAGCGATGAAGATGAGGATCGCGTATGGGTGGACAATGTAGTGATTGAAAAAGCAAACACCTCACTGAATGCTCCAGGCTACCGACCATTCGCCCTGAATAGCTGGAATGTGCTCTGCTACTCGCTGGATGAATACAAAGGCTATTTTGTCAATCCGGCAATCAATATCGATTCTGAAATAAATTATGAAATTGGAGAAGCGCCATCTGAAGCTTACCGCTTTGTCGGCTGTGACATACCCAAATATGGCAATGCCATTGCCTTTCAGAAGGAAGGTTTAGAGGCAGGATATTATGACATACTGGTCAAAAAACATGGAGATGGTTTTTATATTCAGCTTGACGGTGAGTCGGTCTTTTCTAGCCCGTTTGCCAATGCTGAACGAAACGAAGTAGTCTGGACAGGCTACATCGAAGAAACGACTTTACTAAAGCTGGCAACCACTGATCTGGGAAGTAGTCAGGCGTTTATGAATGTGGAGTTTAATCGGGTAGAGCTCTTGGCAGGTGCAATTACTGAACAGGTTTTCTTCTATGGAGAAACCACTTCGATCTCCTCTCAAGAAAGTGCGACCGGTGTGGGTAGCATTGTGTATTTATGGGAAGAAAGTTCAGACCAAGAAAACTGGTCCCCTGCAGATGGTGTGAACAATCAAGAAACTTACCAGCTGCCAGCGCTTCCGTCGAGCACCTTTTTTAGGAGGAAGGCTTTGGATCCTACGATGCAGGCGACCGCTTATTCGAACATTACTGAAGTAGTGGTTCCAGTGGTTTGGAGGCAAGGAGCCTGGGACAATGGTCAGGTACCTGATGCATCAAAAATTGTCATCGTTGAGGCGGATTATACAGTGGCTGAATTCGGTAGCTTTTCTTATGATTCTTTGGTGATTGGGTCCGAAGCGACGTTCAGTGTGGATGGCCTTTCAACCTTCGAAATGACTGGAGACATTACATTACAGGGAAGTATGGATATTGCCTCTGGAGCCTCCTTGCTGGTTCATGACTTTGATTTTACGCTGGAGGAAGACAACCAGATGACGATCCGACGAAATACCAGCTATGCTGATGGACGTTATAGTTTCGTGGGATCTCCTGTCAGACAAACTAGTAGTGCCGCGTTGGGACAATTTGTCTATCGCTACGATGAAACCAAGGACTATGCGGCAGGAGAGGGAATCAACCGATGGATTCCATTAAATGGTAATTTATGGTCTGGCTATGGTTATACGCAGGCCTTTCAGCAAGAGATTGTCTTCACTGGAATTCCAAATTCAGGCCGAATTACAGCCCTTGGGACATATACCGGAACTTATGATCCTGATAATTATAGCACAACTCAGGGATGGTTTTTGGTAGCCAATCCCTATGCATCTGCAATTAGTATAGCCGCATTTCTTGCACACAATGACAACCTTGAGCCCGCAATCTATCTCTGGGATGATAATGGGCAAGCGCGTGGTACCAATAATGACTACATCATCGCCAATGCCACAACAGCCACACAGACCACAGCTGGAAGAAGAGATCGCTACAATTTTCACATTGGTTCAGCCCAAGGCTTTTTTGTTAAGTTGGCCAGTGATACTGACCGGGAAGTAGAGTTTACCACAGACATGCAAGTAGGCGGATATAACAGCGATGACAACTTCTTTAGAGCTATTACGCCAGACATTTCAAGAATCAATCTAACCAATAAGGAAGGACTTTTTCGACAAACTGTCTTGGTATGGGACGAGGATAAAAACCATAACGCACATGCATTTAACCCGGAGGTTGATAACCTGATTGCCATAATGCGGGAAGATGAAGCTTACGCCATTGCAGGTATTTCAGAACAGATGGAGGAGCTTCCTTTGGTAGTGAATCATCAAGAGGCCGGAAGGTATACCATCTCACTAGACGCTACAGAAGCAGCACATAAAGTGCTGTACCTGTATGATCTATGGGAAGAGAAAGAAGTAAATCTCGCTCAGTCTGATTATGAGTATTCGACAGAAGCAGGTCAATCGAAGAATAGATTCGTATTGAAAACTAAGACGAACGTACTGACGACTGAAAAGGATAAAGTACACCAAATCTATGCGTATGAAAATACGCTTTATTTCCGAAGTTTGGATGCTGGTGTTAAGAGATTTCAGCTATTCAACCTTTCCGGCACCAACGTTAGAAGTCTGGAAATAGCTGGTTCTAATGAGGTAAGCCTAAATGGGTTACCAAATGGAATCTACATCCTCAAAGGGGACAATCATACACAAAAAATTATCATCGAATGAACACTAATCTCATGAATAATCAACTATGAGTTCACTCCTAAAAGTCGATTTTCATGAAAATCGACCTAATTTCATTCTCAAAATCAGCCTATCAGTCGAAATTAGAAAGGTCAAAATTCAAAGTTTTCAGATTTTTGACTTTTCAGAGTGAACTCAACTATCAAAAATAGGTATTTTAGATACACCATACTTTATGTAGAAAACATAAACGAGACCATTGAATTTTACGAAAACGCTTTTGGATTTATCCGTAAGTTCATATCACCTGAAAACGATTATGGAGAATTGATTTCAGGAGAAACAACCATCGCCTTCGCTTCGACTGAATTAGGAAACGCGAATTTTAAGAACGGATTTGAAAAAATCACGCATTCAAAAAAACCGTTCGTAGTTGAATTGGCCTTTACAACTGAAAATATTGAAACAGACTTTCAAAATGTAATCAACTCGGGAGCAACAGTTTTTGAACCTTTGACTGAAAAACCTTGGGGACAAATAGTTGGGTATGTGCGAGACAATAATGGCTTTCTCATTGAAATTTGCACACCCATTAAACCGAATTGAAAATGACGACCGAGAACACACTGAATAAAACTGCCTCTTGCTAACTTCGTGTAAATCAAACTACTTGTCAGCCCTTTATTTTTACCGATCTGACAGTATTAAAAACCTGTTGGGTCTGCTACTCCTCCACAAGTACTTGTTTTATGGACTTCCCAAATCGTTTTTCGTATTGCTTGGAAAACAGCGTAGTGTTGTTCATGGCCACCAAAAGCGCTGCTTCTTTGGCGGTTTTCAATTTGTTGTTTTTCAAATAGCCTTCCAAATATTGCCACCTGACTTCTTTGATCAATTCGTAGGGTGTAAGTCCGGATAGTTTTTTGATCATTCGGTAGACTTTGCGCTCACTAGCAGCCATTTCATCAGCCAGATCCAGCACGGAAAGATGCGGATCACTGACCCTACTTATGATTAATCGCTCCATCTTGCCCATGATGCTCTTCTCAAACTCCTCGGCGCTTTCTTCATACAGTTTGGTCAACTTGATTTTACTATCCCACTCACGCCCCAAAATATTGGAAATGCGGGCATACAACTCTTCTTTATCAAAAGGCTTGCTAATGACTGCATCCGCTCCTTTTTTGATTAACCCAACTTTTTCATCTTGATCTGTACGAGCGCTTACCACAAGCACAGGAATTTTTTTGAGCTCCTTATCTTTCTTTAGCTGATCGATAAACTCAAAACCATCCATGTATGGCATCATTAGATCAGTAATAATCAAGTCAATTTTTTCGGCTTGCAACAACATCAAACCTTTCTCTCCATTTTCTGCTAAAAATATTTTGAAATTGGGGGATAAAATACTTTTCAGGTAAAAACGCAATTCCTTATGGTCTTCCACGATGAGGATGGTCTTAGCGTCGGGAGAAACATTGGTGAGTGACGCTATTTGCACCTTTTCGTGTTCCTCCTGCAAATCCATCCACAATGAATTACGGGTGATTACGTCCAGCGAGCGATCAGGAATAATGGCTTTAGAAACCCAATCGTGTGTCTTAAAAGGAAAACTTATGGTGAAAACTGCCCCTTCTTTATTACTTCTTACTTCTATGCTACCTTGGTGAAGTTCTACAAGTTCTTTAACCAGAGCCAACCCAATACCCACACCCGTTTGAGAGGTAAATCCGGAATTGGACGATTGATAATATCGATCGAAGACCAAGCCCAGACTTTCCTCAGGAATACCTTCGCCAGAATCGGCTACTTCAATGATAATTTTGTCATATTCAGTACGAATAGATACAACCACACGTCCGTTTTCAGGCGTAAACTTGATCGCATTGGATAAGAGGTTGTAGATAATTTTTTCAAATTGATGAGGATCTAGTTGTAGAGTAGACTCCTCGTCTGCTTCCGCTTCAAATTTCAAAACAATAGATTTGATATCTGCCGCGCTGCTAAACATCTTGGTGAGGAGTTTTAGATAAGGAACAATTTTTACATATTCCATTTTCAAGCTCATTTTACCCTCTTCCAATCGGGTAAGATCCATAATTTCATCCGCCAAATAAAGCAATCGCTTGCCATTCCGCATGCCCAGTTCCAGCATCTCACGAGAGTCTGGTTCCAGCACATCATAGTCTCGCTCGCTTACTTTATCCAAAGCTCCCAGTATCAGCGTCAATGGAGACCGTAAGTCATGGGAAATATTAGCAAAAAAGCGGGTTTTTGCCTGGTCCAAATCCTTTAATTTTTGGGCTTGTGACTTGATTTCATCCAGTAACTTTTGGCGCTCTAAAGACCTTCTCCTCAGCAGAATCGCAAAACCAACAAAGACCAATAAAAGTACAATAACGGCTACCAGTATGATGCTTTGAAGCTCCAACTGCTGTTGTTTAGTGTCGGCTTCTTTTTTCAAAAGTTGATTTTCACTTTCTTTTAGCTGATTTTCATAAAGGCTTTTGTCCAACTCATATTGCGATTCTAAGCGGCCAATTTCGCGCGACTTTTCTTCGCTGTACAAGGAGTCTTGAGCACTGATTAGTATCTTGGCATAATCGTAAGCTTTGGCTTTGTTGCCGGTTCCCTCCTCTATTTCCATCATAATCAATGCGCCATCTTTGATCATTTCAAAGTACTTGATGCTATCTGAGATGTCTATTACTTTTTGTGCATACTTTCTGGCTTGTACATAATCTTCCATATCATCATAAAGGGTAGCTATGTTATAATTGGTAATCGCTACACCAAACTCATCTTGAATTTCTGTTTGTATTTCCAGCGCCTTATTATAATACCAAAGGGAGGAATCAAGCCGCTTGAGCTTCTGGAGCATAATACCAATGCTTGCATGATCATAGGCATAAGCCATTTTGTCTCCTAGCTGCTTATTTATCTTGAAAGATTTCCTAAATAAATCGAGTGCTATGGGTAAGTCCTCTTGCCCTCCTTCTCCGTAAATGGTTCCAATGTTGTAGTATGCATTGGCCAGACCCCCAAAATCCCCGATCTCCTTTTTGATTTGAAGTGCACTATCATAGAATTGTATCGCCTTAAGACTATCGCCTATGGAACTATATACCAAACCCATATTTGCAAAGCACATCGATATTGCCTGCTGATCATTGGTCAGCTTTTGTGATTCTAGTGCCTTGATGTAATATTCGAGTGCTTTTGGGTAATTATTGTACCTAAAATAGATGCCTCCTATGTTATTGAGAATGATTCCGGCTCTCCCCCTTTGACCTACCGAATCAGCGAGTTTATAGGATTTTTCGTACATCGCCAGTGCCTTGGCATTGTTTCTTCTGCGAGAATAAATAATCCCAAGAGCGCTTTGGGTAGCTATTTGTAATGGTATGTCTGGAAATGCCTTGAGCTCTTCCAGTCCTTTATTAAAATAGAACTCCGCAGAATCATAATTGGTGGTCAGCAGATAAAAAGAGCCATAGTTTCTCAGCGCACCAATGTAGCCTTTCTTGTCTTTGATTTTAACCGAGTATTCTATGGCTTTTTTTGCGAAATATTTGGTGCTATCAGGGTTACGGTACCAATATTCCGAGGCAAGCTTATTGAGCACCCGCACTGTGGTAGTGTCCAACTTAAGTGTAATAATTTCATTTTTTAAACTATCGATAGTTTCGATTTTCTGAGCGTCAACAGTAAATAATATGAATAAGGCAATGATAAAAACTAAATAACGCATAAGTCTATTCTCAATATTTTATAGAAAGTTAGTTAGTTTAAATAACTTTTGCAGGCGTGATAAGCGCAGATATCAGAGAGAATGGATCAGTAACTGACAAAAACACATAATCGATTTCAAAAAATGAACTGTTCGACTTCACTAGCCAGAATTGATGCTTCTCTCAGCATGGTAAAATGATCCTCTCGTGAATGAAGTAACAAATACTTTTGAATAAGTGGATAATAAATAGTGATATCGAAAAGAGCAGAATTACAGTCTTAATTCAGTCCATATATCGCGGAAGGAAGTCCAGAAAACGAGCCGGTAAATACGTGCCTTTTGTCCTTTGTTAGCAGAAAAACACTTTGGTTTTTTCAGATGGGATTTAATGAACTCTGAAAATCTGATTTCAATAAATTAGGTTAATCAACTTTTAAGGTCGAAGGCTAAGTGAGCCTTGGCATATCAAGGGTTAATTTCTCAAAAATGACAACACGAATTTAATGCTTCCCAAGAAGGATATGTTTTGCAGTTTTCCTTTTTGAAGGCTTACTACCTTTTGGTCTTTAACAAAAATGTTAATTTGATTGGAGATTTTTTGGAAGAGGCGGTCGTTGATACTTTTCGTTTTTCGCCAAAGGTGAAATAGCTTTTTTAAAACATTCCAATCGGACAGTTTTACCGTAAGATCACCTCTTTCGCTTGAAGAGAGGTAAATTGAACCACTGTCCGATTGGATTTCAAGATCAGATGATATATCGATCATCATCCAGATGTTCTAATATTCAATTTCCCATTTACTTTCCATTTTGCTGATTCGTCAGATCCAGTTCCTTTTGGAACATTCACTTCGAAGTTGTCAAATTCGTAACTAATTGTAGCATCTCTGCCTGTTAGTTTGTCATAAAGTCCGATAGCCAAATCTGGCCAAGTTGTTGTTTCTTTTTCCATAATTTTTTCTTTTCTTAACAGGACGAAAAAGAATATTGTTTGATTTTTCTGTAAATCAACGAGGATTTAGCGGTTGATTGTGGTTGGCCAAATCAGCAATCAACGCTAAGCAATCCAACATTTTTCAGACATTAAGCAATAAAGTTCGCGCTGGATTTTAGAGAAAAAACTGGTAAAAAAATCTGAGACAGTGTCCATATTTTAATGAAATAAAGACATCCAAAGGCTGATCTTTTAAAGTCAGAAAGATAAGTAAACTAGACCTAAGCCTGAACCGTGATTGGCACCATGCTCGTCTTCTTTTTAAAAACAATAATGCTGACCCAAATCACCCACCAAGCGTCAAATACAAAGGTGATTTTTTGTAAAAATGGAAGATAATAATAACCCCACTTCGTCTCGAAAATAACAAACACCACAATACTCAAAGCGAAACAGGCATAGGCCAAATTTTTCAAGGATCCATTTGGGTATTTCTTCATTTCCACAAAAAAGGGAATCAAAGCTATGGTACCAAAAACTCCTGTTGCGGTAACAATATGATCGTGTAGCGAGGTATACATAAATACAAAAACGACCATCGTAAACATCCCTACATAGCGTATCAACTTGGTGTTTTTATTGTCCCAATCGAAAATTTGCGGTAATAAATAGAAAAAGGTGATCATGGTTGCACTCAGTATCAAATGCGAAATAGTGGCCAATGGCCTTGCGGGATTATACTGTCCTCCATGAGTAATTGGGTTCATGACATCACAAAGAAAGTTATTGAAAAAGCTATAACCTTTGGCTAAAGGCACATTTTCAGAACCTCCAGGATAATCCATCGCAGCAAGCGTGAATACGACGAGGTACAATCCCATACCGAGGATGGGGAAAAATGGATAATATTTTCGGATAAACTGATTCACAAATGTTTAAAACTCAATGCTAGTCATTTGGTTTGAAAAATGCACAGAAGAAATGGTGATCTCAGAATCAAAGGGAATATTTCACCTGTTTAGATCATGGCAATGACGCTAGTTGCTACTGGTCAAAAATCATAATTAATCATCCGGCAAAAGCGTTCTTATTTTATCTCTGGCTCTTTTTAATCGCATTTTCACTGCGCCTTGAGAGATGTTTAATGTCCGCTCAATATCCTGAATGGTGTGTTTTTCCTTATACTTTAGCATCAATATCAACCGGTCTTCCGGCGACAAAGAATCTAGCAATTGCTCCATAAGTTCGATGGACAGTTCTCTTTCCATATCAACGGCCACATCTGCAATATCTTGAATCTGATCCGCCAGTTTTTTACCCAAAACAGCGACAGGATTTTTCTTTGATCGGCGCAGAAGATCTATGCCTGCATTGTGTATTACAGAAAATAACCATGTCTTAAACTTCGCCTCCTGCTTGAAGCTCTTCGATTGAGTGAAAATTTTTATAAATATCTCCTGGCATAGATCTTCCGCTTCGTCTTCACTTTTGGTGTACTTCCTACAGTGCTTCAAAATGTAGGTCTCGTAGCGCCGTGCAAGCTCCTGAAAACAGGCGTGGTTACCTTCATTTATCAATTCCATGAGCGCTTCATCATTGAATTTTTTAAAGGTTGTTTCCATGAAAATATTTTTGATAGAAAGGTGTGACTTTTTTAAGCAGTGAACGTCCAATGGTGAAACTAGTAAGAAAAATTGGAGTCTGTAAAAGATAAAGTCATCAAAATATTACCACAACCTACCGATGTAAGTTGCGGCCCCACTTGCCTTCAGGCAGTTTATGATTTTTATGATCATGAAATCACCTTGGAGCGCGTCATAAAAGAAGTAAAACAACTCAAAGATGGCGGCACGCTAGCCGTAATGCTAGCCAACCATGCATTGAAGTCTGGGTTCAAAACCACCATTTATACGCTTAATATTCAAGTTTTTGATCCGACATGGTTTGATGGAGTAGTAAATATCTCCGAAAAGCTGTCCGAACAACTTTTTTACAAGGGTACAAGAAGATTGCAACAGGCCACCAATGCTTACCTCAATTACCTGTCAAATAATGGCGAACTTAAATTTGAAGATTTAAGCCCGCAGTTTTTGATTAATATTTTGAAAAAAGGCCAGCCAATACTTACTGGCTTGAGCGCCACTTACCTATATAATAGTGCGCGTGAAATACCAGAATACAATGTATATCACGACACCAAAGGCGAGGCTGCTGGCCATTTTGTCGTTCTTTGCGGTTATGATGAAAAGACCAAGCGCATAAAAATCGCCGATCCGCTCAACCCAAATCCAATAAAAGACCGAATTCAATATTATAATATCGACATTCAAAGAGTGGTCAACGCCATCTTGTTGGGGATACTCACTTATGACGCCAACCTTTTGATAATACAACCCAAAAATCCATGATAAAGCTAATTGTAGTAGAGCAACCCAATCAATGGGAGTTTGCCGTACCCGATACTAAGGTCATAACGCCAGAGGAATATATCGGATCTGAAGTATACGCTAAAATCAAGCGTGTACGTGTGATCAACCTGTGCCAGAGCTACGCCTATCAAAGCACTGGATATTACATTTCATTACTTGCGCAAGCCAGAGACCACAAGGTGATTCCTGCTACGAGTACCATGATGGATCTGAAAATCCCCAACATGATGCGAGAGGATATTCAGGATTTTAATAGCATCATACAAGAGGTGCTGGATAAGTATACCCATGAGGAAAAATGCGAATTCGATATTTACTTTGGCATGACCAATAATGTGGTCTTGAATAAAATAGGCTCTTTGATATTCAACCTTTTTCAAATCCCCGTGCAACATGCCGTGTTTAAGAAAAAGGAAAAGTGGGAATTGTCTTCTTTGAAGCCACTCTCCACAAAAGATCTTTCCAAAAAGCAAAAAGTCGATCTTTCTGGCGCCATTTCCTTGCTTTTAACAGGCAAAAATGTGGTGCGAAAGTCTTTCGAAAGGAAAAAATATGACTTGGCTATTTTGGTAGCGCCCAATGATGTGACGGCTCCTTCTGATGCGAAAGCGCTACAAAAATTCGTGAAAGCTGCTGACAAAATAGGTTTTAATACAGAGTTCATCACGCGTTCTGACTATGGTAAATTGACGCATTTTGACGCGCTTTTTATCAGGGAAACCACCAATGTAAACCACCATACGTTTCGCTTCGCACGTAAAGCCGAATATGAAGGCATTGTGGTTATCGACGACACCAACTCTATTTTGAAGTGCACCAATAAAGTGTATCTCAATGAGCTTTTGCAAGCCAATAAAATACCTACACCAAAGTCCATCATCGTCCAAAAGAAAAATGCCTTGGAGACTTTGAAAGATATGCCTTTTCCTTTTGTGCTTAAACAACCCGATGGCGCATTTTCTAAAGGCGTGAAAAAGGTCAAAAATCAGGATGAACTCGTAGAAAATCTCAACGCATTTTTCCTTCAAACCGAAATGCTACTTGCGCAAGAATTCATGCCGACAGACTTTGATTGGCGTGTGGGTGTGCTGGATGGACAACCAATATACGTCTGTAAATACTTTATGGCGCGAAACCATTGGCAAATCGTAGACTGGAAATCCGACAAAGTAACACGACTCGGCAACCATGAAACCATCGCCATAAAAGATGCGCCAAAAAATCTATTGAACATTGCCTTGAAATCGACCGGACTCATTGGTCAAGGACTCTATGGAGTGGATATCAAGGAAATCAACGGACAATTTTATGTGATTGAAGTCAATGATAACCCAAGTATCGATTCGGGAATAGAGGATCAAGTAGAGAAAAATGCGCTCTATGAGAATATAATGAAATATTTGATGCGTAAAGTGATTAATAGCGATGGCAAATAAGAAAAAATTACATCTGTTCCAAGCTTACGGCATAGAGCTGGAATACATGATTGTAGACAAGGACACCCTTGACATCAAACCCATAGCCGACGAGCTGATGAAGCTGGTTGCTGGCGACTATGTTGAAGATTATGACAATGGCATCATCACTTGGTCCAATGAGTTGGCCTTGCACGTCATTGAGTTGAAGTGCACCGAACCTACTGAGGATCTGGCTTTGCTGAGTAAAGAGTTTGCCAAAAACGTGCAAGAAATCAACAAGCACCTTGAAGCATTCAATGCCCAACTTCTTGGTACTGGCGCTCACCCATGGATGACTCCTGCAAAGGAGGCTAAACTTTGGCCTCACAGCAACAACACCATTTATCAGAAATACAATGAGATGTTTGATTGCAAAGGTCACGGCTGGAGCAACTTACAAAGCATGCACATCAACTTTCCGTTTTACGACGATGAGGAGTTTGCCGCGCTGCACGCAGCTATCCGAGTGATCATGCCGATTATTCCTGCTTTGAGTGCAAGTACGCCGATCTTAGATTTAAAAAAATCAACCGCACTTGATCAGCGATTGCTTTATTATGAGTCGAACCAGAAGAAGATCCCGAGCATCACTGGGAGGGTAATTCCTGAGCGAGCTTTCTCCAAAAGACAATACAAAAAGTTGATTTACGATCCGATTGCGGAAGCTATTGCGCCATTCGATCCCGATCATATTTTAGATCCTGTATGGGTCAACTCCAGAGGCGCCATTGCCAGATTTGATCGCGGATCTATTGAAATTAGAATTATTGACCTTCAGGAATGCCCGAAAGTTGACCTGGCGATTGCCTGGTTGGTGATCTCGGCAGTCAAACTTCTGGTCAATGAGCGCTTGTCCACCACGCATGAGCAGCAAGAACTGTCAACCAATAATTTAAAAAAGATACTTGATGGCGTAATTTTTAAAACAGGCCAAAGTATGATTGTAGATCAAGCCTTTTTGCAAGTACTGGGAATCACTGCGGAGAAAATAAGCGCAAAGGATATTTGGTTTCATTTACTTGGTAAAATCACTATACAGCCAAAAAGTAATGCCCATGAATGGCAAGAAGTGATCGAAAAACTTCTCACCCATGGCTCTTTGTCCAATAGAATACTCCAAGTGCTGGGTTCTGATTTTGACAAGCAAAAAGCGCTTGACTTGTACCAAGATTTCGCACAATGTCTTTCGAATGATTCTCCGTATTTTAAATGAAAAAGAGGCAACTCATCTTAACCTGTGAACATGCCGGAAACCAAGTTCCAGAGGCTTATCAATATCTTTTTGAGAATAAGGAAAAATTATTGAAGAGCCATAGAGGCTGGGATCCGGGCGCGGTGCAAGTGGCTGATTTTTTACACCACGAGTTGCAGTGCCCATTGTTTAAAAATTATACTACAAGGCTATTGGTCGAATGCAACAGATCAGTGGGTAATGAAGCGTTATTTTCAGAAATCAGCAACGTCCTAAAACCTTCTATTAAAAAATATTTACTTGAAAAATTCTATTATAGTTATCGGAACCAAGTGGCGCAGACCATTGCCGAGGCTATAAAAACCGGACCGATACTTCATGTATCTGTTCATACTTTTACGCCAATATTTAATGGAATCGAACGTAAGCTCGATGTTGGAATATTATATGATGATGCTCGCCAAAACGAAGTTCAATTTTGTGAAAAGTGGCGGGACCATTTCGAACAGTCACTCCAACACAGAACAGTCGCCTTAAACCTTCCTTACAATGGCGCAGATGACGGATTTACCACCTACTTGCGTACACTGTATGACGACACGCAGTATCTCGGCATTGAAATAGAAATAAATCAGAAGTACGCCAGGCGCCCCGAGATGGAGGAGATACAATCAGCAATGAAGGATTTTTTGAAAACCGTCATTGTTTGAAATAAAAACAAGCGACACAAATACTGGCCTTTTAAGACTATTTATCATTTAAATATTTGTGCAGCATGACCAATACTTCCTTTGGATCACTTGGGACATTATTCTGGCCATGATTCACGAAGTAAAAGTCTCGAAGAGCTCTGAAAAGTATCCATTCAGATGCTGATTCCTCTTTGACTTTACTAAAGACAGACCAGAGCTCAAACGTCTTTTGCTCGGTAAATTTTCGAGCATCATCCGAGCATTTTTTATAGCGTGAAATTCCTTGATTAATCATCAATTGGCGCTGAAAAGCCAAGGCGTCTTGATGGTTGTACACCTCTGGTGTAAAGAGTTCTTCAAACTTTTCATAGTCCTTAATAATATCCCCAAAATTTCGATATCGCTCGATATGGTGAGCCAAAAGTGTCGATTCAAAAAGCTCCATATCTCCGAAATAATGGTAAAAACTAGAACGCCTTAGCCCCACAATATTGGATAACTTTTCTACGTTCAATGCCTCTGCACCAATCTCGCCAAAGAGATGATAACCAGCCGTGATCCACCGATCACGGTTATCTGAAGTTTTTGTCATTACGGTTTCTATAAGATGTTGTTCTGTACATACCTGTACAGTTAATGTGGGTAATTCCTTGTGAGCTTTGGGTCAAGATTTAAGCTAGATTACTTACCAAAACTATATAAATTATGATTCAAAAAACCTCAAATGCTTTTATTGCTGCCTCATGGGTGGCACTTTTAACAGGCTTGATTGGGTACCTCGTAGGTTTGTGGAGAGCAGAAATGATGCTCAACGAGAAGGGTTACTATTTTACGGTGATCATGTTCGGGTTATTTGCCGTCATATCTTTACAAAAAAGCGTCAGAGATCGACTCGAAGGTCTGCCAGTGACGGATATTTATTACGGACTTTCGTGGTTTGCAACTTTGTTGGCAATTAGCCTACTAATCATCGGCTTATGGAATGCCTCCCTACTGCCAAGCGAAAAAGGATTTTATGCCTTCTCATTTCTGCTTTCACTTTTTGGCGCCATTGCTGTACAGAAAAACACCCGGGACAACTTAGCGTACAAAACGGACGATAATCCTGCCTAGCTGATTCGGGTTACTCATAGGTCCTTGAAAAAGAAGTGCATACGAATGACTCCTTTTTTAAAAGTGAAATGAAGACTAGCAGGCCAATCTGTATAAATCCAGATTGGCCTTAAACTTTGCTAAATCAATCTGATGAAAGTGATTTAGACGTTATTTTACAGCTACGGCAATCTTACTATCAGCTGTACCATAGTACAAAAACCACTTGCCCTTGTAAAAACTCAAGCCCTCCACAAAGCAAACATTATTGACTTGGCCGGTTTTTTCATAATCTTCTGTCGGATAAAAGAAATATTCATTTGCCCGATCTACTAATTTCGAAGGATCGCTCAATGCATAAAGTGCCTGTCCTGCGGCATAAGTGCCTTTTGGCAACTCAAAGTCATCTTGCATATTGCGGCTATTATATATCAACACGATCCCTTTTTCTGTAAGTATGGCCGGCGGCCCTGGCTCCACCAAATCGCTATCGAACATCCCCTGACGCGGAGACAATACTTTTTTCCAGTTTCCATTTTCATCCAAAACCGGATCCCAATGAATTAAATCAAGAGATGTGGCGACAAACAAATGCGTATCTCCAAAGTACATCCAGTAAGTACCGTTCACTTTCGTCGCAACCATTTTTGACCCTTGAAGCTTGGAAACAATCGCGCCCGATTTGGTCCAAGCATTGATGTCTTCTTCCTGTGTAAAAACGGAACCATATTTCTGCCAGCTTTTTAGATCGATGGATGTTGCAATGAGTAACCGAGCTTTGTCGCCATCGTATGCGGTGTAAGTCATATAACAAATGCCGCTTTTATCTTCTACAATTCTTGGGTCTTCAGCGCCTCCTTCCCACTCCAAATATTTTACCTCATCATTATTTGGATAAAATACAGGTGCTGGCTGCTTATTGAAAGTAAGGCCGTCGAGGCTCCAAGCAAGGCCAATCCTGGAGGTTCCGTTATATTTTCCAACAAAATCTTCCGCTCGGTAGAGCAAAAACAAAGTGTCGTTTCTTACCAATGAAGCCGGATTAAAAACATCCTTACCTTCCCATCTTACCATATCATTCCTGATGGGGTCTAGGAATAGACTACTTGTATCTGGTAGTAAAACAGGATTTACATCGTTGGCCTTTTCAAAACCAAGAAGCTGCCAATCTTTTGGGATTTTTTCGTTGTAAGAGCAACCCCAAACAACCAATGTAAGCAATAGCAAAGAAATGAAAAAAAGCAGATATGATCTCATAAAATTCTGGGGCTTATTAGCGTTGAACTAAGCGAAAGTTACGCTATTCCTGAACGCTTTACTTCGAAACATGAGAATTGTCTGGCTCTTTTCAGTTAGCCAATAGCGAAGCACACTTTGTATTGATTTACTTCGGTTCTACAATAAGAAAAACGGCCGTGCTGTCCCCGATATTAAGAACCTGATGCCATTCGATTCCTTCATTGTAAAAGTCATATCCTGTGGGGACATTGACCTCTCGCACGCCTGTGGCATCTTCCATTCTAAATCTGCTACCTTTTAGCGTGTAGCCAAAATGCGCGGCGTGTTGATGCATTTCATGGCCTACTCCGGGAGGAAAAGTGCATTTCAGTGCCCGCACCTTTTTGGTCTCTTCAATTACCACACATATTTCTTGGCCTTTCCAGCCTGCGGCTACTGGGTCGGGAAGGTTGATCTTTTTAGCACAGCTGAGCAAAAGGAGACCTATAAATAAGTGGTGATTTTTCAAAAGGATGATTTTAGTTTCAGTTTGCGAAAATGAGCATTTTCAAATGATTTATATCTTTTGACCGCTAATTTAGCCGAATCAATTTTCTTCAATGATCGACCAATTTCCCAAGCTTAAGTATTTCGTTCTACTTTGATTTTTTCATCGCTCCCAATCTTATCACGATTCAAATAATGCTTAAAAAAATACTTCTTCTATTCATCCCTTTTTTCGCCATTGGGCAAGATTTTGAGCCCAAACCAAACCAAGGTGAACTGGTACGTCACAGCTATTACACGCTTTCTTATGTAGAGCAGCATGAACAAGCAGAGTGGGTTTATTACATTTTAAGTGAGGATCTGGCCGGTGGAACTGAATCGCGCACCAATAATTTTCGGTCCGATCCTCTGGTAAAAAGTATTTCTGCTTCGATCAAAGATTATCAAGCTTCTGGTTATGATCGTGGACATTTGGCGCCTGCTGGCGATATGACGATCAATGCCACTGCCATGTCAGAGTCGTTTTTCATGTCCAACATGTCGCCACAGTTACCCAACTTAAACCGTGGCAAATGGAAAAATCTTGAGGCGCTATTCCGAGGTTGGACAATTGATAATGGCGACCTATTTGTTGTTACAGGCCCCATATTCGAAGATAATCAGGGAAAGATTGGTGAAAATGCCGTCACCATTCCGGGTTACTATTACAAAAT
The DNA here is from genome assembly GCA_040218415.1 of Cyclobacteriaceae bacterium. Taxonomy (GTDB): domain Bacteria; phylum Bacteroidota; class Bacteroidia; order Cytophagales; family Cyclobacteriaceae; genus JAVJRN01. The sequence goes on from JAVJRN010000041.1 coordinate 29,417, forward strand.
CGCCTATTCGATACGTGACAATAAAATGATTGGCTTTGTGATGCCCAATAAAAAGCTCGATCGATCCTTGGAAACCTATGTTGTATCCGTGGATTATATCGAGTCTAAAACGGGAATAGATTTTTACCGCCAGTTGGAAGACAACAATGAAGCGGCACTTGAAAGCCGCATAGCTCCCGAGTTATGGAATTTTAGCATTAAAAGCATTCAAAAAAACAACCCAATCAGCAGTGGCATTTCGAGTGCTAGACAATGCGCTGGAGTCGCCAAGAGCACCGGCAAAAGATGCAGAAGCAATACAAAAAATGAAAATGGATATTGCGGGCACCACCAAAGTCAAGCAAAGTAAAAATACACTTCAGCATGATCGAATGACCCAACGTGACTGACGAATGAATACCCTAAGAATAGTGGTTACTTACCACGCACTACAGTACCATATTTTCTTTTGATGTTCAGGAATTGACATTGGTCTCTTCAAGAATATGGCTATCCTTCAAGCTTATATCATCAGCATACTGAAGATTATTTTTTGTGAAAAAACTTCGAAAAAAAATTATTTTTTTTTCGAAAACTCGAATGAGTAATGGAGTTCGGTCGAAAAAAGCTAGGTCGGTATCGGAGCTTACTTGGAGTTACTGAATTTTTTCGGGCTTCTATTCAAGCTAAAAAACCTATTATTTTGGTCAAAAACGAAACTTGGCTGAATTATTTTGATTGACTTATTCATGAAAAGATTAAACGTAAATTCTACACCTTTTTGATTTGATAATTTTGCAATCGATTTAATGGGATCTTAATCAGTGTTTTTGCGAATTATGTAATTTTCTAATGTTTAACTATATCTGTAATTTCTTTAAACAAAAAAATTAGCCAAGGAGTTACGAAAGTGATCAAACTTATAAAATGATAACATTATGCAAACATTAAACATTCTTGTAGCCTCCTTGGCTCCTACTGATTACGTAGGTTTTACCTTTTTTGTTGGGGCAATGGCGATGGCCGCTGCTACTGTATTCTTCTTCTTTGAAAGAATTTCCGTAGATGGGAAATGGAAAACTTCCTTACTCGTTTCTGGGATTATTACTTTCATTGCTGCAGTTCATTACTATTATATGCGTGACTTTTGGATCGAAAACCAGTATTCTCCGACAGCACTTCGGTACATTGACTGGACATTGACCGTACCATTAATGTGTGTTGAGTTCTATTTAATTCTCAAGGCATTTGGTGCTAAAATCGGTCTGATGTGGAAACTAATTTTTTACTCAGTTTTCATGCTCGTCACAGGATACTTAGGTGAAACTGTTTACCGTGAATCAAGTGCGATTTGGGGAGCAATATCTTCTCTTGGTTATGCAGGAATCGTTTACGAAATTTGGCTAGGAAGCGCCAAAAAACTTGCACAAAATTCTAATGACCCTGCGTTACAGAAAGCATTTACTACGTTAGGCTGGTTCGTATTAGTAGGTTGGGCAATATATCCTATTGGATACATGGCCATTGATACTGACGGACTTTTGAGAAACGTTTTACCTTTATCATCTATGGACATCATTTATAACATAGGTGATGCTGTAAATAAAATCGGTTTTGGACTCGTTATCTATAGTCTTGCCATCCAATCAAAAGCTTCAAAAGCCTAATTCAATTGATTAATCGTAAAAGAGTTGGTGATTTCGCCAACTCTTTTTTTTCATTATGACTTACGATATTATCATAGCAGGTGCTGGACTTGGCGGTCTGAGCTTTGCGCACTTTTTGATTAAAAATCGATACAACTCCAAAAGAGTACTCATAATTGATGCTGCGGAGAAAAACTCGAACGACAGAACCTGGAGTTTCTGGTCTTGTGATACGCCAACATTTAAATGTGCCAATAAACGAGCCTGGAGTCAGCTAGGATTTGCTACGGAGGCTTTTGTGAAATATGAATCAATAGATCCTTATAAGTACTATACCATCCACGGTATAGATTTTTATGAAGAAGTACTAGATGAAATAAATAAATCATCGTTTATCACCTTCAAACAAGAAAAAATAACCTCAATCTTAGACAATGAATCATGCGTTGAAGTCAATACTACTGAGAGCAAGTACACCGCAGACTATGTAATCGACAGTATTACAAGACCAAAGATTGACGAAAATGAGTTTTTCCTTAACTGGCAAAACTTTGTTGGCTGGAAAATTAGGACGAGAGAAAGCACTTTCGATGTGAACAAGCCATTACTGATGGATTTCAGAGTTCCTCAAACTGACTCGGCAAATTTCATTTATATACTACCCTATCATGAAAATGAAGCTTTGGTAGAATACACACAGTTTTCTTGGTCTCGAAATATCGACAAATCGAGCTGTGAGAAAGAGTTACAAACTTACATCAGAGAAATACTTGGCGCCAGTAATTTCGATATACTGGAAGAAGAAATAGGATCGATACCTATGACGAATTATCCCTTTGATCCGTCTCCCTCTGACAGAGTATTTAGAATTGGAATAGTTGGCGGAGATACCAAGCCAACCACAGGTTACACTTTTCAGAATGTACAAAAGCACTGTTCCTTGATCTATTCACAAATAAATGGCGCGAGTGAAGTTCCAGAAACGAATCCAAGGTTCGCTTTTTATGATAACTTATTGTTAGGCATCATAGAAAATCACCCTGAGCAGCTCAAGGCCATCATGTCCAAGCTCTTTGGCAGTCAGCCAATGTCTAGAGTTTTAAAATTTTTGGACGAAGAAACCAACCTGATAGAAGAGTTGAGTATCTTTTCTCAATTGCCGTGGGCACCTTTTTTAAGTGAACTATTAATTAAAAAACCTAATGTCAACGCTGGGTAAGCTGACCATTCTTTTAATTGCAGGTGTCAACGCCTATTTTATTGACATCACCTCTGTCAACTTTGCCATAGCCATCATTCTTATCCTTTTTTTCGGAATTCCGCATGGCGCTACCGACCATGTATTGTTCAATGTGCTAAAAACTGGAACGCTTGAGTCTACACCAAAAAAAGCGTTCATCGTATTTTATCTCTTGACAATGATCCTTTTTGCTCTTTTTTGGTATTTTTTGCCAGCCCTATCCTTGTTATTTTTCTTAATTATATCTGCCTATCATTTCGGGGAAACACAACTCAGTTATTGGAATAAAAGTCACCAACTCAAGTCTATTGCCTATTTAAGTTGGGGAGTAGCCGTATTATGCATCATTTTATTGTCAGATATCGAGCGGTTAGAATATTACCTTGTGGGCAGCCTAATTACTGAAGAAACACTCGTATTTGTCGCATCGATTAAATATTACCTGATCATTGTCCCGATCGTTATATTTTTCACTTTGCTACTCATTTATGAAAGGAAGAAAGTATTCCAAGAAATAATGGATCTGGCAATGATCGCCATCCTTGCGTGGCTTAGTCCACTGCTGTTGAGTTTTGCTTTATTTTTTGCCTTTTGGCACTCGAATGACGCTATTCTATTCCAAATCCAAAGGTTAAAAACGAGTAGCCTCAGCTTTTCAATCAATCAATGGGTGAAGCTCGCGCTACCCTATTCGATCATCAGCATTGTTGGAATAATCATCATTGTTGGAAGTACTTATTTTTTTAAGATCGACACGCCTCTGATCACCTTGCTTTTTATCCTAATTGCGCTTATTACCTTGCCGCATTCGTTAATCATGTCGCGGTTTATTCAGGCTAAGCAAACCTGATTGGCATCAATGAGGCTGCTGGTGTAAATTTATAACTTATCTATGTTTTTACTCTGTGTTAAAAAAAAACAGTATAAGCTTGAGCTCTTTCGGGGAAATATACCTCTAGCGTATCCAAATCGCCATTCTCGATGCACACATAGTAACTGCGGATAAGGCCAAATCCAGAAGGCACTGATTGAAACAAGTGATGGAATGCAAGTACTGATAATCGCTTATCTTTTATTTTGAAGGCATACTGGAAGAGAATGATCTCGTAGATCAGTTACAAACTTGCCATTGCCTCAAAGACTAAAGCTATGCTTTGATAGACGAGAGTCAGGGAGGTGCAATGAGTATTGATTATGCAGATAAAGTTATAGTGACAGTGCTTTCGGAGAACCATTTAAGAATGTTTAATTTCAAACCCACCTAGTTATTTTTCTTTGTTGATGATAACTCCGATCCCGAGCATCATTGAAGGCGAAATCATTCCGTCTCCTTTATCCTGATAATCAACAGCGTCTCCATAGAAAATATCTCTTTGAGAAGTCAGTAAAAAATCCTGTGTGATTTGAAATCTCACGTTTATGACAATTTGCCTTTCCTGCCAACTCAAATCTATGAATGGCCCGAGTTGTAATAGTTGAAAAGTATCTTCGCCCTGACCTTTTATACCAGACCCGCCGAATAGGCTCCAATATTCATCTTGCCAATTGACACGCTCTTTACCATACAAGAAACTACAACCGATATCTATTTGGGTACCAGAGGAGCCTAAATAAAAGCGATGGCTGTATGCCATTCCAGAGTAATAGATTATGGATTTGCCCGGCGGGCTCGTAAGAATATCACCTCCTTTTAAGTTTCTTTTTCTATGGAAAATCAATGATATGGCGCCTTTCCTAGAAATAAAATACTTCATGTTCATCTCAACCATCCAAGGAAGAACGGGTGCCAAGGAACGGGAACGGTTTTTATAAGGTTCTGCCGATACGCCAGAGTTTGTTCCTATACCCGAACCTACGTGTATACTCACTTGGGAAAATGACTCAAAGTAAGCAGATAGAAAAATAAAGAAAATCCAATATCTCATAATCCAAAGATGCCTATTTGAACTATGATAAGTTCAGCAAACTTTGCAACTCAAAATCAAGCTGTTGCAATTATTGCAACTTATATCATTGGAATTTCTGACCCTTTTCTTTTACATACGATTTTGAAGTGCTACTACTTTAGCCTCCATCCTATTGAAAAACATCGACCGTTCCTTCTCAGAAGTCATGCTAATAGGAATAGATTTTTGAACCATTGTATCAATATGGTTCTCTATCTGATCACAAAAGTTATCATCTGAAGTACTCAAGGTATTAAGCATATTAAAGGCCTTGAATATGACTCTCTGCCCATCCATTTTAAAAAGGACAGTATTATCTCCGATTTCGACCTCATTGAAATACATAACTAGTTTTCCTGACGATAAACTGACGGAAGGATCGGTTCCACAATTATACTTATGCCCAGTTTCTGATTGTTTACGTATATGGAAAATCAAATTCCGAAGTTCTTCTGCCATTCTCATTGCCTCTATTTTAGTGAGGAACCCGCTTTCGTATGCGTAGTTAATCTGGCTGATTGTCACATTGATCGTCTCGTTGCTCCATATTTCAAGGGAAGGAATTTTCTGAAAGTGTCGCCATATGTCTGTAGCATGCTTCAACAATTGGTCAGAAATAAGATCAGCGTGATACCTCGAGGATTTTAGCTCAGGATCATTTAAAATCACTTTTTTCCAAAAATAGAATTTGAATCTGGTAAGAGATTCAAAGTTAAAGAAATAGAAAATTGGAATGTCTTTTGCCAGATATGTGACAGAGCGTTCTTTGGAGGACAGTAGCATTTCAAAATTAGCGACAAGAGATGCTAGATAGTTCTGAAAAGTAAATCTATCGCTGATTGATCGGTTATTGAATGTTACCGAGCTCGTTGTAAGTCTGAGATAGCTATCAAGAGAAATCTTATAATGATGACTTATCTGTCGTAGTTCATTAAAGCTGATGAGCGTATCTCCTCTTAACCTACGATAAGCACTATCTCTACTTATATCTAATAAGAGTGATAATGTGTTCGCTAGTGAATCTTTTCGGTTTTGAGATCTAATCCATTCAAAGAATTCAATTTGTGCTTGTCTGTCTGATTTCATAGTTAAATCATCAAAAATTAGAAGAAATTTAATAACTACCGTATTAACAATTAGCAGCATCAAGAAAAAATCTAATGATTAGGATTGCGATAAAATTCGACTGTCTCTACAATCAGCTTAACAACACATAACTGTATATTAAGAATAATCAGAAGTCCGTGACTTCATTATTCCACTATGATACATACATTAGGAAAAACAAAATCCTGACCAATCAATAAGCTAAAAAGCCTCGCGCATACCAATATAAATACCATATTGGCCTTCATTAGAAATACCCAAATCACAGCGAATGTTGAGTTTTTTTGATGGAATGACTGCAAATCTTCCGCCTAACCCGACAATATATTTTAAGGACGAAGTTTGAAAATCGCCAATGGAAGAAGCCACATCTCCAACTCCTGCAAACGCCACTCCACCAAAGCGCCAAAACAAATGTCGGCGATACTCGGCCTGCGCATAAATGAGTTGATTATCTCGGTAAAGGCTCGCATTTTCAATACCTCTTAAACGATCGTCACCGCCAAGTTGGGGAAGTTTATAAAAGGGTACATCAGCACCTCCAGTAAAATTTGCTCGGAGCTGAAATGCGAAAATATGCTTAGCATCCTTAAAATTGATGTATTTCCTCACATCAAGAATATAACTGCTATACTGAAAATCGCCGATTGGATTAAACAAGGTTTGCGCGCCTATGAAATAGCCTTTCGTTGGATAGATGACATTGTCTCGCGAATCAAACTTGAATGCTGGCCCAAGCCTCACAAGAGCTCCTCCCTCGATACCAACCGGCACATCAGTCGCTAATAACCCATTTTCTACCAAGTCTTTAATTTGAGTATGCTGAAAATCAAAAGCTGCACCAAAGAAATAAATATCTTCCCATGGCCGAAAAGCCATCCCTTCGAGCTGCCAATAAACATTGGTATAGTTCTCTGAAATTTCCGGATCATTCTCATTGCCAATTCCAAAATAGAGATCAGGGAAATTGAAAAAACGCGGGGTAACATTGAGATTAAAGCCAGATTTAAAATAATAATCGAGGTTAGCAGCGGTGAGCACCTGATTTCTAAAAGTGTAAAGAAAATAGGGCGTGAGTGAGGATTCTCTCTGAAAGCTATTTTGAGATTGATCTTTCCCTGCCAATACGACTACAGCCAATCCTCCAAATTGCACACTCGTTTCAGGTTGATAGCCCAAAGCTGGGTATATGGCAAATGATTTACTCGCTCTTACAGAGTCTCCTTTTTGAGCAAAAACAAAGAATGGCAGCAATAATAAAATAGCTAAATATGATTTGCTCAATGATGAAATATTTATGAGTGATGTGGAAAGCAATGATTGACTTTTAAAATATAAAAGTGAGCTAAATTATAAAGAGTCTATTTAGAAAACTATATAATTCTATTTGTGCTGATTATCTTCAATAGACTCATTTGTGCAATTGTCTCATGGATTCCATGTAATCACCTTCCCAAACTAAATAACGTCAAAGAAAGTCTACTCACGCCTTGGTGACGTATCTCAGAAGATCAGTTAAAAAGCAGGACACTAAAAAAATACCTTTGGTATCAACCAATCACAAATCAACAATGAGCTCAACAAATTATTATATGCCTCTGTTGATCACAAATTCATCTGAAAGTATTGCTGCTTAAGGTTGTTAAAAGCCACTGAATCTTGTTCACGGATTCCCGGAAATCTTGGAAAATCATAATCCAACGGATCACGCTGTACTCCCTTGTACCACACTCTTAAGCATAAATGCGGACCGGAACTCAGTCCTGTATTTCCTACATATCCGATCACCTGCTGGGCGCTCACCTCAGCTCCTTCCTTTATCGTGGAATCAATCTCTGATAGATGTAGATATTGTGTCATTAACTCATCAGAATGTTCAATTTTCACATAATTCCCATTGCCATAATGGTACCTAGCAGCCACAACTTTTCCCTTATTCATGGCCAAAACAGGTGTGCCTTCATCGGCCATAAAATCCATGCCCTTATGCGCCCGATACGTTCTGCGCACAGGATGTAATCTTCTCCGACTAAAAAGTGAAGTTACAATGGCTCCTTTAACAGGGCCATGGCTTAGGTTACGTCCCTCTTGATCAAAATATCCACTGATCGAGTCTTTTTCAAAATAGTAAGCATAATGATCTTGACCATTATGTCTAAGACGTGCAGCCAGAATACTTTCAGACCCAACTACCTTTTCATTGACCAACTTTTCTTGATAATAAATATCAAACTGATCACCAGCGAGCAAGTTTTTGAAATCAATCTCCCAAGCAAATAAGGTGATCACTTTATCCGCGAGATCTTCAGGCGCTCCAGCATTACCCAATGATCCTATCAACGATCCATAAATATCTCCTTGAATATGACCTTCTTTAACTTCTACTGGCAATTCAATTACTCTGGCCGTAACCCTTTCAAAATCCAACCTTAACCAATTGTATTCGTCAATGGAGTAATCCATTTTAATCGGCGCACCTTCTAAGTCATAGTAAACCGTATAAGGAGCCCCTTTTTGAAAGTTGGCCAAGTCTATCTTTACTGAAATCTGACGGTTTATTTGGTTGATCTTGTCTCTTTCGACTCGCAGCGACTTCATGATTCGATAAAAGCTGTCGCCATACTTTATTCGCTTTTCAACCACTTTTAGGCTGTCGCTATTAATTTTAAATGGAATTTCTGGGATGGCTATTTCTGGAAAATCGAGCACCCGCGGATAGTCAAAGTTGACACGCTGAAGTATCCGCTCCGTGTTTCCTTGTTCATAAATAAACAAAACATAGAACGCAATACATCCGACAAACAAAACGGATAGGGTACTTATAATAAACTTGCGCTGCATTAATGATTACAGCTTTTTTCAGCTTTCAAGATGGCTGATGATGTATCTATAGAATCCAAGTGTGGCTTGGTTGATTTGAAAAAACTTAACGCAAAACTAACATCATTCTTCGATTCATTAAAGAATTCACAAATTTTAACGACAATACTTGGAAGTAATTGAATTTCACCGAAATGGGGAAAGGCGAAAAACCTATGGTTTAAGACTCCCACTTTGAGCATCAAAACCGGTAGGTTTAGGGAAATAATCCCTCTTTCCATTGTAAAATAACCAAGCTATGAGTTCACACTTTCTAACGCTTTTTACATGTTAGGTAAATGCTCTACCCAATCTTACTCATTCACCGCACTTATTTTCAAACGAGATTGACTGGGATATATCATTAGTTTATATTTATGCATCTAATAGGAATTATTACATTCGATTATGAATTATACCCTCCATCAACTACAGATTTTTGTCAAAATAGCAGAACTTAAAAGTGTTACCAGAGCCTCAGAAGCGCTTTATTTAACACAGCCTGCGGTATCTATTCAGTTAAAAAAATTACAGGAGCAGTTTGAAATTCCATTGACAGAAGTAATTGGCAGAAATATTTATATCACTGATTTTGGACATGAAATAGTCGCAGTAGCCAATAGAATACTCGCAGAAGCTAACCTTATAAGAAGTAAAACAATGGCATATAAAGGCCATCTGGTAGGTCAGTTAAAGATTGCGGTAGTGAGTACTGGTAAATATGTGATGCCGTATTTTTTAGCTCCCTTTGCCGCAAAACATGAAGCCATTGATCTGACCATCGACGTTACAAATAAGTCAAGTGTCATGTCCGCCATTGCCAAAAATGAGGTTGATTTTGCCCTGATTTCTGTACTCCCACAGGAAGTGACCTTGGATACGCTGGAACTATTAGAAAATAAGCTTTTCCTCATCGGCAACAAAAAGCCAAGTGGCGAAAAAAAGCTCTCGATAAAACAATTGAGCAACCTGTCTTTCATATTTAGGGAAAAAGGCTCTGCCACGCGAGATGGCATGGAGAAATACATGGCCGCCAAAAACATACAGCCTAAAAAAATCATAGAACTTACATCGAATGAAGCGGTAAAGCAAGCCGTAATTGCAGGCTTGGGCTACTCAATCATGCCAATCATCGGGATAAAAAATGAGTTAGTGAACGGTGAGTTATACTTAATTCCCGCACCCGATTTGCCCGTCTCTACACAATGGAGGTTGGTCTGGTTAAAGTCCAAAAAATTCTCTCCAGCAGCGCAAGCATACATTGATTTTTTAAGAGAAGAAAAGGAGAAAATTATCCAAGAAAGATTTGAGTGGTATATCAATGAATCGTCTGGCGAAAAGTAGTCCTTTCGAAAACCCTGATCATTAAAACTTCCTGAGGCTAACTTCCCTACTATATGCTTTTCAATCTTTGTTTATAAGCAATAAAAAAAGTCCAGTCTTTTTAAACTGGACTTTTGGTCGGGTTGTACTCTAAGCTTCAAGCTGGCTTTATTTGACCAATAACTTGTCTTTCACCTGATTAATCAGGCTCTTACTTTGTTTAGTTCTTTCATCAACAACATTGTTGAGTAAGCTCTTCGCTTCTTCCAACTTACTGTTCGCAGCTTCTTCTAAAGCCGATTTGCTCGCATCGTAGTTTTTTGCAATTTTTTTACGATTTTGCTTGCCAGTAGCTGGTGATGTTAAAAGACCGGTAATTAATCCGGCGGCCATACCTACAACAAGTGCTCCTGTAATCTTTAATAATGTTTTCATAACTTTAATTTTTTTGGTGATAAGCTTATTTAATTATTAGTACACGCTTGTGTACTCGCACTTTTAGTTATTTTGTGAAAAAGCTGAAAACATCCAATGATTTTTCTCTGTCGCTTTGACAAATCCTTTAATCATATCTTCTGTTCCACTGTCTCCATTTTCAATAGCGATTTCGAGTGTTCGGAACATATACTCTAGTAGATATTCGTAATCTTTGATGATTTCTTGCACCATTTCATTGGTGTTTAGATCAGTTCCTGATTCTTTAATTTCGGCATTGTCTAAAAACTCACGCATAGTGCTTAGCGGTGTTTGTCCAAATACTCTCACCCGCTCAGCAATGTCATCTATGGCTACTTTTGCTTCATTATATTGATCCTCAAACTTTTCATGAATATCAAAAAAATCTGCTCCTTTCACATTCCAATGAAAATTTCTAAGTTTCTGATAATGAACACTGTAATTAGCTAAAAGGGTATTTAGTGAATTGACCAATTCTGCCGTTTCTTCTTTAGTATAACCCAATCTTTTGAAACTTCTTTTTTTGGTTTTTGTATTATTTTCTCTTGTTAAAGTATCCATTCTTTTTTCTAATTTAAATTGTAAAAATTATTCTCTGACTTTTAGGAATTTTGCTCTTGACTCCAGATAGAAACAACTTGCCTGTTTACTTCTTGAAAATCCTTTTCTATCTCGGAGAGTGAAAGTGTTGTATTGTGTTGCACCTTCTCCCAATCTTGAAGATCGGTTCGGTTTATACTCATCATCATGTTACCGAGTTTTTTGCTTTTCTTGTTGAGCTCATATTGCACTTTCTCTATCTCAGCTCTTGATTGAAAATCTGCTGATTCGAAGCTTTCTTCTAATTTGGTAAATGCTCGATCTATGTCTGCTTGCATTTTTTCCATGTCATGGAGAAGTGCCTGTTTTTCCATTCGAACTTCCTCAGCAATTTGGCGTTCAGTTGGCTTTTCGTAATTGCATTGAGTTAAACCAAAAACAATCAAAGTAAGAAGCCCTATAATATTAATCGCTTTGAACCAATTAATTTTTTGAGTGTCTTTCGTTTTCTTGTATCTCCATTCATTCATATGGTATAAGTATAGAAAAAAGAATGCCAACCGCCTCCGAATGCATGAAAGCTGATTTTGAAGAGAAATAGTGTAGAGATAAAAAGGGAATTAGGGGAATTATATCCCCATATCAACCGTGCATTTCGGTGGTGCCTGGAAAACTAATGATGAAAGTAGTTCCCTCGCCGACCTTACTTTCAACTTGAATTTGACCTTTATGGCCATGAATGATATTTTGGACAGTGACTAGCCCGAGTCCTGTTCCTTCTTTTTTGTTAGAAAAAAATGGTTCAAAAAGTTTGTGTAGATTTTCTTCCGAAATTCCCTGACCATTATCCACTATTTCAATAAACACTCTTTTGGCTTTATCGTAAGTTCGTACCTTCAGCTTACCATTTTCCGGACTCATCGCTTCTAGCGCATTGATGAAAATATTTAGAAAAGCCACCTGTAGCTCCTCATCATCCACTTGGACATACATGGTCGATTGCAGGTCTATATCTAGCTCCATTTGCTGGAGTTTCAATCGATCTTCTACCAAAACCAAAGAATTTTCCAATGTTTGATTGATATTTTTAAAGGCTAAGTTGAGTGCTTTTGGCTTGGAAGAGTTGAGCAGGTCGGAGATTAACTTTCCAATGCGCTCGCTATTTCTTCTTACAATTTTGAAATATAGATCCGCATCTTCCACATCATCTCCTATTTCATCTTTGAGTTGTTCTAGCGCCAAAGAAAGATTCGTTAACGGATTGCGCACTTCATGGGCGATAGTTCTTGCAATTTTTCCAGTCATTGACAGCTTCTCCGCTTGTATTAGCGCTTTGTCTGCCTGCTTGCGGCGAGTCATGTCTTTGATAACACCCAAAAAGGTCGTATCATGAACACCATCTGGAGCTATTTTAACGGTGTTGATCAGGCAAGGCCCAGTTTTGCCATTAATATCCTGAAGGTCAACATCCAGTTCATCAATCCTATCTTCTTTAAGTAATTCTGTGGTGTACAATTCAAAAGCTTCTTCCTTGCAAAAAAGTGATTTCAAATTTTGCTTAGCAATTTCCTCACGGGAATATCCAAACATGCGATGCAGAGCGCCATTGCTTTCTACAATTCTGAAAGTATCATCGAGCAAAAAAATGGCATCAATGGATTCTTCAAAAAGCTTTCGATATTTTACCTCTCTGCTTTCTAGTTCAAGCATGGTTTGCTTTAACTGTGATATATCATCAAAAGTCACCGTGAAGCCGTCGTTTTGCTTGACGGCAGACACTCGAAACCATTTTTGTATCACTCCATCATCAAAAAATTCCTCGAAAATATCTTCTTTTCCTGTATCTACAACATTGACAAATTTTTGGAATGACTCTTCACTTATCTTGTCATTGAGCACATCGGTCATTCTCTGCTCTACCACTTCATCAACTCTTTTACCCTTCATGGCTGCCCCTCTGTCGTTACTATACAAACATTCAAAGTCAGTAATCACTCCCTCGGAATTGCGAATGGCCTCAAAAGACATAATGCCGGAAAGGGACGACTCCAAGATGCTTTTTAATAGGGATTTTTTATGTGCAGCCATAAGATGTTTAAGCTATTCCGTGAGATTTTAATTTATTGTAGAGGGTCTTGCGATCTATATCAAGCAATTCTGCTGTTTTCCTTTTATTGCCATTGGTTCGTTCCAGCATTCGAATAATTGCCTTTTTCTCCGCGCGATTCACTATTTCCTTGAGCGAACCAGACAGGTGTAAACTGTCGTCACTCAATTCATCAGGATTGACGTTTCTAATCTCCTCAGGCAAAGCCGTTTCTTTGATTTCATCTCCAGTAGTCATCAAAACAGCACGCTTGATCACATTATTAAGCTCTCGCAAATTCCCATGCCATTGGTGATTTTGCAAAATATCCATGGCTTCCAGGGAGATATTTGACACGGACTTGTTCAATTGCTGATTAGCAAGTTGAAGGAAATGCTTTGCAAAATGCGCTACATCATCAGGCCGCTCCCTTATCGGAGATAATTCTATCTTAAATTCATTGAGGCGATGATAAATATCTTCCCTGAAATCTCCGTTTTCTATGGTCTTCTTCAAGTTTTCATTGGTAGCGACGATGATGCGTACATCGATCGCTATTTCTTTGTTACCGCCAATTCTGCGAATGGAACGTTCTTGTAATGCCCGAAGCAGTTTAATCTGGTTATCATAGGTAAGATTTCCTATCTCATCCAAGAAAAGTGTACCACCGTTTGCCAACTCGAAACATCCTTCTTTATCGTTGATCGCTCCGGTAAATGATCCTTTTACATGACCAAAAAGTTCGCTTCCTGCTAGCTCCTTTGGCAAGGCGCCACAGTCCAAAGCCACAAATTTCTGGTCTGCACGGTTGCTTTTTTGATGAATTGACTTTGCGACATATTCCTTTCCAGTACCGGTAGCTCCTTGAATAATCACTGATAAATCTGTAGGCGCTATAAGGTCGATATGCTTCTGGACAGCACTAGATTGCGCCGAAGGACCAATCACAAATTCTTGCCTTTTTGGCCTTCCCATTTTTTTCGAAGGTCGGGAAACGGTCGTTTCAACTTCTTCTTCCTCTAGTGCGGCATGAATAGTCGCCAATATCTCATCGGGATAAAGTGGCTTAGTGACATAGTCAAAAGCGCCTTTGCGCACAGCCTCTACTGCCACCCGTACATCAGAATAACCTGTGATGATGATTACACTAATCGTGCTGTCAATAATTTTTATTTTTTCGAGTAGCTCAAGACCGTTATAATCTGGAAGCTTAAAATCACAAATAACTAAATCTACTTCGTTTTTCTTTAACCAAGCCTCCGCATCAGTTCCGTTGCTTTTTGTAGCTGTTTTAAAACCTTTCTTGGTCAAAAACTTACTTAACAGCAGACAGATGTCTGCATTATCATCAATGATTAATACCTTTTTCATCCTTCAATTAGCGTGTTCAGAATATCATTTTTTGTGAATGGTTTACTGATAAAACCATCAACTTTTAGTTCAGCAGCTCGCTCGGACTCATGGACGCCATCGTAAGCGCTGATAAAAAATATCTTGTTTGGTTCAGCCTGTTGCCGTATTTCTGGCACAAGATCAAACCCTGTTCCGTCGGGCAAATGAAGATCTAAATAGAATAGATCAAAATTTTCATTCAAGATTTTTTCCTTTCCTTTTTCAATTCGATCAACGTAAGTAGCATTGATATCCTGTTTAGCCAGTATACGGGAAACTATAAAACCAATCTCCTCTTCATCATCCACAATCAATGCCTTTACGTTTTCTTTCATATTCCTTCTAGTTTGGTGAATTGCTGAGGTTAGTGTATAAAAAAGTGACAACAAAACTGACAACACTCAATGCTAAACCAATCACAAAAATAGTGTAAGACCAAGTAAGCATTTTGTACTTCAACTTCAATACTGCCCCCAAATAGTATAAGTCCGTTGACATATTATCATATAATTTATTGTGATCTTCCTTTAACCGTGAAAGATGATTCACAAAAGACTGTCGGCTCACTTTTAAAAAGTTGCCAAAAAATAAGACACTCGATTTTCCTGACTCAAGCCTTTCCTCGTTCACCTTTTTGGTAGTTACCCTTGGCCTTGCGGATAATACAGCAAAAATAACGGAAAGCAAACAACCGCTAAGCAAAACGAATATTGGAATGGTAAAACGCCAATGCTCGATAATAAAATTACCAGTAAGTGTAAAACTAGCTCCCGACAAGGTAACAATCACAGAAAGTATGATGGTATTGATGCTAATCATCATATTGGCTTTGCCATCAGCGATGGAACTGAGATTAATATGGTTGCTGTAACTCGTTCGATATAAAGTATCTATGCCCCTACCAAGCTCTTTGCCCGTTTTTAATCTGATCGTTTTCTTATAAGCCGCCCGCATTTTATCGGATTGCTTAAAAATGTTTTTACGCCATCTTTCATGGTATTTTTTCTTAGCATAAGCCGTTTTAAAATCGGTGTATTTCAGATACCGATAAATGATCCTCTCCCAATCGTAGCTAAAATAGTCCTCTTTCTTCGAACGTTCCTTTTCGATTTTGAGCATTCCCATCTTGGAGAAAAATCCCTTTTTGCCTTTATGCGCATTGAACGCATCATGCAAAACATGAGAATAGATATCGTCATTTGAGTCTTCCGCTAGTTGTCGCATTTCCTCGATAGTCTCCTCATTAATTGACCATTCGTGGAGGTGCTTGAGTAATTTTTTAATCCCTGTTGATCTTGGACGCTGACTATTGGAAATAAAACCGGTAATGAGAAATGAGGCAGCCGATTGAATTTTAAGTATATCCGTATCGCTGAGACCGCTCCCTTTTCCAATCCTTTTAGCCTCCAACAAAATATCCTCAATATGCTCATGGCTGTAAAAAAGGTGGCCTTCCGAACTTTCCAGCCATGCTTGATCAAGCATTTTAGTTGACTTATTCAGTAAAATTTCAAATTCTTCTTTTCGAGAATATTTGATCATTTTTTAACTTAATTAATTTGCGGGCTTTCGAAAGATAAAAAAAAATTACGGATGCCTAGCACAACCCTTCCTACCAATGGTCATTAAATCTCACATAAAATCATTTCTGTGAGACTGAATGGAGGATATAAGCCCACTTTCCATAGTTAAACAACCAAACTACCTGTGTAGTGTTTTGATTTCGCGCTATCTCCTTGATTCCAATGGGCTTTATTGCGAATGATTTTCTTCCTAGGCGCTAGACTGTATCTAGTGCTTTTATCAATCTTATTCTCCTGATGACGTTCGTTGGTAACGAGTGCTCAAATGTTAATTGGTTCATTTCCTACAAAAAAATAGAATATCGTTGATTTACCCCAAGATCTGTAAGACCTGATTTAAAACCAATCAACTCTCGCCGAAAGCAGGCCTGTGAGACAGGCTAAGGAGAAAAATCACTCTTGGGGATGAGTTGGATCCGACTATTAAAGTAACAATCCCCACCTCACTTTTTCTCCTCGAATTTATTGAAAATGTACCAATAAAGTTGTACAGTTGTGAGGTGAATAGTTTGCCAGAATATATAGCCTATCAAGGCGATGTTTATCAAATAGAATTCTATTTTGATGCAAAGGGCAAAAGTCAGTCAAGGAAATATCTAGAGGATATGGACGGAGCAGACGCAAGGAAATTTGCGCATCTTCTTCAGATGATGGGTGATATAGGGCAAATCCGAAATAAGCAAAAATTCCGAAACGAAGGCAACAAGGTTTACGCATTTAAACCGCAACCTCACAGGTTTTTGTGTTTCTTTTTTAGTGGCAATAAAATCATCATAACAAATGCTTTTATGAAGAAACAGCAAAAGCTTCCCAAACCCGAAAAGGATCGAGCCTTACAGTGTAAAGAGGATTACGAGAAAAGAGTAAAAGAAAGAAAATATTATGGACAAGAATACTAAAAATAAATTCGGATCTGCCTTTGCAGGGCATTTAAATGATCCTGAATTCAAGAAAGGTTATAATGAGGAATTTAAGGAATTTGCTTTATCTGAAATAATACTAGCGATAATGGAAGGCGACCATAAAAGCGTTAGAAAACTTGCTCAAGCAGCTGGGGTTTCTGCAACGACTATTCAAAATCTAAGATCAGGCAAAAAGGATGATGTCAAATTCAGTAATTTCCTAAGCATTGTAAAAGCATGTGGATATGGGCTTGAGCTTGTAAAAGATGAAAAGCGAATTCCATTGCATTGATAACAAAAACTTCCAAAACCCCCTTACCCCAAGATCTGTAACCCACAGACCTGATTCAAAACCAATCAGCTATCATTGAAAGCAGGCCTTTGAGACAGGCTAAGGAGAAAGAAAAATAAGCTGCCTCATTGCCACAGAAATTACTTCCGAAACAGTATGTCGAAAGTATTTTAACAATAGTTAAAAGCTCGCGCCAGCTTGAGAAATTTCTATAAATGAAGAATGAGTGAGTCGTTAGTATTCACACTTCAACTCCACCACATCATTTCGGCAAACGAAGGTTTGCTCCATATATTATAAGGCAATTAATCTTCCTTACAGACGTTTCTACCGTATCAATTCTTTTTTACCTAATAATAAAACTATGGAACTTAAAAAAAATCCGAAATATGATCTTGAAGGCAAAAGACCGCTTTTTTTATCAATAGGGCTGGTCGTGGCACTTTTTTGTGTAACCATCGCCTTCAACTGGCGATCAGAGTATGATCCCGTCATTATTCAACCCAATGAAATATATTTTGATGAACTGCCGATCATATACAATACCAAAATAGAGCCTCCTAAGCCGGTCGTAAAACCCGAAAAATCGAAGATCATTAAACCAAATACACCAACAAAAATTGTTGCTGCCAGTGAAGACGAAACCGTGGAGCTGATCAAAGTCGTGGAAGCCTCAACCGATGATGAGTTTGATAATTTACCAATAGCAGATGCACCAATAGACGTGGAACCAGAGGTGATCCATGACTTTGTTGAGTCTATGCCTGAGTTTCCCGGAGGTATGAAGGCTTTCTATGCTTTTATTTCTAAAGAAATAAACTACCCCCATGCTGCGCGAAAGATGAATATGAGTGGCCGTGTATATGTGCAATTTGTGATAGACAAGGATGGTTCTATTACTGATGTGAAAACCGTGAAGGGCATTGGGCTCGGATGTGACAAGGAAGCCGAACGTGTCATTGGCCTGTTACCCAACTTTATCCCTGGAAAACAACGTGGACGAGCTGTAAAAGTGAAGATGATCTTACCCATCACTTTTATGCTCAACTAGTTCTCATTAAATAAATCGGCTCAATTTCCTCTGCTTCTGATATAATTTGCGTGTTACTCAGATACATTGATCGAGCATTTGCTCCCATTAGTCTAATCATCATTCGATATTACGTGAATGTTATGGTACTTAGTAATTATAAACCACACAGATTATGGAAAATAAATTATTTATCAGATGGAAACTTGTGAGAGCGATAAGGGCCGTTTCTGGCATGTTCGTTATTGCCAGCCTTATTTATGCTGTCAGTGACTTTTTAAATGGCTCAAAAGGCTGATATGATTTTTTGAGAAGGTGGAGCAAGACGTGTTATTGTCATTGCCGCACCCTTTTAAAAAATAAGTTGGCGAAAAGAAATAAACCTACAGCCTTTAGAGACTGTAGGTTTTCTTTTGCTCAGTATTCTCGCGCTGATTTTACGATACCTTCACTTCATCAAGGTTGAGGAACTCCACCTCATTTTGATCAGAAAGGGTCACTCCGATGATGGCATCTTTTGAAATCTTACCACTCAGAATATCCTTAGACAATTCATTGAGAATTTCACGTTGCATCACCCGCTTCAAAGGTCTGGCGCCAAATTGCGGGTCAAATCCGATGTTTCCCAAATAAGAAAGCACCTTCTGATCTGCTTCGATTTTAATACCGTTTTCATCCAAGCGTTTTTGTATCAGTTTAAATTGTATGGCCACAATTTTCTGAAGATCCGCCCTATTCAATGGCCTAAACATGATCGTTTCATCCACCCTGTTTAAGAATTCGGGTCTTACCGATTTTTTCAACAGCTCAAAGACTTCTTTCTTCGTCGCGTCTATGACAGGCTCAGGATTCAATTCATCCAATTTTTCAAATCTATTTTGTATCAAGTCAGACCCAATATTGGTCGTCATAATGATAATCGTATTTTTGAAATTGGCAACTCGCCCTTTATTGTCTGTTAGGCGGCCATCATCCAACACTTGTAATAAAATATTGAATACATCTGGGTGCGCTTTTTCTATTTCATCCAAGAGAATAACGCTGTAGGGTTTTCTCCTGACCGCTTCGGTCAATTGTCCTCCCTCATCGTATCCTACATATCCTGGAGGCGCACCGATCAGTCTTGAAACAGCATGCCGCTCTTGATATTCCGACATGTCTATTCGCACCATCGAATTTTCATCGTTGAATAGGTAGTCTGCGAGTGATTTGGCCAGTTCCGTTTTCCCAACACCCGTGGTACCAAGGAAAATAAAAGAGCCAATTGGGCGCTTAGGATCGTGTAAGCCCGCTCTACTCCTACGCACTGCGTCAGATACGGCCGTAATGGCTTCTGCCTGTCCTGCCACTCTTTTACCCAATTCACCTTCAAGATGTAGCAGCTTTTCGCGATCACTTTGAAGCATCTTTGACACAGGAATTCCTGTCCATTTTGCCACAATTTCAGCGATATCCTCGCTATCTACTTCTTCTTTTAGCAAGGAAGATTCTCCCTGCATTTCGTCGAGTTGTGTCTTGAAATTTTGTAGTCTTTTCTCAGAATCCACGATCTTTCCATACCTGATCTCCGCTACTAGACCAAAATTGCCTGCTCGCTCGGCTTGTTCTGCCTCGGTTTTATAACGTTCGAGGTTTTCTTTTTCAGTTCTTATGCCTTGAATTACTCCTTTTTCGTTTTCCCATTTGGCCTTCAATTCATTTCTACGCCCTGTTAAGTCGGCTATGTCCTTGCTTAAACCAGATTCTTTGGATCGGTCTTTTTCCCTGCGAATCGCCTCACGTGCAATTTCAAGCTGCATGATTTTTCGGTTGAGCTCATCAAGCTCTTGGGGCAGAGAATCTATTTCTATGCGCAACTTGGAAGCCGCTTCGTCCATCAAATCAATGGCTTTGTCTGGTAAAAATCGATCAGCAATATATCTGCTGGATAACTCCACAGCAGCAATCACCGCATCATCTTTGACCCGAACTCCATGATGCACTTCGTACTTATCTTTTATTCCTCTCAAAATGGAAATAGCATCTTCAATAGAAGGCTCATCGACAATGACCGATTGGAATCTTCGCTCCAGTGCCTTGTCTTTCTCTATGTATTTTTGATATTCCTTAAGCGTAGTGGCACCAATAGCATGTAGTTCTCCACGAGCCAAAGCAGGTTTGAGCAAGTTTGCTGCATCCATGGCTCCTTCTCCTCCGCCACCAGCACCTATCAAGGTGTGAATCTCATCGATAAACAAAATGATCTCTCCGTTGCTATCGGTTACTTCTTTGATGACCGACTTTAACCGCTCTTCAAACTCCCCTTTATACTTCGCGCCTGCTACAAGCAAGCCCATATCCAAAGAAATAATCATTTTGGATTTAAGGTTTTCTGGCACATCTCCATCGATAATTCTTTGCGCCATGCCTTCAACAATGGCCGTTTTACCCACTCCGGGTTCGCCCAAAAGAATTGGATTATTTTTGGTTCTCCTCGCCAAAATTTGAAGCAAGCGCCTGATCTCCTCATCGCGACCGATGACTGGATCTATTTTTCCTGACTTGGCAAGCTCATTCAGGTTTTTAGAATATCGCTCCAGCGAGCGGTACTTATCTTCCGCATTGGGGTCGGTTACTTTGTCCCCACCGCGTAGTTCTTTTATAGCTGCCAAAAGGCCTTTTTCCTCGAATCCGGCATCTTTTAGGATTTGTGCTGTTTTATCTTTTCCCGCGAGCAACCCAAGGATGATATGCTCCACCGCAACATATTCATCACCAAAAGTCTTCAAATAGCTTTCCGCTTTTTGAAGTGCCTGTGCAGCATCACTTGCCAAATAAGGCTGTCCGCCTCCCGATACTTTTGGATAAGAGGCTAAAAGTTCCTCTAATTTTAGATTGATGAGCCCTTTGGCCGAACCGATTTTCTTTAATATGAAAGAAATTAAATTTTCGTCAGCTTGCAGTATTGCTTTGAGTAGGTGACCAGTTTCTATCACCTGTTGTCCTGCAGAAGCGGCAATTTCTGTTGCTTTTTGTAATGCCTCCTGCGATTTTACTGTATAGTTATTAAAATTCATTTTGAGCTTCGTTATGCATTCTTCAGTAACTTATCAAATTGACTGCCAATCCACAAGATGCTATATTTCAAGTCAAAATGTCTGATTTTTAGCAAGTTACGGGTACGTTTGCTGTCAATATGGCCGAATAACTTGAAATTTGCTTTTGGTCTGCAAAAAGCAAACTTGAACAGATAAATACTTCAGCTTTCCCGGTGCTGGCGAAAATCCTATCAAGTATGGATAGCTGCCACAATACCATTAAAGCATTGAACCAATACCGACAATATCTTTAAATTAGACCCATGGAAAAAAGGAAATTCCTCAAAAAGGCAAGTCTTGGTTTAGCAGGCGGTACAGCGTTGCTGACAGCATGTATGGAAAATCCACAAGACAAAGGCGTAAATATCAATTTCAATAATAAGTACCGCTGGAAAATGACCACCACTTGGCCACCAAACTTTCCCGTTTTAGGGGAAGGCTTGAAAGAGATGGCGGGTTGGATATCCAAAATGTCGGGCGGCAGAATGAATATTACTGTGTACGGCGGTGGAGAATTAATCCCTGCACTAGAGGGATTCGATGCTGTAAGTAATGGCGCAGTGGAAATGAACCATGGTGCAGCGTATTATTGGGCAGGCAAGATTCCCGCTGCACAATTTTTTGCCGCTGTTCCCTTTGGCATGAATGCCCAGCAAATGGGCTCGTGGATTATCTCTGGTGGTGGACAGAAACTCTGGGAAGAGCTATATGCACCGTTTGATTTGTTGCCTTTCATCTGTGGAAATACTGGCGTGCAAATGGGCGGTTGGTTCAATAAAGAGATCAACAGCATGAAAGATCTTGAGGGATTGAAAATGCGCATTCCAGGATTGGGTGGGAAAGTACTTGCGAAAGCAGGCGGCTCGCCTATTACAGTTTCTGGAGGAGAGATTTATACGAACTTGGAGCGCGGTGTAATAGACGCTACAGAATGGATCGGCCCCTATCATGATTATAAAATGGGATTTCATCAGGTCGCGAAATACTATTATTATCCAGGATGGCACGAGCCAGGACCTGTGTTGGAGTTGTTGGTGAACAAAACTAAATATCTGGCGCTACCTGAAGACTTGCAGGAAATTATCAAAACAGCAAGTCTCAGGCTCAACCGCTGGATGATGGCAGAATTTGATGCGAAAAATGGAGAATATCTCCAAAAAATACTAAATGAAAGTAACGTTCAGCTTACAGCTTTTCCCGATGAGGTACTAGAAGGACTAAGGCAAGCTACAAAAAGTGCACTCACAGAACTCACCGATAAGGATGCACCCAGCCAAAAGGTTTACGAAGCATATGAGGGCTTTCGGAAGAAAGTGAAAAAATGGACCGATGTAAGTGAGAAAATCTACTATAACCGAATCGGATAAGATTCCTTTATTGGTGCTTTTTTGTCATTCGGAATTAGAGAGTATCTGAAGGAATCATTGAACTGAATAATAAATATATGGGCATTCTGCCTTTTCAATCAAAGTAGACCGGCCATTTTAAAATAGGAGCTCCAGTGAAAATCCAGAGAACACTTAAAACTGACTAATAAATCAACTCGCCAATTTTGGCAGATCTAATGAGTTCAAGAATAAAAACTGATCCTTTGACACTTAAATATATTCTAATCGCCACATTGACGATCTTATCGGAATGGGCAGTTTCCCAAAAAAAAGTTGCTATTACCATTGATGATGTTCCCAATTCAACCTTATTCATGCGGGATAATTACCAGTCTGTCTTATTGGAAAAATTAGACTCCTTGCATGTGCCAATAAGTATTTTTATCAATGAAAATCTTATTTACAAAACGGATGCTCTAGCTGAAAACTTTTCCCTTTTAAATGATTGGGCGAAAAAGGATTACATCACATTGGGAAATCATTCCATGAACCATGCGAGATATTCTAAAACCGATTTTGATTCCTTTACCGACGAAATCATGACTGGAGAGGCCATCACTCGGCAGCTGGCTCGAAAGTATGATAAACCTTTAAAATATTTCCGATTTCCTTACAATGACCTAGGGCAAGATGCTGTGCAACACCGACAAATCAAGCATTTTTTAGCAGAGAAGAATTATATCATTGCTCCATTTACCATAGAAAGTGCCGATTGGATGTACAATGCGGTATATAAACATTACCTTCAAAACAATGACTTCACCCAAGCCAAAGCAATAGGCAATTTGTATTTGACCAAGACGCTTGAGGCTTTTGACTTCTTTGAGGGGCTTTCCAAAGACACTTACAAACGTGACATCAACCACATTTATCTGTGCCATGATAATCGATTAAACGCCGATATGCTCCCTCAATTAATCCTAGAATTAAAAAATAGAGGTTACGAAATAATTAGCCTGGAAGAAGCACTGACCGACACAGTCTACCAACAAAAAGATCTCTATGAAGAAAAATGGGGCATTTCTTGGATGTATCGGTGGATGGAAACCCAAGATGAACGGTATCGGTATATGAAAGAAGAGCCGTCCACTGAGAAAATAACCCGACATTACAACAAAATATTGAAGAAAAACACGAGCAATCAATAGCTTAAACTTTTAAAAATCGTTAGTGAGATGAAAAGCCACAATAATGAAAATTATCTCTATTCAAGAGAACTGCTTCGTAATATGAAAAAAGGCATAAGAAATATTCAAAAACAAATTCCGGTCATCATCATATTTTTTCTTCTGACAACTATTTCTCTGGCACAAACCCAAGAACCGCATATCAACATTTACCCTAATCCTTTTGCTGATTCCATAACTTATACGTTTACTGCCAACTATGGTGATTCAGTGGAGTTGAGACTATTCGATCTGCAAGGGAGACTCAAGGCAAGCCTGAAAAAACAACCCTTTTATGAATCTCAAGTGATTAATCTAACTACAGATGTGCTCGATGAAGGAGTTTATATAACAGCAATTTCTGTGGATAGCACATTATATAATAGCAAGATAATTAAAAATGGTGGGCGCAGTATTGTCCAGCTCGCATTAGAAATCGACATCAACTCGCTGCTTTCGAAGGAGCTAATCTCGGACGAATGGGTCATTTACCCTAACCCAACGAACGCTGAACTCACCGTTACACTAAAGTCACGCGATAAAACGGCCAGTATTTCTTTACAAAGTTTAGACGGCACGAAGATATTTGACAAGAAAATCGGGAATAAAAGAGGAATTATGGAATGTAACTTCAATTTATCCCAGCTTCCGAAGGGGGTTTATCTCATTCGATATAAGAGCAAAATTGCCGAATTTTCTAAGAAAATAGTGAAGAGTAATTAACCAGAAACCGTAAGCTGCTGACTTCAAAACCTATTAACATCAGGATGTTTTTAAGAAGAACGGGTTATCAGATGTCACAGATGAACATTTTAGCAAATATGAATCAAAGTAAAAAGGCGACCTTGACAGCCGCCTTTTGAAATTATGTAGCTTTTTTTTGACCCTTAATAAAATCTATATTTTCAAAAACACCGCGTTATCCTCAGAAGTAGAGTTATTCGGGGTTTTATCTTCAATGCGAGATAGTAAAAATTAGTCCTTGAAAAGGTTCGCTCTCCAATTTTAATGGGCAACTAATACTTCGGCACACTTGGATCAATTTCATCAGACCAAGCCAAGATGCCACCAGCAAGATTAACGACATTGTCATAGCCTTGTGACTCGAGATATTGCACTATTCCGCCGCTACGTTTTCCACTTCTACAATGCACCACTACTTGCTTGTCTTTGGAGATTTTATCAAGATTATCAGGTACGGTTGCCATTGGAATCAGCTCCCCACCAATTTCTGCCACCTCGTACTCGTTTTCCTCTCTGACATCTATCAGTTGAAAATCTGCTTTAGTATCTTTTAATTCTTTGAGTTCCTGAACGCTTATTTCTTTCACTGTCGTAGTTTTAAGTCTTTAAAATATTTGTTGGGATAAATATAAATGCTGTGAGCGAGAAAAAGTTCGAAACCAAGGCGATTCGTCATCAAATGACCAGAACAAATCAAAAGGAGCATTCTGTGCCTATATATGCTACATCGAGCTATCGGTTTGATGATGCCGAAGATGCCAGGGCTTTATTCGCCGATGAAAAGGAAGGGAATATTTATTCGCGTTATTCTAATCCTAACAATGACGAGTTTATCCAAAAACTCTGCCTTTTAGAAGGCTTAGATCATGGCATGGCTATGGCGTCTGGCATGTCGGCGATGTTTACGAGTATTGTCTCTTTCTTATCTCAAGGCGATCACATAGTTGCGGCACGGTCACTTTTTGGATCCACCCACCAGATACTGACAAAAATCCTCCCAAAATGGGGAATCAGCCATACTTACGTAGACACGCTGGCTGATGATGAATGGGAAAAGGCCATTCAGCCGAATACAAAAATGTTCTTTTTTGAAACACCCTCCAATCCTGCATTGGACTTGATAGACTTGGAAAAAGTTTGTCAGCTGGGCAAATCAAAAGGACTCATCATAAACGTGGACAACTGCTTTGCAACGCCTTACTTACAAAACCCCGCAAAATGGGGTGCAGATGTAGTGACGCATTCCGCTACCAAATTTATCGACGGACAAGGCCGGGTTTTGGGTGGCGCTATATTGACGACCAAAGAACTTTTCCCAGAAATAAAATTCATGGCCAGACATTCCGGCCCAGCCATGTCACCTTTTAATGGTTGGATCTTGTCCAAAAGCTTAGAAACCCTTGCCGTGAGGATGGATCGACATTGTGAAAACGCACTGAAAGTAGCCACATATTTGGAGCAAAATCCCGCTGTTTCATTGGTGAAATATCCTCACTTGCCATCACATCCACAATATGACTTAGCTAAAAAGCAAATGAAATTGGGTGGTGGCGTAGTGTCTTTCGAGCTAAAAGGCGGAATCGAAAGTGGGCGTAAATTTCTCGATGGCCTGAAAATGATCTCCCTTTCTGCCAATCTTGGAGATACCCGATCTATCGCTACGCATCCAGCTTCCACCACACACAGTAAGCTGTCGGAAGCAGAAAGACTAGAAGTCGGTATAACTCAAGGCCTAGTCAGAATCTCTGTTGGCTTGGAAAATGTGGAAGATATAATGGAAGATATAGAAGGTGCCTTGAGAGGCGCATAATACGCAATCAAGCCATGCTCGAAGATTACTTGAAAAGATAGATCATCTCTGGAAACATAATCAAAGCGACCAAAAACAAAAGTTGGATGGTGACGAAAGGAAGAATGCCAATATATAAATCGGAGGTTTTCACTTCAGGTGGCGCTACACCTTTCAAATAGAAAAGGGCAAACCCGAAAGGTGGAGTTAAGAATGATGTTTGTAAGTTGATCGCCAGTAAAATCCCAATCCAAATCAGGTCTACATCCATGGCCACAAATATGGGCGCCACTACTGGTACCACAATAAAGATAATTTCGATAAAATCGATGAAAAACCCAGCGATAAATACCATCAACATGACTGCAAACAAAAAACCATAAAGACCAAGATCGCTTTGTTGAATCAAACTCAGCAAAAGCTTTTCTCCTTCTAGTGCCCTAAAAACCAAAGAAAAGGCCGTCGCGCCCACCAAGATCATAAAAACCATAGCCGTGATCATGGTGGTTTCTTTCATCACAGATTTCAATATCGTAAGGTTAAATCTTCCTTGAACCATCGTCAGGATCATCGCGCCAAAAGCACCAACTCCCGCAGCTTCGGTGGGGGAAGCAATGCCCAGAAAAATAGAGCCCAAAACCGCCAAGATCAGGAAAAATGGAAATACAAATGACTTGACCAATTCAAAAGAAAACCCTTCCTTTTTAAAGGCAATGATTTCCTCCTCTGGCATTCCCGGTGCATGTTTAGGGTAAATCTTACTGTACACAATAATGTAGATCAGATAAAGCACCACCAATCCCAAACCTGGTATGATGGCCGCCAGAAATAAATCCCCTACGGAAACATTCAATACACTACCCAACAGCACCAGCACTACAGACGGAGGTATAATTTGACCCAAAGTCCCTGAAGAGGCAATCACTCCTGTACTGATTTTGGAACCATAGCCATTTTTGAGCATGGTAGGTAAGGATATCAAACCCATCGTAACTACAGTGGCACCAACAATTCCGGTTGATGCTGCGAGCATGGCACCAACAATAACAACAGCGATAGCTAGGCCACCTTTGAACCTGCCTAAGAGCAACGCCATGGTTTCCAGCAACTTTTCGGCAATGCCAGACTTTTCGAGCATGATACCCATAAAGACAAAAAGTGGAACGGCGAGCAAAACGAAGTTCTGCATGGTACCAAACACCCGTAACCCCAACAAATAGAAAAAATCAATATCAAAAATGAGTACTCCTGCAATGATAGAAATGCCTCCCAGCGTAAAAGCCACGGGAAAACCAAAAAGAATCAAGAGAAAGATTAAGACAAAAAGTATCAGTGGCAAATAGTCAACCATCACTTTTCGTAATAAAAATGGTGCTAATATTTTTGAGAATTTCGGCTATACACTGTAAGCCAAGTACAAAAAAACCCAATGGCAATGCGCCTTTGATCAAGTATCTGGCTGGTAAGCCGCCTGGATCAGGACTGCTTTCCAAGACTCCAAAACTATTGTAAGCAAATTGAGCGCCCTCTCGTGTAATGACGTAGCACATGGGCAATAATAGAAAACTACAACCAATCAAGTTGACCCAGGCTTTCTGCTGTGTGGTAAACTTTTGGTAAAAAACATCTACTCGCACATGGCGATCTTCCTTCAGCGCCCACGCAGATCCTAACAAAAAGATCAACGCGAAAAGATGCCACTCTAATTCGAAAGTAGCCACATAAGCAATATTAAAAGCATAACGCAGCGTGACATCAACGATGATAATGAGTACCAAAAAAAGCGACAACCAAGAAACAAGTCTTCCCAACCCCTCGCTTAAACGCTCGATGAAAACCACCACTGTTTGCATCAATCTTTCAGGGTAAGGTTCATGGAATAGTTTTGCGCCTTCTCACATCCACAATCGTCCTCTGTTAATGAAAACTTTTTTCCATTTATAGCCAAAATCTCCTTATTCCCTTTTTTGTAACGAGCAGTAGCAGAATAATACCCATCAGCGTCTAGTTCATATCTAGCCACCAATTCACTAACAACCTCTTCGAGTACCGTATCTTGACGTTCTATTCGTCCTCTAAATAGCGTGACTTCCACCTCTGGGTTTTCCTCATTAATGGTGAGGTTTATCTTCAACCGACTCAATAAAGGGCCAGATGGGCAAAAATCATCACAATTTTCATCACAACTCGTGATAGCCAATAACACCATTAAACAGACAATGAATTTTAACTTGGTCATAGGATTAATTGATTACTCCAGAAATTTGAATGAAAAGACTCGCCTGATTTTCGCGTTCCGTATGATCATCGAGAAAAGCTACCCCAGCTTTCAGGAATCCGTTTGTCCCAAACTGCCAAACTGCCCCAATTTTTGGAAGCACGAGCCACCCTTTGGGTACATCAATGTCTGTTCCCGAATATTCACCCCAGGTATACAGCAACGAAGGTTGTAGAAAAACACCAAAATTACCTTGTTTGGGAAAAATGGAATACTCCGCCCCCAAACCCAAATAATAACGAAGTTCAGAGAGCTGATAATAAAGGTTGGCACCTTGCCTATCCAAAACTTTTTTCTTGAATGGGCGAATGTCAAACTCTGTGAAAAATGACAAATTTCGATTGCTGTTGATAATCCCAAGGTTTAATCCCAAAAGGTAGTCCTCCGATGGAAAATAATTATTGATCGCTATCTGGGCATCCCATTTTTTGGTTTTACCGATCAACTCCTGATCTCCCGATTGGCCAAAGGTCTCAAATAGTAAACCAGATAAAAGAATGACGGTACAAAGTGACTTTATAATCATTTCATAAAGTTAACAATTTGCCAAATATCAAAGCTTAACTTTGCATCTCATGAAAAAGGACATCAGACAGCTCAAAAAAGAGGATATTATCAACTACTTCGTAGAAAATGGTGAAAAAGCTTTTCGCGCCAAGCAGGTTTGGGAATGGCTCTGGCTAAAATCTGCCCGATCGTTTTCTGAAATGACCAACCTCTCAAAAAATACGAGAGAAAAGTTAGAAGCTGACTTTGACATACGAGCAATCACCGTTGACAATGCGCAATATTCCAACGATGGCACTATCAAATCTGCCTTCCGACTGTATGACAATGAGATCATAGAAGGTGTATTAATTCCGGCAGACGATCGCATGACGGCTTGTGTGTCCTCACAAGTGGGTTGCTCTTTGAGTTGTAAGTTTTGTGCTACCGGATATATGGATCGAAAGCGAAATTTGGAACCCGGAGAAATCTACGATCAAGTAGTTGAAATAAACAGACAGGCGGGTAAAAGTTTCAATCAGCCATTGTCCAACATCGTATTTATGGGCATGGGCGAGCCGCTGCTCAATTATAAAAACGTGATTGAAGGAATAGAGAAAATCACCAGCGAAGAAGGCTTAAACATGTCTCCTAAGCGCATCACCGTTTCTACGGCAGGTATTGCCAAAATAATTCGAAAAATGGCGGATGATAAGGTGAAGTTTAGATTGGCACTTTCTCTACACGCCGCAGATGATGAAAAGCGGAACCAAATCATGCCGATCAATGAAACAAACACTTTGGAAGCATTGAAAGATGCTTTAATTTATTTTTATCAACAAACCAAAAACAGAATCACTTTTGAATACATCCTTTTTTATAATTTCAACGACTCAATTGAGGATGCCGATAAGCTGTTGAAATTTGCCAAACAAATACCTTCAAAAGTGAACATCATCGAATATAATCCCATTTCTGAAGCCAGCTTTTCGAAGGCAGATCCTGAAACCATTGATCGCTTCGCCAATCATTTGATCGAAGGTGGCTTACCTACAAGTGTGCGAAGAAGCCGAGGAAAAGACATAGATGCTGCCTGTGGCCAACTAGCCAATAAGAGCAAGTAGTTTCACCTAAGCAGCCCAATCATTCCACAAGAGAATTATACTCACAATGGCTATGATAAGAATTGCTAAGAGGACAAAATCCAAAATTATTCCAGTCATAGCCATCCAACGCCCTTTTTTGTTAGTGACTTTCCGATACCTTTTTAATGACATAAAACCAGTCACCAAAGACACAATAATTAGTGGAAAAGGAATGACTGGCGACAACAGGGCACTAAAAAAAGAGACTTTGGCAAGGATATTGGCCTTCTTGTAAATCGCGGCATCATCACTAGACAAATCACTTGCCTGATCAGGATTTTCGAAGTTCTGTTTCTTTTTTTCAATTTCCTGCTTGAGTCGTAAAATCTCTTTTCTTATCCGTTCCTCTTCAATTTGCTCTTCGCTTTTTGGGAGAGTATCGGCGATCATGGGTATCAAACTCGGATAAGGCCTTTTCAATGTTTTGAAAGTGCGAGAGTCACTGCTCAGCCCTGCGGATAAGTTGCTAAGCGGCATCTCAAGTAAAGCGGATTTTTCTTCGCTTACGATTGAAGATGGTGTACGCATCGATTTCTTTTTAAAGTTATTCGATACGCTTTCATGTTTGTGTTTAGCAAAAACATCTGGACAGGAAGCATGCTTTGGCCCTACGCATTGGTAAAAGAAAAGGGAGCAAGCGATTAAATAAAAGAGGTGTCTCATCGGCTCGTTTACAATAACAGCATAAAAGTTGATAAATATTTTCGACTAAAAACCATTCCAAAATAGAATCAGTAACAGCACTAATAGCGCAAATAAAAGTAAGGGAAAACCAAAAATGATACTCAAACCAATGATGGCCTTACGTTTACCTTTTTTATTCATCACATCTTGAAATTTGACAAGGGAAGTAATGGCCAAGCTGATACCAACCAAATCGATTAAAAGAACCAATACTAGGAATCCACCAGAAGCAGCCGACAAGGCAGGTATAAAAAGAAGCGCTCCCAAAATGGCCAAAATCAATGAAGCTGTTGCCAGTTTATCTGCTTTTTCATGAATTGATCCTAATCTATCGCCACCAAGTCCTCCACTTTCGTATCTTTTTTGCTGTTGCTCCTGCTCTAGTTTTAATAGTTCTACTTGTGCTTTAAGCAGTTCTGTTTTCAAACTGTCCGCTATTCGCTTGGGTACAGTATCCGTAGGTATTACTTTATTATAAATCAGCTCCGGCGAAGACTTCAATAAACTTGGCTGCAATAGCTCGGTATTAGATGCAGACAGCCGCTCCAAAGGCATGTCTAAAAGAATAGTCTCAAGTTGAGCGGCAATTGGTGTTTGAGATTGGACATTTCCTTTTTTTGTATACCTGAATTGCTCAGTCAGCTTTTGCGTGCCGTAATCGACACATGCCGTCTTTCTGGACATACTGCATTGAAAACACAGTGAAACCACTATGAGAATAACGATAGTTTGAAATTTCATTCAATTGCTTTTAGACCAGTTCAAAGGCTCTGGTCATCGCTTATGACACAGGATAAACCTTTTCGGTTTAAACCTAGATATTTCCAATGTGAAAAGCATCAGAACATTGAAAGTCAGTATTAGTTATACACCACATGAAATTGATTCTACTTATTGCTTTTGCCGTGACTTGCTTCAATACCGGGCTTATTTGGATCGTGCAATTGGTTCATTATCCTGGCTTTTTTAAAATTGGACAGGAAGGTTATGATGCCTATCAGGCGTTTCACATGCGTAGCATCACATGGATTGTGGCGCCTAGTATGCTTGCAGAAGCGCTAACTACAGGATTGCTTTTATTTTATCTCAAAGACTTGCCTCTCACTGGATTGTATTATATCTCAGTGATCCTCCTCCTCATAATCTGGATCAACACCGCTTTCTTTGCTGTACCAGCCCACAACAAGCTACTTTCTGGCTATGATGCACAAGCCATTGGCACATTGGTAAGTGTAAATTGGTGGAGAACTTTCGCATGGTCCGTTAAAAGTCTCCTCTTGGGGTTAATGCTGTATAAACTACTCTAGCTTGAAGCTGTGCTATTTTTGGCTCCCTAGATATTTGCCAAAACTTTTCATCACAAAAAGGTGAATGATGGCTTGGGTATTGACATAAATAAACCAAGGCAAGCGAGGCACGAACTCGTGAATGGCACCAATGGTCTGCTCACCATTAAGTACACTCCTAAATTCTAACCATCCGTAATCTGTTCTACGAGCAAGAACACCACCAACGATATAAAACAACTGCCGTTGACGATCGCTTCGGTCATGGACGAACTGCAAAATCAATAAGGTCATCCCAAAAATTTGAAAATAAGAAAAGTCTCCATCTTGTTTTATCTGAATAAAATATTTGAAAGATTTCGGTAACCAGCGTAAATACTCTTGAGCCACCCAGACAGCATCTTTTTTCGATGGATTTGGTAAACGCTGTACGCTTCGCACGGTATTTTTACTTCTTTTCGTCTTGGTGCTTTTTGGCACTGCTGGAATCTGTTCTGTCTTATTGATTGTTTTCCTTGCGGACTCTTCGAAAGATTGATAGTTCAAGTCCAATTCTTTCATTAGCGGATGCTCATCTACCGTCATTGTATGGCGTAAGCTTTCGATCAATGGTGATACAAATGTGGGATGGCTGTCTGAAAAAACGGCTACCCAAAGTTTGGATAGACCTAAGGAGAAAAAAGGCACGCTTTTAATAAAGCGCTTTTTCCCCATGATTCTTGCCGTAATGATCAACATTTCCATGTAACTCGACACCTCACTCCCACCTATTTCTATCGCTTCGTGGTATGATTTTTCATTGCCCATACAAAAGTCGATAATCAACAAAACGTCATCTAGCGCAATGGGCTGAGTGGCTGATTTGGTCCATTCTGGACAAAGCATGGCTGGCAAGCGCTCCACCAGTTTTACTACAATTTGAAAAGAAGATCCTCCAGGACCAACGATAATTCCAGCGCGCAGAGCCGTCAGAGGCGTTGATCGGCCACCCAGTGTTTTTTCCACCTCATACCTACTTCGCAAATGGGTGGAAAATTTTGATTTGTCCTTCGGCAAAATACCACCCATGAAGATGATTTGCTTGAGATGAACCGCTTCTGCCGCACGAGCAAAATTATCGGCCAATAGCAGATCAGTATCTTCAAAGCTACCTTGATTGAGCCGAGTAGAAGGCTGCATAGAGTGCACCAGATAAAGCGCATAGTCCGCTCCTTCCAGCGCTGCAGTCGTACTCGACAAAGAATACAAATCTACCTGTCGCCAAGTAACGCCTTCGCGCGTATCGCCGCTAGTAACACGACGACTTAAAGCGATAATGTCGTACTTCTCTGAATACTTCTCGATAAACCATCGCCCGATAAAACCCGTAGCTCCGGCAATGGCAATAGTAGGTTTGCTCATAAGAGGTAGAACACCAGTGAGCAGTTAATGTTAGAATTAACACAAATTAGGTCGTTTCACCAAGTCCATTATTTGTGGCAAATAGTTTTAACTTTCAAGAAAAATAGTCACCAACAGTCCATGTGCTGATATAATAATACCTCAATGAAAAGCAGTGTTGAAGTTGATTTATTCCTAGAAAAATCCACCCAATGGAAGCCTGAACTTCAATTACTACGAACCATTGCCTTGGCGTGCGGACTTACTGAAGTGATAAAATGGAAAGTGCCTTGTTTCACCTATGAAAGCAAGAATATTGCGTTAATTCATGGTTTCAAAGGTTATTGTGCCATCAGTTTTTTCAAAGGCACCCTGCTAAAAGATGATAAAAAAATACTCACCCAGCAGACCGAGAATGTGCAGTCTGGTCGTCTCGTGAAATTCGAGCACGTTGATGAAATTATGAGACTTAAGACCACTTTACAAGCTTATATCAAGGAAGCCATTGAAGTAGAAAACGCTGGATTAAAAATAGATTATAAGAAGGCAGATGCATTTGACATTCCAGAAGAATTAGCGGAAAAGTTCATTACTGATGTAGATTTCAAAATGGCTTTTTACAAATTAACCCCCGGGCGCCAAAAAGGATATTTGCTCTACTTTTCCGCTCCAAAGCAATCCAAAACCAAAACCGCAAGAATAGCGCAGTATCAACAGAGAATTCTCAATGGAAAAGGAATCCGCGATTGTATCTGCGGATTATCACTGAAAATGCCCAACTGCGACGGATCACATAAAAACGCATCAATGACTTAAGATCAGTTATTTTCAAAAAGAATAACGCGAATCAAGAACTGCTAAACTTCAAGTTTACGAGGATGATATTTTCATCATTTTAACAAGCCAGGAATTCAGTGCTCGCCTCTTATTATATTGACAAATTGTATAAATCCACCCCTTATAAATTCTTTAGGCAGCTACAATGACTTTTTATAGGTCGTCATATTTTTTTAATCTTCTCCGTTTCTGTTAGTCCAGCCAATATCTGAATGTTGATTCCATCGGAAAGTCCCGTTTCTATTTTTCGCTTTTCAAACTTTTGATCGCCCACTTCTACCTCTACATAAATATCGTCTCCTTCAAAAATCAAATTGCTTTCTTTTATTGCGAGTACGTCGTTGACTTTTTTCAAAACAATATCTGCCGTTGCAGAATATCCTGCACGTAGAAAATAGCCTTCAGTGAGAATGATGGCCGCCTTAATATCAAATTTAATGGCACCATCAGTTGTCTCTCCTTTCGGAGAAATAAATTCAAGTTTAGCATCAAAATTCACATTTTCTATCGCCCCAACTGAAAGAGTAAGATCCATTCCTTCTTTTATTTTACCAACTTCTGACTCATCTACTTTTCCTTCAAAGATCATCTCTTTCATATCTGCTATCGAAGCGATGGTCGTTCCCTCGTTGAAGGTATTTGACTCGATGATGAAAGTTCCCTCTTTTACGGGAATATCCAGTATCATCCCGTCGACAGTAGATCTTACCAAGTTCGAAACGTTCCCGGTTTTCTGTGAAGAACCTTCTTTTATCAGCTCCAAATTATTTTCAGCGGCTACCACTTCTTGTCTTCTTAGTCGGAAGTCAAGCAAGAACTGGTTATAATCAAACTCCGAAATCACCTTTTCATCGAAGAGCAATTTTTGTCTCTTCAATTCCTTTTGAGAATTCTCGAAATTGATCTGTGCAGTTACCAGTTGAGCTTGTGCATTGTTTAAAGCGACAACATTAGGGATAATTTTTATTTTGGCGATTAGGTCGCCGATTTTCACAATGGCACCTTCTTCCAGATAGAGCTTTTCTACTACCCCTGAAACCTGAGATTTTTGTGCTACCTCTTTTCGTGGCACAATTGAACCTGTAGCAATGGTTTTCTGGATTATATCTGTAGTAAATGGAGTGTCGGTCTCAAAGACGATGGGTGGTTCCTCAGATTTTTGATAGAGAAAATAGGCTGTACCAACAAAAGCACCTAGAAGAAGAAGGATTATGAGTGCTATAAAAAATCGTTTCATTTTATCTGGAATTAGTTAAGTTCATTTATTCTAAAAATGGAGTTATTCGTCTCTTAATGCGATAACGGGATCCACATTTGCGGCTTTTATCCCTGGCACTAGTCCTGCAATAACTCCGGATATCAGCAAGACAACAATCGCCGCAATGGCCGCCTGAAAATCAATTTCTGGGTTAGCGAAAAATTCGCTTTGTATGTCAAATTCTTTCATTCCGTAGGAAATACCTTCAATAAGAAAAACTCCAACAAATAATCCAAAATACCCCGATACGCCAGAAATCACCAAAGATTCCTGCACAATCATACTTATGATGGACCAAGGTTTCGCGCCCAAAGATTTTCTCACACCAATTTCTTTGGTTCGTTCTTTTACAATAATCAGCATGATATTTCCTACACCTATCATCCCCGCGAGAATAGTCCCGATGGCCACCAACCAACTGAATGCTGCAATTCCAGAAAACAAGCCCTGCATTTCTTTAAATTCTTTCTCCACATTGAAGCTACCAAGCGCCTCTCGGTCATCTGGTGATATTTTATATTTTTCTCTAAAAATGTTTTTGATGATTTCTTCTGCTTGAATGCCTGATGTCCCTTCTTTAGGAATACAACCAAACCACCCCAAGTATTCTCCCCAATTGAAAGTTCGCTGGGCAGTAGTCAATGGAATATGGATGACCTGAACGTCCTCTCTTGAAGCTTCGCCAGAGGATCGTGAATCAAAAACACCAACTACCTTGAAGGGAATGCCATTGATAGTCATATGCTCGCCAATGGCATTTCTTGCCTGAAATAGGTCATCTTTTACCCGCCGGCCTATAACGGCTACTTTTCTACGTTGATCAATATCGATTTTATTGATAAATCGTCCTTCAGTGACCAACAAAGGCTGAATATTGAGATATTGCGGATAATCGCCCATGAGCGGATACGACACTTCTTTGTTGTCATATTTCATCGAAACTTGCCCTCCTCCAAATCGGGAACTTATTCTTAATCTCGGTGAAACTATTTTTAGTTCTTTGACTTCTTGCAAAAGCCTAAAATCGGCATTGGTCATATCAATGCTCCGCCCCGGTTGAAATCCTTCGTAAGGAATGGATGTTTCATTCCCCCATACGAACACTGCATTTTTCGCTATCTGGAAGTTTTGCATAGTTCCATTGTATAGCCCATTTCCGGCACCTAATAGCAGCACAAGCATAAATATCCCCCAGAACACACCGAATGAAGTCAGTGCTGTTCGCAGCTTATGCTTCATAATAGTCTGCCAGATTTCCTCCCACTTATCCTGATCAAACATATTATTCGTCTTTTAGTGCTTCTACTGGTTTCACACTTGCAGCTCTCAGAGCAGGGAAAAGTCCGGCCAAGGTTCCTGAAACCACCAGAATGCCCAAGGATATGATGGCTGCTCTGAAATTAACCTCTGGCCGCTTAAAAAAATCGATATCTGCTCCCATCGCCACCAATGCATAATTGACAGACTCGAGAAGCACTACTCCAAAAAACAAACCTAGATATCCAGCCAAAGCGGTGATGAAAACCGACTCTTGTAAGATCAATCCGACAATGGAGCTAGGTGTGGCTCCCATGGCTTTTCGGATACCAATTTCTTTGGTTCGCTCTTTAACCACGATAATCATGATATTGCTTACCCCCACAATTCCTGCAGTTAGTGTACCTATGCCGACAAGCCAAATGAAAATGTTGATACCATTAAACAGTGCTTGCACTTGCTTAAAATTTTCTTCCTGATTGTGAACAAAAAAGGCTTGATTATCATCTGGATGGATGCTCTGCCTGATTTTCATTAACTCCACAATATCAGCTTCCAACGCTTTCCCTTCTCGCCCGGGTGCTGTTGTTACTGCAAAAAGCGAAACCGACTTATCAGGATTAAATATTTGTTGAAAGGTGGAAAAAGGAATGTAAACTCGTGAGGCTTGATCCATTTGATTGGAAGCTTCAAAACTATACACACCTACAATTTTGAACATGCTACCCTTGATATCAAGGTATTCGCCAACTGGGTTTTCATCAGGATCAAACAGAATTTCTGCCACTCTGCTACCTATATAGCAGACCTTTCGTTTCTCCTTGAGATCGAGGAGATTAAGCTTCCGTCCACTGGTCGTTTTTACAGTAACTTTAATATCAAAATAATCCGCTTGCGTACCGTAAACGCCGAATCCCGAACTCTTATTTTTATATTTTACCGTGTAATTTCCTTGGAGCCAATTCTCAGGCGACATAAACTCTATGCCCGAAATCTCTGAATGAACGGAAGCCAAATCCTCTTCGATAAAATCATGATCTCTGCCTGCGGGCATTCCTGCATAGGACATGGAGGTTCTTGTAGGTATAATCCAAATGCTGTTGATCGCATCGAGTAACATGCTTTGTTGTACGCCATTTTGCAAACCCTGACCAGCTCCGAGTAACAAAATCAACATGAAAATACCCCAGAATACGCCAAACGAAGTAGCAAAAGTTCTCATCTTGTTTTTTCCAATAGCCTGAAAAATCTCTTGCCATTTGTCGATATCAAACATGGCTCATCTGATAGTTTTCACTCAAAATCAAGCCATCTTTGATCATAATCACTCGCTCAGTCTGTGCTGCAACTTCATTTTCGTGAGTGACGATAAGTATCGTTTTACCCGTAGCATTTACGTCCTTAAATATGTTCATCACCTCGGCAGAAGTATTGCTATCCAAAGCTCCTGTAGGTTCATCGGCGAGGATGATTTTTGGATCGGTAATTAACGCTCGGGCAATGGCTACTCTCTGTCTTTGCCCTCCCGACATCTCATTGGGCAGGTGGTTTGCCCAATCCTTCAGCCCTACCTTTTCGAGGAATTCTTCAGCGATCTTATTTCTGGTTTTACGACCCACTTTTTGATAATATAAAGGCAGTGCAACGTTTTCTACTGCATTTTTAAAATTGAGTAGGTTGAAAGATTGAAATACAAACCCTATCAACTCATTACGCAACGTTGCAGATTTACCTTCGGATAAGTTTTTGATTAAATGCCCTCCTAAGTGATATTCGCCTTTGTCATAACTATCAAGGATTCCGAGTATATTGAGCAACGTAGATTTTCCTGAACCAGAAGTTCCCATAATTGACACAAGCTCTCCTTCCTCAATTTTCAAGTTGATGCCTTTTAGCACAGGTATTGATTGCTTTCCGAGATGATAGGATTTTTGGATATCCTTAAGTTCAAGCATTTTTAGGTTGTTGAGGGGTTAAAGAAGGTGCAGTCATGTAACGAGAAAAGTCATATAAAAGATACCTCGAACTAGAGTTTTCATGGGATAAGATGTCAAAAGATGTCATGCCTCATTCTCCTGTTTTTAATAACATTTCCACTTTTTTTTGTTCTACTCAAGTATTCTATATTATTTGCTTCAATAAAAAATAACACATGATCAAGAAAGGGCTTTGGGTCTTCATTATTTTACTTACAGTTTCTTGTGATCGATCAAAACCTGAGCAAGAGGCCGACACCAGAAAGAAGGACTTACCTCCTTCGCGTATCAATATTGAGGTGGATTTTCCAATCAAAGAATTAGAAGCTGGAGTGAACTCGGTATTAAAAACCCAACTCCTTGATGCTACCCTGCCTATAGGCAAAGAAGGTGATACACTCTTTCTTAAAATCAAAAAAAATGCAAAGCTAAACTTGGCCGTCAAAGGACTTACGGCTTATGCTGCCATTCCACTCGAAATAGAAGTTGCGGTTAAGCAGAAGGTGATGGGTATCTCATTTTCCACACAAGACTCCCCGGTGATTTTTAATGGTACAGCCACAGCAAAAGCAGATTTCGATATCAACGAAAATTGGGATTTAACACTTGACTGTAGCTGGTTGGGCCTAGAATTATCATCAACTCCTTCGATAAAAGTGATGGGGTTGAAAATTGATATTGAAGGGTTAGTTAACTCGCAACTAGAAAAAAATCAAGATAAAATCTCAGATGCTATTTGCACCGCGCTTAATCAAACAGTGGACTTTCGCGGCATGATGACTAATGTGTGGGCAGATATGCAAAAGCCCATTCGAATTGCCAAAAAAGATTTTAAACTTTGGCTCAACATTGCTCCAGAAACATTAGGCGCTCAACTCAAATCTAAAAATGATACGATCTCATTTTTGACCACTTTGGTATCCAATTTTGAAATATCGCCCATTCCGAGCGAGAAAAAGCCTAGCACATTGCCAAGAAAAGGACTTCCAGAACAAAATGCTTCTTATCTACTGGCTTATATTGATGCTAGCTTTCCCTTTGATATTATAGCTGAAATAGCCGAACTACAGCTTGGAAGAATGCCTATAACTGTTCAAGGATATCAATCTGTGGTGAAGGCCGTTAAAATTAGCGCTGACAAAGGCAACAAAATAAAAATTGATCTGAGCTTAGCTGGAGATTATGCCGGTGGAATTACGGTCATTGGTAAGCCCCATTTATCTGATGATTACATACTGACTGTCAAAGATTTCAAATTTAAATTAAGTCCTGAAGGGGAACTAGCCGATGCTGCGGATTGGATGCTCGAAGAGTTCATCGGATCGTATATCGACCAATACCTTGAATTCGACCTTAAGAAACAAATAAATATGCTGGACTCACTAGCCAATGCAGGCATAGCCAAGGAACCTCTAGGAGACAAGATCAATTTTGCATTAAAAGTAGATAAAATTCAACCTTACTATCTCGATGTGCAAAAGGATAGGCTTTCTTGGGTTATGTTGATCAATGGAAAACTAGACATAGACTTGAAGCAAGGAATTTTCAAAAAGCATTAATCCTTATTTATACAATTTACTCTTACTGGAATAACAGTTCCTTCTGGTTGTGCTTGGCATACTCCGCCTTCCACTTGAAATTGATATCCAAAAAGTAGCGTAACCCCAATGTCATAATCGCCTTCCTGTGGCATCTCCAAGGATACGCCTGCGGCGTTAGTCACTGGCTGAAGCCAAACCTCACTGTGGTAGTCAATAGCATCTTGTACTTTCAACCATTCATTTTCCCAAATTCCTGTCCCACATGGTGTAGTTTGTAGCTGTGCATTGATATTGCAAAAGTTTCCTTGAGCAATACGGGCAAGCACTGGATGAATAGTAATGCGTCGGCGAGATATGGATTGTATCAGGGTTATTTCCGCGCCTTCTGTGGGGTATTGATTGTCAAAGAGTTGGTTAAAATCTATTCTTACCGTATCTCTAATTACAGCATCACAAGGATCATTATTGCCGACATGGCCTAATTCAAAGAAAGCGTTTAGCGGCTGAGATCCGCCCCACTGACCATCCCAAACGGCATAAAAATCATGCTCTTGACAGCCTCCATCGTATTGTACAATGACATCCCATCCCTTTTGATCCGGTGTTATTCCTATAATCTCGAAAGGATCCAGCAGGAACCCTGACAAGTCATCGCCTAGCAGATATTGATTATCACTATCTGAGGCTATTGCTGTAGCATCAAGCGCTGTATCATAGCAGCTAAAACAGACAACCCCCAACAGCATCAACCACATTATTCTCTTTCTCATCACGCCGTATATTTCTTTTAAGACACGAACCAATTCAAACAAGTTGGATAGATCGCTCATATTTTACGTAAATAAAGCATACGATTAATAAATTTTTATCGCTTAGTCTTCTTTCAAAATTAATTGCCTGTGGACATTGCGAAGAATGGAGCGACTCTGGTAACAGCTTGATTTCCATCATATAGCCATAAAAAAGGGAGTGAGAAAACTCACTCCCTAAGATCGATCCTGTCTACTGGTTGGGATCAACCTAATCACCGCCTAAAATATAACTTGCCTTAACAAATTAGAATGCAAGTATAGAATAGTTGCCACTCAGCATCATTAACATTTCATACCAACGTGCATATTTCTTATTGAAACGGAAGAATTAGGGTTTAAAGCTGAATTAGGTTCCTTCGTCATCATCCTACTACCTTTGTCTTATGGTTTTCAAAACGATGCTAAGAACTACTGTCTTATTTGTATTCTTGTTATTTCATTTACCAAACTATGGACAAAGCTTAACGAGAATAGAAAAATTTATTGAAAGGGAGGAATATGATAAGTTTAAAGACATTCTCGATAAAAGTGAAGAAAAAGACTCCACGAGAATAGGTGTAAAATATTATTACAGTAAATATTTTAGCACTGAAAATAAGCCTTTTTTCAATATTGATTCTGCCGCTTATTATATTCAAAGATCCATCACATTGTATAATTCCGCTTCCGCTGAGATCATCGAGGAACTAAAAAGTGATGGGATAAATGAACAGATAATACTTAGCCAAGAACAAATAGTTCATCAACTATCCTTTGAGAGAGCAAAAGAAAATTTAACATTAAGCGCTATCAACGATTTTATTGATCGATTTGAAAATGCTAAAGAATACCCCCAAGCTATACTGTTGCGCGACAGCTTGGCCTTTGAGCAGACACGCTTGAATCCCTCGGCTAAAAACTATCTTCAATACATCAAAGCTTACCCACAATCAGCTTATAAGACAAAGGCTCAGGAAGTCTATGATTCATTGAGCTACGTCGAAAATACAAATCCTCAAAATCTTAAATCATTAGAAAAATTTCTCATTGATTATCCTAAAAGTCCATATAGAAAATTAGCCATTTCTCAAATATATCAATTGAGTACTGCCAATCATGAACTTAGCAATTATTTGCAATTTATTAATCGTTATCCCACGAGCGGAGAAGTCAGTCTGGCTGCCAATTTTGCTTACCATCTCGATAAGCTAGCTACGCTTAAAGCCTTGGCAGAGTACTCGATTGCAGATTCATTAAAATCAAGTTATCGATTAGAACTGGGTTTATGGTATCCATTTTTCAACAACAATGGGATTGGCTTCTTTAATGCATCAGGTGAGACTGGTCTTAATCCTCAGTTTTTGGAAATCAAAGATCAAATAAAATGTGACGGACTGTCTGATGTTGTATTTACTGCAAAAGATCAAGAAGGCATATGGTCGGTGTATAATAGAGCAGGAAGAGCGCTCGTTCGTAACGTTGCACCTAGCTCCCTACAAATTATCGACCAGCAGGTTTTTACAGTTACTCATGAAAGAAAATCAAAAGCATTTCATCTATCGGGAAAGTTGCTGGTGGAAAATTTTGAAAATCTCGAAATAATCAATACTAGTTGGTTGGTAGTTACAAAAAATTCAAGAAAATCATTGTTCAATTTTCAAGGTGAAGCGTTTATCACTGATTTTGAAAGCATTGAAAAGGAGGGGCCATTTTATATTTTCACAAATCAGGAGAATTTCTTTGTACTAAATGACCAGTCACCATTGCACCAATCGAAATTAGCTGAAATTCAAGACCTTATTCAAATCGAAGACTATGAATACGTTAATAACCATCTCATCGTATTTAAAGGAGATGAAGAGGCTTTGATTGATGTGAAATTAAATTATCGAGTGGAATGGGGAGATCATGAAATCTATTTTGACTACAATCAATGGGTCGTTGAAACCGCCAATTCTTTCAAGGTATTAGATCCTGATATAAGTATTGGCGATATTTCTTACCGTCAAATATT
The DNA here is from genome assembly GCA_040218415.1 of Cyclobacteriaceae bacterium. GTDB lineage: Bacteria > Bacteroidota > Bacteroidia > Cytophagales > Cyclobacteriaceae > JAVJRN01. The sequence continues at coordinate 72,895 of JAVJRN010000041.1, forward strand.
ATCCAATGCAGGTTGGCTAGCCCTTAAAAAACAATCGAGTTGGTCCTTGAAATCAAGAAAAAACCTTAATGCCGAATTAGATCAACTTGACTCGGTCTATTTACTGGACGAATACGCCGCACTAGTATTGGAGTCAGATTCCAGTTATTTGCTTTTTCAAAATGGCATAAAACGTACGCTCAAAGAGGAATCGAATGTGGTGAAATTACCAAGTGCGCAGGGTTTATTGCATCACTATATACAGTTTGAAAATGAGGATGGAAAGGTGATTTTGGATTCCATTGGTAAGGAATATTTCATTGGCCAATATGACAACTTATTTGTGGTCGGAGACGATTTATTCAGGTTCAGCAACAAAGGAAAAATAGGCCTGATTAATCTCAATGGAGAAATTGTATTAAAACCAATATACGATATAGCCGAGAGAGATCAGTCTTTAATATATCTATTGAGTAAATCAATGATTGGAGCCTATGACGCTGACAACAAGGTGCTTATTGAACCAAAATACGATCAAAAAGTAGAACTTCTTGGAAACGGGTATTTGGCCAAAAAAGGGAGCGAATACCTGTGGATCAACGCCAGCAACAGCAACCAATTAAAAAAGTCGTATAAGGAAATAAAAAGTTGGAATGATACGGCTGTTTGGGTAAGAGATGATCTTTATTGGAGTTTGATCACCAATAAAGATGAAACTATTTTATCGGGAATATCATCATTTGAAAAGGTCATCAGCGGTGATCAAAATCATATTTACGCTATCCACAAGGCTGGTAAATACGCGCTCTATTCAACAAAAAAAGGAGCAATCTCTGATTTTATCTTTAACGCTGTTCTTTCCGTTGGTGAGAAGCTTCTATTCTGCGAGCAGAAGCTTGACCTAGCTGGCTATTTTGTTGTGACTTACTTTAGCGGTCAAGGCGAAAAAGTGATCTCTCAAGCATACAAGGAAGGAAATTATGATCAGATTTGGTGTAATGAATGATCAAAAAGTTATTCCAATTCCTTTGATTAAAGTTATCTTTAGAATAGAAATAAAAATAACCAAGTGCTAGAAAAAAGATTCGAAAGATTAAGTTTTGTAGAACGTGCGCGTCATGTAAGATTCAACGGAGAATTTATTACTTCAATACGCTACTATGCCTATAAAATCAATCTCTATCTTTTAGGTAAAATGTACATTGAAGTGTTTTTTCATCACTTACATGATCGAGTAGAAAAAATTGAAATACTCGACAAGAACTCAAAACGAATAAAATTTTATACGGATCAAATCAAGCTTAAAGACCTAACCTAAGCTTTTCATCAATCTCTAGAATTTGGGGAATCAGCAGTTGGTCTTCATTCATGATGACGTAATCGGCAGCATTCTTCTTCATGTCTTCTGCCCACTGCTTCGCAATAATTGACTTAATCTCTTCTTCAGACCTTTGTGGGTCGCGCTTTTTTATTCTGCGAATGCGTAGTTCTTCGCTCGCGCTTACATGAATAATTTTATCAAGTGCTTTATAGGAGCCAGATTCGAAAAGTAATGCTGCCTCTTTTAGTACGTATGGGCTTTTTTGGTCGCTGACCCACTGACTAAAATCATTACCTACAGCTGGGTGGACAATTACATTTAGGTGATCGAGAAGCGACTGGTTATCAAAGACTTTTTCAGCAATCAAACGTCGATTAAGATTATTGTTAGTGTAAGCTTGGTGACCAAATAACGAAATGATCTTATTCTTGACTGCTTCATCATGATTCATGAGCCACTTGGCTCGATCATCAGCAAAATAAATAGGAACTTGAAGTATATGAAAAAATTTGGCCGCTGTACTCTTTCCAGCACCAATGCCACCAGTTATACCTACTTTTAGCGTCATTCTAATCTATTTGCTCTTATTTTGATATTCTCCGGAACGACCTCCAGCTCGATCAGCTGTTCTGGATAATACATGAGCATAGCGAGTACTGTTGAGTCATTTTCATCAAACATCGTGTAATCAGCTGTTATGGCAAAATCTTCAACTTTATACTCTTGCCTTGCAGAATTACGAATGGTAAACACGACATCTACCGTCTCTCTATCGAGCACTACGGACGAGTCTTGCGGGAAATTCACCTGCTCAATGGGCACAGCAATTTTCAATCGATCAAATTTCTCAACATTAAATTTCACACGAACCTCGGATGGCTCTGATTGTATAAAATAACCATCAGGAACATAAACTTCCACCGACTCATTAAAATCTTCATCTATTCCAGATTCTTTCGGATAAATGAAATAATGATCATCGAGTGTATCTAAGTAGAGTTGCGGCCCACTGAAAACAACAGTATCAGGATCAATCTTTATAGGAGAAGTCAGGCGATATCCTTCTCCCATTGACAAGGAAACAGAATCAACCACTAAGGCTAAATTTTTAATGACCTTTTTCTCAATATTGATAAATAAAGTATCAGTAATTAAAAAATTGACATTGAGGCCATCAAGCTTCTCTTTTACTATTGGGAGCAGGGAAGACCTGGTATAAAAGCTGATTTCCGACGGATTATCAAGTTCGATGGATATTGGCGTATTAAATAGTAAAAGCGTTTTCCTTACCAAATTCCAACCTCCACTTGTAACATCGATCATGACCCCTTTAGGCAATGGCTCCATCACGATAACGCTATCGCGGTTAAAGACCCATTCTATAGGATAATTGATGCGCGCGCTGTAATTTTTATTCAACGCATTAAAACACCAAAAGGTAGTCGCCCCTATTATCGAGAGCAAAACTACCTTCCAGTTATCTAGAGCATTAGTCAAAACGCTATAATTACTTAGTATCCGTTAGACGCTTACTTGAATCTAAAGATATTGATGATTTTTCTACTACTAATTTGTTGCCTCTGTCAACATCAAGAACTATTCGTGTATCTTCTACACCAACGACCTTTCCGTGGATGCCACCAACGGTAACCACTTCATCTCCTTTTTTAATAGCCTCGATAAATTTTTTCTGATCTTTTTGCTTCTTCTGTTGTGGACGAATAAAAAAGAAATAGAATATGGCAATCATACCACCCAGCATTATGAACTGCGTGTAGTTTCCCCCACTTGCTTGGAGTAATAGTGTTTTAATCATAATTGGTTATTAATTAAGCAGGATTTTGTGTCTCGCTTTTATTTACGTTCGCTTTAATTCTAACTCTATTGATTTTAGGGTACGTGTTGGCAGTGATTGTTACCGTCTTGTTTTGTACACCTGGCTTACTTTTACTGTTAAATCTCACTTGGATTTCTCCTTCTTCACCTACAGCAATTGGTTCCTTTGGCCATACAGGTACAGTACAACCACAAGAGGCGGTCGCCGATGATATAATCAAGGGTGCATCTCCTACATTTTTAAATTTGAATAGTTTTTCTACAATGTCGCCTTCATTTATGGTACCAAAATCGTGATCTTCCACTTCAAATTGCATCTCCGGAAGTGGCCCTTCTGGTTTTACTTCCGGCACATTAGCTGTTGCTGCTGGCTTTGATCCTCCTTGCTTGGCTTCTAGCTCGGCTATTTTACCTTCAAGTCGAGCTATTTTAGATTCTGCCTCCTTGTTTGAACAGCTAAATAATACCGCACCAACAAACATGACAGCTACTAGTTGAATAAAATGTCTTTTCATCTCTTTATAATTTTTGTTTAGTATTTTCAATAACATACAAAATTAACCATCAGATAGTTTTATCAACCATCAATTATCCTAATGAAATGTTAAAGATTGGTTAATTACTTTTTATTTGGGAAATCAGCCCATTGACATCATCGAGCAAGCGCTCTGCTTTTTCTTTTGCATCATTCACTATTTTTTCACCTTCTGATTTTGCCTCATTTTCAAGCTTATCCGATGATGCAGAAAGGTCATCCAGCAAGTCCTCTAGATTCTTTTTATACTTGTCTAACCGATAAGTCAATCGATCTCTTGTATTTGTCCCTTTGTCAGGAGCAAATAATATTCCAAGAACTCCGCCTATTGCAATGCCGAATATTAAACTGAAAAATGAACTTCCTGATCCTTTGCTCATAATGTGTGTATTTATTTGTTATCGATGAGGCCTCTGCCGCTTTTCTTAATATCGCCTGTCGAAGTTAGTTCGTTTGACAATACATCCAAAATACCATTTACAAATTGTTTACTCTTTGGGGTGCTGTAAAGTTTGGAAATTTCTATAAACTCATTGATCGTCACCTTGGTTGGGATACTCCTAAAAGTCCTCATTTCCGTAATGGCAAGTTTAAGGATAATCAAATCCATGAGAGCGACCCGCGAGATATCCCAGTTCTTGGCACTATCCGAAATCAACTTGACCAGATCTAAGTCGTTTTTCATGGTTTCGTCAAAAAGTTCTTCGAAAAAAGGAAAATCCTCTTCCTCGTTTTTAATCACTTCTTTCAGCTCCATCGCTGGCGACAATTCTGGCTCATAGTCTTGAAAAGTCTTGGCAACCAAACTTTTTAAAATGGTTTTATTCTCACTCCACCTGATGTCCATTTCAGACAAGAACTCGTCAATAGTCTCGTTTTTGAAAATTATCTTTTTAAAAACCTTAACCATCGCATCTCGATGTTGATCTATGGTGGGTGTCTCTATTTTAGCATATACTGCTATGTCCGCATCTTTGATGATAATATCTCGATACCAGCCTCTCAAAGTTTCAAGATGTTCTTCCCAGTTGATCTTTCCATCAATAATCAGCTTATTGAAATCTGCCATTTTACTGAGCTCATCGGCAAGTGGATGATTGATAAAATGATAGTGATAATCATGCTTCTTATTAAGATGAGATTTTTCTTTTCTTTCTTTCTCCAATTTTTCTACATGACTAAACTCTTGCGCTAGTAAGATCAACTTTAAATACAAGCTTTTGAGCCCCGAGATATCTTTCATCATGCTTGATCGAATCGCTCGCTTTTCATTATTCAGCTCTCTTCGATACTCTTTAAGCGCTAGATCTACTCTCGATAAAATTTCTTTATCTTCAATATCATCGGGTAGCTCACCCGACTTAAGGCCTTCGGTGAATAGGCTACCTGCTTTCTTCTTTCTCAAGGCAAACTTTGCACTATCGGCAAAATCATCTTTGGCAGGGTCTAGGTTAAAGTGACTTTCCAGTCGCTCGCGTACAACGTCCTTCAACGATTCACGTGTGAGATGATAGCTATATAATGCCTGCATGGCCTTTACACGTAGAATCCTTCTATTTAACATTTGTTTTTTCTTAATAGGAAATTTTAACTTTCCCAATTGCGTTTATTCTGTCCATCGCGAGTTGTACGGCAGCACGATGTGTGGTAACACCATTCTGCTCGGCATAGTTTAGTACTTCCAAACATACCCCATAGATCCGCTCGGTGTGCTCCATTACTCGCGCTTTATTATAATTCCCTTGTTGCTCGGCAAAAACATTGGTAATACCTCCTGCATTAATCAAAAAATCAGGAGCATATACAATACCTCTATCTTTCAGTGCTTGTGCATCTTGATCTTCAATATCCAGCTGGTTATTTGCTCCACCAGCTACAATAGCACATTTCAATCTTGGAATGGTGCTTTCATTAAGCGTAGCTCCAAGTGCACATGGCGCATATATATCCATTTCTTCGTCTATAATCGACGTGGCATCTACTACTTTCACTGATGGATACGCTTTGGTGATAGCAGCTATTTTATCTTCAAAAATATCCGAAACGAATACTTCCGCATTTTCCTTTACCAGGTATCCAATAAGGTAAGAACCTACATTTCCCGCCCCTTGCACAATGATTTTTTTTCCTTTGAGATCATCCGACCCGTAAGCTTTCTTTGCTGCGGCTTTCATACCCATGTACACACCAAAAGCGGTCACAGGGCTTGGATCTCCTGAACCACCCATACTTTCTGGAATACCTGTGACAAATGGTGTCTCCATTCTGATATATTCCATATCGCGCGCACTCATGTTGACGTCTTCGGCAGTCCAGTACTTCCCATTAAGGCTATTCACGAACTTTCCAAAGCGACGCATGAAAGCTTCATTTTTAAGTTTTTTAGCATCGCCTATGATGACCGCTTTTCCTCCACCAATATTTAAACCGGCTATGGCGTTTTTCAATGTCATGCCTCTTGAAAGTCGAAGTGCATCTTTAATTGCCTCTGCTTCAGATTGGTAATTCCACATTCTGGTGCCACCCATTGCCGGGCCTAACACGGTATTGTGGATAGCAATAATAGCGCGAAGACCTGTCGCCTGATCATGGCAAAAGACCAACTGCTCATGTTCCATGGCCGACATGGTATGGAAAATTTCCGTCTGTTTTACTTGGGGTATAGTTTCTATCATCTCGGTATGTTCGCTACATTTGATTTTTTTTCAGGCAAAAGGAGCCATTGCTAAAAGCGCTCAAAATTAGTTTTTTTTTAAGCAAATAACCATTTGGCCATCATATCGTTTTACAACCAGTGAAAGAACTAGCACACCTCAATAAATACTTATTTAAATACAAATGGCGCCTCATTCTTGGTACAGTTTTCATAATTGTTTCCAATTTCTTTGGCATTGTCCCTGCAATAGCCGTACGATATTCTTTTAATGTAATCGAACGTAGCTACGATATTTTTCAAGCTTTTTCTGGTTTTGATATCCAATCTGAAGCCTATTCAGTATTTGCATCAAGTATTTTTATCATAGCCATTCTCATTCTGGCTTCTGCCTTACTTCAGGGAATCTTCATGTTTTTCATGCGTCAGACCATTATCGTTATGTCACGATTGGTTGAATATGACTTGAAAAACGAAATTTTCGATCATTACCAAACACTTCCGCTCAGCTTTTATCGCAGAAATAATACGGGTGACTTGATGGCGAGAATTTCCGAAGATGTAAGCAAGGTGCGTATGTACATTGGGCCAGCCATTATGTATGGTATCGGATTGGTTACCTTGTTTATCATGGTGATCCCGTACATGTATAGCATCAGTCCTAAACTGACGCTTTATTCCCTTTTTCCATTACCGCTTCTCTCCATTAGCATCTATTTTGTAAATAATATCATTAATAAGCGATCTGAAGAAATTCAAAAAAGCTTATCCGGATTGTCAACATTCGTCCAAGAGTCTTTTTCAGGAATTCGGGTGATTAAAGCATTTACAAGAGAAGACGACATACACGAAGATTTTAAGAATGCAAGCATAGAATACAAGGACAAGCAACTTGATCTGGCCTACGTTCAGTCGTTGTTTTTCCCTTTGATTATGGGGTTGATAGGACTGAGTGTTGTCATCACTGTTTATGTGGGTGCGACAGAAGTTTTTGCCGGGAGGATAAGCACAGGAAACATTGCAGAGTTCATTATTTATGTGAATAAGCTCACTTGGCCAGTCGCTTCTTTAGGATGGATCACGAGTATAATTCAACGAGCAGCTGCTTCGCAAAAGAGGATCAACGAATTTTTGGAAACGAAAAACGACATAGTTTCCACAGAAGATATTAAAACTGAAATCTCGGGTAAGCTGACGTTTGAGAATATCAGCTTCACCTATCCTGATTCTGGCATTCAAGCGATCAAAAACCTTTCTTTTGAAGTTTTGCCAGGCCAATCGATTGCGATAATAGGAACTACAGGATCAGGGAAAAGTACCATCGCCAATTTAATCTGCCGAATGTACGATATCGATGCTGGTAAACTTATGATCGACGATAAGGATATTCATAAGTATTCTTTGTCTTCCATCAGGTCACAAATCGGTTATGTTCCTCAGGATGTATTTCTCTTTTCTGATACCGTAGCAAGAAATATTGCTTTCGGAAAAGATGATATGACTCAAGCAGAGGTCGAGCAAGCGGCAGATGATGCGGATTTGTTAGAAAATATTGATCGTTTTCCCAAGGGTTTCGAGACCCGTGTTGGAGAGCGAGGAATTACCCTTTCTGGCGGACAAAAGCAACGCGTATCTATCGCGAGAGCAGTAGCGCGAAAGCCAAAAATCTTGATTCTAGATGACGCGCTATCGGCTGTTGATACAAAAACAGAAAATGCCATTCTCAATGCAATGGCTCGGATCATGAAGAATAGAACCTCGGTGATCATATCACATCGCGTGTCGTCAGCCAAGTTGGCCGACAAAATCATTGTCCTTGATGATGGTGCTCTTGTGGAAAAAGGTTCTCACGACCAGCTCATGGAACTCAATGGCGTGTACAAAGAGCTTCATGACAAGCAGCTAGTTGCTGAAGAGAGCTTGGAAGGTTAATCAGTATCCCGTTCTATTTATAAAACATTCCTCATCTGTTTTTGCGGAGATTAAAACTCCATTCTCCTTATAATATGCGGAGATTAAGTGTGCCTTGCGGAGAATCTGTGTATATTTACCGTATTATATGCGGAGATTATTATGTGGATATATAATTACCAGAACTGGCCAAATTTCACGTGGGATCAAGAGGAATTAGCCACTGAACTTACAGAGATAAGGCATCAGCAGGGGAAACTTTTGGGTCAAATGGAACAATTGGGTTTTGATGCTAAATCAAAGGCATCTCTACAGATAGCCTCAGAAAATGTATTAAAATCGAGCTTAATTGAAGGAGAGCAACTACCAAAAGATGAGGTAAGGTCATCAGTAGCGCGAAGACTAGGACTGAATGTTGGAGGGTTAACTCCTTCTAGTAGAGAAGTTGATGGTGTTGTAGAAATGATGCTAGACGCCACATTGAACTACAATGATCGATTGACGCAGGATCGCCTATTTGGTTGGCACTCATCACTTTTCCCTGCGGGCAGAAGCGGCATGTATTCGATAGTCACCGGTAAATATCGAAACAACACGCCAGAAGACCCTATGCAGGTTGTTTCAGGCCCCATGGGGAAGGAACGTGTGCATTTTCAGGCTCCAGACGCTTCATTGTTGGAGAATGAAATGCGTATGTTCCTCATGTGGTTTAATGGTAAAAGCAAAATAGATTATGTCTTAAAAGCAGCGATAGCACATTTTTGGTTTGTTACACTGCACCCATTTGAAGATGGCAATGGACGTATGGCAAGAGCTATAGCAGATTTACTATTGGCAAAGTCAGATGACACTACTTTTCGCTTTTATAGTATGTCTGCCCGAATAGAAAAGGAAAAAGAGGAATACTATAAACAGCTAGAGTACACACAAAAAGGAAATCTCGACATTACCGAATGGCTCCATTGGTTTTTGCAATGCTTACTCAGATCATTTGAAGATTCAAAGTTGATACTGGATGATGTCTTGTTTAAAGCTCATTTTTGGAATAATCGTCATTTATTGGGCATAAACGCTAGACAGCAAAAGATGTTGGAAAAGCTCCTGGATGACTTTCAAGGAAAGCTGACCACCTCCAAATGGGCTAAAATGGCCAAAACCTCTCAAGACACTGCTGGTCGAGACATCAACGATTTAATAAAAAAAGGTGTACTAAAGAAGAACGATGCTGGTGGACGGAGTTCGAGTTATTTATTGGTGAGATGAGTTAGACTGATTGTTTTACTCCCTACTCAAACAGCTCCTACTATTTTGGGAAATGATCAAATGAGCCATTACCTTTAGGTAACTTAAGTTTTCTTTTTTCAATCAAATAAACACGATCCGTTGACTATTACTCGCCCGTTATTCCTACTCCTTTTTAGCCTTATCAGCATCATTTCCTTCGCTCAAAATAGCGATACCTCGACTGAAGAAGTATTCACTATTGTCGAAGAACAACCACAATATCCTGGAGGAATGGACGCTTTCCATAAAGCAATTGCAAATAATCTGAAGTATCCAAAACAGGCCAGAAAGCAGGGTATCGAGGGGCGTGTATATCTACAATTTATAGTCGATAAAAGTGGTGAAGTGAGAGAAATCAAAACTGTCAAGGGCATTGGGGGAGGTTGTGATGAGGAGGCCGAAAGAGTAATAAAGCTTACCGGTAAATGGAAGCCCGGAACCCAAAGTGGTAAACCTGTAAACGTAAGAATGGTATTGCCAATAATCTTTCAGTTACAGGACGACAAAAAAGGCAAAAAATAGAGACTAATCATCCAATAAAGCCTCAGGTTGTAGCTTTATGATCACTCTACCCAAGCTTCCACCTGCACCGAATTATCAGGATATCGCATTCGGATAAAAAAATCCTGAAGATCAAAACCATCTTTTTGTGCCATATCTCTAAGCATGTTCTCTACTCTCGGTATCGGAGGTCGCACCATAGGGTTCATAGAAAAAAAACCACATATCGTTCTTTGGAAACATACTCTCTCACCTCAAAGCCAGCCGGCAGTTCAGTCATTCTATTTTCTAATGTAATACCGATAAACTGCATGCGCATTTTTTCGTCAAGCGTGTCAGGCAAGTAATCTACGGTTGTGATTCCGAATTCCATCAAAAAACCTAATCACGCTAATTCCTTATCACTTTATGCGGGTGCACCGATCATATGTAGTAGATACTCCATTGATAAGCGAAATTCTTCTCAATAATCAAATGTTAAAAATTGCTTTACCCGAAATTCCCATTGGCATGAAGAATAAACAAAACTTTACGATCCCTTTTCAGAATGATATAGGCATTCAATTCATTTGAATAATCTCCTTTATCTAACCTAATTTTTAGAAATAAGTAAACTAATTGAAGCTAAAAGTAGCTATTCCACGCTATCCAGAAGTGCTTGCATGACTCCTCTGGCAGCAGCCCTTCCTTTTAGTTCTATAACTTCCTCTGGCGTAGAGTCTCCTACTTCGTAAGTAATGCCTTCTGCTTTAAATGCCGAATAAAACCAACTTTTGGACACAGGTTTGGTCACTGCAGAAGGTTTTTCATTTACTTTATAGTTGTCAATTTGGCGCTCCATACTCGCAAATACTTGCTGCCTGATGTCAGGATAAGCCGATAAGGTATCGTTTGTATAAAAGACATCTTTATAAGTGCTGTGAAAATCGACTCCAAAAACAACCTTATTTTCCTTACTTTCATTGAAAATATGACGAGCAACAAGCGACACTTCTGGCTGCATGTAAGCAGCCCAATCACGATTCAAATCTACTCCACCTGCGCCATGACGCCAATGCCCCATATCTACACCATCGGGGTTTAAGATCGGGAATACCAAGACACGAAATCTGTCTCTAAATGACACGGACAATTCTTCATTTTTCAGTAGCTCATCTACAAAATATTCCATCGCTTGATATCCAGTAACTTCTGGCGGATGCTGCCTACTCAATACCACCAGCATTGGCTTAGCCGTCAAAGTACCTTCATCGATATCCAAAACAAAAAGATCTTTTCCCAGCTTACTCTTCCCTATTACCTCCAATTTAGTTGCTTCGTTTAACGTAATCTTATCAGCCCATTGCCTTACATCGGAGGAAGTAATGATCTCCTGACCCGCCACCCACAAAGGACGATTTGCTTCAAGCGATACACGTAAATATTCGAACGTGCCTTCTTCATCATTGATCACTGCTAAGGAATCGGCATTGAGCCAAACTTTACCATCTTTGCTCAATTTTGGGTAGTATCGATGCAAGTATTTACCATAATTGAAGGAGAGATAAATATCCTTATTCATACTCGACAAAATTCGAAAAGCATACCACGGGCTAGAGTTAATCGGTTCGTTTTCTGGTAAAATACTAACCTGAAAAATCGAGTCATTTAACCGTTCAAAACCATTCAATCGCGCACCGTCAAACAGGTTGTCGGCTTGTACAAGACTATCGTTATCAAACACCTTTTTTTCTTGTGTGGCAATTATTTTATCCGATGTATCAAAAGGTTGAGGAAACTCAAAAACCGGCAAAGCAGGTTGCTGACTACAACCTAAAACCAATAGACTTAAAATAAGAAGGTATCGCATTACTTGGTTTTTACCATTTTACCATTGCTAATTATTGAAAGGTTTTTGTCCAAAATCTGATAATAATATATGCCTGATGTCAATGTGGATAGATCAATTTTTTTCCAATTTCTTGGCTTTAGTTCAAGGATTAGTTGCCCTGTTGCATTGTACACCATCAGTAAATCGGCATAATATGAGTCTTGTACTGTTACCTCGCTATCAAATGGATTAGGGTAAATTAGTCCATCGTGATAAAATTGATCACTCGTGAGTGGTTCTGTTTTAATACAATCAAAAACGCGTTTCATAGGCTCAATCCATCGAACCCAGCCAGTTTGATCTGATCTAAACATGGCAAGTTCTTGTTCGACGTGGATAAATTGTCCTTGCGAAACCGATGATCCAGTTCTGCAAGGCTCACTGCTTCCATTGATTAACCTACCTTGGGTGTTGGTAAAGGCAAGGAGCCGCTCCCAATCTAAGTCGAGATGGCCAGCACGAAAGGTTAACGTAGGGTCTTCTGTATTCATTTCAGCAATAAGCTCACTGATATAGTCTGTTTGCGGTGTAACTCGCGTTCCATTACTCAAAATAGCATTTGGATCACCCGCACGTTTTCCAAATCCGTGAAATTGAATAAAAACTGTACTTGGATTCGCCTGCAGTAAAAATTCGGTCGTTTTTTGAAATATGCCATCAGCATTATGCGCCTGATCCGAAATGCGAAAAGGACCATTGGCGCCACATGCGGTAGTTGTGCCTGAGCAGCTTGAAAGTGAGCCGCTATTGCAGCGATGAGTGCCTCCTATAAAAAGAGCTTTGGCGTCAAGTTCAAGAAAAGTGAAGATGCCTTGCTTTCCTGTATTCGTATCAAACATCGGATGTGGACATTGAATAACCACATTGTCTCTACAAGGATTTTGAGAAATCACATAAATCCCCCAATGGTTTTGGGAAGTAACTTCTCGCTCTATCACGGAGTATTTCGTATTGGAAGCCGTCTCCAGAAAGTGAACTAATCTGTATCCTAGTCCGCTCAAAATCTCACTCGCAGAAACAAGATCGTTTTGCAATACCAGTTCCATGGCATCATTCCAAGCTTCCTTTTGGCCATTCGTTGCATCCAAATAGTTATTGCCCTCGGTTGAGGGCAATGCGGAAATTTTCAGCGTGATATAATCAAAAAGACTTCCTTCAGCAGGAACCTGCGCAAGGCAATTTGCTACAATTAGTATTTGCAATAATAAATAGCCGACTGCCCTGCTCACATCCTTCATCGTATTTTTTGTTTTTTTTAGTCCTTTATATATAGTTTACCTTTTTCCAGAAGTGTTCCTGTTTTAGCTACTGTCAATTCGTAGATGTACATTCCTCCCTCAAAGTCGGCTAGTTTGTATTGCTTCAAAGTGCCCGCCTTTATTTGATAATTCACTATTTTTTGTCCGGAAAGCCCAAACAAAACAAAACGAATATCTTCAGTATACTTTTGAGCGTCGATAGTCACCTGGTCGACAACAGGATTTGGATAAATACTGAGTCTATTTACAAGTAAAGTATTTAATACAGTAGACTGAAAGGATGTTCCATCGGATTTTCTTCCCGGAGAATATAGCGCTCCGCTTGCGTTGGCTATGGTCGAATGTTTGACGAATCCACCTGTGTAATCAGGATCTCGCGAAATCGATTGATTGTCCCCTGCTGAAGTACCATACTCTGTCTTTGCAGCGATGGTTGACGAACTCGTGAAAATAGTGATTGTTTCTCCATTATCATCCAAATCTAAGCCGCCTTCCGAAGATAATTGAATCTGACTTCCACCAAAACTGCCCACAGGAATACCTCCACTGAAAACCACCAGGGCTTTGCCTGGTTCTAGCCGAGTACCAAAATCGAAAATATGCCTCACCTGTGTGCCATCATGAAATTCCCAACCGCTCATATCAATGGTAGTCTCCGAAATATTTACTATTTCTATAAACTCATCGGTAGAATCGTCGGTAATCCCATCGCCATTAGCATCACCTGCAGCTCCTCCAGCTGGATCGGCATGAATCTCATTAAAAGCCAATGGCACATCGTCATCTACAACTATTAATTCAAATGTAGCAGGTATTCCTGTTTTTGCCAGATTTCCTCCTGTCACATTAATAATTTCCATGATAAACAATTCATCACCTTCTGCTTCCTCGTCATTTATCACCGATACAGTAACGGACTGATTTGCATCGCTCCCTGCCGGAAATGTTATTGTCTGTATAGAAAATGTAATGTCAGATTCATAGCCCACGGTTGAAATAATTACATCGGCTGTCGTAGCGTTCGTATCGTCAGGACGCACTATTTCCAATTCTATGGTCAAAGCATTTGTTGTATTTTCTCCGACACCTCCTGATGAACTGGCAAACTTCACCTCAGTCGCGGTGGCTATAGCAAATGGAGTTCCATCGACTTTGGTTCCCGGCGATATTTCTCTGTCACCCAATGTTGGATGCGGAGAATAAGGTCCTGTTACGTCAGGAATTCTTGTGATAGATTGTGCTCTAACCTGCCCACCATATGGAAATTCTAAAACTGTTTCTCCGCTGGTATTTCTAATGATAATAACATCTCCGGAGTTGGTAAGACCCAAACCTTGACTAGCTTGTGAGGCTAGTTGAACCTGTGAACCTCCGAAATCACCCTGCGGATTTCCTCCACCAAAAACCACGATAGCACCTCCGGCATTGAGTACAGTTCCTGCCGGAAAAACATGCCTCAGCGGATCAAAGGATGTCACCTGATCGTAAACTTTCCAACCACTAATATCCAGATCAGTGGACCCGGCATTTACGAATTCAATAAACTCATCTTCTTCAAAATCAGCAGAACCATCGCCATTGGAATCTACGGTAGGTCGTCCGTCGGCAGAAGCATCCGCCCCTGCCGGCCAAGCCATGTACTCGTTAATCTCAAGTGACGAAGCGGCCAAGTCATTGTCTTGTATAATTAACTCATAGATAGTATTTGCACCCAGTTCAGCATTCACACCTCCGGCAAGATTTTTTAATTCAAACTGTAAAGTATCTGTTGGTTCAACATCCGCATCATCCGTGATCGTAATGGTTATAGACTGTGTAGTAGCACTCCCGGCAGGAAAAGTCAAAGTTTGCGTTGCAAAACTTTCGATATCGGTCGCAGAACCTTTCACTAATTCAATATCAACTGTTGTTGCATCACTACTGCTTGGCGTTGTGATTATAATATCAATTGATACTGGATCGTCTCCCTCTCTAGCAACTAAAGTCGATGAAGCGAATGAAACTACAGTTGCTTCCGGAACAATGAAAAATGAGCCGTCGACCTTCAAGCCTGGAGAAAAAAGAGCTCCATTGGCTCCATTGGCGGTGCTATGAGCGACCATATTGGTTCCTGTAATATCAGGGTCAAGTGTCCATGACTGATCATTGTTGAAATCAGGTATGCTAAAAATGACCACTGTATCTTGGTTACTATCTACTATCCTTAGTTCTTCATTGGAATTGGTAATTCCCAAAGAGCCCGAAGAAGCAGTTTGCACTATACTACTTCCAAAAGTCCCTGTTGGAGCGCCTCCACCAAAAACGACTAATGCTCCTCCAGCAGGAATAATACTATTGTCAGGAAAAATATGTCTTACTAGCACCTGCGAGTTGGTATCCAATACTTGCCAACCAGAAACATCTAAGTTACTTACACCACTGTTCACAAATTCAATAAACTCATCTTCTGACGCTGATCTGGTTCCATCTCCATTTGCATCGCCTGTGGCATCTCCCGCAGGGTCGGCATGTACCTCATTGATAATGAGAGTCGATGGCGGTTTCGTGCCAAATGAAGTACCATCCAATTTTTTACCAGGAGAATATAAAGCGCCATTGGTACCCGTAGCGGTACTATGTGCTACGAAATCACCACTCACATCTGGGTCTCGCGACCATGACTGATTATTATTATAATCGAGAAAACCATGTACCAGCACAGTATCCATAGTGGCATTGACTACTCTAAGCTCTTCATTAGAATTACTAATACCTAAGGCACCTGATGTTGCAGTTTGGACAAGCCCTAACCCAAAATCACCTGTTGGAACACCGCCTCCAAAAACAACGATAGCTCCACCTGGTTCTAATATCGTGTTGGCAGGAAAAACATGTCTTTGCAATACCTGAGAATTAGTATCTAACACTTGCCAGCCAGAAATATCCAAAGAAGAATTTCCAGCATTCACAAACTCAATAAATTCATCGTCGGATGCTGATCGGGTACCATCACCATTGGCATCTCCTGCAAGGTCAGCGGCCGGATCGGCATGAATTTCATTAATTACAAGTTTTCCAAAATTACCAGCAGTTCCATCAATTTTAGTGCCCGGAGAAAAAAGCGCTCCACCCGAACCAGCTGCGGTAGAATGTGCAACAAAATCCCCAGTAAAATCCGGATCACGGGTCCAGGACTGATCGTTGTTATAGTCCGCAACGCCGTGAATGATTACTGTGTCTAACAGTCTATTCACTATCCTTAGCTCCTCGTTGGTATTGGAAATACCCAAAGCACCAGTCGAAGCTATTTGAACAATACTTCCACCAAAATCACCCGTAGGCGTACCGCCACCAAAAAGAACAATCATTCCTCCCGAAGGAACGATGGTATGAGCGGGAAAAATATGTCTCACCAAGACTTGCGAGTTGGTATCGAGCACCTGCCAACCAGAAATATCCAGTGGATAGTTTCCTGTATTGGCAAATTCAATAAATTCATCTTCTGAGGCTGATCGCGTTCCATCGCCATTGGCATCTCCTGTGAGATCGGATGCTGGGTCGGCATGAATTTCATTGATGATCAGTTTTCCAAAATTATAAGGCGTACCGTCAGGTCGTGTGCCTGGAGAAAAAAGCGCCCCATTCGCCTCAGACAATCCTGAATGAATAGAGAAGTCTCCTGACAAATCTGGATTACGGTTAAATGATGCATCATCATTAAAATCCGCAAACCCTACAACTATTATTGTATCTTCTAGCGCATTGACCACTAAAAGTTGCTCGTTAGTATTGCTTATACCTAAAGTACCTGAGGAAGCGACTTGAACGAGACTTCCTCCAAAATCCCCTGAGGGTGTCCCGCCTCCAAAAAGCACCATTGCACCTCCGGTTGGAATAACAGAATTAGCTGGAAAGATATGGCGTACAAGTACTTGAGAGTTCGTATCTAAAACTTGCCAACCAGAAACATCAAGTGGACTATTTCCTATATTCAAAAATTCTATAAACTCATCTTCGGAAGCCGACCTTGCACCATCTCCATTCGCGT
Source organism: Cyclobacteriaceae bacterium (assembly GCA_040218415.1). Lineage (GTDB taxonomy): Bacteria > Bacteroidota > Bacteroidia > Cytophagales > Cyclobacteriaceae > JAVJRN01. The sequence goes on from JAVJRN010000041.1 coordinate 90,071, forward strand.
CTCCTGCAATGCCTGATGCAGGATCAGCGTGAATTTCATTGATCAATAATTTTCCAAAACTAAATGGAGTACCATCAGCTTTGGTTCCTGGAGAGAACAGTAAACCTTCCGAAGTAAGTACCTCGGCATGACCAGCAAATTCTCCTGTCAACTCAGGTTCTCTGCTCCATGACATTTGCGTAACAGTATTTCCTATACCTGCCACTAGAACCGTGTCATTGTTAAGATCAACCAATCGTAACTCTTCGTTTGAATTGGTAATGTTGAGTGAGCCAGTAGAAGCAGTTTGCACGATACTTCCTCCAAAATCTCCTGTGGGTTTTCCTCCACCAAATAATACCAATGCCGCTCCTGCAGGCACGACAGTATTGCTAGGGAATACGTGTCGCAGCGTTACCACGGAGTTGGTATCTAGCAATTGCCACCCCGATATATCTAAAGCATTTTGCGATATATTGACGAATTCGATGAACTCATCCTCAGATGCAGAGCGTGTGCCATCTCCGTTTGTATCTCCGGGCATTTCATTACCATTATTAGATGGTGGGTCAGCCATGATTTCGTTGATTACCAGACTTTGTCCAATACTAGAATATCCGATAATGGTTAGCAGTAGTACCAAGCCAAATCTTAGCAAGGCCTTAGTTTCGTAATTTTTATGCATAGAAGTAAATTTAATTGTAGGTTGATTTAGTAGGCCCAAAGCTTATTATCCAATAAATGGCCACCTTGGTTTTGTTTGGCGATTTCAACGTTTTGATTGTTTGCGTTGCGCTCACTAATTGGATATAAATATCTTCGAGGGATTATTTTGCTTGAATTAAAACTCTCGCTAGCTTCAGGATTGGGTATGAGTGCAGGATATCCCGTTCGGCGATAATCTACCCAAGCCTCTATTGTGCCCTGTCCGAACATGGCCACATATTTTTCCTGCATAATTATGGCGAGCTTTTCTTCGTCAGTACTAACTGTTGATAGGTTAGCATTTGCTTCCAAATAAGTCATTATAGCGGTATCATCTATTCCCATGATCTCCATGTTTGCTCTGATCGCACTATTGAGCTGCGATTGAGCAGAGTTGAGAATTCCGAGTCTTAAATTGGCTTCAGCTCTGATAAATAATAACTCGCTATAGCTAATCAGTGGCATAGGTGAGTTATATTGCCCCCAATATAGATCAGTGAGATCATCGCCAGGATCTGCCGCATCATACAAGACATAGCTACCATTTTTAAGACGTGTGTAATAATCTTTGCGTGGATCTGACTTGGTATCTAAAACACCTAACAAGTAGTCATTCACAACCAATTGATTGGGTCTATCCGTACCGAAATAGGCAATTGGGTTTGCTTCATTGAGCACTGCTCCAAAAGGAAAACTAGGTTCTACCTCATTACTGTAAATTGTGCCACCGCTTAGAGATTGTAGCGCTTTTGCGGAAGCTTCTGAGTCATGTACTACCAAATGCATATAATATCGCGCCTTCAGTGCACGTGCCGTACCGAGCCATAAGGCACGATTCCCACCATATATTAGGTCATCAACGCCTGGATTATTCTCGCCAGCATCCAAATTGAAATCAACTATGGCATTATCGAGCAACTGTTGTATCTGCTCATAAAGTTCCTCCTGATTGTCATAACTAGGTGTCATATTACTTTGTCCTTGAAAAGCATCTAAGTATGGAGCATCGCCCCAAAACGAGGTGATAATCCCTAGATTTATGGCCATTAATACCCGTGCAATTCCACTGTAGTAAGGAATATTTTCAGTTTCGGCTTTTTCCAAAATAATTTGACAATCCTTCATTGCTCCCGCATACAAGCCTGTCGCCCAAAAATCATCCATCGCATTTTCATCGATGAGGTAAGTATTATATCCTAAAGTTTGATTGTCAATTCCATTAAAATGCTGAATAACCACGCCCGTAATTCTTGCACCTACTGAGCCTAGGTTTCTTGCTGTCTGAGCCTGTGCCGTAGGTAGTATTTGTCTTACTGGCACATCACTTAGTCGTGAGGGGTCAACATTAGTTGTCCCAAAATCACAAGATGCCAGTGTAGAAATAATTATTGTTAGTGTTATTATCGTATTTCTCATTTTAAAACAACTTTAAGTGCAAGTCCATAGCTTCTGGTATTTGGTAGGTTGAAATAGTCCCAGCCAAGGGCATTGGAAGTTCCCCTCAAATTAGTCTCAGGATCTACGCCTTTGTAATCCGTTTTTAGGTAGAGATTTCTACCATACGCAGAAATATTGATGGACTGAAAAGTATTATTTCGTTGGAACATTTTTTCTGAAAAAGTGTAGCCCAATGTGATTTCCCGCAGGCGAACCCAAGAAGCATCTTCGATATAATCCTCAGCTAATCCAAGTAGTGACCCTGCTTTTCTCCATTTTATGCCACTCATTCCAAAAGCTGGATTGGCAAAATCCACAGCCACTTCGTTTTCCTGACCATCTTGTGTCACTCCATCAAATACATAGCCTTTTACCTCCCTTAAGTCGCCAGATTCCTTCGAAGTACCTAAGTAGTCCATCGCTCCTTTGGTACCATTCCATACATCGCCTCCTTGTCTGATATCCCAAAGCATGGAAAAATCAAATCCTCTGTAGGATATGTAGTTGCTAACTCCTGAAAGCCAGTCGGGATTTGGATCCCCAATGACATCTTGCACTGGACTGATTAGTGGCCATCCGTCTGATCCGATGATCATCCTGCCTTCCTCATTTCTACTGTACATTGTTCCTCGAAAAGCCCCAAATGGTTGACCTACCAATGCGACAGAAGAAATAGCGGAGAATTCTGCTAGGTTTATCCCATCATTTGGCAGAGAGGTAACCATGGATCGATTTCTTGTAAAATTGACATTCATGTTCCAAGAAAAATCCCGCTTTTCTACAACCTGTAAGTCCATAGTCAACTCGATTCCCTTATTCTCAAATTCGCCAGAGTTAATGGTAATGGCGGTATAACCTGTTGCCGCAGAGATCGGCGCTGCTAGAATTTGATTCTTCGTAATTGCTGAATAATAGGTGAAATCAATTCCTAAGCGTCCTCCAAGAGTACGAATTTCAGTTCCTATTTCAGTAGTAGTCGTCAGCTCATGCGTAAGTGCATTATTGGCCAAAAGGCCTCCCCGCTCAAAGGCATTCAAACCAAATGCAGGAAACTGGTTGGCTGATAATAGTCCATCACCATCCACACTCGCATTAGAATAATAGCTATCGGTAACGAAAGAACCAGTAGCAGACCCAACCTGACCATAAGAGAACCTTAACTTTGCATATGACAGATACTTAGACTTTGTTAACTTAAGTGGTTCGGAAATATCAATGGCAACATTAGCCGCAGGATAGAAAAAGGAATTGTTACTTTTTGGAAGGGTAGACGACCAGTCATTTCTCCCAGAAAATCCAAGAAATAAAAAGTCTCTGAAACTAAAACTTATATTCGTATATGCCCCAAAGAATTTTTCCTGAACCGTATAGCTCTCATCGGTAAGCACTGTCTGCGTGTTACTAATGTTATAAAAACCTTGAACCGACATACCATATCCTTCCGAAGATCTATTGAATCGTTGGTTATAGAAATAATTGTGACCAATTGTTGCGTCAATAGTGAAGTCTCCTAAGGTTTTGTAAGCTGTGAGTATCAAATCAGAATTAATGACATCTGAGAATACACTCACCTGATCGACTCTTCCTACTGGTTCGGAGGATGAGTTAATATCCCACGCCAGTTTTCTAACATCCGAATACTGGTCTATTCCAACTTTGTAAGAAGCTTTAAGCCAATCAGAAAAGGTGTAAGAGAGATTAATATTCCCAATTAGCCTATTGACATTATCTTCAAAAGGATTTCGGTTGACCGACCAATAAGGATTATCAAAATTACCATTTCCTCGATAAGAACGTTGTTCTCCATTAGGTAATATGTGGGTAATTGCGCTATTTCCAGCCTCACGCCCTGCGAGTCCGTTCCCTATATCAAATGTTGGCGTATTTCTAAAAACTCCGACCGTAACACCTGATCGATTAGAGCCTCTTTGTGCCCTGTCTCCACCCGAGTTGATGTAAGTAGCACTTACGCCTGCCGATAATCTCTCAGATATCTTCATATCTAAATTTGACTTGATCGATAGTCTACTAAAATCCGTATTCGGGACAATACCCGTCTGACGAAAATGCCCTGCCGAAAAGTAATATTTGACAGCATCAGTACCGCCTATCACAGACACATTATTATCCTGAGTAACGCCTTTTACCCAAAAGGTACTATTTGCATCATATGCATTGGCTGGCATGCCATTCCCTGCCCCTAATGGAACTAGTCTCCCATTATTGTCATATGGATAATTAGTGTCTCCATCAAATTCAAGCTCACTGATGAGCGGCCCCCAAGAGTTTTGCTCGGTTGTTTCTGGTCCACGATACAACCACTCGCCAGCCTGAGCGATACCCTGAGCGTACTTTTTCTGCATAGGCGGCAATTTGTTTACTTCACTTACACCATAAGCTGATGTAAGTGTGACGGTTGGGGCTCCCGTTTTACCTCTTTTGGTGTTAATCATAATTACGCCATTCGCCCCGCGACTTCCATAAAGAACGGTAGCTGATGGTCCTTTCAAAATTGTGATTTTGGCAATGTCATTGGGGTTGATATCTATGGCTCTGTTTGATACATCCACACTAGCAATTCCATTACCAGTAGAAGAGTTGTTAACAGGAACTCCATCGATAACGTAGAGTGGCTCATTTCCTCCCGTGATACTCCTACTGCCTCTTATCCGCACAGAAGCTGAAGCGCCTGGTGAACCCGAAGAGGTTGTTACCTGCACTCCTGCAGCTTTGGCACTCAGCGCACTTGAAATATTGGTCTCTCTAGATTTTAGAATATCTTCTGTATCTACATTTTCAATTGAATATCCTAGTTGCCGCTTGTCGGACTCAGTACCCGTAGCAGTAATGACAACTTCGGATAGTTGCTTTGTGTCGAGTTTCATCACAATATCCAACTCGGTCACATTTCCTACCATTTGTTCTACGGTGACAAACCCAATAGAGGAAAAAACAAGTACTGATTCTGGTGATGGCAACTTGATGGAATAATTTCCATCAAAGTCAGTAACGACTCCAGTTGCTGTCCCTTTGACGCTAACAGTGACTCCTGGAATAGAAAGATTATCCTCTTGGGAAATAACCCTACCAGAGACTGTGATATCTTGAACATTCGTTCGAGCTTTCACTACTGCGTAAGTATTTTCCCTTAAAATCTGATAATCGAGACCCACAGGAACTAGCAGCGCTTCAAGTTTTTCTTCTATTCCTGGGATACCTATGAGTATGGTTGGGTCAATTTCTAATCCACGAACAAGGGCTGGTTCATAAACTATGTAAATGTTGTTTTCCTTTCTTAGCTGCTCTAAAAAACCAATCAAATCGGTTCCTCGAGTTTGATTCATTGAGACTGATTGGCTTGCAGTGACTTTGACAGACACAGCTAAGCATAATAGTAAAATGAATGAAAGCTTTCTGATAAAATTTTTACTCATATGGCGCTTCTGTTATGGACTATTTTTGGTTATCAAGATGGCGTCTCCTGATTTGGAAATATTTAGATCTAATGTCACCTCTAATGCTTTTAGCAGCAATTCAAGATTCCCATTTGGCATCTCTCCGGCTAGCATCTTATTTTTGATATCATCTGCCAGATATACTGACACTCCATACTGAGCTTCGATTAAGTCCGCAACCACGGTTAAAGATCTATTATCAAAGACAAGGTTATTTCTAAGCCAGGCGTCATAATGAGACACATTTACTTCTCGTACGGCTAATGATCCAGACTTGTCAACTATAGCTAACTGGCCTGGTTTCATGATTTGATTCTCTTTTGAACTGCTCAGGCGGATCTTTCCTTCGCTGAGCATTACCTCAGTAGATGTGGCGCTCATATTGATATTAAATTTTGTACCTAGCACTTCCACATTAAAATCGTTGGAATGAACAACAAATCGGTCTTTTCCCTTAGTTTTGGAAATTTGGAAGTAAGCCTCTCCGTTATCTAACCATACGGCTCTATTTTCTTTATCCCATTCGTCGTAAGTCCTTAAAGTTGAATTGGCATTAAGCGTGATTTGACTACCGTCAGGTAAAACGATCTCTTTCTTTTGACCATAGCCTGTCTGATATGTGACATAGTTTCCTCCTTGAAAATGAATGACCAGCCAAGTCAAACAAATAAAAAGGACAGAAAAGGCCACCGCAAAAGACAATTTCTTGAATATCGGTGCTTTTGGTTTAGTAGGGTTTATGCGGTGGTTTAGATCATTCCATGCTATATCAACTTTCCTAGGATCTACTTCAGCCTCTGTTCTTGAAAGTGTTAAAATAGCCAGCTTGGCGTGATTCATTAATTCACGCATATCAGCGCTGGACGCATATCTTACGTTCCACATATGGTCTTCATCGATGGTTCCAATGGACTTGGCCCATCGCTGAAATGATTCATCAGAAATAAGGTCTTCTAAGTTGTAAGCTTCGAAATTGAAATTCATAAAAAAACTGATTTAAGGCTTTTGAATAGAGAGACTGGTCAGTCCTCTTTTTGTACTGTGTAATTGAATTTTTTTTTTTACTTTTTTTTCAAGAAAGGTAATTCACTATAAAAATGATCACCGAAAGCAAGATTTGGCGCAAGGCTTTGATAGAAACATGAACAGAATTGCGAACAGACTGATAGCTAATACCTAACACATCGGCAATCTCCTGATAGTCAATATTGCGATAAAACTTTAAATAGATGATCTCACGCTGACGTGGCGGTAGGAGATCTAAGCCTCGATCCATTTTTTCTCTTAATTCAGATGCTGCCTCATCTTCCATAATGCGATCTTGCACAGATTCTGTCTCGTGAATAAAGCCAAAAGGATCAACTTCCTGCTTCTTATTATGAGCTTCTATTTTCTCCAACAAAGTATTACGAAAGGACTTGATGATGTATGCCTTTGGACTCGTAGCATCAGCGAGTCTATTTCTTTTATTCCAAAATTTGAAAAAAGTATCCTGAATAGCATCTTCCACTAGATATTCGTCGCGGTTAATTTTTAATCCGTAGTTAAATAGAGTAGAATAGTATTTTTTAAAAAAGTAGGATAAAGCATCTAAATCATTGTTTTTGAGACATGCCCAGATGTCGGCTTCCTCAATGTTAACGAATCGTTTACCCTGTGTTTCCATTATGTTATGAAAGACCAAATTAGGAATAAAAATTTTAAATCCGAATCTGAACCCTGTTTTATTGGCTTTAAATAACCATTTCATCTAACTTATTAAATGTCATTTCCTTAGGACTACTGCTAGATGACCAATCTGATATTCTTAAATTCTACATTCTCTTATTATCCGAAATTCCTAAAAATAGACTTGAACGAATAGTGCTTTCAAAAACAAAGATTTTGAAACTCCTAAAGTATATTTTAAATATAACGCATGTAATATATTTCTTAGCTTTACAAAAATCGAAAAGTTCCCAGAAAATATAGATGTAATAGCCAAATTGACCTTTCTTAGTGTTAAGAATAATAACCTTACCTATTTAACAGAAAGCTTTTTAAAAGAAAATTTGACAGGAAGCCATTGTAAAGGTTCTACTTCTACTAGAGGAAGAACGTAGCTTAGAAATGATTTAAAAGTACTATTGTTGATTGCTAATCACTCTACCCAAGCTTCCACCTGCACCGAATTATCAGGATATCGCATTCGGATAAAAAAATCCTGAAGATCAAAACCATCTTTTTGTGCCATATCTCTAAGCATATTCTCTACTCTCGGTATCGGAGGTCGCACCATAGGGTTCATAGAAAGAAAAACCACATATCGTTCTTTGGAAACATATTCTCTCACCTCAAAGCTAGCTGGCAATTCAGCCATTCTCTTTTCCAATGTAATACCGATAAACTGCATGCGCATTTTTTCGTCGAGGGTGTCAGGTAAGTAATCTACGGTTGTGATCACGCCTTTTATCGAACCATCCAAAACCAAAGCTGCGCATTGATCAAAATGATCTTGCGGAGCACTATCACTGTATTTTGTATAAAAATACTTTCCTGCTATTAGCTTAGTCTCTGGGGCAAGCTTGTGCACTTTCACTTCTTCAAAGCCACCCAAAGCGTAGTAGACGGCAGTTACGACAATGGTGAGAAAAAAGACGATCAACGCGCCATATAGCCTCTTTTGATTAACAAGTTTCATAATTGTAAAACTATGGTTTTGATCGGTTCAATAGACAATAAAATCACACGAATTAATTAACCCGCATTATGCAAATCAAGAATAATTGATTTGACGCGCTTTATTAAGGCCAAATAACAACTTGCACAAGGCGTTAGCCACCTCCTCCAAAAAGCTCTTAACTAATGTGTAAATCAAAAAAGAAACAGACCTTGTTCATTGAAAACTATGTGGTCAATAACCACCTCTTTGCCTTCCAACATATACTTTACATTCGTAAATTCTGCGGATAGGTAAAACACACCTTCATTCAACAATCGATTGGCCATTTCCTCATTGAAACCCTTGAAATTCATTGATGCGCTAATATTTACTGTTCCTTGATCAACATCAATCCTGATCGGTCGAATTTCATTGATAACATCATAACAAAAATCAAACCTATAATCAGGGTCTGGCTTGATGTCAACCCAAGCATCAATGCCATCGGCTTTCAAGTCATAAGTTCTGCAAAGGCTATCTAACAAGACTTTTTCAGGATTTATTAAAAATCGGAATGTCGTACTTTTCTCCTCATCCAAGTACTGATATAACGTGAACCAACAACCTCCTTGACCAAATGATGCTATACCAGAATTAGGAATACATTTTGGGTAAAACAACGTACTATCGACAGGCGATTCCGTTTGGTTTTCAAGTATTGTATCTTGCTTACACTCTTGAAAAATAAACACCGTCAGGATTAGCACAAATACGTAGGAAGAGTAATGCCTCATTTGCTAAAATTAAGGTCTTATACTACAAATACAGCTATCACACTAACTTATTTCCACCTCTTTGTATTGCATTTGGTGCAGCTGATTGTAGTAACCATGCATCTCCAGCAACTCATCGTGCGTCCCTGATTCTACAATTTCTCCTTTATCCAAGACCAGTATTTTATTGGCGTTTTGAATGGTTGACAGCCGGTGTGCAATGACGATAGAAGTCCGGCCTTTCATCAGCTTTTGTATCGCTTCCTGAATCAGCTCTTCGGTTTCGGTATCCACAGAAGATGTAGCTTCATCCAATACAATGATTTTTGGATCATAAACCATTGCTCTTACAAATGAAATCAATTGTCGTTGACCTACAGAAAGCGTGGCTCCACGCTCCATCACATTGTAATCAAAACCACCTGGCAATCGCTCAATAAAAGATCTGGCTCCCACAAGGTCTGCCGCTTCCATTACTTTTTCACGGCTAATTGCAGGATTTTTGAGTGTGATATTATTGTAAATAGTATCCGAGAAAAGAAATACATCTTGTAGCACGACGGCAATATTGCCCCTCAAATTTTTCAAGTCATATTCCTTGAGATTGACGCCATCAAGTTCAATGTTACCTTTGTTAATATCATAAAAGCGATTAAGTAAGTTGATAACTGAACTTTTCCCAGCACCAGTCGCCCCAACCAGCGCCAATATTTCTCCCTGCTTTATTTCAAAATTAATGCCTTTCAATACCCAATCATTGTCATTGTAAGCGAACCAGACATTTTCAAATTTCAAATCTCCACGAAGGTTCTCCGGTTTCAAGTCTCCATTATCAGGAATGTGTTCTTTGCTGTCTAGCAGGTCAAGAATTCTTTTCGAACTCACTACGCCCATCTGCAGGGTATTGAACCTATCGGCGATCTGTCGAATCGGCCGAAAAAACATTTGAATATACATGATAAAAGCAATCAAAATTCCAAATGACAATTGCCCTTGAATCACTCCGCCAGCTCCATACCACACAATCAAACCTATACCTCCAGCTTGAATAATTTCCGCAACTGGAAAGTAAATGGCATAATACAATACAGCTCTAACATTGGCATTTTTATGTTCTGTGTTGATCTCTTGAAATTTGTCAGATTCTCGTTTTTCAGCATTGAATATCTGCACAATATTCATTCCGGTAATGTGCTCTTGCACGAAAGAGTTTAAATTGGAAACCGCCGTACGTACTTCATTAAAAGATACTTTGACTTTTTCCTTGAAAATATAAGTAGCAATTAATAACAGCGGAAGTAATGCCAAACTCACCAATGTTAATTCCCAACTGGTGTACAACATCAACCCAAGAATTACGAGCAATTGCAGAATATCTGCCACAATTCCAGCGATTCCAGTACTGAAAACCTCAGAAAGTGTTTCTATATCTGAAACATTACGAGTGACTAGTCTGCCTATAGGTGTTTGGTCAAAAAATTTAAGTCTTAAATTCTGGACATGTTTGAAGAGTGCGATACGGATATCCTTGATGATAAATTGGCCCAACCAACTCGAGATGTAAGTATGGTAATACTGTACAATGGCCTGCCCAAAAAGTAACACCACCAATAAAATGGTGATGTTGACTAAGCCTGGCATGTCGCCCTTGGCTACTTCATTGTCAATGGCCTTCTGAATGATATAAGGACGAATCGGGATAAGCACTGCCAAGGCGCACGTCAGAAAGACTAATAAGTAAAAAGTGTTGATGTAAGGCTTTGCGTAAACAAAAAGTCTTGAAAGAATCTTCGAGTCTACGATATTACCACTGATTTTTTGTTCTTTTTCCAAAATTATTGGCTTATGTAAATATGCGCTGGGTATTCAATCTTTTTTAAATAAAGCCCTTCAGGAGCCACAGCTTTGCCAGCATCTGATCGGTTTTTATTGGTGAGCACTTCTTGAAACCTTTCTAGTGACATTCTCCCCTGCCCTATTTCTAGCAATGTTCCCACCATGGCTCGAATCATCCCTCTCAAAAACCTATTCGCCTTTACGGTAAAAAGGTAATCATCGTTGAAACTCTGCCACGAAATTGCAAAAATCTCACATTCGAAATGGTTAACCTCAGTGTGAACTTTACTCAATGCCTGAAAGTTTCTCGTATTTAGTATAATCTCGCAAGCAGCTTCAATTTTCTCCAAGTCCAATGGGTAAGGTACATGTAAGGAGCGCCCTTCAGCAAATGGATTCTTCTTCTTATGCATCTTATACTCATAGAACCGCTTTTCCGCGTCAAACCGTGCATGCGCTTCTGCTTTTACCGGTTTGATATCATTGATACTTATGGTCTTTGGTAAAAAGCCATTCAACTTATGCGCAAATTGGTCTGGGTCAATCTTTTCAGCCGAATCGAAATGGATAACCTGTTGAATAGCATGCACACCAGTATCGGTCCTCCCACTTGCCAAAACGGATGTTTTATTTCTAAGCAAAGTGGAAATCGACTTTTCCAGCACTTCTTGTACCGTGAGTGCATTAGGTTGAATTTGATATCCATGAAACGCTGTGCCATCATAAGACACATCCAGAAAATAACGCATATCGCAAATTAAGTGGATAATGATTGTCCTTGTCTTAAGGTATCTGCACTTTTGCGAAAAATATAAAGAACATGATCCAAAGAATTCAATCCGTTTTACTTTTAATAGCTGCCTTGGTAATGATATCCGTATTGTTTCTAACCATTTGGATGAAGGCCGATATCAATCAGCAGGAAGTAGTGACTTTAAATGCATTCGAATTGACTTATGAAAGTTTTACTGAAGAGGGTGCGAGGACTTTGATCATGGCTAAGGACACTTTTTATATTTCGATATTGGCTATTTTAGCCTCTGGCATTGCCATTTTTTCTATATTTCAGTACAAAAACAGATTACGCCAAATTCAGCTAGGTGCGCTAAATTCTCTTTTTATGGGTAGTACACTGGGGCTTTCTTATTATTTCTCTTCCAAAGGCGAAGCATTAATCAGTAACGGCCAGCAAGGTGTTTTTCAGGCCGGTTTTTATATCATAGCAATAGCACTGATCATGAATTCTTTGGCCAATAGATTTATCAGGAAAGACGAAAACCTCGTGCGAAGCGCCAATAGGATTAGGTAGATATTGAGCTAATCTAGATCCATCATGATTTTTAAGCTTCTGTTTACTCGCTCGTAATGTGTGTCCGGAAGTGACCCAATTTTCTCTATCAATCTTTTGTTGTCAACAGCTCTGACTTGATCCATAACAACCCAAGAGAATATTTTCAATCCGGAAATTTTAGATGGTTCAATTTTAATCTTAGTCAATTCTGAGTGACTCAACTGAGTCGTCATAGGACAAATTAGCGTGGAATCTAATAAGCCCTCGAACAGATCCGTTTGTACAATTAATACAGGTCTCACCTTTCCAATCTCAGTTCCTCTTTGTGGATTAAGGTTGGCCAACCAAATTTCAAATCTCATAGGCTAGTTCCAGTCTTTATGAGGATGACTTAACCCTTCGTTACTCAGATGATCCAACTCATCGATAATGTTACGAGAAAGCTCTTTGTCCTTAATAGCTTCTTTTTTAAGCTGCTCTTTTAATCTTTCTCGCTCGATACTTTTAGTGTAGGCAACCACTGCCTCTGTTACATAAGAACTTCGATTCAAATTTTCCGCTACTCTGTAACGTTCTATTTTTTCAAATAACTCATCAGAAATTTTTAAGCTTATTGTCTTCATAAAAAAAGGTGTTACAAAAAGTATTACAAATATAATTACTCTTTAACAAACTGCCATCTTGACAGTATAATCTCTGTGGAATAGTATTTGATTGGGGAGCGATAAGAGTTTCAAAACACAATCAATATATATTATGAAAGAGAAAGGTAACATTTCGATTCACACCGAGAATATCTTCCCAATAATCAAGAAATTTTTATACTCAGATCATGAGATCTTTTTGCGTGAGCTAGTATCCAATGCCGTAGATGCTACTCAAAAACTGAAAAGACTCGCTTCTCTAGGGGAGTACAAGGGAGAGCTCGGCGATTTAACTGTAGATGTCAGCTTTGACAAAGACAAAAAAACGATCACGATTTCTGATAAAGGAATCGGTATGACGGCTGATGATATAAAAAAATACATCAACCAAATTGCATTTTCTGGTGCCACAGAATTTGTTGAGAAATACAAAGACAAAGGTGATGAACAGCAAATAATCGGTCATTTCGGTCTTGGATTCTATTCGGCCTTTATGGTGGCCAAAGAAGTGGAGATTATCTCACTTTCACATGTGGAAGGCGCTGAGCCAGCACGATGGGTTTGTGACGGAAATACGGAATTTGAAATCACGGAAGCCGAGAAAAAAGAGCGAGGCACGGACATTATTCTACACGTGGCTGAGGACTCAGAAGACTTCTTGGATAAATTCAAATTGCAGAAAATCCTAGACAAGTACTCTAAATTTTTACCTGTTCCGGTAAGATTTGGACAAGAAGATAAGAGCGAAGAAGACGGAAAAGACAAGGACGGTAAGCCAAAATATAAGACGGTAAAAGTTGATAATATCGTCAATAATACCGCGCCGCTTTGGACAAAATCGCCTACAGAACTTACTGATGAGGATTATCTGGATTTTTACAAGGAACTGTATCCTATGTCTGAGGATCCATTATTTTGGATTCATTTGAATGTGGATTACCCTTTCAACCTCACAGGTATTTTGTATTTCCCGAAATTGAAAAACGATTTTGAAATCCAAAAAAACAAGATTCAACTTTATTCAAAACAAGTATTTATCACCGATGAGGTTAAAGATATCGTTCCTGATTTCTTGCAATTACTTCACGGTGTTATCGACTCTCCAGACATTCCGTTGAACGTGTCTAGAAGCTACTTACAAGCCGATGGAAACGTAAAGAAAATCAATGGATACATCACCAAAAAAGTAGCTGATAAACTTGGAGAGCTATACAAAAAAGACCGTCCTGCTTACGAAAGCAAGTGGAGTGATATTGGGGTTTTTGTGAAATACGGATTGATCTCAGAAGAGAAGTTCGAAGAGAAAGCCAACAAGTTTGTCCTATTGAAAAACGTGGACGGTAAGTTTTTTACCCCAGAAGAGTACAAAGAAAAAGTAGCTCCAACACAAACGAACAAAGACGACAATGTGGTGTACTTGTATACGACCAATGAAGACCTGCAGCACGGATATATAGAAACGGCCAAAAAGCGCAGCTACGATGTGCTGGTATTTGATGGGCCAATAGATAGCCACTTTATCGGACACTTAGAGCAGAAAAACGAAAAAGTCACTTTAAAAAGAGTCGACTCTGACGTGGTAGATAAGCTGATCGATAAAGACGAAAAGAAAGAATCTGTACTTTCCGACAAGGAAAAAGAGTCAATCACGGAAGCTTTCAAGAAAGCAGTGAATGATGATAAAAATAACGTGTCTGTAGAGCCAATGGCTACTGACGACATGCCTGTGACGATCACACTTCCTGAATTTTTGAGAAGAATGAAAGACCAGCAAGCTCAAGGTGGCGGTGGCGGTATGATGATGTTTGGTGATATGCCATTGAATTTATCGATTGCCGTAAATGCCAACCATACTTTTACTAAGAAAATCTTAGAAGCTAATGAAGAAGAGCAGGTGGTATTGGCCAAGCAAGCCTATGACTGGGCATTGTTGTCTCAGGGCATGCTTACCGGAAAAGACTTGACTGCATTTATCAATAGAAGTGTTGAAATGGCTTCTAATTAAGCGTCCGTTTTAGTTAAACTAGAGAAGCATGGCTGGGCAACTGGTCATGCTTTTTTTTTATGATATCTCAATTAATTAATGGTTAGTGGAGCGATAAAATCGCAAAATCATGTTGAGTAGATTTTATAATCCGTAATTTAAATGACTAAAGGCTAAAGATTTCATGGCCTTTTCTAGGCTTTTGAAAATATAATTTTGTTGTCCTGCAATTTTTTGAATACTTTCGGGATAGGACGTAAGAAATATATCCTAACCTAAACAATAATTAAAGGCACTTTTAAGTGCCTTTTTTATTTAACAGCCATGAAAATCCAAAACGAATATCTACTCGCCACTTTTAAATCAAAGGGGGCGGAACTAACAAGCTTAACAAATCAAACAACGGGAATGGAATACATATGGCAGGCGAACCCAAAGCACTGGGGCCGACATGCACCCGTCTTATTTCCCATTGTTGGAAAATTAAAAAATGATCAGTTTTCTTACGAAGGCAAAACTTATACACTCGGACAACATGGGTTTGCGCGAGACATGGACTTTGAATTGGAAAAGACTGATGATCAATCCATCGTTTTTTTGCTAAAATCAAATGATCAAACCTTGGCGGTATTTCCCTTCAAGTTTGAACTGCGAATCCAATATCGCTTGAGTGGCCAATCACTTTTGACCACCTACCAAGTCACTAATGCCGATACACAAAAACCCATGTTTTTTTCTATTGGAGGCCATCCAGCCTTCAATGTGCCGATGAATGAGGACGGCAGTAGAGCTGAATTTCAGATTGGCTTTAGCAACAAAGAAACACAAGATGCCTACTTATTAAATAATGGGGTATTCGACGATTCGAGAGTCGCGGCATTGATGGATGGTCAACTTCCTGTAGAGCGCCACACCTTCGACAAGGATGCTTTGGTTTTCAAAAACCTTTCCTCCAACGAAGCACACCTTTTAACTGGTGAGCATCCTTTTCTCTCCTTTAAGTTTGATGGTTTTCCGTTTTTAGGTATTTGGTCTAAAAATCAAGAATCACCCTTTGTCTGCATAGAACCATGGTTTGGAATTGCCGATCATCAAAAACACAATGGTATTTTGCAGGAAAAAGAAGGAATCCAAACACTTTCTCCCTTGAGTACTTTTACTTGCAGTTATCAAATTGCAACGCATTAAATAGTAGCCACAAGCACTACTGAAAATCTAATTTTGATGAAAAAAATTCTTCTAATCTCTCTACTCGGGATCGTTTCGTTTACCAACATCGCGCAAGATCTCTCTTATTATTTACCTACCGATGTAGCCTACAACAAAGACATTCCGACACCAAAAGATGTTATTGGTCACGAAGTTGGCGAGTGGCACGTGAGTCATGACAAGTTGGTGTTTTACATGAAAATGCTGGAGCAAGCCAGTGATCGTGTGGTCATTGAGGAATATGCCAAGTCATATGAAGGCCGCCCATTGATGCTTTTGAGATTTACGAGTCCTGAAAACCACAAAAATATAACGACGATAAAGCAAAAGCATGCAGACTTGTCTGACCCTTCCAAGGCTCCTTCGAGTGAGGCCATGCCTGTACTTTGGTTGGGCTATAGTGTTCATGGAAACGAAGCAAGCGGCGCAAATGCTTCCATGTTGACTGCCTATTACTTGGCTGCCGCAGAAGGAGCAAAAGTGGATAAACTGTTGAGCGAAAATATTATTTTGGTAGACCCAAGCTATAATCCCGATGGCTTACAAAGATTTTCCTCGTGGGTGAATATGCATAAATCAGAGACATTGGTCTCCGATCCCAATGCGCGCGAATTTGATGAAGTATGGCCAGGCGGCCGAACAAATCATTACTGGTTTGATCTCAATCGGGACTGGATGCCTGTACAGCACCCAGAATCTATCGGTCGAATTCAAAAATTTCACGAATGGAAACCCAACATTTTGACTGACCACCATGAAATGGGGACGAACAGCACTTTCTTTTTTCAGCCGGGGATTCCTTCCAGAAAAAATCCGAATACGCCCGAAAGCAATGTAAGGCTGACCGAGAAAATCGCCGAATATCATGTAAAATCCTTGGATAGCATTGGTTCTCTGTACTACTCCAAAGAAAGCTTCGATGACTTTTATGTGGGCAAAGGTTCTACTTATCCAGATCAAAATGGGTCGGTGGGCATTCTCTTTGAGCAAGCCAGTGCAAGGGGTCATTTGCAGCAATCTGTCTATGGTGAGTTGTCTTTTCCTTTTGCTATCAAAAATCATTTTCAAACCTCACTGTCGACCATTGATGCTACCGTTGGTCTAAGAAAAGAACTACTGCAACATCAACATACCTTTTACAAAGAAGCGCTTAACATCTCTACAAAAGATAAAGTCAAAGGATATGTTTTTGGTAGTAAACAAGACCCAGTCAAAAACTATGAACTACTCAGAATCCTAAAAGCCCACCAAATTCGGGTGTTTGAAAACACAAAATCCTTTACCAAAAATGGACAGCAATTTACGGTTGGATCAAGCTATGTCGTCCCTACGAATCAACCACAGTATCGTCTTATAAAGTCTTTATTTGAAACGAGAACATCTTTCAATGATAGTCTTTTTTATGACGTATCTACTTGGACTTTGCCTTTGAGCTTCCATTTACCTTACGCCGAACTTGAGGCTTCTCCTAACAAGTCCAAGGAAATGAAATCAATTGAATTTCCAAAGGGTACGCTTACAGGCAAAGGAGATTATGCCTATATCTTCGAAATGAAAGGATACTACGCGCATCGGTCATTGAAACGACTGCTTGATGCTGGTATCACCGTGCAAATCAATGAAGCGCCTTTTACTATCAATGGACAGTCTTTTGATAGAGGTACAGCCATCATTCCTCTTGGTACGCAAAAAGAGAAGGCTTCCCAAATCGGTCAGCTTGTTCAAAAAATGATCAATGAAGACGGCATAGAGGTGATGAAAACGAGCACTGGATATGCGCAACAAGGCATAGATATGGGAAGTGGCAGCATGAATATTTTGAAAATGCCCAAGGTGGCGATTCTGGTTGGTGATGGAGTGACGAGCTATGAAGCAGGCGAAGTATGGCATTTGCTCGATCAAAGATTTGAAATGGCCGTAACATTGCTCCCTATTGAAAATTTCGGAAGTGTCAACCTGAACAAATACAACCGCTTGGTGATGACCAACGGAAATTACAATAAGCTGAATAGCTACAAAAACAAATTAGAAAATTGGCTGAATGATGGCGGTGTAATCGTCGCATGGAAATCGGCTGGTAAGTGGCTGGCCGATCAAGGTTTGAATAATATTCAATACGAAAACAATATGCCTGATACTTCAGGCACCAAGAAATATGTAGACTTAAGTAAAAACAGAGGTGCTCAAGTAATTGGTGGGTCCATTTTTGAAGCAGATCTGGATCTTGGCCATCCGCTTACCTACGGAATAACAAGTGAAACTATGCCGCTTTTCCGTAATCATACCAATTTCATGAAACCAACAACCAACCCTTATGCCCAGCCAATAAAGTACACAAACCAGCCTCTTCTTAGTGGCTATATTTCGTCAAAAAATCTACAAAAACTATCAGGAACTCCTGCGGTATCGATCGCTAAGAAAGGTAGAGGAAGAATGATCGTTTTCACAGACAACCCAAACTTTCGCGCCTTCTGGTTTGGAACCAACAAGTTGTTTTTGAATGCATTGTTTTTTGGAGATACTATTTCATCATCCGCTGCGGAATAAAATAGCAGCCTTAGTTTTTCGTTCTATTGACAATGAAGAATAATTTCTTAGTTCTATTTTTCTTTTTGATTGGCTTTTATTCATCTGCCCAAGATGATACTGAAAGTCTCGATGATTTATTTGAGCTGAAATATGAAACTCCGCTAACACTAGACTTGGATGAAGAGGATGATCTGGATGCCAAAATTCCTGAAAAGGAAAAAAAGAAAAAGAAGAATCCAAAAATCTATTACGGAATAAAAACCAAACGGGGATTTACCAGAACCGGATTTGGAGACAATACAGTCGTGGAGCTATTCCACTATCTGAAAAAATACAAAGCACCAGAGCCTTACATGCGTGACTTTTATTGGTATGATTTCAAGAAAAAGAAAATTGTTAATTCGCTGCGTGTAAAGCCTGAATATGCTGGCGTACTTCATGGCCACTATGTTAAAAAACTGGGTGAGCAAGTGCTGGAGGAAGGCTACTTCTACAAAGGCATGAAACATAAGCGCTGGATTAGACTCAATCGTCACGATATCCTTCAGGATAAGGAATTGTATTGGAAAGGTTGGCCAAAAGAATCTCGCTTGACTTATTATGATTATGAAAAAGAAAAGTTAAAATCGGCAGTGCCTATCCATTTTGGGGAGAAAGAAGGCAATTACTTCGCCTATCACGAAAGCGGAAACATAGCGGTTCTCGGACAATTCAAATTTGACAACAAGGTTGGCTTGTGGCGCGAATATTACGACAATCGAAAAATCAAAAGAGAGGTCCGCTACCCACTAGAGCCCTTTGATTTTGAGACCAAAGCAGTCATTATCAAAGAATGGGATCGCGAAGGCAAGGTGATCTATGATCGCGATGAGTTTTTGAAGGGAGGGTAGTTTTAAAGTCGCTTTGGATAATGAATCTATCTGATAATCTGAAGTTTCACGCAAAGGCATTAATCAGGAAATGAATATTAAATGGTATTGAACCCAAGGGTAGAACCCTTGACCCTAGCTTCCGACGCAGAGCATCGGGGAATTAGACCTATTGGGCTATCGCCCTGCGATTAAAACTTAATCATAAGCATACATTTTCAGACAGGAAGGCGATTTAATTCCTGAAACCTCGTGAACTTTAGTAAGCTCCCCAGAGGTCAAGTTTCTCCGAAATACCACCAAATTGTCCGAATCTTGATTCGCGACAATTAAGAAATTTCCCGATGGATCGATAGCGAAATTTCTAGGTTTTACGCCATAAGTGGATTCATGAGCAACTAAAGTCAATGCTCCATTGTCCTGATCAATCGTGAAAGTGGCTATGGAGTTTTCATCGTATCTGTTCGAAGTATATAAGAATAGTCCATCCGGCGAAATATGAATATCCGCAGAAGAATAAATATCCTGCATTTTTTCATAAGATTGATAGGTTTCTATAAGCTTCAATTGTCCATTTTGAAACTGATAAAAAGCAATATTTCCGCTCAATTCTTCAATACAATAAGCATAAGGCAAATTTGGATGAAATGTAAAATGTCTCGGTCCAGCACCCTTGGTGGTCAACACAGTTAAGCTGTCTTCTTCTGTAAGTAGGTCAACAGTATCAAAACTAAATACCCGCAATTGGTCAGCGCCAAGATCAGGAGCTACAAGAAAACCATTGTCTGGACTTATAAAACTAGCGTGAATATGCGCTTCATCTTGTCTGCCTTCTACAATACTGCTTCCTTGAAAATTTAACTTTTGTGCATACGGTTCTAGTAAGCCATTCGGCTGACGTTCAAATACATTTAAGCTGGCGTCTGTATAATTCGCAGCAAAGAGATAGCGATTCGACTTATCAAACATCAGATGCACTGGATTTCGAGCTCCTGTTGATTGCTTATTCAAGAATTCAATCTTGCCGGATGACTCATCAATACTAAAAGCTGATACATTGCCTGGTGTGACCATTTGTGTTTCTGTGCAGGCGTATAGAAACTGCCCATCAGATGAAAGCGTAATGAAGGAGGGGTTAATCAAGTTGCCGACTATTTCCACATTTAATAGTTCCCCAATGTCTTGACTGAGCTCGTAAACATAAATCCCATCAGCCGATTCTCCTCCAGTATAGGAACCCACAAACAAGTAGGTTTTCGTAGATTCTTGTTGGCAGGAGAACATGAAATAGAGCATCGGAAGCAAGCACGACAATAGTCTCATTGATAAGTTTTTTAAGTTGTAGTTTCTCGAAAATAAACAATTACTACCATCTCTGTTATTGACAAAATCTTGCACCGCTATTTACGCGAACTATTTGATGATTATTGGGTGCTTAGTCAATGATCACATTATCAATCGCCACGCGAAAGGCCGTATTCGTACCTGAACCACTACTTGAATAGCGAAAAGCGATATTGATATTTTGACCAGCATACTCGTGAAGTAATATTTTTCCCGAATCAACAAAATCCATATAATTGGCGCCTGTTGTAGGCTCACTAAAAGTATTATTTTCTGATATCGGAATCCAGTCAAATTCATCAAATTGGTCGTTGTGATCATTATTAATCGCAACAAAAACTGATAAGCCATAGCCCTCAAGATCATCGAACTTCAATGCGTATTCAAAGCTCAACATCGGGTTTTCAAACTGGCCTAAGTTTATTTCTGGCGTAATAAGCCAATCATCTGCCATAAACTCTGGCGAACGCTCCGAATCAAAATTATTTGACTCCATGAACTGTAATTCTTCATTCCATGTCCAATTTTGCTGGTCATCAACCAATGAAAAGGTAGACCAAACACCACTTGCTAAGACATTTGTTCCAAAGGCTTCATTGTAAAGTGTAGGAGGTTTTGGTGGATTTTCCTTACAAAGTACACTTCTTATAAAGGGTAGCAACCGGCTTTCGTATGATGCTGGATCATTGATGGTTATTTGATGATCATCTCCGGTGAAATAATAATAATCGCTAATAAGACCTATGGAACTCGCGTAAGATGCGATGGCTTCTGCACCATATTTAGCAAAACCTCCAAATTGAGAAAAAGAAGAGTCGCAAGTCACTCCCGGATCATTTAATGAACATACACCAAAGAAATGTGGGTCATCCTTTTCGATAAATGAAAGTCGAGAATTAATCTCGCCAGAAATAGAAATTAGGCCTATGGACTTACTGTTAAAACCAGGGTTTCCTTGGACACCATATTTACCTTCTGGATATAAATATCGTTGACTTTCAAATATCTCATTATAACTAACATACGCTTGCGCAATACTTGCAATCGCACCAGAGCTATACCCTCCTGTGAATATTGCGGCGGTATCTACACCATATGTTGCTGCCTCTTTCCGGAAATACCTCACAGCAGCAGAGATATCTTGATCAGCCTTCGAAATAGCTTCAGAATATAGCCGCGGATCACTTTGAGCACCAGGTACATTTCGATAATTCACCGCTGCTACGATTAAACCATAGCTACTGAGCATCTTGCAAAGCGGCTCCATGCGTTCCAAATCTCCTTGATTTACAAAACTCCCGCCAGAAGCTAGAAGCACAACAGGTTTGGTTGCTGAAGGATCATTGAGCGGTGCATAAATATTCATTTTGTGTTGAGAGGCGTTGATTCCATATACTACATTTAGTCTAGGGCCAACAAGAAAATCGGGACTTAAGAAACGATCGCCACAGGCCAAGTTGGATGGCGATGATACTTCGATAAAATTAGCAACCTCAACGGTCTCAGTACTTTCACCATTTGATGCTGTCAGCACAACGTGATATCGACCATCGGCAGTATATCTTACAATTGGGTTTTGCTCCCGAGACTCAGATGGCTCTCCTCCTTCAAAAGTCCAATGCCAAGAAACAGGATTGCCTAATGTTTCGTCAGAAAAATTTACACTTTCTCCCGCTTGAATACGCTGCTTATCTACACCAAAAGCAACTTTTATTGGCGTTGGTTCTTCTTCATTACATGCGATTAATCCTAAAAGGAACAATAAAGAAATATAAAAAGCGAAATCTTTCATTATTCTAAAATTTTAATGAATTGCTCCTCTTGTAATACGATATCACCTGCATTCCAATTTGCTCCGGTTAAAGCCTCAGACATATATCTATGCGAAGACCTACTTAGCTTATCCCTTGATAAAGTTATCAAATAGCTTTGCGCGTGAGTAGCGCCTCGATTATGATAAAGCGTGTCATTCGAGAGCTGCCAAAACCCAAAATTGGGCTGCCAGTTTGGGTGATCTAAAGTGCCTAAAGTATAATCGCCTCGCTCTAACCAGCGCAACTGATACGTACCATCAGGAGCATAATACACTCTTCTTTTCTCGATTTCAGCACGATTACCCCCAGCTGCATTCTTGTCTTGAGAAAGTTCCATTTGAGCAGTCGCAATCCGAAATTGTACGCCATTGGCATCTATAGAAACATATTGCCAAGTGCCGACAAGTGCTGCTTCTTCTTCGCTCAGGTTATCGTTAACATTAGGCAGTTGTTCAGGTTCTTCTACACAAGCCGTGAGGGCAAGTAGAAGACCAATAAAGTTTAACTTAATAACGCTCTCCATTGGCACTCATTTTTATCAAATTGATTCTCTGCGTCAGTCCGTTGTATTGATTGTTGGTGGCCACCAATATATTT
The DNA here is from genome assembly GCA_040218415.1 of Cyclobacteriaceae bacterium. GTDB lineage: Bacteria > Bacteroidota > Bacteroidia > Cytophagales > Cyclobacteriaceae > JAVJRN01. The sequence goes on from JAVJRN010000041.1 coordinate 113,178, forward strand.
CCATCTCGTGTTTCGATAACATCGCCAGGTGCGCCTTCCATCCGAATAGAAAAAACATAATCCCCATCTTGCTCAACACGATGCAAATAACCAAAAGGAACCCCTACATTAGGAATGATGATTTCGTAGACAAGCAAATCTCCATTAGTTGTCTCATATACTGCTCTGGGTGCGCGAATGGTCTCCCTAAAATCTTCTGCACTGCCAAATTCAATGATACGATCTGCTTGACCAGACCCAACAATTTTTCCGATAATTAAATTCTGCGATGGGTTGGTGTAGACATAAAGCATTTCTCCTCCTGATAGTGTTTTCACAAAATGCTCATTGGTGTTTGGATGGCGAAAAACACCATCTTCCGAAATATATCTCCGACTTAATTCCCGATCAGGATCACTAAGTGAGAGACTATATTCGTATAGTCTGCCATCTTGCTCTCCGCCCAAAATCTTCAAAGTGTTTAATTCAACTAAGTCAAAATCATAGGCGATTTTTCCTTCTATATTATCGAATTCATCCGCTAATGCCAACGTATCCAAGTCTCCATCCAAGTGCAAGAAAGTATAACCAATAGACTTATCGCCACTGATCTTATACCCAAAGAGTATCCCTAGCTCATTGTTGGGCAAAGGTTTCATCACGGCTCTGGCAAGTGTATGTACCCCGTCCCAATCTGGTCCGGCATTGAAACTACGGATATCAGTCACATTAAAGTTTGGATCAAGCCGAAATAATATTGGCGCAAAATTGACGTCTCCTGGTGAACTGTAATCAATGAGGTCTAATACTCCGGGAATATCGATATTGAAATCAAAGCCGTAGACTTGAGCCATAAGCGCATATCCACCATCTGAAAGTGGCGCGATATACTTGAAGGTCGTTTTGTTTTCAAAATTGAAAACATCAATCCACTTTAACACAAAGTCCTCGAGCGGATACATTTTTAAAAATTTTAAGTTGCCATTGGCATCAGTAATGGCAATAAAAGGGGCTTGATCTTCTACTTCTCCAATTTGTGGGCCGCTGAAGGTAGAAGTAATGTCATGTGCAGCGATACCCATTTTTCCAAGAACCATAATATCTCCATTGTCCATTTCAATGATTCTTTCGGTTATGGCTGTTCCTTCCTTGCCTAGTATTTTGACAAATCGATCCTGCTCAAAATCAACTTTCTCCACACAAGACCAGGCCAAAAACACCAATAAGAAAACACAATTTTTTCTGTCTTTCATCTCTTCTTCGGGTAAAGTATATGCCTCGTAAATCCAAACTTGAGTTGCAAGTAATCAACCTTAAAATCATCAGCGATATAAGAATACTCTTGTTGAAGTTTAACATCTGTGTACCTTTTATCAGCATCAATGACATTCCTCAAACCAAAGTCATAATGAAGAGAGAGACTAACGCCATACAGTCCAATATTCCTCCTTAAACCTAAACCGGCCGTATATGACGGAATTAGCACTCTTTTTTGTCCGGATAAATCTTGGTTGGTTATTTTACGAGCAAGTCCATTGAGTGGGGTTGTAATCTCAGGGTTTTGACCGAAAAGTTCAATATCGCCACGAGCTGTGAGTAAAAAATGAAGGCTTCCACCTCCAACCACAAAAGCATCGAACGGTCCTATTTTCCACTGAAAACCGCCTAATAATGGAAAGGAAAGGTGTTGAAATTTTTCGTTTACACCGACTTGTTGAAAGTCCATAATCCCTTCTGTGTAGTTGTAAGAAGAGGTTTGATAAGTTAGCCCGGTAGAAAGGTACAAATTTTGAGTAATCATAAGATCAGCACCAAATCCCAATAACAGGCCAACACTCGTTTCATAATCCTCTGGCTCCTCAGTAATACTGCTGTAGCTTCGATACTGCAAAACGTGATATTGTGGTGAATTCGACCCAAGGAAAAAGGTGAAATCAAATTTTTTAACAATCTCGTAGGATTCGAATAACTGTTCGTATTTAACCAGATCTGTAGTTCTGGGCTTATAAAATGGTTTTTCGGTCAGTAGATGGAGCATGCCAGCGTCTGCGTCTTCCTTGTTACCTAACAAGAGGTTTGCATTAACTTGAAGTTCCAGTGCATCTGCCAGGTCCTCCTCATTGTCAAGTTCTGGCAGGCATTTCAATAGACTCACCACTCGGACAAACTCACCATTATAATAGGCCTGCCGTGCTTCGATCAGATTACGCGCACAATCTTGCGCCAATAGCATACTTCCAATTAAATTCAACGCTATGACCATGTAGAGTTTATTCATCGGGACACGTCTTTTGGTATACAATATCTTCTGCCACATGTGTTTCCCACTCGTCAATAGTCATGTTACGACTTATTCTGTCACATAAACCTTGTGATAATTCGTCCATAGATAAATAATAACGGCTCAATGTTCCATCAAATGATCCGCTATAAAAATGTTTACTGTCACTGCTAAATGTTACCGATTTGATCCATTGTTCACTTTCTGAGTCACGAAGAACAATTGGTGCCTTTTCCGGTCGCTTTATATTCCAAAGTCTTATCGAGCGATCAAAAGAGCCTGACAAGAGATAATTACCGTCATTGTTAAATGACAGGTCAGTGATGGCGGCAGAATGCCCCGGTAAAGCTTCTTTAATGACTTTAGTCAATGGATCGATTAGAAAAATAAGACCTGACTGATATCCAATCGCGAGCTGTTCGGATTGATTATGAAAAACCATGGATGTTATGGCCTGACTATTATCTGGCTTGAAAGACCCAATTTGATCCAATGATGAAGAAAACATACTTATTTTACCCTGGCCATCCGAAATCCAAAATTGCTGATTGATTTGAGCGATTGCCTTAGGTATAAACCCAATAATAGTATGACTCAACAATTCTCCCGAATGAGAATATTGAGATACCATACCTCCTGTACCAAAGAAAAAATACGCCTCATTAATTGAAAAAATTCCTAATAAGTCTTCTGACTCCATTTTTCGCTCCCAAACTATCTTTCCATTACTTAAATCCAGTTTGGTCAGGTTTCCTTTTGATGAACCAAGGACTAGACTATGTTCGTTTTCATCGATTAAAAAAGCGGTAATGGGATATGGTCTGACAAACTCCTGATAGTCTGACAAATTTGAAGCATGAGTAATTCCTAGTTTTTGATCATCACTTATTGATATGATCTGATTTTGATAAGCGCCAAGTTGATTGATTACTTTATTATGGTTTCGAGTGCTGTTCGACCCACTAGGACCCAACACCTGATCTGCTTGATACAAGGCTTGATAATTCTCCGGCTGAAAATCTTGCCCCGAATATTGTTGATGAAACTGATAAGCTTGGAGTGCCACTAGGCCTTTTAGATTTTTATCCATCATGTGCGTCGACTTTATAGCCATCTCACGAGATAAGCTAAGCATCCGAAGTGCGTAAGACTTTTCCTTTTCTGCGTCGGCCAATACCTTGCTGGCCAAAGCTGCTGACTCACTTTTTTCTGCTCTAAGTTGAGCCGCTTCTGCTTGTTGTTTTTGCTTATCTGCCAGTAACCTTTGGAACTCCGCTCGGTCTCGCTGCATTTGTGCCTCTTTTTGCGCTAATTGCGCCTCGAACCTTTCTCTCCTTGCATTTTCGGCTTCCTCAATCGCAAGTTCCTCGCTTTTTTTGGCTTGCTTCTTTTGCTCCTCAGCTATTCCTCGTTGATTTTCGGCCTCCTCCGATTTTTGTTTGGCCACAATAGCCATGTTTTCTGCACGTTTCTTCTGTTCTTGCGAAAAAAAGAAACCAACCAAAGACGTCATGCTGAGCAACACTATCAGTCCTATGATAACGATTCGGATTCTCTGTCTTTTCTTCCTTTTTGCAGACTTCTTTTTACTTAACTGTATAAAATCAACACACGCTTGATCAAGGCTAAGGTGGCGTTCAAAAGGAGCAATATATACCAAGTCCTCATCGGTTAGCAAAGTGCCTCTTTTCAAATATTCACTAAAACTATTGTTTATAAATTGGCGTATATCGAGGATTTCACGCTCTTGGATAGTGATTTTCTGATAGATTTTTTGTGCAAGACTATCGTGTCTTAACTCAAACTGTCCATTCTCATCTTGCTCTTTCAGAATTCGCTTATTCACCAACTCTGAAATAATCTGATCAACCACCGATGGAGAAAGTGAATGACCTATTTCCTTGGTGTATTGCTGCACTGAGTATGAGGTCATTTGCGTTTTGGTTCCTTGTAAGGAAACAAAAGATTTGAGAACAGTAAGCGCTGCTTTGGTGTCACTCATTTTAAACAACTGCTCATCCACAAACTCGGCAAGCACATCTCCTAATTGACCAATAGCATCAATCTGCTGTTTGGTCATCACTACTTGTTGGTTGGCCTCCGCTTGCAGCCGAGCCTCTCGATACACCTTATCTAGAAAAACTTGTAAAAAGGTGAGCTCGACATATGTTTTCTCGGGACTAATTTTTTTAAGTAAGTTTTCTTCAAAACCATCCTCAAGTTGGATATTGAAAAGTCGAGCGGGTTTGGTAATGCTTTCAACAGCATTTTTACGAGTCATCTTCTCTATTCGGACTCTATTGTCGAAAAACTCAGGGATAAACTCTTCGAATTCGGACAGGAATTCCAGGTATTCGCCACGAATGACGAAAATGAAACGCACATCAAGATCTGTATCCATCAAATCTCGGATCACAGCAATGAATGCTCGCCACTCCTGCTCAAACCCAAATATGAAAAGCTCTTCAAATTGGTCAAAAATTAAATGTATCGGTTTGAAATGATCCAAATACAAAGAACTTAGTTGCTTACGAAAGTCTTCACTGGTTCGGATCGACTCTTCGGGTAAGTCAACAGGCATGATGGCCGCTCGACTAACTTGATTCGCCAAGGAGCGCAGTATGTTTCCCCCTCTCCGAATATGAATTGGCATCCAATCAGCACTGTCAAATTTATTGGCCAACCCGCAATTGATTACGCTTGATTTTCCAGTTCCTGAGGCTCCATAGACCAGCATAAGTTTGCTCTGAAAAACTTTGGAATAGAGTTCCTCTATTTCTTGATCTCGTCCATAAAAAATAGCCGAATCTTCTTCAGAATAACTGTCCAAGAACTTAAAGGGTGATTTGTGTAGGTTGCCTTTCATCACGCTTGCATCAGTTTTAGAAGGTATTTATACTCCGCTAGCAGGTCTTCGTACCCATCGAGTAATGACAGGTCATCTTGAGATGTAGCACTCGTACCAGCGTATTTGAGATGTCCCTCCTGAAAAGCTTCAAAAAGAAATATGTCTCTTTTAATTCGTGATTTGCTTGTCCCACTCAGCTCCTCTCGGTGCGTATCGATAATCAGTGGGCTCAAGTTTAAAAATTGTGTGGAGTCTTTAATACTTTTCATCAAGAGTACGGCATTGCTATCCGAAAATTGATCCATGATCTCTTCATGTATTTTAAATTCTGAATCGATGCTATTTAGAATATGAAATTCATGAGCAAAAGTGGCGATCTTATGTTTTGGTTTTTTCACTTTAATGGTGCCCACATTTACCATTTTATAACTAACCAAAAATGCGGTCTTATTGAGAAGGAGCATAAGGGTTTGTTCCAGCAACATGCACGTGTCGGAGATGTCATGTTCTTTATCAGGGATAGCAAGCCAATCATCCAACTCTAAAAAAAAAGCGTCATCCAATAAGGTATTGAGCTCGCCGATAAATACCATTTCAACTTTGCCTTTCAATATTTTGGCCGCTTCTTTCATCATCTCTACAAGATCGTGATGGGATGGTTTTGTTAAGCATTTGCAAAAAATCTTGAATTTAATATCAGAAGTCTTCAAGGCTTTATGGTGAAGTAGATTGGCTATTTCTGATATTACCAAAAAGCTAATCACCTTGATGGTACGGTAGATGGATTTTTGTAGCTGATGATATCGTTCTTGGTTTGGTTCTTTCAATACTGCCGAGAATAAACGACGTACTTCAACACCTATAGGCCATGGGTAATTCTTAATAATTTGGTATGCGAGCAACCGAATATCTACCGACTCCCCTTCGTCCTCATCCACCATTAAAAACTTCTCAAGTGTAGGCTTATACTTGACCATTTCTTGAAAGATTTCCAGAATCAATTGCTGTGAAGATGCTGGGTTTAATGTCTCTAAAGGACTCTGCTTTGCGTCACTTTTTGGTTCATGTACCTCTTCTATAGAAGTTGCATAATGGCTTCCCCAACCCTCTGCCATTTTACGTTTGACCTCACCCGGGGAAAACCCAAAATGTTCATGAAAGCACTTGATAAAGTAGGTGTTACTACCAAATCCTACTTGGAATGCAATCTCGCTTACTGTGCCAGTCTCTTTTTTCAGTAAGTCCATTCCTTGTTTGAGCCTTATTTCTCTCGTAAACTGGCTTATGGATTGTCCGGTAAGTTGATTGAGCTTCCTGTGTAAGTGTGAGCGGCTGAAGGCCACTGCACTTGCAAGATCCTCTACACTGAATTGTTCGTTACCTAAATTTGCCATTACCGTCTCTTGGAGCTTTTTGAGCAATACCTGATCCATTGATAAATCTTTCTCCTCTGCCTTAAGGTTCGATTTTTCTGATGGGGAATTGGGAATATCTCTAGTATTCAAGGAGACGATTTAAATGATCGGTTGATTCTATGAAATTACTAAAAAAAAAGATCTAGCGAGTCAAATGCAACATATGTTAAGCTATCAGCAACATAAGTTCAGAAGCATGCTACCCACTCAAAATATTTTAAGGTATTTTAAGCTTTCGGCATCAAATGAACTATCCTTTAAAGGGGTTTCTCTCACCATTTTGTCGCAGATAATTTGAAAAATAAATGGTATTAAACCCAAGGGTAGAAACCTTGACCCTAGCTTCCGACGCAGAGCATCGGGGAATTAGACCTATTAGGCTATCGCCCTGCGATTAAACCCGTGGATAGAGCAATGAACTCATGTTTCCAACGCAGAGATGCCGGAAATTAGAACTGTAGAACTATCACGCTGCGATTAACAACCAAATTTTTCCTCTTCATCCTTCCCCAGTCGCTGTAAAAGGTGCTATCAGAGCACCTTTTCTCATTTACAACATCATTTAATCGATGAAACATAAGTTGAACTCAAGCTTAAAAAAAACCTTAAGGTTTACACAACATACGTGCTACCTCTCCCCTAGCTAATTGCCCCAGCTTTGCATTGTAACTATTTCAAAACCAAAACATTACTACAATGAAAACTTCAATCTCTAATAGAAAAAGCAGCTCGTCATTACAGATTTTTCAACTATTTGTCTATATCGCCTTTTCTATAACAATGGCATTTATTACAAGCTGTAGCTCTGAAGAAAGTCCGAAAACTTTACCCATAGCCAAGTTTACAACTGTAAGTGAAGCTACAACGGACCAAAGCATTGACTTTATAAATGAATCAATTGATGCTGATTCATATGTTTGGTATTTTGGAGATAACAATTCCTCAACGGAACCAAACCCAAGCCATATTTATAGGTCTCACGGAAACTTTACAATTTCTTTAATTGCTTCTAATGATTTAGGAAGTGACACTTCAAATTTTGAAATCACGGTAAATGAGCTATTCAAACCATGCGAAATCAGCTACAATGAGAAACCTACAGACTATCTCACAGACTTTGAATTTTGCGCTTACATCAAAAAAGCAAATATCAAATATGAGGTGCCTGTATCAAACAACACAATGACATTCTATGAGCCAAAAAATGCTAATTTTTCCAAACCACTTGTGTTATTATCTCCGGGCGGTGGATGGAACAACTGGACGCGCACATCAGAGTTGGAAGCGATATGTACCACACTCGCACTGAAAGGGTATGCCGTAGCAATGGTTAATTATTCCATTTTATCAGCTGGAGAAACACAAGGGACAGATATCTGGATAAAAAGTGCCATCGATCAGCGAAATGCCATTCGATATTTCAAGAAAAACGCCGAAAATTATAACATTGACCCCAATAATATTTTCATTGGTGGATGGTCTACTGGCGCATTAATATCTATATACAACGCACTAATCGACAGTGAAGATATTGCCAATTTCAACAATGAAACGTTCAAATCTGAAGTAAATACGGCCGTTGAAAAATATGAAGATTACAATATTCTCACAGAGTATGATCACTCTGTGCAAGGAGCGTTACTCATGTTCAGCTGGTTTAGAAACGAAAATGTTTTCGATAAAGGCGACACCCCAGTCATGTTTATCAGCCATAAAGATGCAGTTATTGGAAATTCTACCAGAGTATGGGGAGAATTTCAACTCGGAGGAGAAGCATTCTACGGGTTTGATGTGGCAAGAGACAAAGCACTCGAAGCTGGTTACGTTGACGGAGCTACCTTAGGCTATATAAAAATGGAGGGACCTGTAACCATGAGCCAATACGCCTCAGTAGAGGCCATGCATTTAGAGAATATTGAGGCTATCAATGATTTTTTCATTAGAAATCTTCAATAATTCATTCGCCACTTCTTCATGTTCAAAAGCCAGGCTCATTTGAGTTTGGCTTTTCTCTTTTACTGGCGGGTTATACTTGAAAGCTAAAATAGGATTCCTACTCATGGTATTATGAATGACATACATGCTTCAATAGCTTCAATCATTACTTGTACAAATACACAACTAATACATATCTTGCTCGTATGTACAACAAATGATTGACCTATGGATCACGAAAGTATTGGCGTAATGGAAGAGTTGGTATTGCTGACCGTTGGTAGTTTACACCAAGGAGCCTATGCACTCACCATTTTAGAAGAAATCAATGAGAAGGCGGAAAAAAACCTTGACGTAACCACTATTCACTCCGTGCTAAGAAGGTTGGAAAAAAAGACTTATGTCTCATCTGAAATGGGCGGTGCTACTGCCGAACGAGGTGGTAGACGCAAACGGTTTTTCCAACTTACAGCAGCCGGAAAGAAAGTACTAGACCAAAATATGTCGCTTCGTATGGAGCTCTATTCTAAGATTCCAAAGTTCACTTTCTCTCCGATTTAATATGAATAACCAACCTCCTAAATGGGCAACCAACCTATTGGCCTGGTATTGTAGGCCAGAGCTCCTAGAAGATTTAGAAGGTGATTTATTTGAACTTTTCGATTATCAATGCAAAAAATACGGCAGTCAAAAAGCCAATTGGTTTTTCATATGGTATGTATTCCGTTCCTTTCGCCCATCTACCCTTCGTTTTTTTAACAGTACTCAAACTAAAAGACTCATGCTTACTACCCACAATTTCAAAATAGCCGTGCGCGTACTATGGCGAAACAAGTTCAGCTCCCTCCTCAATATCAGCGGACTCTCTATTGGCATAATCTGTTTTTTAGTTTTAGGACTCTATGTATTGCAGGAAACAACCTTTGATCGTTTTCACCAGAAGGCAGACAGGCTATACAGAAGCTATCTTTTTGAGAACTACGGTGAAGGGCATACCTTTTTCAATTCGGTCACACCATTTCGCTTTGAGTCCCTCTTCGAAGAGGATTTTCCGGAAATAGAGACAGCCATTCAGGTAAGGCTCATCAATACTCAAGTTGGTGTTTTTGATAAGCGAATAAATGAAAGGATTGCGATTATAAGTCCTGAGTTTTTTCAAGTTTTTGACTTCAATGTCTTAAAAGGTTCGTCCCAAAAGCCCTTTGATAATCGTAAATCTATCATCCTTTCCAGAAGCTATGCCGAGAAATATTTTGGAGAAAATGACCCTATCGGTAAAACGATAGATATCGAAATGGACGAAGACTTTGAGCCATTTACCGTAAGTGCTGTTTTTGATGATATGCCTTTCAATTCTAGTATAAGCTTTGAAATGGCAGTATCAAACGAGCTAAACAATGAAATCTACTCCGAACTCACATTGAATCACTGGTTTACAGTTAGTCCAGAGACCTATATATTATTAAGAGAAGGTACTTCTATCGAGTCTGTCAATGACAAGATGCAAGATGTGGTGATGAGTTATCTAGGAGAAGAATTACAGCGAGACGAATACAACATCCGGTTTCAACCTATAACTGATATCCATCTCAACCCTGAAATACCTGTAGGAAACTCAACGGTAAACAATCCAAAATATGTTTACATTCTTGGCTTTATTGGATCAATGGTTTTGATTCTTGCATGTATCAATTACACCACACTCGCCATGGGCAACTCACTGAAGAGAAACAAAGAAGTGGCTGTACGCAAAGTGCTTGGCGCATTACGGCCAATATTGATTAGCCAATACCTCACAGAAAGCGTCATTATTGCGAGTATTTCTACAGCTATTGGAACCATCACCACATTACTGGCGATACCAGTTTTCAACGCTTTAACTAACTCCACATTAGCCTATAGTTTCGAATGGTTTCATCTGGCTTACTTCGGTGGACTTGGATTACTCATAGGGTTAGTCGCTGGCATATATCCTGTGCTAGCACTATCAAGAGGAAAAGTGCTCACGCTTTTACAAAACACCTCGCAATCAAAAGCCAGTCATGGTGTAAGAAAAGCCATGGTTATATTTCAGTTTGCGATGACTGTTTTTCTTTTGACAAGTACTTTAGTCATGCAAAAGCAACTCAATTTTTTGCAAAACAAAGATTTAGGCTTCAGCTATGAAGCATCCATTGCCGTAGAAATTCCTACAGATCCAACACTCCAACGCATGAGTGAACGGGTGGTTGCTGCTGAACAAAACCATGCGCTACTTAAGGCAGAAATAAGTAAATCACCTAAAATCACAGATGTCACCATGGGCTCACACACTTTTGGATCTCGCACATGGGCACACATGGCTTTTACGGATAAAAACGAAGTATTCAGAAGGTTTTATTTTCTACAAGTGGATGAGCACTACTTAGAAGCTTTTGATATTAAAGTAATTACTGGAAGAGACTTTGAAGAAGGTAGTGGCTTGGACAAGCGCCAATCGATCATCATCAATCAGGCAGCCGTCGACTATTTTGGTTTTGAGAATCCTATTGGTGAAAAGTTACCTGGAAATGAGTTTGGCGAGCATCAAATCATTGGTGTGATTGATGATTTTCACTTTTCCTCGCTACACAATAAAGTCCAGCCACTGGTTATAGCACAAAGCATCCAACTTATTTATCAAGGTATCTCTGACGCTGATATTGGAGGCTCTGTTTTACCAAAACTCCTATTCAAATTTCAAGGACAAAACCTCATAGAAGCAGAGGAGATTTTATCTGAATCGTGGGACAAGATATTTCCTAATCAAGGTTTAGAGTTTCATTTCATGGATCATGCCATTCAGCAACAATATGAAAGTGAAGCGCAGCTCAAAAAGTTGATTACCGTAGCTTCGACCATCGCCATCGTCATTGCGGCGATCGGACTACTTGGGCTCACGGTTCTGGTCATTAATAGCCGAGAAAAAGAAATAGGAATTAGAAAAGTAATGGGTGCCTCTGCGCTCCAAGTATTTATTCTTTTGGCAAAAACATACTCGATACAACTCGTCATCGGTATCATTCTGTCCATCCCTTTGACATTATGGCTCATGAACGATTGGCTCAACAACTTCGCTTATAAAATCACGCTCACTCCTGACTTATTCATTAAAAGTGGGTTGTTAGCTTTGGTGATCGCATTGCTAGTGGTTACCTATCACACACTAAAAGCAGCTTTGATTAACCCAATAGAATCATTGCGCGATGAATGAAAAAGATATCAAATAGACTTCACACAGCGAAATCCTGTATGATTGAAACCGGAATCCTTACTAGATTTCATTCTTCGTGCTACACGATAACCGCTACAATAGCTGTCATTGCAAAGAAATGAGCCTCCTCTGATGACATTTTTCGGAACGGTTGGCTCGGCAGGATCGAAAGAATCTCTTGGTCCTTTAGGGTTTTCTATGGTGCCTTTTACTTCATCCTGCTCATAACCGTCGTGCCTATATTTATCCTGACACCATTCCCATACATTCCCGGCCATATCATAAAGTCCATAACCATTTGGCGGATAGGATCTGACAGGAGCTGCACCCAAAAAGCCATCCTTCTCCAAGTTTTGATACGGAAACTGGCCTTGCCAAAAGTTGGCTTTATCATAAGCTTTTTCAACTGGCTCATTTCCCCAAGGAAATTTGACATCATCTAAACCTCCCATGGAGGCCCATTCCCATTCTGCTTCAGTTGGCAGCCTTTTTCCGGCCCATGCAGCGTACGCTACCGCATCTTCCCAAGCAATATGCACCACAGGATAATCCTTCTTTCCTTCGATGGATGAACCAGGTCCGCTAGGGTGCTTCCAATCCGCCCCTTGCGTCCATTTCCACCATTGCGCATAATTTCGAAGATTTACCGGGCCTTCCGTCGCTGTAAAAACTAACGACCCAGCAGCTAACAAGGAGTCGGGCGGTTTGGGAACATTTGGAGGCAAGTCTTTGCTCATCTCCTCCCAGTCAATATCTTGCTCGGCAATCGTCACATATCCTGTAGCTTCCACGAATGCACCAAAAGCTTCATTGGTCACTTCTGTTTCGTCCATCAAAAAGGCAGAAACCTTTACTTGATGTCTGGGCAGTTCATCAACATCAGCTTGCTCGCTTTTACCGCCCATGATAAAGTTTCCCTCAGGAATTCTAACCATGCCTTCAGGTATGGAGACAACCGACTTCATGTTGTCTTCAGCAGATGTAGTTTTTGCTTTCTCTTTTGGAGTACTGCAGGCCAAAACGGCAATGATGGAAAATGGTAAAAAATATCGCTTCAAATGATTCATTTCGCTTTTATTTAAAATTCAGGTCGCGTTATTTCCAATATGAAACGCACTAAAACTTAATAATTGATTGCCTTGCATACAAAAACATGATTGCACAGACGACAAAAAAAACAGCAGCTTTCCATCCAATAAATATCCAACCAAGTGCAAGAATCAGTGACCACCACAAAATATGGAAAAATGTTCCTGCAAGATATTTTATTGATACTTTAAATACGGGATCTTTAAAAACAGGCAACAACTTACTTAATGCAAACAATGGAACAATGTTGAAAAGGCTGAAAAAACCAACTAGAAATTTTTGTGCAACATTGAGCTTTCGCGGTTTTACTTCCTCATAATAATTCTCATCACCCAAAGCTTTTAGCTCATCGAACGACAACTTTTCGTGTTTGGGTTGAAAGATGAATTGCTTTTTCTTTTCATAGTTTTCATCATATTCCGCGAGTATCAAGGTCTTCTTCATACCCACTTCCAAGTCAGCCTTAAATGCGTTGTAAGCCTTTTGCTTATGGTCCTGATACAAATTCATATAATTATTTGCATCTATTGGATCGCCAAATTTGATGAGCATCCGTGCGTAAGGTCTTCGATGCGAAAAATAGTTTAAGCCAACAGGGACTACATAAAGTTTTTTATCTCCTAATGCCGCTTTTGCGTCTAAAGCCAATCGACCACTTCCCTTTGAAATAGGCCTTAAATGAAATTCATCGCCATGATTTCCTTCTGGAAATATCAATATTGATCTACTCTGATTAAGAATCTCGAAACACGCCTCAAACACGGCATCATTTTGAGATAAACTCCTGATTCCGTCACGGATTCTATAAATCGCAATCATGTGAAGCGAATGCAAAATCGCCTTGACCCAACCTTTCTTGAATATATCGGCACGGGTTAAAAAATGAACGGGTAGATTAACATGACTACCCAGTAAAACAGCATCAATAAATGCCCCTTGATGATTAGGGGCAAAAATGACCGCTGCATCTTTTGGAATTTTTTTCCTGTCAATAACCACTACCCCACCAAAAAAAAATTGAACGAAAACCCAAGAGCAGGCTTTTGTGATGAGATATGGGATCCTCGATTTTAAAATAATTGGTATGCGCATTCGTAAATTTTCAACTTGAAATTAGAGGATTTATTACAATAAGTACACAAAAAAAGCGCTCAAAAATCATCGAAAGATAATGCTTTTCAAAAGCTAAAAGCGGCAAATATAAGGACTAATCTCAGTCTGCAAATCCAAGTAAGTATTTACGTCTTCTTGTACGTCTTTTTTTGCCACTAGGCTATCCGAAAAATACAATGCTTGGTGAAAAACTGATTGATTCTAACCGCTTTTTATTACCTATTTCATAAAATTTATTTAACGGTGTTTGTAATTGCATTTAATTTTATTAACTTCCTATAAAATACACAACGTTTTATGCTATAAATAGATAAAATAACTGCTGGTTAAAAAAGCATTTTGACTCGCTCATGGATGCAAAGCGTATTTGGGAAATTAGAAGTCCAGAAAAATTAAGGGCGGCAAATGAGTAAGCAAGATAGAGCCAATGAGTTTTAGCTGATAGTACAGCAGTAATAGACTATGATAAAGGAAATTCGCCATGAAGCAGCCGCTACTTCTTCTTTCTCTATTGCCCTTCTTCCCAGCCTTCTCTCAGGACTTGATCATTACTGGTGTTATTGATGGGCCTCTTACCGGAGGAACGCCAAAAGCAATCGAATTTTACGCAACAGCGGACATTCCGGACTTGAGTCTGTATGCATTTGGATCAGCAAATAATGGAGGCGGCTCAGATGGTCCAGAATTCAAAGATTTTACAGGAAGCTTAAACAGCGGAGATTTTATCTATGTGAGTGAAGAAAGTACAGAGTTCAACAACTTCTTTGGCTTCATGCCTACTTACGCTTCAAGTTTTGCAAGTATCAATGGTAACGACGCAATCGAGCTTTTTTATGATGCTACAGGTGATTTCACGGGAAGTGAAGTGGTCATTGATGTTTTTGGCGACATCAATGTTGATGGCTCTGGAGAGCCTTGGGATTATGAGGATGGCTGGGCTTACAGGAGTAACAATACAGGCCCTGACGGATCTACTTTCACTATAGCCAATTGGTCTTTTAGTGGGAAAAATGCCCTCGACGGAGAAACAACCAATGCCTCGGCTACATCACCATTCCCTGCTCAAACCTTTTCAGTAATCCCCACAGATGTTTCCCCGCCAAGCTGGACTTCTGGTTACCCATTCTTGATCAACTACACCAACACTTCTTTTGATATTATTGGCCAGATAAATGAAGCAGGTACCGTTTATTTTGTGGTATTGCTCGATGGCTCCACTGCTCCTTCGTCTGCGGAAGTAAAAGCAGGAACAGGATCGGCTGGTGCATCTACAGCCACCAATGGCTTCAATGCCGCTGCGCTAACGACTGATGTTACGCTCTCTATTTCAGGATTGAGCAGCGGGACAGATTATAATGTATATGTCGTCGCGGAAGATGACGAAACCAATCCCAATCTACAGGCTAGCCCTGTAAGGTTAGATTTTCCAATAAAAGTAGCCATCACTGAGTTTATCAACGATCCTGATGTGGACGCCTCTGAGGAATGGATAGAGCTCTACAATTACGGGGCGAATGCTGTTGACTTAACCGGCTGGACAATTTCCGATGAAGATAATGACAATAGTAGCATCGGTTCACTGACGATCGCAGCGGCAGGCTTTGTTATCCTTGCTAAGTCTAAGACTACCTTTGAAACGCAATGGCTAGCAGGAGTTTCCGATCCTCGCGTGGTTGAAATCAATATTCAACTCGCCAATGGTGACGATGAAATAATATTGTCTGACAACAATGATAACCTTATCTGGAGTCTGGCATATGGAAACGACGAAACTACCAGACGCGCAACTTTTCTGGACATCAATGAAGATGGAACCACGCGTAGCTACGGATCAAAAACATCTCCGGGTGTAAATCGCGATGGAAATGACGCCAATGGCAGCTTGGGTTATGAAAGCAATGATAATACCACTGATCCCAGCGCTTACACTTCTACTACTGGAGACGTTGGGAGTCCGCTCCTTGGCAATCATGTTGCTCTGCCTATTATTTTGGCCTCTTTCAATGGTTGGGCGAGCGATAATATTGCTCGACTAGAATGGCAAACCTTTTCGGAATTGAACAATGAGCGATTCGATATAGAGAAGTCGCTCAATGGGAATCATTTTACGCTGGTTGGTTCACTTGCTGGTAATGGTACCAGTGAGACAATCATTACCTATAATTTTGAGGACTTTCATTTTTATCAGTCAGCATTTTATCGCCTCAAGCAAGTGGACTTTGATGGAAAAGCTGAATATCACCCCAGCATTTTTATTGAGAAAAACGAAAAGTCGGAAATAGCCATTTTTCCAAACCCAATTAAGGCTGATGTTATATTAAAATGTCCAGCAGCAAGTTTTCAACTATCAGTGATCAATAGTATCGGTCAGTTGATATTGGATCAAAATACAACCAAACTAAAAGCCGAAGAAGCGATCCTAAAACTAAAACCTGGCCTATATATTTTACGCATTTACTCGGACGATTTAGACTATACAACAACCTTGATCAGGCAATAACCTTTTTCGATTTCATGCTCCAATAATAGGACAGTGACATTCCTGAAATGATATGCCAAATCCCCCACCAAGCAGCCACCAAAGCCATCCCTCCAAGTCCGTTGAAATATGAAAATATAAGTACCAGCCCTAATCCTGAGTTTTGTATCCCAGTTTCTATGGACAAAGATCTTCGATCCGCTATGGGCAGGCCAAAAAGTCGACCTATCTGATAACCTGAAAATAACGCTAGCGCATTGTGCAAAAAAACCAACAAGACTACCAAGTAGATATATTGAAGAAAAAGATCAATATTGGCTGCAAAAGCCATGATAACTATCGCCGCAAAAATAAGGATAGACAGCCAATGCATAATAGGTTGTAATTTTTTTGCCGCCTTTTCATAGCGATGACGAAAAAACATCCCTACAATAATTGGGGCTCCTAGAATAATAATTATCGTCTGTAGCACGCTCCACAAATCCATGTAAATACTGCTGAGCAAGTCCGCTGTAGGTGCATATATACTTGACCAAAAGGTCAAATTAATTGGCGTCATAAAAACAGCCAAAACACTTGAAACAGCCGTCAAACTGACCGAGAGGGCAATATTACCTTTGGCATTGGCTGAGAAAAAATTTGAAATATTTCCCCCCGGACAAGCAGCTACCATGAACATGCCAAGTGCAAAACTAGGATGAGGCTTCATTATCCAAACCAAAACAAAAGTCAAGGCAGGAAGAATCAAGAATTGAGACAAAATACCCGCCAATACGCCTTTTGGTTGTTGCAGTACCAATCGAAAATCTTCTACTGTCAACTTGAGTGCCACGCCAAACATGATGATGGCCAAGCTGATATTCAATAGAAAAATATTGTCAGCGTTAAAGTTGAGGGTGATGTTGTCTATGTCTTCCACTGTTGGAAAGATAGTAAGTTTTGAGAAGCTCTTGAATGGTTATATTCCACTTTTATCAAAAGCATAAGCCACGTCGGGCTTGGTGGCACTGCGTTCCAAAAGATAAAAACTCCTGCGGGCTGCACTCAGTAGAACGCACCTCACTTTCTCAGCGGCAGATTCACGGTCGAGTTGCACTGAAACCAGCCAGAATGCACTTAGGCATATAACCGATCAGCGCCTGTTACAGACCGTTTAATTTCTGTATGCCATAGGTGCAATTGTTAGAATTATCAGGTTTCGAAACTGTTCAAGTTCGACATTATGATCCGTTAGAGCCATGATTAAACCTTGAGCTGTCAATGCTGAACTTACGTTATAATCGTTTTTCTTGAGTTGTTTATAGATGCTCTTGAAATCATTGGTTAAAGGGCTCTTTGGTTTAACCTTCTTGACCAATTTCAATAGAGTCTCATACTTGGCAGATTCGGTGGTTATGAGATCTAGTTCGTGTAGAGAGTTGTACAAGTAAGTTGTATCGTTGAGGTTACGAGATATTAGCTGATAATCGTCTTCATTTTCCGTTAAGTATGTTAAGTAGTTCAAATACCTCTCCATTTCAGATTGACCGGATATCCCTACTTCATCCAAATAGTTTGTGAAGGGTTCAACAATGTGTTGTTCGAAATCAATTTTATTTTCGGCACACAGATTAAGGCAGAGTTCGTTGGTGTTGGATTCACCTAGATTTAATAAAGTTAGTGTTATTAGAAATGCAAGGTTCATGGAGTTCTGCTATGGTCTGTAACGCTAAGCTAGCAGGAGTGCGCCCCGAGTTTAGCAAGTTCCGATAAAACTAATGAATCTGCGGGTGCTTCCAAAGTATCAGAATGCACTGCGTTCAGAAAGATGAAAAATCCTGCGAGCTGCGACGAGTAGAAAACACAGACCTTTCCCAGCGGCTGATTCATGGAGATGTTTGCACTGAGGCTGGCAAAGAGGCAGCTTGGCGCATTCCTGCTCAGCGCTTGTTATCAGCTTTTTAATAGACGAAATCAACAGAAGATGTTAAGAACCATTTGCCGTTTATCAGTTCAAAAGTGTAATCTACATGCCACTGGGTCTCTGGCATTGAGAAATCTCCGCGCTGTTGGATCGTTACGATGTTGCGTCCGTTCCAAACAGTATCCTGTTCAAATTCCAGTTCCAGGCCGTCATGATATTCGTCCAGATATTCAAGGTCAACGTACATAACCCAATCAGTCGAGTCTTCATATGTTAAAGTTGCTTCGCCTCTTTCATGAGGGTCAAGAAAATCCTGATCAAGTGGAAATTTGATGCGTGAAAGTTGAAAAGAAGAATCCACGTTCCACCGCTTGAGAAAGGAGTTGAAATCTTCAGTTGTGCTGGGCTTAGTAGTTGGTTTTTCCTTGATGGATTTTGGTAGTTCAGATGTTCGTTCCTCTGTTGGAGTTCGTGAGTTTCCACAAGAAAAAAGGATTAATGTCCAAATGATAAATTTTTCGATTCGCATGATTGCTGATAACGACAAGCTATCGGTTGTATGCCCACAGTTTGTAAAGAGGACAATCTAGTGAAATCTGCCGAAGCTCACAACGATTCAAAGGAGCACTGAGTCCTGAAGATCAAAACTCCTGCGAACTACACTGAGTAGATAGCTCGACTTTTTCCTAGCGGCATATTTGCGGGCAAGATTCACTGAAACC
>JAVJRN010000044.1:0-29842 GCA_040218415.1 Cyclobacteriaceae bacterium
GGTGCTTAGAAATATTGGGTTGACCTTGGCTGCCGCTGGTGGCGCCATTCTCACGGCTCCCATCGCATTGCCTGTGGCTGTTGTTACTCTGGGCGGTTATTTGGTCGTTGCTGGCAGTGTCATGTCTGCAGTCAGTCAAGCGACTGTGATAGATCAGGAGGTGGAGCCATGACTCATCATCACATGATTGACGGTACTCGCGCAGGAACCATCGGCGGCACGCTGTTGAGCATTTCGCCTTATTTAACCAGTTCGGATCTCATGAAAACGGCGGTACTTGCTGCCGTTGGTGCGCTGGTTAGTTTTACGGTTTCGATATTACTCAAATGGGTTGTAAAAGCACTAGGCAAGCGCAATGTGCCCAAAATCTAAGTTTGATTGAAAGCCCTGATGGTCGTCCCGTCAGGGCTTTTTGTTTTAATTCAATTCCTTCAACGCCTGGTGAATCAGTGCCAGTTTCAACTGCTCCATTAATTCAAGCTGTTGCGCTAATACTTTCGACTTCTCCTCCACTCCTTTCAGGACTTTTAGGTTTTTCAAAAGCCAGTCATCCGCGTCAGGGATAGTGATTACCTACGATCTGCAAAGCAGTGCGCAAGTCGCTAACCCTCAAAAAAGGAATGACCGACCCTACCAAGTGCTTTTTGAAATAGCCAGATTTCCACAGCGCGAAGCTCAACCAGTAGAATAGTTGTTTACTCTCTTCATTTTCCGTGGTAACTAAGAAGCAATTAGGGCACGGTTTATCCAGAGGCTTGCCAGCGTTTAAGCCTTTTGATAAAACATAAAAATGCGGTTTATCCGGTTTCCCTTTTCCGCAATAGGTGGATACATGGTATCTAAACATAATATGAGCATTTAAAATGATGCTCATCCGCCTTCGGCACTTCCCAAAAGAAAAAAAAAGTAAAAAAAAAGAAAGCTGATTAGAGAGCGGGCGTGGCTGGCTAGGCAAGGAGGAACGGAATAAATGAGGGCTTGAGGGCTGGCTGGTGTTTATGCCGTAGTTCCTTGACTAGACTCTTTCGGGTGGGCATGGGAGCCCGCTAGGTTTGTTTGATTTTTTTGAACTTTTAACGGGTCGAGAAACATGAAAACCTTCGAAATAACCGAGCTGTCCGGACTTTGAAAACGTCGAATAATTTCGTTGAACAGGGTCTTTGTGGATCGTTGATCAGTCGTCAAGTCATTTATAAAATTATACTGCGAGGATAAATTCAAGGGGTTTTAATACACAAGTTGAGGAGGAAATGGATTGGTTTAGTGGAAAAACGACCTATCTATTCACAGGAAAATGTGAAAAAGAAAGCGCAGGTTAAGGAGGACTGTCCCCCCTTAGCAAGCGTTGGCTCTGCAAGGGCATTGGATCGAGCGGCGAGCCCTGTAGCGGAACGAAGGTGGCCGGAACGCAGAGGAGGATCATCCTGAGTGAAGCGCGAGAGTGAAGGAAGCCTGTCCAGAAGAAAGCCGACGCAAGGAGGCTGACTGGCAGTGTGGAGCAGCTTGGGTTGTGTGTTGGGTTTGCGCGGCTGAGCCTGTCTGACTGAGCCGGCAGGCGAGCAAAAACAATGGCAGTGGCTGGGCTGGCATGTGGCCTCTGCGGTGGATTAGGAAGGGTGATTTGTGGATTAGCGCGATGGGTTTTGGGGGGGATCCATAAATGCCCTGACGTTGGGTCGGCTAAAGAGGCCTCATGACAGCACAGAAGGAACTGCCGTGAGGAAGAAGGCGGCCAAAGCAGGAGGCATGACAGGGAGGCTCTGCCTCTGTGAAACACTGGAAGCTTCCCGATTTTTCGGGATGCTGGAAGCCTGGCGTGACTGCTGCTGGCAACTGATGACGAACACCGCTTAACCTGCGAGGAGACCGTTTTGGGTACGATGGACTTTAATCTGGGTTTTGGGGAGGAAAGATAAGGGTATTCAACCACTCGCTTCTTCCGAAGCATTCGGAAGAAGCGAGTGGTTGAATACGCTTATGTGCGTGACCGAAGGCTTGTAAATGTAGTCCCGCTTTTTCGCGGGACGGAATGCACAGGCTGGAGGGTGGGGATTCGCCTCTATGATGTAAAAACATTAACACCAAGTTGAGAATCTAGATGGGTTCAATCGCAAAAACCTTACTATTTTAATATGTTATTTCCAGCCACTATTCATTCATGAGCAGTTTCAATTCGAGAAGCGCTGATGTATGGTTTTCTTTAAATGACAGCAGTGGAATGTTTTATAAATTATGAGTTTTGTATGGTGAGTTCCCAATGCTCACCTTTTGTTGAGCCTGCTTTTTTGATTCGCTTTCCTTTCTTTAATTTGTCGATATGATACTCCACGCCTCTTCTTGTTAAGCCCGTGATTTCTTCCAAGCCTTTAGCAGTGATTTTAGGGTTTTCGCGCATCGCTTTTAGGATGATTCCCACAGTTTCTTCCACAGTTCTGTAATGAACCACTGTGAACATGCCATCTGTTTTAAACTGTGGTTCGGGAAGCTTAGCGGAATTCATCTGGTCTTTAATACGACCAATGCCAGAACCCACTTGTTCTAACATGCGAATGCGAACAAACAGACCAACTTAAAGTTTTACCCTGGAGAAATTCCTGTATATCGACTCGTTCATTGAGCATAAAGCTGACGTGAGGACACATAAAAAATTATGAAAAGTGTTATTCTCATAATAACACAAATAATGGAAGGTTATAACAGGCCGCTTATCGTGGAATTTGACTTAATGGATAAAGATTTTTCTTTTCACAATACCCTTAGAGGTTTCTAGTCGTAGTATTATTAATTCTCCTTGTTGCAAATCCTGGATTAATAATTCATGCTCAATAAATCCTTCTCTCGCACGAAGAGTTCTACCTAAAAGATCATAAACTGCATATGACTTGAAATAGGTTTCATTGGCAGAAATCGTCAAATCACCCTGATGAAGGCTAAAGTTCAACGCTTGATTTAAACCTTCGTCGATAAGGGTAACAGAAGGATCGTGGGTCAACAAAAACCGTTGCTGGTTTACCCCCGCTTGTCCGATAATTCGAATAGATTTTTGATTATTAAGATCATACGTTTCATGAGTTAGTTTGTCTCTTAAAACAAAGTCGCCTATTATTTCCTCCACATTAATAACAAGTTCTGATGTAGTTTCGAGACTGTAACCTATTGCGGTTGAAACTCCAGCCTTCTCTGGTAAGCCTTGTATAATGAACTTATCTGTGTCAATCAATGAATAAAACGACAAAGCATTATTTTCGTACATTTTGTGTGCATCGTAACCTGGGTCAACCCCAGTGGTCGCATCCTTTTTAATCCCTACAATTATTTCTTTATATGTTCCTGTAGCTACGTTGGTCAATGAAAGTCTAACGCTTGGTTCAGGAGTAACTCGGAAGAAATTTAGATCTTCATTGTTAGCTATTTCTCTCATACTCTCTTCGAACACAATTGATTCTCTTGCTCCTTCTATCAGTTTCACAAAAAAGCCCTGCATTGACCCTATGCTTCCGTTGAATCGATCTTGATTAGCAGATCGGCTGTTGGATGTTACACCAATAGCATTGGCAACTAGGTAGTCGGAATTATTACCTTGTTCAGTATTTGATGAATGGTCATCCCAGACGTATACAGCACCAGTAGTGTTGACATTTTTTGCTAGAAATTTTTTTAAATCTATTGCTGCTGGATATGGATTAGACACCAAGTTCCAACCATCATTAATATCGTCACGTTCCGTAAAGCTTCCTGAATAGGTTATTGTACCTGAATTTGGAGTTCCTTGAAACACGATTTCTTTTTGACCTGCTTGCGCATACCCTTTTCCTACCTTGAGTGTTTCTAACATTGCATCTTTCCACCGTGCCAAACCATCCGAACCATAGCTCACAGATTCGTCGTATTCATAAACCCAGCTTCCCAAGTCTGATCCAAGGTTCACCACACTTTGCTCTATTGGCGAACCTACAAAACTATACTTACCATCCGCATATCGGGTATTGCGTCTGATCGTCACTTCGTCCATCTGATTCCCCGCAAAAGTGATCAGTGATGCTCCGGATTCGATAATCAATTCACCCTGAATATCCATGTTTCCCTGTATCGTTAGCGAATAACCAGGACTAATTGTCAAAGTGTTTCCTACTGTGACGGTAAGGTTTTCACAAATGATATTTCTATTTGCTGTTTCTGTAGTGCTGATCGTCAAATTCACTGGCTGATTATTGTGGAAATAGACATTGTCAATATAGACTGTAGCAGCACCTACTGGCTTCCCGACAAGGATGATTTGAGCTATATTATTCATATTCTGAAGCTTAGTAAACTGAGACAAAGGAATGTCCACGCTCGCCCATTCATGTGTCACCAGTGGGTCCATGGCCGCATAATCCTCACTATCATCTACCTGTGGCGAATAGACTCCATCAGCGCCAAAATCCACAAGTTTAAATCCAAACTCCTGAGCATCTGGTGTCCAATAGTCAATGTGCACGTAGGACATATTTGTCAAATCAATTTGGTTATTTGTCATTTCTATTCCCGCATAGTCCAAATTATAGTATTTCCTAGCGTTATTGCCCGACAAACTCACCTCATCCATTGCGGCAACAGACCAGGCTGTAAGCCAGGTATCCATTGGAGCATTTGTAAAATGATCACTAAAGAGCGAGATCATGCTTTGATACTCCACAGGCTGTCCCGGACCTGTCACGGGCGCATCTGGTGGGGTTGTTTGATTATAGAAATAAATATTATCCACAAAAATCTCTGAAGGAGCTGTTCCTGATTTCCCATCCAGTTTGAGCTGAATTATCGCATCCAGAGGCACTCCGGCTCCTGAAAAATCAGTCAATGGAATATTATAACTGTTCCATACTAGCTGATTGATAGGGGTCAAACCGACCAAGTATTCTCTTGTATCTCCATAATTGCTAATCACCGAAACTTTCAAATTATCCGCGTCTTTTGTCCAAAGATCGAGGTGCAAATGAGTTTTGGCTGAAAGGTCTAAAGCCTGGTTGAATTCAATTCCCTGATAATCGAAATTCTTAAAACGAAGCATGTCATTTCCAGAAACTGTGAAGGTCTCATATGTGGTGGTTTGTCCTAAATCCGGGTTGTAGTTTATACCCGTTAGATCAGCATATGCATGACTATAGATAGATACCACTTCAGTAGCATTTACTGTAGGGTCAGCTGCTGCGGCTTCCGGAAAATTGATAGAATAATCGCTTTTCTGATAAACCCGCACATAGTCCACACTGAGTGTATCCTGAGTAAATGAAGTTTCTATAGAAGGTAAAAAAGCAAAATTTAGCAAAAGATACTGATCTGCATCGAAAGGCCAGGTAGAAGCATCTTTGACTTCTGGATTGTAGGTATAATGTACCACGTCATCTACGCTAAAAACCATTTTTTCGGGGGTCCATTCCAACTGGTAAATATGAAAATCTGAACTTACTGTTGGGATGGTTTGACCGCCTTTGTTCACTGTAGAACCAGAACTAGAGGGAGTGTGCATAGCACTTTGAACCACATTCTGGTTGTGCCCCCAGTGCTCCATAATATCTATTTCACCACAAGCCGGCCAGTTAGTAGTACCAAACTCGGCATCCCAAAAACCACCATCTTCGTTGATATTTTTGCCCAACATCCAGATGGCTGGCCATGTTCCCAGACCTGTCGGGAGCTTTGCGCGTACTTCAACTTTACCATATGTAAATGCGAATTTAGAATTGAGCCTGGCAGAAGTGTAATTTTTGGTCACCCCTTGATCCGTAAAAGTCTCATTCCTACCAATGATGTGTAAAGCTCCATTATCCACTATCGCATTTTCAGTTCGATCAGTGTAGTGCTGTACTTCCCCATTGTACCAACTGCCACCAGCTGGTAATTGCGTCTGGTGGTGCCAGTTTTCAGAACAAATTGCTCCATCGACATCAAATTCGTCTTGCCAAACCAGCGTAAACTGTTCACCGGGAGAATTACCGGTCGCTCCATTGGTGCAAAGTGTCTCAGTTTTTTCATCTATTTTCATCATATTGAGATAGGCGAATCCTCCTTGACTAACATTCACGGTGATGAGTATTTCTCCATTTGCATCTGGTTTTACCGGACCAACGGTTGCAATCGTACTATTGTTACCATGATAGCCTGTCCCTCCCAGATCGGTACCTGATGTCTGTAATGTTACAGAAGTCTGTTCCATTCCTGAAACCACATATTCCGTAATCCTGGTATTGGTAACATTTCTCGACCCAAAAAATGAAAAAGAATAAAGTTTTGTAAGATCAAGGTTCGAAAGTGAATAAGAACTAGAAGAAGTATTGTAGAAGTAGTCCTGAGTTGCCGTGGCGATCGCTAAAGTATCTAGCAAGGAGGCCTGCGGAGATAATAAACCTCCATTTAAAATACCATTTGATTGTGAACCAGAATTGACAGTCAATTGAATATTCGTAGACTGGTTGCCAAAGGTTTTTAAACCGATTGAAGAACCTGAAGCAGAATTGTTGACATTATGCCAGTATCGGCCATTTGAGTCTGGGTTGGAAGTATTATTTCCATTGGACCCATCATTAGGCCCGAAATCCAAAAGGTAGGAACCAACAGTCAGCGTGGGCACTACCTCCTCTTCGAAAACCAAGGAATGAGCAGAATTGATAAGGTAAAAAGCGGTGTCCAGTTCTACATTATCATAATTGAAATTGGAAAACATTGTGGTACCTCCATTGGCCGATGAGAAAAAAGCAGTTCCCAAAACTCCATCAGTAAAATTCGAATCACTGTAAGGATCAAGGCCCGTTCCATCTATGTTGATATTAGACAAAGTTACATTGATTTCGGTTCCACTGAGCTGGACAGCATGCCTTTGACTATTTATGATATCGATGTTATCAAAAGTGATATTTGAAACGGGTTTTTTGGGTGCTTTTAAATCAATACTTGCTCTGTGATTCCCAAAGAGGTCATAGCTTGTTCCACAATTCTCAATGGTGATTTCATAAAACTTGATTTCTGTTGTATTTTGAAAATGATAACCGGAAAAGTCCGTAGTTAGCCTCAGTCCGCTTGTACCCAAGCCATCTTTGATGATGCAGTGATGAACCTTGTGTCCATCTCCGCCGAATATCGCGGCTCCTCCAGCTCGATAGGTCATTTCGACGGTATTGTTATGAAATGTGTTGTTTACTCCCATCTGGGCACCAGATCCATCGCTTGTCCACACAGCCATTGCATCATCTCCATTGCTCCTGAAGTCACAATGCGACACAGTAGAATTCGATGTTCCCTGACTTAGATTGATTCCATCTGCATAGTTATTTCGGATACGATTTCTGGTAAAAGTCAGATATTCGGTATGCTCGATTGGTGAGGTATAATCTGCGATCCATGCTCCAGTTTCAAAGTGAGTTATCCAAACGTCATGAATCGAGGAATTGGCACCATAGTGGCCTGAAAAACCTTTGTAATTCACATATTGACCATTGATAAATCGCTGATCGTTCACTGTATTCACATAAAAATGACCGACATCTACAGTAGCACCGGTAGCATATATTCCTCCACCATTAATGGCTTCTGTGGTGAAAAACAACTCAGTATACCACATACCAGCCCCAGTTATGCTGATATTTGATGGCCAAAGGTGCCATTTCTTAGAGAGATTAAAAGTTCCTGCCGGGATGTAAATGCCCGAATTACTGCTGGCGGCTTGTCCCATGGCCGAAACGAACGCCGCGTGATCATCAATTCCATCATTGGCAACAGCCCCATGATCAGTTACCGAAATGTAACCTGTGGGTTTGGAAATAGCCGCCTCTACCTCCTCTATTTCCATAAAATCAATGCCGTACTCAAAACTATCACCGTTTGTTTTTACCAGTTTGAGAGACTGGCCGATCTGCAAATCATTGTCCAGTAAGAAATGGATTTCATCAAATTTCATTCTAGGCCTGATGGCCGGAGTATTATCTGGGTCTGAGGTTGGGAAGTATTGCCATGCCCAATATGACGTAATATTGATTGTCTTGACATATTGGTTGTCAACGTATAAATCGATCGCACCATTTTCCCCTTCTCCATTTACTCCATCGGGCATGGTAAACCTTATTGTGATTCCATTTCCAGAATGTTGTAAGGTCCAGCTCACCGATGAGTTATTGTCTGGAAGACCTACATATTTCTGATTGGAAGCTTCAGAAGCTATTTCTTCCTGACGGAATTCCGTTGAATGATATAGCACCGCATTGCCTGATAATTGTGCCTCTTCAGCTTCATATCGATGATAAGGCATAAGATAGGCGCCTCTAGGTTGGCCATCAGACTGTGATTTAACTTGGCTGAAAAGCAGATGAGTTGATGCGAAAAACAATAATATTCTTAGCATAGGGAAACGTTTTGCAAGATGAGTGAAATATTGACCCATGCCTTCTGGCACGGGTCAACCATAGCTAGTGAATTACTTTCTATTATCCATAACCTTCTTGATGCCGTAAGCACCTCCAGCCACCAATAATAGGCTGAGTCCACCATCTATAGGTGTTGCCGGTGGAGCTCCCTGCGCCATTACTGGCACAACAAAGACTAAACCCAATCCAAATACTGTTGTAATTTTTATAATGATCTTTTTCATTGCTGCTTAATTAATATTAATACTTATTTTAGGATGACTTTCTGTGAATAACTGCCATTTGTTACTATAAAAACTCCAGGCTTCTCATTTAGCTGAATTTGCACTGACTCAGAAACCTCAAGTCCTGTGATAAATTGACCTGAAATACTCATGATTTTGAATTCAGAACTTTTCTGACTCATAGGTTGGATATGAATTGTCTGACCGACAGCATATATATTCCATTCTTTAACAATGTTTTCAACTGTATGCAGTGACATTGCGGAGACTAGCTGAAATCTATCATTCAATAACCCTTTGGTTGCATCAAAAGTGTACGCTCCATTTCTGATATTCACAGTCTTTTTCATGAAACGATCTATAAGGTACATATCATCATTAAATTCATCTACTTCAAATTCCATCGTATAAGTACCTTCCTCTCCAATATTAACACCCAGAGAAATTGCGGTTTGTGTAGAAGATAATGTTTGAATGGCAAGTGCATGATCTAATTTTGTAGAGTAAATGGCGTTCTCAGCTGCTGGATTGAAAAGTGGCGCATCATACAATCTATTGATAGAAACGTCATCAACATCCTTATTCCAAGCTAAAAGGGTTTGCTTGAATAGCCCTTCCTCGTGTAATAAATTTACCCTCAACCTTTGAGTTACTTCAGATTTTCTAAAAAAATTATTGTCAGAATTACTGGCTTGTACGCGTTGATCCTCCTCGAAAACTATATTGTTATTCCCATTTCCATCTAATTTAATAAAGAAAGCTTGTGCCGATCCTAAATGACCATTATATCTTGATACATTGCCTGCTTTACTGTTGGTATTCCCGGATGCATTGATAACTATATAATCACTGTTATCTCCCCGTTGAGCATCTGAGCCATTATCGTCCCAAATGTAAACCGAGCCTGTATTATTTGTATTGTCAGCCATGAGTGCAGTAAAGTCGATGGCAGCTGCATAGGGGTTCGCTACGAGATTCCAGCCATCGTTAGCATCTGTTCTATTTGTATATGATCCACTAACTGTTATATTGCCTGTATTTGGTGTACCTGTGAACGATATTTCTTGTTGTCCTGCTTGAGCATAACCCTTACCTGTCGTCAAAACAGATGCTGAAGCATCGACCCATCTCGATAAACCATCGGTTCCGAATGCCACGGATTCATCATATGCGTATACCCACGAACCTAAACTCGCTCCAGTGATGGCCGAGCTTTGCATAACCGGTGAACCCACAAAAGAATATTTACCGTCAGCATATCTTGTATTTCGTTTGATAGTAATTGTATTGCCTGAAAAAGTATTTCCATTATAGGTCAAAAGTGATGCTCCAGATTCTACCATTATACTCCCGTTGTTTTGTAAATTTCCACGTATATTTAACGTGTTTCCACCGCTTACCGTAAGGGTTTTTCCCGCATTTACGGTAAGATTTGCCATTTCCAAGTTTCCATTTGTTGCTGTTACATAGTCATCATCGATTAAAACATCGTCGCTAGTAGAAGGACCCGAAGTGTTAGACCAGGTGCCCCCAGACCAGGTAATCACAGGCAAAGATTCTTGAATCATCATCGCATTAATGTATCCAAAACCTCCCGATACAATTTCGACAAGTATTGAAATCTCACCATTGGAATTTGGAGAAACTTCAGCGATATACAATTCATCATCATTACAGTCTGTACAATCGGATGAACCTAGGCTGCTTCCGGAAGTTTGAATTACACCTGTTTTTGAAGTTGATCCAGTCACAGTGTACCTTGTTTCCCTTGTGGTAGCAGTTGCACGACTACCCAGTATTGAAAGTTTGTATGTGTGCTTTGGCTCCAAACATGATAAAGTCACTGTGCCTGTGGCTGCTCCACTAAGAAATAAATATGATTTCGTTGCATTTGCCTGTGCCAACTCTCCTAGCTTAGATTTTGCAGGTGTGGTAAAGTTAGAGTTATCATTAGGTGTAAAGCCACCTGAGGTCGCTATTTTATAGTACCCAGTGTTATCTACAGAAATTGGGTCATAGCTTGTATTTGTTGCTGTAACATTAGTCCAATAATTTCCATCACTATCCTGCCCGCCTATTTCGGCATTAGAATTAGTAAAATTGACCAAGAACTTTTTATTTGAAGATGCCGGTAAAATACAATTACAACCTCCTCCCTTTCTTAGCTTTTCTTTAATGGCATAATCCACAGTTCCCGTTACAGCTACATTGCCTGTTCGGGTTAGATTATGCCACATAATACCATCTGCTCCAGCATCTAGTGTTGCCTTGTCTGTAGCATAGTAAACCGTAGGTGTCCAAGTAAGCTTCCAAATCATGTCGGACACATACTCCAAAGGAAGCGAGCCTCCTGAGTGAGAAGGCGCCCAAGAATAAAAGAATAATTCGTCTCCAGGGGAGACTGAAGTATTACCTGTGAGATCATAATACCAGGTTATTTCTTCATCGTAATTATAGATGATTTTTGAGGTACACACATTAGCAGGTTGGGTTTGGGCTAATGCCGCGAAACCGACTGCCAATAATAGGAAAGTTAGTAGTTGTTTCATAGTTTTAGTTTATAGTTTATAGTTGTGGGGATATCTCTCATTTAAGAAGAGCGATTTAATTTTTAATGAACTTTATAGCTTGATCGTTATATCTTAAAAAATAGACCCCCTTCTTCAAAAGAGACACATCAATTCTATCAGTCAGATAAGGGACTTCCATTTGCAAGGAACCTTCCATATTATAGATTTTTATTTTCTCTGCTGGCAATGGCTGATTAAATGAAAGAATATTTACTACTGGATTGGGATATACTTTAATTCCACTTAAATGATTGGTAGCAAGAACTTCTTCTTCCATCGTGAAATTGATAACATAAGTCTGAGTTGTAGACTGATCCTCAGCTGTTACTATTATCGTGCTCGTTCCTGGAAGGCTAATAGCGAAATCGTAAGCAATAGAACTGTTGGGATCTTGCTTTACTCCTTCAATGTTTGGGACACGGGTTGTGCCAAGTGGTAACTCTATAGTGTACGTTAATATCTCAGAATTAAAATCTACAAGGGGTTCTCCTTCGATAAGAATATCAGAAAGCCTAGCCTCATTAGAAGCTTGTGCAAGATTAAAAACAACCTCATAGGTTGTTGTAATGTTTACATCTTGAGCTGTTACGATGATAAAAGTAGTACCAGGCAGTTCAACTGCCGGGGTAATCTCATATGAAGCAGAGTTATCAGAGAGCACTACATCTACTTCTGGAACAGATTGCTCACTAAAAGGCAACTCAAAGATATATTTTAATGAATCTGACCTAAAACCTTCAATCTCAACTCCACCAACTTTCATACTTGAAAGTGTTGCATCAGTTTTAGGAGCTTCTAATGAAAACAATACATTGTAGGTGCTGGATACACTTTGGTCTTCTGCTGTTACCACAATAGTCGTCTTTCCAGGAAGTGATTCTGCTGGAGTAATTTCAAATGTGGCAAAAAGATCATTTTTAGTTACAGTAACCTCCGGAATCGTTGTTGTTCCAAAAGGTAAAACCCTCTCATAATCAAATTTTAAAGCATCAAAATCTCCTAAGCTTTCACCATCTATTCTAAGATCTTTGAGGGATGCATCTTGATTAAGTTCTCCGCTGACTTTTAGTGACACGGTACTTTGTGCCAGATTGGTAAGCAATGGCAGTTCATTGGTGCCATCTAATGGCGCGTATACTTCCAAACTTGATTTTAACAATTTCGAATCATCTGATAAGAGAGCAATTTCTTGTTTCGTCATACCTGAACGATAGAAAATTAGGTTGCTGAATTGTGTGCCTTCAGTTACCGTTGGGCTATTTAAGTCAACTTTCGAAAGTACAATTTGCTCTTTCGCTTCACCTTCTGCATTTCCATCGACATATAATATGGAGCGAGCTGCTGCATAATAATGTGTAAATGAAATGGTATGCCATTCGCCATCATTTAAAACAGTTGTGCCATCTATAATTGTATTTGTACTGCTATATTCTAGAGTTCCATTTGATGGATCAACTGATATTGTTAATGTAGTGTCCCCAGAAAACAATTTGATAAGCTCTCCGCTTCCTATAGTTTTTACGTTTAATGAAACCGTGAATGAGTGTACCGTACCATCAGGTGAAAAAGTGTACACCTTGCCTGAGTTAGCTTCATCAATAGTAAGAGACTTATTGTTGTGCTTTATTGGTTGTGGTTTTTCTGCTTTGAGTGCATCAAACAGTGAAGGCACTATAGTATAAAACATTTCATTATAACCGGCGGCATTGGGATGGGCACTGTCGGGTCCTCCATCTCCAAGTATTGCCTGATAAGCCGGCACCCATTTGCCAGTTCCATCATCAAGCGCTCCCATAAAGTTAACAGATGGTACATCCCATTGAGCCATTTCTATATTGGCATCAATTACATATTCATACTCATCATCATAAAAACCATTGGGGTAAGAGTTGGCTACTACAGGCGTAATTTGAGCCGATTTGGCGTCATCAATGAGTCTCTGCATGCCAGTTAAAAATTCGTCCGCTAACGCTTGTTTGTCAGTGGCCGATAGTATTCCCTGATTTGCAAGAGCCAAGCCATACCAAACATAACTCATCCCTGAAGGAATCAAATTCTCCTCAAAACGCTCTTCAAGATCATGGGTGGTATTTCCTCCTATTGAAATATTGACAGTTGCCCAATCTGTTTCGCTTACACCAGCATCAAATCTTTGCTGTAACAATGAGTCGTATTTGTATGCATATCCTTTATAAGGCCCTTGTGCCGTAGGTACCGGATATCCTGCAGCAACAGAAGAACCCATAAAAGCAATCCCGTCTTCTATCTCAACAGTATTTTTCATCTTAAAAGTTAAGTCCTGCATATTGATAGATATGATGTATTTTCCTTGATTTAAATCAATCGTTGTAAATGCCCTTCCACCAGACTCGTCAGGAAAATCCTGAACTAGTGTATTTCGCGACCCGGTTAATTTCTGATATCGTCGATAATTGCCGTAATTGTCCGTTGACTCTACATAATATCTGAAAAAAGTAGCATCGTTTGGTGCATCTGAAAATGTGAAATCAACAGTATCCGACCAAATACCATTCCCAGCATAATTGAGGGTCGCCCCTTCTCCGCCCCATGCGCCTTTAGTTCCGTTTCCTTTTATTAAAAGCTGGTAATCCCACACAACTTCGTAGTTTCCCTGAGTTAAGTCAACTCTTAGTCTAACAGGGCCAGTCCATTCTGAACTTGGCGCAATGGCTGCTCCTCCTTCAACTACCTCCCCCGATTCATTGACACCATAATACACCGCAGTATCTGCCTGAATTTTATAAAACTGAAATGCTCCTGTTGCATCTACACCAGTGAATGTAGTAAATACACCACTCAAAATTCCGTTAGGAGCTGGCAGTTGTTTCATAGCAATAGCGTTTTCTAAAGATGAACCGTCAGGATCGCCCTCAATTCCATCGCCAAAAAGGTATAAATCTCCAATAATTTGATTGCTTACACTTATCTCTAAAGTATCTGACGGACCATCTGGTATAGCTACTGTAGCGATTACTTCTACAGTTCCATTTCCTTTAGGGTACAAAATGCCATCAGAATCCAAATAGGCTATACTATCATTACTCAAAGACCAATTAATATCGGTGATTCCCGCCCCATCAATTGTAACATCTGCCGTTAATTGAGTGCTTTTACCCGGCACCTTGATATCCGTTCCGCTAATGCTTACAGCGGAAGCTACCGAACCTTCGTATACCACTTCCTCAATCATCATACCGCCGATATATACAAAATCATTTTCACCAACATCTGTTAGTTGAATAGATACAGCTCCAGTATCGTTGGGAAACAGATACGGCGAAGTAACCAGCTTACTGCGGTTACCACTTACGATTAACTCCTCTGAAAAAGAAGAAGAACCAATGATATCAAACTTGGTGATTCTACCAGATGTGCTTTGCCTCGTTGCAAAAATGGTGAACTTATATATCTTCTCCGGATCCAGATTATCAATATAAAATTTAGCTCCGTTAGGGTTGTTTGTTGTAAAGTAATCTTCTGTTACTGTAGATAATGCCAGACTACCTAAAGCTTCTCCAGGGCCGGAAAGTCCACCGTTATTACCAGGATAAGATGATAAAACATCATCTTCTGAAAGAGTATATGCAGTAGATATTCCGTCGGTATTTACTAGGGCATGCGATGCTCCATCTATAAAATTAGTCCAATGACTTCCCTTAGAGTCTGGGCTACTTGTTTGGTTTCCAGTGGTACCAAAATCAATTAGAAAAACTTGTTGTAATGAATACAACTGACCTGTAATGGTGATGTCTTTCGCGCCTTTTACGCCACTGCCATCTACGCTTGTGGCCGTAACTGTAACCGTACCGTTTCCTTTGGCAGTAAGTAGCCCTGATTCGTTGATAGTTGCTAAGTTGGAAGGTTCTACTGACCATTTCACCGCCTTATTCGTTGCTTCCGTTGGTGTAATCTCCACAGACATTTGAGAGGTACCTTCTGGTGTAGTAATATTCTCCCCAACAATGTTGATATTCGTTATCGGTACTAAATCAGGAATGCTTTCCACGATTTTCATCGCATTGATATATCCAAAGCTGTTGTTGGTTTCAACCAAAATAGAAATAAACCCATCTTGATTGGACGTCATCTCTACTTCAAATAATTCGTCATCATTACAATGTGTACAGTCGCCAGATCCCAGATCCTGGCCGGATGTTTGGATATTTCCTGAAAGGGTAGTTGCGCCTGTTACCGAATAGCTGGTGATTCGCTCACTCGTTGTATTTCTACTTCCAAGAATAGACAGCTTATAGCTATGATTTGGGTTCAGGCAGGAAATATCAATTTGACCAGATGAGCCTGATTCAAGATACAAATAAGAATTGGTTGCATTAGTCTCTGCCAGCTCCCCTAGCTTAACAGCATTAGGTGAAGTAAAATCAGCATTATTATTCGCTAAAAAAGAACCCGAGGTTCTAATATCGTACCTATGCGTTTTTGAGCTGTCAACAAGTGCAAACGAAGCGTTGTTTGAGGTCACATTAGTCCAATAGTTCTGACTATTATCTTCACCATTTATACTACTTTCCTGATTACTAAAGTTAACTAAGAACATGTTGTTTTCTGTAGATGGCTGGCCAATACAATCACATTGAGCACCAAGGCGTAACTTTTCTTTCATTTCAAAAGGGATGGTTCCTGTTATAGCATTGCCTTCACTATCTTGAATAGCATGCCAGAAAGCACCATTGCCTTTAGCAAGGATTGTTCCTAAATCTACTTCATAGTATTCCGTAGGCGTCCAGGTTAACCTCCATATCCTGTCTTTAATGTTGATTAATGGAACTGCTCCATTAGGAGGCGTATTTGGTTCCCACGACCAAAAATACAAGGTATCCCCAGGTACAGCCAAGTCGTTTCCTGACAAATCGTAATACCAGGAAACCTCTTCATTAAAGCTGTAAGAAGTGGGAGAGGTACACACCGATACGGGCGGTAATTGTGCCCATGCCATACTACAAACGAAGAATGTAGACATTATAAGTATTAATTTCATTTTGTTATTGATTTGATTCATCATTTAGTTGTTTATTATGGAAGCTGTTTCTATCCGTATTGGAGCAAAACGAATAGCTTGCCCGCCTCCTGCAGCTAAACGAACTTTAAGTTTTTCTCCCTTTTTCATGCGTATAGCTGATATTTCTACGCCTTGAGGATTATTGTCATATGAGGCATCTTGCGCGTCAGCATAAATTTCAGCCAAATATTCTTTTTCATTGTCCAAAAAATCTAGATCAAGTTCCAGTTCTCTGGATTCTTCGTTATTCACTATACCGAGATACCAATCATCAGTTTTTTTACATTTTCTGGCTGTGGCTACATATTGCCCAATGTTAGCATCTATAACTTTGGTTTTTTCCCAATCTGTTGGTATATCTCTGATAAACTGAAATGCAGGTTGGTTTTCATAATGTTCTGGGAAATCAGCTGCCATTTGTACTGGGCTGTAAAGTGTAACATATAAAGCCAGTTGATTAGCCAATGTTGTATGGGTGCTGTTGCCTTTTCGATATTTATCAAAATCTAACTGGAAGATACCTGGAGTATAATCCAACGGACCAGCCAAACCCATAGTAAATGGCAAGATGGTCGTATGACTAGAAGGATTGCCTTCACTCCACGCATTGAACTCCATCCCTCGCATTGCCTCCCTACTAAGCATATTTGGATACGTTCTTCTCAAGCCTGTTGGCTTGATTGGTTCGTGAGCCACTACACAAACCCCATATTTTGCAGCTGTTTCCAAGACATTTCGGTAATGATTGATCATCGCTTGACCATGGTGATGCAAACCTGCCTGACTATATTTGATCGATCCTACATAGCCTGTTTTCACCGTATGAACACCCAATTCATTGAGGTATCGAAAAGCGTCTTCCATCTGATTTTCATAGTTGAGTACATCTCCTCCCGTTTCATGATGAGCAATAATATTGACTCCTTTGTCACGAGCATATTTCACTAAATATGGCAAGTCATAGTCAGGGTATGGCTTTGTGAAATTAAAATCAGGATTATTTGTCCAGTCTTCCCAACCAGTATTCCATCCTTCCACCAGTACTCCTCCTATCCCATTTTCAGCAGCAAAATCTATGTATCGAATAGCATTCTCTGTAGTTGCTCCATGTTTTGGCCCAAACTCCCAGGTTGATTTGGCCATGTGCATTTCCCACCAAATACCTACGTACTTCATGGGCTGAATCCATTTTGTATCTTTTAGCACACTTGGCTCATTGAGGTTAAGTATCATTCTGGAAGCCGCGAGCTTGGCTGGAGATTTGGCGATTTGAATGGTTCTCCAAGGAGTAACCATTGGAGCTTTTGTTTTCACTTTAATTCCGTCAGGCCATGGCACCAAATGACTCTCCAATTCCAATTTCTCACTGTCCAACGCTAAGGTCATAGACGAATAATTGGTAAGATTCGCCTCATGAATAGCCAAATGAACACCATTTTTCAGGACAAAAGTGGCAGGTGTTTGCATCAGCGTTTTGATCGCAGCTAGATCACTGTTTTGATACAGCCTTTCATAGGTATCGTAACCATTTTCCCAAGTATTGGTAAGCGTATCACATGGCTGATACCATACACTAGGATTCTCAACAAAGTTAAAGGCGGTTTCCTCAGATAGTATTTGAAGCTCATTCAAACCGTCTTGTTCTGGTATCTGATAACGAAAAGCCACCCCGTCATCAAATGCCCTAAACATCACGATCATCTTTCGACCTAAA
This sequence comes from Cyclobacteriaceae bacterium, assembly GCA_040218415.1. Taxonomy (GTDB): domain Bacteria; phylum Bacteroidota; class Bacteroidia; order Cytophagales; family Cyclobacteriaceae; genus JAVJRN01. The sequence continues at coordinate 17,943 of JAVJRN010000044.1, forward strand.
TCCCCAGTTTCCTTCAGATGAATTATCATTTCATTGTATTGATTAGGAACGAAGCGCTCTTCGCCCCATACGGGTTCCCAAATTTCATCCAGTGAACTATGCTTTACATCTACTATTTCAAATCCGGAAATCATATCTTCTATACCTGCGAACCTGAATCCCATTCTAGAATTATCTAGTATTTTCGCTCCTCCACTTCTTACAGAATAATAAGGAGTTCCTTGGTCAAGTAGGAAAGCCAGTTCAATGGAATTATCAGGTGAACTCACCAAGAGGTCTCCTTGCTGAATTTTATCCTGCTGGCAAGCAGAGAAGAAAAATACCAAACTGAGTATTAGTATATATTTCGTTTTCATCTGAGTTATTTTAAATTCTGTATTTTAACATTTTCAGCACGAGCTGCATCCACGTCTAGCGCCGTTAAATAGTAGAACATCTGTTCTATATGATTTTGAATTTCCTGATTATCGTCAAGGGCTGTATCCTTGGTCAATAGGTACCAGTCATAAATGAGTTCCAGCTCTCCTTTCCCAAAACGACTGATATAGGTGAAGTCTTGTAGTTGCTCTAAGAAAGTAAATCCGTTTTCCACGGTGGGCTCCACTATTGTGCCTTCTCCAAAGTCATTCCAAGTGGCCACTTGTAAGAAATCGATCGTAGTGAAATTATCAAGAGATACATCAAGAATGTCGTCAAAAGTCTGTGGACTTACAGGTATCTCCCAACCGATAATATCCTCTCCGAGTCCTTCGAGATAATAGTCTTTGAATCCTGGATAGGCTATGCCTCCAATAACATCATCCACATTGGACTGTGCGTAGTAATTAGAAATATCTGTGAGGTCTTGCCCACCCCAAGGCCACACGTAAGAGCCAGAAGCTACGCCACCTGCGAGGTTATTATTCCAAAGTGGAACGAAAGTTTCTCTTGCATTAGTTGAGGCCAAAATATCCTCCCATTCGCCCGCATCCGTAATGCCTATAGGCCCAAAAATGAGTAAGAGGGGTGAGTCATTGGATTTGATATATCTAACATTACTGTAATAGTACTCTTCCATGTATTGGAGATTTGCCATTACGTCAGAAGCATCCGCCGAAAATCGATCCTCCAAGACAATCGCAAAGTCCAACCCAATTTCATCTAAATGAGAAATAAGCTTATTGGAGTTCTGTAGTAGCATTTCAATATCTCCATTGGTGCCTTCTACTCCATACCAGTCAATCAGAATGCCATCGATACCAGCATATTTCATCAACAACAGATGATAGCGAATCACATCAGGGTCTGAGCTGTGATAAGGGCCGATCAAAGGATAAAAATGAGCAGCAATATCGCGTTGACCGGTAGCAGGATCAATTTGTGTGGGGTCTGAGTTTCTCATAGTCCAGTGATAACCCCAATTGGGGGTTGTATCATTGGGTGTCTCAAACCAAGGCATGTAGTGCATATACACGGGCAGTGGATTTTGCTTGGCAACATCCACTGGATTAAGTCTGATTACTTTACTTCCCGCATTGAAACTCAAAGTGTCCACAGGACTTATGGTTTCCTGACATGCCATCAACAGGACAGCCACAATGTAAATATGATTTTTTGTAAATATTTTCATGGTAATATCTTAGTATCCAGTGTTTTGAGTAAGAGAAGAGTTTGCTGCCAATGCTTTAGTCGGGATCGGAAAGATGGAATAATGATCAGGTGAAACTTGTTTGGCAAACCAAGTTCCTTTGGTGAACCTATCGAATCGGATCAAGTCGGTTCTTCGATGACCCTCCCAATAGAGTTCCAACCCTCTCTCTCGAAGAATCTCGTTCCCTTCAGCCGATAGTGACCCAAGGGGATTTGCGCCCCTCTGTATTCTAAGTTCATTGAGGGTGTTTAATGCCTCTTCAGTGTTGCCCATTCGCCAAAGCGCTTCAGCTTTTACCAATACCACATCAGCAAATCTGAGGAGCGCAACATCGTTATCGGCCTGAAATGGAGAAGGGGAATTATCATCTGGTGCCCATTTAATTACCCTCACTCCTTCTATCTCTGACGCCTGACGTATGTTTCCGATGATGGCAGTGAAACTTAGCGGATTACCATTTCTATCGTTCAACATTGTGCCACTTGGATCATATTGCTGGCCGAAAAGCATCCCTAGGTCAAAACCAAAAAGTTCATTGTATCTACCATTATTAAATCTGGTATCAATAGAAGTGACGCCATTTGAGGGGTTTTGATCGTCATCCCAAGTGTTAAAAAACTCCTCTGTGGTACACATTCCGTTCCACGGAGCATAGTTGACCACACCCGCCTGCTGGTTATAATGCAGTGTCATCAAATTTCGAGTTGTCGTATGCGCGTAATTCCACAGGTTGTCCTGATTTTGAATGACCAAGAGTGATTCAGGACTTGTTTCATTAGCCGCCTCGAACATGGAGAAATAATCTCCAGCTAACTGATATGAACCAGAATTGATCACCGCATCAGCATTTAGAATAACCTTAGACATGTCATCAGATGTTGGCGCATTCAGGCCTTCATAAATAAACCTATTGAGGTATATTTTTGCCAACAATGCATGAGCACTCTCCTTAACTACTCTGCCATATTCGGGCAACTCCTCCTTACTATACAGATCGACAATTGCTCTTTCTAACAGATCTATTGCCCACTGTGTACCTGCACTCCTACTAAGCACAACGGGAGACAATTGGTCATTGAGTGTTGGCAACACCCCGAACAGGTCTATATATTGCCAAGAATAATATGCCAAAAGAACGTCGAGTTCCGCATTATATGGAACCAAGAAATCCGTAAGCTCAGGTTTAAGTCTAATAAAGTCTGTAAACAGCTGTTTTACCTCAAAGCTGCGAGCTACGCCTCTTGATAACCCGTCCCAGGCCGATTGAATAAATTCATGGTCGGGATTCCAGGAGTGCTCGTGCAACTGAATCCAAAGACCATTATCTGACCAGTCTGTACCACGAGTAGGTACGACCATCTCATCGGTGGTCACTTCTGTTAGGGCAAAAATTTCGCGCTCATCTAGGTATTGATACAATTGATTATAAGAAGTTGAAAGGTAGTTCTTAACCAATGTTGTATCTTCAATAAGCTGATCTGCTGCATCTAGTACAACCACGTCACCATCTATTCTATCAAAGACTTCAGGCTCCAGATCTGTGCAGCCAAAGAAAGCTGTAAGTATAAATGCGATTTTGAATTGTTTGAATGTATTCATAATGATAATTAGAAATTGAGGTTAATGCCAATCAACCATGTTCTTGGATTAGGGTATGAGGTATAATCGATTCCTTCACCGCTTGCACTACTGTTTACATCAGGATCATATCCTGTATAATCGGTCAAAAGGAAGATATTCTGACCGGTGAAGTACACTCGTGCGTTCTGAATCCAGTCTACGTTCGAAACTGGCATATTGTATCCCAACGTGAGATTTGCAAGTCGCACAAACGAAGCATCCTCCAAATAATAAGTAGATGCTAATGCGATATCATTGATACTTCGTGTTGTAATAAGATCCGCAGGCGAGGTATTAAATCCTTGTGCTAACGCTCCTTTATTGAGATAGGTATTGGCGGTGTTGTTATAAACATGCTTGCCAAGCTTTGATTCTATGAAAAACTGTAAATCGAAGTTCCTAAATGTAACATTGTTGGTTAGCCCTATAATATGGTTTTCGTATGGCGATTGATCCTCAAAATTTTGTTGTTGATTCTCGCCTCCGGCAAAAGTTGATATACCTTCTTCATCAAAACCCTCATGCTCTCGAAGAATAAAGTTCCAAAGATTCGGGCCATTGTCTATTCTTTGAACAAATGTACCAACTAGTCCCTGACCATTTAATTGGCCTCCAACTATTGGAACAGATAAGTTCTTAATGGTTGTGTTTATACTTGTGTAAACGGCAGTCGTGCTCCAACTAAATTTATCATTGGCAATCCAAAACATGGTCATGTTAAGCTCCAGCCCTTTATTGATGAGTTGTGCGTCGGTATTAACCCATTTTTGAGGAACTATGGATGGAGCAGGCTGCTCAAGAAAGAGTAGCATATCTTCCGTTCTTTTGTCAAATAACTCTACTGTACCGTTGAGTCGATCATTCCAAAGACCAAAATCAATACCTAGGTTAGTCATAATTGTTGTTTCCCACTTTAAATCAGGGTTGGCTATTTGTGTTCTTTCAATCCCTCCCTCATTGTTAAAAGTTGCGAGGTTTAAATATTGGTAATCCGGAACATTGTCATTACCCGTTTGACCATATCCAAGTCTTACATTTAAAAACGATAGTTTACCTATTCCTCTCATAAAAGATTCATCCGAAACCGTCCATGCAAATGCAGCACTAGGGAAAAAACCATATTTGTTGTTACCCCCAAATCTTGATGTTCCATCAGCCCTTAAAGAAGCTGTCAAACGATATTTACTGAGTATCTGATATTGTAGACGTCCAAAAAAAGATTGAATTTCATACTGTTGCTTACCTGATCCAATATTTCTGACGATTTCTGGATCACTCAAACCTATGTTGTTGGTGTACAGTATTTGCTCTGAGTCAAATCCACGAGCAAATATTGTATTAAACTCAGAAGTTTGTTGTTGATAGGCATAACCACCCATTAGCGTCACATCATGAATGTCTTGAGTAAAACTGTAGGTAGTGAAATTTTCAAAAAGAAAGTTATGTCCTCTATTATTTGCCAATGAAGCTATTCCTTCTTGAGCTTCCAATGGTAAAAGCAACTGGGACGTATTAGTATTTCGTTCTGTATTGCTTATTTCCAATCCAACATTCGTCTTGTTAGTAAGACCCTTTGCTAATTTAAATGTGGCAGCAACATTGGCTAGGAAGCTATCCGTTTGAGATCGATCATCAATTAGATTAGCCATAGCCACTGGATTGAATGTAGTTGTGTTTGGTTGGAAAAAATCGCCATTTCCATTATAAACAGGCATGGTCGGATTTGCCCTCAAGGCATTGCCTATCAGATCTCCACCTGCTCCTCCACCATTCCCTACAGGTGCCCATTGGTTGTTGATATTAGCTGCTGTTAGGTTGGCCTCAAGAATCAAAATGTCATTGAGCAAATTTTGCCGCAAATTCAATCGTCCAGTAATTCTATCAAGCCCACTATTAATCACTACACCTTCTTGATCCATGTATGAAAGAGAAAAAAGATAATTGGATGACTTACTGCCACCCGAAGCAGACACACTGTAATTTTGCGTGACACCCGTTCTAAATATTTCATTTTGCCAATCAGTAGCTGCACCGAAATTTTCATCTAAAAAAGTAAGATCGCCCGTTTCGGAAGCCATCAATTGGCGTGCTTTAACCCAATCTTCGGCACCCAAAACATCAATCTTACTTCTAAGACTAGACACAGAGGTATATGATGAAAAACTTAAATTATTTTGGCCCTCTTCACCTTTTTTAGTAGTGATTATGATAACGCCAGCCGCTCCTCTTGAACCATAAATGGCCGTAGCAGAGGCATCTTTTAATATATCTATCGAAATGATGTCATCTGGATTAATATAATTGAGAGGGTCTAAATTATCCGTACCTCCTCCATCTATTCCTGAAGAAGTAACCGCACCTACTGCTCCCTGGATGGGAACTCCATCAACAACATAAAGTGGCCCTCTTGATCTTGAAATAGAAGAAATTCCTCTTATACGAACATTGGAACTCGCACCCGGCGCGCCCGATGACCGGTTAATCTGTATTCCAGAAGCTTTGCCCTGCATCATTTCATTGGCATTGGTCATCACTCCTTTATTAAAATCTTTTGGATCTAGCGATGACATAGCACCCGTTACATCACTTTTAGTCTCGGTTCCGTAACCTATTACTACGATTTCATCGAGTTCGGAAATGTTCTCAGACATTTCTACTTCAAAAAACCTTTGATCGTTTATATCAAATGATTTAGGTTTAAAACCTATGAAGTTGAATGTCACCGTTTTTGACCCTACAGGTAAATCAATGGAAAAGTTTCCCTCAAAATCGGTAGTTGTTCCTACCATGTCTGTAAAGTCCCCCTCAATAATAATTGTAACTCCTGGGAGACCAAACCCAGTATTGTCTGTGACTTTACCTTTAAGTAAATCCTGTGCAAATGCGTTTAATAGGAAAAAAACAGAGGCTATGGATAAAATATATTTTTTCATTGCTTATTGTATAATGGGTGTTACTTTTTGCTTACCAAAGTCGCTTTCCAGTGCCTATCTGCTTCATTTTCTGAAAAGCCTTCTATAGGGGAATCACCAGCAAAACCATACGATTGTATTTTTAATGTATCGGAGGATATACTCGTTATTAAGTAGCGGTAGCTAATGGCTGGCTCCCAACTTGAGTCATCGACCCCCATCACATAATGTCCTATATATGCCCCCAACCCTTTAGTTTCAATGACTGTAGAGTCTCGTCCTAGGGTCATATGAAAATCAAATGCCCCATCACCCCAAGCTTCTACATTGGTAACTTTATTAGTGGTCTCATAAGCTCCATTAGCCATGCAGCCCACTTGTGGAAACATGTTAAACTCCTTCCAAACGGCTCCTTTTACATCTCGGGTATAAATACTGTCATAGGAAAAAGTAAATTCATTATCGAGTAAACAGGTTCTATCATTGAGATCTCCCTGACCCATTCCCCACCACTTCACATTCAATTCGTTTTTTGGACCAAATGAAATAGCATCTAATTGATTGACAAGTACCCAGGTTTTTGAGCTGCCTTCTCCGCCTGTGAGGTATTCCCATTTTGTTTGGACAATTTTAAAGGTATCTACTGGAGGCGGTGTGAAGTCAACCGTTTCTGTGACAATATCAATAGATTGTATAAATTGATTAGAATTTACATCAGTTGCTGCCGTAAGCGACACGGTGTAAAAACCATTGTTAAAATGATGCATAGGATTTTCTTCGGTAGAGATATTGCCATCGCCAAAATCCCATATATAAGAAGTTGCATTCACCGAGAGGTTAAAAAACTGTACAATAGAATCGCTTTCTATGTCTGTATTGAAACGCGCTATTACTGGAGGTTTTATGTTACCGAGTATAGTATCATGCTCCTGCTCGCACGAGAAAGATAGAATTAATGCAGAAATCATGATTAAACAAAACTTATTCATAATCAGTAGTCTTGAAGGTTTAACAATTGATACCGTTACCAATTTCAAAAAGCATAAAAATCATGCTTTATTTGACTACACAATTATAGAATTCGCAATAAGAAGGATGGTAGAATAAAATCCTTAATAGGTGGAAGATTGAGACCACTATTAATCAACTGATTAACAGTGCATTACAAAAAACAGAGGTAAGATTTGAGACAAAATGTCTCGAATTTCCTCTTTTCAAGTGGCTATATAAGGCTAATGCTCTTTTAAAAAGTCTGATGGAGCTATATCAAATTCCTGTTTGAAGCATTTACTGAAATATTTCGGATCATTAAACCCCGTCTGATATGCTACTTCTGAGATATTAAACTGGCCTGCCTTTAGTAGTTCGGCAGCCTTTTTGAGCCTAATATTTTTAATAAATTCGGAGACAGACAAGCCGGTATTGGCTTTGATTTTTCGCAATAGGTTTCTTCTGCTCATAGCCAACTTATCACTCATGTCATCGACACCAAAAGCGCCATTAGATATATTGTTATCAATGATCGTTATAACACGGCTCATAAATTGACTATCTGAAATTGATTCTGCAAAATGGGAGATGTCTAGCGATGCATGTCGCTTAAAGTTTTCTACTAATGTGGTTCGAGTCTTTGCTCTATTGAGCATTTTAGTTCTAAGAAGGTTAACATCAAAAGGTTTCACCATGTAATCATCTGCACCAGACGAGTATCCATGGACCTTATTTTCCTCACCAGAATATGCGGTAAGAAGCGTAATAGGTATATGAGCCAACTCAGAATCTTCTTTTATTATTCGACACATCTCTGTGCCAGTCATTTCGGGCATCATGACATCACTAATAATAAAATCAGGAAGAAACTTTCTGGTAATTGCTAACCCTTCTTGCCCATTTTTAGCCTCGATAATTTGAAAATTGCCCTTTAAAGCCTTTTTAATATATTTTCTAATATCTGCATTATCCTCTACAATAAGTAATTTATACATGGCTTGGCCAATAACAGGATCCTCCGGATGATCTCTTGCTAGTTCCGTTTCAGCCAAAACAACATTGTCCATAAGATCAAAATCCTCATCGTCTGGAAGTCTATTGTCATTTTCATAAGCTGCTTCATTTAGCGGAAACTTAATAATCATCTTCGTGCCTTTGCCTATAGCACTTTCTACTTCTATGGAACCATGATGGAGTTCTATAAACTGCTTTATAATGGCTAGCCCTAGTCCAGTTCCTTTGTCTCCGCTATAAGGGTTTCCTTCGTAATAAAGATCAAAAATTCTCTCCTGATCCGCTTCCTTAATTCCTTGTCCGGAATCACTTATAGCGAGTTCTAAGTCTTGATTATTTTGAGCTATTTGTACTATTATCTTACCGCCATCCAAGGTAAACTTAAATGCATTGGATATGAGATTCATCAGCACTTTCTCCATTTTCTCCAGATCTATTAATCCAATAATGTTGTGTTGATCGGTGATGAATTGGTAATCGATCTGTCGTTTACGTGCAAGAAAATCAAAGGAATCAAAGATGTCTTTGAAGAATCGGATAATCTCAGTTTTGGTGACTACCAGATGGGTATTACCAGTTTCAAGCTTTCTGAAGTCAAGCAGTTGATTAACAGTCCTGAGAAGTCGGCTCGCATTATCGAAAATAATCTTATACGTTTCATAGTACTTTTTATCTCTCGTATTCAACAATTCTTTAACTGGACCCAGTATCAGCGTTAGTGGCGTTCTTAGTTCATGAGAAATATTCGTGAAGAACTTCAGTTTTGTCTCATTATTCGCTTTTACTTCTTCCATCAACGACTGAATGGTTTCAGATTGGTTTTCCAGCGCTACGTTTTGTTGTTGCAACAATTCATTTTTTGAAATCAGATCCTCTACATGGCCTTCAAGTAGCTTGTTGACGTGAGTAAGCTCTTGAGTTGCTTCTTCTACTTTCTGTTGAAGCAAAACTTGGTTGCGTTTATACTGATCCACTTTCGACTGATAGGCTAAGATCAGTATGATTATAAACAAAATCGCCACTAAGAATTTTACCCAAACCAGTTCCCACCATGGTGGTATAATTTCTAAAGAAATGGTTGTGGGCTGTTCAGTCCAGATCCCATCATTATTGGCCGACTTAACCATAAATTCATATTTGCCTGGAGGAATGTTGGTATAGCTGGCAAAATTCTGATTAGAGGCTATACTCCAATCCTTATCAAACCCCTTAAGCATATACGCATATTTGTTTTTGATTGGTAATAAGAAATTGGAGGAGGTAAACTCAAATGAAAAAATATTCTGATCGTAGTTAAGAATCAACTCATCGGTATACTGGATAGGGCGATTCATTGATTCAAAACTTCTAAAATCAACTTCTTCACCTAATAAACTAAATGCTGTGAATGTGACTTTAGGTTTATTCGGGTTAAGCCAGATATCATCAGGGTTGAAATACACTAAGCCACTATTGCAGCCAAAATACAAACTACCATCTTTCGCTTTTAATGAAACATTGGCCTTAAAATCCAGACCGGGAAGCCCATCATCCAGCGTAAATAAATGGAACACTGTAGATCTAGGCTCATAAACGGCTCCAATCCCTTTTACTAGACCATTCAATGTAGATACCCAAAGATTACCAGAATTATCCTGCTCAATGCTTGAGATATAATTTAAAGTAAGCCCGGCAGCATGTCTAAAATGAATCGTAGACACTCCTTTCTGGACACAGTACAGACCTTTGTCCGTGCCTATCCATATTCTATCCATGCTGTCAATAAAAAAGCATTTTGGATTTGAAATTGATGTATCAAATCGTGCATTGAAACTAGATGCTTCACCCGTTTTTATATCGATAATATCGAGTGCGACACCTGTTAAAGCCAGCATCTCTTTTTCATTTAATTGCTCAATCTTAGCAATGAAATTATTCGAAATGCTTTTAGCATCGCCAGCGTATGATTTAAAAAATTGAACGGCTTGGGTTCGCCTGTTTAGTTGGGTAATACCGCCATTCATAGTACCTAACCACAAACTGCCGTAGGTGTCTTCGGCAATAGCATTTACATCATTATCAGAAAGACTATGCTCTCCTTCTAGAAGGTTAATAAAGCTATTTTGATCCTCAGTCCTATAGCTCAGTCCTCCTTGAAATGTTCCATACCATTGCACCCCTTCGTTATCTATGTAAGATGAAAGCACTACATCATTTAAAATATTACTTGATTTTGCTGTAAGACTTCTTAGGACTTCTCCATTATCAATAATCGAAACTCCACCACCATCTGTTCCTACATGAATTCTTCCGTGATTATCTTCGGATAAGCTAAGAATGAAATTGTTATTCAGTTTTGGCATTTGTATATGTCTAAACTTTTTATCCCATCGGCTAATAAAATTGACCCCTCCGTGAAAAGTACCAATCCACAGAATCGTACTTTGTGAATCGTAGTAAATAGAATGAATGGAATTACTTTTCAAGGATTTCTGATTGTCTGGATCAAACTTCGTAATTTCAATTTGGTCATTTTGCAGATGGTAGATATGAAGGCCTCCACCCTCAGTACCGAGATATACCTTACCATTTTGATCTCCACTTATTGCGAGTATTCTATCATTGGCTAAGCCGTTGGTTTTGTCTATGATCTGATATTCAGACTCTCCAATTATGCGCATAATTCCGCCACCTATGGTACCAATCCAAATGTTTTGTTGTTCGTCTTCATAGATAGATTTAACTGGTTTATTTGGTAGTGGTGTATTATCACTGTTGATGTATTTGACAATACTGTTTTCCAAATGAACAATATGAATCCCACTATCTGAAGCTACCCAAAGCCGGTTAAGGTGGTCTTCATAAATATCCCGAACCATTCCAGAAACGGTTAAACCATATTTTTGTAGAGGATTCCTTTGAAATGATTGCTTTTCCGGTATGTACTGTAGTAACCCCATGCTGGTGCCTACCCAAAGTTGGTTACGAGAATCTAAAAATAAAGTCGTGATGTTATCAGAAGGTAATGCCGAAGCAATTTTTGGTGCTGATCGGTATATTGTAAAAGTGTCTTTTTTAGGGTTGTACTTATTCAGCCCTCCGCTAATCGTTCCTATCCATATATTTCCTTCGGGTCCAAGCGATAATGCATTAACAAAATCATTGCTCAAACTATTCCGTTCATTTATCGAATTTCTATAAACCGTCACAGTAGAGCCATCGTACCTATTCAATCCATTGGCAGTCCCCAACCATAAACTACCTTCTGTATCCAAAAGAATGGATTTAACCCAAGGATGGCTCAAACCATCTGCAATTCCTAGATGTTCGAAATTTTCCGCGAAAAGCGATAAATTGAGTAACAAAAATACAAAAGTGTTTATGAATCGAATTCCTGTTGACATTTAACCTCAGAAGAAAAGTGTATCCAATCCATTTTCGGACTGCTTTTCAATATTAAAGATTTGAGTCAGACAATGCAAAATTCGGTCTATTAATAATGGAGAAGTTGGGCGCGTCTTTATTCGGGCCTGCTTTGATATACTTCTTTAAATACTAAAAAAAAGGTATTCGGAATCTCAAGGGATTCAATCGTAAAAATCTTACTATTTAATATGGTATTTCCGGCCCCTATTCATTCATGAGCAGTTTCAATACGAGAAGCGCTGATGTATGGTTTTCTTTAAATGACAGCAGTGGAATGTTTTATAAATTATGTGTTTTGTACGGTGAGTTCCCAATGCCCACCTTTTGTT
>JAVJRN010000063.1:0-2153 GCA_040218415.1 Cyclobacteriaceae bacterium
CTGCAAGATTTGTATTTTTAACCATGATGTTCAAAGTGTGAAGACTTCAAACATCAGCAACTTTAGCGAGGTATCAAATCCTCGCTATTGTATTTTTTCAAGAACTCACAAAATATCCCAGTTTTTAGTCGGATACCAGTATATTTTTATTCTATGCTCAAATTTATATGGCGTAAATATTCATTATTGGGAACTGAAAGCCAGACAAATAATGATTCTAAGATCAAGACCATTATTTCAAATCAGCTAAGTCTGATTTTTTGCCTGATAGTCCCTTCGTTATTTCCATTGTTTTATTCCTTTGGCTATTCAGTAAGTATCCTGATTACTTTTTTTATTCCACTATCCATGGCTTTTGGCGTACTTATTTTAAACGCTAAAGGGTATGTAAACCTTGGGGCAGTAGTCATTAGTCTGATCATTCCTTTTTCTCTTGTAATTAGTCATACAGCTCTTAGGATTTTTACACCTCTAGAATTTATTGCTGAAAGCGATTACTACAGGAGTAGCCTTTGGCTGATAGCGTCGATAGTCATACCTATTTTGGTCATTAATTCCAGACATAGGGTGCTCTTATATTGCCTAATTAGTGTTCCGTTTTTAGTTCTTTTTTTACTCAATCCCCTTTACTCATGGCTAGGAGTAGGTTTAGAAGAGAAAGGAATTGATCCTGATAAGCTGTTATTGTTTAATGTAATGACAGCAATTGTTGGTTTTCTGGTGGCTATGGGGTTGTTGTTTCTGGATAATGTCACTAATCACTATAAGCGCAAAATGGAAAGGTTGCAGGAAAAATTATTGGAATCCGAAAAAATGGCCACCATCGGGGTTTTTGCATCAGGGATGAGTCATGAGATTAATAACCCACTGAACTACATTAAAGGTGGCTCTGAAATAATTAAAAGTAAATTGGTTAGTCATGAGTTGATATATCAGGAAATTAAAGAAGATTCACTCAATTTTATAGATGAAGGGGTAGATAGAATCGCTAAAATCATAACCAGCTTACAGCAATTTAGCCGTGGAAAAATAAGTAGATATGAGCGTTGTGATATTCATGAAATACTTGAGGAATGTGTCGTTCTGATAAGTTGTGAAGCAAATATTCACTTAGAAATTAAAACTGAATTTGAAAAGGAAGAGATGATTATTCCAGGAGATAGAAGTCAATTGTATCACGCCTTTTTGAATATTTTGAAAAATGCTACTCAAGCTGCCAGCGGCAAGGGGGGTGTTATTTCTATCACCACGCAGAATAACAAGGAATTCTGTACTATAAAGGTAGAAGATAATGGTGAAGGCATTGCGCCTGAAGATTTACCTCGTGTGATGGATCCATTTTTCACAAGAAGAGAACCTGGAGATGGGGTAGGTATGGGGCTGAGCATTGCATATAATATCATAAAAGGCCATCAGGGTATTTTGGATATTTGGTCTGAAGTAAATGTAGGTACCAAAGGAACGGTCAGGCTTCCAGTGAATCTTCCGAATGATTTGCAATATTTAAAGAGCTCGTTAAAACCATTAGAATTCAGCAACAAATCGCGTTAAACATTTCATTCTTTGCTTCATTTCTTACCTTGGTAGCCCCTCATTCATCCTCTTTCACAACGACGATTTTGAAGAATAACATTTTCAATGCGACCATGCGACCTTTGGTATTGATTTGATATTACGCTTTGGGAATGTATAATTGCCCATTTTCGTCGGTATACCTTCACGTTACAAATGTGGGGTTCATGCATCCTCATCGCAAATGAGGATCAGAAGTGTTTATCAACGCGTGTCTTTTGCGTGGTTTTACTTCATTTTTATAAATTGTCGGAGCGGAGCGCCTTTCACGCCACCATATATATTTTACCTAGAGGCAGAAACCCGGTATTAATTAGGGTAGTTCGTGAAATAGCAAAAAGCAAGTTTGCAGGCTCTGGATTGAATAAATAGTCACAAATTTCTCTCTGTAAGACCTTGAAAATAAGGATAACCGGGCTAAATTGGTGTTGTAAAATATTACATATACATGTCTAACATCCATCACTTCCCAAAGAATATTTTGCAACTTGAGTTTACTGCTCCGCACCAGTATGCAGACAAAGCTTTTCAGAAATTTCTCAACAGTGAGTTGGGAGCACTTTATCAGGCCATCCCATGGA
>JAVJRN010000066.1:0-273672 GCA_040218415.1 Cyclobacteriaceae bacterium
TTGCCCCATACTCTCAGGGCTAGACTCCCATTCCTCTATGATAGGAAACATCTCTGATTCACTCTTGCGTGGCATAGCTTTTTTCTGCAAATTTCAGCTAGTTATATGCCGAATTCGAGATGCTCATACCCGAAGGGATACTTTATAAAAACCAGAATTCAAGAAATCTCTGGTTCTGTCGAGGGTTTTTTTATTAGAGGCGGCATTACTTTTTGTCATCCCTTTAAGAAAATTTTCTAAAGCCAGTTCGACGGCTGCTACTTGTGCCGCCACCTCGGGCAAGTCTTGCGTAATTGTTACGGTGTTTTCGGTCAGTGCTTGCAATTGAGCAAGGCGCATTTGAGGTAATCTGATAATTTCCATGATTTTGGATTTAGAGTAAACGAATTGATTTATCGCTAATGAAATTAAATACTTATTTCATAACGAGAAACTGTTTAGCGCCAAAAATGAAAATTTATTTGCTAGCGGTTAGTTTTTTATATCAAATGATGTAATTAGGTGTGTATGTTAGAGGAAAAAAGAGACTTGATCTCTATTAAAAGTCGAGCGCCAGCTGTTCACTTGTGAGAATAAGCAATCCTGATGTTAGGTGCTCTTTTAAACTCTTAGCCCCAAACTTATTTGATAAACAATCTACGAGTTGATTCCTGTATTGATCGTCAGGAACTAGGAGGTACTTTATGTCGCTTAAATCAAATTTTAAGGGCTCGAAAAGCTTTTGATCATTTTTTCTATTCAATATTAAAGCGTCGTGTTGATGCTCATATTCAATCAGAATATCTGGATTTTTATCTTTCTCAAGTGCATCTATGTGGGGTAAATATCGCCATTCTCTTTCTTGATAGGCATTAATTAGTAGTCCATCAAAATCTACACTCATATTCTTGATGAGCTTAAACATCATACGATTCAAGCTATATATTTCATCAATGCCTTCTACTGCCTTTAATTCTTCCAAATTATTCAGAATTAAACCACTTACTTGATTATATAATTTTTTAAATATTGATTGATCATGAAAATAGTGAACCGGATTAATGTTGTTTATTAAAGCCCATTCGATACTTAATCCAATTCCAAACTTACCATAACGCAAATAATCATTGGTTTGAGCTATCGCAATATTGCAAAAGCTCACCATGGCAATGTAAATCTTCTCATTTTCCGAGAAGACTTCTTCAGAGTAGGATGGATAAAAGCCTTCATTTATTATTCCTTTGAGATAATCCCATTTTGGCGTATAATGAAAAATATGATTGACTTGCTTTTTCCATACGTTTCTAGCCTCTAAGTCTGAAAGCAATAAGCGATTGAAACCTTCGGGCTGTTTCCCCAAAAGTTCAGATATTTTACTAATTGTGTCTTTCATAGACTATTCAATAACTAATTATGATATGATTACTTCCCGATACAGAATATTTAAAATGAATGTAACTTATTGTTATTCAGCACTTTGCTAAAGTAGTAGAAACGAATTAGCAACAGAAATAGCTGATTAATAGCAAAATAAGGGATAAGAAAGGAAAAATGGAGCGGAGTGGACATAAAAAAACCGCCTCACAAAGGAAGCGGTTTTTATCGAAAACACCAATCGCTTTACGCAACTGTTACAGAGCCTAAATAAACGCTGTTAGCAACTTTAGTTCCGTCTTCTGATACAAACCCTAAGAAGACTTCAACGTCTTCTCCTGAGTACTCAGAAGGTACTGGAATGGTCGCTATACCAGCTGATCTGTCTGGTCCCGCAGTTGTAAAAACTGCCTCACCTCTTGAAGTGTTCAATAGAGCAATCAGAGCCTTGTCTGTCGCTTGAGCACTACCACTTCCTGAATTGTCTGTCCAGGTCGCTTCTACGTTTCCAGCACTTGGAGAAGAAGCTGCACCGTTCGCAGCTACCGTCAGATTACCTCTTGAAACCAATGCACTTGCATAGTCCACCATGAAGTTGGGGTATGCACCTGTAATTGAGTTATTCAAGTTGTATGACATGGCCGCATTGAATTGGGTCATCTTGTTGGCATACTGCTTAAAACCAACTCTAAGGAAGTCTGTCATTGGCTGCAAGAACTTCAATACAATTGAGAACTTTGAACGCTGGTCAACTTGACCTTCAGTTCTTGGGTTCGCTACACTGGAAGGTTTGATTCTTAGGTAATCGATGCCCTTCCAAGTTCCACCGATTACATTCCCAACCTGTCCTGAGACACCACCGAGAATACCTTGATTAATTTTTCCCATCTTTTTACGCTTTTTTAAGGATTAAACATTTGCTTGGACTTGACACGGACTTACCATGGATTTGCCCTTCACCATCTAAAATACTACAAGAAACAGGCGAAGATTCATTCTTAGTTGCTGTTGCTTTGGTGTGCTTTATTTTGCCTTTGTTGCCCTGTTCTTTTGTCAGATCAAGGAGTTAACCTGTCCCTGATTCTTTCATTAGGTTGTGGAATATTGACTGCCTGGCAGTATCTATCATTTTTAAGGTGAGCTTGATTTTTTGCTCGTTGACATCCAATAGCTTTAGTGCCTGAATCGACTTATCAAATGCTTGTTTCTTAATGCTTGCTTTGGCTTCACTGTCTCTGATCACTTTTCGGATCTCATCAATAGTTATGAATGGTATCACCGAACCTTTCAAATAGAAATGGAATGATTTTGACCTCCACAATCCGAAACAAAGCCAATACAGAAATTCTCTGACTGCTTCATTTTCTGCAATACATACAAAGCAATTCGGGCAAGGGGTATTGAGGGGTTTTCCGCTATTCAATCCTTTATTCAGGATAAAGAAATGAGGTTGTTTGTAAATCGTTTCCTGTCTGTGGCATTTGATGCTGTGCGTTTTCATATAGTGAGCCATTAAAATTTTGCTCGCTACGCTCCGCACAGACATTTTTAAAAGAGAAAAGAAAAAAGGGAAAAAAAGAAAAGAGAAAGCTCTTGAAAAGGTGGGTGGAGCAGGGTTGACAAGGTTTTTGGGAAAAATACTACCCAGAGGGTGGAGATTTTTATCAAAACCCGAAGGGCTTGACCTTGACAAACCTATTGTGCGTTGGGCATGTGGGAACCCACCTAATTTTGCTTGTCTCATTTTTTTTATTGTCTTCAATACTACCCTTCTGGAAAGGAAAAAAAAAGCCACCCTAAAAGGGTAGCTCTGAGAAACTAAGCTCTAACCAAAAGAGCCGAATAGTGTAATCAACTACACCACACCGAACAATGCCCATGAAGAATGGACAACCAGAAGTACGAACGCCCGCCAATAGCCACCTGCTACCGAAACGAACTCTAAATAATAACTTAAACATAGTGCCTCATCACAGGACGGTGTGATTGTGGCAAGGGCAGTGAAGAAAAAATACTACCTGTAGGGTGGAGATTTTTTTGAAACTGGCGTAGCGAACCCTTGCAAACGCTCACATCCGCATGCCTGTAACTTTGTACTGTGTTGTTGTTTTTATTCCTTTCCCCATCTATCAACTGTATCTAGCTATGTTCTTTTCCTTCATTTGGTTGTGGAGTTGGAATTGTGCGAAACGCAGGTAAACTAAGGCGTAGCCATTTATGCGAGCCGCCTGCGAGTGGAGCAAGGGTGGTGGCTGCAAAAGCTCGAAGAATGAGGGCGGCAGACACCTACCGTTTACGGCAGGGCTGGCGTGATTTTTTGCTTTAGGGTCGGGAAAGGCAAGGGTAGCGATTGAACGGAACGAAACGATTTGATGGGTGGAATGGAGCAATTACTGGCTGTTATTAGTGTTGAAGTGTTTGACATCATAATCAATCCACCAAATACTAATTGAAGGCATAACAGACGGATTGCGAAATGGAACTGTGTTGGCTCGTGAAGTGAAGAGAATGAGCTACTCTTGTGTGTGGTGCTGAAAGTGGCTGAATGAAAGGAAAGAGGCACGAGAGACTGAAATGAAGCGACTGTAGGCACTGGATTAAAGGCAAAAAGCATGACAGCCCGATCAGCCCGCAGCGACCCGCAGGCGAGCAAAAACACATGCAGCGACAGACCCCCAATTTTATTCTTCTGTGAGTACAGCGAACACCTTATTGGGGTTTGGGGGGATGAAGTAGCTGCAAGTGAGGATTGAGAGTAGCGTGTGTAGCAAAACAAGTGAACGGCAGGTGGTGAGCACCTACTGGAGCACAAACCACCTGGTAAGTGAACGGTATATGCAAGGGCGACCGAAGGGAGTACATTTTACCCTTGCAGATATGTTTTTGCGGAACAAAACGTAACGATTGACGAACACCGCTTTACCTGCGTTGGGGTGTGCGTTGGGAAAAGCAAGTGTGTGACTGAATGGATTGGAGTGCAACGAAAAGGAATGAAGGAATGCTCTTGCTGTGTGGTGCAGGAAGTGGGTGAATTAAAAGAGTGAGGAACGAACGAATGCAATGAACCTACTGGAAGCACATGGGTGTGGTTGGGGTTACTTATGTAGTCGCTTAACCCTTAACCTATTTGAATTTTTCCTTTTCAATATCAACAACCAATGAATCAAAGTATTTAACCAGTCGTGCCTTTTTTGAGGAATCCAATTTAGCTTCCGAATGTAAAAAAAGGTAGGATGGCATTGGCATTTTATCATCATCTATTTGACTTAGAATTGATTTGAATTTGATGCGCTTCATACGATTCGATTGATTACCAAATTCGGATAAATTCAATTCATCTTTACCTTCTCTAATGTGCTTTTCCATTAAATAGCGAATAGGCTGTATGTTACTGTACCAAGGGTAGGTCGTTTGGTTGCTGTGGCAGTCGTAACATGAAGACCGCAACATATTACCTATTTTGACAGGAGGCTGGTATTTTTCTATAAAGTCCGATGATGTTGCAAGTTTTATTTCATTGCGTTGGACGGGGACAAATTGAATCCCCACCAACACAATAAAAACTACCCATAAAGATAATTTAAGCCATTTTTTCATTTCATGGAGATGGTTTCCTTAACCGAACCGCAAGTCAGCATCTTACTGCCAAACAATGGATTTTTGATCTCTTTGGAATCACTCAGCCAGCTACCCCCTTTTCCTTTGTTGTACATAGGGCAATACTGCTGATACAGTGTTCTGTCCGTTCCTGTGATTGCAAGTAAGTCCATGAAATCTTTTGCCATTCCTTCAAAATGCTCACGTTGATGAACTATTTCACTTTTGGCGATATGCTCTCCATGCTCCTTAATCACTTCCAGTATCTCTTTGATTTCCGTTTGTTTTGATTCTTCAAATGAACTCGCCTCAAATGCGATTGCTGCATCTGCCAATGTTTGACCCGCACTGGCTGCTGATTTGGAATCGTCTTTAACCAAGGCGTTTTTGATTGCCAGGTATGGGTCGATCAATTGAGATATTGATTTGTTTTCATTCATTTCCATTACTGTACCATCGGGCATTTTATGCTCGGTTGCATGATCCATACCACTATGATCATGTTCGGTATTATCATCGTTATGATCGGTTGATTTACTATTTCCGCAGGCAACAAGTGAAAATGATAGACCTGCTACTATAGCGAGTGTTAAGATTGAATTTGTACTTTTCATTTTATTGGATTTTATTAATTAAACATTTGAATTACGACCAAGCCAAGAATGATTAGGGAAACAATACCCCATATTATCCTTGAAGCCCATTTTTTTAATTTTGAGGGAGGTGGCTGATCTCCGGTTTTGCAACACTCTTTCATTTTATTGTCTTTGTTGTTTCACCGCATGAAAGCATGGCCTCACCGAAATAGGGATTCAGAATCTCCTTCCCATTGCTCAACCAATCTGCTCCTTTGTTGGAGTCTGCCATTGGACAGTGCTGTACATAAGTTGGATAGGGGATCGGATTGAACGTTTCGGCTATTGTTATCATGGCATTTGAAATACCCATAAAGCTATCACGCAGTGCCTTGATGACACCAAGATGTTCGATGTGCTGTAAAGCTGCTTTCAACGCTGTTGACTGTTGCATCCATTGTGAGTGTGCATCTGCTTTAAAAAGGTTCATATCAATCTTTCCTAAGGAATTGTTCATTGCTACGCCCGATGCTTTGGCTTTTTCAAAATCATCACTTGCCAATGCATCCTTCAATTTGAAGTAGTTGTCAAAAAGTGGTTCTAAAGACTTTTTGGCATCCTCTGATATTGTTGTTTTCTTAGATGAAACAGGCATTTTTTCCATTTTTGAATTAGTGCTACCACCATGATTGTGACCAGTCATGGCTACACCACCTTCCGGGTTCATCATACTTGGTTTACCTGCTAATTGTGCTGCTGCATCAATACTGAATGTGCCATTGATTGCTATTTCTTCGCCAGGCTGCAAGCCCTCTTCAATCACATAACTTTCTCCTAATTCTGGGCCCAAAGTAACTTCTCGCATTATGAAACTTACACCTTGAGCTGACATTTGCATCACATAAACTACGGAGCGTTTGCCTGTCCACATTACGGCAGTTTTAGGAACAGTTAAGGATTCATTATCGGTATTGGTTTTTGCTTCTATCGTTCCAGTTGCGAACATTTCTGGTTTTAGCATTAAACCTTTGTTTGTAGCTTCAAGTCTTGCTTTTGCCACTCTGGTTTTTGGATCGATCACAGGATCGATGTAGCTAATTCTTCCTTGAAATGTTTTGCCCGGTATTGATTGCACTGTGTATATCACTGCATCTCCTTTGTTAATCCAAGTCATATCGGATTCATACACATCAAAAAGCAACCATACTTTAGATAAATCTGCAATTTCATACAGGGCTTCCCCTTGCCTTATATAATCGCCCAGATTGACCATTTTTTTAGTTACATATCCTGAAACATTGGCGAGAGTTGGAAACTGTTCTATGGTCTTATTTGAAGCTATTATCTGGTCAATCTGTTTGTCTGTGAGCTTCCAGTTTTTCAGCTTTTCTTTGGCTGCATTGAACAATGCAGGCTGTGATTCTTTGATTTTTTTTGCTTCAAATAATTCTTCTTGTGCGGTCACCAATTCAGGGGAATACACATTTGCCAAAACCTGACCTGCTGTAACAAATTCACCTGTGAAATTGACTGAAAGTTTTTCAATCCTGCCTGGGATGTGCGAAGATTGGGTAAATAGCAAACGTTCATCAGCCTGTACTTTCCCATTCAGACGTATTGATTTATCAGCCTTCCCCTTATCAACCACCATAGTTTGAACCTGTGCCAACTGCATAGCTGTAGGCGACATACTCACCGCCATAGGATCTAATTCACCATCTGTGGATTCCAAAGGAATCAAGTCCATACCGCAAATAGGACATTTACCAGGTTCTTTTTTTCTGATTTGTGGGTGCATTGAACAAGTCCAAATGGTTTCAGTAGCTTCCATAGACACCTGATCGTGTTCTATGGTGTCAGTTTTTGCTGTTCTTCCAAAAAGCAACCATCCCAACAACAAGCCTATGGCCAGTGTGGTTAAGGCTACAATTACTGTTGTTTTACTAATATTTTTCATCTTATTTAATGTTTTGTGTTCTTAATCTTAGTGCGTTCGCAATAACCGAAACGGAACTAAAGCTCATGGCCAATGCGGCTAGCATAGGCGAAAGCAAAATGCCGAAAAACGGAAAGAGAATCCCTGCTGCAATAGGTATACCTACTGTATTGTAGAGCAAAGCGAAAAACAAATTCTGTTTGATATTTTTCATTACACTATGGCTAAGGCCATAGGCTTTTACAATTCCTTGTAAATCACCTTTGACCAAAGTAATTGCAGCACTTTCTATGGCCACATCAGTACCTGTGCCCATTGCAATTCCCACGTCAGCCAAAGCCAGTGCCGGAGCATCGTTGATACCATCACCAGCCATGGCTATTTTTTTTCCAGAAGACTGAAGCTCCTTTACCTTATTAAGCTTATCTTCTGGTAGGCAATCTGCCTGAAACCCATCCAAGTGTAATGTATTGGCCACTGCTTTGGCAGTAAAGGCATTGTCACCAGTCATCATAATTACCTCAATACCTCTTGATTGTAAATCTGCGATAGCTTGTTTGCTTGTCGGCTTTATGGCATCAACGATGACTATAAACCCTGCCAATTTCCCATCTATGGCCACAAAAGGAACTGTCTTGCCTTTAGACTGCTCTTCTTTGGCCAGTGACAACAGTTCAGAATCAGTAGAAATAGTTTCAGCCTCTAGTAATTTTTCATTGCCAATGACCACTTTCTTGCCATTCATCACCGCTTTTACGCCTTTTCCGGTAACAGATTCAAATTGATCAATTTGAACCAATGAGATATTTTTCTCTTTAGCATAGCGAACCATAGATTCAGCCAAGGGATGTTCACTTTGCTGATTGACAGACGCCACAAATTGGGCAAGATCATCAGCTTTGAAACCATTGGTAGGGGTTATTTTTTCAACAGAAGGCCGCCCTTCGGTTACAGTTCCTGTCTTATCAATAATCACAACATCTATCTCATTCATCTTTTCAAGAGATTCTGCGTTCTTAATGAGCACACCTAGTTTAGCTCCATTACCCACACCTACCATTACAGACATTGGAGTGGCTAAACCTAGTGCACACGGGCAGGCAATGATCAGTACTGCTATTGCGTTGACGAAGGCATAGACTAATTTCGGATCTGGCCCCCAAATCATCCAAACAATAAAAGTGATTATGGAGATGCCAATTACCACAGGAACAAAGTATCCTGATATTTTATCAGCCAAATTTTGAATGGGTGCTCTGCTACGACTTGCATTATTCACCATTTCTATGATTTGTGATAATAGGGTGTCAGCACCAACTTTTTCAGCTTTCATTACAAAGGATTTCTGCCCGTTGATAGTACCTGAACTGACTTTCTCACCCTCTGATTTCTCTACTGGAACGGGTTCGCCACTGATCATTGATTCATCGATGGTGCTGCTGCCTTCACTTATACTACCATCTACAGGTATTTTTTCTCCCGGCTTCACACGTAGCAGGTCACCGACTTTTATTTCATCAATTTTGACTTTGGTTTCAGATCCGTCAACGATTAATGTCGCAGTATTGGGAGCTAGTTTGAGTAGTTCCTTGACAGCACCGTTGGTTTTGCTGTGTGCTCTTGCTTCCAGTAATTGCCCTAAAAGTACCAATGTCAAAATGACCGTTGCAGCTTCAAAGTACATGTGTACCGTCCCTGACTCGGTTTTGAACTGATCAGGAAATATATCGGGAAACAAAAGTCCGGTCAAACTGAAAAGCCATGCTACGCCCGCCCCAATACCTATCAGGGTGAACATATTGAGACTTCTGCGGACAATGGAGCTATAAGCCCGTTTGAAAAACATCCATGTGGCATAAAATACCACAGGAACAGACAGTGCGAGTTGTACCCATCCCCAATACTTCCAGGGCATGATATTGGGTAATGGATTGCTCGGCAGCATTTCGGACATAGCAATTAAAAAAATCGGCAGTGTAAAAACACTCGCAATCCAAAACTTGGACAACAACTTTTTATAGGTCTTATTTTCGGCTGATTCATCTACATCCAATGGTACTAGCTCCATGCCACATTTAGGACAAGCTCCAGGTTCGTCCTTGATTACTTCGGGGTGCATAGGACAGGTATATTTTCCAACCGTCTTCTTTAAGTTGGCTTCTTCCACCAAATCCATCCCACAAACGTGACAGTCCCCCGGTTTATCATAGGTCTTTTCACCCTCACAATGCATGGGGCAGTACCAAACACCACTACCAGAAGACTCGGGTTTGGGTTTGTGATCGTGTGCATGAACCTTTTCACTTGGCAATTGGATGCTGTAGTTAGAACCTTCAAAGGGTTTTTGAAGTGCTTCGATAGGAAGATGATGATCCATTTCGATGGTTGCTTCACCTTTTTCCAAGTCAACCGTTGCTTCTATTACTCCGTCTATATTGGACAGAGTTTCCTGCACATGGTTTTTACAACCATTGCAAGTCATACCGCTAATTTTATATGTATGTTTCATCGTTATTTTGATTTAGTGCGAATTATTTCAGTTTTGCTCTTCACTGCGATTTGCTTTTAGAAACCATTTTTCCCCAATAAAAACTACCACTATTGTTGCTCCTGAAACTAAAAGAACCAATGGGTCGGACTTTGCTTTTATCCATAAAAAGGCACCTAGTACAACAAAATCTAAGACCAAGGCTGTGATAACAATGATTCCTTTTGCCTTTACTTCTTTTTTCAAATGTTTATACACCCCCCAATGAACTATCATATCCATGATTAAATAGAAAATCGCACCGATTGAAGCAATTCTTGAGAGGTCAAAAAAAACAGTTAGGACAATAGCTATTCCGACCACATAAACCAACATATGCTTCTGGATGCTACCTGACATACCCAAGTGACTATGAGGAATAAGCTCCATCTCTGTGAGCATAGCTGTCATCCTAGAAACTGCGAAAATGCTGGCAATCACTCCTGAAATAGTGGCTATTATGGCAATGGCTACAGTGAAGTATAGCCCATAATCTCCAAAAGCAGGCTTAGCAGCTTCTGCTAAAGAGTAGTCCTTGGCTTGAATGATCTCTGTGATTGTTAGACTTGAGTTTACAGCAAAAGCCACTAAAAAATAGACTAACGTGCAGATCAATAGAGATATAATAATGGATCGACCTACATTTTTCTTTGGCTCTTTGATCTCACCGCCACTATTGGTGATGGTTGTGAATCCTTTGTAAGCTAAAATGGAGAGTGCCAATGCTCCAATATAACTAGCTGCAGAGTAGTCGGAATTGTCGCTTGCTTTTGGTATTAGCCCTTCAACAGAAAAGCCAACAGCCCATAACGCTCCAACAGCAAAAATTGTAATTCCAGCAATTTTGATGAATGACATAAACTGTGAAGACTTGCCTATAAGTTTATTGCCTGAGATGTTAATCAAGAATGCACCAATCAAAAGAGCAACTCCTAAGATCGGAATCCAAACTTCTTTATTTTCAACGTTAAAGAGTTGAAGGGTATAAGAGCCAAAGGTTCTGGCAACCAAACTCTCGTTAATAACCATTGATAATGCCATTATAAGAGCGGCTGAGGCCGTAATGGTGGATTTGCCATATGCTTTTTGCAAAATCATAGCTATACCACCAGCCGATGGGTAAGCATTGGAAACCTTGATATAAGAGTATGCACTGAACCCAGAAATAACAGCTCCCAATAAAAAAATATATGGAAACCAAGTACCTGATAGTTCAGCAACTTGTCCCAACAAAGCAAAGATGCCTGCACCGATCATTACACCAGTGCCCAATGCAATTGAACCTGCTAAACTTAAACTTCCTGCTTTATAATCATTATGAGCATTTTTATCCATCTTTAATTTGTGTTTGAGGTGATGTAATCCAATTCTGCTATAGCGATGTGGTATTCCGACAAGGAAGTGGCCTTCATTTTTTGATATTTTAATATCTGTTGTTGCATCCGAAGCACTTCTTCAAAGTCTTTTCCTGAGTTGCTATAAGCAGAGAATAAAAGGCTTAGGGATTGTTCTGACTCCTGTATTTGATCCTCGTACAATTGAACAAGCTCAAGCTGTTTTTGAATCTCGAACCAAATCATTTCGTAAGAACTGGTTAGCCTGTTTGAAACATCCTCTCGTTGCAGCGCATAAGCTTCTTGCATGAGTTGAGCTTCCTTTTGTGCTGCTTTATACTTTCCTCTAAAAATCGGGAGGCTCACAGAGACCATTGGCATAAAAACATCTTTACCATTGTCGGGTACAGACATATCTGTGCGTTGACCAACAATCACATAATCCAAACCTACACCGAGCTTAGGTAAGCCCTGTTTGATTGCGACTTGTTCACTTGCTTTACTGGCTTCAATTTTCAACTCCAATTCATCCAGAATAGGATTGGACGCGAGTAACGAGTCTTTACGATAGTTTGCAGGCAAACTAAAAGTGAATAAAGAGTCCTGAACTACAACATTGTCGTCATCAGACCGATTTAAAAGCTTGTTAAAACGGATTTCAAGTGGCTTCTTCTTTTGTCCGAGAATGGATAGGTTAGTGGTTGCATCTTTGAGCATAATGTCCACCCTTAATACATCTACCATTGAGCCTTTATCGTTTTGAAATTGAATAGTGGCTATTTCTTTGTATGAGGATAGGATGCGTTGATTTTCTTCTTCAATTGAAATCAACTTTTGCAGCTCATAGAGTGGATAATATGATGCTGATACTTTATAGTACAATTTGTTTCGGGCATCTAAAAACTCTTGATATTTTGCTTCTGCCATTAAAGTAGCAGCATCTTCCTGGGCTTTTAAAGTGCCGAACCATGGAAACATTTGTGTCAAAGAAAACCTTGCTCGTTGCGGCCCCACTCTTGTTTCCACCGGGGACACGAAATAACCGAAGGAAAGATTGGGGTCTGGCAAGCTGCTAACTTGTGTCACTTTTTGCATGGCAGCTTCAAAGGATTTGTATTTAGCCTCTAAACCGGGATTATTTTCGGCAGCTATCTTGAAATAGTCGTCTAATGATTGGGCATTTGCCAATGTGGAGAAGCCCAAAAAGGTTAATATGATTATGATGTATTTTTTCATGACTGGCCTTTTAAAATTTTACGTTCTTCTCTCCAACAATAAATCACAGGAACGATGAAATAGGTAATAGCGGCAAATAGCATCCCGCCAAAAGCAGGTATGGCCATTGGAATCATAATGTCTGACCCACGTCCTGTTGACGTGAGAATTGGCAGTAGAGCAATGATTGTTGTGGCAGAGGTCATCACTGCAGGTTTTATTCTTCGTTGACCTGCTTCTACGGTGGCGGCTCGTATTCCTTTCAGGTTATCCGTTTTATTTCTATCAAAACTTTGATCCAAATAGGTAGCCATCAGCACCCCATCATCTGTGGCAATACCAAATAGGGCGATAAAGCCAACCCAAACTGCCACACTGAGGTTGATGGTGTGGATTTGGAATAGGTCTCGGAAATTGGTGCCGAATAGCGAGAAGTCTGCAAACCAGTTTTGGCTATACAACCAAAGCATGATAAAGCCACCGCTAAATGCCATGGCAATACCAGTAAATACCATTAGCGAAGTACTAACTGATTTGAATTGGAAATAAAGAATAAGGAATACAATGCCCAGAACCAACGGGACTATGATAGAAAGTCGTTTCTCTGCTCGAACCTGATTTTCATAGCTACCAGAAAATTTATAGCTCACTCCTGATGGAACTATTAATTCACCTGCATCAATCTTATCTTGAATGGATTTTTGCGCATCATTCACTACAGTTACTTCTGAGTAACCGTCCCGTTTATCAAACAGTACATAACCAACCAGAAAGGTTTCTTCACTTTTTATGGCTTGTGGGCCTCTTACATATTCAAAGTCAATGATTTGAGATAATGGTATTTGTGCTCCTGTGGGTGTTGGCATTAGTATTTTACCCAATGCTTCAGGATCATCTCTCAATTCTCTTGGATAGCGAACACGCACAGGAAACCGTTCACGTCCTTCCACTGTGGAGGTAATCTTCATGCCACCAATTGCGGTTTCTATGGTCTGCTGAACATCTTCAACATTCAATCCGTATCGTGAGATTTCATCTCTGTCAATGTTGAGGTGTATGTATGGCTTACCTACAATTCTATCCGCAAATACTGCTTCCGCCTTTACAGAAGGCACTTCTTTTAAAACGTTCTCCAACTGCAATCCAAAGTTTTCTATCGTTTTCAAATCAGGACCATACACCTTAATTCCCATTGGAGCTCGCATCCCTGTTTGAAGCATCACTAATCGGGTTTCTATTGGTTGCAGCTTAGGTGCAGAGGTGACACCCGGTATCTTGGTCACCTTTACTATTTCATCCCAAATATCATCAGGCGACTTAATGTGATCACGCCAATTACGATAATACTCCCCATTATCATCGGTAATCAGGTCTTCAGGAGAAATTCCCTGTTCAAGTCCTTCGTTATTGGTTAAAGAATCATCCGAAACGGTTATAAAGCGATTGTTTCTATCTACTTTAAATCTTTGACGGTGACCCTTTTGATTGAGAATATACTCTGACTTGTAATTGATAATATTCTCATACATTGAAATTGGGGCAGGATCAAGAGCAGATTCAACACGGCCTATTTTCCCTACTGTCAAGGCTACTTCAGGAATATTAGTCAAAAGCATATCCAATTGCCCCACCACTTTTCGGTTATATTCAATACCGGAATGTGGCATTGAAGTAGGCATTAGTAAGAAGCTGCCTTCATCTAGCGAAGGCATAAACTCTTTACCAATGCCAGGAAATGTGGTTGATAAACCAGACCATACTTTAGTTTCATCGACTTGCCAACCTACAGCTTCGAATCCTTTGGACACAACACCGAAAACGCTGTTGAAACCTAACCAAATGTTGGCTGCCAGTAGGATGAGTAGGGTAGGAATTAAGAGGAATTTTACCTTATTATCAATACACCACTTTAGGATGTTTTTATACTGATATTCCAGTAGTGTAAACCCACCGAGAATCAAGCCAACCAGCAAGACAACAAATATGAAGTTAAGTGCAAGAGACTGAGAAGCACCAAGTGGTAGCCAAGATTCTGCTAAAAGCCAAACTACACCAAAAAGAACAATAATTAACTCGGCATAATTGAATAGAAAGCGGATAGGCTTGGAGAAGCTTTCTTTTTTGGCTTCAAAACTATTTTTGAGAATGCCAATTACGCCAAAGAGCATCAGCAATACACCACCCCAAACCTGATCGAAAAATAAAGCGATTACTCCAATAATCACTAAAGCATAACTACCGTATTTTTTCAAGAACGTGTTTTTGATCTTAAAGCCGAAAAACCAATGTGCCAGCGTGGGCATAATAAATAAGCTTACGATCAGGGCTGCTATTAAAGCAAACGTTTTGGTGAAGGCTAATGGCCCAAAAAGCTTGCCTTCAGCCGCCTGCATCGTAAACACAGGGATAAAGCTCACAATGGTCGTTGAAACAGCAGTGACAATAGCTGAACTGACTTCAGCAGCTCCGTTGTAAATGGTGTCGATTAGCTTTTGCTCAGGAGGGGCTTCATCTAGGTGCTTGATGATATTCTCTGAGAGAATTACACCCAAGTCCACCATAGTTCCAATGGCAATGGCTATTCCCGATAGTGCAACAATATTAGCATCTACACCAAAGTAGCGCATGGCGATAAATACCATGAGAACCGCAATGGGAAGTATGCTAGAAATAAGAAAGGAGGCCCTGAGGTTATACACCATCACAATTACCACCAAAATGGTAATAAGTACTTGCAGCGATATGGCTTCTTCCAGTGTACCTAATGTTTCATAGATCAACTCTGAGCGATCATAAAACGGCACGATTGTGAGCTGACTTTCTCTACCGTCAGCCAATGTCTTCTTTGGTAGGCCAGGGGCTATTTCTTTAATTTTAGCTTTTACATTGTTGATGACTTGCAAGGGATTGGCTCCATATCGAGCTACTACAACACCACCTACTACTTCAGCACCATCTTTGTCCAAAATACCTCGTCTGGTAGCAGGACCAAGAGATACTACACTAATGTCTTTTATCCTTATGGGTACATTGTCTTGTACGGAAACTACTGCCTTTTCTATGTCTTCTACTTTCTTGACATAACCTAAACCACGCACTAAATATTCAGCTTGGTTGATTTCTATGGTTTTAGCACCAACATCCTTATTGGATTTTTGTACTGCTTGCATGACTTTATGCAAGGGGATGTTGTAGGCTTTCAAAGCGTCAGGATTTACATCTATTTGGTATTCCTGAATAAAACCGCCAATGGAAGCAACTTCAGAAACGCCTTCTGTTGCATTTAAACCATACTTCACATAGAAGTCCTGAACTGTGCGGATTTCGTGCAAATCCCAACCGCCAGTTGGATTTCCGTTTTTATCCCTTCCTTCAATGGTGTACCAATATACCTGTCCTAAGGCGGTGGCATCTGGACCCAATGCAGGCTGTACGGCATCAGGGAGTAAGCCAGAGGGCAATGAGTTGAGTTTTTCGAGTATTCTGGAACGTGACCAATAAAACTCCACATCTTCCGAGAAGATGATATAGATACTGGAGAAACCGAATATGGATGAGCTTCTAATAGATTTTACTCCTGGGATACCTAATAAATAGGTAGTTAAAGGATAAGAGATTTGATCTTCAATATCCTGTGGAGAACGGCCAGCCCATTGCGTAAAAACGATTTGTTGGTTCTCTCCAATGTCTGGTATGGCATCTACCGGAACAGGGTCAGAAGGCAATGCACCCACTTGCCATCCAAATGGAGCAGTTACAATTCCCCAAGCCACAAAACCTGTAAGAACGAGAACAGTAACCAACTTATTCTCTAAGAAATATTTAATGATTTTATTGAGCATAATACAATTGAATTTGATTGAACAGAAAAGGATTGTTCAATGGCTGAAAACGCCATTATGCTCCATAGTCACAAGACTAGGAACATCAAATTGTACTATGCTGTTTAAATTAAAAAGGTCTGATAAAGGACTTGTATGTCCTTGTCAGGTATTGGGGGAGAATAATAAGTGTTATGTACAAAAGATTGATCAGCAAATAGAACTGACTGAACATAAGTGTGAATGAAAGCAACAAAGAAAACAGGATTCACATCAACAGAGAAGACTTGAAGATTTGCATTCTCATCTAATTGAATTACCTCATGTTGATTTTCACAACAAGGTTTAGGTTTTACCTGCTCTTCTGAGGATGGTTCTTTTTTGCAATCTCCATCCATGTCGGCCATACCGCAATCAGGATTATGCAGCCCGATTGAAAAAGAAGTCTCCACCGCTTCACCACCACAGAAATGTGTGTTCATGGAAAACCCTATGTTGGAAACCAACATTAAGAAGGCGAGCGATATGGAAAGTATTCTTTTCACTTTAATCAAAGATACGATTTTTTATCGAGCATGTTTTACACAATTATGAGTTTGATTTACATAATTTTGCTTAGCCTAGTACACTTATTCCGATTGAAGATTGTCCAGGGGGTTGCGTTGGGAAAAGCAAGTGTGTGACTGAATGGATTGTATCCCGAAAGCCTTCGGGAGGAAAGGAATGAAGGAATGCTCTTGCTGTGTGGTGCAGGAAGTGGATGAATGAAAAGAGTGAGGAACGAACGAATGCAATGAACCTACTGGAAGCACATGGGTGTGTGTTGGGTTTAGAATCAATCATTTGGCCAAATTCAATATTCTCACGGCCCCTCTCATTACAAAAGCGAAAACAATGCCGCCAATCGCCAGATCCGGCCACTTACTGTCCAGAAAATAAACCAGTACACCAGCCAGGATTACTCCGCCATTCACAATAATATCGTTAGAAGTAAATATCGCACTGGCTTGCATGTGAGCTTCTTCACTTTTAGCCTTGTTGATTAGCCAGAGCGAAACTAAGTTGCCCACTAAAGCGAACAGGGAAACAATGATCATCCATTGGAACAAAGGCGTTTCGCTTTCACTGAAAAATCTGCGTAATACTTCTGAAAAGCCTAAGAGTGCCAAACCCATTTGAAAATAACCACTGATTTTGGCTACTTGTTTCTTGCGAGACATAGTTGCACCTACGGCCAATAAACTCAACCCGTAAACAATGGAATCCGCCAGCATATCCAGAGAGTCGGCAATTAAGCCCATTGAACGAGAAATCCATCCAGTAGTCATCTCTATTACAAAGAAGCCGAAATTGATGCCCAATACCCACCATAGTATTCTTCGCTGTTGGGATTCGTCAGCAACCAATGGCAACTCGGCTTCATCTTCCGTATTTTCCAACCGGTCGTTTAGTTTGAGTTCACTGATGGCTTGATGAATTTTTTCAACTCCTTCAGTGTGATATACATCCAATTTACGATTAGGGATATCAAATGAAAGTTGCTTTACCTCAATATAAGATTCCAACTTCATACGTATCATCTGCTCCTCTGAGGGGCAGTCCATTTTGCTGATATGGAAGGTGGTTTTCTTCATCCTATTTATGCGAGCGGCTTTACTCCTGATTTTTTGAACATATCCATGATTTCATCGGGAATTGTCATCGGCTTTAGCGGAGCTACATTTGCGCCTCCAGTATTTCCAACGGGAATATGACCTACAAATGATTTTACTCCTCCAATCAAGAGCCTCGGAATCTGGCCAATTATTTCTCTTCGATTTTTTATATGAATACCAAACAGAAGCATTTTCCAGTGCACATAAC
This sequence comes from Cyclobacteriaceae bacterium, assembly GCA_040218415.1. GTDB lineage: Bacteria > Bacteroidota > Bacteroidia > Cytophagales > Cyclobacteriaceae > JAVJRN01. The sequence goes on from JAVJRN010000066.1 coordinate 18,222, forward strand.
TATGGTGGTATGGGTATGCCTGACCTAATATATGAGCTCTTTCCAAATGACTCCACGCAGTGTGCAAATCGTTTTTATTTTTATTTAACCTGTACTTATTAAGCTCTTCCTCAAAGTAGGGTTTGAGGGATTTGGGCATCCTTGTATTTAGTTTCATCTTGTTAGTTTTAATACCTCACTTTTTATAAGCCAACAATCTCAGTGCATTAAATACTACTAATAATGTAGAGCCTTCATGAATCAACACGGCAGGCCCGATGGTAGCAATACCGGAAATCGTAAGTGGTATTAAAATAGCAACTATTCCCAAACTAACCCAGAGGTTTTGCCTGATAATTCTTTTGGCTTTTCTACTTAATCCGATGGCAAAAGGTAATGCTTCCAGCTTATCGCCCATGAGGGCAATATCGGCTGTTTCTAAAGCCACATCGCTACCAGCAGCACCCATGGCAATGCCCACGGTACTGTTGGCCATGGCTGGGGCATCATTTACACCATCACCTACCATTGCTACTTTAGATTCTTGTTCTTTCAATTTTTTTATGGCATCCACTTTTTCTTCTGGCAATAGACTGCCCCATGCGTCTGTCAGCCCAATTTCTTTGGCCACAGCATCAGCTACTTTCTGGTTATCACCAGTAAGCATGATCATACGCTTGATGCCCAGTTTTTTTAATTGTTCTAGCGTGTTTTTTGCTTCTTTTCTGGGTGTGTCCATCAGGGCAATGATGCCAATGTAGTCATCATTCTGACGGATCAGCATGGTGGTATTGCCATCAGACTCTAATGATCTTACTTTTTCTTCTATTTCCTTAGAAGGCTTCTTGTCATCCAGCGACTCAAATAGATCCAGATTTCCGATGTACACTTTGTTGTTGTCCAAATAGGCTTTGATCCCCTTCCCAAGCACAGCCTCTAGGTCTTTAGCTTCCGGTATGTCAACATCCTTGAGTCGCTCTTTCCCATCCCGAACCACGGCTTTTGCCAACGGATGGTCGCTTAAGGCTTCTACAGCTACAGCTATTTTCAACAATTCGTTTTCATTAATATCTCCAAGAACCACCAGTTTGGTAAGTTTTGGCTTGCCTTCCGTTAGCGTTCCTGTTTTGTCAAAAGCCAAGGCGGTGAGTACACCTAAATCTTCCAACGGACGACCACCTTTGATAAGCACACCACTTTTGGCTGCCCTTGCAACACCACTTAGCACTGCACTTGGTGTAGCTATGGCCAAAGCACACGGGCTGGCAGCAACCAGTACGGCCATGGCTCGGTAGAAGCTTTCGCTAAAGGTTTCATCAATGACCAGAAAAGCGAAATTTAGAATAACGACCAGTATCAATACTGCTGGTACAAAATACTTCTCAAATTTATCAGTGAGTCGCTGCGTAGGTGATTTCTGGGTCTGGGCTTCATTCACCAGTTTCACTAAGCGGGAGAGGGTAGAGTCGTTAGCTACTTTTATCACTTTGATCTCCAGCGTATTGTTGCCATTGATGGTGCCGGAGAAAGCGCGGTTTGCGTCTCTGATGTCCTTTTCCTTTGACCAATCTTTATCAGGATTGTCTACTGGTTCTTTATCTACTGGTACACTTTCCCCAGTTATAGGTGCTTGATTTACGCTACTCGTACCGCTTATAACCACACCATCGGCTGATATTTTGCTATTGGGCTTCACCACGATGATGTCGCCTATGCTCAATTCCTCAATACCGACTTCTTCAGTCTTACCATTTCTCTTAAGCAATGCTGTTTTAGGAGCGAGTTCTGCCAAAGCAGCAATGGATTTACGGGCTTTGTTCATGGCGTAGTGTTCCAGCGCATGCCCCATGCTGAAAAGAAAGAGCAGCAAAGCACCTTCCGCCCATTCCCCAAGAATAGCTGCACCAATTGCTGCTACTAGCATCAGAAAGTCAATCTCAAACCCACCTTTCGCTACTGTTTGAACTGCTTCTTTGGCAGTAAAAAAGCCGCCAAAGAAATAAGCTGTGATGTAAAGTGACAGGCTCACCCAAGATGGAATTGTTTCAATAAAAGAAAGTCCGAACCCAATGCCTAGCAGTGCTCCACATATAATGGAAAAGATCAGCTCCGTATTTTTACCGAAAACGCCTCCATGCGAATGTTCATGTTCTTCGCCTTCCTTATGGTCATGTTCTTTTTCTTCGGTTTCTTGTTGCTCAGGTTTATTGGCTTCCTCAAGAAATCGTTCTGCACTTACCTGCGTATCAGGAATGTCCAGGCCTTCTTTTCGCAATGCTTTAAATATTTCTGTTTCATCTTTTTTTGTGGTATCAAACTCTACCCGCACCATGCCAGATGCAGATACTGAGGCTTCCAAAATCCCATCTATTCCCTGAAGATTTCGCTCAATCTGCCGGGCATGGCGTGTATGGCGAATGCCTTCCACTTCTATGAGTTTATGTCCAAACTTTTGAGTGATTTCCGCTCCGGTTTGCTCCGCTAGCGACTGGATACGACCTATGGAGATCAACTCAGGGTCGTAATGAAAACAGAGCTGCGGGATGCCATTATCTGTTTCATCAGACACATGCACTTTTTCAAGACCTTCCTGGCCTTGAAGCTGCTTAATGAGTTTTTCCACACATTGATCCTTCTCATCCGGTACTTCGGGCAGGAGAAGCGGTATTTTTATTTGTAGTTTTTTCATGATTTATTTTTTCTAATGAATCCTTTATCACCAGTACACTTAAAGATTCTTATAATTAATGTCCATGACCACCACCTTCTTCCTCACTATTTTTGGCTGTGGCCAGTAGGGTGAAGGCACCTTTGGATACTAACTTTACCGTGCTCATTTCTGTTGAGGAATCCACCAGCGATATTTCTGTGTACTTATCCTCTGTATAGCCTTTGATGACTTCCAACATTTCAAAGTCATGCACAGTTTTTCCGTTTTCGGTTCGTTGGTCAGTGTAAGCAAAAATGTAGTACTTGCCTCCAAAGCGCACCACTGATGGTTCAGGTACAGTCCACACATCATTGCTGTCTGTTTCTACTTTAGCAGTCACGTACATCCCTGGAAGCAGGTCTTCATACATCTGCTCCAAGTGGCCATGTACTGTTACTGAGCGGTCTTCCCTTACGCTACTGCCCAGTAGAAACACCTCGGCTTCCCGCCATTGGTCAGGGGTATTTGCCAGAGTAAAACGAATGCGCTGGCCTTTCCTGATTTTTGGAATATCGTTTTCATATACCGTCAATTCCACATGCAAATCTTCTGCATTGGTAATGTCCATGATCACATCCTGAGGATTGATGTATTTGCCCCTATTGGTATAGACTTCTCGTACAGAACCAGTGACAGGCGAATAAATACTAACAGAAGTAGCAACTATCCCGTCACGGATTTTAGCCAGATTAATACCGATTAGTTTTAGTCGGGCCTCCATGGTTTTAATCTTGGCTTCATTAGCCAAATAGTTGCTTTTAGCTTGTTGGAAACTTTTGCCTGATGCTACTTTTTCACTATACAATTCCTGCTGACGATCAAACTCTGCTTTCAAAAATTCCTGATTGGCCAAACCCTCCAGGTAATCTTGTTGAAACTGAATAAATTCCGGATTTTCAATAGTTGCCAATAACTGCCCTTTCTTCACGGAAGTGCCTGGTAGCATATCGATGTATTTTACAAAACCTCCATAAGGCATATTGATGGAAATGTTACCTTGGGGAGGCACATCAATGATCCCGTTCACCATAAGCTCTGAACCTATGACACGTTTTTCAATAGACCCTAGTTCAATGTTTGCCTGATCGTATTGAGCCTGCGTCAACTCAACAGCATTTTCTTCCTCATGATGTTCTTCATTCGCTGCTTCTTCCATTTTTGAATTGCAGGATGCCATGATCAGTATCATTGTGATCATGGTGAATAGGTTGCTGATATATTGAAATGTATTCTTCATGTTTTTTTTCTTTAGTAATTATTGAACACCTGCAATGAATTCTATTTGTATAATGGTTTGGTTGTATTGATTGAGAATATCGAGATAATTGAACTGAACACTTAGTGCCCGGCTAAGTCCTTGCGTATACTCCACATAACCAATGTCACCGCTCTCAAAGCCTTTCTGAGCCTGCTTCAGGATCAATTCAGCTTGTGGCAGGGCATTCAGTTGATAATATTCCAAGCTGTTTTGAAATTTCTGGTATTGCTGGATTAGTGATTCCAACCTGCCTTCCAGCTCATTGGAAGTTGCTTTCAATCTTGCCTCGCTTTCCTGCCTTTTCAGTTCACTGGCTTTAATGATAGAAGATTGCGATTTAGCCCCAAATATGGGAATGGCCACACCTACCTGAAAGCCCGTAAATCGGTCTCCTGAATTGAAGGTGACAGGATTACCATTGATGTCCTGATTAGGTCCATTGAGGGATTGGTTAAAATACCCCACTGTAAGATCGGGCATCAAGCGAGATCGTTCCACTGATTTTTCCCTCTCAGCCACTGCAATTTGCTGTCTGAACCAGGCAAGCGTAGGGTTATTGTTTACGTCAGCACTTTCGAGTAAAAAGGTGAGTTCCCTGGCTTCCAGACTATCTACAGCAATGTCCGCAACCGACTCTACATTCAGTAGCGTTTTTAGCATGGTTTGATAAATCTCAATATCTGATTGATTCTGTGCCAGCATCACCTCGATTTCAGCTACTTGAGATTCGGCAGTGGCTTTTTCCAGTAAATTGCTTTCTCCTGTTTTATAGCGGAGATTGGCCGCCCGTACAAAGCGTTGGTATATGCTATCCTGTTCTAGTAACAAAGTGCGCTTACTCTTTTCTAACCAGAGGGTGTACCATGTGGCTTTCACTTGATTCACTAGCTCATTTTGAGTAGCCGTTCGCCTCCATTCACTTGCCTCTATTTGGGCTTTAGCCAATTGATTTTGATTGGCATAAACTGTGGGAAAAGCAAAACTTTGACTGATGTTGAATTGATTATCATTGTCATAAATACTATTGTATTGACCATGTGTAAGGCTAAGGTTGGTTTTTGGCAAGTTCCAACTTGCTCCTTTCAAAGCTTTTTCCTGCAGCGTTTGAAGGTCAGCTGCTTTTAGGCTGGGATTATTGGCAATAGCCATTTGAATGGCCTCTTCTAACGACTGATAGACAATAGGCTTTTCTTGTGCCAAAACATTTGGTGTCTGGAAAAGCATTAAACCAAAAACCAGTGCTGTGACTACAGCTCCCGACTTTACTTTTATTCCTCGTTCGAAATAATAGTAGAGTATAGGAAGTACTACCAAGGTCAGGAAAGTTGCGGAAAGTAGACCTCCAATCACTACAGTGGCCAATGGTCGCTGTACTTCTGCACCGCCAGATTCGGAAAGCGCCATGGGAAGAAATCCCAGAGAAGCTACCGCAGCGGTCATGATGACAGGACGTAACCGGATACGAGTACCTTGGTAAATCCGTTCAAAGATGTCCGTAATTCCGTCCTTCTTCAGATGATTAAATTCACTTATCAATACAATTCCATTCAAAACAGCAACACCAAAGAGGGCAATAAAACCTACACCTGCCGATATGCTAAAGGGCATTCCCCTTAGTGATAAGGCGAAAATTCCTCCAATAGCTGATAGAGGGATAGCTGTGAAAATGAGAATACCCTGCTTGATCGAACCAAAGGTGAAGTAGAGCAATACAAAAATGAGTAAAAGAGCGAGGGGAACGGCATAGCTTAACCGCTCACGTGCTTCCACAAGGTTTTCAAACTGACCTCCGTAAGTCACAGAATAGCTGGGTGCCAATACGACAGCTTCATCTATCTTCCCTCTCAGTTCTGTTACCACACTTTCTACATCCCTGTTACGAACATTGAAAGCCACAATAATTCTTCTTCTGGTATCGTCACGCTGGATTTGGTAGGGACCATCTTTAATCGCCACGTCTGCCACTTGGTAGAGCGGTATTTGGTGGCCGTCTTTGCGAGAGATGTAAAGATTTCGCACGGATTCAACATCGCTTCTGTTTACCTTTGATAAGCGTACTACCAAATCAAAACGCCTTTCATTTTCATAGACTAGACCAGCGGAAGCCCCTGCAAATGCTGCCTGTACCGAACGATTGACATCCCTAATAGTCAAACCATATTTGGCCAACTGATCCCGTTTATAATTAATCACGATTTGTGGGATACCCGTGACTTCCTCAATGTATAAATCCACTGCACCTTCCACACTGGTAGCTATTTTTCCAATCTGTTCAGCATATTCGGAAAGTGCATTCAAGTCTTCTCCATAAATTTTTACCGCAACATCTTGCCGAACCCCTGTCATGAGTTCATTGAAACGCATTTGAATGGGTTGCTGAAAACCAAATGTCACACCTGGTATTACTGCCAAAGCTTCAGCCATTTTATTGGCCAATTCTTCTCTGTCCGATGCAGAAACCCATTCTGATTTGTTCTTCAGGATTATCATCAAGTCAGCAGCTTCCACAGGCATGGGGTCGGTAGGAATCTCGCCCGCACCAATCTTGGATACCACTTGCTCTACTTCAGGAAATTGTTCCAATAGAATCTTTTCGGCTTGGGTAGTAGCAAGAATGGTATTTTCCAGCGAACTGCCTGTCATTACCCGTGTTTCTACAGCAAAGTCACCTTCTTCCAATGTGGGAACAAACTCTCCACCCATATTGGAAAACACCCAAAGAGAAATCCCGAACAACCCTAAAACAACCACCAGAATTAATGGCCTTTTATGCATTGCCCAACGGATAGTTGGATTGTACAGTTTATGAAAAAAGCCCATGATCTTATCAGAGATATTAGGTTTGTATTCGGTCTTTTTGCTAAGGACAAGTGCAGACATCATTGGTACGTAGGTCAGTGAAAGAATGAAAGCTCCCAGGATGGCAAAGCTTACTGTCTGAGCCATGGGGCCAAACATTTTACCTTCTGTACCTACCAATGCCAATATCGGTAAGTATACGATCAGGATGATGATTTCTCCGAATGCCGCTGAATTTCTGATTTTACTGGCCGATTGATACACTTCCTCATCCATTTCAGTTTGGGTGAGTTTTCTCCCTAGCTTCAACATGCCTAAATGATGTAGGGTTGCCTCTACAATGATCACTGCCCCGTCCACAATCAACCCAAAGTCAATTGCTCCAAGGCTCATCAGGTTGCCCGAAACACCAAAAAGGTTCATCATACCAAAGGCAAAGATCAATGCCAGGGGAATGACAGAAGCTACGATCAAACCAGCACGCAGATTACCCAATAGCAGCAACAGCACGAAAATAACAATCAAAGCACCTTCCGTAAGATTGGTGGTGACTGTGCCAATGGCAGTATCCACTAGCTTGGTTCTATCCAAAAATGGTTCTATCGTGACCCCTTCAGGGAGGGTTTTACGGATTTCGTCAATTCTACTTTTTACATTGTCAATAACCTCTGCGGAATTTTCACCTTTCAACATCATTACAATAGCACTGACCACTTCACCTTCTCCATTTCGGGTAGTTGCTCCATAACGCACGGCACTACCGAGCTGAACCTTTGCCACATCCCTGATTAGCACAGGGATACCATCTGCATTGTTTTTGACCAGCATTTTACGGATGTCGTCCAGATCACCCACTAGCCCCTCGCTACGAATGAAATAGGCGTTGAGATTTTTCTCAATGTAAGCCCCTCCGGTATTTTCGTTGTTTTCTTCTAATGCTTGAAAAATATCGGCAATAGAAATATTCATAGCCTTGAGTTTATTGGGATCAATGGCAATCTCATATTGCTTGAGAAATCCACCAAAGCTGCTTACGTCCGCCACTCCAGGTGTTCCAAGCAATTGCCTACGGACGATCCAGTCCTGAATTGTGCGAAGCTCACGTGCGTCATACTGGTCTTCATAACCCGGTTCAGTACCAACCACATATTGGTAGATTTCACCCAAACCCGTAGTAATGGGAGCCATGCCTGGCTGTCCTACACCAGGAGGGATTTGCGCTTGCACATCGGCCAGGCGTTCATTTACTTGTTGGCGTGCCCAATAGACATCCACATCTTCTTTGAATACAATGGTTACTACTGATAACCCGAAGCGAGAGAATGAACGGATCTCATCAAGTTCCGGTATGGTGGCCATGGTAATCTCAATGGGAAAGGTGATCAATCGCTCCACTTCCTCAGCGGCTAGCGATGGCGAAGAGGTAATGACCTGTACCTGATTATTGGTTATGTCCGGCACGGCATCAATAGGAAGTCTCGTTAGTGAGTAGCCGCCCCAAATGATCAGACCTAAAGTGAGTAGGCCAATAATCAATTTGTTTTTAACTGAAAATTGAATGATTTTATCCAGCATTTATATTGTTTTTTAAATGATGATACAAGGATTTGAAAGGGCAGAGAGTGCCCTTGAAGAAGAAATTACGAATAGACGTACGTGATTAGTAGACATCTCCAGGTTAGGGAGTTGTCCTTCAGTAAATCTGACTACACCTTAAAGAAAATCCGTAATTACGCTTGTTGAGGAGGCTGCAAGGGAGTTTCCAGGTAGATAGAAGAAAATGAAAATCGATAACCACAATTACCCGTTTCAACAAATTGGGTAGATGGAACCAAAGAATAACTCACGCTACCAGTAAAGACTACAGGAGCATGATGACACTGATGACTTCCATGAAAGGGCAGTTCTTCATGTTCTTCATCATCATGATGGTTATGACCAGACTCTTGATGAGCATAGTCTTCTAGAAAGAACTTCCAGAATGAATCATTATCCTTTTCCTGATGCTCCGAAAAGTGAGTCAACAGATTAGGGATTTTGGGAAGTTCGCAACATAGGTCCAATGTCATCACCAGTGCGGTCGCGATAAAGAGTGTTGATAACAATATGGATTTGATCCTATTCATTGATATTACAAATCTACAAAAAAATGAGTGCAACCAAATTGCAAAGATTAGTTACAATTGATACAAGTGCCTTTATACACCATGCTGGCACTTGAGGCATTGAATCCTACCGGGATTTGAGTTTGTGGTATCTTAGATTTTGTTAAGCAATAAGTCTCTCCGCACTTCACACAATGAAAGTGAACGTGTTGGTCTTGTGGCTCACATTCGCAACCCTCCTCACAAAGTGCATATTTTACTGAACCTGTCCCGTCTTCTATGCTATGAATGAGTTTCTTCTCTTCAAATGTTTTGAGGGTACGGTATAGCGTGGTTTTATCAGCTCTTTCAAATTTAGCTTCTAAATCCAACAAACTGATCGCTGAGCCTGATTCTACTAGTTGACGCAACACCAAAAGGCGCATGGTGGTGGGTTTGATCTTCTTCTCTTCAAGTTTGAACTCAAGTTTTTTATCCATAATTACAAAAACCAAAGGTTGTCTTTTCCAAATTCGGGTATCTCGTTACCGTCAAAATGAGGGAGCATTTCTGCGACCATTTCAGGGTATTTGATGGTAACTGGTAAGTTCTGCTGTCTTACTGATTTCCAATACATTCTACTGAACTGATATACCTGGTCAATCAATTCTTTCACGGTCTTATATTCGTCTACCAATTCTTTTTCTGTACAAAATATTTTCAGCTTAATCGGGAACGGAAAGCCGTCATGGAAGCTGTAGAATTTCGGGTTGTATCGTGTATTGTTGAACAGTAGGAACTTGTTGTATCCAATCTTTATAAAAGTGCCACTCATGGGCATAAGGTCTGACCAACTGTTATCAAATGCAACAATGTCAGAGGATTCTGTCTTGTTGATGGAAACTATAAATACTGGAATATCTAATCCAAGGTCTTTGAGGCCGTCTTCTATTGGTTGTAATTCATCTTGCCTCATACTCTTGTAGAAGTGTATCACAAGCCGTTTGATGCCTGTATTTACATTTGCATACTCTTTTACTGCTCTGATAATTGAACCTGCTAACTCCTTTGTTTGGTCTTTTTGGAAGCACTCAAAACGGTTGAATTTCCCATTATTAGCGAAGCTAAAAGCACTGCCAATATATTGTATATCCACCTCTGAGTTTCTGAATGCTCCAATGCCTACTATCAATTCATTTTTAAGCTTTGTATCCAGCTTCCAAGGGATGCCGTTCAGTTTGGCTAAAATGGCAATAGCAATATTCGGTAGGCTGTAATAATACTTTTCGTTGGTCAATACTTTTTCGCCATCAATCACCTGTGAAGAGACACCCTCTTTCAGTAGCAATTCTTTCAGCTTGTAGTATATCTTCCTTCTTGATTTATCTGGTGCATTCTTGGAGAACGGACTGATATAAATAGCGATATACTGAATATCTGATTCAAAGTGTTTGTTGGTAATGGCTTCATAGATTTCAGGCCATGGATTGTCTCTGTCTTCAAACCTGACACTGAACCCTTTTTCAGTGTGGTAAGGCGTATGAATGAACTTGACCAATCCTTTAAAACCAAATTCCGATCCCCTGAAATAGCTATCCATCTTCTCAGCGATGGGCTGATCATCTTTGTGAAAGATGAAAAAGAAGTGGATTTTAGAAGTAGAGCTGAAATTAAAGGGGCCATGCTCTTTCATTCCATCCATTGGCACAATGCCAGACTTTTGTTCACCGAACAAAAGGCGGTTACTGGAATTGTTGACTGACCCGATATTGATTTTACTAACTTGTATGAATCCGTTTGAGGTAATTGGAATGATTGCTTTGAACTCCTCTGTATTGAGGTGTTGATTGTAGAACTTGTCGATTCCCTCTCTAAACTTTTTGTACTTATTGGTTTTGTCCGGGGCTTCCGTTCCTTGCATTAGTGCATCTCTGATTTCGAAATTCCATACTGGATACACCTTGTCATATTCTCTTTTGCCGCTATCAAGTAACTCATCAAAACGGTACAGACCCTTTTCGTACACTACCCAATTAATATCTGTCGGTGATACATCCTCTAATAGGGTGGAGACAGGAACTTTGAAGATTTTGGATTTACCTTCAAATGTCACCAACAATTCCAAACTATCAGAAACGGTCTTAAACTGCACTTTGAGTGAGAAGCGGTCGAATATCTTGTACTTGCCTAAGGTGTCTTGTTTGGCACTTGGAAGCCAAACTTCTGTATCACTTACGAAATTGGGCTTCACTAAAAATCCTTTCCCTTTGAAATGGCAATGAATGAGCGAATTGTAATATCTCTTTAGTACTGAAGTGGAAAAGGTAGAATTACGGATGGTATATGAACGTTCTTCACCTTGCTCATTTATCTTGGTTTCAAACTGTGGACTTGTTGGTTTTGATACCGCTATAAAATCTTCCTGCTCAACTGTAAATGATGTGTAATAGTGGTCTTGTTCTCCATACTTTTCAATGACCTCATCAGGCACTAAGGATTTGTAAATCCGTGTGAGGTTGTTTTGTTCCTGGTCAGTGAAGTAAAAGGTTTGTTCTTCCTGAGGATGATTGAATGTGAGTATATTGAAGGTATGGTTGGACATTACATAAGATTAAAATACTTGGGATAGTTTTTTTGCTTTCAATATTTTCTCAATTGCTGTATATCTGGGGGCTTGCGGAGCAAGTCCCTTTTTATCTTTATCCAAAGGAATTGGTTGGATTTGCTGAGCCTTATTCTTAAAATGCAGAATGTATTTATTGGTGTCTTGCCATTTCTCTATAGAGGCTACTTCCGCATAATGCGTTATGGCAGAAATTGGTGCTACCTGATAAGCTGCTATGTATTTGATCTTGTCCAGCATGGAAGCATTGATACGGATAGCGTACCAACAATTATTATTCAGAAATTCCTGTTCAAATCCTTCTTCACGAGCTGCCACAACCACGGTGTTTAATTCCTCAGGTTTGAGGTTGGTTTTGGGTGACTCTGACAATTCCCTTATTTCTGCATTAAAAGGGGTGAATTTGTGAATGACCTCTTCTTGATTTTTGAAGGTTTGGAACTCGATAATATCCGTATCCATTGTCAGTTGACTCAAGACATTCTCAAGTTCTGGTGTGCTTTGATCGATTACTACAATTGCCGCAACAGGCTTTTCAAAAATGATGCTTTCCAGAAAGTCATCAATGTTTCTATATCCAGCTTTCACCAATCCAGTTTCAATCTGAGACAGACTATCCGTATCAGTTATTAAGTGATCCAATAGAAATGCCTTTATCTTTCTGCCACTGGCCTTATAAGAAATAGCAAATTTTAGCAGCTGTGAACCTATATGCTTATATGGATCGTGACTTGAAAGCTCATTTTCTATGATATAAAGCCGTGGTTCTGCCTCAAATGAAAAGTCTATCAGGTAGCCATCTGGGATGGTGATAATACTGTCTCCAATTCTCTTTTTAATGTCAATGTAAATACTCTTACTACCGAAAATATGACTTGCCTCCTGAACTATCACTTGTTCAAATTCCTGCTCTTTGCCATACTCATAGTAGCTATATGTCTTACCTCCTTGTACTAGTCTTTCCATATTCATATTGCCATTACTTCTTCCTGTTAATCCTTCGCTGAGAAAGTTTTTTCCAAATACCCCTCATAACTGCTACTTCTTCTTTTTTAAAACCATGATGATTGACTAATAAAGCTTCATCTACAATATCGAGTACTTCTTTTACTTTTCGTTTGCGAATGAGTGCGTCTATACGATCGAAATCTATTGGTAAGTCAGCTAATCGAGGCATTTGTATCTCTTCAATTTCAGTAGGCTCAAAGGTCATTACTCCACCTCCATAACTTCTACCTGTGATTTCTGAGAAAGCAAAGGAGAGTGAATTGAAGAATGAAATTGCTACCAAGTTTCTGTCAACTCCGTCCTTAAAGCGAACTCTATGAATTGTATCAGTGGATGAAGCACCTGTTTCGTTTAAAACGAGTTTCGGATAGTCACCAACCTGTCTTAATGCAAAAGCATCTGGCACCCATAATGAAGGGGTGATGTACCAACGCTTTCTAATTCTTGTTTTATATCCGGTGTTAAAACCTTGCTGCTCACCATATTCTATATACTTCTGACAAACTTTGGGCAATTTTTCAAAATCCTCATTGGGGGGTATGAATAAATGAATTGAATTTTGAGCTTTGGAGTTTTCAGAAAAATCAGTTTCAGAAAAAGTAATTCCTTTCAATTGATTGGATTTACTGGCAACAGGGATAGTATATGGTTTTAGCTTCCATTGTTTAACCTGGTCTTCTTTGAGCATAAAGAACTCGTTTCTACCAGTCACCAATCCAACATCAACCTCCATTATATCGCTACATGAAATTACCCTCTTATCCTTTCTTAATTTCTTCAAAAGAGCAATTTCGTTTTCCTCTAAAAAATACTTTGTCCATTTTTCAGTGCTATGATCTATTGCCTTTACATTGGAGCCATTTATTGATTTAAAGTTGATAGACTTTAGATCTTCAAGGTTCTCGCATTCGATTACTCTAATCCCTTTGCCATGGTTTACCTTTTTTTCACATAACAATAGAACTACCTCTTGTTGAATGTTGGCAAAAACCAATTTTTTAAAAGTTACTATCGTGATTCTTTCAAAGAATTTTGAGAGAAATACCCTTGTTTCAGCCGCATACTTGACCTGAAAAAGTTCTGCCGGTATAACCATAGCCATTCTTCCGTTTTCGTTCAGCAGAGAAGCAGATATAACCAAAAAAGGAACCCATATATTAGTTAACTTATTAGGATTGAGTCCCAAATTCTGCATCATCTCAATCGCCAGTTTCCTGTGTTCTTCAGGAAAGTTCTGGTATCTAATGAAAGGCGGATTGCCTAATACTGCATCATATTTTACTTTTCCATTATTGCTTAAGTAATGAAAAAAGTCATTGTTTTCGATTGTGTTTGAGTTTAAACCCAAATTTGCAGCCCTTGATTTTGCTTTAATAGATTCTTCTTCTATGAGCTCTATTCCTTTCAATCTGCCTTTTAAGTCCTCACCGACTACTCCCAATTCTTTAAATCGGAGAATAGCTGCTTCAATGAAATTACCATCTCCGCAACTGGGTTCAAGTACATTTTTAGTGTTTTGTTGAATACACCAATTACATAAGAACTCAGTAATGGGTTGGGGTGTATAGTAGCCACCTCTTAATTTTTGTTTACTCAGGTTTTCTAATACTTGTCCCATTATTCTTCAATTGTTAATTCAGTAGTAAACATTTCATCATTAACTACTTGGTTAAATTCATCATCACTTATATCATACAGACTGTTTACAGTCTGTACCAACATTTGTTGGAGTGTTTCCATTTTTCTCTCAAGTATGGTTCTTCTTGTACCATAGCTTCCATTTTTATAAGCATCCTTAGTTTCAATGAGTGCTTTCACAGTTTTTACAACTTGATTATGTAGCTTTTTATCAGCATCAGAATTAATCAGCCTGACGGGTAAATTTTCAATGAATTGCTTACCATGTGAATAATATGCACCCCTGAATTCACTGGCTCCTGATTTAACCATATTCTCAAATAAGGGGTGTGATAAAATCCCTAAGAGATAATAAATTGAATAGTCTGATGTATTGATTAACGCATAGTATGGACCATTGCCACCTCCGGTAAATTGCAAATTATCACTATCAAGAACGTAGGGTGCTGATGTAGATAAAACTGACCATATAAGCTTTGGAGTATTTTGGAATCTTGTCAAGCTTTGTGATCTGCCGAATTGATACCATTTAGGAGTATTTCCTTGTAAACTTCTTTTCTCTAAGCTTTCTTTAAATTCATTTAAGTACTCCCAGGCATTAGGATATTTTTCACTAAAGAATTCTTCACTGTAAACCTCAGCTTTCCCATCTTGAATTATGTAAGGAAAGATTATTTGTGCATTTGACTTAATCGTATCAAATACTCCAAACGATAGGTCATAAATTGCTGGAAGGCAAATCTCTTTTTCTATCTCATACTGTTTCCCGTTCTTAGTAAAGATGAAAGTAGTAGGCGTTTCTTGAACAGGCTCGAAAATATAAACCTTATCAGCACTCGTTTGCAAACCAACACATATTTCAGCTAGACTTTTAAGAGGTGCTGTTAGTCCATTGTGCATTTTATCGAATACAGTTTTCGTTTCAGGTGATAGAAATATCCAAGGCTCTGAACCGTAGCTTTCAGAATTGTACTCAAGAAAATTCGTTTGATCTGATAAAACCTCCGGTGTAATCCTTGTTACCCTTTTGAATTGAAAAGTATCTTTCTTATCCATTTGAAGTATTAGGATAGCGGTATAGGTCGAGCGATCTGGAAATACCTGAGTTACTCCAAAATGTGTGATTTTACCTATTTGACAATTCGATACTATAAATTCTCGTAGAGCTTTTCCCCCTTTAATAAGAAAAAATTTGTGAGGCACAATGTATCCTAGAAAGCCATTATTATTAAGTAGGGCAACTGCTCGTTGAATAAAAATATAATATTTATCGATTGTTTCCTTTTTGGCTACACTGAATCCAGAAAGCTCGGACTGATAATACTTAATTTCCTCAGGTGCATATTTTACAAGATTCTGAATACGTACATAAGGAGGATTACCAATTATTGCATCAAAGCCATTGGTCTCCTTTAAAAATGGAAATTCAGTATTCCAATCAAAGGGTTTGACATTATATAATAACTGATCATTTTCGAGGGCATCTGGTTCAAATTCAAAGAATGCGGAATCCACCAAGGAATTTCCACACTTGATATTGCCTTTTAAATTTGGAAGAATTTTTTCAGAATGTTGGTTGATGAAGTTATTGACAGTAGCCTCATTTTCGCCCTCTAATAGCTTCAATAGCAAACTAAACTCAGTTACTTCAGCAGCATATGGATTGATGTCAACACCAAAGAGATTCTGTTCCAAGATATTTCTTTTCGCTTTTAAAGTAAGCGTAAAAGAGGTATCATCTATCTGGTTTATTAGATCATTGTTATTAACCTCTTCCTCAATTAGCTGTTGAAGTGATCTTTCCAAAAACAAGTCAAAAGCAGAAATAAGGAAAGTGCCTGAACCACAACATATATCTGCAATTCTAAGGTTTTGAAGCTCCTGAAAAGATTTTCCATTTGTCAAAGGCATTAAGGTGTCTTTAACTATTTGTTCAACTATCAATTTTGGAGTAGGAACTACTCCGTTTGATGCAGACACTTCTGGCTCTTCCAGTATGGACAATTGTTGACCTTCCTCTAGAATGATTCTGCTTCCTAAAAATCGTTCATATATTTGACTTAAAATAGTCGGATCTACCACTGTAAAATCATAGGGACTCAGTGGATAATAGAGCTCATTGAAAATTTCAATAAGCACATCTGAATCAATGGTAATATTTAAGGAAAGTGTATCTTCAATAAAGTCAAAAAGACCTGAATTAAACCTTTTATCAGACTGTTGAAACAATTGCTTGAGAGCCGAATAGTCTTGAATATTTTTAAGCGTTTCGAATTTCTCGATCGTCCTATCCTCGCATATTCTAAGGAAAATTATTCGATTGATCAGACGCTGAATAAGGAAATTAATGTCCTCACCGTCCAAACCTTCATTTTTGTTCAGTGCTGACTTAGCAAGCTGTGTTCTCCATTTTTCAATCTGACTTAAAAAATAGTTGTCAAAAGTGTTGCCCTTGCGTTCATAAACTGAGAATAGGTTATCCAATTGTCCAGAATTGGCAGACTCAAATGATACCATCTGACAGATCTCCTCAAATGCATCAACGTACTCTGTGAAATTGAATATTTTTATGCGAGCTACTTGCTCGTTTTCGGATGCATCAGGCTTGAAACGACAATCATAAATAACAAGATTTTCAAAGTTTGTTAGAATAGATATACCAAGGTTGGCATTCCAACCATACCTTCTTGTTTGAAAGGCTGCCTTGGAAGATTTTAGGATGTTGACTGAAGGTTTTTTAACTTCTACAAACAGTTTTCGGGTTCCATTAATACGTAGTGTATAGTCGGGATTCTTTTTACTCGTTTCATCCTCAACTACAATATATTCTTCCTGTATAACATCTCTTAGGAAATGAGTTTTAGCCTTCTCATTATCTACGTCCCATCCTATACATTTTAAAAATGGGTCAATGAAATCATTGCGTAACTGTGTCTCATTATAAGAGGACTTCAGGCAGTTATCCCGATCATTTTCGTATTTATCAACTAATTCTTGTATAGTCATTTTTTGTCGAAATCAATTTTGCCCTGCTCAAGGCTTCTGGTCTTTAAGTACTTTATTTTTTCTTCAGCTACCTTAAGAATTTCATTTGAGTTTGCTTCTTGCATTAAATCATTGGCAACCTTATCACTTAATAAGATCAGTCCAAGCGTTTCTTCATTTTCACTAAACAATTCAGCCAGAAGAGGTAGCATTTCTTTGTTTGCCGACCTTTCACCTCTTTCAATCTTACTCAATGTAGAAGGATCAATATCTAAGGTTGCAGCTACCTTCCTAAGAGGTAAGCCAAATTGCTCCCTTAACTTCCTTATGTGTTCCCCAAAAGTCTCCTGAATAGACATTGCTTTATTTTTCTTGATTAAATAATTTGGACATTATTTGTCAAATATAGTTATTCAATTGTGCGTTTCCAACTATTCAATCATTGAAAAACAGTAGTCAGGATTTTAAGGAAATAGAGGATGCCAAGGATTAAATTTCCTTAGTATGACCACAAGAGATTGATTTTATAGGTGTGGTCGAATCTTCGGAAGAAAAGCCTATCAGGCTTTTTCTTCCTTGATTTCCTCAGAATCCTGAGTATCCTCAATCGAGGTGTTTATGTAGTTGTCCTGAGACTCACGGTGAATCACATTGGATTTACAGAAGTCAGTAACATAACCTTCTGCTGTTTTATGAGGAATACTTAAAGCGGTAGCTACTTCAAGATACTTTTGGCGATTGAAGTGCTTGGGCAGTTTATTCAAGAACTTCTCTTTCCTGTTTAAACGAGTAGGTTTCTGGACATCTTCTGGCAGTTCTGCAAAAACTTTACTCGAATGCTTTACCAATACTTTCACCATTGCAAGCGAAGCTTGAAAGTCCCTTTCCTCACAAATCATCTTGGATGATGTTTCACCTGTTTCCATGATCCGCAAAGCGGAGAGTATCATACAAAAACGATAGGCAATCAATCCCAACCTTCGGATGGTTGCCATATAGTCGATTCCCTGAATGCTCATGTACTTTTCTTGTATCTGACCAAAGAACTGATTGAACTGGTCTTGCTGGTCAGCGGTGAGAAAGAATTGAACATCCTGTCCAGCTTTTAAGGAACTGTAAAGATTGAAAAACTCATTACCTAACGCATCAAAGTAGTCGTCTAATCCATTGGTAGTTTGCGAAGCAAATACATTCTTCCACACTGGCCGAACATTCATGTAATAGAATATGAAACGGCTGAATAAGCCGTTTTCTGCATTCGGGATTAAGGCCGCTACTTGCTTGGGTGTACCTGACAAGACAGTAGAAAGGCAAGGGCTTTCTATGTCCACATATTCACGGTCTGTTCTGCGATAGTAGGAAATGGTTTCATGGTGAAAGGCTTTTCTAAAGCCGTCACTATAATTTCCGTAATCGCTTTTAAAGGCATGTGCAAGTGTGTCACCCTCAGTTTCAAATATCAGTCCTTTACCATCACTATCACCCAATAATTGATAAGCTCCTGTGGAGCTATTATTGGCTGGGATAAAGAGCATTTTTTCAGGTGGCTTCTCGGGTTTCTCTATTCCTTCAACTTTCCCTTTGTTGGCGTTGTATTCAGCCAATTCCAGTTCGTAATGTTGTTTGTGGAGTTTGGCTTGTTCCCGAAACTCTTTGTGTACTGGATTCACTAATTGGCGACAATGCACCAAACGACCTTTACCTGCGGATGCCTGGGCGGTAATGAACAGAAACAGATTGGCGTAGACACGCTTGCCATCATAGATGCCTGACACTTTGGGTAAACAGGCACTAATGGCCACTAAGGAGCCGAGGAGAAGAATATCCCTTTCCTCATTGGAAGTGGCTATCTGTATTACCCTTTGCAAAAACTCAGGAAGTTCAGGAAACAAGGAATCAGGAAAGGTTGGCATTTGCTCTGGTTCTTTCTTGATTTCTGCCTTGGTATTGAGATTCTTGCTTTGATTCTCAGACCTGCTTGCAGGGCTGTAAGTCTGTCTTTCCTGCTTTGGAATAGTCAATGGTATTCCTGCTTCCTTGGCATGATAGAAGAAGGTTTTCAGGGAAACTCCCTGACCTCTTGCCTTCATGCAATTATCAAACTGCTTATCGCAATACTGTGTAGAATACTCAGGATGATATTGACTAACACGGTGGAACAGGTTTCTACCTGATTCACCAAACTCGTCTGCAAAGGCAAAGCCGATATTTACCCAATCGCTGTAAGCGGAGGTAACATCTATTCGGTTGGCCTCAATGCCTTGAATGATTCGTTCAACTTCTTCGAGTTGTGTAGTTGTATTGTAATTGCTTTGCTCTGTAACTTTTACTTGTTGATCTGGCTTATCAAGCCATTCCAACGGATTGAATGTTTTTCGCTCCATAACCTATATGTATTTAGGGTTGATGAATATGTCTGTATCATGCGGAAGGAAACATGCTCTTGAAATGTCCTTTCCTGATTGGTCTACTTCTAATTGATAGGTTTGGGAAACGTAGTTTGCCACTGCCTTGAAATAGTCCTGGTGTTTTGCCTGTGTCAAATCAATCGGTATTACCCATTTCAACCCATCACCTGAAGGAGATACAAACAGTAGCTCCGTTTCAAAATAATGGTCATTGAGTAATGATTGCTTGAGCGTTGAGATGTCCTCAATGTGGTCAAAATCGATTGTGAGCAAACCTGAGTGTCTTTGGAGGTTTGCATCATTCCGCTTGGAGAATGAGCCTGAGAAGGTCACATAATCGAAGTTTTGAGCCTTGTACTTTCGGGCATCCTTTGGCTCGGAGATATTGCGAAGTGTACTTGTACACGAAGCAAAATCATTGCCTTTGATGAGGTGGAACACCTCAATCAAAGAGGCTTGGCGACTTGGCTTCACATTAGATACAGGCTTTTTGAAATAGCTGAATACTGGCGGTATAGGTTTTTGAATTTCAGGAATAGCAACCACAGGTTGCGTTTCCTCTTGGTGATAAAACCCTCTTTCCTTGCCAATTCTCAGATATAGTTCCTCATTGATCTTATCGAGAAGGGCTTGCCCTTCGAGGCTGAAATGCAATGAAGCAAAATCAAAGACATTGCCCTGTGCAATGGCTTCTTCTGTATCGGTATGCGTAGCAATGCCGTCAACTACTTTAACCATCAATGTGGGCTTGTCCGCATTGAATGGATTCTTAGCAGGTTTACAGTCCCTCCCCGAAAGGGAAAGAACTGTTTCACCCTGATAGTAGTGGCGTAACACATGGGCATAGATATTCAAGCCGTAATGTGTTTTGCTCAATATGGCTTCTCTACTTATCTCCATAATGCTTTGATTTTGAAGGTGAGTAGTTGGATTCCAGTAAAGCTTCCATATCAGAAACTTTGTAATAGAACTTGCCATTGATTCGGCTGTGGGGAAGAACCCCACTATCCCGAAGGGATTGAAGGGTTCTTTTGCTAATGTGCAGCGTTTGCATCACTACCTGTCCGTCAATCCATTCGTCACTGAATTGCTCCAATCGTGACTTATGGAAATTGAGGAGGTATGCTTTGATTGTTTTTATGTCTTGAGCTACTGTCAAGAGCATATCGAAAACCTCTGTCATAGCTTTACCCTCCCTTTTTTGATTAGGTAATCCGCAGCTCTGCGGTCTATTTCATCCTGAGTGGAATTGCGGTTGCGAAGCAACCAGCTTTCTAACTCCGTTCTCTTGAAATAGAGCTTTTTTCCATTGGGCTTGTAGTGTGGAATATTACCTCCACTTGTCAACTTGTATAAGTGTGACTGTGAAAGCTCCAAGTACTGGCAAGCCTCATTGAAGTTTAAAACTTCTTTCGTGTAAATCCCCTGGCTCTCAATTAGGCGTTGGAGATTTTCAAGACGTTCAATTATTTCGTCCATCTTAAATCGTATTAAGAATTAATGAATGGACTCTTGGCCAAAAGTCATATCCGATTGTCGAATACGATGCTAAAGTAGGAGGCTAAAAGGGGCGTTATGAGGCTTTAAAGCATGGTGCAGTGTAGAGTGCAGAGTGCAGAGTGGGCTGTAAAAATTGATAGCCCACTTTTAAGGTAAAAGAGGACTAAACAAAAACAGAAAAAAGATAAAAGGAGTATAGTGCAGAGTGGCTTATATCAGGTGCGAAACTGCCTTTTCTATTTTATCTCCTGATAGGTTCGGTCTTTTTAAAGACCTGAACTTTGACCTGTCAAAGGAATTTCCATCAGCATCAACGAAGCATAGGCAAGTCACTTCCCATTGCTTTTGCTTTAGATCATCCACCAACTTGTGCTCTGAGTATATCAGCTTAATGAAATAGAATAACTCGCTGATATTTCCTGTCCATTCTATAGGTGTTTTGATTTCACCTCCTGAGAATACCTTTTTGAAATTGAGTAGGGTTGTAGATTTGCTAATGAAATGATTCAGCTTTAGGCTATCCCATAAATCGGTCAATTTATCTGGGTTGGTGTTTAGCTGCTTGTAGGTAAATGAATGAAATGAATTTGCCGTAGCTGTGGTTTCCGTTTTGGTTGTCGATACTGGTTTGGATTCAATTTCAATTACTTGAACTGATTTCAAGAAATGTTTGTCCGGGACAGGCTCTAAAAGTAGTTGGCTGTAAAAGTCCTCCAGTATTAATTTATCATCTATCCAAGTGCTGAAAGCATCTTGGATTTCTAAGTAAAGCTGCATGTATGCAAGCTTTAGAAGCTGGACGATGAATGTGTTTGCCTTGTGGGCTTGGTCTAATTCAAAGGATGTGTTTTTAGGATCTATGTACGTCAGTGCATAGTCCTTTTCTTTAATGAGTTTTCCAAGGTCTTTTAAACGGGTTTTAATCCGTTTGTTGAGTGTGTCTTCAATCCAATACTTGATTAAGTTTTCGTTGTTGTCCTCCCTGATCAGCTCTATCAATTTGACACACTCTGCTTTGACATTACTCAATATCAGTTTGGAGTAGTATTTTGTTTTGTGATCGAATGGCCTGTGAAAATTGATTTCATATTTGAATTGAAAATCTGTGGAGGCTTCCTTTACGCTGCTGAGTTTGGAAGCATACTTTTGATCAAGGCTGTTTTTTCCTAACCAAGGGCGAAGCTCCTGGTATAGGATGTCGTCAAGTATTTTTGTTTGATTACTCATAGGTCAAGTCTGATTTTGTTGGCTGCTTCCTGTTTCTTTTCATCTATGATTTTCGCATAGACTTGGGTTGTCTTCAATTCCTTATGGCCTAAGAGCTTTGAGACTGTATAAATGTCGGTTCCTGCCGTAAGTTGCAAAGTTGCATAAGTATGACGTGCACAGTGGAAAGTGATGGTCTTGGAGATACCCGCTTTCATCATCCATTGTTGCAATTTCAGGTTATGCCATGCAGAGTATTTCAATCCTTTGAATACTCGTTCTTCTGGAGCTTGCCTTTCACCGAGCAAGCCAAAGGCTTGTTCTGAAATAGGGAGGGTTTCAGTTCCCTTGGTTTTCTTTTGTCTGAACCGGATATAATATCCGTTATCATTGGAATGCTGCACCTCTGACCAGAGAAGCTTATTAATGTCTGACCACCTCAGACCAGTAAGGCATGAAAATATGAATGCCGTTTTCATTTGAGGGATTTCACATTCGGTATTGGCTGCTGCTTGTAATTCCTCCAAGGTTAAAAATTCTCTTTCTGATTCTCCTTGCTTAAATGCGTCAACTCCCTCACTTGGGTTGGTAGGTAGAATACCGTCTTTCACTGCTTGCTTTAAAGCTGCTCGCAGCTTGTTAAAGTAGGAGTACTTTGAGTTTTGAGATAGTTTCTGGTCACCATGTGCAATAGCCTTCTTATCAAGGTGGTATTTGAAATCCTGAATAAACTGTCTGTCAATGTCTGAGAAGGATACCTCATAGGAACAGAATGCCTTTAGATGTTTCAGCATACTTGTCCAGTTGCCGTAATTGCCTGGGCTGTCTTGTCTCTGGTTAGCAAGTAGCTCAATGTATGCAAGGAAGCTGCCTTTCAATTTCTCATTGTCTCGGAATCCATAAACACCGTTTTGGATTTCGATTTGTCGCTGTGCTCTAATAGTCTCAGCTAATTGAAGGGTCTTTTTGTTGACTTCCTTTTCCTCCTTAGTCTTTGCATTAGGAGAAAGGTATAATTTGAGGTATTCGGTTTTCCTTTTCCCTTTGTGGTAATAGTCGAGGTATAGACTGGTCTTGCCACCTTGATTGCGTTTTCTTAGTGTTACTTTCATGCCTGAAACAGTTTTTCGATTTCTTCTCTCTTGATAATGGTTCGGCTCCCAATTTTTGCAGCTTGTATTTTTCCGTTCTTGATTTGACGGTACAGGGTCATTCTACTTGCTCCAAGTAATTTGCAGGTTTCGGCAATACTGAGAAAGTCTTTGTCTCTGACTTGCTCCTGATTGTATTCTTGTTTCTGTACCGCAGTAGGGGCAATCTCCTGTACCTTCTGATCTCTCTTGCGTTTCTTGTAGGCACGCTTAGCACAGTTATCACCACAGAATTTGGTCACAGTAGTCTTGGCGATAAACTCAGTACCGCAATGCTGACAGATTTTGGGAACTCGAATGTTGCTGCTCATGGTGTTTCCTTTTTCGGCTTGTTTCTGTCTCAGAGTGTATCCCTTTGTATCAGGATGTATCTCTATGTAACATCATCTCGCCACTATCTTAAAAATCTGTTGCTAACAACAAATATTGATTAGTCAGCAACAAATTAGAAACGAAAGATAGGAAAAAATAGGAAAATTAGCAACAAACAAAGGAAGTAAAAACAGCCTAAAGGCAATAAAAAGAAGGCTTTAGCGTACTATCCGAAAAGTAATTACTTTCCGATACAAAACTTACTAAAAATATTAGCCAGCAAATCATCGGTAGTTATTTCGCCAGTTATTTCACCAAGATGATGCAGTGCCTGACGGATGTCCAGAGCCACAAAGTCATTGGTCACTTGGTTGTCTATTCCAGTAAGCACCAAGTCCAGCGACTCGTCTGTCTTGGTCAAGCTCTCATAATGTCGCAGATTGGTGACGATGGTATTGCTTGACTTGAAATCTTCCAAAGAAACCAAAGTCTTCAAGCTCGTTTTGAGATTTTCCAAATTTTCCTTTTGACTTGCCGAAATGATGATCGTGTTTTTTGGAAGAGCCTCCAAGTTTTCAGGACGAGCAGCATCAGATTTGTTACCAATGACCAAGTAGGGTACTTCCTGATCTTGAAGAAATTGCATCTGCGTGGCTATTTCGGAGGTTGTATCATTGGCCAGGTCTATCATGTATAGAATCACCGCTGCATCTTTCATTTTGGCCATGGTGCGTTCCACACCTATAGCTTCCACTTTGTCCTCAGTAGTGCGAATGCCCGCCGTGTCGGTAAATCGAAACGCAATACCGTCTACATTCATGAGGTCTTCGATCGCATCGCGTGTAGTCCCGGGAATATCCGAAACGATGGCTTTTTCTTCATTGAGCAAGGCATTGAGCAGGGTAGACTTCCCCGCATTTGGTTTTCCAGCAATGACGGTGGGTATCCCATTTTTGATGGCATTGCCAAGTTTGAAGCTTTCCGTCAGTCGGCTGATGATATGTTTTATGGCATAAATCAGTTTTTTCAATTCATCGCGATTCGCAAATTCCACATCTTCCTCGGCAAAGTCTAGCTCCAGCTCTATCATGCTGGCAAAGTGAACGAGCTCTTCACGTAGTTTTTTAATTTCATCAGAAAAACCCCCTCGCATCTGACTCATAGCCGTTTTGTGCATCGACTCGTTTTCTGAGGCGATAAGGTCTGCCACCGCTTCCGCCTGTGCCAAATCAAACCGCCCATTTAAAAATGCTCGTTGGGTAAATTCTCCCGCCTTAGCCAGTCTGGCACCTTTTTGCAGTAAAAGTTTGATCAACTTTTGAATAATAAACGGACTTCCATGACAGGAAATCTCAATGACATCTTCTTTGGTGTAGGAGTTAGGGCCTTTGAAAAGCGATACCAACACTTCATCAATGATCTGATCATTTTCACGAATCGTCCCAAAATGTATGGTATGTGTTTTGGCCTCCTGAAGGTTTTTCCCATTAAAAACGCCATTGACTATGTCAAACGTTTTAGGGCCTGACACACGAATAACGCCAATAGCGCCAATGCCAGGCGCAGTGGCTAGTGCCACAATTGTATCTTCAAACAAGCTCATGTTGTAGTTCTTCTGACAAGGTTTTACTTTTTGATAATTGCTTGTTAACAATGAAAACGATCGCGAAGTTTAATCCTGCCACGGTCGCCATTGCTCCGGCAATGGATCCATCGATCGCATATGCTAAAAAATAACCCAGCGAGGAGGCAAGTACCCCAAACAAGCAGCTGAGCCAGATCATATGTTTCATTCTGGTAGTGATTAAATAAGCGGTGGCGGGAGGCACAACCAAGAAGGCAACCACCAATATAGCACCCACTGACTCAAAGGATGCCACGGTAGTTAAGGAAACCAAGCCCATAGTAACATAATGCCACAGGCTGACGGAGAGCCCAGTAGCCAGTGCAAAACCAGGATCAAAGGTGGTTAAGACTAGTTCTTTGTAAAAAGCGATCACAACCAAGAGGATGATCACCAGTACAAAAGCGAGCACAGTGGTGGATTTTGGGGCAAACGCTTCTCCTGAGTCTAGGTAAATCATGTCCAAAGGAACGTAGGCAATTTCTCCGTACAGCACACATTCTGCATCTATATGCGCATCCCCAGCATAATAACTCACCAATATTACGCCGATAGCAAAAAGCCAAGTAAAAGTAACACCTATGGCTGCATCGGTTTGCAGTCTTCCTTTTTGATGGAAAAACTCAATTAAGAAAGTCGTTAAGAGACCGACCAAACCTGCGCCAACCAGCATCCAGATCGAGTCCAAATCACCACCCAGCATAAAGGCGATCACAATGCCGGGCAGCACGGCATGAGATATGGCATCACTTACCATGGCCATCTTTCGAAGTATCAGAAAGCAACCCAATATCCCGCAGCAAATAGCGACCAATGATCCTGTTAATATGATAATAAATGAGTCCATTGCTACAATGAATAATTGCTGAATGAACAATGTATAATGCGTTGAGTCATATCTCTGTTATTTGCTTTATTTTGAATTTTTGATGATAGAAAAAGACTTTTCAAAATCTCTTCACATTTTATTAGATGTTGGCTATTGAATTCATCTGGTTTGGAATCCCTCATTAATCTCAACCAAAATGAATAATTGTTGAATGAACAATGAATAATGAATTGAGTCATATTTGTGTTATCTGCTTTATTTTGAATTTTTAATGATGGAAAAAAGAATTTTCAAAATCTCTTCACATTTTGGATGTATGTTATTGAATTCATCTTCAGATATAAGTTTGGTGTCTCTCATTAATCTCAACCAATAGGAAGATTCTCGAGCTTCTTTGTATGCAATACTCATTTTCGCCCTAAAATCCTTCTTGGTAAATCCTCCTGCGCCTTCTTCAGCGTTTGCTCCGATGCTAGTTCCACTTCTAAGCAGTTGTTTGCTCAGAACATACTCTTTTCTTTCAGCGGTTATTAGTCTACATAATCGAACGATTTCAACGGCAAAATCATAGGTTTTAATCAATATGATATTATCCTTAGCCATATCTTAAATCATTAAGTAAATCCCAAAAACGCCATTCCTCATCGAACATTCCCCATTCCCAATTAAACATTCCTAATTTCTCATGGCACATTTTCTCCATTTCTCATTGCACATTCCTAATTAAATATTCCCCATTCCCCATTCCTCATTGAACATTCCTCATTCCTCATTGAACATTCCCAATTCTTCATTCCCCATTCCCAATTCTTCATTCCTCATTCCCAATTCTTCATTCCCCATTCCCCATTCCTCATTGAACATTCCCCATTATTAATTGAACATTCCTCATTGTCGGTAAGGTATTTCTGTTTGATGTGGATCGTATTCAGGGTATTCAAGTAAGGCCTCCAGCTTTTTTTCTAGCTCAGGGGTAATCACGTGTTCGATATTTTCCGCGTCTTCATGCACATGATCTGGTGCTATTCTCAGATACTTAGTGAGGTAAAGCTCCCAAAGTCTATGCAAGCGCACGACTCTTTGTCCTTTCTGATAGCCTTCTTGTGTGAGACTCCAGTGGTTATTTGTTTTATTTATAAAACCTTGTCCTCTCAGCCTTTTCAATCCATTGGTCAGCTGGCTAGGGGTGAACCTTCGCATTTCTGTGATTTCGGCTTGATTTCTTGCCAATTTAAAATCGTCGTTTATTTCACCAATCTTATAAAGGGATTTAAGCAAATTCTCTTCAAGAAGTCTTCGTCGTATCTTTCTTTGCTTGAATAACCGTAGAATGATTCCCTTTTTCGGTGCAAAAAAGAAGGAGAAGACGGCAATCAATGATACCACCATCACAATCCAAGGTCCAGTAGGCATGGCTGGTGCGGCATAAGATATGAAAGCACCAGTTAGACCGGAGAAAGCCCCAATAATTGCAGCAAAAAGGAGCATGTAGGGCAACCGGTCTGTCCAAAATCGAGCAGCAGCAGCCGGCGTGATGAGCATGGCAGCCATTAAAACTACGCCTACAGCTTGAATACCCGTAACAACCGCCATCACAGTGATTGACGATAAGATTAACTCTATCCGCTTGACGGGTATGCCCATGCTTTTGGCGAATGCCGGGTCAAAGGAGAGTAGTTTGAATTCCTTATAAAAAAAGAAGACGACCAACAGAACAACAATAGCAATTAATCCAAAAGCCACCAAGTCTTTGCCGACTAAGGCCGCAGCTTTTCCAAATAGAAAGGAATCAAGACCTGACTGTGCAGCATTTCCAGAGTGCTGGATGTAGGTCAATAACAAGATGCCCAAGCCAAAGAATACCGATAGAGACAGACCGGTAGCAGTGTCTTCTTTTATTTTCGAATTTTGAATGATGTAGTCCATCACGATAATAGAAAGCCAGCCAGTAACGAAAGCACCAATGATTAATAAAAAAGGATCTTTGGTTCCGCTAAAAATAAAAGAAAGGCAAATGCCGGGTAAAACCGCATGAGAAATCACATCGCCGACCAAAGCTTTCTTTTTTAAGAAAGTAAAACAGCCAACAATGGCCGAGCTTACGGATAACAGAATGGAGCCAAATACAACATAACGAACATTTGGATCACTAAAAGAAAAAAAATCGATGACTAATTCTTTCATTTCTCTCTAGCAGGGAATTGCTCTTTTTTCATAAGTTCGCCAACTTCCGAAAGCAAAGTGAGTTTTCCGCCGTAAGTTTCTTCAATGAGTTTGGTGGTGAAAACTTCGTCAGTAGGGCCAGAGGCAACCAAGCGCAAATTCAACATGATTACCCAGTCAAAATAGCTATTCACAGACTGCAAATCATGATGAACAACAATGATCGTTTTTCCTTGTGTGGCTAGTTTCTTTAAAAGTTGAATGATGGTTTTTTCTGTTGCCGCATCTACGCCTGCAAACGGCTCATCCATGAAATAAATATCGGCTTGTTGAGTTAAAGCTCTTGCCAAAAAAACCCGCTGCTGCTGCCCTCCAGAAAGTTGCGAAATCTGTCTTTCCTTAAATGCCAACATACCCACCTGGTCTAAAGCTAGCAATGCCGCTTCTTTATCGGCTTTCCTTGGTCGTTTGAAAAGACCAATAGCGGCGTATCTTCCCATCATCACCACATCTAGTACAGAAGCAGGAAAATCCCAGTCTACCGACTCCTTTTGAGGGACATAGCTGACTCGGAAGCGAATATTATTCAAATCTTCGCCGAAAATTTTGCTGTATCCAGAACTCAAGTCGATCAAACCCATAATTGATTTGATTAGCGTTGACTTACCTGCGCCATTTGGCCCAATAATCGCAGCTATTGAGCCCACAGGAACGGTCAAATCGACACCCCACAATACAGGTTTACGATCGTAACTGACCGTGAGGTCATGGATTTCTAACGCTGGATTGTCTACATTTTTGATCATAAGTCAGTCTTCACATTATTGGAAAGTTCTTGAACTATCGTCTTAGTGTTATGCTGAACCATGCCAATGTAAGTGCCTTCGACCGTGCCAAGAGCACCCATAGCATCACTGAAAAGTGAGCCTCCGATTTTAACCTCATGACCTTTATCATTACATCCTTGCATAACCGCTTTGATGGCTTTGTCCGAAACGCTTGACTCTACAAAAATGGCGGAGACATTATTTTTAATGATGATATCAGAGATATCGGAAATGTCTCTTAAGCCAAAATCTGATACCGTAGACAAACCCTGAACGCCTTCCACCCGAATGTCGTAGGCCGCTCCAAAATATCCGAAGGCATCATGCGCGGTAATCAGCACTCTTTTCTCTTTAGGAATGGAGGAGATTTCTCGCTTTACGTACGCATGCAAATCGTCTAATTGACTGATATACTTTTCAAGATTCGTTTGATAATATTTTTTATTCGGCTCATCATAGGCTACAATAGCCGCACCGATTTCGTTCACCGCATATTTCCATAGCGACACATCAAACCATACGTGAGGGTCATAAGCATCCTCGTACTGCAAAGATGATCTGAGTAGCGAGTCAGGAATACTTTCTGCGGCGGCTACTACTGGCTGGCTCTTTCCAAGTTGCTTGAGTATTTCACCCATTTTACCTTCGAGTAGGAGCCCATTGATGACAATGATATCGGCCTCTCTTAATTTGCTCAAGTCACCTTGAGTGGCTTTGTATAAGTGCGGATCTACGCCTGGCCCCATCAACGCTTCTGCCTCCATTTTGTCACCCACAATATTGATCACCGCATCATACAGCATACCTGTAGAGGTGACTATTTTAGGTTTGTCGTTGGCTGTTTTTTCAGCAGTATTACAACCCAGGAGAATACTGAAAATTACTAAATATAGATATTTCATTTTTTTGCTATCATTAGACTTTTCGCTATTTGATCTGAAAGGTATTGTTCGTGATTTTTGTCAATTTGAATCAATATACTTTTATCAAATTCTGTAACATCAATAACCTTTAAAACAGATCCTAGTTTAATTTTAATTTTATCAAGATGACGTAGGAGCGAGGGGTCAGAGTCGGGCACATTTACTACCTTTCCGCTTTCTCCTATACTTAATTCAGATAGAGGCATTTGAGGGGTGATGATGATGTTTCCGTCTTTGTCTGGTATTGGGTCGCCATGAGGATCCATGATCGGATTACCTAGAAAGTCATCGAGTCTATCGATTAAAAGGCTAGACTGAATATGTTCCATTTGCTCAGCAACGTCATGTACTTCATCCCAGTTAAATCCTAATTTTTCAACAAGGAAAACTTCCCAAAGCCTATGTCTTCTGATGATTTCTAATGCCGTTGATTTTCCATCGTTTGATAGTTGAACCCCGTAATATTTTTCATATTTTAGGATTCCTTTGTCAGCCAGTTTTTTGACCATGTCAGTAACTGATGCTGGTTTAGTTTCAATATCTTCTGATATCGCACTTGTACTCACAGCGTTTTCTCCATCAGCGGACAAGTGATATATTGACTTGATGTAGTTTTCCTCCGTCAAACTTAATTTCATGATCACAAATGTACAAAATTAATTTAGATAAGTCTAAAATATATTTTAGGTATAAAAACGATCATATTCATAACAGCTTAGTAATGATTGATTTCTTAATGTTTGATTAAAGTATTTTAGAGCTAAGAAGTTTTGGCGATTCTGTATCCCAGTTGGGCGATTCTGTAGTATTTGCAAAAAGGTTTTCTTGGTGAGTCAATGCTTGCATTATCTCCACCACATCAATTTGGTCAAAATTTATGGGTATGGCACCACCAATTTCAGTTCCTCGCTTTGCCCAGTTTGTATTGGCTTCAATGAGGTATGGCAATTGAGCACTGGCGTATTCAAAACATTTGGTTGGCATCCGATTTACACTATCGTCCGCTGTATTATACGTAACAAGGCCAATGTCAGCCAGCTTTATTTGTAGCTCAATTTCTTCATGTGGAATGGGTGATGAATCTAGGAATAATGCTATTTTAGTTTCTTTATGAGAAACTTCATTTAACCAAGAAGTTAACCATTCATCCCAACAAACGCCTATGATCGTTAAATGACTTTGCGGGTAAACTTCTTTGAATTTATACCAGGTTTTTATTGCTTTTCTAATTCCCCCATACTCTGAAATAGTGCCACTAAAAAGAAAATTAATTTGACTTTGATGAAAGTATTTTTTCAAACTTTCTCGAACAAGAGGAAGGCTTTTATTCTCCAGTACAATATTATTTACACGGTATTTGGAAATTAACTTTGTATATGATTTTTCAGCTAACCAAAATTCATCGACTCCTCGAAAAAAGGTGAAGGATATGAACTTATAAATAGGCTTCAAAACCAGCTTAGCCGATGGAGTGTATTCTTTCTGCGATTTAATATTAGCTAGATAATTTTCTTGTAAATCTAAGATCAGTTTGAATCTATAAAACAACTTTAAGAAAACGGTAAGTGGTAGTAACTCAATAGTCGTAATAATGACTATTGATGGTTTTAGAGTGTTGATTAAATTTGATAGATGGAATTGAGCGTAAATTCTTCGAGTGAAGGATTTTCGGATTTTGTATGGATGAAAAATAATATCCTTCCATGAAGATTTATTTTTCGAGTCATTTGCTATGATATGAATCTCATATTTATTTGTTTTCCGAATTGAAACAGCAATCTTATGGAAGTGCCTTATATCATCAACAGGTTTAAGCACTGACGCAATGAGAAGTTTCTTCATTCGATACATATAAAAAACGATCCATTAATGGAATTAAAAGAAATAGTAGAGTCAGCTTGGGAAGATAGGTCATTGATCCAAAAAAAGGAAGTATCTGTGGCTATCAAGATTCTTATTGAGGATTTAGATTTAGGAAAACGCAGAATAGCAGAGCCGACAGATCAAGGGTGGGTTGTAAATGAATGGCTTAAAAAAGCTGTTATTCTATATTTTCCATTAATGAAAATGCAATTGATCGAAGTAGGTCCTTTTCAATTTCATGATAAAATAAAATTGAAATCAGGTTATGATCATCTGGGTGTGCGTGTCGTACCTCATGCCATTGCCAGATATGGTTCCTTCATCAACAAGGGCACGGTTTTAATGCCTTCTTATGTAAATATTGGGGCATATGTGGATGAAGGGACAATGGTCGATACATGGGCAACAGTGGGCAGCTGTGCACAGATTGGTAAAAACGTTCACCTAAGCGGAGGTGTTGGTATTGGCGGGGTTTTGGAGCCAATTCAAGCAGCACCTGTAATCATTGAAGATGGAGCTTTTATTGGATCACGCTGTATTGTTGTGGAAGGAGTGAGAATAGAAAAAGAAGCTGTTTTAGGTGCCAACGTAGTACTCACGGCCTCTTCTAAAATAATTGATGTCACTGGACCAGAACCTGTAGAGTATAAAGGATATGTTCCTGAGCGTTCTGTAGTAATTCCTGGGACTTTACCCAAGAAGTTTCCTGCGGGAGAATATCAAGTGCCTTGTGCTTTGATTATTGGCCAAAGAAAAGAAAGTACCGATAAAAAGACCTCTCTTAATGAAGCATTAAGAGAGAATAATGTATCGGTGTAATTTTGGCATGTCAATTGATCAATCGATTGATAAATCCCTTATCATGTCTGTTTTGGCTTTGTTGTTTTTGTTTTGTGTTGCTCCTGCAAAATCGCAGAATTTGGGTGATTTTACTTCAGAGGAATATCACTTCAAATCGGGAGAAGAACTGGATTTTCGATTGAGCTATGGCTGGTTTACGGTTGGTCGTGCTCAGGCATCCATCAACGCCGGTTTAGTCGAATTCAATGGTAAGGCTTGCTATCAGGTCGAGGTTTCGGGAACAACTTCGGGTCTGTTAGGTGTGTTTACCGATGTGAATGACCACTGGGGAGCGTACATTGATGGTAAAAATCTCAAACCCGTACATGCTTATAAGCAACTTCAGGAAGGTAATTATGAACGTATTGCCAAAACAGACTTTATGTTTGAAGAAGGAATTGCAACGGTAGAGAAGTGGAATCCAAAAAAGGAGATAAGGAAGCCGATCGATACCTTTGATATCTCCCAAAAAGACAGGGATTTTTTAAGTGCTTACTTAAATTTGAGAAATATTAAGTTCGAAAATCTGATAATTGGTGACTCTATCGAGGTGAATGCCTTCTACGAGCGAGAGTTTTATCCAATCATTTTAGAATATGGAGGAAAGGAACTCTTAAGATCTAAAGTTGGTAAAATCGAAGCACATAAATTATTCGTAGTGATGGAGCCTAATGATATTTTCCCTGATGAAAGAGGAATTGTGGCTTATGTTTCTGCAGACAAAAACCACCTTCCTTTAAGGATCGAGGCAGAAATGTTCTTTGGAAAGGCTTATTGTGACTTAGTTGCTTACAGAAACGTTAAATACGGGCCAGATTTCCAATAATCCGATCTAAATTTGGCCACAGTTTTGATTACTAACGATGTTACTAATTCGTTGGAGTCATGTTATTTCAATCATCAGTCTTCATAAAACTGAAAAATTCAAAATGAAAAATAATTTTTTAATAGTACCAGCACTTCTTTTATTAATTTCTTGTGGAGGTGGTGATGTTTCCGAGGGAGACCAATATTTCGAAAACGGTAAGTATAAGGACGCAGTAAGTTGGTACAACAATTACCTAGAGTCACATAGCTCAGATATAAAAACACTCTATAATCGAGGAAGAGCCTATGAAGAATTAGGAAAATATGATGAGGCTATTGCTGATTTTGAACAAGTCATTAAAGCAGACGAGAGAAACATCAGCGCACGATTGAGCCTATCTAAGGTGTACTATTCTCAGAAAAAATTCAATAAGGCAGTAATTGCTGCAGATCAAGCCGTAGATCTCAACGAAAACTCCGCAGATGCGCACTTTTTAGTTGGGAGGGCAAAACATCAGCTCGGCTATCTCGATAGCGCCCTTGAGTCTTATTCTTTGGCTATCAAAATTAATAGCAATTATGGAGAAGCCTACCTTTATCGTGCGGCAATCAAGGTGAATAAAAAGAAAACCCGTTCGGCTTGTGAAGACTTCTTAAAGGCTGAAAATCTTGGGGTAAAC
Organism: Cyclobacteriaceae bacterium; assembly: GCA_040218415.1. Lineage (GTDB taxonomy): Bacteria > Bacteroidota > Bacteroidia > Cytophagales > Cyclobacteriaceae > JAVJRN01. The sequence continues at coordinate 52,439 of JAVJRN010000066.1, forward strand.
GAAGCGGCTTCAATAAGAAAAAAATACTGTAGCTAGTGAATATTCCATTGGAACAAATGGGTAAAAGGGAAACTCCTTTTTATCAATACGACTTAGACTTACTTGCCAAAACGCTAGACAGTTTAAATGAGGCCAATACACATGATTACCACGTTCATTACGCGTTAAAGGCCAATGTGAACGCGGAGATTTTGGCCATCATCAGGGAAAAGGGCTTAGGTATAGATTGTGTTTCTGGTAATGAGGTGAAAATAGCCCTTGATAGTGGTTTTAAAGCCAATCAGATAGTATTGGCGGGAGTGGGTAAAACCGACAAAGAAATTTCCTTTGCTATAGATCATGATATATTTAGTTTCAATGTTGAGTCCATTCAAGAGCTAGAAATTATCAATCAAATCGCGGCTTCAAAGGACAAAAAGCCTAATATTTCTATTCGGGTGAATCCAGAGGTTGAAGCAGGAACCCATCATTATATCACCACAGGCTCAAAGCATAATAAATTTGGAATCTCCAGATCGGAGTTATTTGAGAGTCTTGATTTAATTAAGGATTTAAAAAACATTGAATTCATTGGTGTTCATTATCATATTGGATCGCAAATCACTGACCTAAGTAGGTTTAAAAACCTATGCGATAGAGTGAATGACGTACAAAATCAATTGATATCTCGAGGTATTCCCTTGCCGCACATCAATGTTGGTGGGGGACTAGGTATCGATTATGAAAATCCAGATGAGCATGAAATGCCAGATTTTAAAAAGTATTTCGATCTGTTTAAAAGTAACTTGGAAGTGCTTGAAGGTCAGCAAGTTCATTTTGAACTCGGTCGAGCCATTGTAGGTCAGTGTGGTAGCTTAATTACGAAAGTACTTTACGAAAAGAAGAGTGGAGACGTTGATTTTTTGATTGTTGATGCTGGAATGACAGAACTAATGCGTCCTGCATTATACCAAGCCAAACATTTATTGCAAAATATTTCTAATCCAAATGGTAGACTCGTGAAGTATGATGTCGCGGGACCTATCTGCGAATCTTCTGATTTTTTCGGAAAAGATGTCATGCTTCCTGAAAGTAAAAGAGGAGATTTAATCGCAATTAGATCCACGGGAGCCTATGGAGAAACCATGAGAAACCAATACAATGCCCGAGATTACGCACAGGCTTATTTTACCTCAAATAGCAAAACCAACGATTAGATATAAAATGAATGCAAGTCCTCCGGTAAAAAGGGCATAAGGTAACTGCGTGCGTACATGGTCAATATGATCCACTCCGGATGCCATAGAAGCTATGAGTGTCGTGTCAGAAATCGGCGAGCAGTGATCCCCAAAGACTCCTCCACCCAACACAGCAGCAACAGCAAGAGATATATTAATATCAAGTTGCTGGGCAAGTGGCACAGCAATTGAAATCATGATTGCAAAAGTGCCCCACGAGGTACCCGTCGAAAATGCAACAAAACAACTTATCAGGAATAAAAGTGCTGGTGCGAGCGAAGGAGACAACCACGGTTTGGTTATCTCAGCCACATAAGCTCCCGTATTTAATTCTTTACATAATGCGCCAATAGAAAAAGCCAGAACCATCAATATGGCCATCTCCATCATTTCGTTCATTCCTTTGAACGCATCGCTGATGAATGATTTTGTACTTAGCTTGCCTCTTAGTCCATACCAAAAAAGGGTGAAAATAATCCCAAATGAAACTGCATATAATACTGCGGAAGATCCACTAGCATTTGAAATCGCCTGCCAGAGTTTATCGGTGATTTCACCATCATGGTTGCCCCAGCCAGTATAAATGAGAAATAGAGGCATAGAAATGATCATGGCGAGCAGTGGAAAAATCATATCCTTTGAGTTTCCTCCAACATTTCTACTCGGAACTTCCATAGGAGTTTCGTTGGCTAGTTCATATTTTTTCATCGCTCCAAAACTCTTATTCGTTGATGCAATGTAGAATACAAAAATAAGCGTGAGAATAGGATAGAAGTTATAGCCAATGGAAGATACCAATACAGAAAACGGAGCGACTCCCTCATAAATGGATAGTAATCCTATGATATAAGCACCCCAGGCATTAACAGGAAAAAGAATACAAGATGGAGCTGAACTTGAGTCCGCCAAGTAAGCCAATTTTGCTTTAGAGATGTTATACTTATTGAATAATGGTTGGAATATTGTGCCAACCGTAAGAATGGAAATGTTAGATTCTATGAAGATTAAAAACCCTGTGAGCGCAGCACCTATTTGAATCTTTTTTCTATTTTTTGTTGAAGTACCTAGATAGCTTTTCATTGATTCGATGAATCCTTCTATCCCTCCGGATGACCTAATTAGTTGGATTAAGACACCTATAAGTAAAGTGAAAATAACTGTACGTGTATTGCCAGCGCTCTTGAAAACGTCTACAATGCCTTCAAGCGTATATAAAAGCCCAATAAATGGATTGAATGAACCAATAATGGTCCAACCTATAAATAAGCCTGCCGTCAAAGAAATGATTACTTGTTTGGTTCTTATTGCTAAGACGATAGCAATAATTGGCGGGAGCAATGAGAGCATTCCGTATTCCATTATTTTTTGTTTGATAAGTCTAATTCTGGATGTAAATCGTTTGACCCAGCTTTGTATTGGAAAGTATTAAATAGACGTGTGACTGCAGTATTAATAGTATTCTCTCTATTTTTTGCGTCGAATTTATTTAAATCTACGCTTGCTTGCCATATAGTTTTTGAGCTCGCAGGATCTATCAGCTCTAGAAGTAAGCCATACTCCTCACTAGTTCTATAGTTATTCACCATAGCGGGGGAGTAGTTGTATTGGTTATTTATTGGTTGTGATTGTTGAACAGCAATTAATTCATATCGTGCGATTAGGTCTGGGGATAATACGTTTTTGGTATATCCTCTTCTATCCATTTCGTTTTTAATTGATAATTCTATTATGCTAAATAGGTGAGAAGCTTCAGCGCTTGGAGCTTGCCGATTTAACTTCAAATTTGTAATCCCGTAAGTATAATATTGATCAAATGAAGTATTGGGGGCAACAAAGTGAACAACTCGTTCACTACACCCGAAAATTAAAAAGCATAAAAAAAGCCATTTATTCATAATGGCTAAGATATTTAATAAGTGCTAAGAAGCAGTAGCAAGGCGAGCTGCATTTAAAGAATCTAAAACTTTATCGATGATTCTTTCCGCAGTATCAGAAAATTCGTAAATGATATCAAACCTATCCTGATTTACACTGTACACGCTTATTTGTTCAAATTCTTCTTTTGAACCTTTCTCGTACTTTCCTGAATCAGGATTGAACCAAATGAATTTCATATTTAAGTATTAAATATTAAAATATTACTATTGTTTTCTAAGATGAATACAATAAACGCTAAGAAAGTAACCTTTAGTACTTTATTCTTATTCGAATTTATTAAAAAAATATTTCTTGCGTAACCTCTATTTCATGCGGAACCCAATATTCATCGATTAAAATAGAATCTTTTACGATTTGGCCAGTTTTTTCATCTACAAAAAACTCTGGAACATATCCAAAATGTTTCCATTTGTTTTCATTTGCTTCCCTTTCAAATGTAATAACACTACCAACTTGACCAGTATTTTCAGGATGAATTATTTTGATATTTTCAATATACGATTCTTCATTGATAAGGTAAGTACCTGATCCAGCACCATAGATCTCGTCACCTTCTTTGTCATATTTTGTCCAAATAAAATGTGTTGGTGTTATTAATTTAATGTAGCCTGTAAAGTCAGGGTATTCGATATACTCTAACTCTAAACCAGTCCTATATTCATCTAGATCCCATGTTTTTTGTAATTCTGACTCTTGATTAGCAGCAACACTCATCGGTAACCAAACTTCTTCAATTACCATCATACCAACTTCTTCCATTTGGCCGGATTCAATATCTAACTCTAGTACCTTAGCCATGCCTTTATGATACCACTCACCATTGTTAAAGGTCATTTCAAATGGAATTGCCTGCCCAAGCTCGCTTGAACCTGGAGGGTAGAAAAAATCAATTTTTTCAATATATTTATCTTCCTTGATGATATAATTACCGCCACCCATTCCTAGTAAATTGTCATTTTTCTTATCATACTTAAACCACGTAAAATGGCTATCAGTAATATGCTTTTCATAAATGATGCTATCGTCATAGCTGATCCATTCAGTGCCTGCATTTGAATGGTCTATATATTTATTTAATTTCCATGAGCCCATAACTCCATTAAGAATAGGTTGAGTTTCCTCATCTTTCTTATCTGGTGTAGCGCAACTAAAAATAATTATAACAAAGGCAAATAGTAGAATATTTTGGGGCTTGAACATATTTGTGGGTTTTTTGGGATTTGTCTTATAATTTAGATGATTAATATCAAAATGAAAAGAATATTCTCTTTAAGATTTGGTGTTCTTATATAAGAATATTTATAAATTCGTGTAGTCCAGCTAGCTATACCAATAATTGATTAACTTGATTTATAAAGATTTACGGTATTGCTGTTAATTATCTACTTCCATGTACTCCGTCTATTCCTTAGTGGAATTGAAAACCCTCAATCTTTTCAAAAGGAGTCTTCAATCACTGGTGTGTATCAGGGTAAAACGTTGTTTATCCAAAACCCTTACAGTCAAGAAACGCAAGCATTTTGTGTGGAAAAGATATTTGTAAATGGAGTGTCCGTTAACTACAATCCAAGACAAAGCGCGATTAAAGTCGATTTTGTGGGAATAGATCTGTATTCTCCGGTATACTTAAGAATCGTTCATAGCGAGAGCTGCGCACCATTGATTATAAATCCAGATGCAATTGCCTATCATAATTCTTTTCGTTTCGCCCAACTCAACTTAGTGGATACCTTACTCACATGGAAAAGTCAAGGTGAGCAAGAAGAGGGATATTATATTATCGAGAAAATAGATATGGGAACGTGGATCGAACAAGATACGATCCAATCAAAGGGTAAATTTGGAGGATCCAGCTATGAGTATATTCCTGCTCTTACAAGCGGACCTAATAAATTCAGAGTGAAGTATATTTTTCCAAATCAAGAATATTTAAACTCAAGAGATTTAGATATTCATTTTTATCCATCTGATGTGACCTTTCAACCATCAGTTACGGATTCAAAACTTTTTTTGTCCAGAGGTAGTGAATATAAAATATATGATAGTGGCGGCAAACTAATGCTATCTGGACAAGATTCTGAAATCGATGTAAGTAGTTTGCCTGTAGGTGAGTATCTCATATACTTCAAACAAGAATACCCTGGTTTCTTTCAGAAAAAGTAGTCTTGTTAAATTAATGCTATACCAAAAAAGTTATTTAGCAATACGACAATAAAAAGGGTAAATAATAGCACAGGACAGATGTATAAAATACCGATGTTCAAAGCTTTCTTAATAAAACTCGCATGATATCCTTTATAACCTTGTGCAATTTCCTCGTGCAAGTTTTCTTTTTTCCAGATATAAGCCGCAAAAAACACAATTAAAAACCCACCAAGTAGTAAGAAAATATCTGCTAGTTGAGCTGCCAAAGACAGAAAATCTGTCGAGCCAGGTAATTTAAAGGCAGTTCCAAAAAAGTCTGATGCACCATTTGCTAATAATGAAGGGATGCCAACCAAAAATATTACTGTTCCAACGAGCGTCACTGCCCTCGATCTTTTCATTTTCCATTCATCAATAACGTAAGAAACAGGAACTTCTAATAAGGAAACCGTGGAAGTTAAAGCAGCAAAAGACAACAATAGAAAAAAGAAACCACCAACGACAGCACCAAGTACAGGGCCTAATGCTTGAAATACTCCTGGAAGTGTTACGAAAATCAATGCAGGGCCTGCCTGACTCGATGAAACCATACTCATATCTCCACCATTATTATAGGCGACAAGCGGAAAAATCATCAAACCTGCGATAAATGCTATACCTACATCTGCCAAAGTTATGTAAGCGGCGGAGGTGATAATGTTATCATTTTTAGACAGATAACTCCCGTAAGTTATTAAAGCACCCATACCTAAAGACAAAGAAAAAAAAGCTTGTCTTAGTGCGCCACCCACAGTTGATAACTGAATATGAGAGAGGTCAGGAATCAAGTAGAATTCTACACCAGCGAATGCATTTGGTAGAGTGAGCGCGTATATTACCAGTAAAGTAATCATCACGATTAGGGATGGCATCAATACTTTGGCTAGTTTCTCAATACCTCCCGAAACTCCTTTAGCCACGAAAAAGCCCGTAAAGCCCATGAAAATAATGGCGTAAACGCCAACTTTTAAGAAATCGGAAGTGAAGGCACCAAAATTTTCAGCAACCGCAAAATTCCCTTGAATCATTTCGAAAAGGTAACCAAATGCCCAGCCCGCAATCACATTGTAAAATGAGAGTATAATGACTCCAGAAAGAAGTCCCAACATTCCGACCACTCTCCAATTAGCATAGCCAAGTTCCGAAAATGCCGCTACGGCGTTTTTTTGAGTTTTTCTTCCTATGGCCACTTCTGTTACCATCACGGGAAAACACAAAATAAAACAGAAGAAAAGATACATTAGGACGAAAGCTGCACCACCACCAAGGCCAACTTCAAAAGGAAATTTCCAAATATTACCCAATCCAACTGCTGATCCTGCCGCAGCTAGTATGAAGCCTAGCTTACTGCTAAATGATCCTCTATTCGCCATATTTTAATAATTAGAAGTCAAAGATAATAATTACTTCAAGTCAACAAGCCTAATGCTACAAAACATCCTCTTCATCCTCAGGAACTTCATAAGGAAAATCAAAAAGATGATTTTTTTTGATGGCCTCTGCCACCCGATTCGGTACATATTGTTCCCAACCACTCTCATCTTTTTGAATCATTTCAAGTACATCGTCAGAAATAATATGAAGATGTTCTGTTTTTGCCTCCTTTACATCCGCTATTTTGTCATTAGCTTGAAGAAATTTGAAAAGATGCTCTAAATGTTTTTCTGGTTCGAATTGTGATGAAGCTTGAAGAATGGTGGTGCCAGGCTTATAAGTAGGGTAGACGTATAGTTTCACATTACTGCCAAATAGCCTTCCAAATGATTCCAAAATCCCACCAGCCAGATTTTTATAATAAGATTCATCGAAAATACTTTTCAAATTATAGTAGCCTAGGACAATTCCCAATCTTTTCTGTTTAGTAAATTTGGATAGATAAGAAGCCAATTTATAATGCTCCTGATAATTAGAAATAAGCACATTTTGACCTAGTGAGCATAGTATGTTTACACGGTCAAGAAAGTCATTTTCATCTACAACGCCACCTAGTGTGAGATCATTAAGCGTTATTTCTACTAATGGCACCACATTTTTGATATCTACATCAGACTCTTTCCGAAAAGCACGCATGCCAGCGATCATCATATCCACATTCACATGAGTAACGGGTCTAAATCTGCCTCTAAGTACAAATACATTTTTTTTGTACAGGGCTTCAGAGGGTTGCATTACATCGCCTTTAGCGCCAAACATTGTCGCATGTGTCAATCCTTTTTTAACGAGGAGAAGAGCCGTCAATCTATTGTCAACATGATGAAAGTCAGGGCCTTCTATTTTAAACATGTCGACTTCAAGCCGGCTATGATGAATATTTTCAGTAAGTGAACCAATGATATCTTCAGGCTCTGCATAACTATAGCAAGCATGTATCAAGTTCACACCGACCATGCCCAGCACTTGTTGTTGCCACAGCGGGTCATTGTCTTTAAGTATGACATGAATAATGCAGTCATTTGGTTTAGAGTTGGGGTGTTTTTGAAACCTTAGTCCAATCCAGCCATGTGCTTCGTTCGTTCGATTATAGTTGATAATTTCAACGGTATTTGCAAAAGCGAAAAAATGAGATCTTTTCGCTCGACCTGTAAGCCTTTGGGAGAGCAATGAATATTCTCGGTTGAGCATATTCATTAACTTTTCTTGACATACATAGCGCTTACTTTTACCATAAATGGCGTCACTAAAAGTCATGTCATACGCTGACATTGTTTTTGCGATGGTACCAGAAGCTGCACCAGCTTTAAAGAAATGGTCAGCAACTTCCTGGCCACCACCTATTTCTGCTATGGTGCCATAAATGCGATCATCGAGATTAAGAGATAGTGCTTTTTCTTTTGTTGTAAGCTTTTTGAAAGATTCCATAAGTGGTGTCAGTCCTTTTTTTCTAAAATTAGAGACTAATTATTTCTTAAAAAAAGAAAGCTGGAATTCATAAAAAAATCCCAAGCCAAAAAGATGACTTGGGATTTAATTTCTTAAGTGAAAAGGGATTAATTGTATAGACTATACGGGAATTTGTTTGCAGCAATCATCACTTCTGCTATTGCTCTTCTTTTCTCTTTTGTATTCACTGGACTCATTTTAGTGAATCTTTTCATGCCCATAAGCATAACTTTAAGCTCATCACCCTCAGCAAAGCAAGCCACTGCTTCATCTCCGTGATTTTTTAACTTGGTCATAGCCTCATGCATGTAAAGCGCAAGCATATCTTTGTACATTTTACTTCCCGCATCACCATACAAGCTCATCAGTTTTTCTGTTCTTAATATGGTAGACTCGACAACATACGTCTCAATAACCATATCAGCGATGTGCATCAAAATTTCTTGCTCATCAGTCAATTTTGGACCGAATGACTCAGCAGCTTTTCCTGCAACCATCAATACTGCTTTTTTCATTTTTTTAAGCACTTCCTTTTCCTCTGCCAATGGAATAGTCATGTCAGGAGAATCAAAAGATGGGACGGAGGTAAGTTCTTTCCCAACAGCCATAGCAGGACCAAAAAGGTCAAGTTCACCTTTCATGGCTCTTTTAAGCAGCATACCCACGATCAACATTCTGTTGATTTCGTTGGTGCCTTCATATATTCTGGTGATGCGCGAGTCTCTGTAAGCTCTCGCCATAGGTGCTTCTTCAGAAAAACCCATACCTCCATATACTTGCACACCTTCATCAACACAATAGTCGAGTATTTCAGAACCATGAATTTTGATAATTGCACATTCGATTGAAAATTGCTCTAGTGCCTTAAGTTTTGCTTTGCTAGGATCTTCGCCTTCGGTAATTAAGCTGGCAACCTTATCATCTATGTTTTGGCCTGCCCGATAGGATGCAGACTCGCAAGCATATGTCTTTGCAGCCATATTTGCAAGTTTGGTTTGTATGGCGCCAAAGCTGCTAATAGATACACCAAATTGCTTTCGTTCATTGGCGTAATTCGTTGATTGGCTAGCCACTGTTTTGCAACCGTTGATCACACCACAACCAAGTTTTATTCTACCAACATTGAGCACATTTACGGCAATCTTGAAACCATTTTGTCTGTCAGAGAGCATGTTTTCGACTGGTACTTTACAATCATTGAAAAATACTTGCCGTGTAGATGAGCCTTTAATACCAAGCTTAACTTCTTCATCGTTCATGGTAATGCCACCGAATTCTTTTTCTACAATGAATGCAGTAAGATTCTTATCGTCTTCAATCTTCGCGAAAACGATGAAAAGGTCGGCAAAACCAGCATTGCTGATCCACATCTTTTGTCCTGTGATCATGTAATGCTTACCGTCATCAGTTAAAACTGCTTTTGTTTTACCAGAGTTAGCGTCCGAACCGGCATCTGGTTCCGTTAGGCAATAGCATGCTTTCCATTCGCCTGAAGCGAGTAATGGCAGGTATTTTTTCTTTTGTTCTTCAGTACCATAATATAAAATAGGCAGTGTACCTATGCCAGTATGTGCTCCATATGCTGTAGAAAATGAGCCAGAAGAAGCCACTATGTCTGCCATCAGCATGCTTGTATTAAAGTTCATGCCTAGTCCGCCGTACTCTTCAGGAACAGCGACTCCTAATAGACCTAATTCACCAGCTTTTTCCATTAAGGAAGGCATCAAACCTGGTTCTAGTTTATCTATTCTGTCAATTATGGGGGTAATTTCCTTATCGATAAAATCTTGAGTGGCAGCAGCCATCATTTTTTGTTCTTCCGAAAACTCTTCTGGTATGAAAATTTGGTGTGCGTCTGACTCTTTTACGAGGAATTCTCCTCCTTTGATTGCTTCTTTTTCTGCTACGGCTTCCATATTATGTTATAATTCTGAGTTAATTCAATTTATTATGCATGCATACTATATTTCAAATATAGAAATAATATGTTATGCATGCATACTATTTACAAAAAATCTTTTTCAATCCGATCAAAGGGATTCCAATATTAATTTGTGGAGGCAGAGTCAAATAGGGGACTACTCTTAATAGTGAACTCTAGTCTTTCACTGCCGACCGAAAAGTGCGTTGATTGAAATTTCGTTTTTAAATTTGGGAGACAGATTCTCCTAGCATGATTGTATTGATCCACTTATTGCGTGTATCCGGAATTCTGGTTTTCCTTTGCTTCTTATGGGTAGCTTTTTAGAAAGCCATAATTGCTGCTTTTGAATGAGTCAGCGCTAACCCACTTCGTTACTGTATGATGCCTATGGGCGTACAAACAACTATTGACACATCGAAGGTTTGTTGACAACAAAACCTTCCTTTGATGATTTTTTGATTTTGGTTGGGACATTTTCTCAAACTTTTGACAACATTAGACATAGTCTTTGGTAAGCTACATCTTAATTCATCCTTGAATTTCCACACTGCTCATAGAAAATATCTTGTTGTTCATTGCGGCATGTTTTCATCTGCCAAGGGTAGGGCAGATTCTTAAACAATAAAGTTAGGAGGTGCGGACGGATAAAAAGAGGAGCACGTTTTAAAGTCAGTGGTAGAAGAAGATCTACCATAATCAGCTAGTTCTAACGAATAAATCTGAATTTGTGACTTATTCAAATAGCATTTACAATATAAAAGCCGGCTCTTAAGAAACCGACTTTTATATTTAGAGGTTGAAATCAAGAAACTAGATTTAACAACAACTGAAAATTTCGAATATTTTTGATGAAATCAGCTGGCCTGTTTGGAAGACCCATCAAACTGTGAAGGAGCCGAGTGATTTAGCTTGATAATTTTCCCCTCAAAAATTTCAGACAATTCCTTTCTCAAATAATTCAGCAACAGGGTTTTATTCTCTCTTTCGTTAATAATGATAAGGAATTGATTTCCAGTAATCCTTCTAAAAATAAGATATTGTTGAGAACTTATTTTGATCCTTAACCAATCAAAAGCATCTTCCGTCGAATGAAACCACTTCATCCACGGAAGTACATTGGTATCGTTGGTAATGTCTTTTACATGACTATCTGCCCCTCTTACAATTAACTTACAATACGTGAGATCGGGAAAGTTTTCTACAACCCTTTCAATTAAATTCATGCTGCTATTTCCTTTAAGAAGTCTTTTGATTGTATTTCGAACAATGCTCGGTTTTCGTTTTCATGACCTTGGAGTTCTGTGATTAACATGGTATCATTCTCCGTACAAAGGAAGTAATCTTGACCATCAATCGTAAGGTATAAATGTTGACAATGATTAAAGCATTCCTTCAAACTTAAACTATCAATGATTTCAAGGTGTTCAAAATGGGATTCTTTGTAATGGTATAAATCGCTGAAAGTATCATAAATAGCAAGTTCTTTGACCATTTTCCAATCACTTCGAAAAGCTGCTATCTCCTTGTCCATTTAGAGATTTTTTTCAATTTCTTCTCGCCCTTTTCTAACAATATTTCTAAGCATGGCAAGATTTGCTTTGGCTTTATCTGCCGCCAGATAGATCATATGCGTTCCATTCGACGTGCAACTGATAAGGTGATATTGCGATTCGAGTGTGATTAAGATATCATCAATCTTTTCATTGAGTCCTAGAGCTTTAATCGCTTTTAGCTTAGACTTCACCACTTCTGCGTTGTAGGCACTAGCAATCTCGGGATCTAGAGTTCCGTCGGAGAAATTACCTAAATCCATGCCAGACTCTAACTCAACAACAGTGACAGCATGAACTCCATCAATACTACCTTTCACATCCTCAATGAATGCTTTTACAAAATCGCCTTTTGCCATTACTTTATGTTTTTTATTTAATAAGTGCCCAATTTAAACTATTTCTAGATTCAATAGATTGAATTCTATTTAATAAAAACTCAAAAGTATAATTCATTAATAACGTGAATATCCTGTCAATGAGTCTACTCCGAAAAGTTTTTAGTTGAATCACTTTTTAAGGGGTTTAAGTATTACTTCTATAATTTTCTCGATTGAAAGATGAAGTGTCTTAAGACTCTTATTGAAATACCTCAATGTTTTTGATAAATAGTAAAGCATAAATAACAACTCATCTCTGTTTTACGACAGTTGAGTAAGTATTAATTCTTCGCTGAATCTCGATTATTGATGTTTGGGGCATGAAGCGATTGATACAATTCATGTTTTCCTTTTTTATCTCTGTTCAAGTGATGAGTGGACACCTTATTAGTGGATACGTAATTACGGAAGATAGTGAGCCTTTAATTGGAGCCAATATTTACTTGAAGGATAGCTATGATGGTGCTACGTCTGATATCGATGGATATTTCAGTTTCGAAACTCTAGAGACTGGGAAACAAACAATAATTGTAAGTTTTATGGGCTTTTACACGATCGAGCGAGAGATTCAAATTGATGCCGACATGCAATTGGAGTTTCAGATGCTGCCTGCATTCAATGCGATGAGTGCAGTAACTATCACAGCAGGAACTTTTGAAGCAAGCGATGACAAAAAGGCTGTTGTGCTCAATAGTTTGGATGTAGCCATGACTGCCGGAGCAACGGCAGATATAGCTGGTGCGCTAAGTATGCTCCCTGGGACACAAAAAAACACCCAAGATGGTCGCTTATTTGTGAGAGGCGGACGAGCGGAAGAGACGGGCGTCTACATAGATGGGTTGGAAGCAGCGAACTTTTACAATACTACCGGAAACGGTGTTCCTACAAGAGGTAGATTTTCACCTTTTCTTTTCAAAGGAACTTATTTTAGTACAGGGGGGTATTCTGCAGAATATGGTCAGGCTCTTTCCTCTGCGCTAATCTTAGAGTCAAAAGGTGTTGAGCCGAGCACGAGATACGATATTTCGCTGATGTCGGTTGGCATGGATGCTTCTACAGTTCAGGTAAAAGGGGATCGCAGTATATATGGAAAAATTGGCTACACCGATCTTACACCCTACAATGCTTTCATTTCGCAACGATTGTCTTGGCAGCAAGCGCCTCAGTCAATAGATGGAGTGGTTTCCTACAAACAGAATTATACCGATGGTTCTAAAATCAGATCTATGGCCATGATTAGCAAGAATAAAATGCAATTTTCAAAGCCTACCATTTTAAATGAACAAGGTATCACTGAGGTTAAACTGGCTAATGATTACGCTTTCGCTCAAGCCTCTTACATTAAGCCTGTAGACGATTTAAATTTTATAACGATAGGGATTTCCGGATCAAAAAATCGCGATGAATTTCATCTTGACTCATTATCCACTACGATTCATAGCTTTAACACACATGTCAAAATGAAGTGGGATCATACGTTTAGCGATCAAACCTTTTTAAAATCAGGGGTCGATTTTTTTTACAGAAGTTTTGACCAAAAAGTTGAAAGTGATACGCTTTTCAATTTGACATACCATCAACAAAGAATGGCCATTTATTCTGAGCTGGATCACTATTTCAGTGAAAAGGTTATTCTTAGAGTTGGCGCTAGGTTCGAGCGAGAGGTTTATCTGAAATCAACGACCATTTCTCCAAGAATTTCATTGGCTTACAAGCTGAATTTAACTGACCAGATCTCACTGGCAACTGGAAGGTTTTATCAGGATCCATCAGAGCAATACCTCAGAGCAAATGATGAGCTTTCGCAAGAACGTGCGGATCATTATATGCTGAACTTTCAAAGAAATTCAGATAATCGTGTCTTTAGAGTAGAGGCATATTTAAAAGATTATGAACAGTTAATCTCATTTTCTCACGAAACAGACCCAAGGTCATTTGCAAATGATGGTTATGGATACGCATACGGCCTTGATGTTTTTTGGAGAGACAGAGGTGGAATAAAGAATATTGACTATTGGCTTACTTATTCATGGCTTAAATCTGAAAGAAAATATAAGAGTTTCGATGAATTGGCTGTCCCAGTTTATGCGACGACTCATAATGTTTCCATAGTGGCCAAAAGATGGTTTAGCAGGTTAAAAACCCAAGCTGGTATTTCCTATTCGGTGGCGAGCGGAAGACCATATGACCATCCGGGTATTGAAGGACTAAATGAAAGTCGTACCAAAGCCTTTCATGACCTGAGCTATAACATGGCTTGGCTACCCAATAAAAACATCATTGTGTATTTCTCTGTGACCAACCTACTTGGCTTTGATCAATCATTTGGTTTTCGGTTTTCCGACGAACCAGATAATCATGGCAACTTTCAGTTTGAAGAACAGAGAATGCCAGCTAGAAGAATGCTTTTTCTAGGGTGCTTCATCACCTTGGGACAACTTAATGATCAACTCGAAAATCTTTAATAATTAAAAAACAGAAAAATGAAAACGGTTCAAATTTTAGTAATTCTAGTATTGTGCTTAGGTTTTAAAGTGTCCGAAGCACAAGAAACAGGTAATCTTCAAATAGTCATCAGTGGTTTTGCTAGTATTGAAGGAAAAATAGAAGTGGCACTGTATAATACAGAAGAAAATTATATGTCAAAAAGTTTTATGGCTATTTCTACCGAGGTAGATAGGAGTGAAGTAACAGTGAATTTTGATAGTATCCCATTTGGAGAGTATACCTTTAGTATGTATCATGATGCCAATAATAATGGTAAAATGGATACGAATATGCTTGGTATACCGAATGAAGATTATGCATTTTCGAACAATGCCAATGGAAGGTTTGGTCCACCTGATTACTCAGCATGTCAATTTAAAGTCGATCAATCATCAGTTTCTCAAATAATAAAACTTAATTGACATGAAACTACATCTGTATATTATACTATTTTGCATAATCTTAAATCTACAAGCACAAGATTTGAAGTTTCAAAAGGCAATACTAAAAGGTAAGGCATTGATAGAAGAGGCAAATTCAATTTCGAAATATCAAGAAGCAGCTAATTATTTTGAACGAATTTCAAAGAACGAAGCTGAAGAGTGGCTTCCGCTTTATTATCAGGCTCGGGCGAAGATCATAATAGGTAACCTTTTGGCTGGAGAAGAAAAGGAAGCTCACTATCAAGCATCGTTAGAATTAATCGATCAAGCTGAAAAATTGAATAATAATGCCGAATTGATTGCCTTGCGTGGCTTTGTGCATATGATGCGGTTATCGGCTGATCCCGCCACACTAGGTCAGTCACTTTCACCATTAGTTTTTGGACTGTTTCAAAAGGCGATTAACTTGGAACCAACTAATCCGAGAGCTTTACTTTTTATGGGTCAGATGGAATATGGTACTTCTCAGTTTTTTGGGTCTTCTACGGAAAAGGCATGCAATTATATCAATCGTGCCATTGAGCTGTTCGACCAAGAAGCAATGCAGCTTACCTTAAAACCTACTTGGGGATTGGAAAGTGCTAAGTTTAGCGCTGAAAAATGTAATCAATGAGCGTTTACAACGAAAACATCAGCTGGAAAGGCCAGCTTACTCAGATTTTTCTGATATTCTTCATAGGGGGTTTGCTGCAAGAAGGTGTTATTGATCATTTTCTTATGGGGAAGGAAGGTTTCGATATTCGAACGGCATTATTGAGCGGTGGCTTTTGGGTAGTGATGTGGAAAGGAAGTGAGTATATGGTTATACTCATGGATAAAACACATGTTAAATGGGACGAAAAGCCTTTAGTTAGATTATTGCTTACATTGGTATTGACGGTGGTATATATATTTATTGCTGTGACTCTATTGAACATTATATTCTTTGTGATTTTTGGTGATTACAAGCTTTTAGAAATAATCAAAAGTCTAAATTGGAGTAGTTATAGCTTTTCATTATATGCAACCCTTGCTATTGGTACTATTATGCATGGTCGTGGATTTTTAATGGAGTGGAGACAAGCAGCCATAGAGATGGAGCGTTTTAAGAATGAAAGTTTAAAATCCAAATATGAGTCTTTGAAAAATCAGGTAAACCCTCATTTTCTCTTCAATTCTTTAAATGCATTGTCTTCGTTGGTTTATGATGATCAGGCAAAAGCGGTAGAGTTTATCAGAAAACTCTCTCAGGTTTATAGATATGTTCTAGAAAATAAAGATCATGAATTGGTTCCGCTAGATGATGAACTTGAGTTTCTTAGGAATTATATTTTTCTGCAAAAAATTAGATTTGGCGAGAATTTGATTGTTGAGATTGATCGTGGAAAATTTGCTGGCTTTGTACCTCCATTAGGTATTCAGCTTTTGGTTGAGAATGCCATTAAGCACAATATAGTTTCTGAAAACAAACCGCTTAAAATTGATATTATCATCAATGATGAAACTTACTCGATTAGCAATAATATTCAAGAAAAACTAACCAAAGACTCGACAGGTATAGGTTTGAAAAATCTGATATCTCGCTATGAATTTTTGACTAAGAAACCTGTCAAAATCTTAAATGAAAATGGAATTTTTGATGTACGCCTTCCAGCTTTAAAGGATACTCACAAAATAGAGGCATAACTTTACACTATGAAATTTATAATAATTGAAGATGAACAACTTGCGGCCAAAAGATTGCGTGCTTTAGTAGAGGAATTGCGCCCAGATTATGAGTTTGTTTCAAAATTTGATTCGGTGGAAAGTGCAACCATTTCATTACCTGTGTTGAAGTATGATTTATTATTGATGGATATTCAGTTGGCCGATGGAAATTCCTTTGACATATTTGATCAAATCAATATTAAAACGCCAATTATTTTCACAACGGCCTATGATCAATATGCTGTAAAGGCGTTTAAGGCCAATAGTGTCGACTATCTTTTGAAGCCGATAGATAAGACTGAGCTTGAAAAGGCAATTGTGAAATTTGAAGAATACTTCAATTCCCAAAGCAATGAGCCAGCCATCGGTGAAAATCAAAACGATCTGATACATCTGATTAAATCACTGCAGCCTAAGGGTAAAGAGAGATTTGTGGTAAGGGTGGGTGAACATTTAAAAACGATCGAGACGGTTGATGTACAGCTGATCTACAGTATGGATAAAGCTACTTACATCCTGACTAATCAAGGGAGAAAATACTTAATAGATTATTCTGTTGATAAAGTTGATGAGCTGTTGAATAAAGATAAGTTTTTTAAAGTTTCGCGGAAATTCATAGTAAACTTAGGTGCCATAAAAGACATCATCACATTTACTAATTCGAGGCTCGAAATTGTTGTAGATCACTTTGATGAAGAACAGGTAATAGTGGCTCGGGAACGAGTAGCACCATTTAAAGAATGGTTAGACAGGTAAATCGAGTCATTTGTCTAAGTATAAGCTTGTTGGTCGAATATGACAGTGTGAATTGAGTGTATGTGTTAATTTTAAAATTAATAATGGGTCTTAAAAAAAAGCATTAAATGATGGTCGATATTAATCCAAGCAATTTCAGCGAAATCAAGATTACCGCCAATTCTTCACTTGTTGAAATTTTGGAATACGATAAAAGTGCAAGAAAATTGTACGTATCCTACAAGGCAGGCAAGAGAAAAGGAAAAGTGAAAGCTTACGATGAAGTAAGCTTACCTCAATTTATGGAACTTTTGTCTGCCGAATCCATCGGGAAAGCGGTAATTAAGTTAGCAAAAGAATCAAAAAAAGAATATTTGAATTGATACAATGCCTAATCGGGTAATGTCGAGACTTTGTGTTGTGCTTACCTTCGTAAGTATTCACATTGCATTTTACAAAATCCGATTAAGTATTTTATACCAGTTCTCGCAAATCAACTGGAATAACTCTAGATACTCCTTGCTCTATCATGGTGATTCCATATATAATGTCCGTGCTTGACATGGTGCGTTTATTATGTGTTACGATGATAAATTGAGAGTCTTTAGAAAACTTTCTTATGATTTCATTGAACTTATCTATGTTGGCGTCATCGAGCGGGGCATCCACTTCATCGAAAATACAAAATGGAGCAGGCTTCAGAAGATAAATGGCAAATAGGAGTGAAGTGGCTGTTAAGGTTTTCTCACCACCTGAAAGCTGATTAATCGTTAGTGGTCTCTTTCCCTTGGGTTTGGCCATTATTTCAATCGATGCATCGAGCGGATTGGAAGGGTCTGTCAGTTTTAATTCACAATCATCTTCCTCCGTAAAGAGTGTGCGGAATACTTTTATGAAATTTTCTCGAATTTTGCCGAATGCATCTAGAAAGGTTTCTTGGGCGACCGTGTTAATTTCATTGATGGTATTGAGCAACGACTCTTTTGCTTTTATTAAATCTTCTTTTTGATCAGATATGAATTGATGTCTTTCTTTAATTTCTTCATAGGCTTCCATGGCCATAGGATTAATGGGGCCAATGTTTTCTAGCCTACTTTTCATTTTTTCTACACGAGATTTGATTTCTTCTTCGTCTAGGTTTAAAATTTCCTCGTCCTCAAATTTTTCAATGGCAGTAATATCCACATTGAATTCTACGGAAAGCCGGTCTTTGACAGAATTGAGCTTTAGCTTACTTTCATTTAATCGATTTTGCCATTCCATTACGATATGATCGGCAGATTCGCGCATTCTTTGAACTTCTCGTATCGCTTTTTCTTCCCTGTCAATAACTCCTCGCACTTCGTAGTATTCTTTTTCGGCTTCATTTACACCTGCTTCGATCGATTCTTTTTCGTCGTACATGGCTATGAGGTCTTCATCACTTTCCTCTGTGGTTTTCACAAGTTGGTTCAAATCATCAGTCGCTTTCGAAAGTTCTGTTTGATTTTTATCGATTCGTTCGGCGCTGTTCTCTAGCGCTTCTTGTTTATAGCTAATTTCCTGAGTGACAGAGTTTAGTTTGTTTTGTTGTCTATGAAAAAGAACACTTTCCTCATTGAAAGAAGTAGACTTTTGTGAAAGAATCTCTGTCAACAAAGACAGTTCTTCTCTTTGAGTTATTAGATTATTTTGAAGCTCATCTAACAATTCTGATGCTATTTGATGCTCAGGTCGCAAATCACTTAACTCTACTTCTAAGGTGCCAATCCGTGATAATATCTCTTCTCTCTTGTTTTGATTTGAAGAAAGTAGATGTGCAAACTGTTCTTGCTTCGTTTTAATAGTTATATAACTTTCATTTATTCTGTTTATCTCTTCTAATAAGACTTCAAGTTCTTCTTGTCTTGAGCTGCTTTTAAGTCTAATTAGTTCCGCATTTTGTTGAGAAATACTCTCTTCAGCACGCGTTTGTTTGGTTTTAAGTTCCTTAATCTCTATAGCCAATTTCTCTAGGTTTTTCGCTCGACCTATTCTTTTACCTTCGAAAAGGCCTACCGAGCCACCGGAAATGCTAAATTTCTTAATGGAAGTCTTACCCGCCTTATCGATAAGAACAGCACTGGAAGCCAAATCAGGAATGGCGCCATCATAAATGCAGACATTTTCCAATAGGAATGAAATCAGTCGTTTGAATTTATGGTCATATTCAATGACTTCCGTGGCTGGCACAGTGCCGGGAATCAGCGTGGCAGCATCAGCTCTAAAAGATTCAAGTTTATCAAGAATGAAGAAATTTGCCTTTCCACGACCAGCATCGCTCAATAGATTTACCGCTTTCAGTGCGTCTTCATTGGAGTCTACCACGTAGTAATTCATGTAGGTCTCTAGGTAGTTCTCTATAGAGACTCTATATTCCTCCGGGCAGGAAATGATATCTGACAGCAGAGGGGCATTTTTCCATTGTGCATTTTTCTTTAAAAATCTGATTGCTTCAGGAAAACCCTCTAAGTTATCGACCAACGACTTTGTTAAGTTATATTCATTATCCTTGGAATCGAGCGATCGGTTAGTTTTGGTTAGTTCCTCTTTAAGTAGTGAAATTTTCTGCTCTACACTTTGAATGCTGTCTTTTAGTTCGTCCTCAGTATTTTTTAATTTGAATAACTGATTATTTTTAGCATCCCTAGAAACACTTATTTCTTCAAGCTTATCATCAAATGACTTTAACGACTCTGATTGATCGGAAGAATCTTGTTGTGAAGCTTCTAATTCTTTCTTAAATGTGCTTAGTTGAATTTCGCGTACATCTATGTCCTTACTCAACTGATATACTCGCTCGCGCTTACCAGAAAATTGTTGATTGTTCTCATCAATCACTTTTTGAGCATTTGATGTTTTTATCTTTTGATTGTCATAATCTTCTCGCAATTGCTCTAAACGGCGATTCAAATCAGATAAGATACTTTGGGCTGTTTCTCTTTCTTTGTCAAGGCTGTGTATAGAAAATGCTGCTCGCTCGTTGCTCTGCTTGTCTTGAGAAATTTGTTCCTTGAGGTTTTCGATTCTATCATTTAAGTATCGTCTTCTCTCATTTTTAATTTTCTTATCACTTTCATATTGGCGTATGTTCCCAACGTGTTCGTTCAATGACTTTTGTCGAGAGGCGAGGAGTTTCTCTTTAAGTATGAGGGCTGATTTAGTTTTTTCTATGAGCGCTTCTTTTTCCGATAATTGGGCTTTTAAAGAGTTCTTTTTATCGGTCTCATCAGTGATTTGCTTTTCAATTTTAGCATATGCTGCACTTTGATTGGCAATGGTTTTTTTGGCGAGACCAATGCTATTATTCTTATAATCTTCTTTTATTTCATAGTATTTTTTTGCCTGCTTGGCCTGACGCTCCAAAGATTTGAGGTTTTTTTCAATTTCAAAAAGCAGATCCTCAACACGTTCCAAATCATCATCCGTATCACTCAGCTTTTTTAGCGTCTCTTTCTTGCGGATTTTAAATTTTGAGATACCAGCTGCTTCCTCAAAAAGACTTCTCCGTGAATTGTCTTTATCGTTGAGTAAATCATCGACCATTTTGAGTTCAATGATGGCATAGGTATTTGAAGCTATTCCAGTATCGAGAAAGAGGTTAGTAATATCTTTTAATCTACAAGTGACATTGTTCAGAAGGTATTCACTTTCACCGGAACGAAAATACCTTCTGGTAATAGTGACATGCGTGTATTCAGTCGGTATTAAATTCTTTGTGTTGTTAAAGGTTAAAGAAACTTCTGCGAGCTGTGTTGGCTTTCTTTTTTTCGTTCCGTTGAAAATCACGTTTTCCATTTTATCAGAACGAAGTACTCTTGTTTTTTGCTCACCCAAAACCCATCTGATGGCGTCTACCACATTGGACTTGCCGCATCCATTAGGGCCAACAATTCCTGTTATGCCTTCATCAAAATTTATGGTAACTTTATCAGCGAAACTCTTGAATCCTTTAATTTCGAGACGTGTTAATTGCATGTATAAAGATTCAATTAATGGATAGGATAAGCTTACAAATTTAAATTAATTAAGCACTAAAGCGCACAATGGACGACATTCAATTTTGGTTATATATAGTATTTGGAATTATTTACTTTGTTGGCAGATTCCTGAAGAAAAAAAATAAACCCGAGGAGCTCCCTGAAACAGAGACTACCGAACGAAGACCACAGCGATCAAAAACTTTTGAGGAGTTGTTGAGCGAGTTTACTGATGAAAAGGCTGTCGAGTCAGCGCCGGATACCGAAAATAAGGTTAGACCTGTGAAAAAATCAAAACCTGTAATTTCAGAAGAGTCTATTTTTGAAGAAGGATCTACTCGCCGCTTTTCAGATGAGGAGAGTAAAAAGATTTATGAGGCATCAATTAAAAAAGCAGAAGGAATTGATCTCGATTTTGCTCCGGCTGAACATTTTAAATCGAAGATTCAAAGGGAAATTTCAGCAGAGGTTTCCTCTCGGTTTGCTTCATCTATAAGAGAAGGTTTGAAAGACCCAGAAGAAGCTAAGAAGGCAGTTATTTATGCCGAGATATTCAATCGTAAATATTGATTCATAAAAAAAGAGGGATTTTCAATTGAAAATCCCTCTTTTTTTATGAACTAGAATTTTAATTACCTATTTCCAACTGGAACATAATCTCTCTTGTTCTCTCCGACATATACTTGTCTTGGTCTTCCGATAGGTTCTTTGTTTTCACGCATTTCTTTCCATTGTGCTATCCATCCTGGTAGTCGTCCAAGAGCAAACATTACAGTAAACATTTCTGATGGAATACCTAGTGCTCGGTAGATAATGCCAGAGTAAAAGTCAACGTTTGGATACAATTTTCTATCAACGAAATACTGATCTTCCAAAGCTTCTTTTTCTAGCCCCTTAGCAATATCCAATACCGGATCATTAATTCCAAGAGCCTCTAATACGTCATCGGCTGCTTTTTTAATTATTTTGGCCCGTGGATCGAAGTTTTTATACACTCTATGGCCAAATCCCATTAAGCGGAAAGGATCATCTTTGTCTTTTGCCTTTGCCATCCATTTTTTGGTATCTCCTCCATCAGCTTTGATGTTTTCAAGCATTTCTATAACTGCGGTGTTCGCACCACCATGTAAAGGACCCCACAAAGCATTAATACCAGCAGATAAAGATGCATAAAGACTCGCTTGAGAACTTCCTACAATTCTAACTGTAGATGCAGAGCAATTTTGCTCATGATCAGCATGCAGAATTAGTAATTTGTCCAATGCATTAGTAACCACAGGATTAGGTGTGTAATTTTCCGTAGGTAATCCAAACATCATCTTCAGGAAATTACCGCAGTAGTCAAGACTATTGTCTGGATATTGTACCGGATGACCCATTTGGTTTTTATAAGACCATGCAGCGAATGTTGGCATTTTAGCCATGATTCTGATAATGCTCATATTGACCTCTTCCCATGATCTATTAGGATCTAAACTTTCAGGATAAAATGCAGTCAAAGAGGTTACTAAAGAAGACAACACACCCATTGGATGAGCAGTAGATGGAAAACCATCTAGTAGCTTTTTAATGTCCTCGTGAACTAAAGTATGATTCGTTATTTGAGTTTTGAATTCATTAAATTTTACTGCATCAGGAAGATCACCATAGATTAAAAGGTAAGCAACCTCCAGAAAAGTGGACTTATCAGCGAGTTGGTCAATAGGATAACCTCTATAGGTTAAAATACCTTTTTCACCATCTAGAAAGGTAATTGCACTTTTCGTAGATCCAGTATTTTTAAAACCAGGATCGATTGTTATAATACCAGATTCGGCTCTAAACTTACTGATATCAATCGCCTTTTCCTTTTCTGATCCTTCGATTAATGGGAGGGTATAGGACTTACCATCAACATTAATTTCAGCAGTATTTGACATATTGTTAATTGTTTATTTTTGTAAAAGATTAATTCCAATAGATTATTTCGTGCTCAATTTAACTCAAACTTACTTATCAACTGACAATGCTAGGTTTAGTTTCCATTTAATATTAATGGTAATCCGTCACCGCCACCGCCAATAATTATCACTTTAGAGTTTGGAGAATTCGCCAGTTCTTGTGTGGCTTCTATTCCTCTCATTTTCAGTAAGTTATCTGTTAAACTGCTGTTGATGATTTTATTAGCTATTGCCTCTCCATCTGCCGCGATTTGCTTTCTTTCAGCTTCGCTTCTTTCTTTATTTAATCGAAATTCATAAGCCAGAGCTTCTTGCTCTTGTTGAAGTTTATTTTCGATAGCGTTTTTGATATTCGGAGGTAAGTTGATGGATCTAATCAAAAGAGCATTCATAAGAATATTATTATTCGGATTTGAAAGAGTTCTGTCCGTTTCTTGAATTATTGTGGTTTCAACCTCTGCTCTTTTTGTAGAGTAAATTTCTTCTGCTGTATAGCGACCCATCACTTGTCTAACTGCTGATCTAACTTCTGGTATTACCAACGATCCAATGTAAGCTTTTCCAAAGCGCTCATGCAAGTAACCGATTCTAGCAGGTATTGGATTGAATCGAATAGTAATGTCGACATTGATTGATAAACCATTTTTATCAAGAATATCCATTGACTCCTCTGCCTTTTGTTCTTTGATGTTGTAGATATACATCGAATTCCAAGGTGCAATGATGTGAAATCCTTGACCGTAAACTGTTTCTTTTTTCAGTCCATCACCAAATGGTTTAAATAGTATTCCTGCTTCTCCTGCCTCTATGGTTAAGAACATTTTGTTGGAAAATCCAACAATGACGATTAGGCCGACAATTAATATGATAATTAAGGGTAGATATTTTCTATTATCCATGAATGTTTGTTTTTTATTGTAAAGTTAATAACCATAATTCATAAGGAAAGTTAATCGGCGAGATGAATGAATTTTTGACTCGTTTTAAATTAATTTACCAAATAATTACAAATATCATGGGTTTTTTCATGCTTTTAATAAAAATAGAACAATGAACGTAACATTAGAGAATATACAAGAAACACTAGGAAAACCTTACCATGACCTAGAGTACTTGCTTATTGCACTGAAGGAAGTACTCATAGAGAATGGTGATGAACAAATGGCCTTTGAAATTCCTTGGATTAATGATTCGAAAATTAGAGATATTAAGGAGCTTACCGAGAAACACGTACAGTTGTATTCCTTAATTTTTCAGCTGGTAAACATGGCTGAAGTGAATGGAGCGGTACAGCATCGAAGATCAGACGAGGACGAAGATTTAACTCAAGTAAAAGGTCTTTGGGCCAATAATTTTAAAATATTAAATGATCATCAAGTTGATGAGAGAGATATAGCCATTCGGCTAAAGAATGTTAGAGTTGAGCCGGTGCTCACTGCGCACCCTACAGAAGCAAAAAGGGCAACTGTTCTTGAGCACCATAGAGAGCTTTATCTTTTGCTGGTGAAGCGGGAGAATTCAATGTACAATATACTTGAGCAAAATAACATCCGTCATAATATCAAGCAGGTTTTGTTTCGACTGTATAAAACAGGTGAGATATACGTGGAAAAACCAGATGTACCTTCTGAGTTAAGAAATATTGTTCACTATCTAACGAATGTATTTCCAGAAACTATACCCGTAATGGATAGGAGAATGCTTCAGGCATGGGAATATATGGGGTATGATACAGAAACTATTTATGATCTCGAAGCTTGGCCTAAGTTATCATTTGGCGATTGGGTAGGTGGTGACCGTGATGGTCATCCTTTAGTCACGCATGAGGTGACGGAGGAAACTTTACAAATACTAAGACTTAATTCTATCGTCGTGATACGAAGAAAGTTGATAGATCTGGTTCGTCATTTGAGTTTCACTGTTTCGGTTGGTGAGGTACCTACGGAGTTGTCTGAACGTCTGATTGAAATAAAATCAGAATTAGGACATAGGGGAGAAGAGGCTTTCTCTCGAAACAAAGGAGAATATTTCCGACAGTATGTCAACCTATTGATTAGCAAACTCCCTGTTGATACTAAGCGTGGACATGCTACAGAAATAAACGAACACGAAGGATGCTATCTATTGTCTGAAGAATTGATTTCAGACTTAAAGTTGCTTCAAAAGGCCATGATAAAATATGGCGCTAAAACTATCGCCTATGATGATGTACATGCGGCGATTCGTAGTGTCGAGACATTTGGCTTTCATTTGGCACATTTAGATGTTCGGCAAAATAGTGCTTTCCATGACAAGGCAATGTCACAGTTATTGGAGGCCGCAGGTTTTGAAAAAACAGATTATTACAATTGGTCAGAAGAAGAGAGATTAGATTTTCTGAATAAGGAATTGAAATCTAATAGACCTTTTGCACATCAAAACTTAAAACTTGGTGCGAATGCCGAGGCAGTGGTGAAATGCTATCGAGTCTTGGAAAAGCATATTGCCAAATATGGCACTGGAGGCTTAGGCGCTTTAATTGTGAGTATGACGCGTTCTGTGTCTGATTTATTACTTGTTTATTTACTTGCCAGAGAGGCTGGACTTACCGTTCAAACAGAAGATGGTTTAGTGAGTCAATTGCCGGTGGTGCCTTTGCTCGAAACTATTGATGATCTGGAGAACGGTCCTGACATTTTGAAGGGATTTCTTAAACATCCTTTTACGCAACGCACCTTAAAATATGTTCAACAAGCAAGGCATGAAGACCGGCCTACACAGCAAGTGATGGTGGGATATAGCGATAGTAATAAGGATGGTGGTATAATGGCTAGTAACTGGCATCTTTACAAAGCGCAATCTAGTCTCTATGAAACAGGTAAAGTTTTTGATGTTAAAATCCGATTTTTCCATGGTAAGGGAGGAAGTATAAGCAGAGGAGCCGGACCCACCCATTATTTTATTAATGCTTTACCACATAGCAGTGTCGCTGGGGATCTTCGGCTTACCGAACAAGGAGAAACCATTGCTCAGAAATACGCAAATAAGGTCAATGCTGAATATAATCTCGAATTATTAGTGGCAACAACTTCGGCAAACTTCATATTGAGCGAGTTTACTGAACGCAAAGTTCACCCTCAAGCCAATATTTTGGAAAAGCTGGCGGTTAAAAGTAAAGCGCACTACGAAAGTTTAATTCATGGAGAAGGCTTTATCCAATATTTTCGTGAAGCTACTCCGATAGACGCAATTGAGTCGAGCAAGATTGGTTCACGACCTGCGAAAAGGACAGGTGCAAATACTTTGGAGGATCTTCGAGCCATTCCTTGGGTTTTCTCTTGGAGTCAGTCTCGCTGTAATATGACGAGCTGGTATGGTATAGGTACGGCTATTAATGATTTGATTGAAAATGATCCAACTTCTTACGAGGAATTTAAGAAGTCTGTAAAATTTGATCCGTTCATCAGATACGTTTTAACGAATGTCGATACCAGCCTAGCGGCCACTGATGAGGAGATCATGAAAAATTATGCTTCACTTGTTACTGACAAAGCTGTTGAAGAAAAATTTCTTGGTTTGTTCCTCGGTGAATTGGAATTAACAAGGAAAGTGATGCTTGATTTGCTAGGTTCTGGAATAGAAGAAAGGCGCAAAAACCATTTTTATTCCAACAGCCTGCGAGCTTCATTGATGACTTTTTTACATAACCAACAGGTAGATTTGTTAAGAGCATGGCGAAAAGCTAAGAAGGCGAATGACAAACAAGAAAGCAAGCTTCAAACTCAGTTGATGCTTACCATCAATGCTATTGCTTCGGCCATGAGAAATACTGGTTAATCGCGACCAAGTAAGCAGACTTAAAAAGGCAAAGGCGACTATTTCCCTGGAAATAGTCGCCTTTTTATTTTGTAGAGGGTTATTCTTTTATTCGCTCTCAAATGGACTCAGCGATAAATTTTCCACTTTTGTTTTGTAACTATCCCAATACTTTTCAAAGTATCGCTCTGTTTTTTCATTGGCCAAAACGATCATATCCGTTGTTTTTTTAACCAATTTCGCTTCCATTGGTCCAGGCTTGTGAGTGGCATTACTTATGAACATATTGGCACTGCCATAAAGGTCGTTAACATCTAGTTCAGGATCGTCTGTTATGCCTTGCCTCTTATCCTCTTTTCCCACGTATAAGCTAAGCAGGTAATTAAGTGAGTCTTTGATTGATTTACTTTCTTTGATTAATTCCTCAAATGCTTTTTCATCCTTCAATTTCATTCTTTCAATCATAATATCAACTCCAACAACTCCACTTTTAATCTTTTCCACCTTATCGAGCGCTAAGGATTTTAAACCTTCCAAGTCTTTCAATGCGTCATATTTAGCTTGCATAGTTTCGAGAGAAATATTTAATCGAGGATCTGCTTTTACTTCAACCTTAGTACTGTCCGACTGATCACCAAATGTTATTTTCAAATGATAGATGCCTGGAAGAGCTGAAATACCAGAAGGTTCATTTTTATTATTTAGTGGTCTTCTGGATAAGCTAGCAACACCTTTTTCATCTAGATTCCAGTAAGTACGATGAATGCCACTCTCTTTCGGTTTTTCAAACTTCAAATTTCTGATGACTTCACTTTTACTATTTGAAATTTGAATATACACTGAGTCAAATTTGATGTTGCTCGTACTATCTAAATCCTCTTTTTTAGGAATATTTAAGGAATAGGTGATCATGGCGCCACTTTTTCGGTTTTCTCCACTAAACATGGCATCTGCTGAAAATCGTGTACCTGTAGGTTGCTGCTCGGCTGACTGATAAGCTATAGGAGTGGGGAAGACATTGACCGTTTGATCAAGAACAGCTAGCCCTTTTTTCGCCAACTCTCGCAAAGGGCGAATGTCATCAAGAACATACGCTGCTCGACCAAACGTGCCGATAACCAAGTCTTGCTCTCTCGGATGTATCACCAAGTCCATGGTGTTGACCGTTGGATATTCATTGGTCCATTTTGTCCAGGTTTTGGTATCATCAATAGAAACATATAAGCCATCATCTGTGCCTAAAAAGAATAAAGAAGGTTCAACAGGATCTTGTACAATAGAAAGCGTATAACCGATAACATCATTTTTATCGACTATTCTTTCCCATGTCTTTCCATAGTTTTTAGTACTAAAAGCATAAGGAGTAAAGTCAAATTTTCTATAATTATTAATGATTGCTATTGCTTCGCCCTCAGCATATTTGGATGCCTGTATTTGGGGAATCCAGCCACCTTCAGGAGCTTCCTTGATATTTTTGGAAACATTGTTCCAAGATTTCCCACCATCTTTGGTTATTTGAATATTGCCATCATCTGTGGAAACCCAAATCAGGTTTTTGTTTAACGAGCTGGGTGCTATAGCCAAAATAGTACAGTAGTTTTCAGCACCGGTAGCATCCATCGTTAAGCCACCGCTTTCGTATTGTTTTTGCTTTTCTTTATCGTTGGTGGTGAGATCTGGAGATATTATTTCCCAACTCAAACCTTTATTAGTGCTTTTGTGTAAAAATTGACTGCCAAAATAAATAGTGTTGTTATCAAAAGGGTCTTGAGCAATTGCTGCATTCCAATTGAATCTCAATTTTTCTTCTAACAATGGTTCCTGCGGCTTCACATATTCAAAATATCCAGTTTGCCTGTCATATCTGCCAACCCAGCCTTCTTGCGATAGGCTGTAGCCAAAGCGGTTATCATCAGGATCAGGGACAACATCGAACCCATCGCCAAATGAAATCTCCTGCCAATAGCTGTTTCTTATTCCTTGGTCTTTCCAAACATATGCAGGGCCAGCCCATGAGCCATTGTCCTGCATTCCGCCGTATACATTGTAGGGAATATCGTCATCTACTGCAATATGATAAAACTGCGCTACGGGAATATTCTCGACAAAGCGCCAGGTATTACCACGATCACGAGAAATATTTAAGCCACCGTCATTTCCCTCAATAATATAAGTTGGATCCTCCGGGTGAATCCACCATGCATGATGATCTGGATGTACACCACGATTGGAATTGTAAGCAGGCATTAACCTTGAAAATGATTGACCTCCATCATTACTCACATTCACATATGTGTAAATGGTGTAAAGTCTAAATTCATTTTTAGGATCTACCCTTAAATCACTGTAATAAAATGGGCGATTGCCAATTTCATCTTTATCATTAATTTTTTTCCATTTAAAACCTCCATCTTCAGATTTGTATAAGGCGTTTTTCTTGGACTCAATAAGTGCATAAACTACGTTTGGATTACTAGGAGCAACCGCAAGCCCAATTCTCCCAAGATTACCTTCTGGAAGACCATCTTCTTCAGTTCTTTTTGTCCAAGTATCGCCACCATCATAAGTAATGTACAGGCCAGAACCCTCACCGCCCGAATTGAAAAACCAAGGCTGGCGATAATGCTCCCACATTCCTGCATATAATTTGTTAGGATTTGTAGGATCCATGACAAGTTCTGCACAACCAGTTTTTTCATTATTGAACAAAATTTGCTTCCAAGATTTACCGCCATCTTCTGTTTTATAAACGCCTCTTTCTTTATGTATACCCCAAGGCGAGCCAATGGCAGCTACGTATACATTGTCTGGGTTGGAGGGATCAATGACGATTCGATGAATATTTCTTGTT
The DNA here is from genome assembly GCA_040218415.1 of Cyclobacteriaceae bacterium. Taxonomy (GTDB): domain Bacteria; phylum Bacteroidota; class Bacteroidia; order Cytophagales; family Cyclobacteriaceae; genus JAVJRN01. The sequence continues at coordinate 82,447 of JAVJRN010000066.1, forward strand.
TTTTCAAGTCCCATTTTTATCCAAGACTTTCCTGCATCTAAGCTTTTGTAAATGCCATCGCCACCATTTAAGGAGTTGCGCGGATTACCCTCTCCAGTTCCTGCCCAAATAACCGAAGGATTTGATTGTTGGATGGCAATAGCGCCTATAGAAGCCGTTGATTGTTTGTCAAACAATGATTCCCAGCTTGTTCCTCCATTTTGAGATTTCCAAATACCTCCAGATGCCGTACCTACATAAATGGTGTTTGGTTGATGATTCACTACGTCTATAGTAGTAACTCTGCCGGCCATCCCAGCCGGGCCTATACTTCTCGGTGCTAGCCCTTTTAATTTATCCATATCCAGTTTCTGACCAAAGGACATCATTGGAATTAAAAAAAACAGAATTATGAGTCTTTTCATAGCTATATCATTTGCGATAAACTTAAATGAAAATTTCAGAATAAACTACTTTAACTTGAAAGGCGGCTTGTCCTTCAAATAGACGGTTTCATAGAAAGTTGACAAAAAAATAAAAGACCAGAGTATGCTAATCGTTGATAAAATATTTTTCTTTATGAACTTACCGCCGAACTTGTTATCAACCATCAAGATAATTCCTAAAAAAAGATGATTAAAAATCTTACTATTCGTCAAAGAATGATGTATTTCATTCTGGGTACAACAATTATTATATATCTCATTGCCTTTGGGCTGATTGCCAATAGAGTGCAAAATCAGGCGATTATTGAAGGGCAGAAGCTTGCTGCCGTGGCTGTGAAGGAGAAAGCAGAAGAAATTAAAAAGGTGTTAAACGAAGATTTGGCGATTGCGCGAACAATGGCGATTGCAGTGAAATCATATCTTAGTCTGCCTACCGATCAGCGGAATCAACTTCGAAAAACGCTCATGCTCGATGTATTGAAGTCAAATGATAAATATGATGCGGTGTGGATGAGTTATGAAAAATGGGCGATAGATCCCAAATGGAATAAAACGCATGGCAGAGAGCGAGCGACTTACTACATAAAAGATGGTGAAATCAATGAACACGTACGGCTTGATAATTTGGATGCAGATCCTGAAAGCGGTTTGTATTCACAGATAAAAAAGTACAAATATGAAACCATAGGTGAGCCGTATGAATTTCAAGCTTATGGCGGTTCTACGGATAAACAACTCTTAGGTATATCACCAACAGTGCCATTTATGATCAATGATCGCTTTGCCGGATTAATTGGTACTGACATGTTTCTCGATGACTTTAAATCAATGTCCAACATCGATTTCTATGATAGAGGATTTGCTTTTTTAGTGTCTAATAATGGCACAATTATTACGCATAAAAACACCAAACTGGCCAACACTTCATTGGATTCCTTGGGTATAGGGAAAAAGGAGTCTTTACAAGTAATGAAAAAAGTAAGAGAAGGAAAGCAATTTTATTTCAAAACATTTGATGATTACTACAACGAGGAAACCTTTTTTGCCTTTGAGCCAATCATGATCGGCGAGTCTCAAACCCCATGGTCGGTCGCCATTGTCGTTCCTATTTCTGAAATTACCCGTTCGTATGAAGATTCTGGTTTCATCACCATGATCATAGGAATTTTTGGCCTGATTATTCTTTTCTTAATCGTATTTTATATATCCAACACCATATCAAAATCTTTACAAAGTGCCATAAGTGTACTTACCAGGCTTTCTCAGGGAGATGTGTCAATTTCTGAAGACTTGCATGTAAAAGGTAAGGACGAATTATCTCAGATCGCTCGCTCTGTAAATTCACTTGTGGCCGACCTGAAGTTGAAAGCCAATTTTGCTGAAAGAATTGGTGAGGGTGAGCTTAAAGCTGAATTTAAGCAATCGGGTGAAAATGATATTCTTGGTAAATCATTGTTATTGATGAGGGAAAACCTCCGCAAGGTCATAGATGAAACGCAAATTATCGTGAATAAGGCGGGCAAGGATGGTGATCTATCCGCAAGAGTAAATATCATGGATAATCATGGCGCTTGGAGCGAGTTTGGTGCATCGTTAAATGAGCTTTTAGAAACAATTTCAATTCCATTTAATAAGGTCAATGAAGTGGTCAATGCGATGGCCGCTGGTGATCTGACGAAAAGCTATGATATTGATGCTAAGGGTGATATCGCCAATTTGGCCGAGAACCTTAATCTAGCGTTGCGTAGCTTAAACGAGTTGATTGCCCAAATTGCAGAAGTTGCCAATGTGGTTGAAAGCAGCTCTACGGATATGCTTACCACAAGTGAAGAGATGAACTTGAATACTACCGAAATAGCTTCTTCTATTTCTGAAATGAGCAACGGCGCTCAAAACCAAGTGATGAAAGTAGACGAAGCTTCTAGCCTTGTAGAAGGCATTTTGAAATCAAGTTCAGAAATGGGCGAGCAAGCCGTAAACATCAATGAAGCCGCCAATGGGGGAATGAAAAATAGCGAAGAGGGCATGAATCTCGTGAAAAAAATGGGATTTAGTATGAGTGATATTTCTGCATTTTCCACGGATACATACAATTCGATAAAAGTATTAACAAAGCGTTCAGATGAAATTTCAAGTGTCCTTAGTGTAATCACTGATATAGCGTCTCAAACAAATTTGCTGGCACTGAATGCTGCCATTGAAGCGGCTCAAGCAGGCGATGCTGGTAGGGGTTTTGCTGTTGTGGCTGAAGAGATAAGAAAACTGGCAGAAGGATCTAGAAATTCCGCTAAAGAAATAGAAACACTGATTAGAGATGTTCAAAATGATGTGCAAACAGCATCTTCGGCCATTAATATGATGAAAGCGAGCGTAGACTCGGGGGAGGCGGCTTCTAAGTCAGCATCGGCTGCTTTTACTTCAATTATCAAATCTTCTTCGGATACTTTACTCATGTCAGAAGAGATAAATAAGCGCGTAGAAAGGCAATTGAACGACATTAGGAGTGTGGTGGCTATTACAGAATCGGTGGTAGTTATAGCAGAACAAACAGCTGCGGGAACAGAAGAGATCGCCAGTTCCGCATCGGAGTTGTCGTCCGGAATGTCGGGTTATGGGGAACGTAATCAAGAACTCAATAAGCTTGCAAAGGAGCTCATTGAAAAAGTCTCAAAATTCACTTTAGAAAATGGTGTGCTTTGATAATAGAAAATGACTTTAAGGATAACTGGGCAGAAATAGCGTCTCGCACCAAACTAAAACATCTTCAGAGAGAAGAAGTACAAGAGAAAGAAACACTTGTTGTTATCAACGTCCTTGACCATCAATATGCTTTAACGATCAATGAAATAAAGGAAATTATTGCCGTCCCACATATTACGCCAATTCCTCAAACACCAAAATATATCATGGGAGTTGGAAATATTAGGGGTAATGTTTTCGCTTTATTGGATCTCAATAAGAGAATCTTGAAAGAACCTTTTGGGATAAACAAATTTGTTGTTGTACTTAAGAGCGCTGAATTGAAACTAGGACTGTTGATCAATAATCCACCTGAGACTTTTGTTGTTGAAAAGGCAAAAATCAACTATTCCAGTGCCGTCCTACAACCTCTGTCAAAAGAGGACGATTTTATTAAAGGTATATATAAGCAGGAGGAGAGAATGATCTTTCTATTGGATATTAATAAGATTGCAAGTTGATTTTTGATGGAAGTCATTTATGATTTCCAGCTTTGTTGGAACAGGATCTATAAGTGTGATGATAATACTTAAATCTCTTATTTTTAATTTGAAGATTGGATAAAAAATAATAAATGACGAAAGCTATTTTCCCTGATTTTAATGATCCTGACGACATCAGAAGAAAAAATCTTCATGAACAGTTTTATCATGAAATCACCCAATTACATTCTGAAAAAGTACAACTCGTCGTATTCACTCTTGAAAATTTAAAATTTGCAATCGAAATAGAAAAAGTAGATGAAGTGGTGGTATCACCTAAAATACATCAGCTACCAAAGAGCCCTGCTTATGTTCCTGGTATTGCGGATATTCGAGGAACGGATATCGTTATTCTTGATCTTGCACTGAAATTAGGCCTAACAAATGAATCAGATCAACCTAAGATTTATGCATATACCATAGTAGTAGCCAGCCAACGATTTACGATAGGAATTTTGACCAACGAAATCCCCACTAACATAAAAATTGCAGGAGCTAACATTCAACCCACAGGATTGGATATTTCAGGAAGTCCAGAAGATGAGACTTATATTAAAGGAATAATAACACATAATGGAGATAAAGTTTATTTTATTGATATCGACGAATTATTAGAGGGCGACAGAACAGAAAACAATAAATAGTTGAGACTTTTTAAAAAGGAAATAGGAATATTGATCGTTGACGACTCTGCCTTCATGAGGCTGTTGATCGCTGATTTATTGTCTCAAGAATCGAGTTTTAGAGTTTTGGGAACTGCTAATAATGGCAAAGAGGCCTTGGAGCAAACAATAGCGTTGAAACCTGATATTGTGCTCATGGATATGACTATGGCAGATTATGATGGCCTATACGGAGTGGAACATATCATGAGAGTCCAGCCAACACCTATTTTGATTTTAAGTTCCTTGGGCAATACCGACCTTCATCCAATTTTTGATGCACTCAGGTTGGGCGCTGTTGATTATATCAATAAGCCAAAAAGAGGCGGTTCAAAAATTCGTGAAATGAATGAGGAGATCATTCAATGCATCAAAAAAGTAGCGCATGCTAAACCGAAAAGAATCAATATTCTTGACGAAAATATAAACGAAAAGGAGCCGCTGTTAAAAGGGCAAACCAAGTTTGACATTATCATTATTGGAGCATCTACAGGTGGACCGAGTGCTATTGAAAAAATAGTCGTCAACCTGCCAAAAGATTTAAATACTCCGGTTGTCATTATTCAACACATGCCGGAAAATTTTATTCCTTCTTTTGCTTCCAGGTTAAATGACCTTAGTCCGCTAGAAGTTCGAGTTGCACAAATCGGCCAAAAATTAGATGCGGGCACGATACTCATTGCTCCAGGAAACTTCAATATTATTTTAGATAAAAATTCTAATTCAGAATATACTATTGCTTCAACATCTGAGGTTTTTAAGGAATATAATAATCCTTCAATAAACGCTTTTATGATTTCAGCCGGAAAGCTTAGTGGAGAAAAATGCTTAGCTATAATTTTAACAGGAATGGGAAAAGATGGGGGTAGAGGCATTAAATTAATCAAAGAGCATGGTGGTAGTACCATCGCACAAGATGAGTCTTCAAGTATCATTTTTGGAATGCCCAAACATGCCATCGCTCTTGGCGCCATAGACCAAGTGCTGTCGATAGGTGAAATTGCCAACGGAATTGTTAAAATGGTCAAGAAATGAGTACGAAAGAATCAGAATACAAAGACTTATTTCTTATTGAAGCAAAAGACAATATTGAGCAGCTCAATAATCTTTTCGTTCGATTGGAAAAGAATCATAATGATGATAGAGCTATCAATGAAATATTCAGAATAACGCATACCCTCAAAGGTAACTCCATGGGGATGGGTTTTGATTCGATAAGTGAGTTGTCTCATTTGATGGAAGATGTGATGTTGGCTATTCAACAAAAGAAAATTGAACTGGATCAAGATTTATTCCAATTGATTTTCCGGGCCAATGACAAGTTGGGAGCACTGATCCTGGCTCTAGAAACGGGCAAAAGAGTAAGCTATTTAGGTATTAAGACGAGTCTTTCACTTTTCCTTGAAAAATCAGCCAAGACTGAGAGCACCACAGTTGCTGAGCAAAAGCTACCTCATGATCAAGCTTCATTGGATGAAGTTTCAGTTGAGGCGCACGAGGAGAATGAAGAAACTGATATCAATCTTTCAGACGTAATTCAAATTCCATTAAAAAAAATGGATGAATTAATGAGTGAAATGGGGCAGATAGTCATTGAACGAGACAGGCTAATTGCGCTTAGTCAAAACAAATTGCTGCCCAGTGAAGAGCTTGAAACATTGAAAAGACTCACGTCCGATCTTCAGTACAGCATCATGAATGTGCGAATGGTGAAAGTCGGGTTTTTATTTAATAAATTTCATAGAGTCGTAAGGGATGCTGCCAATGTAGAAGGCAAAAATGTGAACCTTGAACTCAAAGGAACTGAAGTAGAAATAGATCGAAATATTCTTAAAATAATAACAGATTCTTTGGTTCACCTTATCAGAAATGCGGTAGGACATGGGATCGAAAAAAGTGAGGATCGCCTAAAAATCGGGAAGCAAGAAACTGGTCTCATTACATTAAATGCGCAATACAGTAAGGACAGAGTAGTTATCTCGGTATCTGACGATGGTCACGGCATGAACGTAGAAAAACTCAGAGAGAAAATAGTTAAAAAGGAACTCGTGAGTAAGGATATTGCGAATCGTTTGAAGGAATCAGAGGTGATACAATATATCTTCCATGCCGGCTTTTCTAATGCTGAGCAAATTACTACTATATCAGGAAGGGGCGTTGGCATGGATGTAGTAAAAAGAGCCGTTGAATCTGTTGGAGGACAAGTCAGAGTGAAAACGGAATTGAGCAAAGGAAGTACTATATCCATGGAATTACCAGCTTCATTAGCACTCAAAGGCACTTTAATGGTAGCTCTGGGCGAATTTGAATATGCGATAGGATTGTCCTTTTCCGAAGCTGTAGTTAAAGTGAGGAAAGAAGACTTGACCAAATTAGGCCATACATTGATTGCTGATTTCAAAAGAGCAGCAATTACCGCTGTATTCCTAGCAGACTTATTCGACGCAGATCGGCTGGATGATTTAAAGCAAAGAGGATCCCTTCAAAAATCATTTAATACCATCACGAAAGACCAAATATTTGATATGGTAGTCGTTAATTATGGTGATAGAAAAACAGGAATTATTGTAGATCGTGTAATACAACAAAAAGAAATGATAGAAAAACCATTAGAAAAACCACTGAATAATATCAAATTAATTAGTGGCACTTCTATCATGGGTTCAGGCAAAGTCTGCCCAATTATAGATATTGGTTTTGTGATTGAGCTTATTTACGATCATCTTAGACAGTATGAAGAAGTTATTGGATGATTAAATCACCAAATACAGAATACATTTTTAAACCACTGATACTCATTACTGACGAAGAGCTTTCCTCTTTAATGGTGGCAATCAAGAATAGGTATGGACTGGATTTTACCAATTATGAGCGCGCTTCACTAAAGCGAGGTATTGGCAGACTGATGCTGAAACATCACATGGATTCCTCATTAGACCTGTGGAGCAGAATATTAAAGGATCAAGACTTTTTTCATAATGCCATCGACGACCTTTTGGTAAACCTGACGGAGTTATTCAGAAATCCAGATGTTTGGATTCAAATCAGAGATAACATTTTGGATAAGTTTCATTCAAAGTCTTTGTCTATATGGCATGCAGGCTGTTCTACAGGCGAGGAAGTTTATACCATGTCTATCGTTTTAGAAGAAAAAGGAATACTCTCAAAAACAAAAATTGTAGGTTCGGATTTGAGTAAACGCGCATTGGTAAAGGCAAGAAAAGGTGACTACTCGTTAGAAATACTCAAACAATACTTAACTCCGTTTTTGAAATACTTCCCGAAAAGGAAACTAGAGGATTATTTTGACTACCAAGAGAAACACGCCACCATTAAGCCAGCTTATAAGCAACAAGTTACCTACAAAAGCCATAATTTAGTGAACGATCCACCACTTGGCGAGTTTGATATTATTTTTTGTCGAAATGTCATGATCTATTTCGATATTGAATTAAAAAAGAAAGTACTTGAACTTATGTATAAAAGTTTGAAGCCGGAAGGTTACTTTATTATTGGATATTATGATATAATGCCTGAGCTGGGTAAAAAGTATTTCGATCTGGTTGATATCAAAACCAGAATTTATAAAAAGAAGAAAAACGCAACAATATAATGAAGAAGCGAACCTTGATCGTTGACGATTCTACTTACATGCGAATGAACTTGAAAAAGAAGCTCCAAGCCTTGGGCTATGACGTAATTGGTGAGGCTAGAACGGGAGAAGAGGCACTGGATCTCATTGAACTTCTTTCGCCAGATTTAATAACTTTAGATAATATACTTCCAGATATGTCCGGTTTAGATATACTCGAAGTGCTAAAACAGAAAAAAATAGCTATTAATGTTTTAATGATTAGCGCTTTGGGACAAAAGTCAATAATAAGATTGGCTAACGAATACAATATCAAAGGATATTTGATAAAACCATTTGATGACTATCAACTTGAAGCAGCCCTTGATTTTAAATTTTAATCCAAATAAAAACTGATTCAGGCGGAAAATAGATGCACTGGTCGAGAAAATTTAGTAACCAACTTATGATTTAATCAATTTACATAACCAACCGTAATTGTACCTATGCTTGATAATTTCAACGAAAGCGAACTTAAAGTAGCCTCCAAACTTATGTTTGATGGTTTGTCAATGGCCAAATCTTCCATGGAAATGATCTTGCAGAGTCCCATTTCTTTAGAAAAGGTGAACTATAGCGACAATGTAACGTTTCCAGTTCCAAAATTCGAAACTGAAACCAACTACAACGTCCATATCATTAAAACGGAGTTGATGGGAGACTTGAAAGGAACTAGTTATTTGATTTTTTCCGATGCTGAGGTTAATAAAATTTTCAAGGCTTGCCTACCAGAAAAGTTTCTCAAAGACAATTCGCCAGAAAATGAGTTAATGAAAATGGGGTTTTTAACAGAAATAGATAATATGGTGGCAGCATCTGTGATTACAGAGTTTTCTAATTCTTTGAATCTGGAAATTTATGGTATGGTACCCACTTTAGAAGTCAAAAAATCGCTTGAAGTTAACAGGTTCTTAGAAAATGAAGCAGGTGAATTAGATCACATTGTTCATTTTAAAGCCAATTTTCATGGCACAGAATTAGACATAGCGCCTGATTTTCTTTGGATTCTTCATGAAGATTTCATCGACAAAATTAAGGATAGCCTAAAGTAATTTCAGTTTAAAAAGACCCTAATCACAAGATATACAATGAGAAAAACAGTATTAGTCGTTGACGATTCTATTTATATGAGATCTTTAGTAAGGACTACTTTGGAGGAAGCTGGATTTGAAGTAGTAGGGGAAGCCCAAAATGGCGAAACCGCAATTGATTTAGCTTTGGAGCTAAGTCCAGACCTTATCACCTTGGATAATATTTTGCCAGATATGATGGGCTTTGAAGTGCTAAAAGTTTTGAAAGAGGAAGGATTAGCCTCGAAAATCATCATGATTAGTGCGGTAGGTCAGCAGACGGTAGTCAATAAGGGAAAAGAATTAGGAGCATCAGAATATATTGTGAAGCCTTTTACACCAGAGGGCTTGTTAGAAGTTGTAAATCGTGTAATTTAGATTGTGTTTACACTCACACCACTAACAAGCTAGTTCTATATGAAAAAATTATATGATTTACCGATTAGGAAGAAATTTGCGGTAGTCATTGTCCCTCTAATTGTAATTATTATATGCTTCGATTATCTCCAAATTAAATACAATTATCTCGACTACTCCGATGCGGATAGGCTCAACAGTGCAATCGTTTTAGGAGTAGAAATCAATCATGCTGTACATGAACTCCAGAAGGAACGTAGTATTTCTATTGGTTTCTTAGCAAATCAAGGTTTTGAGTTTGAGCAGGCTCTTAAAAAGCAGCGTTCAATTACTGACAGTACCCTCAATCAATTCTATTCTGAACTTGATAGATCAGACTTTGCTGGATTGTTATCGACTCATAAAAATGAGATAGAACTGCTGAAAAGGGATTTTGAAGGATTGAAATCCTTGCGCGACAATATCGATAGGTTGGGGATTACTCCAGCACAAAGTCTTCAATACTTTTCAAAAATCAATGAAATCGCACTCAATGCGGTAAATGGTTTAATTAATGAGACCCGAGACAAAGACATTGCACAACAAGTTCACGCATTAATCTATTTCTTAAAAGCCAAAGAAAGGGCCAGTGTAGAGCGAGCCATTGGGACTCAAGCATTCTCAGAAGATCAAATAGGAGATGAGCTCTATAGTACATTCAGTGCGTTAATTGCAGAGCAAAGGTCATATACCGACGCGTTTTTAGTGATAGCCGATGAGACATCTACTGACTTTTACAAAAGAACTGTCTCTGGACATGATGTAGAAGAAGTTTCTAGATTGAGAGCATTAATACTGGCGCGAAAGGATTTTAAATCTGATCCCAACTATTGGTATGCAATGACTACCAGCAAAATCAACATGCTAAAGAAGGTAGAAGATCATATCAGTGAAGAGCTCCTCATTCATACAGAAACCCTCGCAGCGAGTGCTTTTAAAAATTTCTGGGTTTTCTTGATTCTAGATATTTTGATCGGAATTGTTGCTTTCTACCTGATGTCCACAATCGTGACTAATCTTCTTGCCAATGTCAGTCTTTTGGAATCCTTCACAAAAAGAATTTCGAAGGGCGACCTTTCCAAAAAGGTCAAGATTGAAACCAAAGATGAAATTGGTCAATATGCAAAAACCTTTAACGTCATGTTGAATGAAATCAATATTTCCCATGATATATTGAGAAAGGAAAGAGATAAAGCCAAGTTTTTATACAATAATATTTATCGTGTTTCTTTGATGGTTTTTCAGAATATTCAGCAGGGAATATTCTTGTTAGATAGAAACTTTAAAATGAGTAAACTGCACTCAAAATCAATGGAATCCATCTTTGGGATTCAAAAAATTGCCGGTGAAAATTTCTCCAACTTCATGCGTCCATTGATAATTCCTCGCGACTTAGAAGCATTAGAAATGTTTATGAGGCACCTTTTTAATGCAGACATGGATGAGGAAGTGGTGAATCAGTTGAATCCAATAGAACAAGTAAAAATTTATAATGAAAGCGGAGGAACTGTAAGCACGAAGTTTATTCGCGTAATGTTCACGCGGATTTGGAAGGGTGATCAAATAAAGAATATTATGGTCACCGTTTCAGACGAAACCGAGTCCATTTTATTGCAGCAGCACCTAGAAGAGGCAGAAAAAAAGAAAAAGCAAGAAACTGAGCAAGTGCTCAGCATTTTGAAAATTGATCCTTCTTTAATCAGAGGGTTCTTGTATAATGCAAAGCGCACATTAAAAGGCGTTTCAGAAAAATATGAAGCAAATAAAAAGAAGAATTTAGTAGAGTTGCTCGATTTCACCTTTCAAACTATACATAATTTAAAAGGTAATGCAGTAGTCATTGGACTCGATTTGATGAGTAATAAATTTCATGAGATAGAAGACTCATTAGATAAGCTAAGAGGGAAACAGGTCACTGGTAAAGATTTTTTGACTGTACTATACGAGATAGACGAAGCAGATCGAATGATCGATGATATGAGCACAATGCTAAGGAAGGTTGCCGATATTTATCGAAAATATCCATCTGGAGGCCATATTGTGAGTAATATCATGCTAATTGACACATTGGAAAAGGCCGTAAAGGTGATGTCAAATAAAATTGAAAAACCGGTAGACTTCTCATTTAACAACGAGGCTAATTTTGTAATCCCTGATCATTATATCAACAACTTCAGAGATATCATGATTCAACTTATTCGAAATAGCATTACCCATGGTATTGAAGAGCGAAGTGTAAGAATGAATGCCGGTAAGAAGATTAGCGCCAGTATTACCGTGGATTTGGATCAACCAAAAGATAAGGAAGTGCTGCGTATTACGTATTCAGATGATGGTAAAGGTTTGGATATTGATATGATCACCAAAAATGCGGTTACAAGAAATTTCATAACCGAATTTGAAGCAAAAAACATAAGTCCTGAAAAAGCTGTAGCACTTATTTATGAACCTGGATTCTCTACATCTGAAGAGGTAGATGAGTATTCGGGACGAGGACAAGGAATGAGTCTTGTTGCCTCCTTAATTCAAGATATGAACGGAACGTTTAACGTCAGCTTCGAAGAAAATAAATATTTCAAAATGGTAATCGATTTACCACTGGTGCCAAAAGCCACCTAAGAAGACATGCCGATGAGACTACTAATAGTTGATGATTCTTCCATAATGCGTAGAATAATTGAGAAAAATCTCGCTAGTTATGATATTGAAATCATTGGAATGGCCTCAAATGGAGAAGATGCTATCGAAATTATCAAAGAGAAAAAACCGGACGTAATTACCTTAGATATTACCATGCCAGGGATGGATGGATTGGCGTGTTTAGATCAAATAATGATTTTTCACCCTAAAGCTAAAGTGATGATAATCACCGCTTTATCGGACAAGTTAACTGGGCTAAAGGCATTGGACAAAGGAGCCAGAGGGTTTTTATACAAGCCTGTAAATGCCGCTGACCTGGAGAAAGCCTTTAATCGATTATTGAAAAGAAATGAAAACCAGTAAGGCAGAATTTGACGCAACATGTAATTTGTTTATTAATTCGGTAAACAACTATTTCAGACATCTTACCGACATAGATTCAGAGTTGAATGTCCCTTATTTGAAAGAATCGGAAGGCTTAGTGCTTAAAGATTACACAGGTATGATTGGTATCTCTGGAAATAGAAAAGGGTTTGTATACATTTCGGCAAACCGTACCATGTATGAAGATTTAATCAAAATATTTATCGGAATAGACAACCCTACAGAAGAAGACATTTTGGATATGGCCGGAGAAATATCCAACGTAGTAGCTGGAAATGTAAGGGCTAATCTTGGGACAAATTTCATGATATCTGTACCTATTGTCTTTAATGGTATGCCTGGAAAACTGAAAATTCCAGATGATGTTTCATTATATGTTATCCCAATTGTGTGGAATAGTCACGAGGCATTTGTTGTTATCGGACTACAATAGAGATTTGACCAATGTAAGTTTAGAATAATCATATTGAAGACCTAAAATGCTCTTCAATATGATTTTAAAATACTGATAGTCAATATTATAGCTCAATATTGAGCTTACTTGCCTCTTATTTTTGATTTCTCGATTAACCTTCTACAGTAATGAGAAAATAGTTCTTTTTCCCTTTTTGAGCTAAAATATACTTGTCCTGAAGTAAGTCTATAATCACCGACTCTTCTGGATTCGTCATTTTCATTTTATTGATACTTACACCACCTGCTTTGATCATTCGTCTTGCTTCACCTTTCGATGGGAATACAATTCCATTGGTGATTTCTGATAACAGCTCTGTTACGTTTTGTGCATTTTCAAATGCTTCTCTCGTGATGCTGGTTTTTGGTACACCGTCAAAAACTTGTAGCAAGGTCGTTTCATTCAAACTTGCCAAATCTTCCGTAGTAGACTTACCGAATAAGATATTCGACGCTTTTTTGGCTGTTTCTAGATCTGCTTCGCTATGAACTCTGATCGTGATTTCGTCGGCCAAGGCTTTTTGAAGTAATCGCATATGTGGTGCTTCCTGATGCTCGGTGATTAATGCCTCAATTTCTTCCTTTCCCTTGATGCTGAATATTTTAATAAAATTCACCACATCCTCATCAGAAGCGTTGATCCAATATTGATAAAACTGATATGGAGATGTTTTTTCTGCATCCAGCCAAATATTACCACTTTCTGATTTACCAAATTTTGATCCATCCGCTTTTGTAATAAGGGGAGTAGTCATGGCAAATGCCTGACCTTGTCCTTTTCGTCTGATTAATTCCGTTCCTGTAACGATATTTCCCCATTGGTCTGAGCCGCCAAGTTGAAGCATGGCGTTCTTATTTTTCCAAAGCCAATAAAAATCGTAACCTTGAACAAGTTGGTAGCTGAATTCTGTGAAGGAGAGTCCGGTTTCAAGTCGTTTTTGGACTGAGTCCTTGCTCATCATGTAGCTCACCGTAAGGTGCTTACCTACATCTCTGATAAATTCTAAAAAGTTAAATTCTTTAAACCAGTCATAATTATTAACCACTTCTGCAGCATTTTCTCCAGTAAAGTCAAGAAACTTTTCTAGTTGCCTTTGCACGCAAAGTAGATTGTGATTGAGCGTACCTTCATCCAATAAGTTCCTTTCCGCTGATTTACCAGAAGGATCACCCACCATGCCTGTTGCACCACCTACAAGCGCTATTGGCTTATGTCCACATCTTTGCAGGTGCATTAATGTCATTATTTGAACAAGGTTGCCGATATGTAGTGAGTCGGCCGTAGGATCAAAGCCGATATAGGCTGCTGTCATCTCTTTATTAAGTTGCTCTTCCGTTCCTGGCATGATGTCGTGTATCATCCCTCTCCATGTCAATTCTCCTACAAAGTCTTTCATCGTCAATTCCTTATCTTAATAAAGTGCGCAAAAATAGAAGTACCCTTGAGATAATCCATCGCATCAAATGATTTTTATCTTTTTTTAATCATTGAGAAATAAGTTAATTTATTTTCTAAATGGAATATTATGGGTGATCTCAATGTCAAAGTTATTTCTACGCAAAAGCAACTCAATGATTTTACAAGGTATTTATTAAAAGATATTCATGCACTTGAAAGAATGCTGGCAGAAGATTGGTTCAATAAAGAGCCTTTACATATTGGTGCAGAACAAGAAATTTGTATTGTGGATAACCACTATAAGCCCGTGCCTAAGTCAATGAGTTTACTGGAAAAACTTGATGATTCTTTTACAACAGAGCTGGCATTATTCAATATTGAAGCGAATTTAGATCCACTGCCGTATACAGGTAGTTGCTTTTCTCAGCTAGAAGCCAATCTTAATGAAAAGATGAATATGCTCAGAGCCTTAGGAGATACTCAGAAACTTGATTTTGTTTTGACGGGGATACTTCCCACCATAAGGAAGTTTGACTTGGAAATTGAAAATCTAACGCCATTAGAAAGGTATCGTTCTTTATTAAAAGCCATCGCCAAAATGCGAGGTAATAATTATGAACTTAGAATTAGTGGCTTAGATGAATTGAATCTCAAGCACGATTCTGCGATGCTTGAATCTTGTAATACCTCTTTTCAAGTGCATCTTCAAGTTACGCCAGAGGAGTTTGTGCAGAAATACAATATTGCTCAGGCACTAGCGGCTCCAGTTTTAGCCATAAGTTGTAATTCGCCGCTTCTATTAGGTAAAAGGCTTTGGTCTGAAACCAGAGTGGCCTTATTTCAACAATCGGTGGATACCCGAATTACAGGTGAACATATTCGAGATAGAAGCCCACGCGTCACTTTTGGAAATGATTGGTTGAGAAATTCAATTGTAGATATGTACAAAGACGATATCGTGCGGTATCGCGTCATGTTAATGTCTGATTTTGAGCCAGATGTTATGGCACTTATGGATCAGGGAATAACGCCAAAGCTTCGAGCATTAACCATTCATAATTCCACTGTATATCGTTGGAATAGACCTTGTTATGGCGTGAGTCCCGATGGGAGACCTCATTTAAGAATAGAAAATCGGGTACTTCCCTCAGGGCCATCAACAATCGATGAAGTATCAAATGCTGCATTTTGGATTGGACTCATGAGCGGATTTAATGAGCACTATCCAAACATTGAAGAAAAAATGGAATTCCATCACGCAAAAGATAATTTCTTTTCAGCCGCGCATGATGGTATGAACACAGATTTTGCTTGGATAGGAGGCAAAAAGGTAGATGTGCAAACCTTAATCAAAGAAGAACTTTTGCCTATTGCCAGAGAGGGTTTAGAAAAAAACAATATAGCTAAAGCTGACATTGATCGTTATCTGGAGGTCATCGAAGAGCGAAATGAATCGAGGCAAACAGGGACACAGTGGATTGTGGACTCTCACACCAAGCTTGGAAAGCTAACTAGCCGAGAAGAAGTGCTCGTAGGTTTGACGTGTAATATGATCGAAAACCAGCGAAAAGGGTTGCCAGTCCACAAATGGGAATTGGCAAGTTTGGAATCACTGAATAATTGGACGCCTCATACCATGTTGGTCGAAGAGTTTATGACCACAGATCTATTTACTGTGCAGGCCAATGATATTCCGGAGCTTGTGGCCGACATTATCAATTGGCGTAAAATAAAACATGTGCCTGTGGAAGACGACAAAGGCAGAATAAAGGGAATGATTAATTATCGGGTGCTGTTAAAGTATTACAGCAAAAAAATGAATGTGAGTCCAAATGAAAATGTGATGGTTAAAGATCTCATGGATACCAATCCGACAACAATTCACCCTGAGGCCACAGTCAGTGAAGCCTTGGCGCTAATGAAGTCAAAGACCACCGATTGCTTGCCAGTAGTGAAAAACGGGAAATTAGTAGGGATAATCACGGAGGGCAATTTTCTCAATATCACCGCCAGTATACTGAAAAACCTATCTTCGCGTGATTGAAAATATGCGTTTTACTCTAATTTCTAACCTTGGAGTCTTTACATTTTAATGGCTCTGATGAATTTTATGACACTTTTTTATGAAATAATTTTAAGGATTCTATTTCATCATAGAAATGCAATCCAAACGATATGGAAAGACTTTTAGGTAAAATAGAAGGAAGTGAAAAAGGGCCTCTCGTTGTTTGCGTAGCAGGACTTCATGGAAACGAGCAAATAGGTATTCACGCTTTCAGAAATGTTTTTTCTGCCATCCAAAAACATTCCATTAAAATCAAAGGAAAATTAGTGGGCTTTTGTGGTAATATATCGGCGATAACTACCAATAGACGCTATATTGACTATGACATGAACCGAGTGTGGTTTGATCACATACTCGAAGACATCTCAAAAGGTCAAAGTCCTATTGGCGCAGAATCAAAGCAAGTAGAAGAGCTTTATCATGCTATTGAAGCCGAACTTGTGGGAGGAGATTATACTTGTTTGATTTTTGCGGATCTTCATGCCACATCCTCTGTCAACGGCAACTTTGTTGTTATTCCAGAAGATGAAGCGGATCATCCAGTGATCAAGTCTTTGAAACTTCCTGTCGTGCTTGAAATCGACAAATATTTGGAAGGTACATTGCTGGCATATTATCATAAAAAGGGCTTTATAAGTTTTGCTTTTGAAGGCGGTACCATCGGCACGGAGCATGTTTACCAACTCCACACATCTGGTTTGTGGGAAATACTAGATAAAGCTGGAATGATCAGTGAACATGACCATGAAGTAGAAGACCATTATGCTAATTTGTTAGCCTCCGTTGGGGCAGGTCTACCTCGTTCGGTGGCTATATTGTATCATCACAAGGTTAAACCAACTGATCAATTCAGAATGCTACCAGGTTATAAAAATTTTCAACCTATCCATAAAGGACAACATTTAGCCATTGATTACGCTGGAAATATTTTGGCTCCTTTCGATGGAATGATTTTCATGCCTTTGTATCAATCTGAAGGAGAAGACGGATTCTTTATCGTTGAGGAAGTGAAAGCAAACATATCTGTATAATTTTGCCAAGTGGCAGACTATAATCAAATCATCAAAGGACTAAAACAGGGAAATTATTCGCCTGTTTATTTTTTGCAAGGAGAAGAATCCTTTTTCATTGACAACATCGTGAGTTTTATTGAGGCCAATGCCTTAGACGAAACTCAAAAATCTTTCAATCAATATGTGCTTTATGGAAAGGACATAGCCATGACTGACATATTGAATGCCGCTAGGAAATATCCGATGATGGGAGAAAGGCAGGTGGTGATTGTCAAGGAGGCACAGAGCATGGGCGATTGGAAAAAAGAATCTGCGATAAAATTGCTTACATCTTATGTCGAAAATCCACTTTCCTCTACCATTCTCGTTTTTGCCTACAAAGACAAGGCGCTCGATAAGCGGACTAAAATAGCCAAGACACTCGAAAAGCACACTGTTTTCATGTTGTCGAAAAAAATTTATGACAATCAGATACCTGATTGGGTACGGTCTTTTGCCGTTGCTGCCGAAGCGCAGTTAACAGACAGAGCCGTCATGATTTTGGCGGAAAGTATCGGTAATAACCTGCAAAGACTGGCCAATGAAATAGAAAAATTAAAACTGAATGTACCAACTGGCACGCCTATTGATGACAGGGCTGTTCAAAAATATGTTGGTATCAGTAAGGACTATAACGATTTTGAACTTCAAAAAGCTTTGGCTATGAAAAACAAAGCGAAGGCTTTGGCCATCATCAACTATTTTGGAGCAAATCCCTCAGGCAACCCAGTGATTAGAATAATAGCCAACCTTTCTAATTACTTCAATAAATTATTAATTATCAATCATCAACGGTTGACCGATAAAAACGAGATTGCCAGAGCCATTGGTGGAAGTCCATTTTTTGCTGGAGAATATCTCCAAGCGGCAAGGCAGTACCCTTTGCCAATAATTATTAGAAATATCAGTTATATCCATCAAGCAGATTTACAATCAAAAGGAATAAAATATGCATCCATTCCACCAGCCGCCTTATTGAAGGAGTTGATTTTTAAACTACTTCAGTAATTTTTTCACAAATTCTTTGCTAATAATCCTAACATGCGAATTGCATTATATTCTCTATTTTTTATTCATGTTGCCCTATCATTTGGGCAACAAGTAATATCTCAGTCTTCAGCAAAATCAACCCTTGAACAGGCAATTCAACTTTACAAAAATGGCAATTACTCTGCTTCACTTGAATTGCTCGAAAGATATGATGATATGGGGGGTGAAGATGCACAATCCGATTATTATCAAGCAGTCAGTAAGCTTAAACTTGAACGGGAAGATGGAGAAATAGCCTTGATTAGATTTGTTAGAAAACACCATAATCATTTCCTTTCAGCAAGCGCATTTTTTGACCTTGGGACTTATTATTTCAATGCAACCGTATACCCAAATGCGATCAAATATTTTAATAGGGTTACAATTGAAGACTTAGATACAGAGCAACAAGATGTGTGGTATTTCCAAAAGGGATATTCCCATTATCAAATAGGGGAAACGGGTCAGGCGCTGATTCTATTTCAAGAGTCAGTTGCACTCAATAGGAAATACTTCTTCGCATCCAATTATTATTCTGCAGCGATTTACAATAATCAATTCGAGTTTGACAAGGTATTTGAAATCACCTCTCAAATGCTTAATAAAAAGAATGAGTATTCAGATCAATTTTTATTGCTTCATGTCAATGCATTGTATGATAAGGGCAAATGGCAGGAAATAATTGATGTAGCTTCTGGCAAGGTAACGACCAGCAAAAGTTATTTCAACATCCAATTATCTCGCTTTTTAGGTGAGGCCTTTTTTCGATTGGAAGATTATAGACCGGCTGCCGAAACACTTCTCAAGCATCTCAACTTATCTTCGGAAAAAATGGGTGCAGAGGCTTATTTCATGCTAGGAAAAAGCTACCTAGAGCTAGGAAATGATGATTTGGCCATCAAATACCTTAAAATTTCAGGCTTAAAAACGGATGAATATGGCCAATTGAGTAGTTATTATTTAGGACTACTTTATCAAAGAAATGGGGATAAAAATAAAGCAATCTCGGCTTTTCAGATTGCTGCTGATTTCGAAGGACAGCCCGAAATTCAATCACAAAGTACCTTTTTGGCAGGAAAGTTATCCTACGAAATAAGAGATTTTAACAAGGCCATTGATTTTCTTAAGGTATATCTCAACTATGATAGTCTTGAGCCAAGTGATATGCTGGAGGGACAAGAGCTGATATCTAATGCCTATTTACTCACACCAGATTTTGAACTTGCCATTGCTCACATGGAATCAATGGGAAGCCTTTCTCCACAAGTTCAATTGGCCTACCAAAAGGTCACTTACAAAAAAGCCAACTCATTGTTCAACGATCAACTTTTCGTCAAATCACGAGAAATGATAAATAAGAGTCTTTTGTATCCAGTGGATCAAGAAATAGCGGCCAAATCAATTTATCTTTTAGGAGAGGTTTTTTTTATTACGGGTTCTCTGAAAGAAGCCAAATCTCAGTATCTCACACAAATAAAAAATTATCCGTCTTCTGTTACTACTAATCTATCATTATATGCCCTTGGTTATTTGGCTTACAATAACAACTCATACACGGAAGCAGAACGCTATTTTAAAAGATTTACAGAAGAAGGTGACAGTACTCATAATTATTATTTGGATGGTCGCTTGCGTTTAATTGACTGTTATTTTGTTCAAAAGAAATGGGATGAGGCCAAATCAGGATATTTCAATTTGCAGTCGAAACTTCCCAACCAACAAGGCTATTTATTTTATAGAATAGGCCAGATTAATGCTTATCAGAAGGATTATGAAACTGCACGAATGTATTATAGAAACGTTCTCAACCAAGCATCACCATTATACAAAGACGAATCTCTGATTGCGATTGCAGAGACTTACTTATCTCAAGGCAATTTTGAACTGGCAGTCAGCTCTTTAGATAAAATTATCGATAACTTCAAAAACAGTGATCTTTTGCCTGCGGCTTACAATAAGAGAGCCATTGCTTATTTCAACTTGGGTAATTACCAAGAATCTATGAATGACTATAGACAAGTTCTGCAACGTTCGATTAGATCAAAAGAAGCTGAAAATGCGATTTATGGCATTCAAAGCCTGATGAAGGCGGGTTTTGATGTGGAAGATTATGCGCAATTATTAGCCAATTTCAGACTGAATAATCCCAATAATTCCAATCTTGAAAATATTGATTTTGAAGGAGCAAAATCTGCTTACTTCAATCAATTATATCAGCTAGCGATAAGCAGGTTCCAAGATTTTATTTCAGCTTATCCTTCTAGTGATAACCTCGATGAAGCTCAATATTATTTGGCAGATAGTTATTATAAATTAGACCGATTTAAAGAGGCTGCTGATAAATTTCTTGCCGTAATCGATCACCCTAATACCTATCGCTCAAGAAGTTATGATAAAAGGGGTAAAGCATTGGTTAGTTCAGGTCAAATAGCCTTGGCAATAAAAAACTATCGAAACTTTCTCGTTGATGCAAGGTCTGAAAAGGATGCTTACTTGGCCAATGAAGGCCTTATGAATGTATTCCTTCTTTCTGAAGAGTCCGATTCTACCATTTCTTTCGCAGACAAATTAATAAGAAGTGCGTGGCAAACACCAGGTGGAGCACAACAAGCTTTTCTGGTACAAGGAAAGGCATATCTTAAAGCGGAAAAATACGAAGAGGCTATTGATAAATTTGGTAAGGCTTATGAGGATAATTCAGGAGCGAGTGGAGCAGAGGCTATGTATTTAAAAGCATATTCCCTGAATAAGTTAAATCAGTTTGAATCGTCCAACGAATTATTATTTCAACTTCATACAATATACCCGGGTTACGATAAATGGGTGGATAAGAGCTATTTACTCATAGCCTCCAATTACATCGCGTTAGGTAATCTTTTTCAGGCAAAAGCTACAGTAGAATCAATTATCAAAGGTTCAACCAATAATGATATCCTTAAGGAAGCTAATGATCTTTTAAAAGTCATCCAACTCAAGGAGCAGGAGATCATATCTTCTAATGACACGACAAAATTAGATTCAATACGATGAGAGTAATTTTAATCATATTTCTATCCTATTTTTCTCTTCAAGCTTATTCGCAAGAAGGTGGAGAAGTAAACACTATGGAAGTTGTCATAGAAAAAGATGCCGAAATAGCATTACCAGAGTCGAATAGGCAATTTCAGAGAATTCCTGAAGAGCAAATCAGCTTTAATACGCTCGACCTTAAGTACAATACAAAAATACTGAAAGCAGAAGTTGATCCCTTTAACCTGAATTACAAAGCGTTGGATTTTGAGTATAAAAAACTAAATAAACCAAGACCCAATTATGTTAAATTTGGTCTTGGTAATTATAATAATTCACTCATGGAAGGAGCTTATAATCTTAACTTAAAAGAGGCAGGAAACTACTCCATATTTGGATTTTACGATCGATACGGAAAAGGACCTGTACAGGATAATTCCAGCAGATTTTCTGATTTAAGATTAAATTTCAAAACATTTCATACCTTCAACAAGCTCAGCTTAGATTCTGACATTGATTTTTTCAATAATAACTTCAGATTTTATGGAACACCCACAGGCGACATTGATATTCTCAATAATCCTTCAGTCAACGCCCAGTCATTTCGAATAGGCTTACAACTGGAAGCTAACGAATATGAAAACATTTACTTTTCTGTCGCTCCTCAATACACGACTACAAACTTCTTTGAGTCAGGAGATAGTTTCAATCAGGAATCCATTATAGATATAAAAGCAGAGGTTCGTAAAAAGTCAAAAAAGAACGAATGGAGCTATGGAGTAGGACTGAATCAAAAGCAAGTGACCTACACGACTAATTTCACGAATACAAGATCACAGTTCGATATTATCCCTTTTGTAGGACTTAGAGGCGATTATGTGACGATAAAAACATCTATGGCCGCAACAATCGCCCGTGATTCAACCAACAACCAAGTTCAATCGAATTTTTTTCCGAGTCTAGATTTGACTTGGAACTTCGACAATCAGTTTACCATCTATGGTTCTTTCAGTTCGGGTCTTGATATTGTTACCCTCAGAGATCTACAATATGATAATATCTTTTTGGCTGACAGTCTGGATATGAAAAACAGGAGCATCTTGGCAGATGTGGATGTGCAGGTAAGTAAGAGGTTGAATAGGAAAGTTTACATGAAGTTTGGTGCGAGTATAGAACTTGTCGAAAACCAGTACTTTCTTATTAACAGCGTCGAAGATTTTCGTCAATTTAGTTTAATCTACGATCCTGGAACTTTCACTAAAATTGATCTCAATTTCTTCATTGATTATCAAATCAATAAGCTTTTTAGGTTTAGTTCTGAGATCCACTACATGAAATATAATACGAGCATCATGTTGGAGCCGTATCATCTTCCGCAGCTAGACTACAACCTTCAAATGTCTTACCAAGCATTAAATAATTTGTCGCTGAAAATGAATGTTAATTTAATTTCAGGAATGACCGGTAGGGATGTCGACTCAACAATAGTAAACCTTGATCCAATTTTGGACTTGGGGATAAGCGCTAATTATGCGCTAAATAATAATTTTGATCTGTTCATCGAAACCAATAATTTGTTGAATAAAAACTATGAACGCTATCTTAATTATCCATCATTAGGTATAAATGGGAAATTTGGTTTCATTTTCCGCTTTAAATAAGCATATTCGCAACGATATAAGTAATCAAGTTTTAGAATATTCAAGATTTTACTATCTTGGTTTGAACTAATCCTAATCTAAATGGCTGACGATAAAAACAAAAACGAGGATCCCGAAGAAAACGACGATTTATTTGACGATGATGAAGACTTTGGACTTCCTGATTTAGACTATGATGATCTCGACGATGAGTTTGATGATGGCTTGCTCGAAGAAGAAGTCGAAGACGACTCAATAGAAGAACCCGAAGAGGTGCCTTCTTTCGAACCAGAATTTGAAGCGCCTGCCACTCCTGAAATTGAAGATGTTTCTTCAGAAGTGGAAGAACCTGAATCAAATGATATTGATCCAGAGGAAGGCGAAGACTGGGAAAAGGAATTGGAGAAGGAACTCGAGGACGAGCTAAGTGCTGGCGAAATCGACGAATTCTACGAAGAAGAGACTTTTGATGAATTTGAGGCAAGCGAAAATACTGCGACAGATTCCAACGAAGAAAATGTTATCGATGATGACTTAGCTGTAAATACAGGTTTTGTTCAAGATGAATTGACTGAAAACAAAGACGACTACTACATTTCAAACATTCAGAAAGAAGAACAAGCAAAAGCTAAAGAATCTTCTGAAGAAATGTCTGATGAGGAGTACGCACAGTATTTTGGAGAGGATCAGAAGAACAATAAAGCCAATTTTACAAGAACGGTAGTTATCGGCGCTATAGCTTTTATAGCCGCTGGGGCAATTTGTCTTTTGATTTACAATTCAGTCTTTAAGGATGATGAATCGAAGAAAGTGGCGAAAGTTGAAAAGGTAGTGCCTAAGAAAGCCGAACCAGAACCTAAGCCAGAACCTCCAAAGGAAGACCCGAAACCAAAACCTAAACCTAAAGCTATTGAGCAAACTCCTGGTGAGATAAAAACGCTCAATCAAGCCACAGGCAAGTCATATATAGTGATAGCTAGCTTTTTCGATGGTGATATGGCCAAAGACAGGTCAGAGCAACTTGCCAAACAAGGTAAAAGTCCAATCATTATTCCACCGTTTAGTGATTATCGATTCTATAGGGTAGCTATTGCGGAGTTTAATTCCTTTGCAGATGCAAAGGCGGAACTTGCTAAATACCAAGGAGAATTTGGTCAGGACGTTTGGCCTTTGAGATATTAATAAATCTTTAATTACAATCTATCGTTTAATCTCACGTTTGGAGTGAGGTTAAACGATTTTTTATTTATAATCATCTATGTTGTTACAAATTGAGTCACCTGAAAATCTTGAAGCGATATCCGTGTTAGAGTTATTGCTCAACGGGGGTTATATGATGATTCCCATAGTCCTACTTTGGATTGCATCTGTCTATATTTTTGTTGAAAGATTATTGCTAATAAGATCCTCATCCAAAACGCCATCTTCTTTCAAGGATGATATTAGACAAAGAGTACTTCAAGGAGATATTAAAGGAGCAAAGATGATCTGTGAGCAGACACCAACTCCTGTAGCGCGAATGATTGAAAAAGGTATTTCGCGGATTGGTTCGCCTTTGAAGAACATTGAGGTGAGCATTGAGAATATAGGTAAAATCGAGATTTATCGTTTGGAGAAAAACTTGAGTTTACTTGCAACCATAGCAGGTGCAGCACCAATGATCGGCTTTCTTGGTACAGTTACAGGAATGATTCAAGCCTTTATTGCTATTGCACAAGAAGAAGGTGCCGTAAGCCCAAAACTTCTTTCCTCAGGAATATATGAAGCGATGATCACTACTGCTGCCGGTTTATTCGTGGGTATACTCGCATACTTAGGATATAATTTTTTGGTTGGTAGAGTCCAAAAACTGATTCACAATATGGAGTACACATCCATTGATTTCATTGATTTACTTCAAGAACCACAGAAATGAACTTACAATCGAAACATAAAGTAGAAGCTACCTTCAGCATGTCTTCAATGACTGATGTAGTCTTTTTATTGCTGATTTTCTTTATGCTTACGTCATCATTTATTACTCCTTCTGGTTTACCTGTGAACTTGCCATCTAGTAAAACCTCAGAAATAGTATTACAAAAAGTAAGTGTTACCATTACGGAAAACGGGGATTATTATATCAATGATAAAAAGCTGAATGTCAATCAATTAGAGGGTAGCCTTAGAAGTGCATTAACTGGTAAAGAAGGTGTAGTGGTACTGCATTGCGATAAATCTGTACCTGTCGAGCATTTAGTAAAAGTAGCCGGAATAGCAACAGCCTTGGAAGCTAAGGTTTCCATTGCCACCAAACCCGAATAAGCTGAATTGAGTGATGAATAGGGAGGAAAAAAATAGAAAAATAAAAAGTTGGACTGTGGCTATTATGATCCAAATCATCATGCTGCTGACTTTTTATTTTCTAGTGGCATGGAAGGAACCATTTCCTCCAATTCCATCCTATGGTATAGAACTTGGTTTTGTTACGGATGTATCCACTCCTCAAGTAGCTGCCAATAGTCAAAGTGCACCTTCTGAAGAAGTAGAAGAAGAGATCAATGAAGAAACCTCGGAGGAAATAGAAGAAATAGCAGAACCTGAAGCTGCAGTAGAGGAGTCGACTGAACCAACAGAAGCCACTGAAAGTGAAGAAAATTTTGAAGAGTTTGTTGATGAGACGAGCCCTGTAGAATCATTTGAGTCGCCAAAGCCTGATTTAGAGAAGGCTCAGGACGAACAAGATGTGTTACCTGAAGTGCAACCCGAAGAAGTAAAACCAGAACCAGAAAAACCTGCAGAGCCCGAAAAGGAACAAGAAGCTACAAAACTGGATAACACATCTACCAAAGAGGACCAAGTAAGCGAAGAGAATGATGATGGAGAGGACGCCAAAACAGTAGAAAGCGTTCCTACGAAAAATCCAAGCTTAGATGATAGAGCGATTTACGGAACGACTTTAAGTTCTGGGGACCAAGGAGCTAGCCTTCAATTGTCAGGCTGGGGCTGGGACAACAAACCAAAACCCAATGATGTAAGCGATGAGAGTGGGAGAATAGAGTATGAAATTAAAGTAGACGCAGATGGCTACTTAATCTCCATTCAAGTCATTAGCAGTACGGTTTCTCCATCAGTTGAGAGAATATATCGAGAATCCATTGAGCGATTGACATTTAGTAAAACAAATGATTATCGTCCAGCGCCATTCTCGTCGGGTAAAGTAACCTTCATTATTACAACAAAATGACATATAAAGAGGCAGAAGAGTATCTCTATACTCGTCTTCCAATGTACCAACGGATCGGAGCGCCAGCTTTAAAACCGAACCTTGATAACACCTACAAGTTGCTTGAAGCGATTAAAAATCCGCATGAAGCATTAAAGACTGTGCACATTGCAGGTACCAATGGTAAGGGCAGCTCGGCGCACTCTATCGCATCAGTACTACAAGCTGCCGGATATAAAACAGGACTCTATACTTCTCCTCATCTTAAAAATTTTACAGAACGTATCAAAATTGATGGTGTAGAAGTGGTACAAAACTTCGTGACTGATTTTGTTGAAAAAAATCAAGTTTTAATAGAAAGAGTAGCTCCTTCATTTTTTGAATTAACGGTTGCCATGGCATTTGATTACTTCAGGAAAGAAGCTGTAGATATTGCGATTATTGAAGTGGGCCTAGGTGGTCGCTTGGATAGCACCAATGTGATTAGACCTGAAGTTTCACTCATAACTATGATTGGTTGGGATCATGCCAATCTTTTGGGAAATACCTTGAGTAAAATAGCTTCTGAAAAAGCGGGTATTATTAAATCAGGAATTCCAGTAGTTATAGGCGCAAACCAGCTAGAACTTCTTCAGGTTTTTAGTGAAAAAGCCGAAGAAGAAAAAGCTCCACTTTATTTGACTCATGAGATTACCTTAAGAGAACTTAAAAACGAGATACCTTCTCACTACGAAGTAAAAATTAACGAACAATCGTTGGATATTTCATTTGATATTCTAGGATCATTTTATTTAAAAAATGTTCCTGGCATCATAAAGACCCTTTTGCTATTACGAGAAAAAGGTTGGGTTATTCCTGATCAAGCTATTAAAATTGGATTGGAGAATGTGACCAAGTCCACGGGATTGAAAGGCAGATGGCAGGTGCTAAATCAACTTCCACTGACAATAGCGGATGTAGGTCACAATCAAGACGGATTACAAGAATTATTTGACCAAGTTTCAAAAAAACCTCACAATCACCTGCATCTTATATATGGGACAGTGGAGGATAAGGACGTTGAAAAGATATTATCACTTTTTCCTAAGACGAACACCTCATTTTATTTCACTACTGCTTCGATTGCGAGGGCAATGCCATTGATGAAGCTGTATCAAACGGCCAAAAATTACGGATTGGATGGGGGAACATTCGCAAATGTAAATATTGCGCTCCTTGCTGCTAAAAAAGTAGCGAATAAGGAGGACATCATCTTAGTCTGTGGTAGTACTTTTGTGGTTGCAGAAATAGACGATTTGTGAGAAAGAAACTTTTAAGATTTCAAGAAAATAAGTCCAGAAAAAATATTTTGGAATCAGACAAGCCACTATTTCATGAGATTAAGGGTCATTGGAATGAAAAATATTTTTTAAATGCTCAGCCAATCACCTTGGAAATTGGTTGTGGCAATGGGGAATATTCGGTTGGTCTGGCTGAAAAGCGGACAGACAAGAATTTCATAGGAATAGATGTCAAGGGAGATCGGCTCTTTGTAGGTTCTACATATGCTATGGAGAATGGTTTAGAGAACGTTGCTTTTTTGAGAACCAGAGTTCACGACTTGGAGTCATTTTTTAATGAAAGTGAAGTAAGCGAAGTTTGGATAACATTCCCAGACCCCAGACCAAAAGATAGAGATGAAAAGCGACGGTTAACACATCCTCGGTTTGTAAATATGTATAGGAATATCTTAAAACCCGGTGGTTATTTAATGTTCAAAACTGACAATACCGCACTGTTTGAATATACGCTAGGATTATTTGAAGAGGAGTTTAAAGTTAAAAATATGGAATACACTTTTGATTTGTATAGCTCCGATTTGGTCGAGGATCATTATGGAATAAAAACAAAGTATGAGGGTATTTGGAGTAATAAAGGAGAAAAGATTAAATATTTGAAATGTCAATTAAAATGAAAAAAACAGGGAATTACTTAATGATTTTTACTGTCTGGGTAATCTGCCAATCATGTCTAGACACGGATCTCAACATACCTACATTTGATCCTGTGGCGCAGTTCGTTTTCGATACCACGCTTATCGAATCTTACCTTGATGAAAATGGTATTGTCGCAGAAAAGGATCCTGATGGCATCAGATATGTGATTCATGAGCCAGGAATGGGAGAAAGTCCTAAAACTAGTGATACGATCACAGTGAGCTATACGGGCTGGATTTTGGGAGAGGAGGAACACTTTGATAAAGGCGAAAATGTTGAATTTCCATTGCGATTTACAATCATTGGATGGCAAATAGGCATGCAATATTTAAAAGAAGGTGGCTCCATAGATCTTTATATTCCGTCAGGTCAGGCTTATGCAAATAGGGGTAATGGCAACATTCCACCCAATGTTGTACTTAAATTTGAAGTTGATTTGCACAAGGTAGGAGCCAGCGATTGAAGGAGCGAACGCAAAGTTGTTGAAGTAGAAGCATAAAATCATGATGACCAGTTTCAATAGTAAAAATTATTGGCTGGTCATTATGGCTTTTGGCCTTCTTGTTTTTAGCGTTTTTCACAATCTCGGCTTGGTTCCACTTTACCTAGAAGAACCTCGTAGAGCCTTGATCGCTCTTGAAATGATATTCAATGATAATTGGTGGGTTCCAACAGAGTTTGGTGAATATTATTACAAAAAACCTCCATTTTTCAACTGGATAATCATTTTAGGCTATAAGATATTCGGTAACTATCAAGAATTTTCTGTTCGCTTTTTTTCGATCATTGCCTACTTATCCACTGGCTTAGTCACTTTCTTTCTTGGTAGAAGATTTGTGGATACCACCTTTGGTATATATAGCGCTTTCGTTTATTATATCAGTGCAGATTTACTTTTTTACTTTACGATCACTGCGGGAGAAATAGATTTAGTTTACTCCTTCGTCACATTTAGTGCCATGGCCGTGACCATTTTCTTTTACTTCAAAAAGCAATACCTCGCTTTATTCGTCTCAAGTTATTTTTTAACAGCCATAGGATTTCTTACAAAAGGAATTCCTTCTCTTGTATTTCAAGGCACGACCTTGCTCGCGCTTTTTTTATTTACGAACAATGCCAAAAAACTCGTTTCGAAATCGCATGTTTTAGGAATAATCGTATTTCTGATTCCTGTAGCTGCCTATGTTGTTACTTACAATCAGTGGAATTCCTTCTGGCACTATTTCAATACTGAAGATTCCTTATTAACTCAATCGACAGAGCGAACCCTCTTTTTCAACAACTTGACAACTACTTTATATGGAGTCATAAGTTTTCCTTTTCTACTAATCAAAATTCTGGCTCCAGGATCTTTGCTATGCCTTTTCCTTTTCAAAAAGGACGCCATCAAGCGTATTTACCATAACGACTTTCTTAGAATCTGTGCACTCATCCTTTTGTCGAATATTGTCATCTATTGGATTTCACCAGGGACTAGGTCACGTTACTTATACATGTTTTTTCCTCTATTCTCTTATCTATTTGTTGGATTGGTTTACAAAAGGCAGCTTAGCTCTAAGGAGTCGAAGATTTGGAATTTGATTCAGAATGTTCTTTTGTTAATTTTTTTAGTACTCAACGTTTATTTACTTTTTGATACCAGAACGGCGGTATTGCCAAACATTGGTTGGATTGTATTCGCTGGAATATTGCTATTTCTGATATTAATTTTTTTTCATAAGAGAAAAATTCAATATCGATTCTTTATCATGGTCATTGCGGTGATATGCTCAAGACTGATATTTAATTTGACCGTATTGCCAGTAAGAGCCGAAACTGGAACAAAGGCACAATCAAAACTAGATGCTCTGAATATAGTGCGCTTTATAGAAGACGATCAGGTATTTATGTACAAAGACTCTCGGATTTCAAGAACAAGCATCTTTTACCTAGAAAGATCAATTGAAAAGGTGGTCTCCTTCAATGAGCAAAAGGCAAAAGGCTATCATATCGTTCGCTCAGATTACTGGGCAGAGTTCTCTAATTATACTCGTTTATATGAATTCAATTACAATAACGATCATTTTGCAATTTTTAAAATCAAATAGGATAGAGGCTTATTTGAATTTATTCAGCTCATCAATCGTCTTCAAGCGCTTCTAGCACATCCATAACTATTCCATAATCTTTATATCCAGGCTGATCCTCAGGACTGCCTTCAAGTACAATTCCAGACCATTTTGGTGACATGTCAGTCACTGAATCTGGATTAATGTCGTATCCCTTCAACAATTTTATGCTTTCACTTTTCTCGATAATGGATTCAATTTTATCGTACAATTTTTCATCTTCACAATGAATAGTGATCCAATCGCAATGGTCTGACACTACTTCCAAAACATTCGGTAAACTTTCAACAGCCTTAGGTGTATCCGCATTTATCCTAAAGATTTTTTTTTGAGAAAGGTTGCTTATAGAAAGTAAGGTAATTGCGTTGGTAACTTCTATTATATCAACATTATACGTTGGTAATAAAAGGTTTAAGCTGTCTGCATCAAGATCTCCAAATTCGCCAGCAAACTGCACACCGGACAACCAGTTGGTGATTTCTGTAAAACTTTCAGGACTGATATAGTCAGGACTTTCAGGCTGAAGATTGAAACCTAAAACATCTGCCATCATTCCAGCACAATACCTTGCATCACTGAGGTTGCTAATATTAACAATTTTCACAAAAGTCTTTAGAGCCATCTTTGTCTATTTTCGGCAAATGAAGTAAAAACATATTGATGTCTGAAACGATTCAAGGATTATTCGACCATTAATTTTCGCTTAAATGTCAGAATGACAATTGATTGACTTTTTACAAAGGTTTACACATGTTAACTTTGCGCTGAAGTGTACACAGCGCTTTAAATATTTATCACTAAAACGTAAACCAGGCTGTGAACCTGGCGAAGCGATTATGAGCAAAAAAGGAAGAGTACTTGTAGCTATGAGCGGCGGAATAGATAGCTCTGTAGCTGCAGTCATGCTACACGAACAAGGATATGAAGTTATTGGTATGACCATGAAAACATGGGACTATCAGTCATCAGGCGGTAGTAAAAAAGAGACAGGTTGTTGCAGTTTAGATTCAATCAATGATGCACGAAATATTGCCGTCAATTTGGGTTTTCCACATTATATCGTAGATATTCGAGAAGAGTTTGGTGATTATGTCATCAACCATTTCACTAACGAATATCTCGAAGGAAGAACTCCAAATCCATGTGTAATGTGCAATACACACATCAAATGGGATTCTTTGCTGAGAAGAGCAGACAAGTTAGGTTGTGATTTTATAGCTACAGGCCATTATGCTAAAGTTCGTGAGGAAAATAGCAGGTTTGTTATTTCCAAGGGAAAAGACGAGAGTAAAGATCAATCATATGCACTTTGGGGCATATCTCAAGAAAGTTTGAGTAGAACACTTTATCCATTGGGGAATCTTCATAAATCGGAAATTCGAGATATGGCGACAGAAAGAGGATTTCATGAGCTGGTTTCAAAGTCGGAATCTTATGAAATTTGTTTTGTCCCTGACAATGACTATCGTGGCTTTTTAAAGCGTAGAGTAGAAGGCTTAGAAGAATCTGTAAAAGGTGGCGAGTTTGTTTTGGAAGACGGCACTGTTGTAGGTACCCATGAAGGTTATCCATTTTATACAGTAGGTCAGAGAAAAGGATTAGGAATTGCTTTAGGTTTTCCTGTGTATGTTACTGAAATCCAGAAAGATAAGAACAGAGTTGTATTAGGGACATTTGATGAGCTTTCCAGAGATGGAATGTATGTGAAGAATTTAACTTTACAGAAATACGAATCTATTGAAGGACAAAGAAAAGATACCATAACCAAGGTTCGTTACAATGATCAAGGCAATCCTGCAGTTATAGAGCAGGTTGGAGATTCTATGAAAGTATTTTTTGGAAATGGAGTGAGCGCCATAGCACCTGGTCAGGCGGCTGTATTTTATGAAGGTGATGACGTGATAGGTGGTGGTTGGATACAATCGAGCTTTCGTCAGGTACAAATGAAAAATCAAATGATCGAGAAAATATGATCAGAAAGCTGATTTGGGTGGTTCTTTTGCTTAATTTCTCGTGTGGAGAAGAAGCACCCGAATTAACTTTTGAAGAAGTAACAGCCTACTATCCAGTGAGTGTCGATTTTTACCGTACTTATGCAGTGCAAGAAATTACCTACAATTTCAATAACGCTGACACCACGAATTACTATTTGAAAGAAGAGATTGTTGATTCCATATTGTCAAGTACTGGCCAGCTGACTTATGTTTTGGAGCAATCTACACGGATAGATTCTACGGATCTTTGGGAAGTAGATTCTATATACACTGTCAGATTTCAAAATAGGGGTTTAGTCGTGATTGAGAATAATATTGCCTACCAAAAGTTGGCTTTTCCGATGATTGAAGGAACCGAATGGGATGGAAACGCTTTCAATGGACAAAGTTCCCAAACTTATTATTACCAGAAATTTGATGGAAATTCTTCAAGTCTATTTGCCAATGAAACGTCGGTAAAAGTGATTATCGAAGACATTCCAAGATCATTTTTTTCTCAAGATGAAAGGTTCGAAATATATACAAGGGATGTCGGCCTTGTAGAAAAGAATTACATTACCCTTAATTTTTGTACTGATTGTAATGGTGCGGAGGGATTTGTAAACTCGGGATCTATTTTGCAACAGCGACTTATAGCATATGGTCAGAAATAGTATCTTTTTTTTAATCTTTTACTTTCTGATAGGCGAAATATCGGCCCAGGTCAATAGGTATGCCATACACTTTAAGGACAAGGATACTGTAGCTTTCATGCAGACCGAAGCAGAAAAATTTCTATCTGTTCGCGCTTTAGATCGTCGAAAAAGACAAAATTTAGCAGTTTCAATTCAAGATTTTCCTGTAAGCCAAAACTATTTGCGTAGGTTGAAAGAGGCTGGTGTTTATGTATATTATACTTCCCGATGGAAAAATTGTGCGATTGTACAGGAAGAAGAAGCGACTTTAGCGCAATTTGATTTTATTGATCGAATTGAATATTTGGCAAGAGGGGAAAGGCTCACAAAAACCAATGATCGAAATCGTCGGCCAACAAGTTTTGAAGTGCCACCACGTGTGGAGTCAAGTACCGATTTTCAAAATGAATTACTTGGGGTAGACAAAATGCATGATGATGAATATTTAGGAGAGAATATGCTCATTGCCGTATTTGATGATGGATATGAAGGAGTCAATGTATATCAACCTTTTGCTCATTTGTTTACCGAAAATCAAATTACCGAAACTTGGAATTTTGTAACCAATGATGAAAACGTTTTTGTTTTTGATGACCATGGAACGAAGGTTTTAACAGGTATTGCAGCTTCTTATCAAGGAGAAGAAAATAAAATTAGTGGGACGGCTCCTAATGCTGATTACATGCTGTTCATCACAGAAGATATTCGAAGTGAATTCAGAATAGAGGAATATAATTGGCTTTTGGCTGCCGAAAAAGCCGATAGCGCTGGTGCTGATATTATCAATGCTTCTTTGGGTTATAGCACTTTTACAGATAGGTCCATGAATTATGACCCTGAAGACATGGATGGAGAAACAGCAGTTTGTACTCAAGCAGCCAATATTGCATCATCCAAAGGAATGATTGTAGTCGTAAGCGCTGGTAACGAAGGAGGTAGGTCTTGGCGAACACTCACTGCTCCGGCAGATGCGAAAAACATACTTGCCGTAGGTAGTGTGAATATTGAATTGGATCGCTCAACTTTTAGTTCTTTTGGTCCTAGTGCCGATGGTCGTGTGAAGCCCGATGTGAGCGCATTAGGGAGTTTAGCCACTATTATGTTGGATGCTGGTGTAATTACGACAGGAAATGGCACGAGTTTTTCATCGCCCCAAATTGCCGGATTGGCTGCTGGAGTTTGGCAAGCTAGGCCAGATTGGACTAACCATCAAGTGATGGAATCAATCAGACTATCGTCAAGCCGAGCGTCCACTCCAAATGACGAATTGGGCTATGGAATACCCAACTTCAGAAGAGCAATCTCCGATGTGAAATTATCAGTTGAAGATATCATCAATGATAAAATAAAGGTTTATCCAAATCCATTTCAAAACAACAAGATTTACGTTGACCTTTCTTCCAGCGTAATGAAAAATGATATCACGGTCACCATGATCGATATAAAAGGAACTGAAATCTACAGGATCACATTGGATAGAAATAACAAACCTGATGAACTGGAAATCACCTTTGACAATGTGGAAAATGGCACCTATTTTTTGATCATAAAAAGTAAAAAATACAATAAAAGCGTTAAGCTGATAAAGTTCTAATTATGTCAATTCTTATTGCACCGTCAATTTTAGCAGCTGATTTTGGCACGCTCAACACGGAAGTAGAAATGCTCAATGTCAGTGATGCTGATTATATACACATTGATATTATGGATGGTGTTTTTGTCCCTAATATATCCTTTGGGTTTCCGGTAATTGAATCAATCAAAAAGTTAAGTTCAAAACCATTGGATTTTCACTTAATGATACAAAACCCCGATTTATACATTGACCAATGCGTGGAGAGTGGCGCTGCAATTATCTCTGTTCACTATGAGGCATGCCCTCATTTGCATAGAACTATCCAAAGCATCCAACAAAAAGGTGTCAAAGCGGGTGTTGTCCTCAATCCTCACACGCCAGTATCAGTCCTCGAAGATGTGATTGATATGCTCGATTTAGTACTTATTATGTCAGTTAATCCTGGTTTTGGCGGTCAAAAATTCATTGAGAATACCTATCAAAAAGTAGCTAAGCTTCAACAAATGGCCATTAAAAATCCTGACCTGTTGATCGAAGTTGATGGCGGAGTAAATTTGCAAAATGCAAAACAATTGATTGAAAGTGGAGCAAATATGTTGGTAGCTGGCAGTGCTATTTTTGCTTCCAAAAATCCATTGAACACAATTAACGAGTTTAAAAGCGTTTAACAACCGAATGAGAAGACTTTTCGGGATTTACCTTTTTCTGTTTTTTGTGATATCGATGGCGTCAGGTCAATCTTTGATTGAGGGGATAATCGTTGATAGCCAAGATAATCCACTCATTGGCGCAACCATTTCTACCGAATTAGGCGAAGTTCTAGCCTCTACAAGCTTAGATGGAACATTCTCTTTCAAAAGCGAAAGCTTACCTAATATTTTGATTGTCAATTTCGTAGGATTCAAAGAAAAGCGAATAAACCTTGAAGACTCGAGAACTTATGTCAAAGTTGTTTTAGAAGAAAGTGCCTTCGAGTTGTCAGAAGTGGAAGTGAATGAAAAACCCGTTAATAACATTTCCACGGTGATAGATATCGACAAAAAGTCCGCAAAATCATTACCCTCAGCCTTTGGTGATTTCAATAAAATACTTGTGACCCTTCCGAGTGTCGCCAGTAATAATGAGCTTTCTTCTGCCTATTCTGTAAGAGGCGGAAATTTTGATGAAAATCTCATCTATGTTAATGACATCCCGGTGTATCGACCGTTCTTAGCCAACTCAGGGAGACAAGAAGGTTTAAGCTTTGTTAATCCAGATTTGGTAAGCAGTATTCAATTTTACGCGGGCGGCTGGGAGCCCAAATATGGTGATAAGCTGTCCTCAAGTCTGAACATCGATTATAAAGAACCTCAAAAACCTGAAGCATCAATAACATTGGGTTTGCTGGGTGGCACTGCTCATGCCGGAGGCAAAACGGATAAATTCTCCTACCTCGTAGGCGTGAGGCATAGAGATTCTCGTTATTTACTCGGTACCACGGAAATAGATGGTCAGTACTTTCCCAAATACTCAGATTTTCAATCGTTGATGACCTTTGATTTGACGAAGAAAAATTCTTCTTTCCTAAATAAAACCAAATTGAACTGGTTACTGGCTTATGGTAGAAATAGATACTTAACCGAACCGACTTCTTCCGCTACAGAATTTGGCACTTTCCAACAAAACTTCAGACTACAAACTGCGTTTCAAGGCCAGGAAACGCTTGACTATGATACTTATCAAACAGGTTTTAGGTTAACACATCGTTTCAATGAGCGCTTTCGATCACATTTAATCTCTTCAATAGCTTACGCCACGGAGAAAGAATATTATGATGTAGAGGGTGGTTACAGATTGTGCGATGTAAATACCAACCCAGGTTCTTCATCTTTTGATGATTGCGTAGCATTAAGAGGAATAGGAACCAATTATTCTTACGGTCGAAATAAGCTTGAAGCCACATTGGTCACCAATGAAGCCCGTTTTGAGTTGTTGGTCAATGACAAGAACGTGGTGGAGTGGGGTGTAGGAATGACCAATCAGATTATCAATGATCAACTCAGTGAATATTCTTTTTTGGATTCCGCAGATTATAGTTCTATCACTTCCAGTACCTTCAATAATCTTGATCTTCGCGCAAATGAGATCAATGGTTTTGCGCAGAACACGGTAGTTTGGAAGGATTCGATGCATGCCATGACTTTTGGTGTGCGATTAAATTACAGAAGCACCAACGACCAACTTTTAGTTAGTCCCAGAATATTATATCGCTTTAGTCCGAATTGGGAAACTCAAACAACCTTCAAATTTTCTGTTGGCATGTACCAGCAACCACCTTTTTATAGAGAATTGAGAAATTACGAAGGGGACTTAAATCCAACCACTCGGGCACAAAGATCTCTACATTTTATAGGATCAATGACACGAATATTATATATGTGGGGGAGACCATTCTTGTTCAATACAGATGCTTATTACAAACATCTCTATGACTTGATACCGTATGAAATTGATAATGTCAGAGTACGGTATTTTCCTGAATTAAGTGCTGAAGGATATGCAAGAGGAGTCGAGTTCAGAATAAATGGAGAATTTGTCAAAGGAACACAATCTTGGTTCAGTTTGGGAATCTTACAAACGCAAGAGCAAATTGAAAACAGTCCTACTACGCAAAACCGAAGACCGTTTGATCAAAGAGTTAACTTGGCAGCATATTTCGAAGACCATTTGCCGAATGATCCAAGTTGGAGAATTTATCTGAATATGGTTTTCGGGTCTGGTTATCCATTTGGACCACCTGAGGATTTCAAACTAAAGGGAGCTTTTAGCGGTGA
This sequence comes from Cyclobacteriaceae bacterium, assembly GCA_040218415.1. Lineage (GTDB taxonomy): Bacteria > Bacteroidota > Bacteroidia > Cytophagales > Cyclobacteriaceae > JAVJRN01. The sequence goes on from JAVJRN010000066.1 coordinate 119,866, forward strand.
TGAGTACTACCGAGTCGATTTAGGGTTATCCAAATCTATGGAATTACGTAGGACTAATTTCAATAAACTCTGGCTAAGACTGGAACTACTGAATGCACTAGGTGCCGACAACACCTTATCCTATACTTGGATTGAAGATGTCAACGGGAATAATTTTGCCATACCAAATTCATTATCGGCAAGGTTTTTGAATCTCAAGGTCACAACAGAATTTTAAATAGAAAAGGCTAACATTTAATTATAAAGACAACTAAGATGAACAAAATTTCACACCTAAGTCTGACCATGGTCGCATTACTGATTGTCATATCGTCATGTACGCGCACGGTTTCAAGAGTATCACCAGATCAGCAGATCGACTTGAGTGGTCGATGGAATGACACGGACGCCAAAATGGTAGCACAAGAAATGAGTAAAGATATTTTGAATCGTGCATGGGTTGAAGATTTCAGAAAAGGAACTGGAAAAAAGCCTGTAGTCATTGTAGGTATGGTTCAAAACAAAACATCTGAACATATTGAACCAGAGGTTTTTATCAAAGATGTAGAAAGAGAATTTATCAATTCTGGAATGGTAAGAATTGTAGAAAATGCGCAATTCCGAGAAAAAATAAGAGAAGAAAGAGCAGATCAGAATGAATTTGCATCTCCTGAAACGCAATCAAGATGGGGACGGGAACTAGGAGCCGATTTTATGCTTTTTGGCGTGATCAATTCCATAACCGACTCTTATAAAGATAAGAAAGTTGTTAGTTACAAAATCAATCTTGAATTGGCTAACCTTGAAACAAACGAAAAGGTATGGATTGGTGACAAGGAGATTAAAAAGTTTATCAAGAATTAAGATCATTTTTTGATTTGCCTCTAATTGGTGGTTATTTATATTAACCCCTGATTAAGGGCAAATCATTTGTTGGTTTAAAATTAAGCTGACTTTATTCCCATCCTCCCACAACTACCTTTGCCATGAAAATTCCTTTTCAAAAGGTTTTAATTCTATTTTTCAGTATTTTTCTTGTGAGTTCTTGTGCCACTTATTTCGAGCTAAACCAAGAATTTAACAACCGTTTTCAGCAAGGAAACATTGAGGCTGCAGAAAAGTATTTGAATAAAAACTCGAAGTATGCTGAGGGCAAAACACGATTTTTATATTTCGCCAACCAAGGCGTAGTAGACCATATGCTCGGTAAATACGAGGAGAGCAACGAATGGCTAGAAAAAGCCTACATTTTTGGAGAAGATTTCAAAGAGAATGCGGCGAATATCGCAGCATCATTTTTGGTAAATCCCAATGTGATGACCTATCAGGGAGAAGATCACGAACATCTTTTATTGCTTTATTATAAATCACTCAATTTTTTAAAACTCGGAGATTACTCAGCGGCTTTGGTCGAATGTCGCAGGTTAAATAATCGACTAAATGCACTATCACAAAAGTACAAATCAGATAATAAATACCGTCAGGATGCTTTTATTCATAATTTAATGGGAATTATTTATGATGCATCCAAGGAGTACAACAATGCATTTATTGCCTATCGAAATGCATATAATATCTACAAGGACGATTATTCACGGCTATTTGAAGTATCTACACCTGAGCAGTTGAAGAAGGATATACTTCGATCTGCATATCTCACAGGCTTTCAAGATGAAGTAAGGTTTTATGAAAAGGAGTTTAATATGAAATACACTCCATCTGAAAGTGATGCGGAATTAGTTTTCTTTTGGCATAATGGCTTAGGTCCAGTTAAAGCAGAATGGTCCATAAATTTCACCGTTTTACCAGATGATTCAGGCATGGTCACTTTTGCTAATGAAGACTTAGGTTTCAATATGGCCTTTCCTGTAAGTTCAGGAGAAGAATACAATGGAATTACTGATCTGAAATTTTTTCGAATTGCATTCCCTAAGTACGTGGAAAGAGTGCCTGTCTTTAATAAAGCAACTTTAACTGTTAACAATACAAGCTACAGGATGGATTTGGCCGAAAACATTAATGCAATAGCACAAAAAACACTGAGAGAGAGGATGTTACAAGAGCTTGGTAAAGGGATTTTGAGAGCTGCCCTTAAAAAAGTAGCCGAAAATCAGGTAAGAAAAGAAAGTGAAGGCTTTGGATTGGCATTGGGATTGTTAAATGCGGTCACAGAGAAAGCGGATACCAGAAACTGGCAGACCCTTCCACACAGTATTTATTACGAACGAGTCCCACTAAAGAGTGGCGTCAATGAAGTGATACTCAATGTAACAGGGACGAACAGTTCCGATAGTGAAACGTTCAATTATCATGCATCCAAAGGAGAGACTATCTTTCAAACGTATCAATCATTAGATTTTCGACAATTCAATTAATTCAATCGAATTCAAAGTGTCATTCTAATATTCATTTCGTGAGAAGATTTTTTTATTAGTTAAAAGGTTTTAATTTTCAAATCGAAACAACCACTTGCCCACATGTTTACTGAATATGAGATAGAAACAATGATCGAAATTCCAGCTGTTCTGGAAGCGACCACTGCTTTAAAAAAAGAATTTATGAAAGAAGAGGCCCCATATCTGGACATCACCATTCATGATTTCTTTTCATTGGTAATGATGGTGCCTACTGTCGGGATAGCCAAAGCAGACGGAAATGTGAGCTTATTCGAAGAGTTGGCGCTGAATAAAAAAGCGAGGAAACTATCAAAAGGAGGGTATTTCATGAAGAGAGATCCAGTGGTCTATGCTATGAAATTTGTGATCAACAAGTACGACATATGGCATGAGCGCTTTTTAAGTGTGTTAAATGTAGCATTGAAAAGCTCGTTTGATTTTGAATCTTTAGCTGAAGAGAAGTACGATAACTCTAAAAATATCGATTACGAGGACTATAAAAAGAAGGTCTTAAACACACCCTATATCGTCATTCGCTTTATCACTAGTTTTTTTCTTGAAAACGACGAGGATATTTTGAATAAAGACCATCATATCCGTAAAAGCGAATATGTTCAAATGATGAAAATTGGCGAGTTATTAGAGTTAAACCGATTGCCCGTTTTCAATATGTTCTGTAATACTTTTGATCAAAAAGCTTGAAAAAACTTTATACGCTTCGACTCATTTAAGCGTTAGCCATCTGATTATGAAGCAACTATATTGGATTTTTGTTATTGTGATAGTTTTACAAAGTTGTAAAACAGAAGATGTTGAAGTATTAAATAGTCTCCTGACGATGGATTCGGCTACTTACATCAGTATTGACACCTTAAATCCTGACTTTCAGGCTATTTTCGATCAATCGACAGGGATTTATGGTATTCGATTAGACTCAAACATCACCGACGGAGCACCGACCCCAGATATCTATTTAATTACCTACGTTTTATCAATACCTCAAGGACAAGTTATTGAACGCGTGAACGATACTATTAATTTAAGGATTGGCGCAAATGCAATTTATCCGACTGGTATTGATCAAGCGTTACAATTAGCTAAAGCAGGAGAAAGTTGGAAATTTATCATTCCTTCAAGTTTAGCATATGTCAACTATAGTGGTGATAATCTTATTCCATTCCAGACATCCTTGGAGTTTGATGTTAACATTATTGAAGTTATCGATGAAAATGAAGTGAATGCGCGAGAATTCGAGTTTCTAGAAAGTTATGTGAATGATACACTAAACTTCTTAAGTACCAATAAGCCACAAAGAGTAGCAGTGGATGGCTTTACTGATTTTTATAAACTTATTTTTACAGAAGGAGACACCTTGATTCCTTCTGTTGGGAATACTGTACGCTTCTCATACGAAGGAAAATCATTGCCTGATAGTATTATTTTCGATGCTGGAGAGATAGAAATGACATTTGAAGGAGGAAACGTAATCAGTGGATTATTTAATGCCATTGGTACAATGAAAAGGAGAGAAAGGGCTTTAGTTTTAATGCCTTCTTCGGCGGGTTATTCAGAAAGTGCAAGAATTTTTCCAAATATTGTTGATGATGGAAATGCTTATCTTGATTTACAACAATTTCTTTTAGACCGAAATGATCAAATTATCCCTACGTATGCTAGCAAAGTAACACCTTATGAAATACTCACCTTTGAAATTTCTTTAAGTTCCATTGATTAAAGTGATAATACCTAACTTTACACAACCAACGCATTTGACTTGAAAAACTCTGTCTACCAAGTAATCTTGTTTTTTATAGGTATTTTCTGCTTCACTGGGGTGCAAGCTCAAGATATTTATGAAGAATACGGTATTTACAGAAATCCTTTTAGGGTGTTCGCAAACAAATTTTCTTGGACGCTGACCACCGGTTACGGAGCAACGAATTATAAACACTCACTACAAGGCTACACTTATTATCAAGATTTAAACAATCAATATATAAGTGCCAATTCATCTGACGCATCAAACGGATTATATCAAGGATACGAAAATTGGTTCAATGGGCCTGCATTAGGTCCATCAGTATCAATTGCAGATCAGACCAACGTTCCTTTTCCAAGATTAAATGACCCGGTTAATAATCCATTTCTTGCCAACAGTCAATTGTTGCTTGATGCAGATAGCCTCGGGTTAGAGTTTAGCGGTATTTCAAACACAATACCTTTATTAGCTTCTGTGCATTATGAATTTCAGAAATTTCGAATTGGTCTTGGTTTTCAATTAGAGTACGTGAGCGTTTCTGCCTTGAGACCGAATGTTCGAGAAGATATCATTCGTCCATATATTCCTAATTTTAGTTCCACTTTCAATACGAAATTATTTGGCATTCTTGGCTATAAATTTCATGAATACTGGGATTATTCGTTTGTGGCGGAACTACAAGTGGGTAGAATTAATCCTGGAAAGCAGTTCAATACAAATGCATTGGGAATTGGTCAAAATCTTTTCGTTAATCTAGGTGTAAGCATAGAAAAGAATCTTTCCGAGTATTTTAGAGTTGTCGTCAGGCCAAGCTACGACTTCAGGAATTACACCATTAATATCCCTTCAGACGTTCCTTCCAGCATTCAGCATGATTACAATATGTTTGCTATCCAGATTGGGGTAAGTATCAATATTCCAGAAATACCTCGCTCACCATACAAAAGTGATCATGTGCAATTAAAACATGTAATCACGGCTTCCGACGGGCAATTGATGGAAGTAAGAGGACAGCCGATTTGGAAAGCACAAAATCCAAAAGTAGGCCAAAATCATCGCAGATTATGGCGTTATAAACTAAAGAATAGACGAAAAATAGACCCTTATTAAAACAACTGTTTTTAGTCGAAAAATTGCTTAAATTGCGCTTTAATTTAACGTAACAAGTTAACTTTTTTGCATGTCAGACGGAGATATTGAAAACCCAACTGAGGAAAACTCAGGATCAAATTTTTCAGGCCAAAACATCATTCCTATAAATATTGAAGACGAAATGCGTGGCGCATACATTGATTACTCAATGTCGGTCATCATTTCAAGAGCATTACCAGATGTTAGGGATGGACTAAAGCCAGTACATAGACGAATTCTCTATGGTATGCTGGAGCTTGGTGTGAACTACAACAAGTCCTATAAAAAGTCAGCAAGGATTGTTGGTGAAGTCCTAGGTAAGTATCATCCCCACGGCGATAGTGCCGTTTATGACACGATGGTGCGGATGGCTCAAGAATGGTCACTACGATATATGCTGGTCGATGGACAAGGTAACTTTGGTTCGGTTGATGGTGATAGTCCAGCAGCCATGCGATATACGGAAGCCAGATTAAAGCGAATTGCGGAGGAAATGCTTGGAGACATCAACAAAAACACTGTTGATTTTCAGCCCAACTTTGATGACTCTCTAACAGAGCCTTCCGTTCTCCCTGCAAAAATTCCAAATTTATTATTAAATGGAGCAAGTGGAATAGCAGTTGGTATGGCCACCAATATGGCTCCTCATAACCTTACTGAGGTAGCTGATGGCATAGCAGCATATATTGATAATCCAGAAATAACGATTGAAGAGTTAACGCAATATGTGTTAGCTCCAGATTTTCCAACAGGAGGAATTATATATGGATACACCGGAGTAAGAGCAGCCTTCGAGACTGGAAGAGGAAGAGTAATGATGCGTGCTAAAGCCGATGTGGAGACATTGAAGTCTGGTCGTGAGCAAATCATCATAACCGAAATCCCTTACATGGTGAATAAGGCGTCTATGATAGAAAAGACGGCTCAGTTAATCAATGAAAAGAAAATAGAAGGTATTTCAGATATACGTGATGAGTCCGATAGAGATGGTATGCGTATAGTCTATGAATTAAAAAAGGACACCATTCCTAATGTAGTTCTGAATAATCTCTTCAAGCAAACCCAGTTGCAGTCGTCCTTTAGTGTGAACAATGTTGCATTGGTTAAAGGCCGACCGAGAACTTTAAACTTGAAAGATCTCATACAATATTATGTTGAGCACAGGCATGAGATAGTTGTTAGAAGAACACAATATGAGTTACAAGAAGCTGAAAAACGTGCACATATTCTTCAGGGTTACTTAATAGCACTAGACAATCTTGATGAAGTTATCAATCTTATAAGAAGTTCTAGAGACCCTGAAATTGCCAGAAACGGATTGATTGAGAGGTTTGATTTATCTGAAATTCAGGCCAGAGCCATTCTCGACATGCGTCTTCAAAGACTTACGGGTCTTGAGCGTGAGAAAATTCAGAAGGAATACGATGAAATCATTGAGTTAATCGAAGATTTGAAAGACATACTTTCCAATGAAATCCGTCGAATGGAGATCATCAAAACGGAATTACTAGAAGTAAAAGAGCGATATGGTGATGCAAGAAGAACTGAAATAGTTCATGCAGCTGATGAGTTTACAGCGGAAGATATGATTCCAGATGATGAGATGGTGATTACCATTTCCCATCAGGGATATATCAAAAGAACGCCACTGATAGAGTACAGAACTCAGGGAAGAGGTGGTGTAGGTTCCAAAGCTGCGACATCAAAAGATGATGACTTTACAGAACATTTATTTGTTGCAACTAATCATAATTACTTACTCATATTTACAGAGTTTGGTAAAGTATTTTGGCACAAAGTATGGGCTATACCTGAAGGAAGTAAGATTTCCAAAGGAAGAGCCATTCAGAATTTGATCAATATTGATGCGGATGATAAAGTACGGGCAGTGATCAATGTGAAAACACTGGATGACCCTGACTACATCAACAACAATTTTTTAATCATGTGTACGTCCAAGGGAACCATTAAAAAGACGACACTTGAAGCGTACAGCCGACCAAGACAAAATGGAATAAATGCGATTACCATTCATGAGGGCGATAAGTTGTTAAATGTTCGCTTAACCAATGGCAACAATCATGTAATCATAGCCTCAAATGCAGGTCGTGCAATTACTTTCCAAGAGGCCGATGTTCGACCAATGGGACGAATGGCTTCCGGTGTTAGAGGAATTAGACTTGCAGAAGGACAATTTGTAGTTGGTATGGTATGTGTTGATCAAAATGACCCAGGAACTTTACTCGTAGTTTCAGAAAGAGGTTACGGGAAAAGATCCCTTCTCGAAGATTATAGAATTACAAAAAGAGGGGGTAAAGGCGTAAAGACAATGAACGTAACTGATAAAACAGGAACACTTGTTGCTATCAATGAAGTATTTGATGGAGACGATCTGATGATAATAAATAGATCAGGAATCGCCATTAGAATGGGAGTAAACTCACTAAGAGTCATGGGAAGAGCAACTCAAGGTGTGAGATTAATTCGATTAAATGAAAATGACAGTATTTCTGCAATAGAAGTGGTGTCTAACCTCGCTGTAGATGTCTTACCTGAAGGAGAAGAAAATAGCAACCCAGAAGGTGAGGAACCAACAGAGGGAAATGTTGATTAATTTTATAAATAAACAGAAACTAGTATACTAATGAAACAACTGTATGTGTTCCTATTGGCATGTTTTATCGGTTTTGCCGGCTACAGTCAGAAGGAAAAAAAACCCAAAATTAACAAAGCAAATTCTCTGAGAGAAAAAGGAGAATTGGTCGAAGCTAAATCCATCATTGATGCTGCTACCCAGCACGAAAAAACAAAAGATGATGGAAAAACCTACTATTACAGAGGTTTGATCTATGCAACCATAGATACTACATCAAATGCAGAACATGCTGCTCTTTCTGATAATGCGCTGACTATTGCAATGGAGTCATTCAATAAAGCGAAAGAAATGGGCGAAGCTTCAAGCTATTATGTGAATAATGATATTGGACTACCTATTTTGCTTGCTCAGCAAATAGATGGTTATTATAGTTATTATTATAACATAGGTGTTACTGGATTTAGTGATGGAGAATACGAAAAAGCAGTTAGCGGATTTGAAAATTCTTATTTGATATTCCCAACGGATACCAATGCTTATATCAATGCGGCCTATGCCGCACATAATGGTGAGTTGTACGATGCGGCCAAAAAGAACTATCAAGCGGCTATTGATAATGGAGCTGTTTCAAAAGATCTTTTTTACAACTACATCAACATACTTACCAGCATAGATAATGATAATGAGACAGCTTTAGAGGTTGTGAGAAGTGGGAGAGAAATATATCCTACGGACGCTACACTTGCTAAGAATGAGATCAATATGTTGATTCAACTAGACAGAATTGACGATGCAAAGACCAACCTTGAAAAGGCCATCGAGGCTGAGCCAGATAACCCCAATCTTTATTTCACCCTTGCATCAATGTATGAGCAACTTGATGATGAGGAAGCTGCTTTAAACGCATACAGAAATGCTTTGAAAGTTGACCCGAACCATTTTGAATCTAATTTCAATATGGGTGTGATCATGATAGACAGAGCAAGTGCAGTGATCAAAAAAAGGAATGATCTTGGCGTTTCAAAAGCGGATTTGAAAAAAGCTGCTGCAATGGAGCCAGTGATTAATCAAAAACTAAAAGAGGCTTTACCGCAATGGGAGAAAGTATATGAAGTGAGACCAACAGAAAAATCAGCAATTGAGACATTGAGATATATTTATTCAATGCTGAAAATGAATAAGAAAGCAGATGAAATGCAGGATGCATTGGATGCACTAGAATAAGTACACTACTTCAGAAAATAAAAAAAAGCCGGTAGTCATATACCGGCTTTTTTTTGGCTTTACTCTATTTTGTTTCAAAATATACCAACGAGTACTTGGTCACTACCTAATTATTCCTGTTTACTTCAAATCAAAATGTAAGTCTATTTGTTAATAAGATATTACATCACAACCTAAAAGACTATGATTACAATTTCATCTAACAGCATCGACGAATTAAATTCTATCTATAAAAAACTGAAGAAAGACTTTGAAGCTACTGACGGCATCAAATTAAATCAAGACAGTATGGAATATGAGCTCGTACTTATAAAACCATCTCTAGATTTAGCTACTCGATCTATTCTTGAAAAAGTATTGGATAATGTAGATCTTCTTGATGAACAAGAATTGCTCACAGGATTAAATTGGGAGCAATTAACAATGGAGATGGAAGAAGAACTCACCATTACATCATTGAAACCGCTAAAGATCGTCTGGCCCGATCTGTCAAGCGATAGGCGTAAAGCGAGCTTTATTTATATAGTAAAAGAGTTGGGGATAGAACCAAAAAATGCTGAAGTTAAGGTCAAGGCTAGTTAATTGAATACGGACACTTCATATAGAAACAAAAAAGGCTACTTCAGAAGTAGCCTTTTTTGTTATATTTTGATTCAATCCAGAGTTGGTCAATAATGAAGTCTAGTCAATGGATCCAGTGACTCGCTTCATGAAGCCATTGAGCGCATCTTTTTGAGACTTTCCTTCTTTCATTTCTTTATGAACCTCTATGGCTCCATATAAGTTGGACAACATTTCACCTAGTACATCCATCTCTTCATCTTTCAACCCTGGTGCTTCGGTGTAATGTTCAATAAGCTCAATCGCTTCATTCACCCAATCTTCGTCATTTTGCTCTACAAATGACGTCACATGTTTAATTATTGGCAATTTCATCTAATACGCTAATTATAACTGATTCTTTATTTCCTGCACTTTGACCAACGAGCTTACCTCCCTTAAAGCCTGCAAAAGTTGGAAGATTTTTAACTTCAGCTAATGCTCTGGAGTTTGGCTGCTTTTCGGCATCTACATATACAAATTTAACATCTTCATTGGTCAAAGCAAGCCTTTTGAATTTAGGCTTTACCAGACGACAATTTCCGCACCACGTTGCTCCATATTGTACGATTACCTTATCGTTTTCTTTAATAATCTGATCTAGGGTATCACTTTCTAATTCTATCATCGTTTGTTTATTTTAATTATGATGCAAAGGTCAATACAATATCATTGCTTTGTTCAATGATAGGATAAGTATTACTTATAGACAAAGCTAACTTAATAAGACGGGTTATTTTTTGCTAAAAAAGTAAAATAAATCTAAACATTAAAGTGTAGATACAGTATATGTACATACACATATAAACATTGACTAATTATGACATTAAAAGAAAAAACAGAAGACATCTACAACATGATAGGACAAGGTCAATTGCTAGAGGCATTTGATAAATATTATGCGGAGAACATCGTTATGACCGAGCCTAGAGGAACAAGAGAAGGTAAAGCAGCTTGTAGAGAATATGAAGTTCAATTTCTTAATAGCGTGAAAGAATTTCACGGTATGGAAGTGAAGGCGGTAACCTCGGACGAAGCTGCTGGTATCACCATGCATCAAACATCAATGGATGTAACTTTTCAAGATGGGAACAGAATGGAAATGGAACAAGTGGGTGTGCAGAAATGGGAGAACGGACAGATTGTTCACGAACAATTCTATTATAAAGGATAATACCCCTAAGGTTAATTTCAAAACCAATTCTTAAACCTCATGCCAAAATAGTTGGCATGAGGTTTTTTTATGTCCAAAAATTATTGATTTGTGTTTTTCTTTTCAAACGACTTAATTGTAAAAGTCATTTGTTGAGGGTCATATCTTTCTTTACATTTTCTTAGTCAACAGCGTATTTCTATTTTGTCGAATGAATGACGATTTTGATCACGCCCATATTATTGCAGCGTGTTGATAGTATTTACATGGGTTTTCATTAATCTAAACTTGGATGTTTTACTTGGTTCAGTGAGTACTGAAAGCTAAAAGAATGGCCAACCAATTATAACTGCTAGCATCAACACAGTTTTTAAAGTAAAGCATCAGGGCTCCATTATGCCAGCAGCCACTCGTATTTAGATTTCTTAGTTTAGTAGTAGCATTAAAACTTTAAGTTAATAGTCATAACTCTCTATTTAATAAGGTGTTATGTTGCTTTACTTATTGCTGACTTAAGACTCAAACAGAAGATTATTTGGTTATACTTTTCTTTGCAAATCGAGGGAATGTTATCCAAAATAGCTTTTGTAGATTCATCCAACTAGCTTCAATCCAAGGCTTTACCCAATAACTGACCTTGCATTTAATGATCGTTTTTCTGTCTTTTTCGGTAGTCCAGAATTCGAGCCGGTACGGGCGAACCCAGCGTATGCTCAAGGCATAACTACCATAGAAATACTGTAAATCGCGATAATTAGCGCTGATTTCCATGAGTTTACCTGCAAAATTGATCATTGGACCGTAGTGAATGTTGAATACGCCCAGATGAAAGCCATTGGGTATGTTTTCAGGGTCGGGACTCTAAAACTCTACTTTATATGGCCAAACTTGGGTGTCAGTGAAGGTTCGTGGATCATTCAACCATTTCCAAACACTTTTTGATGGTGCATCTATCTGAAAATCAAAGGAGTAACTGCTTGACTTAAAGCCTTCTGGCTGTGGTTGTAAGTACATATGGTGGAAACCCGATTCTCTAACCTTTGTTCAAAGCCAGGGGTCGAATACCTCGAAAAGGAGCATGACATAATGTCAAAACCCATTATGAATTTCATAATGCAAATTTATAACCATCATAAAACCAATGGTTTAGATGGGTTGTGTTAAATTAGATCGTTCCTTGAGTGCTACATATTCAAGTAGCTAAATAAAAAGCCATAAACACAATGGTTTTTTGTTGGTTAATCAATCATGTTGACAACCATAATCATTTGGAGCTTGATGCTAAATTTTGACCAAGATGGAATTGATGCTTATCGGTGGAAAAATAGAATCATCATTCAGTTTGTGGAAGAGTATAGCGTCTATGATAAGAAGTATTGGCGCAAGTATGAGCAACCTCTCAAAGAACGAGATATTGTTGTTTTCATCGTATCGCTAAAAAAAAATCAAATGCTTTCCTTATATGACGAACTAGAAAGTGTGGAAGCGAAACCTTTAATTGAACAATTTGATAAAGAGAAGGTATCTAAAATGATATTGATTGGTAAGGATGGCGGTCAAAAATGGGAGGGCAGTTTACACGAAAATCCTCAGTTTATTTTTGATAAAATTGACACCATGCCGATGAGACAAAGTGAACTGAACCAAAGGAATTAACCCTGATAAGATATGTTTTTATTGATTTTGATTTTACAACTTAATGTAGGTATGACAGATATATACAATATTGAAGTGGAAACGCTGACTGGAGAAACAACAACCTTGGCGAAGTACAAAGGCAAAAAAATAATAATTGTCAATACGGCTTCTGAATGTGGCTATACGCCACAGTATGAGGATTTTCAAGCATTGCACGAATTGCATGGTGATAAAGTAGCCATTTTAGGATTTCCCTCGAATCAGTTTGGTGGACAAGAGCCAGGATCAAATGATCAAATAGCTTCTTTTTGTAAGAAAAACTATGGCGTCTCTTTTGATATGTTTTCAAAAATTGATGTTAAAGGTGACAAGAAACACCCTTTGTATCAATGGCTTACTGACGAAGATCTGAATGGATGGAATAGCCAAGAACCAAGTTGGAATTTTTGTAAGTTTTTGATTGATCAAAATGGGAAGTTGATCAAGTTCTATCGATCAGGAGAAAATCCCATGGATACCGAAATCCTAAATTGGGTGATCGCGACAGACTAACAATTCTTGTTAAGTTCATGAGAATAGGGTTACTTTTCAAAACAGCAGCTATTTTAACTACATTTAGATTAAAATAGTCAAATATATGAAAACAGGTTTAATAGGAGAGTTTGAGGAGATTGTCTTGTTAACGATCATAGTTTTAGAAAGCGAAGCTTATGGTGTGTCAATTAAGCGATATATAGAAGAGAATCTGGATCGAAGTGTGAGTCTCGGTGCGATGCGTAGTGCTTTGGATCGCCTGGAGCAAAAAGGTTATCTCGAATCCCAATTTGGAGAACCAACAGCTGTGCGAGGTGGCAAACGAAAGAAGTTTTTTGTGATTACCAGTCATGGATTTAAGGTGGTTGAACAGGTGAAAAATACCAGAGAAAAGTTATGGAATGCAGTACCCAAAACAGCTCACAAATTTTATATAGTATAAAAGTAAGGATTTCCTTTCTAGGAGCGAATTTTTCTGAATGCTCCAAGCCAAACGCTGCGATAGTTGGTTTACAAAGGACTTCACTTGGTGTAGATGAAAGATGAGTAATTTAGTAAAGTTGCCGTTAGATGATTATTATTAGCATTATGGAATGGAATTTTCAAGACATCTAAAGATTGACAATAGAAGGATTATTGTAAAGTGATAGTAATGCTGATTTATGATGACCCGCAGGCAGCCGAGAATTGGCCATACGACAGGAACGATGACCAGGCGAATTTACTAGTTACTGTCAGATGGGTTGGGCACAGAGAATTTTACAAGACGCTTGTAAAAAAGCTAATTACCAAAATTGAGTTTCGACATTTCATGGTTGTAGTAATTCCCACAAGTAATAGTTCTAAGGAACTGATCAAGAGTAAGGCCACATGAGTGAGCTACCGCATGTGGTTTATGATACTGTACTGCGTATTAAAAACGAAGCATGAAATGAAAGCAGCATAAACGCAAATCTCCTGATAATTATTATCCCAATGGTTAGCGTGAATAGGTTAGTATCCAAATGAGAGTTTATCCTATTTAACATAATATAAATTATACAACATAATAAAGAATTTCCCGTAATGCGAGTGCAGCGAGTATTTAGCATAAAATCAGTTATCGTAACTTCAGTTCGATAACGGTAATGATCTTATGTAAAAGCAAATCACTATCAATGCTTGAGTCCATTGGATTATATGGTGATGCGCACGGCTAGTGATTATGTTAACCGCAGCGGCGAACCGTCGGAAAATGCCGAACCACAACAAAGCTGGACTGTGACATGCACGTTTTTTCCGGACGGACGTTTCCGTTGAAGAACTTTTAGGTACGAAAGGTCAGATTAATTTCAAATATACCATTCTCAGCGATAAGCCTAAGCGGCTCGGGAATTTGCCTGTGAACACGGGGGCGCCTAGCCTTGCTGGCCGACGCTTTGTTTGGCTCACTTCTGACCACCAGTACTTTATTCCGGAAGTAGCGCAGCGGATATCCTGAATCTCTTAAAACTCTTAGTAGAGTCTGAATAGCTCAAATGTCATATGTGTTCGCTGTACGCCTTCAGGCCAGGCAGGCACTTCCTTTTTTCATTGGACTGGGCGTCCCCATAAAAAAGGAAGCAAAAAATCTAGCGGTGCTACGTTTCGCCAGAATAAAGCTTCCACGCTCAAGGCCAGCGCATGGCTCTGGTCGGGAACCCCGTTATTCTGTCAACCAGTCCGCGTAGACGTAGATCAAATTCTACTTAACATAGTATTAAAAACACATCAATGCAGACTTTTTCGGTTATGGTCAACTTAATCGCCTTGTGGGAATAGATTTTACCTTCCATGGCTGCTTCCCGGTAAAAACATAAAGGTATTTTACATTTTTCTCATAATTCATAACATTCTCAAAATCACATAATATGTGTAATCACCTAAAATGATTTACGTGCTTTTTATAATGTTCTTTAGAAAAACCATGTGTTCGTAGTTAGACAAATGATAAGTGGTATTGTGGGATCCTGTCATACTCATGATTTTATAACTATCTCAAAACCTGAAATTAAAGGCAAGATTGGTAAAGTAAGGCTGAATGTATGGTTGATAATTCGTGAAGTCGTAGTAAAACCGGTAACCAGCTCTAAAATCAACATCCACATTTTCACTCAACTTTGCGCCGGCATTGAGTGATAAATATGCGTAGGCATTTTTATAAGAATACCAACCATCCTGCACCTGCGGGAAGACCTCCCTGTAAAAATCGGTATGATCATATTTCACTTTAAAAAGCCATTTATAATGTAACTCTGTACCAACATACCAACGTTCTGTATAATAGCCTGGCATCAGGCTTACCATCCAATTATAAACATTGGCCTGATGAACCTTATTTTCAAGGTATTTATTTTCAGCCCCAAAGTTGAGAATGACATTAGACTTAGCCCGGTGATGCAAAAGCGTGGTTTGAAAATTTAGATTCAGGTCGTTGTAATTGAACTGAAACGTCTTCCATCCGATCTGACTTGTCAATTTCCTTTCGAAGCTACCCAGCCTAACATTAAAGCTTCTGTTATAAGTAATTCCCCAAAAGAGCGCCGGATCAAACTCGAGGTTTAGCATCATCGAATGCTTCTTTTCTGTTCTAAATGCAAAGACGTTATTGATATGCTGGGCATTTGTGACCTGTACGATGACAAGCAACATCCCTGTGATTAATAGTTTTTTCATGTTCATTTGATTCATTGATTGAAGTAAGCCCGGATTTTTGGAAGGGTAAGCGGATGATCAATGATCTCGTCATGATCTGCCCCTTCGATGACAAAAACTTCATTTTCATAAAGGTTAAAATGGATGGCCTGATAGTTTCGCTGGTAAGCAGCACCTAAACGCTCTGTTGTACCTGCGATAAATAGCACTTCTTTTACAAAGTTTTCTTTGATTCCGTCGGTAAAGTCTGCGGTGTAGGACTTATCCCAGAGTCCCCTCCAGTCATTGAGGTAATAATTACATCTGAATCCCTGCCTGGTGTCAGTATATTCTATCCTTTGTCGTTCAAATTTGCTGGTCATTCGAAAGTAATCTCCAGCTTCATCATTACCTGGAAACAGATAATCGGAATTATTCAGGAAGGCCTGCAAATCTTTGTTAAAGAAATCAACGGCAGCTGCTGTGGTATTTTCCATGGCAGGTTTATTCATTGGACCTGGTTCCATCAATACCAGCTTCTCTACCCTGTGAGGATGATTTTGCACATAGTAGGCGGCATAAGCTCCTCCCCAAGAGTGACCGATGAGGTAGAACTTTCGTTCCGGGCTGAAATGATTGCCAATTTCATCCAAATCCTTGAGATATTGTGGTCCCGTTAACTCACTACTGGGCACCCTTTCAGACAGACCTGCTCCACGCTGATCCCAAAACACCATGAAATATTCATTACTTAAAGGTTGCCATGCCAGGTAAGGTTTATAGCTGTTTCCCGGACCTCCATGCAGGATGATCAAAACAGGTTTTGTTGGATCTCCAAACGTTTCGAGGTGGAGCTTGGTACCATCTGACAAGGTAAAGCTTGGAAGTGTTGGGTCATTGGTTACCGTTTTCGGCACTAATGTACCCACTTCGATTGCATCCTGCTCGCAAGCACTGAACACAATTGAAATGGTCAGCGCTAATATTAGGTAAGTTTTAATTTTCATTTTCATATTTAAGTCTATTGATTGTAGGTCCATGATTTAATAGGGACATTGTATTTCTATTTGCTTATAAATAAAGCCGTGAGTATGATTACATCCTGTAGAAAATGAATCAACCATGCCCAGAATATGCCTTTGGTTTCAAGTATGGATTTGGCAAGTAGCCACCCCAGGAATCCAGCGGCCAATACACCTGCTATTCCAACTGGGCTCCCCCAATAATGCACAGCCCCAAAGACTGCTCCGGATATGAAAGGCAACATTTGATCTGAGAAGACTCCTTTCAGTGCCACGATCACTCCAACCCGCGTGATGCTCTCTTCAACAAAGGCGTTGGTTAATGAAAACAAGAGGCTAAAAGGTAGGATCTTCCAAAGCATAGCAGGCTCTATCCCCTCACCATGAATTACCTGTAAGTAAATGATGATGGCCGTAACCACTGAAATTACCAGAGCAAAATCCCTTCCTTCATGCAACCAATTCCTGCCTGCTTTGGGCTTGATGAACAACGCTGGGACAGGCGTGATGGGAGCATCAATTTTTCCTTTTTGGAAATAGGTACGGAATACGCTTGGTCTTGCCACTTTCAGTAGCCAAATAAATACCAATGCAATGAGCAAAGTAACGGGTTGATAGACCAGCTGACTGTTAAGAGCTGATGGAAAAGAAGCTACCAGTGAGATGCCTTGCACCCAGTGCCCCAGCACTGGCAAACTGCAGGTAAGCAATAGGACCAATCCAAACAGCAGATATCCATTGATTTTATAAGTATCAGTTTTCATGACTTATTAAAGAGTTTTGAGGTGATTGCCTGGTCAACGCAAAAGGTGACACAAACTCAAAGCGGCTGACCTTGCAACCACCCCATTTTTTTAGAATTTGAAACCGAGATATAGATTGGGCTCAAAAAGGAAATAGTTTCTCCATTTGTCGTCCATTGCCTTGAACGCTTCAGGAGTATTGGTATCAAGTACCCAGAATTGCGAATGCACTTGTGGCTCTATGAAAATGCGTTTTTCCTTTCCAAACGCAAAGTGATAGCCCAGATGAAAAGAGTTGTAAAGTTTAAATCCTGTTACGCCAACTTTATCTCCGTTTTCATCTAAGTAGGTTTTAAACTGCGGTAAGATTTCCACTGTGGTGAACAATCCTTTCCAAAGGATGCGCTGATAGGATATGCCTATACCAGATTCTCTTACATGACCAGGATAAAACTCACTTCCCGATTCTACTTTATCGAGGAGACCATCCCACCAGGTGATACCCATAGGTTGAAATAACCTCCAGGTGGCAAGCTTCACCCCTACTATATTCTTATTATCCAGGTTACGCTTGATATGAAACTCAATATGTTGGGTATGCTTACGGTTATCCCAAGACTTTTCAAATAGCTGTGGTACGATGATCATCGGCATGCTAACCCGATATTTGTACTTTACTTCCTCGTGGTTGTTGGTCGAAAAACTGCTCTGTGCAAATGCTCCAAAAGCACAAAGTGTAAAAATGAACATGAATAGATTTTTCATAATTTGATTGTTTAATGGTTTAAGTTTTTGATTTTGACTGAAGCTTGGCCTGCTGGAGGACTCACTTCACGTCAATCCTTAATCTTTTAATTGTGATTGACCATGCAAGAATGGGAAGGAATAGCAGTGCATTCGTCCTAAAATGAAATCATGGACTTTTTGATGAATATTAAAACCTTTTAGAAGGTCTTTCATGAGAGATTCACCTACGACCTTGCTATTAAGGTTGTGAACACTTTAATTTTAACTACTTATTAACAAATCATTGATCAACCAAAAATCCATAGCTGTTCTTCCACTTGAAAACCTGAGTTCAGATCCGGAAAACGAATACTTCTCAGATGGTATGACGGAGGAAATCATTGCTGCACTGAGTAAGGTGAAAGGGTTGAAAGTAGCCGCCAGAACCTCTTCTTTTGCTTTCAAGGAGATCAAAAAAGATGTGCGCCATATCGGCAATGAATTGGGTGTATCGCTGGTTCTGGAAGGAAGTGTGAGGAAGTTTGGTGACCAGGTTCGAATCACGACCCAGCTCATAAGAACGGACAATGGCTTTCAGATCTGGTCTGAGAATTTTAATAGAAAATTGGATGACATCTTTGCTTTACAAGATGAAATCAGTCTCTTAGTTGCAGAGCGAATAAGGGAGAATTACGGACACCTGGAGCTCAAAGAACATCTTGTCACGCCTAGCACGGAAAGTATTGATGCTTATGACAACTTTTTAAAAGCAAAGTTTTTTCTTAAAAAATGGAACCTCAAGGATATTCAAAAAGGTGCCTTGCTTTTTGAACAAAGCGCAAAACTCGACCCGGCTTTTGAGATGTCACTTTTTGGTGCGGGTCTGTGCTATAGTCTGCTTGGCTCCTGGGGTGCCATGGAAAAAGAATATGCATTTAAACGTGCCGAAGGCTATTTCCAGAAAGGTGGCGAAGGTCAGCGACCAAAGTCTGTATATGCCTACCACAGTCTGGCTACTCATGAATTTTGGGGGTTGTGGGATTATCATGCTGCCAACAAATTGATCCTGGAAGCATTGAAAATGGATCCTTATGAACCGGATGTCCATGAATGTCTTGCTGAGTTGCTTACAGCCCTTGGTGATTTTGATGCAGCTCTGTCATCTATCAATACCAGCATCCAACACAATCCTCTCTCCCCTAATCATTTTTATACCCGTGCCAATATATATTATCAGCAAAAACAGTATGATTTAGCGCAAAGTGACCTAAACAAGTCCTTAGAAATTGATCCGGATTTTGCACTGTCTATCCAGCTGAAGTTAGCCTGCTGCATTCAACAACATAATCTGGAGGCTTTGAAAAAGTTGATTGATTCTCGCAGAGATCTGAAACATCCAGCGCAATACCTGATGCTATTTCACCTGACTCATGGTGATGAAGAAGTCAAAGAATCAGCTGTACGAGCAATGATAGAAAAACTGGGAGAAGTACAACCTCGACCGTTGATGGCATATGATCTGTATCTGATGGCTCAGATCTCATCCACCGAGGCGCTAGACATGCTTAAAATGAAATTAAGCAAGCAAATGGGACAGGTGGTTTACTTTAAACATGAAAACTTTTTAACACCCCTTCGAACTGATCAGGAGTATCAAAAGCTGGTTAGCCAGTATTTTCCGGATGATCAATTAGAACACCCGAAAATCCTGCAAAACGCCACTTCAAGATCATTAATGTCTACAGAAGAGGTAAATCATTTTTCAGATATTTTGGAAGACCTAATGCTAAATGAACACCAGTACCTCGATACTTCACTGACCTTAAGAACATTGGCTGATACTATCAACCTGCATCCAAACAAGCTTTCATGGTTACTAAATGAAAGACTTGAAAAAAACTTCAATGATTATGTGAATAGCTATCGACTGAAAGACTTCCAAAAGAAAGCGATCGATCCACAATACAGCCATCTGACGTTGCTTGGTCTTGCCTATGAAAGCGGTTTTACCTCCAAATCTGTTTTCAATGAATTCTTCAGAAAAAACACTGACTTAACTCCAAAAGCTTGGGTAAAGAAACAGAAGAAGTAAGATGAACCTCGGATTGTCACCTAAAGCAAAACGAAACATCTCCAAAATCATCCCCTTTGCAGTGATTTGGGTGCTGAGTGGATGGGTTATTATCATCACTGAAGTCGGAGTTACAAGGAACCAAAACCTGAACCCCGAAACAGATATTTCCTTTACAATACCCGTTCTCATTTTTGCAAATTTTGCAAATGTTATTGTGGGTTTGATTGTAGGTTCGCTAGAAGTGATCTACTTGCAAAAGCGATTCGAATCCAGAAGCTTGAGGGCTAAGTTCTTTTACAAATTCCTGATTTATTTATCTCTCTTTCTCATAGTTATTGTTGCCTTCTACCCTATTGCCTTCGCTTTAGATACTGACACCAATTTTAGCAGTGATGACGCGTGGGAAAAGCTGGCGAAATTTCTTACAAGCGTCTCATTCCTCACTACCCTATTCCAACTTTCAGTTTCACTAACCATCAGCTTAGTCTACTCCGCCATTAGTGAAAACCTGGGACACAATGTTTTGATCAATTTTCTAACGGGGAAGTATCACAAACCTAAGAAAGAGGAACGTGTTTTTATGTTTCTGGACATGAAACAATCGACAACCATCGCCGAACAGTTGGGTCATGAACAGTACTTCAATCTGTTGAGAGACTATTATGAAGTCATGTCAGATTCCATTATAAATTCACTCGGAGAAGTCTATCAGTACATTGGTGATGAAGTGGTAATTACATGGGAATCTACCAAGGGCCTGACCAATCTTCATTGCATACAATGCTTCAAAGAGATCAAAAAGAGCATGAGTAATCATGCTGATAGCTTCAATAAAAAATATGGATTGATACCAGATTTTAAAGCAGGATTACATATTGGAGAAGTCACTACGGGAGAAATTGGCGCGCTAAAAAAAGAAATATTTTATACAGGAGATGTTCTTAACACCACAGCAAGAGTGCAAGGGATGTGCAATGAAAATAATACCGACTTGATCTTAACATCTGACCTATTGAACCGCCTGGACAATCCCGATCAATGGAACGCTGAATACATTGGAGAGCTTCCATTAAAGGGAAAGTCCAAGCCTGTCAAACTGTATAGAATAAATCTCTAAACTGAGTTTTGTCCTACAAACCCGCACACTGCATCAACACTTTGACCATAAGCATGACCGCATCCTTCGAAGCACTCAATTGATTCAAAGTGCCCGCGAGATAAATATCCAACTCCGGACAATAGTACATAGAAGTGCCGTTTAACCCGGAGTGACCGATCACCGTCCATTTAGGTAAAACGGGAGAAAGTTTCTTAAAGTCAATTTTACGCAGACCGTAACCGTACTCCATGCCTTTGGTCTCATAAGTCCAGCCCTGCATTGCGTGAAGCGTTTCTTTAGATACCAATTCGCCATTCATTAAGGCCATCTGGAATTTGATCAAGTCCTTCCCAGTAGAAACTATTGCCCCTCCTGCCCAATCGGCACTTAAACTTCTCAATTGACTGATCTCATAGTCATCCGCATACATCTCTGCCATTTTCAGCGTAGGTTTGTTTGGTTCTGATCGTGTATTGAGATAGGTCTGATCCATCTCAAGTGGCCGGAAAAGATGCTGATTAAAAAACTCATGCAAACTTGTTCCACTAACTTTTTCAATGATCATACCCAACAGCACATATTCCGTATCTGTATAAGAGTAGCCTTTACCTGGAGCAAATGACGGATTAAAATGATCTTTAGCAAAAGTGACTAATTCTTCCGACTCCCATAGGCGATCCGGTTCCATCATTATCAAATCAAACATGCTGGGCGAACCATCTAGCGTTTCTTCTCCAAAATAGTCTGGCAGTCCTGATGTATGCTGCAACAAATGTGTGACTGTAATGGAGTCTTTGTAATTGATTCCATTCAGGATATGTAAGTCTTCAATCATACCGGCAGGCAAATATTGCGCTATTCGGTCTTCAAAACCGATAAGCCCTTGATCTACCAGCAAACCGATCGCAGTGGACGTGAAGGTCTTACCTACACTTGCGGTGTAAAAAGGGTGCTCAGTTGTAACTACTTCACCATCTTTGAATTTTCCTTTGGCCGTATGCCACTCAAAATCTGCGGATGGAGAATAAAGAGTCAAAAACAGATTATGTATGTTTTCATTCTTGAGTTGTTTGTCTAACAGTTTGTCAACTCTGCTAATTGTTTTATCGTGATCTTCTTGCCCCAAAACAGCCAGTGCAAGTGTGGCCCCTACAATTAATAATCCTAGCTTTTTCATATTCTCTTGAATTTAGTTTTGACGGCAAATTTTCTTATTGAAAGTGGTTCCTTCGTCCGAAATCTCATGCAGATGGAAACCCGCACTTTATTTCTATTTGGTATCAACTACTCCTACGAAATCAGCCGAATTATAGTCAAAACTGACTCATAATTCATTTCTCAGATTAGAAAAGTCCTGATTTTCATTAAGCAGTCCCATCATATAATCTAAGACGAATAGCGCAGTTCGTCATTTCAATTTTGAGCCATCATTCAATCTCAAAACGAAAAAACAATGACGACATTAATTAAAAAACTCAAACTATTAGTGGCAGTAGCACTCGTAGCAGCTATGAGTGCTTGCAGTGACGATGACAGCACTCCACAACCCAATCCAACGGAGTATACTTCCGCTGAAGCATACCTGGAAGAAATTGAATTTTCAGGAAGTGTATTGATCCGCAAAGGAGGTACTGATTTGGTAAGAAAGGGATTTGGCATGGCTGATATAGCGAATGGCACTTCAAATGACCCCTCACTCATTTACCGAATTGGATCTGTAACTAAGTCTTTCACTTCAGCTGCCATAGTCAATCTCAAAAGAGATGGACTGATTGAAAGTTTTGATCAACCTCTAAGCGATTTTGATGACGAATTTCCACAGGGTGATCAAATAACCATCAAACACTTAATGACGCATCATTCTGGGATTCCTGATTACGTAGGGCCTATAGAAGCCTATGCAGAAGAGAACAACTACTTCTTTGATACAGAGGAAATCTTCGATATAATCATAGAGTCCATAGTAGATGATGGATTGATCTTCACGCCAGGGGAATTCTTTTCTTACTCCAACTCCAACTATCTGATTCTGGGTATTCTGATCGAGGAACTTACAGGAAAAACCTATCAGGAATACTTACAAGAAAAAGTTTATGCACCACTTAACCTTCTCCATACTGGAAAGGGTCCTGATGCAATTACTGGAACAGAAAGAGCAAAAGGGTATAACGACGGCTTGGAGGTTGGAGTCTATCAAATGCAGATTGCTTACAGTGCAGGAGAAATCGAAAGCACCATTTCAGACTTAGAAAAATGGGGTGATGCCATGCTAGGAGACTACTACACTGCAGAAGAGAAAGAAGCGGTATTGGTTGCTCCAACTGGTCAAGATGGTATAAATGCACCAGGCGCAGGTTGGTTTACACTGAATATTGAAGATCAGGTGATCTATCATCATGGTGGCAACATTGATGGGTTTACGAGCTTCTTAACCCTCATTCCTGAATCCAATGGGCTTATTGTCCTACTTAGCAATGAGCAAGATAAAGATGAACAACGGAACCAGATTTTGGAAACCATCATGAAAAACGAATTCTAAAACACTAGTAAATCGAACGAAAATGAAAAAGTCAAAGACTATTATAATCGGAATCATGGTTGCCATTCTGGCATTCGCTAGCAACACATCGGATGCTCAAAATACCAAACCAGTAAGAAAAGGATTTACGATCGGTGGATCTGCTGGGATCGGGGTACTTCATTTCACAAAAGGAATGACAGCCAATGAAACCTCAGGAGACATTTCTTTACCCAACATGAAAATTGGCTGGTTTGTCAAAGATAACCTGGCAGTATACTTAAACACTGCTGGTCAAATCTACGAAACTGACGGACTTGATCGAAGCTTTGAAGGAATTATCCCTTCCATTCAGTACTGGACTTCAGACAAATGGTGGGTAAGCGGTGGCTTTGGAGCTGCTTTGGACACCAGGGCATTCTATGAGTCAAATAGCAAATCAGCTAAAAACGAATGGGGCAAAGGCGTTTTGCTTGCTTCCGGATATGAGTTCAAGCAAAAAGAAAAATGGGCCATGGACTTACAAGCCCGACTATTCATGGCAAGCGTAAGCAGAGATGATCTTGAAAACCTGGAGGGAACCAATTTCACCATTGCTTTTGGTTTCACCCTCTTCTAAATGAATTTCTAAATCAAGTGGGGTCTTTATCAGACTCCACTTAAATCCTTTTAAAAAATGAAAAAGATAATAATAGCAGGATCGACAGGATACTTAGGAAATCATCTTGTCAAAGAATTGCAAAGTCAAAAACTCCCTTTTCAGGCGATAGCGAGAAATGAAAAGAGGCTTTTAGAGAAGGGGTTGAAACCTGAACAAGTCATTAGTGCTGAAGTGACTGATCCAACAACACTTACAGGTCAACTAGAAGATGCTGATATCCTAATCTCGACAGTTGGTATCACACGACAAAAGGACGGGCTCACCTACATGAATGTAGACTATCAGGCCAATATGAATTTGCTCAAAGAGGCGAAGAAGGCAGGCATTAAGAAATTCATTTATGTATCTGTAATCAATGGTGAAAAGATGCGAAACCTAAAAATCGTAGTAGCGAAGGAGAAATTTGTGGATGAACTCAAGCGCTCAGGCATGGACTATCTTATTGTTCGTCCAAATGGTTTTTACTCCGATATGAAAGATTTCCTAGATATGGCTCAAAAAGGGAAAGTTTATCTATTTGGGAGTGGCGAATACAAATTAAATCCCATTCATGGAGCTGATTTAGCAAAAGCGATTGTTGAATCTATGAATACTAAACAGCATGAGATCATTGTGGGGGGACCAGATATTCTCACCCAGAATGAAATTGCAGCATTGGCACTTAAAACGTGGATGAGACCCATCAAAATCGTTCACCTCCCTGATTGGATCAGAAAACTAATCATACCAACGATGAAGTTATTTACATCATCCAAGACCTATGGTCCTATAGAATTCTTTCTCACCATGATGGGTCAAGACAACATAGCCCCCAGATATGGCATACATCGTCTAAAATCACATTTTGTTTGGGAAGTAGATCATATCAATGAAAAACATAGCTCCATGCATCAGGAATCAGATAAAATGATGAACGACTAATTGAATCATGAAAGTAAAAACATTTCTTCTCGTCGGTATGTATTCCTTATTCAATCCCTCTAACACCACTGGGCAGATCAAATTAATCCCGCCCCTGAACCCCTAGCTGGGCGCCAAAGCTCACATTAACATAACGTAGGACATTATGTAACGTTGCGAGTGATTTCCGGATGCGCAGCATTTAATATAAAATCAGTTATCGTAACTTCAGTTCGATAACGGTAATGATCTTATGTAAAAGCAAATCGCGATCAATGCTTGAGTCCATTGGATTATATGGTGATGCGCACGGCTAGTGATTATGTTAACCGCAGCGGCGAACCGTCGGAAAATGCCGAACCACAACAAAGCTGGACTGTGACATGCACGTTTTTTCCGGACGGACGTTTCTGTTGAAGAAATTTTAGGTACGAATGGTCAAATTGATTTCAAATATACCATTCTCAGCGATTAGCCTAAGCGGCTCGGGAATTTGCCTGTGAACACGGGGGCGCCTAGCCTTGCTGGCCGACGCTTTATCAGAAAGCATTATCAAACTATATTTAAATGTGAGCTCTAAGCGAATCAGTATTTATCAGATGTACAATAAATAACCAATTCGGTTTTTATGTGAGACGTGATTCATGGCATTTCAGTAGAAAAGCAAAATTTACTTGGATTGAATTTGTTATTGAAGGTCAACGCATCAAAGGCGAATCTCCATATTTCGGTGGATTTAAAAATCATCCTGGACATCCTCGTGCTGGTAAAATTATGGAGCCTAGATTAGTAAGACTTGAAGCTGATTGATTAGATAATGGTGAATGGATTATTAACACTGGTGGTAATTACTCTTGGATACTCGTAGATTAATGATTGCTCAAGCCGCTGGCCTCATAACTTCCATTGTTGAATAAGTATACAAAAAATCTAGCGATTCGATGATTCGACAGAATAATCACTGCCAACACACACAACCCACCGCACCCTAGGTTTTTTGCCATGCCGGCTGTGTTTTTTCGTTTTTTACAGCTGGGATTGGTTTTTGTCGTTCTTCACCCACGTAGCTTTTTTATTATCAAGTTTTTGCGGTATCATGATCTGTTTTGATATAGCAACAGCATTGGTCGTTATCCGTCAGGTGTTTGTACCGTCCATTATGAATAGGGACTTTTTTGGTCAACCCTCCCCACCCTTTTATTTTTGATGCAAACAAATTAAAATCTTCGGTAGGGATTTTCAGGACTTTTCGGTTTTCTGAATAAACACAAAAAATGAAAACGATGAAAAAATCAATTTTAGTTGCTTTAATAGCTTTTGCAGTAGTACTGATTCAAAGCTGTGGAGAAGATGAAAACATTGCTATGGATGCTCAAGTGGATGCTCAAGCTAGTTTTGAAATGAGAGCAGTGACAAGTACAACAGGGGCAACTAGTGGACGAGTGGCCAATAATACCGGATATACTTTTACTGAAGTATTTGCTGGAGTCACCGAAATAGAATTGGAAACGCTTGAGGAAGACTTGCAAGAAGGAGAAAATGGTGAGGATGAAAACGACGAGGTGGAATTTAAAGGGAATTTTGTCGTAAACCTGCTTACTGGAACTAGCGATCCTGACTTTGGAATTACCGAACTTCTGGCTGGTGTCTATGAGGAAGTAGAAGTCGAATTTGATAACATTCTTGAAGGTGATAAAACCCTTATTGTGAATTTCAATTTCATTGCTGAAGGTGCGACTGAACCGACTTATGTTGAGTTCTCTACCTCTGAGGAGTTTGAGCTTGAAATTGAAAATGAAGCTGGATTCGTATTGGACGGAGGTGTAGTGAACTCAATTCTAGTAACACTCGACCTTGAGGTACTTTTCACTTCCATTGATTTTAGTTCCTTAGTTGCTGACGAAGATGGCGTTATCAGAATAAATGAAAACTCTAATAGCCTCCTTATGAAGGAAATTGTAGGAAAACTGGAGGTAGCGCTAGATGCTGATGAAGACGATGACGAAGATGATGACGAAGATGATGATGAGGATGATGATGAGGACGATGATGATGATGATAACGATTAATACAGTTATCACAAGCTCAAAATAGAAGCTATGATTGAATTGGGTCCTTTTGGGACCCTTTTCTTTTTAGGGCATCCTAGATAATTGATTTAAGTAGCAGAAAGATTCTTGAATTAAATTCAAGTGCGTTTTGGGCTTGTTAAACGAGCCTATCAAAACCTTAAAAATGAGTTAAAAGCAGAGATATTGAGGTTTTCAATCGGCCTTCGATAAATTTCGATAAGAAATGCAGATTATGATCATCAAAATTGAATCCTCTGTTAGATCGAGGCTACTTGTTTAATGACGTTCCGCCACTTCTATCCGATTTGGTATTCTTTGTAGGAATAGTCTGAATTTCAGAAATTTATACAGATTCTTGGCGGAAACCGCCTAGTTTCTCAGCCATTTTTTTAGAGTAATTCCATGCGGCAGGCTTCAAGACTTAAAAGGAATAAACATGGAAGCCCTTTTTAGCTCAACGCTTAAAACTTATATGAAACTCGAACATTTAGATTGGGCGTAATACCAAGCGCTTTTTGATTTATCTGTGACAATTCTCCATTCTCCGTGATACTTGACCATGTGTTAATGGAATTGTTTGTATTTGTCAGGTTCCAGATGGCAATACCACAGATACCACTCCATTTATCGGATAAATCGAATTTGTATTTAGCCGAAAAATCCAATCGGAAATAGTTATCAAGCGTCATTGCATTAGGAAAGTCAAAGACAATCGCATCATTATTTTTGTCAATTCCTTGCGGTTCAGTAAAGGGCACACCACTTCGATAATTCACCCCAGAAGAAAGCTCCAGATTATTTAACTGGTAGGTCAATCCAACCGACAATGCATGCGAAATATCAAAGTTATTTCTAAACTTAGGGGGAACAAGATCAGAAAATGTATAGTCGCTATTTAAATATGAATAAGTAACCCAGCTATCTAAATTTCCAAAACTCGGATTGACGAGTAGCTCTATCCCACGTGACACATAGCTACCAAAAGTCCGATCAAACTGGAATTGATTCAAGAATCCCTGACTTGCAGTCGCTACACCATCTACATCTTTAATAAAACCTTCCAAAGAGACCAGCATAGATTTCTTTTGATAGTTTAACCCAACAGAAGCCTGTCTGCTGGTCATAAGGGGAATATTCTCACCATTAACGAGCTCCCATTTACGTTTCTCTACTCCCAAAAAATCAGTCTGAAAATCCACTACTTGTACAGTCGTTTGGCTTTTTGTTTCCGCTAAAACTTCTAAAGAAAAGAGCCCACCAAGTCTTGTCACCATGGCCAGTCGTGGCTCAATTCTGTACTGGCTGAGCATATCAAAATAATTGGCTCGGATTCCCGCAGCTATAGTTGTGTGTGTTTGGAGATGAGCATTGCCCTGCACATATAAGCTGGTAGTTCGACGTACTTCTTTGCTCAAAGAACGAAATGCGGGTAGATTGATGTCCCTGAAATTACGAATTCCAGTCTCTACTATTTGAATCCCGACTTCCACATCCCATATCTCATTTAGAAAGTACGAGCCTTCTGCTCTTAGCGATGTTTCTAGTACCTCATTATCAAGGATATGTTCTTGTCCGGTAATTACCTCAAAGTTGACAGACTGTTGCTTGTACTTCATGATGGATGAATGCAACTTGGTTTTAAATCGATCCGACCACCGTTGATCGCACGAAAGGTAGCCTGCAATCGTACCCTGATCAAGGTTGCTCACCTTGGATCCCACGCTATTATTTACCAAACCACTCTCCTCATAACTTATGCCATTGTTAAGAACCAAGACACCTGCCTTAATACCGGTTTTGGAGGATGGTTTATAGGTGGCATTAAATGAAAAATCGTAAAAGTTGAATTTTTCATCCGAGTTGATCACCTGAGAGTTTGGATCGTTAATGACATCAGAAAATCGAAATGCACGTTCAAAGTATTGATTATAGGTGGGCGTATTAAATATACCTCCAATTGATTGTCTCGATGCGATTAATAAATGAAGCTTATCTGTTGGTACTTCGAGAAGCAGGTCACTATTGATGAGGTTACTGCCAGCATGTGCAATTATCTCATTCGTACTCTTCTTTCTTGTCTCTACTTCTATAGTGCCGGATACTCCTTCTCCAAGTTGCGCTGGTGTTCCGTTTTTCGTGAGAGTCGTTTTTCCAATAATATGAGGATTGATGGCAGATATTAATCCAAAAAAATGACCCGTTTGGTAAATTCTAAGCCCATCCCATAAAATAAGGTTTTGATCGTTTGATCCCCCTCTTATATTAATATCTGTGACTGTTTCATTGATACTTTGAATCCCTGGAAGATTTTGTAAAGTAAAGAAGATATCGGGCTCGGTCAGTCCTGGAAGTATGTTGGTGTTTTGAACGTCTACTACAGTTTTCCCATTGTCTCTTTTGTCAATTCCCCTGGTGATATAGTTCTTAATTATAACTTCCTCTAACTGTTCAATAGATGGGGCGAAGTAAAATTTGATGCACTCTTGTATAGCGCTATTAAAGCTTAATACCTGATCCTGATAACTTACATGACTTACCTGTACTTTGAGGGGTATTTCTACACTTGCTAATTCGAAATACCCATTTTGATCTGAGGTTGTGGAAGTGGTTTGACTAAAAATGAGTGCGTCGGAAACTGCACTTCCATCATCTTTATCCAATAAGTATCCGCAAATTTTAACTATTGTCGTTCGCCTTCTAATGGAAATAAAATTTTCATCAAGCTTAATGAAATCAATAGCAGCTTGACCCTCCAGATGGTCAAGCGTTTGATTCAAGTCCAGGTCATACATAGGCATCTGAACTTGGATATTATCAATGGTCTGATCCATGTAAGAAAAACGTACAGAAAATTGTTCTTCCAGTTGATCCAGTACCTCACGCAGGGCTTTTTCACCAAAATTCTGCGCTTCAGCTTCCTCCAACAAGAAAACAGCAAAAAATAGAACCAATCCTATTTTTAAATGATTACTTCCCACCGGTAATTAGTACTTTCTCATCTTTTTGTTGATAGAGATAACCAGAAGGCATGGTAACAGCATCAAGTGCTAAATTAAGGTCTTCGTTCGGAAAGCTACCTGTAAAAGTATCATTCAGGTTTATGCCTCTTGTTTCAATAACAACCTCATATTGATTTTCTAGCTCTTCCAGCACTGCATAATATGGGGTTCTGAAAAAGGAACTTCTACCATTGAGCCATTCTGGTTCGCTGTTAGAAGCAGCCTGAAATCTTTCTTCTTGGCTGAAAAACTCACGATAGCCATCACCTGCAATAAGTGTTAGGTTTTGTTTTGAAGTTTCCACTCCGACCTTTCCCACGTAACAAAGTACTTCATAATAATCGCCACGTTGTTTCACCTTAAATGAGGTACCTAATACCGTGACGGTTCCATTTGAAGTAGCCACCTCAAACGTAGAACCCTTTTTTACTTGAAAAAACCCTTCTCCTTGTAGCATCACTTTACGGGAAGCAGCCCACTTTTCTTTTTCAAAGGACAATTCAGATCCTTTATTAAGGGTAACGAGTGAAGAATCCGGCAAATAATGAGCTTTCAAACCTTCAGAGAGCAAGATGGTCTGATTTGAAGAAGGTCGAAGAAGCAAAAAACTAAGAACGGAGATAAGCATAACCGAGGCTGCAACCCCTACCCATCGTAGCTGCCAAGACACCTTAATCACTTTTGCTTGTTTATTGTGGGATGAATGAAAGCGCTCCAATTCCTCTTCAACAGAATAGTCCGGTGGCGTTGCAACACTCAGGCCATCCCATATTTTTTGCAGTTGGGCGAACTCAGCAGTATCCTTCAGCCGCTTTTCTTCGGCTTCTGTCAACTGATCTGTCATCCATTTCCTTATGAGTTCTTCATTCTCCATAATCTTACTTATCAAAAAACCGAAATGTCCCCTATTTCCCTACCGTTCATTATTTTTTTTACAAAATGTTTCCAAGTTTCTGCCGCAAAGAGTTCATTGCTTTGAACAGCCTTTTCTCTACAGCCTTTTCCGAAATGCCTAGCATTTCAGCAATTTCTTTCTGTTTCTTGCCTTCAATCCGTTTCAATAATAAAGTTACCCGTTGGTCATCCGGAAGTTCCTGAAGGGCCCAATTCAACTTGTCTTTAAATTCAGATTCCTCCATTAAATACTGTGGGTTCTCCGTACTTCTCTCGTTTACTTTCAGATAGGGCTGATGCTTTAGTGCCGTATTTTTTTTTGATAAAATGTTTTTCATCAAATTATTGGCAGACACGAAAAGAAATCCTCTCGCCTTTTCGATGGTCACTTTTTTACAATTATCCCACAGCTTTCCAAAGACCTCCTGAACAACATCCTTTGCTTCGTCCTCATCCTGATATTTGAAATGCAGAAAATTAAACAGGTCCTTGGCATTATCCGCAAAGACCTGATTGAAAACCTTCTCTCTACATACGTTATCAATTTTTTCCATTTCTCGCTACTGAATCAGCATTCGTCTGATATTGTTTTCAAACAAACGACAAGTAAAGTTTCATAAACCAGAAGCGAAAGTAAAATCAAAATAAATATGTTTAGTCGGTAGGGATTTTTTTATGTTTGCTGTTTTTTGATTGAGATGAAGCATAAACTATCCAAATTGATCAAGCTCTTGATTTTAGGTATCAGCTTAATGGCTTTGGCTAGTTGTCAGGATGAAATTGAACCTGAAATTGAAATAGATATGGATGGGATCATTGCTGATGATCCGGTAGCGAAATCAATTGTCGCCGTTTCAACCAAAGACGGCTCTGAAGATAACATCATTGATGGATCAAGCTGTACTACAGTCATATTCCCAATTACAGGAATTTTCGAAGCTGAAGAGCGGGTGTTCGAGACTTTGGACGAAGTGGAAGCCCTTGGAGAAAGAGCATTAGAAGTAACATGGTTATTTCCTCTCCGTGTCATCTTATTTGACCACTCAGAAATTTCCTTGAATTCTGAGGAAGCACTTGAAGCCATACAAGATAGTTGTATTGATGGAGGAAGTGATTCAGCCAATGAATGCATTGATTTCATCTATCCATTCAGCATTCAGTTTTTTAACACACGCACAGAGCGTGTAGGTTCTCGGGATATAAATAGCGATCGGGAGGCATACACCACTTTTATATCACCTGATTTGATTACCACCATTGAGTATCCGATCGGGATGAATGAAGTAACAGGCAATACACTAGAAGCTTTCACCAATGAAGAATTAACCAGCATAATATCTAATGTGGAGAATTCATGTGATGAACAGGATGATGGGTCATCTAAACCTACTATTACCATCAGATTTATAGGAAATACCTCTGCAATCAATGTCCCTAGTGGAAGAGTTGAGTCGAATACCTTGCAATTCACTTCTGGAACGATCAGACTAGAACAGATTCAATTCAAGGCTGAGACTGATGAAGGCGGTTCTTTCGAAGTGGATCTTGAGCAGGTTGTAGCTATTGATTTTGCCACTGGCGCAACGACTCCTGAGCTTAGCCATCTGGTTTTCCCTATTGGTACCTATGCTGAAGTGGAGATAGAATTAGAATTGCAAGATGAGGACAACACCCCTTCCGTAGTTATTGAAGGTACATTCACGGACGCAAACGATCAAGTGCATCCAATTCGCTTTGAATTCAATTCCGATGAAACCTTTGACGTAGAGAAAGAAGGAAGAATCGTTTTTGGAGCAGGAGCCAATGTTTTGGTTGAGGTAACTTTTGATCCGAGCTTTTGGTTTTCGGGAGTAACCAGAGAGCAACTGTCGGCGGCAACCAAGAACAATGATGGAGTAATTTTAATCAGCGAAACAAGCAATACGGAGATTTTTGATATTGTAGTAGATGGCCTTGAGTTAGCCTCTGAAATAGAAATTATGTTATAAGTTAGGTTGGTTATTTCATAAGGCCGTAGGCCTCCTCACCCAACTCCTAGTTAGAATTAATTTAAACCTAGACACAGTTTAATGAACTATCCCTATGCAAGAAACTCTTTTACTCAAAGACCAGCATTTCATTCAATTATATTTGAAAAATATAGAAAGTTCTTCACTACAATTTCTACACAGACAGCCTAAAATCAAATGCCCAACTTGCGCTGAACAAAATAGATTTCATACTATAATAGGTGTAAAAAAAGTATACATTTTAAATTGCCGCTCACATTTGTCATTCCCATTATCCTCCCCTGCATGCTGGCTGCTCACAAATCCATTCACTGAATGGATTATTAACGCTCGCCCCACTCCTGCCAAACCTGTCTGCCGACAGGCAGAGGAATATCAAAAGAACGGACTGGGTTTCCGTCCGCCACTAAACCATTAATGCCAACCCTGAGTCTAGACGCCTAGTTATAACGCAGGCCATTATATAACTCGTCAAGGGATTTGTGGTCAGCTTGCTGATTGATGCCCACGGCCAGTGATAATACCAGATCTATAAACAGTGCGGCCGGCCAGGCTTGTCTGTTGCAGATCGTCCGGTATCATGTTGAAAAAACATATCCCGCAATTTGAAAAGAAAGCTATTTTCATTTGGAGACTGCCTTAGGCGTATCGTAATATTTCTTTTTCAACCAGAAAGAAACTTTGACCAAAAGTATTAATGCTGGCACTTCTACCAAAGGACCCATAACTCCTGCAAATGCTTGTCCTGAGTTGAGACCAAAAACAGCAATTGCAACGGCTATAGCCAACTCAAAATTGTTTCCTGCTGCTGTGAAAGCTACTGAAGCAGTTTTGTCGTATTCCGCTCCCATTGCTTTGGTAAAGAAAAATCCGATAATGAACATTAAGGTAAAATAAATAAGAAGAGGCACGGCAATAATTAGGACGTCCATTGGTATTTTAACAATTAACTCGCCTTTTAATGAGAACATCACCACTATTGTAAATAGAAGAGCGATTAGGGTCATTGGGGAAATTGTCGGAATGAATTTCTTTGTGTACCATTCTTCTCCTTTCAGTTTTACCAATATGAGTCTGCTCAATATTCCAAGCACGAATGGAATACCTAAATAAATAGCGACACTTTCGGCAATGGTAACAATGGATATGTCAACTATGGCTCCATCGAACCCAAAATAAGGGGGCAAAATTGTAATGAATAACCAAGCATAAAAACTATATGCGAAAACCTGAAAGATACTGTTCAGTGCTACCAGACCTGCACCATATTCGCTGCTTCCTTCCGCCAGATCATTCCACACTAAGACCATGGCTATGCATCTCGCTAAACCAATCAAAATTAGCCCCACCATATATTCTGGGTAATCCTGTAGGAATATTAACGCCAAAACAAACATCAACGCTGGGCCAATAATCCAGTTGAGCACTAATGAAATAGAAAGGATCTTTATATTCCTAAAAACTTTGGGTAGTAGCTTGTAATCTACTTTGGCCAATGGAGGATACATCATCAAGATGAGACCTATGGCTATTGGTATATTGGTGCTCCCACTGCTAAAAGCATTAATGAACGATGAACTTGACGGAAATAAATATCCTGCACCTACTCCAATGGCCATGGCCAAGAATATCCAAAGGGTGAGGTATTGATCTAAGAAACTGAGTTTTTTTGAATTTGACATGGTTTTATTTCTTTACTTCTGAGAATACATAGAACATTTCTGATGCTATATGCATTGACCTTTCATCATACTTTTCTGCTTCCTGTGGCGTGTCGTCAAACTCTTTGGGGTCATCATAGCGAATAGGTATCCGTTTTTCTGTTCCAGGAATGAATGGGCAGTTTTCATCTGCATGAGCGCAGGTCATAATAGCTGCGAATTGATCAGCGCTGTTCATTGGGTCATCAAAGAGTTTTGAAAAAGCACTTATTGGCTCACCATTATGAGCGTTTAAAATATAGTAAATGGGATTCGAGTTTCCTTTAGAAGAGACCTTAAAGCCACTTCTTTTGATAGACGCTACAGCTCTTTCATTAAATGCGGTAACTTCTACTCCACCAGAATAGCAATTGGCAGGAATACCGAAATAATCAGCTGCGGTCCTTGCCCAGACCTGAGCAAACTGGCTTCTACGTGAATTATGGGTGCAGATAAAGTTTAGGTTGACTTCCTTTTCCTGATCGATTTTCGATTGAATGTAGTCAATTAAAACTTTGAGGATTTCTTTTCTTTCTTCTGGTATGTCCAATTTCCACACTTGTTCAAAGGTCATTTGAAGTTCTGGAAGTATAGTTGCCTTTTGTGTTTGCATGATTTTATAAAACGATTTTAGTTTAACAACATCCTTAACCTGGTGTACAATTGCTTTGCGAAGATTGTAGCGATGAGATGCTAATTCTTGGTTTTTCTTGAGGAATACCGCACTTATTTTTAGCCAAACAATCCGTCTGAGTATTGGTCAAATGAAAAGCTCCATTGATGAGTTCTAAACCATACTTACCAATTGTTTCCCCTTGGTATTCTACTTCAACATCTAAGTCTTTAAGTCCCAGTTTTTTTTCTGATAGTGCTATGATAGAACTTAATTTTTGGGCACCCAACCGATGTTCATAATCAGTAGCGGTGAACAACTGAAAGTTGATTGCCGATTCCTTTCTTATGGTTCCCCCACAATCAATGAAGTGTTTTTGCATGCTGCCTACTTCTGTGACGTGAAAATGAGTGGGTACTTGCTTGCCATTTGGTAAAATGAAATGTACATGCTCCATGTCTTTTAAAGATTCTTTAATTTCTGATAGTCTCATAATCTATTTATGTTATTGCAATATTACGATTAGATTAAACAATTTTTTTTAGCAACAATCCTCTTTTGAAGAAGAGTTTAACTGATTAAATATTTCGTTGAATTGGCCTTTGATCTCTGCCCACCGAACTGGATTGATGCAGTAGCTAAGACGTGATCCTTCTATATTGCCCTGTATAATGCCAATATCTTTTAACTCTCGAAGATGTTGACTGATGGTCGCTTGAGCAAGACCCAATTCCTGAACCAAATCCCCATTGACACAGGCATTCGCTCTAAGTAAATACTGAATGATGGCAACACGTGCAGGATGGGCAAATGCTTTTGCTGCAACGGCTATTTCGTTCTGTTTACTTGAAAAAAGATCTGTTTTAGTTACTCCCATATCTATTTTATTAGGCTTAATTACATTGCAATATTACGATACATCTCCATAATTAAAAAAGTCATGAAGGTTTTTGTTGGTTACGTTTTACAAAGGACTGATAACCAAAGTGATCAGTCAGAAGTTATTGAAATTTGAAGTCTACCCTAGTTTTGGTAGAATAAAGCTTCAACAAACCAAAACCCAACGCGTACCCTATTATTTTGTCAGACCTACCCACCTCGATGGAAATGAGTTTCTATTTAACATAATATGCAGTGGTAAAATCTGAAAGTTTAACTGACAACTTATCTTCTTTTATGGGTATTTGCATTATTATTCCTGCATGGATAAATACTGATGTTTTAAGTGGTTAGTCATTTTGTGCAATATCTCCTCGCATTTTCTGACGGTTGCAGTCAATTTACTCTATAGTATACTCGTACACTGTCCTATTTGCAAATAAGTAAGCGGTTTTGTCAATAACAAAACTGGAAGCAGATCCTGCCGGAGCGTCAATTATGCTCTCCATTTCCATCCATGTATCTGTCATAAAATTGTATCTGTAAATATCCTTATATTCCTGATTCCAACTAACATACCCATGTCCGACAAAAGCATGATCGTCAAGAACGAAACTAAATAAATCTCCTCTTTCATCGCCAGGGAAAGCGGCTTTTTCAGTCCAAGTATAAGTTGTAGGATCAAGCTCCCAAAGGCGCTTGCCAATCAAAGCGTACCCTTTCTCTTTATAGGAGAACCCAACATTGGAATAGGTTCGAATACTAACCATTTGAGGATTAGGAATAATTTTCCATTTATTGGTTGAAGGATCATACTCATAGAACCTGTCATTAAATCCTGACCCAATATATCCCTTCCCATTGACACTAAAGGATAAGGATCTCGTTGTTCTTTCGGGAATACTTGCAGCTTCTTCAAAGATATTGTTTACAGGATCGTAACGGATAAAATCAGAATATATGCGTCCACCATTAATTTCTTTGCTACCCTGACCTCCTCCAACGTAGATGCAATCTCCAATTGCAAACCCTACTGACCATCCTCTTCCGTAATCAAAGTTACCCAGCCCATGAGTTACCGTTATATTGATCCATTCTTCCGTAATTGGATCAAATTTAAATAGTGATTGACTTTCTGTGTTTCTACCACTAAAGACATATCCTTTGCCGCCAGATGCTAAACTTATTATTCCGATTCTTGGGATAGGAAGTGACACCCCTTCCTTCCAATCTCAATAAACATTGAAAGGACTACTATAGACGAATTCTTTATGTATTCCATTTAAAGGAAAAGGCTTAAGTTCAACAAATGATAGTTTCTTTTTTCCTGGCGTAATGTTTGGCACTAAAAATTTAAGTTCCGAAGTGCTCGATGAGACAATCTGTGCTCGACTATCTTCAAGTCTTATCTCAGTGTTTTGTAGAGTACTTGGAAAGCCCAATCCTTTAATTGTTATGGTATCTTTATGTCTACCTTCTAATGGAGAAACAGTTTGAATTACTGGCCCAATTACGAAATTTATTGAATTACTGCTTTTGCCATTTACAAAAATCAAAACAGTGGCATTCCCCACATGGCGGGTTCTTGGGGTGAGTACTTTTAATGAATAACCTGAATTTTCGATTATTATACCTGCTCCTCCGGCAATGTACCTTCCTTCCGAATAGAACGAAACTCGATTGTAAGAATTCACCTTACTGAAACTCCCTGTCAAAGTCACTTCAGTTCCATCTGATCCAAAATCTGGTGAAATACTTTCTATTGTTGGTGAATTCACAATAAAACCTTCTATAGATACATCTTCATCAAAAACAGTCAAGCTAATGGTTGTATTTCCTGCATCTAACGGCCCTGGAATAATTACTTTTATTTCTTCAATAGTAGTTGAAACAATGCTTCCATTTTTATCGCCAAATGATATTGAAACATCCTCACGAAATGTGCTAAAATTTGTACCTATTATCGTAATTGTATCGCCATCTATTCCTGATTTAGGGAAGAAATTAGAAATAGTAGGCACTAATGAACCCTGACTCGTAAAACGCACAGCATTCCCGTAAACAGTATCTGCTTCCAATATCATGAAGGCTCTTGCATAATATAGAACATCAGGAGAAAGATTTGATGAGACTCGAGTGGAGAATTTATCACCTAATTCATCTTCAAATGATATGTCCCAGTTTGGATTAAAGTAAAAAGAATCCGCTGTATCTAAAAGGAATCCAAATTGCTTTATTGAGGCACTTCCTCTATAAAGAACATCTAATGTCAGCGTAACTCCTGATTCATCTATCTTTCCAGCGGAGGTTTGAAAGATTGGGTACTTCTGAGCCTTAGGCACAGGCTCTTCCGCACATCTAATAAATATTAAAATGCTCAAACCAATTACTATACTTCTGTACTTTTTCATATCTAAAAATTTAAGGTACAAATCATCTGAAAAGTGTTTTCAGTCATTTTAATTTCACCTATGCTACCTAAATACTGATACCTTACTTCAAGACCTAAATCTTTTCCATAGGACAAGGAGTACTCAGCCCCCGCCCCAATAGCTCCACCAAGCATTTGATCCGGAAAAAGGAGTTCTGATATACCTATGACTCTTGGACTTGTAGATATCGTAACAATCTGATTGCTTGAAACAAAATTGTGATTCCAGATTGAACCGATATTGCTAAAAAACCTAACGTTATTATTTGAGATAAATCTATACCTAAGCAAAAAAGGTAAACTAATCGACTGAATCTTGGCCAAACCATAAAAGGCAGTTCGACCTTCAATAGAGAGTGAATGACTACTTTCGGAAAACTGAATTTCCATTCTTGTTGAGAATTGCGAAAATGCTTCAATTGGAATCTCAACGAATGCTCCATAACTCATAGCAGCAGCAGATTCAAAACTTAAGGTTTTGTCCCACTCAAGCTTAAGAGCTTTTCCATTCAAACCTGTAAGTATTCCATATCTGATTTTCGGGTAGAAGTTGTTATCTGAATTGCTATAAGTAACTGCTTTAAACAAGGAGCGTTTATTGTACTTTAATCTTTTAGCAATTTGACTTCCATATCGTTTATTACTCAAAATAGGTTCTATTTGATTAATAAGTGATTCTCTTTGAAGTCGTTGCAACGCGCTATTTTTTAAAAAGAAAATTTGATCAATTTCCCTCTTTTTCTCCAAAAGCAACAAGGTATGCTCACCGGCACTTAATTTTTTTAAAAATTGATATTTGCTATCTATTAGTTCACTTGAATAGACAGAACCGTTCTTTGTCCCGAATTCCAAGATTTCATTAGAATTAAATACCATGATGGGATCTTTCTTGTATCTTCTGAAATTTAATGTGCTTAGATTCGTCTCATAGTAAAACACCTCTCCCGGAATATATTTTGACGAATCCCTTAATACAATATACTGCTTATTATCAGCATCTTGCCCGAATATCTTGAATGATATTAGTACAAGAATTAATGGCCATAGCTTCATTTAGGCATCATTTAATGTAGTTATTTACAATGTCAAATATATACAATTCTATCATTCAACCTATCTGCTTTTGCTATATTATTGCATTATGTGCAAAAAGTTCAATTTAATTCTGGTAGCTCTACTAGTTGAACTAAACTTAGGTGAAATTCGACATAATGTAATAGTCAGTAAGTACCCTGACTAAAAATTGGTTAGCCTTTAAGGCATATTAAACAACAAAACCTCTATTACATTTCCGCAAGTTTTTTTTTAAAAAGTACGCTGATGAAGCATCCCGTATTGGAAGGTTCAGGCAGAAACGATTATAAAAATTATAGGTGTGGTTTGTAAGCAATGTGGATCCACTGAGTATTATTTCCGCGAATCTGATTTAAAATTTCAATGTAAAAAGTGTGTATGTCGTCAGAGTTTACGCTAAGGAACTCACCCCTCTGCGGCTGGCTAGGCTTTCATTACGACTATTTATTGTAGTTATTTTTTTTCTTTTACGATAACCAGTAGCTCATTGGTTGGGTTGTATTTTAAATGTTATATCACCACTTGCTATCTCAACATCGCATATTTACCTAATTTTAGCGATCACAAAAAATGACTTATGAAATTCAATCTGTTTACTCGTTACTTCCCAATGTTCTTGATGGTATTTGTATCTGCCTGTGGAGGTGGCAATGATGAAGTGGATGAAGAAATTGAGATTATAGTAACAGCAGAGGGGATTTTTATTAATGAAATATCAGCCTCTGGTGAAGATTGGATTGAGCTATACAATGGACTATCAACTAACAGTGATCTTAGTGGTTATACGATATCAGATAGCGGAAATGAATACCTGCTTCCCTCAGGAACGACCATCCCTTCTGGTGGCTACTTGGTGCTTCTTTGCAATGACTTGGGCACAGGTCTTAATACCAATTTTAAGCTTACCTCAATTGGAGAATTGGTATCTTTAAAAAACACTTCAGGTACTTTGATTGATGCTGTCGAATATCCCAGTCTTGACAATGGACAGTCTTATGCGCGGTTTCCTGATGGTTCTGATACTTGGGAAATTACGGGTTCCACTACTCAGGGAGTATCCAATGGTGGTGAAAATACACCTGCAATCAATCAGATTTTTCGTCTTCCACTTGTCCCCTCTCTCAACGATAATGTACTGGTAACAGCAGAATTGATTTCCATTACCGATGTTGTTGATGTAACGCTTTATTACCGGTTTAATAGCAATGATTTTACGGAAATGGCTATGTCGCTTTCAAGTGGAACCTCCTATATTGGAACGATTCCAGCAATGGGTAGTGTAGGTACTGTAGATTACTATGTGGAAGCTGTGGGAATCAATGGTGAGTCTACCTTCAAACCCGCTTCTGCTCCTGAAAACACGGAAGATTACTTACTCAACACGGATGCTTTACCTCAACTGGTTATCAATGAGTTTATGGCCATCAACTCAAGTTGTTGTGCAGATACTGATGGTGAGGAAGTGGCGTACGATGATTGGATAGAAATTTTCAATATGGGTAACACTGCCGTGAATATTGCAGGAATGTATCTTTCTGATGATGTTGGGGATCCTTTTCGAGACAAGATCTCTAACGATGATGCCAGTGTCACGACCATTCCACCGGGAGGATTTTTACTCCTTTGGGCCGACGGTTCTACCGAACAAGGGGCTAATCACCTCAACTTTAGCCTAAATGCTGAGGGTGAGGATATTGGCCTGCTTTATATAGATGGTCGAAGGATCGACAGTTATACATTTGGTGCTCAGAGTGAGGATGTTTCAGAAGGTCGCGCTACAAATGGCGGAGAAACTTGGAGATCCTTTACTAGAGCTACACCAGGTGCTTCGAATAATTAGTAAGCTCGTAAAATAGCCACAGCTACTTGTACTTAATAATCCCTTGGCACGATTTTAAAAAAACCCACTATCAAACTCATAAACAGTGATTTTTACTGCCTTTTAAAACATGGCTATGTTTTGTCACTTTCATAGCTTTGCTTTCTTCATTTCATAGCCATGCTTTGGACGTTTCATGGCTATGATCTTTTGGGGAATTAGAAAGATGCTTTTAATAAGGTGTTTTGTCAGTAAAATAGTATTAAAGTAAACCTATTTAGTGTGCAATTCACCTGGGTTTGGGTCTCCTAGAATTTACTCGGGTGCTATCTTAAGTGTACGATCAATGGATAAGTGGATTTCAGCAAGAAAGCATTTCAATCAAGTTTATGTCGTGGATTCATCTTAAATTGGCAGAATTATTTTTTATCGAGGATAAAGTAGTTGTATTTATTTTCAATCAAGTCTTCTATTAGGCGAAAAACATAATTATGAAACATCAAGGTCTTTCAAAGCAGCAAGTAGTAGCATCTCGTGAAAAGCACGGTAACAATGAATTAAGTGAAATTCAGGTCGAAGGCTTTTGGGCTAAGTTGGCGGCCAATTTTAAAGATCCCATCATCTATATATTGCTTGTTGCTCTTGTATTGATTCTCGTGCTTTCCTTTTTTGGTATGACCGAATGGTATGAGGCAGTAGCCATTGGCGTTGCGGTGCTTCTAGCAACAGGAATTGCCACGTTTTCGGAGCACAAAAACGAATCTTCTTTTCAGGAGCTTCAGGAAGAAGCCTCCCAAATAAAAAGCAAGACCTTTCGTGATGGAGAACTGGTGGATATTGCTGTTGGTGAGATTGTGAAGGATGATTACATTCTATTGCAGGCAGGAGATAAAGTGCCAGCAGATGGGATTATCGTAGAAGGTGATATCAAGGTGAATCAGGCCTCTTTGACAGGAGAAACAGAGCCTATCGAAAAAATCGTCAAGCCTGTGGGTATCGAAATTGATGAGACGGATCTCGCCAATCACTATAATCTCTACCGAGGGACTGTAATAGAAGATGGTGAAGCGGTCATGAAGGTTGTCACAGTGGGCGACAAAACTTTCTATGGCATGTTGTCGCAGGAGCTTTCTCTTGTGGATGATAGGCTCTCCCCTCTTCAGGTGAAGCTCAAAGATCTGGCTGACATGATTTCCAAATTTGGTTACATCGCTGCGGTAAGCCTTTTTGTGATTTTTATGTTTCAGAAAATCTGCCTTGCTAATGACTTTGACAGTGTAGCCATGGGCGAATACTTGTCACAATGGGATTTAGTACTTACCGACACACTGGATGCATTGGTACTGGCCATCATCGTGCTGGTGGCGGCTGTTCCGGAAGGGCTACCTATGATGATCGCTATAGTGCTTGCGCTCAATATGCAAAAGATGCTAAGAGAGAAAGTACTGGTCAGAAAATTATTAGGAATAGAAACAGCAGGAAGTTTGAGTATCCTCTTTTCGGATAAAACCGGAACACTTACCAAGGGGAAATTGGAGCCTAGATTTTTCATCACAGGGACCAATCAGATTTTTCAAAAGTACGAAGATATCTCACCACAACTTCGGGATTATGTCAACATCTCCATAGGCGGAAATACCGCAAGTCATCGCACGAGCGATGGAGAGATTACAGGTGGTAATTTTTCTGATCGGGCGCTGTTGGGCTACTTAAGCCTGGAAGCAGATCTAACTCAGGTAGAAAGTGCGGAACTTATTCATACCATACATTTCAATAGTACCAGAAAATTTTCCGCCAAAGAGGTAAAATTTCCCACTAAACTTAAGGCCTTTGATGTTGACCAGTTAGTGTTAATCAAAGGCGCACCCGAGATTTTGATGGATGATATATCCCAAACCATTTCGGAAGAGGGCGAGATTGTGCCAATTAATGAAAAGGAGCATATCATTACCTATATGGACGGACTAGCAGATGCTGGGATCCGCTTGTTGGCCATTGCTATTT
Organism: Cyclobacteriaceae bacterium; assembly: GCA_040218415.1. Classification (GTDB taxonomy): domain Bacteria; phylum Bacteroidota; class Bacteroidia; order Cytophagales; family Cyclobacteriaceae; genus JAVJRN01. Next base: position 163,765 of record JAVJRN010000066.1, read on the forward strand.
CAAAAGAGAGTTTAAATCAAAAAGATGACCTTCCTGGTGGACTTATATTGGTTGGGGTGATTGGCATGCAGGATTCTATTAGGGAAACAACTAAAGAGTCGGTCGAGCTGGTAAAATCTGCTGGCATTCAGGTGGTCATGATCACGGGTGACCGGAAAGGTACAGCTGCCTCCATTGCTCGTGAGGCTAATCTGCTAGAGAATGACAGTCAATTGGTATTGGAGTCATCAGATCTTCAAAAAATGTCCGATGAAGAAATAGCACAGATACTTCCAAATCTTAGGGTTATCGCTCGGGCACTTCCCACGGATAAAAGCAGAATGGTAAGGATCTCTAAGGGATTGAATAAAGTAGTAGGCATGACCGGTGACGGAGTAAATGACTCTGCAGCACTCAAGCAATCAGATGTAGGAATTGCTATGGGTAGTGGCTCAGAAGTAACTAAGGAAGCAGGTGATATCGTAATCCTCGATGACAATTTTAATTCTATAAGCAATGCGATTCGCTATGGAAGAACGATTTTTCAATCTATCCGAAAGTTTGTTGCCTTCCAGCTGACCGTAAATGTTGCCGCGGTTTCCATTACCATACTAGGACCGCTGATCAATGTGGAATTTCCCCTCACCATCATTCAGCTACTCTGGATTAATTTGATCATGGATACACTAGGAGCTATCGCTTTGGGTGGTGAACCAGCCCTCAAAAAATACATGAAAGATGATCCTATAGAGCGTGGCGACAATATCTTAAGCAAAGACATGATATCATCTATTTTGATAAATGGCTTTTTCATTACCATTTTTTCTGTGATGTTCTTAAAAATGCCTTTTTTCAAGGAGCTCTTTTCAAGAGGCGGAGCTGATGATTATGCCGTTTTCCTTACAGCATTTTTCAATATTTTCATCTTTCAGGTATTGTTCAACATGCTCAATGTGCGGTCATCCGGGCTCAATTTTCTTGAGCATATCGGTGAAAACCGAAGGTTCTTACAGATCATTTTACTGATCGTTGTACTCCAGGTTGGATTCACCTATATAGGAGGCGATGTACTACGAACAGTACCACTCAATTTGAATGAATGGGGATGGGTAATCGTATTTTCAATATTGATTATTCCTGTTGATATGATCCGAAAGATCTTCCTATCTGGAAAGAAGATTTATAGAGATACAGTCAAAATTATTTTCGGATATCGTTAATGTTATGAAGGTTTCTAAAGCGAAGAAGACGGCTTTTTGAAGGGATCGTTCATAAGTTTTGAAGGATTCTTTTGGAAACCCTCATACCATCCCAATATCTGATAGCTTCTTGTACCATCTCTTCAGTTGTTAGTGGTGATTCTTCAATATGATCAATCTCCTAGGTTTGAGTCTTCTCGAACCTTTTTGGGTCGTTTCTTGACGAGACAAATCACGGCCAAGAGGGTGCCAAAGCTATATTAACCGGCACGCGTAGTGATAACGCAGGACATTATATAACTCGCCACACTCAACGCAGGACATTATATAACTCGCCACACTCGTTAAATAAAATAATAAGGTTATTTTAAATAGCTAATGAACGATTGAGAATTTAGAAATATTGTCAAAGCCCCAGTAAAGCCCTCATTGTTGGTAATAGTTTAACTATATCTGGATCAAGAGATTTCGTGAATTCCAGTTTTTGATCTTGAATGACAAATTGTAACTCAAATCTTTCAGAAGAATTATAGACAGCTATTCTGTCATAAAATTGTAGTGCATTTTCATCCAACATCTCCAGACCCCTGGTAAACCTTTCCCTAATGGTAGATTCGCTTACGGAATGGCCGCCTTTCCTAACCCTTTCTTCAACTCGTTTAATTGCTATCGCAGGATTGTTTAATGCCAAGAAGTACAAAACTGTCTGATAACCCAGACTCTTGGCTTTTTTGGCTAAATCTATATTATAGGGTGAATGGAAATTTGTTTCGTATGCTATGGATAGCTTTTTGGAGAAGGCTTGATCCAGATGTAACTGAAACTTCGTGTTTGTTGACTCTCGGATTCCTTCCATAACTGTTGGATCGGAGGCAAATTTTTTCCATTGTTCGTGAAACTCTTGATCCCAATCAAAAGCTTGTATATTATATGGTTCAAGGATGTCCTTGCTGGTAGTTGATTTTCCAGCCCCATTTGGGCCAGCAATAACAATGAAATATGGAGGCAAATTGGGATTAGATCTTTTCTGCAACAACGTTTACTTTGGAAGTACGTGACTGCTTTTTTTCTTGATTTGAAGCTTTCTCTCTTTTCAGGGCTTTGTTCATAGCTTTTTCTGCTCTCAATGCATCTTTTACTGCTTCATTCATAATTGTAAAGATAATCATATTCGTACACATTTGGTATTTCCCATTACATGACCAACCCGAGAAATACCAAAAAAGCGCACGTTACTGCTATGAAATGATATGTCCGTTTCTAAGAACGAAAAGGCCAATGACTGGCCGTCCGCAACTAGCCGTCCGCAACTAGCCGAAGCTATATTAGGCACCCATGTTGATAACGCAAGCCATTATATAAAAATATTAGTGATTTACGATCTGTTTGCTGATTAATGCGCACGGCCAGTGATATAATCAGATCTATTTTCAGCTTGTCTGTTGTAGATCGGCGGATTTTATGTTAAATCAAACCCATAGCCTGCACACGAATCCGGCTTATATAATTCATGTTAACCACTCCACGGACGGCAGCAGAGCTGGATTTTGACGTGCGCGTTCTTGTCAGGCGTAAGTTCAGATAAAATCCATTGATTGTTCTGCCCAAACAAACTACCCATCATTATATTATCTTGCGAAAGTTTTCAAAACAAGATCATTGATTATGAGGCGAAAAATTCCAGAATCAACACTTCCAAAAATAATCCGCTCGCAATTGATTACTCCCGAAGGCATGGAAAAATTGAGGGAAGAACACGATCACTTGTGGCGAGTTGAACGTCCAGACGTTACCACTAAGGTTACATGGGCCGCAAGTTTGGGAGATCGTTCAGAAAATGCCGATTACCATTACAATAAAAAGCGTCTTCGAGAAATCGATAAACGTATTCGCTATCTGTGTGACTGTATTGATGACTTAAAAGTTGTGGGCTACCACCCAAATCAAGAGGGAAAAGTGATGTTTGGTGCGTGGGTAACCATTAAAAATGACAAGAAAGGCCTTCAAAATCGATTTCGAATTGTTGGATATGAAGAGCTTATCGGTAATAAAAATTATATCTCCATGGACTCCCCAATGGCCAAAGCACTTCTTAACAAAACTGTTGGAGACGAAGTGATCGTCAAAACCAAATTGGGTGATTTTGTATGGAAAATTCTTGAAATAGAGTATCAGAAGTAGTATAACCAAAATAGATCTCGAGACTATTACAATATCATTTTTAACTACTTTCTAGCTTAAAAGAGTCATTAAAGTTGGACAGCTCTCATTCTGGTACTTGAATAAACATCATTTTGGAATTGAAGCACATCATTCTTACCTGATTAACACGGTTAACAGCCTCATTTTAAACTCTTTATCATAGAAGCTTCTTTCTCTTTTCATATTCAGTAAATTTAGCCTTGTGAGCCTTAATTACTGTCCAGTCAAATGTAGCAGCTTCACTTTGATTTTCTGAGGCCATACTGGAGCTGCCCCAATCCACACTTGATCTTCCCCAGACCACACTTCATTTTCCCCAACGCATACTTGAGATACCCGAATGCATACTTTACTTACCCCAATCCATACTTGGGTCGCCCGAGTGCATACTTCAATTGCCTAAGCACATACTTTGGTTGCCCGAATGCATACTTGAGTTGCCCGAGTGCATACTTCAATCGCCCTAAAGCATACTTTCGTTTCCCGAGAGCGTACTTGAGTCGCCCGATTGCGTACTTTCATATTCCCAGGGTCTCGTCCTAAAATAAGTTGACAGATTAATTATTAATTCTAGATTTGGTTTACAATCATAACCATTAATCCTAATACTATACATGGATAATCCTAATCATACAGGCGAGGATTTATACCTGCTTTGGGTTGTCATGATGATGGGTTGCGTCCTCTGAACTTGTCCAATCGCTGCGCATCTAGCACGTGTCCTATCCCATAATTGTAAACGCCAATCCAACTGTATATACCACTTGAAAAGTGTACTATATTTCACTTGAAAAGTATACCACTTAAAAAATCTGATAAACGAAAAAAGAAGACGTTTATCTCGAATGATAAGTATGTATACAAGACAAGAAATAATACTGAAGTACCATGTTGAAGGCAAGAGTGGACGTGCGATATCCAGAGTACTTTGCATTTCTCGCAAGACCGTTCAAAATGCCATCAACGAATACCAAAGGAGTCTATCCGAATCTGGCGATAGCAAGGAAGCACTCCATGTAAGCCTGAGGGAAGAGAAGCAATACGATTCATCAAAACGAGTTAAGAAGAAGCTTACCGAAGAGATTACTGCTGTGATCGATAATTTATTGGCTCAGAATTTAAAGAAGCGAGCCACAGGCCTTCAAAAACAGGTATTGAAGAAGCAGGACATTCATATTTTGCTTCAAGAGCAGGGTTTTGATATTGGTTACACCACCGTATGTGGTTACATAAAAAACAAGTCCAATCAGGTAGCTAAGGAGGTATTTATCCGCCAGAGTTATACCCCTGGTAGCAGCTGTGAGTACGACTGGGCAGAGGTAAAACTGGAGATATCCGGTAAACAGCAGAAGTTTCAACTGGCAGTTTTCACCTCTTCTTACAGTAATTACCGCTATGCGATGCTGTATTCCAAACAGGATACCCTCTCTTTTATGGAAGCCCATGTTGGGTTTATCAGCCATTGTGGTGGTGCATTTAAGGAGATGGTCTATGACAACATGCGCGTGGCAGTAGCCAAGTTTGTGGGTAAACACGAGAAGGAACCCACCCGAGCGTTATTGGATTTACGAGGATACTATCAGTTTAGCCATCGTTTTTGCAATGCCTACAAGGGCAATGAAAAAGGCCATGTGGAGCGTAGTGTTGAATATGTTAGGCGTAAATCATTTGGCTATAAACACGAGTTTGATAGCATAGAAGATGCTTCTGTCTATCTCTATGGGGTTATAGATCGAATCAACGACACTCAGCAACAGCTGACAGGAAAGAGTGCCAACGAGCTATTTGAAGAAGAAAAGAGTCTGTTACGTCCCTGTAGCCATCCGATGGAGTGTAGCCAGATGGAAACCCTTCGAGTAGATAAATATGCTACGATTAGCTTGAAAACCAATCGTTATTCTGTACCAGAAAAGCTAGTGGGCGAGTTTGTAGAAGTAAAAGTCTACAGTTCCAAAATCATCATCTTCTATCACAATATCAGGCAAGGGAGTCATCTCAGATCCTATGGAAAACATCAATGGATTATTCAAATTGAGCACTATTTAGAAACCTTCAAGGCCAAGCCCGGAGCATTGGCCAATAGTAGTGCATTGATCAGCAATGGCTATCTGAAGACGATCTATGACCAGTATTTTCAACAACAACCCAGAGCCTTTATAGACCTGCTACAATACTGTTATACCAAACAAGTGGATCAAGCTCGCTTGTCGCTGACAATAAACAAGTTGAGCCATCATGATGGCTTTCAAGTAAACATAGAAGCAGTGATGGCACTGTTGGGCAACCATGATGATCTGGACATCATCCGTCCTTCACAAAAATCATCTGAGATACAAGCAATTTCAAAACAACATCTTCAAGAGATGGCCAAATTATTATTAAACTAAACAATACAATGGAAATCAAAGAACAGATTATCACCTACAGCAAAGAGCTGCGATTACCGGTATTCCGCAGGGATTATAAAGACCTTGCGGTGGAAGCCGCAAAACAGGGGTTGGAATACGAAGGTTATTTACTCCAATTGATGGAGCGAGAGTATGAAATGCGTGTTGAAAATAGAAAAAAGACACAAATTCGTCAGGCAGGCTTCCCTTCAAAATACTACCTTCAAGACCTAAAAAGGCAGTATTTACCTACATCAGCACAAGAAAAACTACCACTCCTCGAACGGCTGGACTTCATCACAGAAGGTCAAAACGTTATTTTAGCTGGTAATCCAGGGACAGGGAAAACACACATCGCCATTGGGCTAGGACTAAAAGCCTGTATGAAAGGCTATAAGGTGCTTTTTACAAGCATCCATGGACTGTTAACACAATTAAGAGAGTCACATTCCACGCGTACACTCAAACAAACAGAAAACAGATTTGAAAAATATGATCTGGTCATCTGCGATGAGTTTGGGTACGTATCTTTTGATAAACAAGGCGCAGAATTGCTTTTCAACCATCTTTCACTGAGATCAGGCAGAAAATCGACCATTATCACCACCAACCTTTCTTTTGATCGATGGGAGGAGATATTTGGAGATCCGGTACTTACTGCAGCATTGGTAGACAGAATGACTCATAAGGCGTATTTGATCAACATGAATGGTGACTCCTACAGACTCAAAGAGACCAAAGAAATGAACCAGAGAGACAAGAAAGAAAAGGATATAACGTAACGCCATGGATAGGCTAGCCTATCCATGGCGTTACGTTATATAGTAATAATTTAATTATTAACCATAAATGGTATACTTTTGAACTGAAACACTGGTATACTTTTCAAGTGAAATAAGCAGGAAAGGATGCCAAAAGTAGTGTGGGAGTAATCATAGAGGCGAAGCGTCCGTCCAATAAGTCGGAGATGGTCACGAAGGACAACATCAACACCAAAGCCTTTCAGGAACTGGTGCTGTACTACCTAAGGGAGCGCATCACAGCCAACAATCTGAACGTCAAATATCTCATCGCTACCAATATCAATGAGTGGTTCATCTTCGATGCACAGCTATTCGAAAAGGAATTTGCGCAAAGCAAAAGTCTCGTAAAGCAGTTTAAAGACTTTGAAGAAAAGCGGCTTTCTGGTACGGATACCTCCTTTTTCTATGATTCGGTAGCGCGTCCTTTCATCGATGGCATCAGCCAAGAGCTAAGTTTTACTTACTTTGATATTCGCTCGTATGAGAAGCCGCTTCGCAGTAGCGATAAGCAAGAAGACAAAAGACTGATTGCGCTTTTCAAACTGCTATCACCACAGCACTTGCTCAAGCTGCCTTTTGCCAATGATAGCAACTCACTGGACAAACGCTTCTACGCTGAGCTGCTCCACATCATTGGGCTGGAAGAGGTGAAGGATGGTGGTAAAAAAGTCATTGAAAGAAAGGCTGATGGAAAGCGAAACCCCGGTTCGCTGCTGGAAAACGCCATCAACATCATAGACGAGCGGGACAGGATGCGCTCACTAGAAAAACCTTCCCGATTTGGCGAAAGCCACCATGAACGACTCTACACAATCGGACTGGAGCTGTGCATCACTTGGGTCAATAGGATTCTATTCCTGAAACTGCTCGAATCCCAACTGGTGTCTTACCACAAAGGAGATCCAAGCTATCGATTTCTCAATGTGGAGACTGTGCCCAACTACGACGCATTGGATCAGCTCTTCTTTGGCGTACTCGCCAAAAAGCCCGAAGACCGAAGGGAAGCCATCCAAGCTAAGTATGGCAAGGTGCCTTATCTCAACTCTTCCCTTTTTGAGCCTACCGAGCTAGAGCAAATACTAGAGGTGACCCAGCTGGATAATAACCTTGACTTGGCGCTCATTAGCGGGACGGTATTGAAAAGCGATAACGGCAAGAAGCGCACTGGGTCTATGGATACGTTGGCCTATCTCTTTGCTTTTCTGGATGCGTATGACTTCACCAGTGAAGGTGGGCTGGACATACAGGAAGATAACAAAACGCTGATCAATGCCTCGGTGCTGGGTTTGATTTTCGAAAAGATCAATGGCTACAAAGACGGCTCTTTCTTCACGCCGGGTTTCATCACCATGTACATGTGCCGCGAGACCATCCGCCGCTCGGTGGTGCAGAAGTTCAACGATACCAAGGGCTGGAAATGTAAGGATTACGCTGAGCTAAAAGAGGACTTGCAGGATTATATCAAAGAAAGTGACCGAAAGGCTGCCCGTGCAGAAGCCAATAACATAGTGAATAGCCTTAAAATATGCGACCCTGCGGTGGGGTCTGGTCATTTCCTCGTCTCTGCGCTCAATGAAATGATAGCCATCAAAAGCGATTTAAAAATACTGGTAGATAGGACTGGCGAAAGAATCTCCGACTATGAACTGGAAGTGGTCAATGATGAGCTGATGATCTCTGACATAGACGAAGGGGTACCTTTCCAGTACCATGCGGACAACAAAAGCAGCCAGCGACTACAAGAAGCACTCTTCCACGAGAAGCAAACCATTATCGAAAACTGTCTCTTCGGGGTGGACATTAACCCCAACTCTGTAAAAATCTGCCGACTCAGGTTGTGGATAGAGCTGCTGAAGAATGCATATTACGTCATCGGTAGCGAGCGCAGCGACAAGAAGTCTCTGACAACAAGTACCCGTCACTTCGATACGACCGCAGGGAGTGAGAAGTCCCCTTCTACTAGCCAGGAGACTTCTCAGTCGTCCCTCCATCGAAGTGACGGCCAGAAAGACCTCCAAACCCTGCCCAACATAGACATCAATATCAAGTGTGGCAACTCGCTGATTAGTCGGTTTGCGTTGAGTACTTCTCTTACTCAAGCATTCAAAATGAATAAAAAGTATAAAAACATTGAGGTATATAAATCGGCGGTAAATCAATATAAAAATGCTTCAGATAAGGAAGCAAAGCACGAACTGGAGCGTTTGATTAAGGATATTAAAAGTGATTTTCAAACGAGCATCGGCAATTACTCTGATCCTAACAAAATTAAACTTTCGAGACTCGGTGAAAAGCTATTCAAACTAACAGGAATCGGCAGAGGAGGTTTTACAAATATGCTATTTGAAGAACAGGGAGAATACACTCCAAAAGCAAACAAAACTAAGCGAAAAAAGGAAATTGAGAAGATTCAGAAGGAGATTGAAAAAGTCACCTCAGAATTGGAGGCAGTAAAAAACAATAAGATCTATGAAAACGCCTTTGAATGGCGGTTTGAGTTTCCCGAAGTGCTCAATGACGATGGAGACTTTGTAGGATTCGATACGGTGATTGGAAATCCGCCTTATATTAGACAGGAGGAATTGAAGGAATACAAAGCTCAATTCAAATCGGTCTTTACTACTTACTCAGGCGCAGCTGATATCTATGTTTTCTTTATTGAAAGAGGCTTTTCGATCATGAAAGATCAGGGTCACTTTACTTATATCATGCCGAATAAGTTTATGCAGGCAGGATATGGTAAAGCGGCAAGACACTTCTTGTTAGAAAATGACTTAGTGGAAATTGTTGACTTTGGTGATTTACAAGTTTTTGATGAAGCTACTACTTACCCATGTATTCTAATCGCCAAAAAATCACCTCCTTCTAATGATTTACTGACTTTACCCGTCACCACTTTAGAGTATCCTGATGGGTTTCTAAATTACGTTTATTCAAACAGAGACCATATTCAACAAGAAAGCTTATCTGAGGAGACCTGGGTGGTTTCAAATAAGGAAGATCAGAGTCTGTTGAATCGTATAAAGGCTATTAGTAATCCTTTAGATATATTCGTAAATGGAGGAGCAAAAAGAGGAGTTGTTACCGGACTTTCAGAAGCATTTGTTATAGATGATCCAAAGAAGGGAGAACTTCTTTCTATGGACCCAAAGAATCAATCCGTTATAAAGTCACTAATTCAAGGTAGGGATTTGAAACCATATTGTAATGCTCGACCTGACAAGAATCTACTGTTTATTCCTTGGCACTTTCCTTTACATGAAGATTTGTCTATCAAGGGTGCATCCGAAAAAGCCACCAAAGAATTTGAAAAAGAATATCCCAGCATTTATGAACACCTTTCTGAATATAAGGGGAAATTAAGTGCTCGGAATAAAGTGGAAACGGGTATCAGATATGAATGGTACGCGATGCAACGATATGCGTCTGACTATTATCAAGATTTTGAAAAGCCAAAAATCATGTATCAAGCTTTTCAAGTCAAGCCATGTTTCATTTACGACGATCAAGGACTTTTTTGTAATAACTCAATTTGGTTCATACCATCAAGCGACTTGGTTCTGTTAGGAATTTTAAATTCAAAAATGGGCTGGTGGCTAATATCAAAATACTGCACTCAGATACAAAATGGATATCAGCTCATCTGGAAATATTTTAGTCAGATACCAATTGTGAAGGCAAACGAAAATCAGTCTGAAGCAATAACTTCCAAAGTCACCCAAATCCTAGACCTCAAAAAAGCCGATCCTACGACAGATACCAGCGCGCTGGAGGCGGAGATAGATCAGTTGGTATATGAGCTGTATGGGTTGACTGATGAGGAGATTGGGATTGTGGAGGGAAATGGTTAAACCATTTTTAAAAATATCGAATACCAACCATAGCCCACGGATTAATCGGAAAGCCGCACTACCGTTTGATATGGAAATGCGATAATCAAACTGGTTGCCCAATTTTTAAAAGCTATTGAAGCCCTGACTTTGATGGGTCGTTACGGCATAAAAAAACCTCCAAGGATTTTGAATCCTTGGAGGTTATACTACCACCATTGCTGCATTAAATCGAGCAAAGTGTTGAGAGATATGCGGCGCTCAACTCCCCTTCACTATCCCCAGCATTTCCAATAACTGCGGTTCGTCCTCTAGGGCTATTCGAGCCACGGCAATGTAGTCGCTCATCCATTCTTCCAGATCATCCAGCGCCTTGTCTCGCGCCTCGGTGGCTGCTTGTGCTTCGCCTTTCTCTTTGAGCTGCTCGTTGTACTTCTGCTCTAGGGCAGTGAGTTCCAAACTAGCGGCTGTGAGTTCTTCCTGAGAGGTGTTGAATTTGGCCAGTGCCGCAAGTGCTACGGGCGAGAGCATGACATTCGTATAGAAAGCTTTTGCCTGCTGTAACCAGCCGGGAAAAGCCTGCTTGCGCCCTCCGCTGAGTTGAAGAGCTTCATAGTTTGCCTTGTCCCCCTTTAGGCCTATTCGTGCCAATTTGACCTGTCGCATATAGGTTTTATTCATAGCAGCTCGCGCTACCTGAAATGCATCAGTGGCAGCATACTGCTCGCCATATTCCTGCTTTTGCTTTGCTTGCAGCCCGGCTGTTGTGTCTAAGAGCGCCATGCCCTCATTCATGGTGGCTAGGTCATAGCCATAACTGGTGATTACTGTGCTAATGGCTTCTACATCTCGCCCATTGGTAATGGCATTTCTCGCAAAGAGTAGTTTTCCGTCAATTGATTCATTGTCCATAGTTCTATTGTATTTTTAAAGGTTTAAAAGATGCGTTTTTGTTAATAATGGAAGCGTTTTTGTTGTTCTCCCTATCGTTTTTATCGTTGCTGTGAGCGTTTTTGTCATTTTCTCTAGCGTTTTTGTGGCTGCCCTGAGCGTTTTTGTCATTTTTATTAGCGTTTTTATGGTTGACTGTATCGTTTTTATGATTTTTTGATGCTTGGCAGTCATTTTCAGGTGCGGTTTGGTCTTTCTATCCTTGCCTGACGATAATCACTACTCATGGCCACTTATATTTCGGTAACGATATGCGTGATCCCATCTTCTGATACCTGATGATTTTTCAGCGCTGTGACGCGATGTACTGAGCGCCCAAACACCTTGTTTTCATAGCCTGAGGCATTTTGACTGGTGCTTAAATAAGAATTGATGATGCGCTGTACACGGTTGTCCTTCAGGAAAAATGGATGCTTAAAATCATCCAACCAAGGCCTGTTTCGGAAGTCGTAGGTTGGAATATCCTCGAAGTAATGGCAGGAGCTTGCACATGGCACTACTCCATCTCCTCCTTCATTATATTGAAGCGACTTCTGAAAGTCGAAATAATTGTCAGGGTTACCATCCGCTGGATGTTTTTCGATGACTATGTCGGTGAGTGTTTTGACGTCTGTTTTGACAAGTACCATCATTTTTGCTTTCTGCTCCTCAGTAATATGATCCATCCATTTGCTAAGATTTTCCAATTCGCTTTTGGCAGTATTTAGATTCACAATGAATTTTTCAATGGATCGATTTTTTTCAGGATCATTTCCCTGTGTTACCAAGTTTTTTTGCCAATTATCTTTATTCCATAGGTCGATAGGCGAACCATCACTAGCGTCAATAGCATAGTGACTGTAGGTAGGGAGCAGTTCAAAAAGAGCAGGTAAAGACCTGGCAAGCTTGCGTATTTCGTCACGCTTAAAGAAAAAGCCCTGACCCACAGCCATGGCTGATATCGCATCTGCTGCACCCAAAAAAGGAGGTACCGTAAATACGATTTTATCGATCCTATCCATTCCATGCGCTTGGATATAATAGCGCAAAGGCATGTTGCCCATGCTATGCGTTACAAAATCGAAATGAGTAATAGTTGCGACGCGATCACTTGCCTTACTTTTTTCTACAAGCTCATCCATGAAAAGCTTCAATCTGCGGCCATTTTCTTTATTGGGAAGTCGCCAGTCATAAGGAAAAATAAACTTGTTTTTGTAGACAGGATTGAGCTTTTTCCAAAACTCTCTGTATGCGAGCGGCTCGATTTGAAGCGGTTTTACTATGGTATTATAGTCTTCTTCATAGAAGCGTTCATTGTGCTGGAATGTCAATTCAGTTCTGGAAATATCATCAAAATTGAATCGAACGTCTTCCCACAAGACCTCATTGTTGATCGTATTTGCGTCGTACAATTTGGTTCCCTTGATCCCGGGAATGAATATCAGTGCTTTGTTCATAGAATTTATCATTGGTGTCGTTAAAAATTCATCACCCCAAGCCACTCGGCTGGGTCGTCCTTATTCATTTAAAATGGTATTCAAATAATTTCTAGTTGCAGGACCATAGATGCCATCCACTTTGAGTTTGGCGTTGGTCTGGACTTGCTTAATGGCATTTTCTGTCTTGGAGCCAAATATTCCGTCGGCAGTGCCTACTGGGTAATTGGCTTGGTTCAGGGCTTCTTGTAGTTTCTTGACTTTCGCTCCCGTATCGTCTTTTTTGAGGATACCATCGGGGAGGTTGAGTATTTGGGAAGATTGGAGTTTGCGAAAGCCTAAGACAGTATCCGCTTTCATCGCGGAGATGCTTACTTGATTGCCCTGATTGCCTCCGAGGCAATACACTCTGGAGAGATCTCTGGCATACCCCATGAAGAAGCCTACATGGCCTTGCCAGCTATCTGGGGAGCTGCGCCAAAATATGACAATATCTCCCGGTTCGGGATCGTCGGTTGGGGTGCCAATATCCAGCCATGAGCGGGCATTGGCTAGTTTGGAGCGTTTCAATCCGGCTTTCATGGCTACCCAGCTTACAAAAATGGAGCACCAAGGAGTTTCATCGTCATTGACCCACTCAAAACCAGATTCCTTGGCGTAATTGACGATGGTCTGATTGTGGTCAGAGCCAGCGATTTCTTTGATACCTAGCTGGGAGGAAGCGATCTCAAGTAGTTTGCTCATTGTTGGTTTCGGTTAGATAATGACGGTTGACCCAAAGCACTATTTTGAATGATTACCTGACCGCTTTTTCCAAACCCTACTACAATCATCTGATAGTATTTAACTGAATTCGTTAACTAAATTAGAACAGGCTTATTTTTATATCAATACCTAAAAAGTGGTATTTTAATTACCCAAAACCTCTATAATTAAATTATACGCATGATTAAATTGTGTTTTTTAAAGTGGGTGTTAGTTTTTTTCAAGTAAAAATCCCTCCCTACTCCCATTAATAGAGCCTAAAAAAAGAGCGCGATTTTAAATTGACTGGATGCTATCGGTGGGGAGCTTGTACTGATGAAATTGAAGCTGGAATGACTGATAACCTGAATTCGATTTTGAAAGCTACCCTTCTGCGTTATTGCGAAAGCTTAAAGCTTGAAAAGGTTTAAAGCTTGAAGCAATCTGCAACTTCGATGAGATTGCTTCAATAAAAATCTCATTTTAATCGGTTCTTATTTCGCAAAGACGATTTTAACGCTGATTTCAATGTTTTATTAATCGAACTCAGATGATTACCCTAATACAGCCGTTCGATTGAGTAACTCACACTACGTGACTTTTAGGAACGAGGCTGTAAAGAGAGCTGGAGGAACTCTAGAAGAACTGCCAGAAAGAAGCAAATGCATGTATCGAGAATCCAGCTGAATCTAGGAAGGACAAACTAAAGACTTGTAATCCGGGAAAGCGCTATAACATGTCTAAATAAAGTGATGCGTATCAAAATCGCCACCTAATATGTTCGCTGAATCTGCGTCGAGCCATTTCTTCAGAATGGTACTGTACACTTCCCTGAAATCAATGGAATGCTTTAAATCTCCTTGATCAAGTTTGGAAAGACTCGGCAAATCATTGTAAACTCCTGGCTTCTTCAGGTTTCCGCCAAGCACGAAGACATTATTGGCTTTTCCATGATCCGTTCCCCCACTGCCATTTTGTTTGACTCTGCGCCCAAATTCCGAGAAGGTCATGACCAGTGTATTGTTCCATTCATCCTTTTGCTTGAGATCATCAGCAAAAACCTTGAGTGCCTCGCTGTAGATGTCCAACAGCCTTTTTTGCCTTGGTTCCTGATTATTGTGCGTGTCAAATCCGCCGAGACTGATATAATAAACCGGCGACTCCACACCAGAAATAATCATCTCGGCAACTTCTTTCAATTGCCTCGCAAACACATTATTTGGATAGGTCCTGGCAGACGAATAGATTTTATTCTTCTCAAATAAGTATTGAGCAGAGTTTTTGGTATCTGCCAACGTTTTATGAAGAAATGAAGCCATGGGATGTTCATGGTCTTCATGCCTATCACTGGTGATTTGCTGAGCAGACCTGTAAAACTGGTTGATATTAGTGACTGGTAATCCTTTAAGTCGCTCACCCTTCATGGCCAGACTTAAAATGTTATTCATTTCCACTGCTGTGAGTTGGTCAGGGTTCTCACATTCGTTATCCAAATACCTGCCCAGCCATCCTGAAGACCAGTATTCCTCAGCGCTGCTACCCGATTGCCAAATATCCATCGACCGAAAATGAGAACGACTTGGATTAGGGTATCCAACACCATTCAAAATACACACGTCCCCATCGTCAAAGAGAGATCGCAAACCGGTCATGGCTGAATTTAGCCCTAACTCATCCGTGATTTTCAGTACGTTATTTTTTGAGGGAGCCAAAGTAGGTCTTACTTGATACAGCAAGTCGTTATTGAAAGGAATGACTGTATTTAACCCATCATTCCCTCCAGAAAACTGAATGACGACCAAGCGCTTACCGTTGAATTCGGTAAAAGGATTGGCTTGCAAAAACTTGGGCAAGAGCAACGTTCCTGATGCAATAAGCGAAGATTTTCTAAGGAAATCGCGTCGATTTATAGATGAGCCTAGCATAATTGGTACTCTGGTTTTGAGGTGATATGAACAATTTTATCAATTAACGACCCGTCCATTTTATCCTGATTTTCAGGAAACCCTTGTAAAAGGAATTTTTGAATTTCCGCCAAATCTCCGTTGGGGAACGAGCTTTCCAGCAGCTTTAAGTCAATACTTGTTTGGAGCTGCTTTAGTTGTCCCTTCAGTTTGAATTGGTCATTGTCATCAAAGGAAGCAGCCAATGGATACTGGATCAGCGCAGATCGGAAAATCAGCTGAGGCAAATTCATTCTAAACATGAGTGACGCACTGTCCACCCAATCTTTCCCATCGGGCCAGCCGGCCACATTGGGAGGATCAAAAAGGGTCTGCCCCATCATCCGCTGTAGAAAAATGAAACTTTGATCATTTTCAATCCTTACATGGACTTGCCGCTGAAAATTGGTAATAAGCTCAATCGGTGATTTGATGCGTGAACCTAAATTTTTTACATCATAAAACTCATCAGAAGAATACATCACAACGAGTGCACGCTTGATATCATAATTGGTCCTAAACAGCTCATCTGCTACCCGCTTCTCCAGCGCCGGATTGCCGTCATAATGTACAAAATATTTCACCCATTTCTGAGCAATGAAGCGGGCCGTTTGGGGTTTTTTCAGGAGGATATCAAGGACATCATCTCCATCGAAATTCCCTGATTGTCCCATGATCACTTTGACGCCATTATCATGTTGAAAAGGTCGCTCAAAAAATTCTCCCTCCTTGATACCCCAGCCTGTAAAAGCTCTGGCGGCCTCTGAAATATCTTTCTCCGTGTACCCTTCGTCCCTTCCGAGCGTAAACAACTCCATCACTTCACGCGCAAAGTTCTCATTAGGCGCCATCTTCCTATTTTGCTGATTATTTAGATACAACAGTATAGCCTGAGACTTTGAAACGGCTCGAAGCAAATCGCCAAAGTTACCTAAGGCATGCTGTCGAATGGCATCCAAATACACTTGAACAAACTTGGGGTTCTGGGAACTACAAGCAAAGTGGTCATGCCAAAAGAAAGCCATTTTCTCGTTGATTCCAGATGGAGCATTGGCCATTTCCTTTAGCCAAAGCACATTTAATTCTTTCACATCCTGGCGTGCCTCCTTTCGCATCATTTGTTGCTCGTCGGAGGACATTTCCTTCATGACCGTATAACTGACAAACTCAGCATCAATTTTCACTGGATTTACCTTGGTCGCCAATGCAAGCTGCTCTTCCAAGATATCCGCCGGCTTCAATCCTATGTATTTTTGAACTGTAGCATGTGTATCCCCAAAACCTGCTCTAAGAAGTAAGTGCTGTACTTGCTGCTGATTTAACTTCATCATTTTGGACTTGATTTTACTGTTGAATTTAAAGCTTAATCACTACATATTGTAAATTATTTCGGGGTATCTCAAAGGATCATAATGACATAATAAGATAAAACTTACTGAAACCTTTTCATTGGTTTATTACTTCCTGTTAGTCACTAAAATGCACATTGGCGAATTGTTTAGGAGCTTTTCGCCATTTGGCTAGTCCGCTATAGGTTAGTCTATGCTTTTTTCGAGACGCTGAACTACAGATTCTAGAGGATTCTCGATCTTCCGATTTTGATGCCTTTCTAATGGACGTTGGTATCCTGCAACTACCAGAAGGAACCAATCCATTATTTTAGTTTATAGCTCCATGACATTCCTCATCGCTTGTCTAACAAAAAGCAAAGACGACTCTCTCCTATTTCAGTATGTTTTCGTCAATAAATTGCGTTAAGCTATTGGCCATTTCTTCCTGCTCTTCGATAGATGGATGGCCCGGTGTTCCTTTAAAAGGCATAAAGTGGGTAAAAACCTTCGGGTCGTTGAGGTTATCCGCCGCGCTTTGGACATAATCTATCCACTTTGATCCTTCCATGGTAGCGTCCATCGTGCCTAGTGCACAGATAATGTTTGCCTCAGGATAGTGTCCTCGTATTTTGGCAACAAACTGCTGATAAGATTTGATAATAAAGTCTTCCTCTGGAGGAGAATCACCAAACCGCCTTTTGAACTCTGGATGTTCAGGCCTATTCACCAGCCAAGAATCATTTTGCATCAGATTAATAACCACAATATCTGGTTTATACGAATCAAAATCCCATGTACTGCCAGTGTCTGTAGGATCGAGCCTGTCATAGATTTCAGGCATTATCTGCGGAAACCAACTAATCATGATACCTATACCGCTTCTACAAATGCATTGATAATCAGCCTCAAAATTGCGTGCAGTAATGGCCGCATAGCTCAGGTAATTATTCGTATAAGTACTATCTGGAGAGTCTCTTCCAGACAAGTCTTCCACCGCGTAACCAGCAGAAATCGAGTTTCCATAAAATTCAAATTTTAGTTTAGCTGATGAAGGCTTTGGCAATACTTTGGGTTTTCCCCCTATCCGAAACCCATAAAATGACGTTTTACCTCTGTTAAACTCCGTTCTTTTGAAAATCTCGATGGTATGTTTTCCTTCTGATAAACCTGAAGCAAGCTGATAGTAGCGCTTTGTAGTATCTGGCCTTAAAATAAAAGGGCTATTTTCATCAATAAAGACGTTATAATAATTATCCCCATTATCATCTTCCAACAACGCGGCTATGGATTCCCCTTCAAAGTTGAACTTGATTGAAGTGCCAGACCAAGAGAGGTTGACCTTTGTTTGACCGGTGGAATCCACCCTGCCCGAGTAAACTATTGCTGAGTGGGCATAATCCACAAATAATTCTTGTTTTGCAGAACAAGCGGCTAACAGCGTAGCTAATGTTAGAAGGATCAGGATGTGTCGCTTGAAAATCATATTCATGATGTTTTTTATCTCTTGAAGTGATATTAGAGAATTCAATGATACTTTGCTAGCATTTTTAATCAATTACTCCAGAGGGTTAGAATAATAGATCTGATGTGCACCTGCATTTTCAACGCCACTCAAAATAAACCCAGTGAATTGCTTAGAGATATTCTTAACCCTATCCCTGTAATGCAAACTTCTCGCTCGCGCCAATGAAGCTCAATATCAATTCCGCATGACATATTAAAAAGCAGATGATGAGCCAACAAATTATACTTTCTCTATTCCTCTGATTGTGGGAGTTTTTAATGTGTATGGAGCCATGCCTCGCTAACACTTTACCATGCACCTCTTGTCAGGCGCTGACAGAAAGGCTAATTTTACCTGAATTAATTGAGCCGGGAGGCCGTTACACCATTTCTCTGATCCTAATTTATAAGAAAAATCATATGAAGCATAGATTTTACATGAAATCGAAAAAGGAGCGAAATAAGATTCAATTATTGATTGGGTTTTTTGCATTAATAACGATCCTGACCGCTTTATTTATCTCTTGGATAACTGGATTATATTTATTTTCGATTTTGATCTTCTCGATAACGCTATCCATCATTGCTCCTTTTTTTGATACTCCTTCCCTAAAAAAGAGCGGAGACCTCATTTATTATTCACCACTCTTCCTCTCTGAGAAACCTAAAAATGGTGTCATAAAAATACATGGAGGCACATTGTTTGACTATGTCTTTGTAATTGACCGCAATATGAATGGAAAACAAAGAACAAATTTTATAATTCAGCAATATTTGGAAAGCCTTTTGAACCTCATAAAAAAGAATGAAACTAGTAGCGCTGAAAACATTAAAATTCGTGGAACGAGCTACATCGTCAATGACAGAACTGCACAGCGAATTGGCTTTGAGGTTGTCAAAACCGATTACCTTCAAAAGATCATTTTGGTATATAATTATTTCAACATCCTGCTATCCTATTCAATAGCAAAAGGCAAGCTATCATTCCCAAAATTAAAAGAAACAAAAACATTCGAAATCAAACTGAATGACCTTGTGGAGCGAAAAGATTTTATATGGAACTTGAATGAAAAATTAAAAAGCACTGTGGGCAAAAACGATCAAGCGTGATGGACAAAATCTAAAACCCACTCCATCGAGCGATCCATAGCCCAAGCCCTCTATTTGAGTCAGAACAAGATCTTCATTACCATTTGGAAAGCTGTCTGATGAAAATCAGGCAGCTTTTTTTAATCCTAATTTTTCAACTCCATCCGGTTTTAGACATTCAAAGTAAGCTTACCTTTAAAGGTTTAGAACCCGCGTCTGTCGAAAGAGGTACACCACGAATAATATGTGATTAATGTAAGTTGAACTTTTTTTTATGTAACAATACCTATCGCGCCAGACAATAACTTTGCCCCCTGAAAGGTTAACCTACGAAATCAAAATTGACTTCTAAAATGAAAAAAATCATCCTCTTATCGAGCTTAATATTTTTGATCTTCCAGTTTGACGGGCGAGCTCAAGAAAAATATGGACAAGCACTTAATGTTGGCGTGGGCATTGGCGGATATGCCGGCTATTTTAGTTATTCTGGCAGGACCCTCCCCGTAATTAATGTCAACTATGAACTAGATTTAGCGCCTAATATTACCTTGGCACCTTTTGCCAGTCTGTATATTAACTCCGACAGACGCTACTGGGGTAACAATAATACTCCTGACAGATACTACAAATACAGAGAAGTGGTAATTCCTATAGGTATCAAAGGAACCTATTACTTAGATGATATTATTGACCTTACATCGGAATGGGATGTTTATGTTGGAGGATCTGGAGGCGTTGCACTGGTCATCTCTTCATGGGATGCGGGCTACCTCGGAGATAAAAATTATTATCATTCTGGGAACCCGATTTTCTTTGATCTTAACATTGGCGCCACCTATCATGTGAATAATAAAACAGGTATTTTCATTGATTTATCAAGTGGAATATCCACTATTGGGGTGCAGCTGCGTTAGATGCACCAATCAATGTCCTTAAAAGTCAGCTGGTTGTAGCTCAAGAGTTTTGATTTGTATATTCGTGTTTTTCTAATCGAAACCGACCGATGAGTAACCGGAAAAACAAAGTTTTTATCGCAACCAGCCTAGACGGATATATCGCTGACCGAAATGGCGAAATAGATTGGCTCCACTCCATACCAAACCCTGATCAACTAGACATGGGTTATGCTGCATTCATGACTGAAGTGGACGCCCTTGTAATGGGACGTACGACTTTCGAAACAGTTTGCAGTTTTGATTTGGAGTGGCCTTATAAGCAACCCGTTTTCGTCTTGAGCAAAAGCCTAAAGGATGTTCCTCCAGTCTATGCAGGAAAAGCGGAAGTGGTAAAAGGATCACTAAAAGAAATCTTAGCGACAATCCACGCCAAAGGCCATCATCACCTTTACATAGATGGAGGCCAAACAATCCAAAGTTTTTTGAAAGAAGACCTCATAGACGAAATGACCATCACCATTATTCCGTACCTCTTGGGTGGTGGCACCTCGTTGTTTTCAGCGCTTCCAGAAAGTTTATCCTTCGCGTGTGTGGATACCAAAATATACCTCGATCAGGTAGTGCAAAATCGTTTTGTAAGGAAAAGATAATAGCCGTGGGTATGGATCTACACCTTCATGAATAAGCCAATGTTCTAATAAAACAGCTAAAAACCATCCAAATGATTTTGCTAAGTTCAGAAAACCATTAACTTGAATGGTACAATTTAGCTAACCGGGAGATGTGGGTTAACTAGTTCTAAGCGAATACTCAAGTAAAATGGATAGACCGAAACTCAAAATAGAATTAGACGCTTCTGATTGGACAATTGAAATCATAGGAGCATCCTTTTTAATACCGCTGATAGGATACCCAATATATTATTTCAACGAACTGCCAGACATTATACCAAGACATTTAACGCTACTGGAATACTAAGATTGAACCATCACTTTTAACGATTTTAAGTGACCATTCGCTATAATTGCTAAAACAATTATTCAATGCGTTATTTCATACTTATGATAAAAGCATATCTATTTACCATCATTCTGACTTCTCTCCTTTTACTTTCAGGGTGCTATTGCGGTTTTAATCAGAACAACGCAGATTGTTATATAAGGTGCTCTGGGTATGATCAATATAGTTTTTCAATTGATGACTATTCGAAAGATGGTTTTGAAAATGATAACCTCAAGATTGATACCGTCGGAGTAGATACCATCCAAATAAATTATTTCATATACTCAGATGAGTACCACATAGTGCTTGACCTGTTCTTAAACAATAATGAAGTTGAAATAGATTCAGTAAAATCCTATGTAAAAGATGTTAAACAGAACACTAATTTCAGATTTGACCAAGAGTCATTTAAGATCAACCAGTTTATTGTTACTGAAAATCAATGTTGTCAGGGTTATCCTCAAGGATGTTCCTACCCTATGGCACCAGGTACATTAACGGCTGAAATTGAAAGTATTATAGCATCTGAAAGTGGTACCAATAAAAACCTAAACCTTCGAATTGGCTTTCAAACTTTAGCCAAAGAGGATTGTGAGTGCTGATAAGTCAATGTAAACCTTGCAGTCGCTCTAGCCGAGATCTTCCCGGTGACGGTAGAATAAACGAGCTGGAAACGCACTTTTTGGAATTTGGTGGATAGCGTAGTTCAGAGCCGTCATTTCGAACCCGACCGCAGGAAGGGTGAGAAATCTCCTGCTGTTTAGGGGGATGTCTCCTTCGTGCCTCAGTTCGACATGACGACCAACCATACCGTCATTTCGACAGCAGGGAGAAATCCCATTCCATTTAAAGAGACTTCTCAACCCATTGCATTCCGTTTAGTGACGGTAGGGAAATCGAGACTTCTCCGTTCGCTGCGCTACTGTTCGCGGTAACGGTAATCTAAACGAGCTAGAAAGGCATTTTTGGGATTTGGTGGATGGTTCAGTTCAGAACCGTCATTTCGAACCCGACCGCAGGAAGGGTGAGAAATCTTCTTCTGTTTAGCGGGATGTCTCCTTCGTGCCTCAGTTCGACATGACGACCAAGTTCATGTTTTTAAGATGAATATTAGCTAACCAAAATTATCCCTCGCCCTCACAAAACATACTAAGTACTAACCGGGATCATAAAATTATTGAGTTATGGAAATATCAAAAAATAGGCAAGCATTGCAAATGCCCACAGTTGGATTCATATAGGGCGTGATTGCAATTGATGGTAGGAATGGGTAGATTTATTCACTTAAAATATAACAAGTCATTTACAAATGGCGATTTTACCAATTTAGAAAATTGAATAAATGACTTTAAAACAATTTCCAATAATAAATCATGCTATGAGCAGGTCAATTAAATCCCTTCATATATTATTCTTGCTTATTTGCGCAGTAGGCTGTTACAATGGCTTAGAAAAGGTTGAACCGATCAAAGAAGCAATTACACCCTCTACCGCCTATTCATATATTGTTATTAACACTAATCGTTATCATACTTTCACTTACGATTTGATTGTTCGGGCAATAGACAATAGTAAGGTAGATACCATAAAAGTTCCAGACAATGTGGTACAGCTATATCAATGGTTAAATGGCAAACTTCTTTATGAGGTGGCTGATGGTATCTTGGAATACAACCCTGAAACTAACGAATCGAAAGTAATCAAGATACAGTCATATTTTTTGCGAAACTTTCACGCAACAGATCAATTTATTGCATTTAATGATCTAGACGGTATTTTTCTCTACGATTTTACAAGTCAAAACATCACAGAGATTGAACGAATTCCAGAAGGGGATGCTAGGTTTCCAGTCATTTTACCGGATGGTGAAAATGTTCTTTATGCTGAAAGAGGCTCCTTAAAAGACGAAAATACAGGTTTTTCAATATCATATTTTGAATATAAGGTCTATGATATAGAGACAAAGAAAACTAGAGATATAGTGATGCCTGACGAACTTGCCTTCTTGAACTATCGACTATCGTGGATATATGGTAGTGAGAATATGCTTTACTCCCAGCCATCCTATCTATCTCTATTTAATCCAAGAACTAAAGAATCAAGAAGGTTAACTAATGAGGAAACTGTAGCTACTACACATAATATATCTCCTGACGGCACTAAAGTGAGCTACCTACAGTCCGATCGATCACGGAATGGTGACAATTGGCAATCTTTTTTGACTGTGCTTGATTTGAGTGACTTTAGTGAGGAGATTCTATTTCGAAAAACAACCTACCAAACTGCTTGGAGCCCGACCTCTGATAAGCTTTTGTATTCATACCCGTCAGGAATTTCACTGTATGATTTTGAAACAGCCACAACTCAAGAACTGGTGAATTTGACAGATACTAATCAGTTTATTGTGAATATTCAATGGATTAAGTAGATTTGAACACTCTTTTTAGAACAAGACCTTCATTAAAAAACACCTCATCTCGTCCTCATCTGTAAAGAAGATGCTACTGGAATAGGTACGCCTTGCAAAAACTCGATGAATGATTCAATTTCTACCTACATATAAGGGTACTCATTTTTCATTCCTTCAGCTAGTTTTGTTTTGTAGAAGGTTTGCAATCCACCTTTGGATCACCAGCAGATTTGACTATTTTACTACTTCGATTTAAGTTTGGAATTATGCCTTATGGTAGTCAAGTGCACTATTGAAACATAAAAAAACAAAAGAATTTAAAATGGGAAAAGTTAGATTGAGTGAATTAAGCGAAGAACAATTAAAAGCAAAAGAGAAAAGTCTCAAATTATTCATCCTTTTTTTTATTCCATTAATCATTGGTTTATTCTATGTTGTATTTAAAGATTATATCGATGGAAAAGAAATAGACTTCTCAGTTTTAACAATAGCGATATGTACTCTTGGTGGACCTGCGGTGCTTTATCCTGAATTGAAAGAAGTAAAAAATGAACTAAAAAATAGAGCCTGAATTAAGAACCTTTGATATTATCAAGTTTAGAAAATGGTTGCGAGTTTAGAATGGTAGATTTCGAGAGGGTTTTAATACTTAATCACAGATAAAACATAATATAACAATACCTAAGCGATATTAAAAGAAGCGTCTAAACAAAACGTCGGACTCATTTCTCCTACATGGACAAGTAACTAGAAGCTAAGCTTCACTTTATTAATTTTAGCGAATAAATATGGATAAAAGCCGTGAAATAGAACAAACACATTGCCTTAACTGTGGAGCTTCTAGAAAGGGTGCCTTTTGCCACAACTGAGGTCAGCATGTCCGCGATAACTTGGACCGTTCATTGGGTCGCCTTTTAGGAGAATTTTTTTATAACATCTTCTTTTTCGATAACCGCTTTTTTCTCGGGATGTGGTATCTCGTACGGTATCCTAGTCGTATGACCGTAGAATTTTTGGAGGGTAAGCGCAAAAAATTCATCTCGCCCATCCCCCTGTTCTTGTTCGTCAACCTGATTTATTTCTTGGTTAATCCGCTTTCAGACTACTCACTTTCGCTTTACGATCAGATCCATTCACAGCCTTACAGCATGTGGACAAAAGAGTGGGTCGACTTTAAGCTGCAAATGGAAAGGCTGGACTTGGTGTGATGATTGCATGGATTTTGGCGAGTTTGTTCTATCGGTTCATCATCTTCATTGTAACTTTTTGGGTCACATAATTGGTAAAATCACTCCTATCAAGAATTTTTTCGCAAGCTGCGTCAGGTTAGAACATAGACTCCACTTACTCGCTCGGCTGTGTCGAGTGATAGTATCCAAGGGGGCATTTTACCCGAAATTTTCTGAAAACGAGACCAATCAGTTATAAATTTCCGCAAATTGATTTTTACCAGTATCGGTTAAATATGGATATATCGTTTCAAACAGCAAGTTGTGATAATACCTTATCGGATCGTCCTGATCGATTTTGAACAACTCAAATGCATTGATCCAATTGTCGCCGAGAATATTCAGGCGTTCATATAATCTGGCGTATTCATTTGCAAACTCCTCTTGCCGCAGTATCTTATGCTCTAACATTGCACTAAAAAGGGTATTGAACTGCGTACGCCTGATTTGTTGTAGATTGATGTAGTGAGATTTTATTTTTTCACTCTCCCTGAAGATCAAATACATGTCACGCATGAGAAAACGATACTGATAAAATATTCTAATCGTCTTTTCTGCTGATTGATAAAGTGTCGACAGTAATGAAAACTGCTGTGTTAAAGAATCCATTTCAGCATCCATTTTATGCACCAACTCAAAGTATAAGGCTTCTGTAATGTCTTGCTTGGCTTTAAAATGGTAATTCAAATTACCCTGACTAATGTTCAGCGCCAATGCAATTTGCCTCAGAGTAGTGGTTTGAATACCATTGGAATTAAACAAGTCTTTGGCTTTGTCTAAAATTATTTGCCTCGTATTATTCATGTTAGTAAACCTGACCTATTTTTTTGTACATTTGACCTAAAATTACGAAAAAACGATGAAAGTAGGCATTATAGGTGGTGGGATTACAGGACTGACCACAGCACTCGCTTTGCAAAAATTAGGAATACAATCGGTGGTTTATGAGCAAGCCAAAGAAATTAACGCAATTGGTGCGGGTATTTGGCTTCAACCAAACGCTATCAAAGTGCTGGATTGGTTGGGACTTAAAAATGAAGTTAAAAAGCAGGGCATTGAACTGGATAAAATGGAAATCACCAATCCTCAGCTCAAGCCATATAAGAAAATAAAAAGTGAGGTAGTACAAGACGCGGAAGGTAACCAGACAGTAGCTATTCACCGTGCAAGGCTCCACAACATTCTATATACCGAACTTCTAAAATCAAATGAAGTTCAACTTGATAAAAAATACAAAAGCCACACCATAAGTACAGCTGGCATCAATCTGCAATTTGAAAATGGAGAAGACCAGGTAGATATTCTATTGGGAGCTGATGGGATTGACTCATTGGTTAGAAAAGCATTTTTACCCGAATCATCGGTGCGTAGTTCCGGGCAAGTCTGCTGGAGAGGCATTTCTAAAATGAACCTACCAGATTCATTAAAAAATCTTGGACAAGAATCTTGGGGTAAGCAAATCAGGTTTGGATTTTCTCAAATACATGATGGTGAAGTGTATTGGTTTGCAGTAGCCAATGAAGAACATCTCAAAAAAGCAGAAGAGGTCGGCCGAAAAGAATATTTATCTAAACTCTTTCAGGATTTTTCTTCTGTAATAACCGGACTTATCGAGCATACAGAACCAGCAAAGATCCATCAAACAATCCTTCATGACCTCAACAAACTACCTGTTTGGTATAACGGGAATATTTGTCTTATTGGGGATGCTGCACATGCCACCACACCAAATATGGGACAAGGGGCTTGTCAAGGAATTGAAGATGCTTATTATATAAGCAGAAGCCTATCGAAATCATTGCATAGTGCCGAAGAAGCATTCCAACAGTTTCAATCGAAACGTATAAAAAAGGTGGACTACATCGTGAATACCTCGTGGCAATTTGGTAAGATGGCACATAGTAAAGTTGGACAACCGCTAATGAAGTTAATGCTCAAACTCACACCTGAAAGTGTCATGAGCTCACAGATGAACAAGCTTTACGCTATTGAGAATTGAAAACTAAAAACCTCCTCGGAATTACTACAAAAAAACTAAACAACAAGTTAAGCGCGTTTTAAAGAACATGTTTTCAATATAGTGCAGGTAATTAGACGCTTAGCCCTTTCAATTGTACAATATATTTTTTCTTTATGGCTTTAAAAACTCATCATTTTGGTGATTACACCGCCTGAAGTTCTAGAAATACCAATTGGTGATTTTTCAAGAAATACGTCGCTTAATTTTTTATCAATACTTTTTCAGAAGCCAGCTTTTTAAGTGCTGTAGCAATCTCCACGACATACATACCTGTAGGTAAATCAGTCTGCACCCTAATTTCGGATCTCGCATTGAAAGTTTCCTCAAAAATCACCTTACCTATTAGCGTGGTGATTTTCAAATAAACCATTTCATTACTTCTGTATTCGTCAGGCAGTTGAACCGTAAAATTGTTTTTTGCCGGATTGGGGTAAATACTAAATTTTATTGGTAAAGGCTCAGACAAAGTAATTTGTGAAGTGGTATCAACGATTGCAGTGGTATCGATTTCATGTTGAAACTTGTCCATGTTGTTGTCCAGCCAAGTTAATCGAATCGAAATCCAGTCTTTCAAATGATCAATTTCATCTTCAAATGATTCTGGAACATGTGAATCCGGATCTCCGCTATTCCCATTAAGCACATCCCACTGCTCAAAATGTCGAACTTGAGCATTGGAAAGATAGGCTGCTATCGAATCAATTTTATGGGATAAATTATCATGATCAAGAACTGTTTCTCTAAGATCAAAATATCTATTGTAGGCCTCATTCGCAAAATATGGATCGAGCAACATACGGTTCATCAGTCTAACTGGCTGAACATCTCCATAGCCATAAGCTTCATAAGAATGCGCCCAACCACTGCCATTACTGGACTGAAAGAATAAGTTTTTCCAAGCCCAGTCAAAATCCCAGGGAGGTCCAGCGTGAAGTAAGCCTCCATTGCTTTCTTTATTTTTATGAAAGAACCGGCTCTTCTTATAAGCGTCACCATTTCGGGAAATTTCTGAAATTAGAAAATAATCGATAAAAGAACGAGCGTCAAAATAGGCACGATACCCGTTGGTAGGATCTGTGAATTCATCTCCATACAAAGCATCTTTGGAGGTTTCAATATACTCTTTGATGTAATTTTTTTGTTGAGATGTAATGACATCCCAATCTGGGTATTCATAAACGAATCTTGCACGCACAGCACCCCATTCCAATTCATCCATCTTTGGAAAATCCACGAACCAGCTATCACTTCCCAATGGATCATAGTTGTCATTTTTGATAATGTAGCCACCTGTTACATCATCTCCTGTATTTTCATCTGGATTGAGTTTTGCTAAATCCAGCCTGTCCTTATCTACCTTTATCTTTTCTGCCAACAAGTAAACTCCTTTATATTCGCCATTCAGCACTACCTCACAATATCGTATGCGTGGAGAATAGTGCCCCATACCTCTAAAAATTTCATGTGAAAGAAAATTCCGAACAAAGGATCGATCATAGTAATTAGAAATCAACAACCAGTCATTCTCTTCCGGCATACCCAATAGAGGTATATTAAGATTTTCTCCGGCACTGTCTCTTGTTTCAAGTCGGTAAGATTTCTGAGGGAATCCTGCTGAGGAAGAGCCCCTGACTTTGATGGCAATCTTTCCAGTATAAACATTGCCTGAGTCTGACAAATAGTTAAACTGGGCATTCCCATTATCTATTATTTTCATGTCAGCGGTAATTTTATCTCCTCTGCCAATTTCTAATCCGTGAGTTTCAATACTAACCAGAGGTATATCAAAAGCGGTATTATGGGACACAGGTAGTACTATGTCTCCTGAAATTGGTCCATAAAGCTGATCCGGAGAGGAAACACCCAATGAGAGATAGATGATGGAAGACAAATCGCTAGAGTTAGCTGACTGATTATGAACCTGTACCGCCAGTAAGTTCTGTCCTTGATTAAGGTACTTGACTAAGGTATCCTTCGGAATATCAAAATTTTTTGGATAACCACCAGAGTACATCGTTGCTTCTCGCAATTCTACTGCACTATTGGCATCAGGAAATTTATCTAAAAGACCTGACCGTGCGATCTCAGCGCCATTCAAATAGGCAACAAAGGCATCATCATAATCAATACTCAAAAGCGCTTGGCTAATAAGGCTGGTATCCTCCAAAGAGAATTGTTTACGCTGATAGAGAATTTTGCAATTAGGCACAATAGTCGCATCATCATCATCGCCATAGCCAATACCTCCTTCACCCTCATTCCAATCAGCATCATTGTAAGACAGGGATTTCCAATCTTGATTATCAAAAGCCGAATCAACGGCATATTTCCAAATATTGTCCGGGAGAATTATGGTTTCCCAATGGTTTGTACAGTCGTCTTGTGCTTTCGCTAGCAAGACACAAAAACTGAAGATAAAGAAGGATAAAACTCTCATAGGATTACTTTGATACTCTCATTATTCTGCATTCAATTACTTGATATCAGATGATTTATTGGTGATTTCTTCTGTTTTCAACTTGTTTTTAAAGTCTTTATCAATCTTTACATTTTTAATTTTCAGCGTTTCAATTTGCTTTGCTTCTATCACATAAGCATCAGGGCTTATGGGATCAAAAGTTCCGGAATTGGTAATCTTATTATTTGTGAATTGCAGGTATCTAGCACCTGTCGCTTTGATAATCGACGGATTGAAATTGTTAAATGTATTGTTGTTGATAATGATTCTACCCAGCATTCGACCATTTTTATCCAAATTGGCAGCAATGCTCATTACAGGATGTTTGGCTCCACCATATGCACAATCACCGAAGGTGTTATCTTCGATAAGTACGTCTTGAGCACCTCCAGATTCAAACCACCACGAGCTTATACCTGTTCCTATGATAATCGCCTGCATCATGTTGCTGAAATAGTTGTTCTTCACAATCGTTTTCTTTGGTGACTTTAGCAATAAACCTCTGGCACGATTGTCGGCGAATTGGCTATTGGTAATGGTTACCTCTGGATACCAGTCTAAATTTTCAATGATATAATCTTTGTTCAGCTTACCAGCAAGAGCTTCGTTTAACGTAATAATATAGTAGTCCTTATTGAGCTTGTAGAAGGATTTGACAGTTGTCTTAAATTCAATATTAGCCGATATCTTCTGGTTGATAAATCCCACGGTATCTCCTTCACCAGCAAACTGAAATCCAGCTTGCTGAAAGTGTCCTATTCTGACACCCACTTTATCAGGTCCTAGAATATCTTCAACGACTACATACGCACCATGTACATTGATGGCATCATCAAGCTGATGTCTGAAATTACAGTTATTCACCACAATCTTACCTTTACAACTAGAAAAGTGGGCTGCATCGGCGGTTGTTGACACCATAAGATTTTTCTCATCGTTCGCCATCACGTTTACACTTTCCAGTGTAATATTCTCACTACGCTCACCAAGAACTCCCATACCTCCCGCGTAATGAATGGTCACGTTACTCAAGGTCACATTACTGCTTTTGTTGATGTGGAAGGCATTGGCAATTCTATCTTTTCCGAACCGACCTTTGCAAACAAGAACCATCCCCACTGGAGGTAGTAATTTTTTGTTTCCAGAAATTCTCACCAAGCCAGGTTCTAGCTCTTCTGCCTTTATGGAATACTCCTGATCTTGAGCCTCATGTTCAGGGTATCTAAAATCAACGTAATTAGGAAAGTCGAATTGTTCCTTATTTCTGATTTTAATATCATTAATCATGGCTAGTGGCGTGTAATCGGTGGTTCGATAGGCGATTGCTTTACGTTCAGGATCGAACAAAATAGCATGGGCTAAATCATGTTCGAACCCTTCTTTAATAAAAATAAGTTGCTCATTTCGAATGGCATAGGGCATATTGTCCGCCAGCCTAAGGTCGAACGTTTGGTTGATGTTGTCATTTGCGTCAATAACTCCTTCGCCATGTAAAGGGAGGTGCCAATCAATAGTAAAACCAGAAATATCAATGTTCTTCGAATTTTCAATAAGAAAAGGCATCATGACACCATGGAAAATGAACTTTGATCCATTGGCATCTAGTGTTAGACCGTCAAAATCTTTTATTGGAAATGCGATTCTACGTAATGAGTTGTCGTGGTTAGTTATAAAAGAATATTGCTCGAAGGCTTTTTCTGGATAGAAATGATAAGCCCCTTTCTCAATAATAACCTTACTATTTTTATATCCAACAGCTTCTTGGAGCATGGTAATCACAGCAAGTGTGGCATCCTTTTCTCCTTCTTTGAGATAATCACGAAGATTGAACTCTTTAGCAATGAGTGGTTGCATTGTTAAAAACACACAAAACAATAAGTGTAATGTTTTCATTTTCTTCTATTTAAATATGATATTCTTTGTGTTTTGATCGATGTTTACCTGCGGGGAATCTTTATCCAGCGTTTGACCAAACCAGCTAATATTTTCAAAGGTCACATCGGTCACCTTATGATTTTCGTCTGCACCGACAATCCAAGTTGAAAACCAACCTTCCCTTTCTTCGCCTGTCAATGTGATATTTTTAAATTGGATATTACTGATCTTTCCCGGCACCTTATTTTTCATGTATTGGTTGACCGTAGGTTTCAGCCGGATCAAATCAAATGTCTTTTCTCCCCCTTGCTTGGGGTAGTCAGCAAAAATTCTTACATCCTCTACACGTACATTTTCTACTGACATCTCTTCCCCAGGCTCAAGCAGGAAAGGACTCATGTTGAAATGCACAATATCTAGATTTCGAATGAGGATATCTCTCATGTAAGCCGCACGGCTCTCGTGTCCCAACAAAAACACCCTAGCACGATCACTCCAAAGGATGCAATTTTCAACCACTATATCTTCGATGTTATCATTCTTGGAGCCCAGTTTTATGCCTTTCATGGCAATGCAGTCATCATCCGTTCTTATAAAGGAATTTCGGATATAAACGCGCTGCGAATTGCAGGGATTGATGCCATCATCATTGGGGTTTTTACTACAAACAAGTTTGATATTGTCGAAAGCTACAGAGTCGCTGTTGTATATAGGAATCGTCCAGCCCCAAGAGCCTCTCACAATAATACCTTCTATAGTAACATTTGAAGACTCTTCAATTCGAATCATATTTCCTGGACCATTGAGCCAAGCCCAGTCGTTTCCACATAGGATTCCTCTACCCTTGATTTGAATATTATCGCCCTTCACATGTACACCACCTTTCACGATGGCTCCCCCAGCGATATATAGGGTTTGATTATCACTTAATTTAATTCTTTCCGGTTTGTGAATACCTGGGCCAAAGTACACGACATTGGGATCATCTTTCTTAGGGGGATTTAGCTCGATCGGATTAGCAAAAATCAACAGCGGCTCCAACCTTCCCTCAGGTTCAATGGAAAGTTGGCAGGGCTTATTGATCGTAAAAGTCATGGAATTCCCCTTAACTACAGGCTTAACCTGAGCGGATAAGGGACGGATAACAAGATTATCCAGCGGCTTCTTCAATGAGGTTACCTTGATAGTAACCTCTCCTGAAAAGTCAAAATATGAAAAGGAATAAGAATCTCCTACATCCGCAGGTTGTAGCATCCAGCCTTCAGGGTTCTCTACTGTGGCAATCTCCGCGAGGTAAATAGCTACAGTTTTACCATTTACTTCCAATTTATAATCTCCCGAGAGTATTTCGTTTGAAGGGGAGGGGTATGAGGTAACCACTGATTTTTCCTGAGAAAATGCAACCTCGAAGGAAGAAAAACAGACGATGAAATATACCCAAAATGAAATTTTAAAGATGTTTTGTCTATTCATAATTTTATGTTCTAGAAACTTAAAAATGACCATCCATTATCTAACCAGCTTAAAACTTAGCATAATCCTCATATGCGAAAAATCATAAAACCTCACTCTGCCTTTGGCTTTCCCACTCTTTTACACTGGAAATTTTCTTTCCATCATTTCGAGTGAGGAGTTCTGGCAGTACATAGGTTCCCCGAGCACTTTCGTCAAAATTCGTTTTTGGTTGAACATAAATATTAAGCCACGAAAGCAGTCCAAATCCCATTAAAATCAGAATAACAATTACTCCTTGCTGTACTACTTTCATCGCGAGAACTATATATCATGTTTTTTAGTCAGAAATCAGATATATCGACATTACCCATGTGCTTTTCTATCACCTCGCGCAACTCGTATATATTTATAGGCTTACTGATAAACTCATTGCAACCTACCGCATATGCCATCTCTCGATCAGAATCATAAGCATTACCAGTAACCGCTATTATAATTACCTCCTCATTGAAACTACGTATAGTTCGAGTGGCCTCCAGTCCATCAACTTCAGGCATTTTCAAATCCATGAAAATGATATTTGGGGCGTTTTTTTTAACTTCTTCAATGGCCTCTAATCCATTTTTAGCCCAGGTCACTTCGAATGACCTATCCAAAATCAAAGAAAGTAATTCATAATTTGAATGATTATCCTCTGCAATAAGCGCTCGCATCTTTCCTCCTTCTCCTTGACTACTGAATATTTTCTTTCGCTCATTCTGTATCGGCTTATCCAAGCCTTTGTGCTCTTTAAAATTTATGGTAAAGACAAATCGCGTTCCCAGCCCTACCTTTGACTCCACGCCTATTTCTCCACCAAGAAGTTTTATAATGTTTCTGCTAATAGCTAAGCCCAAACCTGATCCAGGGCTAAAAGCATCCGCTTGAACGAAGCTTTCAAAAATGAGGTTAATTTTGTCGGCTGGAATGCCTGCACCTGTATCTTCAACAACAAACTCCAGTTGCTGATCATCCAAATCCTTATATGAAATAGTTATTTGCCCCTTAGTTGTAAACTTCTTAGCGTTGGAGATAAGGTTAATTAAAACCTGCTCCAGCCTTCCTTTATCGGTTTCTATGTAAAGGTTTTCTCCAAGAGTATCACACTGTATCTGAACTTCTGATTCAAAATTGAGCTTTTGATCCTTAACAACCCTAGAGACGAGTGCATTGAGGTCAAAGATTGAAAAGTTTAATTTCAACATACCTGATTCTATTTTAGATAAATCAAGTATATCATTTATTAGATGTGTTAGCAGATTAGAGCTCTCTTCTATATGCTTTCGAAATTCTTTCCTTTTTTCAATGTCAATACTCTCATTAAATACAAGTCCTGAAAGGCCAACAATTATGTTCAAAGGCGTTCTAAGTTCATGACTAAGATTAGCTAAAAATCTTGATTTTAACTGATCTGAGCGCTGAGCTATATCCTTCTCCTTAATTAAACTTCTTTGAAGTTTAATTAAATCTGTAATATTTCGAGAAACCCCAGCAAGCCCTATACACTCACCTTCATCATTGTAAATCGGAAACTTCGTTTCGGACAAATGCAAAACTTCCCCTGCCACGGTTTCAATTTCAATAACATGATTAATCACTGGTCTTTCAGAACGGATAATTTCCTGCTCTTCGTTATAAGCCAACTGAGCATGCTTAAAGAAATCAAAGTCAGACTTTCCATAAGCCTGTTCGGGTTTCTCAAGCCCTAGTATTTCTGCTTGAGCTTTATTAATCAGTTGAAAAACACCCTTCTTATCTTTTATATAGACTGTATCAGGTATATTATCAATAACCGATCTAAGTACCTTATGCTCCCAACTTCTATCCATAAAATTCAATTCATTTTTCATTTTCAGATAGCTGAACAGGCTGCTCATTATAATACTCTTGGAGCTTATAAAATGCCCTTTTTCTGATGCCTTGATCTGAGATTAACCCCTTGCGATTCCAATAATCTTGAATATTGGGAAGTGGGCGTCTCATAGAGAGAAAATCCATCAATATCCATGGTGTGGTTCCTCTTAAAAATGGAATATTCTTTAGCATTTCGATATTGCCCTCATAAAGCTCCTCTTGATATTCCTCAGTCCATCGCGCTGTGGTATTGCCTTGATTTCCTTGCAAAGCTCCTCCGCCAAACTCGCTCATAATGAAAGGCTTGTCATAGACCATTTTCCACCTGATATCTGAGCAAAACTGAGGCGTTTCATAGTACCAGCCACAATAGTTGTTTGCGCCGACAACATCCAGATATTGACCAAAAGGGTCATCCAAAAAGCGATAGCCATCACGATCGTGTGGTTCTAGTGCTCCAGTAAGCAGTCGAGTAGGATCCTCAGCTCTGGCAGTTTCTGTCAATCTTCTCAAAAAGTCTGTTCGCGGTTCACTAATCGGCGTTTCATTGGCCACTGACCACATAATTACTGATGCGCGGTTTTTGTCCCGAGCGATCATGTCCACTAGTTGCTTTTGGGCATTAGCAAACACATTTTCATTTTCCCAATCGATCGTCCAATACACCGGAATCTCCGACCAAACCATCAATCCCATTTCGTCAGCGATACGAACCATGTCCTCATTGTGCGGATAATGCGCCAATCTCACAAAATTGCATCCCAACTCTTTCGCCCAAGTAAGCAAAGTCCTACACTGCTCTGGTGCGATTACCCTGCCCGCGGTGAAGGGTGCCACCTCATGAATAGAGATTCCCTTAAGAAATACAGATTTGCCATTCAGCAATATATCCTGACCTCTTACTTCAATACTTCTGAATCCAATCTTGTCTGTAATCACGTCCTCACCTGAGGATATTTTTACGTCGTAACGTTTGGGATTTGTATCCGACCATAGCTTTAGTTTGCTTTTAAAAGCAACTTTAGCCCAACCGTTTTTATCTGGCTGTACCACCACAGAAACTTTAGCTTCAGGAATCTCAATTTTAACCGACTTTGCGGGTGATCCATTTATCTGAACCCAACCTTCCACTTCGTTCAGCGATCCTTTTTTAAGCTGAATAGAATAATCCTCAATGAATGTCTGTGGCACTTCAATCAATTTTACTGATCGTGTAATCCCGCCGAAGTTGTACCAGTCGCTATTGACGGTAGGAATTTGCTCCAGTTTTCGGGTATTGTCCACTTTCAATATCACGAAGTTTTCTCCGTCCTTTAAGCGATCAGTTACCTCAAAGTTGAAGGCAGTGAAACCGCCGTGGTGCATTCCAAGCTCTTCTCCATTGAGATAAACCCTAGCCTCGTAATTGACCGCTCCGAAGTAAAGAAATGCGCGCTGGTCATTTTTGGTATATGAAAAGGACTTTTTATACCAAATCGTGCCTTCATAGAAGAATAAGTTCTCCTTTTGGGTATTCCAATCCCCAGGAACATTGATCTGCTGTGAGTCATCAAAACTGTACTCAACCAAATCACTTTCATTGGCCGGTTTCTGGTCTTTGAAGAACCCATTAGGATTCGGTTTCCAACGATAATTATAGTAACCGTTTTCCATCGGATCCACGATGTATTTCCATTTACCATCTAGACTGATAAGATCTCGATTTGAAGCGATGGTATTGCTTTGAGCGAATACTAAAGAGACCCATAGAATCAATAAAAGAGAAAGTATATTTTTTAGCATATCACTATTGTTATAGGCTGAGTTGATAAACCGCTTCAGCGAACTTGATCCCTATCAATGAATCCTTCGTATTATGGTTAGGAGTAGCCATAGTCATTTGTGCTTCGCACAATGGCGGCTTTCCTGCCCTTTTTGACAAACTCTACCTGAGCGTGTTGTAATAATTCACAAAATTCCCAAGCTTTATCAGCTCCCTTATATGCCTTTGACCTCAAAGGAAAGATGGCAAAAGCATCAACATCAATAGAACAACATACTTAGGTTGCAACACAGCATTTATTATTTATTCAGTTGATAGACCGCTTCGGCAAATTTTATTCCTAGATCTATGTAACCTTCGCTATCATAATGCCAAGGATCCGAATATTTATAACTTTTTGTATCTCGCACGATGACAGCATTTTTGTCTTTACGCACGTATTCTTCCTGCGCATGCTGTACCAACTCTCCGTATACCCAAGTTTTACCATTATTATCTAAACCTGAATCTGAAATTTTACCAATAACCACCGCAAGGTCATCATCTCTAAAAGTTGCACGCATAAGGTCCATGAGCCTCTTAAGGTTTGAATAATAGCGCTGTGCAATTTCTTCCGTCATGGTAGCGTCACTTTCCCCTTGCATCCAGATAATTCCGGATGGCTTCAGGACATCTTCTATCCCATTTCCGTCAATATCATTTTCACTCAAAGCCCCTTCGACGGTTTTTAGGAAGTAATCAAACTGATTATCTGTACTGCTAAAGCCGAATTCCCAAGAGCCATAATTTCGTGCAGCCATACTATCAATAGAAGATCCTCCTCTGGCATATTTGATAATGGCGATTTTATCATCAGGATACATCGCTGCGATTTTCTTACCGAAGGATAACTCGGGTCCAAACTTGTGAGCATACTGAATCCCAACACCATCGGTAGTAATACCTGCTCCGTTTCCCGACCTCAAATTATCCCATTTCCCAAGACCTCCTTTGGGATTGTCATCACCTGTTGGTGACCCTTGATAAATCCAGACATTTTCGATTTGTCCTCTCAAAGAGTCCGGCAGTTCGGCATTCAAGCCATGACCTTCCATATTGGATTGACCACCCAAAAAGAAGAGCCTAAATGAATCTTTCTCTATTTTTTGTGCAAATAGAACAGTTGATCCCGTAAATAACGAAATCAATAAGAAAACCAAAAAGGTAGACATAGTATTTTTTCTCGATTCTCTGCTTTCGTTCATATTGACAAAATAAGATAATTTAATTTTTAAGACTGCTTAAAAAGAGGGTCGGGAAACTCTCCCAACCCTCTCTCTTAATCAAACAATTAAAAAAACGAATAAATGAAAATAACTATTATAAAAAATCCTTGAGTTGACAAAATTTCGTTCTGACCAATCGAGCCTGAATTCAATAAACAAAAATTAAGTCAACCTTTTACTTTTTGATCACCACTTTGTGAGAACTCTCTTGACCACTTTGTGAAATAATTTTAACTACATAGATTCCACTATTTAGCTCTATGCTCATAGAATGATCATATACTAGCGAATCGATCAAAGTTCCAGCTATTGAATAAATGTAAATTTTATCATCTGGTTCAGCCGCTCTAAAAAAAATCCTTCCATATGAGGGATTTGGGTAAATAGAAGGAAGTTCGATTGAACTAACGTGACTATCCAGAATAACCGGTTCAGTGCCAGAATTAATACTACACTCACTGGAAAAATTACCATCATTTGAAGTTACTGTAATCGTCGCATTTCCATCTGAAACGGCAGTCACTACTCCTCTCTCATCCACAGTCACAATTGATGTATCGCTGCTACTCCACCTTACACCCTTGTAAGTTGCATTCCCAGGGCTAATAGTATGATTTAGATCGTATGTATCACCTAACATAATATAATCATCAATACAGTTACCTATCGATATACCTGAAACATTTACATCCTCCACTTCAAAATTGTCAAAATAGATTTCTCTATCTGGATCTGCATTTCGTCCAAAATTGCCACTAATCCATGGTGCTAACAACTCATTATTTGGTGAAGAAATAGTATTATTTTCGAGTGTGAAATTCCTGGTTGAAGTAATAGCTATGGCAGGATTAGTCGAACCAACGATGGAGTTGCCTATTATTTGAATGTTCTCATGAGCTCCAATAGGCGCTACTTGACCATTGCCACCTGTAGCATATACTGCAATAGAAACATCATGACACCCTGAAATCACATTATCTGAAACGGTAATATTACTACCACTCCCAGATTCAAGCCAAACATATTCAGGTGCCAACTTAATGGCTTGTCCCCAGTTGTCCTTCAAAGTGTTTCCTGTTATAATACCGTTACTTGATTTAATAAGAATTCCTCGGCTTCTATTCGGTCCCATAATACAATCTCTGACCTCAAAACTATTTCCAATGCGATTAGCAGCAGCCAATAAACTACCACGTTGCATATTAATTGGTCGATCTATGGTAACATAATAGACAAATCGTGCTTTATAAGTGTCTGCTGCCTCCGCATAAAATGTAGTGCCCTGTAGAAACCCCTTTTCTTGGGCCGTTAGTGCTGGTCCCATCTCAATCTCCACCACATTAGCATTCGGCAAGCGTTTTCCCGTATAAGTAACCAGCTCCACCGAATCACCAACATCCAGTCTCAAAGGCCCTCCGCCCTTAGCCACTACCGTTAGTTTAGGTCCTACGGCGGCAGTCACTACATGGTAGTCACCATTAATTGCAATACCATCATCACCATTGTAACGAGAAATACAACCGACATACGAAGGCCCCACCCTCGCGAACTTGGAATGAAAGCCATCGGCATTGTTGCTCCGCATACGTCTAACACCACGTTCGCGAATATCCGTTTCTAATGGCCGTCGATCGACACTACAGTTGATATATTTTGAACCGCTACAGTTCGTTTCAAAAAACCCGAAGGTGGTACCTGCATACAAAGTCACATTTTCCAAAACCAAATTGGTACATGAACTCGGCAGGATGGCATGAGGGATATTTTTATTGCTCTGTGACCCTAATACTACGATATCCCCTACTTCCTCTTGCGAATCTACAGCGTTATAATTTGATGGTTTTGTTATGATTACCTTACGTGTTTCATCGTCTACTTCGTAGGTAGCGCCATAATAGGTGTTCGTCACCAACTCTCCCGTATTAGGGTCAAATATTTCAACCTTATCTCCTCTGAGCCTGCTTGAGTACCCATCAATTAAATCGACAGTCAAAGTTCTTTTATTTGAAGAAAGTTCGACAATTCTTCCCTGTGTAAATGGAAGTGGATCATAATCTATGGTAAGCCCCTGCAATTTAAAATTATTGCAACTCACAATTTGAATGGCCTGAACTGTCTCTGTACATATCATTTCAACACCATCTGCTACAATCGTAACATCGTTTCTTCCTGTGAACCTGAGATGAGTGTTATTCATTTCTGGTACGCGATACCTACCCGGAGGAACGACAATGTATGTTTCTCCTGCATCCAATTTCTCATTGATATAGCCATTAAGATCAAAATCTACACCAGGATCAATCTGAGCATGGATATCAAAAGAAAGAAACAGACTAAATAGTACTAGAATTGAATATATCCGCATTCTAATTTTGATAAAAATATTTATTTGGATTGTTAACAATTTTTGGACTGAACCCTAGCTGGTCATTTATTTGGAACTGATCAGAAAGCTTTAAGCTAATCTCAGCATCACTTGTCCCTACATACTCATTTCCTGAAATAAAAACGTTATTACAGTTCTGAATATCAAAATGGGATAAGTCAGGGTAAATTTCTTTATAGCCGTGGGTTTGTGAAATCTTATTATCAGTAATTGACAACCCATCTACACTCAAGGCATAAACCAATAATCGATCGAAGGTTTTAATCGTATTGCCCGTGAAGGATATATTTCTATGATAAAAACCATTGGAACGAAATTCCTTACCTATTATCGGGTCTATCTGTAAGATGGCTTGTGGATTATGCCCACCAATGCCAAGATCTTCAAATACATTACCTTTAATCAATACATCAGAAACCGGACCAGATTCAAACCAAAAATTAGCATCCCCACAAATCCGAATACCTGCCATCATTGAAGAGAAATAATTATTAGAAATCTCTACTGGCTTTGAGGTAGAGATCAGCAAGCTTCGTGCTCTATTTTGTTTGACTACACAATTGGTAATTTTAACAGCTGCAACGAAAGAAATATTCTCAGCGACTGTATTGACAAGGTCTAAATCTGAAATATCCTGATTGAATG
Source organism: Cyclobacteriaceae bacterium (assembly GCA_040218415.1). Lineage (GTDB taxonomy): Bacteria > Bacteroidota > Bacteroidia > Cytophagales > Cyclobacteriaceae > JAVJRN01. Next base: position 204,437 of record JAVJRN010000066.1, read on the forward strand.
CTATTTTATAATCATTCTCACTGTCCATTTTGACGGATTTTACAGTAACCACTTTGATTGGCAATAGATCGCCGCGAGAAACAAATCTTATTGAATCTCCTTCTGAAGCAAAAGGAAACCCTTCTTGTTGATAGTGACCAAAACTTGCCTTTAATGTATTAGCATCTACTACTTCATCAACAAGCATATAAGTGCCTTGAACATTGGTGGCATCATCCAAAATATTCTTAAAAAGACAAGAATCCATTGAAATGAGCCCTTTACAATTTACAAAGTGCGTAGCATCTGCTGTCACGCCGATCATCCTTTTAGATCCTTCAGGCAGTGTAACATTGTATTTGCTTAATGTAATGTTAGAGGACTTTTCAGCAATTAATGCCATCGCTCCACTGGCATATACATTAACTCGCTCTATTCTAATATTCTTGCTATCATTGATGAATATAGCTGGATAACGTCTGTTTTCTCCATGTGGCCCTTTGTCTACCCAAATAGATCCCACCGGAGGCACTTTCTTTGCTTTGACATTTCCAAACTTTACGATACCCTCACTTAATTCTTCTGCTGTCAACTCTTGAGCAAGCCACGGGTGTTCATAATGTGAGGTAAAATAATAAGGTCTAAGTGTTTCTTTGCTGTAAACAATATTCTCTCCAAGTGGCAACTCCCAATCATAACCTTTGAAAAATAGGCGGCCTTTCCTGATTTCATATTCATTCTGTTCTTCTACTTTCAACGTAAAAGTCCCATTCTCCTGTGAGCTTTCAATCACCTCTCCTTCGAAAGTAAACGGTTTGTCCCAGTAGATATTAACATCAGAAATCAAAGACTCTCCTACACCTTTAAGCACCAGCGGGATTATTCCACCATGAAAAATTAAGTCAGACCCATTTCCCTCTATTCGCACAGAGTTTACTCCAAAAAAAGGCATGGCTATTTTCTTGTCCCCATTGTCATTGTTGGAGATGGTTAGGTATTCACTTTTTGCTTGCTCAGGATAAAAATGGTATTCTCCTTTTTCAAAATTGATGACAACATCTTGTCCTTTTGCCATAGCCAATTTTTCCTTCATGAGTGATGACAAGTCATCACTCATTGAAGGATCAACCGTAATGAAGAAGGAATTATTAAGTTCTGAAGTACTTCCTACCCCACATGAGGTAAGAAGCAAAGCAGATAACAACACAAAGGCGGTACACATTAAAGTTTTTTTATAGCTGCTCATTGCTCAGAATTAAAGCAATCAGAAGAATACCCACAGTTTTGCTTGAGATCACCACCTCCTGTATCAATAACCGTTTGCGGAATTGGGAAAAATATATGGTGGGGCTGCCAACTCAGATCTGGTCTTGGAAGGTTAGGGTCATGTTCGTAATTAATACTTTTAACCGCTTCTTCTAATTTCCCAAATCTTACCAAATCATGCCATCTATGTCCTTCGTAACACAGTTCCCATTTTCGTTCATCGAGTAGTGCTTGTTCATCAATACTAACAAGATCCACCGCTGGATCAGCAGTACCTAAATCTACCCCATAGGCTCTTCTCCTTACTTGATTAATAGCATCCAATGCTCTTGAATCTGTAAACCCAGCAGGTGAGCCTGCTTGTCTCCATAGTGCTTCAGCATGCATCAAGAGCACATCTGCATATCGGGTAATTGGAAAGTTAAACGGAGACTGCCACTCGAAAAAACCTTCTGGTCTTTCATCTTCATCAGTATCGTGTCTCCATTTGTATGCATAATAACTTGTATCTCCTACTTCCAGAGGCTCTCTGGTTCCTTGAGCATCAATTATTCTATATCGCGCAATGTTCCATTCTCTTCTTGGGTCATTCTCATCATATGAAAAATAATGTTCTGCAAAAGTTCGTACCAAGGTATAAGCCTGAGTAAAAGTGAAATCCGGTGCGCCAGACCATGTTCCGACTTGTCCTCCTTCACAATTACCACAGAAAGTATATTCAGCATCAAAAATATATTCAGAATGATACTCATCCCTGTAGTTGAAGCAATCCTGATAATTAGGTACTAGCGCAAAACCACCCTCATCAATCACTTTTGTAGTGTACTCCAGTGACTTTGCAGCTGCTGTAGCATCATTGAGCGGTTCGCCTGCCATCTGAAGGTAAGCCTTGGCAAGAAAAGTAGTAGCCGCATATTTTCTTGCACGACCATTTTGATTTACTACAGGAAGCAATGCCTCAGCTTGCTCAAAGTCAGCTATAATCTGAGCGTAAGTCTCTGCTAGCGTATTTCTTACTAGAGAAAGGGTGTTTACGTCGACTACCTCCTGAGTAACCAATGGTACACCACCATAAAGCCGCGCTAACTGCCAATAGTAAAATCCCCTAAGAAAATATGCTTCACCGCTAATTCTATCTATTTCACTTTGCGGAATTTCAACACCACGCTCAATAGCCGCTGGAAGTCTATTTAATATGGTATTGGCTCGACTAATCCCGACATATTGAAATTCCCACACACTCTCAGTATATTGATTAGCGGGAGTGAAAGTATAATCTGTAATTTCGAATCCTGCTTGGAATTGCTGAGTAGCATACATTTCATCAGTACCAGCTCTACCCAATATCATTAATCCACGAAAATAAGTTCCATTCCCGTTTCCTGGTTGATGACTGGCGATAGGATCGTAAGCTCCTGTAAGTGCTAAATCAAAATCAGATTGCGACTGGAAAAAATTAATGGTTGATATACTGCTTTGTAACGGAATCTCCAATTTATCCTCACAGGATAACAGAGCCAGAATGATTGCTAGAAAATATATTTTTTTCATCATCAAAATAATTTAAAAAGTTAATGTTAGACCACCCATGAATGTTCTAGCTCTTGGAAAAGCACCGAAATCCATTCCAGCTGTAAGGGCTGAAGTGTACGCTCCAGTACCCTGATTGGTATTTACTTCAGGGTCATATCCAGAATACTTGGTGAAAATGGCCAGATTATCAACAGAGGCAAATACATTGAGGCTTTTAACTCCCAAAGCCAACAATTTTGATGGAAAAGTATATCCCAATTTCACATTACTTATTCTCAAAAAGGAGCCATCTTCAACATACTCATCTACTACAACTGTAGGTGCAATTTCCGCGTATTGTTCGCTCTGTCTGTTATCTGGAGTCCACCTATTAAACCATTCTGGAGAAACATTACTTGCTGTACCAGAGCGGTATCTTTTGTATATTATCTTGGATGCATTCAAGACATCATAATCAAGAAAATACTGCATCATAATTCTTAGATCGAAATTTTTATATCTGATAGTGTTAGTCAGTCCTCCGTAATATCTCGGCATAGTTCGACCCAATACAACCCTGTCTTCATCAGAAATGATACCATCGCCATTGGTATCTTTGAATTTTAAATCACCTGGCTTTACTAGACTTAGTCCTCCAGTGACATCATCATATAAGACCCCTGTAACTGGATCAAAATCATCGCTTGTATAGATACCTTCGGTCTGATAACCAAATATTTCACCAACAGGCGCACCCTCACGAAGCACGAACATATCGCCATAACCTCCACCAATAAAAGCTCCAATTGTAATACGATCACCACCTTGTGCAATATTTGTTACTTCAGAATCTATGTAGGAAAAATTAGTTGCCACATCCCAAGAAAAATTACCTGTGGATATTAGATCTGATTGTAAGGTTATCTCAAGCCCTTTGTTCACCATGGAACCTACATTTCTAAATGCTGAGTTGAATCCCGAGATATTGGGTATCGGAGTTCGCAGTATCATATCTACAGTTTCCTTGATGAAGTAATCAACACTCCCGCTTATTCGATTTTTAGCTAGACTAAAATTCAATCCATAATTTTGCTCTTTGGTATTCTCCCAGCTTAGTCCTTCATTAGCAAGATTAGAAGCTGCAAGCCCTAAAACCTGCGCATCGTTGAAAGTATAATGCGCCACTCCTAATTGAGCATAAGCTCCAGAAAGAGGAACGTTTGCATTTCCTACTTCGCCATAACTTGCTCTTACTTTAAGTTCATTAATAAAACCTGAATTTGATAAAATATCCTTGGTCAAATCATATGAGGCTCCTACTGAGAAGAAAGTACCCCATTTATTAAGTAAAAAGCGAGATGTTCCGTCTCTCCTTATTGAGACTGATACATTCAATTTATCATCAAAAGTGTAAATTGCTCTGCTGAGGTAACTGAGCCAATGTGCTTTATCCACATTGGAAGAAGTAACATATAATGCACCAAGACGTAGTTGTTTATATCCAAGTGTTTCATTTTCAAATTGATTAGCTTCAGATCTAACACTCTCAGAATTGCTTGTTTGCTGTGTAAATCCTACCACCACATTGATGTCGTGCTTACTTGCAAATCTTTTTTGATAAGAAAGAATATTTTCATTGAGTATATTGATACTCCGCGCGTTAGTAACGATTGCCAAACCCTCATAAAAGTCTCCAAGACCTGTAGATCTAGGATACCAAATACGATCTGTCAAATTATAAACGTCAACACCACCCGTAACTTTTAATGAAAGACCCTCAAAAATATTATAAGTCAAATAGCCATTACCAATAAAGCGACTAGACGATTTCTTTAAATCTGTGTCCCGAGCAGAAGTAACCATGTTACCCACATTGAATTCGTAAAAATTATTAAGATCTACTTCGGGGAAACCTGCGTTCAAAAAACTTTGGGCCGTCCTTGGGTTAAAAAGATCATAGGGAGCAGCGCTTAGTGCCTGATTAGTCACTCCTTGCGCACCACCACTTCGACCTTCCGTAGGCAGACCTTCGTACTCTATATAATTGAAGCTTAAATCACCTCCAAATGATAAAGCATCTGAATGTGTTTGTTCAAATCCGAGTTTCGCGTTGTATTTCTTAAAATCAGATTCGATTAATATGGATTTGTCGTCTAATGCTGCCAAAGAAAAAAAGGAATTACTTTTTTCACTTGAGTTCTGAATAGAAATGGAGTGATTTTGAACAAAGCCAGTTCTGTAAATCTCATCTTGCCAGTTTACGCTCTCGATCTCGTTAAAATCAAAATCATACATCTCGTCTGTGTTTCTATCAGTAAAAAACACATTACCAGGATTGTTGGTGTGCTGGTATTCTGCATATTGCTGAAACCCCATCACCTCTATTTGCTTTGGGAGTTCCCTTACACCAAAAAAATTACTGTAGGTGACTCTGGAACCGGGTTGAGCACCCCTGTTGGTGGTAATCAAAATCACTCCATTTGCTCCACGATTACCATAGATCGCTGTTGCGGAAGCATCTTTTAAGATTTCTATGGATTGAATATCCGCCGGGTTAATAAATGCTAATGGACTTAGCTGAGAAGTAAAATTTTCCAAATCACCACCACCGCTAGTAGCCACATCAAATAATGGAAAGCCATCTACTACGATTAGCGGTGAAGTTCCACCTGTAAGGGAATTTACCCCACGAATATTTATCCTTTCTGCTGCACCTGGCTGACCTCCTCCTGATTGTATCATTATACCAGCCGCATTTCCTTGTAATGCCTCTCCAATAGTTGCAATGGGGCCCGCTTTAAAACTTTCTTGAGTAACAGAGGTCACTGCTCCAGTTAATTTTTTCTTTGAAGTTGAGCCATAGCCAATCACAACCACTTCATCTAGTTCACTTAATTCAACGGCCAATTCAACATCGATTCTTGAGCGGTTGTTGACAGCAATCTCCTTGGTTTCAAAGCCGATAAAAGAATACTTCAATGTGGCATTGTCAGAAACAGAAATCGTATAATTGCCATCTATATCTGAAATAGTACCATTTAAAGTACCTACTTCCATAATAGTAACACCAACAAGAGTTTCCGATGTGCCGATCTCTGTTATTGTCCCAGATACGGTGTTGCTTTGTGCCGTTAAGAAAGTACTAAAAGAGAATAGAAAAATACAAAACAACCCGATTTTAAAGTAGGTCTTAATATTCATAATTTTTAGATTAATATAAAATCATAGAAAAAGAAAAGAGAAGTATGATAACAAGAATTATCAAGACAGATATGATTTGGAAAATCAACGGTTTTATTGATCCCTTAAACTTGTCTTGAATCATCTTGCTCTTCTCTTCTCTTTTGTAAATCATTTATTTGGATCACTCAGTTACACTTCCGAGCTTAATTAACTCCACTTCATCAATCAAGAATGATGCAGCATCACCTGCGAATCCGATTTCAGGGAATACATTAGATGCAGATGCCTGATTTAAACTACTCAAGGTGTCTACAACTGAAATTCTCACCCATTCACTTGGTGCACCGCCTTCAACAGGTCCTACATTAGCAAAATACTGATAACCCTCTTCCAAAGATGGGTCTTCGATTGACCAACCTGGCAAATGGTTCACAATTCTTGAAAACTGTACCGTTGCGCCTTCTGTAAGAACTCTTAGATAATAGCTGAATAGAACAATGTCTCCAGAAGCTAATTGGGCATTGCTTTCCCAAAGATCTCTCGAAATCATTCCATAATATCCTTTATTACCAGGGTAAGTAACTTGTATAGCTGATCCTTTAAAACCTTCTGAAACAGATGTCACAACACCTTCTTCAAATGGAGCGCCCAAATCGCCATCCCAAGTTTGGAAACTACCAACTCTGCTCTCATCATCAAATGACCATAAACCATCTGCAAAAAGATTAGAATAACTTGCTTCTAAAGTTACCGTGGTAGTAATATTTACCTCCGCTCCATCAAGAGCTCTTTTAAGGTTCAAAGTAATGTCCACATCACCGTACCCTACCATTTCTACTGTCGGACTTAATTCTGTAGAGGTCTCAGGTATTCCACCCGGAATGGTCCAAAGCACTTCATCGGCTCCTCCTATAACAGCGGCTGAAAGTGCAACAGAAAATCGGAAGTCATTGTCTCCAAATTGGAGTGCTGACTGAGTAGCGGTAGCGGATGCCGTAGCACTCAACTCGGGAGAAACATTTACAGTGTATGATGACTCAGCTTCAGCACCATTAGCAAATGTGATCTTTAAACCAATAGTTTTTTCACCTGCTGTCGTGAACGTCACGGCTACTGTTTGATCAGTAGATGTCGCTGGTGTTCCATCTTGAAAAGTCCATTCTCTGCTTGCTACTTCTCTTGTCCTATCAACAAATGTAAATGGAACATTTACTACAGCAGCCTCAGGAACAGTAGCTTCTACAGTCCCTGGCTCAGGAGGAGTTACCTCATCTTCGGTACACGAAGAAACCATCACTATTGAAGCCATCAGTGCGATGACTAAAATTTGAGGTTTTTTAATTAAAGATTTTAATGTTTTCATAAGTGTTTTTAGTAGATATTTAGAAATGATTATAATGACCAAAAGTATCTAGGACAATGTGCAGTCGTTTTACTAGGAGGTTCAAATACTGTTGTTTAAAGTTCAATCACTTGTACGCATCGTTCAATTTCTTGCCTTGAGTGATATAAAACAGCCTCTATTGATGATTTTAGAGGTTTTTTAAAGATCGTAATGCCTGATAGGTACAAATTACTCATATGACGATTATCTCATTCAATTTTCATATTTTAGACAAAGGATGGTAATAAAGTTGTTCCACAGCTGATAAGTATCATCTTGAAGAGAAAGACCTGAATATCTAATACAGTTTCAGTAGCTCTGTCTGACAAAACATAAAATTCAATGAGTTTAAAAGGTTTGTATCTATTCATCAGCAGTATACTACTTGCAAGCAGTCTCACAATTGCTCAAACCACTGATGATCTAAGGTTTTTACCCAATGATATTAATGACCGACTCCCACACAGCGATATAAACACCATCATTGAAGACCAGTACGGTTTTCTTTGGTTTGGCACATTTAATGGAATGTGCAGATATGATGGTAAGAATCTGAAAGTCTTTCAAAAAGAAGTAGGAAACGCCAATTCATTATCAAACTCAAGAATCCTCTGTCTTGAAGAATTGACAGATGGCAGTATCTTGATAGGTACGGAAGGAGGAGGACTCAATCACTACTCACCAAAAACAGAGATCATCCAAGTTTTCCAAAAGAAAGCAGTAGGTGGTACTATTAGCAGCGATGTAATCAACATCATATTCCAAGCAAAAAATGGTTCCATTTGGATTGGAACAAATGCTGGGTTGGACTTGATGCATCAAAAAGATGACTCCATCTACTTTGAAAAGGTCTTTAGCAGTCCGCAAGGAGTCAGAGTGGTCACAGAAGACGCAGGGGGAACCTTGCTTTTTGGATCAGGAATGAAGGTTTACGAAAAAAAGCAAGACGCCAAATACTACAGTCAGCGTATAGAATTCATAAGCGGGGTGACTTCCATCATGCCGATTAGCAACGAAAAACTGATGATTGGATGCGAAAATGGACTTTATGTGGCGACAGACGAAAGCGTAAAAACAATAACAAGTACGCCTATTCTAACTACGTACAGAGCGCATGATTCTTCTATATGGGTCGGCACTAGAGGATTTGGCCTTTTGAAAATCAACAGCAACTTTCAGGTTGAGAAAAGATATATTAACAACAAATCAGACCCTAATAGTCTGACATTTGATGAAGTAAGTAGTTTGTTTGAAGATCATTCAGGCGTGCTTTGGATAGGTACTTATGGGCGTGGACTCAACAAACTAGACTTGAGAGCCAAGAAGTTTGAACTTTACGCAAATAGACCTTGGGAGGAAAATAGCCTGAGTGGTGACCGAGTAATTTCATTTTTTGAGGATTCACAAAATCAGATTTGGATAGGCCTCAGAGGAAACGGGATCAATATTTTAGATCAAAATAAAAGCATAAAACCACTCTCAGACAAAGTAGATGATCCATTTTATGGGCTGAGCGTCTCTTCCTTTTTTGAAGATCCAAAAGGTGGACTTTGGGTGGGCACCTGGGGCGGAGGTATCGTAGTATTGAGTCCTGAAAACATCTCTAAGCTACTCAAGGGCGAAAAACCAAGCATGGACACCCTACTTTCGGAATTCATCTCTGTAGAAAAAATTGTGGGAGATTATGACGGTCATCTGTGGCTCAGTACCACTTCAGGCCTAATGGAATACATTCCAGGTCAAGAAGATTACTACAAGGGGGTGTTTCGCACCTATAGCTCTCAGGATATCGGTACACCCATATCTGATAACTTTATTAGAGATATCTACATAGAAGAGCGGGCACAAGAGGGCGAAAAAATCGTTTGGGTAGGAACTATAAATGGGCTCAACAAACTTTCTATCATGGGTGAGCAGCATACCGTAACTCAAATTTTTTCTGATCCAGCAAACCCAAGCTCCCTTCCTAGTAATTTCATCTCCGTGATCATGGAAGATCAGTCGGGCAATCTTTGGATTTCAGGATTGGGTGGCGGTATAGCAAAAATGATCTCCGGAAGAGATGGGAAAACTGACATCAAATTCAAAGTATTCAGCCGAGCAGATGGATTGCCTAACAATGAAATAGAGACCATTCTTGAGGATGATCAAGGGCAATTCTGGCTCGGTGGATATGGACTAACTAGATTTGACCCTAATACCGGGGATATGGTGGGATTTGATATTAATGATGGCTTACAAAGCAACTCTTTCAAAGTATGGTCGGCATTGAAGTTGAAGAATGGAAATTTAATTTTTGGAGGTACCAAAGGTTTTAATATATTCGATCCAAGTGAAATAAAAATCAATGAAATACACCCAAAACTTACACTTACAGAAATCAAAGTAAACAATGAAACTGTCAGTGTACTGAGTCCAATAGACGGTTTTAACGTCTTGGATTCAAGTATTTTAGTGACCAGGTATATCGAACTTCCATACGAGCTCAATAGCTTCACCATATCATTCGGAGCGTTGCATTTCACATCCCCTAGCAACAACCAATTAAGATTCAAACTTTCGGGAGTTGACGAAGATTGGCTCAATGAGCAGGGGGCTGAAGCTTCAAGAAACTACTCACAACTCAAACCCGGCAAATACACCTTCACCTTCACAGGAGCAAATAGTGACAACATCTGGGCTCCCGAACCGCTTCAACTTGAGATCGTTGTTCGCAAACCCTATTGGGCTTCCAACTATGCTTTAACCGGTTACATAGTTATCCTCGTGATCGTCCTGATGATATTCAGAAAATATTCCATTATTCAAGTCAAGGAAATGGGCAAAATCAAGCTGGAAAGAATGCGCCGTGACCAAAAAGAAGAACTCAACCGCTTGAAGATCAATTTTTACACAGAAATTTCACACGAGCTACGCACACCTCTATCACTCATCACAGGTCCCGTCACTGATGTTCTCGAAAGCCCTTCACTTAATGCTGGAGATCAGAAAAAACTCGGAATCGTGAAACGAAACGTCCAAAGAATGGCAAATCTGGTGGATGAAATCATGCTTTTCACCGAATATGGGAAAGAAATTTCGAGAATCAAGGTGGCAGAAGGTGATATCATCAGGTTTGTAAAAGAGATCAAACTGTTCTTTAGTTCGGAGGCTGCAGGCAGAAATATCCATTTTTATTTTGAATCCAATACCGCAGCATTTCTAGTTTATTTTGATAGAGATAAACTGGAAAAAGTTTTCTTCAACTTACTCAGTAACGCTTTCAAACATACGCCAGCCGGAGGATCCATTGGTATAACTGCTGAAATTGATGAAGATAATCGGTCGATAACCTTTTCAATTTTCAATTCAGGCCAACAGATCCCCGAGGAAGATCTAGATCATATTTTTCAGCGTTTTTACACGAACAAAAATTCTGAACAAAAAGGACACGGAATTGGTCTGGCGGTGGCTCTTGAAGTCATCAAACAACATCAAGGCAAAATTTGGGTTGCAAATAAACCAAATGGAGTTTGTTTCTCCGTGAAACTCTCGGCGGGAAAAGATCACTTCTCAAAACAAAATATCCTCAGCAATTTTTCCAATAGCGAAAACCTACCCAACTATGTACTTGCTGACACTGAAATAAAAGATCAGGAGGTAACGGTGAAAGATAAGACTGTTCTTATAGTAGAAGATAACGCTGAGCTGAGAGAATATATTTCACAGTACCTTTCCAATCACTTTAAAATTCTCCAAGCGCCTAATGGTAAAATAGGATTGGAGAAATCAATCAAACATATGCCAGATATCATCATCAGTGATATGATGATGCCGGAAATGGACGGACTGAGCATGTGTCGCCAACTTAAATCGGACATAAATACGTCACACATCCCAATTATCATATTGACAGCAAGAACTTCACTCATGCAACAAATAGACGGCTATGGTGTAGGAGCTGATGCCTATGTAACAAAGCCTTTTAGCACACAACTACTGCTTGCACGAATCACAAACCTCATCATCTCAAGAGAAAAACTGCGCAATTTATTTAAAGAAAACGCAAACCTCTCTCCTAAGGAAATCACAGTAACAACGCTCGATGAGAAAATCCTGACGAAAACCATAGAAACGATAGAAAAACATATGGCTGATAGTGAATTTGGTGTAGAAAAACTCTGTGAAGAAATAGGTATGAGTAGATCTCAGCTATACAGAAAAATTAAAGCACTCACCTCCTATTCTATCAATGACTTTATAAGACTCATAAGGCTTAAGAGAGCCGCGCAAATCCTTAAACAAGAAAAAAGCTCCGTATCCATGGTTATGCGCGAAGTTGGTTTTGAAAACCTCTCCTACTTTTCTAGAGCCTTTAAAGAACAGTTTGGGGTGAGTCCTAAACAATACGCTATTGAACAGGCAGATAGTAAGTTCGATTAAAAAAATATTTAATGACTCGTCTTGAAATAGGTTTAAATAGAAGGTTGTAAAAATAAAAGAAGAATTAGCAGCGCATACTGAAGGTTCAGCCCTCCTAATTCTTTCTACCTCAAGTGTTTATTTCAAATTGTTCTTTATCAGTTGCGTTTTGATGACTCCCTGTTCGTCACTGATCTTCACCAAATACAGACCTGGTTGCAAGTCAAAGTTGACATTTTCTGTAGCTGAACTTATCTGGGTCGTGAACACACCCCGACCACTCAATTCGAAAATTTGAAGTGCGCCATTATTCGGCAAAACCCCTGAAAAATATAACTCATTGTTACAAGGATTAGGGTAAAGCGTCAATTTATCTGCATCATGACCCAAACCTGCAAACAGTGGTTCTGGTTCGGACACTGGCTCTTCACCAAATTCTATGTCGATCCAGTTGAGGTCAAAAGTGCCACTGACGACATCCAATACTAACTCCGTGACATCAGTGCTGATCTGCATCTCGGTATCAACCGTCACATAATTTCCCCAGTTACCCGTCGATGGTGTGTTGACTGTTCCTAACAAATTACCATCTTGATCTGATACATTGATGACGGATGTCCGAGATTCACTGGCCACCCTAAAGCTCAGTGTATACCAACTGGAAGATTCTACACAAACCTTATACATCATCCAATCTCCAGAATCTGTCCAACCCAAATAAAACCCTCCACCAGCATCTGGCGTCTCTCTGATCTGAACACCTGACATGTCGTGAAAAGACTCGGCCTCTATTTTTCCTGGGATTGCATAGCACACATCCGGCGTTTCGGTGACACAGCTTCCTGACATCTCATCTACTTCAGCACCACTATTATTTTCGATAGTGACATTGGTACAGTTTCTATATCTGATCGAGTTTCGTCCATCTGCAGCACTTTCTATCACATTGTCTGTGATTACAAGTCCATCTATATTTTGGGCATATATTGCCGGAATCCCAATATTTCTAAAAGTATTGCCTGTGATCGTGATATCTCCAAATACATCGCACCTTACATGGGAAGAAGTGATATCAGGATGAAAATTGATTACCCCATAGTCTGTGCCTGACCGGAAATAACCAGAATCATCGAAAGTATTATTACGTATGATCACATCCCGACCAATTTTTGATTCATTCCAATAAGTCGATACATCAAAAAATATCCCCCACATGAGATTGCGCTCAAATGTACAATTCTCAATCAATACATCTCGCGTGCTTACCAGTACCCCTCTGGCTCTGTTAGCTCTAAATGTTGAATTTGTCACCCTTAATTTCCCAACTATGGAAACGTTAGCTACCTTAAAGGTAGTAATAGCGCCATCCGGTATGGGTTCGCTGAATGCCAACCGCATCGAATTTCCGTTTTTGTTAGAAATATTGGTGATCTCCCTATAGCCTAAGCTATTGAGCGAAAACTTGTCTATAAACTCTATAGTATCACCCGCCAGGTAACCAATCGCTTGGTACCAGGAAGGATTCGTGCCATCTATATCAATGGTATACTCATCGATCTTATTGACCACATCAAGAAAATAGCCATGCAGATTGATACCATCATCACTCATGTGCTCGAAGTAGCAATTATCAAAAATCAGGGTGCCTCTCACATCTAGGTTATGTGATCCATCGGCAGTGGTTGTCACCCAAAAACCCTCTTTGGCTTCAATCCTACAGTTGAGGTAACTGATATTTTCAGCGCCATTATTTCCTAGAAATGCATATCCGGGCGAGATATACACCGTCACGCCATCGTAAACCACATCCTTGCAGCCAGTAGAAGTGATGAATGAGTAGCCAGTGTAAAGGGTATGTCGAAGCAGAATCCATGAGCCTGCCTGATAACCGTTGGCATTAATCATGATCCTGATAATGTTTTTGCTCTGATCTTCCCATTGCCATTCCGTATTTCCATAGCGCTCATTCCCATTGGCCATCTGTCGGGTAAGACTATCGTATTCAGCATAGGCCTGAATAGATTTTCCTTCAGTGGTAAACCCTTCATGTATTTGTACTACCATGAAATTGGAACCTGCATCTATTATGCTCCCTTGTGAGAAAGGAGGATCTTGATAATCCACCTTGATATTTTCTACCCTTAGGTTTTCACACCTTACAAACTCAAAAAGATGCGGATTATAACTCTTGCCCAACACTTCGATAGTACTACCATCCCCATCTATAGTTAGGTTATCGATACCCTCTACATAAAAATAGGTACCGGATTGTTCTTCAGAATTAAGGTGATAAGTGCCCGTTGGGAAATAGAGCACCGGATTGTCCAAGCTTCTACATGCATCGATCGCATTGAGGATAGCAGTCCTGTCATTGTCACTGGCATCATCTGGGGTTGCTCCAAAATCGGTGACATTTACATTCTGTCCAAACAGGCTTGTTGTGAACATTATCCATGTAATAACACTAATCAACGTTTTCATTTCAAATAGTAATGGTTTGAAATCAAAAGTATGGAGCATTACCTCCTTCCATTGACACTCATTGTCCAAAAAGTATTAATGAGCGTTCTTTATCAGTAAAGCAATCAAAAAGCTTAGAGGCGAAGCAATCATTTGACCCTGATGGCGTCTGTCCAATTGTCTGACCTGAATGACGATGCAGGCAGCAGATTGATATCAAAAAGAGTCACCTTCACCCAATTTTGCCAAGCATATCGCGCAGCAACCGCATTGGGCACTTGTCCACTTTTCACAAAAACAGTATTGTTTTTCTTGATTTCGGCCGTGGCAGGATTAAATACCTTATTAGCTCCTGCAAACTCAAAATACTTCAGCTCATCAAAGGTATAAAAGCCTGATTGAGCATGTGCCGTAAGCTCAAGTCGGATATCAATACTTCTCCCATTCCTATCATCATATTAACTGCTCGTACGTCACTCATGCAGCAAATAGATGGATATGGAGTAGGGGCCGATGCTTATGCCACAAAGCCTTTTAGCACCAAACTGCTACTCGCAAGAATTACTAATCTCATCATCTCTAGAGAGAAATTGCGCAACTTGTTTAAGGAAAACGTTAATCTTTCTCCTAAAGAAATTACCGTAACAACGCTCGATGAGAAAATCCTGACTAAAACCATAGAAACGATAGAAAAACATATGGCTGATAGTGAATTTGGTGTAGAAAAACTCTGTGAAGAAATAGGAATGAGCAGATCTCAGCTATACAGAAAAATTAAAGCACTCACCTCATATTCTATCAATGACTTTATAAGACTCATAAGGCTTAAGAGAGCCGCGCAAATCCTTAACCAGGAAAAAAGTTCGGCATCTATGGTTATGCGCGAAGTTGGTTTTGAAAACCTCTCCTACTTTTCTAGAGCCTTTAAAGAACAGTTTGGGGTAAGTCCTAAACAATACGCTATTGAACATGCAGATGACATGCTCGATTAGACAAAAATGAAACAAGTCTCTAACTTAGAAAAACACAGATCGCCGATCATCACCATACCCAATTTCACCGCGGCAACAGGTTTACGGGTTCATGAAGAGCCTCCTCCACCTATTTTCAGGTACTGAGAAGAGGTGTAAAGCTTTGAAAGTAAAAGTGGTTTTATGCTCATACAATCTACTATGTGGGCTGCATGGAGAATGGCAATCGATTACAGAGACCTACCAAGACTGGAATGATTTTCCATTCTGATCATGGAGTGAAATATGGCAGAATATATTATTCAAAATATGATTGGCTCATCGTCCAGTTTTTATTGCAATTCCATTGGAGTATGCCTTGCAATCACAGATAAACTAAAAAAGGCACAGAATCTGAGCCTTTTTTGGTGTTGTTTGAGGGTATTGGTATGCCTTAATCATGGATTTATTTTATTTTGTAGAAAATACACAAAGGTATGGAGGAGAAGTTTCGAATTGTACTGGTAGACGATCATCAAATGTTTTTAGATGGTCTATCGATGATTTTATCTTCGGACGCGAGTCTGGAGGTAGTAGGTACTTTTGAAGATGCTTCTATCGCCCTCCACAACATGGAGAGCCTTAGTCCTGATCTGATCGTTACGGATATGAACATGCCGGAAATGGATGGCCTAGCACTCACTCGCAGAGCAAAGGCAAAATATCCTCATGTAAAAATTCTTGTATTGTCGATGCATAAAGACCGAGAAACGGTCTCAGGCATCATTAACTCTGAAGCTGATGGATTTATTCTTAAAAACTCGAATAAGTCGGAATTGATTAAAGCAATTAAGAATATCGGTAAAGGTGGTACCTACTACTCTAACGAAATAATGCCTATAATTATGCAGCGTTACCAAAAGTTAGAAAAAATAGCTTTGGATGCTCCTCTTCTCTCCGAGCGAGAGAAAGAGGTCGTTACCCTGATCGCACAAGAGTTTAATAATGATCAAATAGCTGAAAAACTTTATATTTCTAAAAGAACTGTGGAGACACATCGCAAAAATATGATGTCCAAAACAGGTGTTAGCACCACGGTAGGCTTGCTGAAATATGCTGTGCGCCACGAAATCATCGCTTTCGGTTAGTTCGCTGGCTTAATCCTTTGAGTATCCGCATTAGATCTCCTGATATTTACTTGAGTTCCATCCTTGGTTTTGGAGATCCCCTACCCAGAAACGTTCTTTTTCGAGTTGTTCTTTTTTGGAGGCTTTATTTTCATTGAGGACAATTCCCTTGTAGGTATACATCAGGTTTGAGTATGCAAGAGCATTTTTCAACACGTACATGTTGGACAAGCGCATTACATACAAGCTATTTCCAAAACCCAAAAAATACCAAAAAACCCGTAATACAAACCCAAAAAAACACTGACTTATCAGCTTTTGCTTGCAGCTAATTTTGTTTTACAAAATTTATAAAAACTGCAATGAAAAAAAATAACACCATTCATTCATCGACTAGGTCAAGTAGTGAAGTCCTTTTGAGTCTCTTATCATTCCTCTTTATTCTTACGGTAGGATTATCTGCCATATCTTGCGATTCTGGTGAGGAAGATATTTTACCTGAAGATGAAAACCCAGAGGATTCAGTGATCACTTTGGAGCCGGTATTTCTTTCCCAAAATCAGATGCTGATTGGCTCTGATACCCTACCGATGACCAATGTGGGTTTTGGTAGCGGTCAGGTTCGTGGCAATGTCCCCGCTAATGCATTGGACTTAGGACAAATCATTCTGTTTTTTGCCAATGACGATACTGGAAATGGTTTGAATGAGCCTGCTGCAGGTTCATACAAGCTTATTGAAAGCTCTTCAGGTTTGGTTACTACCGCCGGAGAGGTGAACATGAGAATCACATTGGCCAATGATGTCTTTAATTTTTATGCCTCTGATAACTCGAGTGGCGATGTGCAGGTAACTGTAGATGGAGAAGGCTATGTCAGCTATACATTTAGCAATGTCTTGCTGGTTTCCACGTCGGCTTCCATACCAAACCTGTTAGTATCAGCAAACTTAGGAGGCAATACTTCTTCCGGCAATGGAAATACGATCCAACCAACACTTGGAAATATTGTGCTTTCAGACAATGTATTTGCCTTCAACGAATCAGTACAATATAATACTGCCGGAGCTGGAGAACGAAATGATTTTACCTTTTATGGGCCGAACTCAACTAGGATGACCATTTTCTTCAAATCCTTTACGGGAATACCAAATGGAACTTATAATTTAGTGGATGGAGGACCTTCAGGCGTATTTTCATCATCATTTATTAACAATGAAAACACCTGCCAAATAACCATACGCGAAGTGTACATAACAGGTGGTAATGATTTCGGCAGTTACTTTGGTGTAAAAGATGGTGGTCAGGTAAAAGTTTCGATCGTTGATGCAAAAATTCGATTCGAATTCGAAAATGTAATGATGGCACATAGCACCACCAGTCCATTGTTTCCACTTTCAGGAATACTCCAATATTAGCCTGCGCCAAATTATCAATTTAACTATCAATCATTGGGAGCCGGAACAGAAATGATTCCGGCTCTTCTTTTGCTCCCTGATCTAATATTAAGCCGCTTTCGCCTCGTCCAATTTTGGTACTTCTAGAGTGACTGTGGTGCCGCTTTTAGCTGTAGAGCTTACCCTCACAGTTGCACCGATAAGCTCCATTCTCGCATAGATGTTACTCCAGCCAATGCCCTTGCTTTTGGCTATATTCTCAGTATTGAATCCCTGGCCATCATCTTTTATGGAGATCAAAAGAGTCTCTCCCGAGTCCATAATTTGAACCTTAATGATGTCTGCTTTTGCATACTTTATGGAATTATTGATCACCTCTTGGATAGTCCTATAAAGTGCTATGGATTCAGTCTCGCCAAAGGAAAGTAGGTCACTATTTACCACTTCCATGTTGAGTTTTCCTGATTCATTGACCCTTTTGGCCATGTCCTCTAGTGCCGCAGGCAGCCCCAATTCCATTAATTTAATTGGCATCATATTGTGCGAGATATTTCTTACTTCTTCTATGGTAGAGTCCAAGGCTTTTAGTGATCGTTCCACCTTAGGATCTTCATTGGTTTCGTCTAGGTCAGAAACAAATAATCTCACCGTACTGAGCATTTGTCCCAGTCCATCATGTAGCTCTCGCGCGACGCGTTTACGCTCGTTTTCTTCCGTGTCTATAACCACCCGGAATCGTTCTTTTTGAAGTTGCTCTTTTTCCTGTGCCATTTGGGCAAGGAGTTTCAACCTCCGCTGACGATTGTAAAGGATAATAAGAATCAATACCAATAAAGCGATGGCGGATATGGCAATCACCAAGGTTTGTGTCTGGGCGATTTGCAATTCTTTGAGCTCTGATTCTGTCTTCAAAGTTTTGATCTCATTGTCCTTTTTCTCTGTTTCGTAAGACATCTTGAGGTTGTTTACATTTTCAGAATTCTCCTTATTGAGTAACGAATCCTTGTATGCCCGATGAATCTCCTTTAATTCATAAGCCTCTTTGTACTGACCTTTTATCAATTTAATCTCAGCGAGACTCTCATATACATTGGTTAAAAGCAAGTAGGAGTTCATCTTCTTAGAAAGCACAAGACACGAATCCATATATAGCTGACACAGATCAAGTTGGTCATTTGCTACTAAAGGAGCTCCCATATTGAGGTAGGATATAGCCAGTTGATAATTATCGCTGGTTTTTTTGGTTAATTTGATGGTCTCAAGATTCGTTTCAATAGATTTCTTGGTATCTCCTTCGTATTGCGCAATCAAAGCAATATTTGATAATGCAATACTTGCACCTCGCAAATGCCCAATGTCGGTAAATATGCGGTAAGCATCTTCCGTAGGTTTTTTGGCACTATCCAGATAATTCAAATGAATATAATTTTGGCCGATATTGACAAAACTCTGAGCGATGAGAAAGCTGTCTTGGAGCTGCAAGCGCAGCTTCAAGGCCGATTTGTGATATCTCAAGGCCTCCTCGGTGTTATTCATGAAGCTAAACACCGCTCCTAGATTGTTCATAAAAAGTGCACTTTGCCTGATGTCATTTTTGGAATCAAAGTACCGCAGGCCTTTAATGTACCATTCAGACGCTTGCTGATATTTTCCTTGATTTTCATAGGAGAGCCCTAGGTTTGCCGTCATTAAGTAATAGTTGGTTGAGTCACCATCGGCTAGGTAATAATCTTGTGATTTTTTAAAATCAGCAACAGCCAGATCATAATTGCCTTTTGATTTTTCAAGAAATGCAATATTCTTCCAGGCATGACCAATACCATTATTATTTTTCAGTTTGGTGTAGAGCTTCAGTGATTTTTCAAATATCTGAAAGGCAGAATCTGGTTGATTATTGTATTCGAGAAACCTTCCTAATTTGAGCAAATAAGCTGCAAACTTTAGATCTGATTTCGATTCTGTAGCGAGCGTCAATGCTTCATTGAGAAGTTGGCGCGTCTTAGATGGGTCTTTGCTATTAAAGTAATCTAGCAATTGGTTATAGGCCTGAAATTTTATGGTGTCGGGTTGATCAGAGTGTATCACCTCTAAGTGATCACTGATTTCTAACGGAAGATTCACTGTTTGACCGATTGCGGTGAAGCTTACAAGCAGGAGTAGCAGAAAGCTAGCTATTTGATTTTTCATTGTTAATCAAGGATAAAAGGATAAATGGCATTAAATATATTTCAGAAACCACAAATTTCAATATCGATCTAACTGCATCAGAAACTAACTATTATCTAAAGAGATCATTTCATAGGCCATTGCATTACAAGGAGGAATTCTCTCTAAATACAAAAAAACACAAACTACAAACCCAAAAAAACACTGACCGAAACGGGTGAGACTCAAGATAATTTTGAGACGACCATTTCTGTTTTGGCGGTGATGAGTTTATGAAAACCAGCCTTTCTTGGTTGCTAGGTTTATGGCCTGAGTTTTATTGCTAACGTGTAATTTTTTGTAGATATTGGTGATGTGTGTCCTTACGGTAAAGGGGCTGATAAACAGCTTATCCGCAATCGCTTTATAATCCGAGCCGCTGATAAGTCCTTGCAGAATTTCCATCTCTCGATCGGTTAGCACATTTTCTTCCTTTTGCTGCACAGCTACCTTGGCTCCTGATAAAAGCTGCAGCGCTTTGCGAGCAATCCGCGGACTCATAGGTGCCCCACCATAGTTCATAACCTGCCGCAATGACTCAGCTATGGCCTCAATCTTTTCATCTTTGAGGAGATACCCCACCGCTCCAGATTTGATAGCGTCAAAGATCTTAGCGTCATCGTCAAATACCGTCAGCATCACAAAATGCACCCCGGGGTATAACTGAAATCCCGCACTCACAGCGCCAATTCCATCCAGCTCTGGCATATCTATATCCATCAGTACCACATCGGGTAGTTTGTGCGAAGCTTTCATTTTGACAAGAAAATCAACGCCATTCTCAGCCATAAAAGACACCTCAAAATCATCGTATTGTCCTATTTTCTGAGACAGAGACGACCGGTTGGGCAGCTTATCATCTACTATAGCAACATTTATCGGTTTGGTGGACATAGTACAAAAATCAGTGAATTACCCTACTACACCTATACAGCATATGCATTATTTACCACACCATTCCAGCTCAGTTGGATACTGGTGCCATCGTCTACACTACTATTTATTTCCAACTTTGCACCACTTTCCAAAGCCCTAGCCTTCATATTGGAAAGTCCATAATGCCCATCTGGGCCTGGTGCCAAAGTATCAAAACCCATCCCATTGTCCTTGAGCTCAAATGCAAAAAACATTGATACGCTTGATTCAAATGTGATGAAGAAATCAGAGGCATGAGAGTGCTTTATCGCATTATTAAAAGCCTCCTGAGCAATACGGAAGAGATTGAGCGCTACCTCTGGTGAGAGTAAGGTGTTCTCTTCAAAATTCTCATGAAAATGAAGTTTGATATCTGGACGAAACTCCACAAGTTTCATCGCAAACTGCTTGAAACGATCTGCAAAATCCTCCACACTCAGTTCATTTTGACTGATCGCCCAGATGGTCTGACGGAGTGTGGTTATTGCTTGTCTACCTGTATCGCTGAGCTGCTTCAACTGATCACGGCGCTCATCAGTATCCAAAGAGTCAGTATGATCAGCGATCCACTCCATATTGGTAATGAGGAAACTCAGCTGTGACCCCACATTGTCGTGAAGATCTCGCGAGATACGCACTCGCTCTAGTTCTAGCTTGTGCTTGATCTCTAGTTCACGGCGAAGTTTGATTTTCTGCCTGGCCAAAATGATCAACACAATTCCAACAATAGACAGTAACCCAAGCAAAACCATCACTAGTTTAAACCATACTTTCTGCCAATATGGTGGCACGATAACTATCTGAATGCTCTTTGGTTGCTTCATCCATACACCATCGCCATTGGCGGCTTTCATCTGAAAAGAATAATTACCAGCAGGCAGGTTGGCATAGCGAGCATAGTGGCGGCTCCCATTTTCTATCCATTTATCATCTAATCCTTGCATTTTATAAGCATAGCGACAGCTATTTGGCTGGGCAAAATCCGGTGCGGCAAAATCAAAGGACAAGGTATTTTGCGTGTAATCCAGCACTAAAAGTTGCTTTTCATTGGCCGAGGTGTCCATCTCCAATGGCTGATCAAAAAGGGAAATGGAATTCAATGATATCTGTGGTGGTCGCTCATTGAGTATGAGATTCTTTGGATCGATCACATTGATACCACTCACGCCACCAAAGTAAAGCTTACCGTCTGTATGCTTATAAAATGCTCCCGTATTGAATTCATTAGATTGCAATCCATCTGACACGTCGAACTGCAAATATTCATTCGTTTTAGGATCAATGCGTGATAAGCCTTTGTTATGGCTAATCCATATATAGCCCAGATCATCTTCTAGGATTCCATATATAAAGTCATTGGTAAGACCTGTGGAAACATCATGTTTTCTGATCAGTTCGCCATCCAGTGTAAGAACAAAAAGTCCTGACTGAGAAGCGGCATAAATACGATTTTCAAATATTAAAAGGGACTTCATAAACATGGATAAAACAGATCTACTGATCATTCTTGAGTCTTCAACAATCATCATTTCTGTATTCGTGCCGATGTAAATTCTATTTCCCAGAATCTGAAAAGAGTTGATGTAACTGACGTCCTCTGCGACGGTAAAAAGCTTATCTAGTGTCAATTGATCGGATAATCTATAGATGGATTTATTAGAATTGAAAAACCATGCCTGCCCTGCCTTTATAAAATTTGGATAGGAAATGGTTATACTATCCACTTTCAATCTAAATTCTCTGGTATAAGTGCGAGTATTATAAATAAACAATTCTGTACCATTTATTCCCATCACGCGATCACGATCATAAGTAAACAGCCCAAGAACACTGTGTTGGCCATTCGTATCGCTTATCTTTTGTTTCAAAAAACCACCTAGACTATCATAAATCACAAGCCCATTATCGTAAACCCCTGTAACCAGCTTCCCATTCTCAAGCATGCAGATGGCCTTCACCATATCAAGAGAAGCATTTTTGGTTGAAAAAATAGGGAACCTATTCTCAAAAGGACTACATACCTTCAACCCATTGCCATTAGTCCCTAAAAACAAGGTGTTGTTCTTATCAACAAAAATGCTTTCTATAAACCTGTAGCCGTCTTCTCCATTAGGTTCAAATGATTCCAAGTGACTTACAACTTTCATGGTTTTGGGGGAAATAATATGAAGTCCGATTGCACTACTCATAAGTATCAGTCCATTGTACCATTGAAGATCCGTGGGATAAAAAGCTTCATTTTGATCCAATCCAACATTTATCTTTATGAACTGATCGGTAATCACGTTTAAAAGATAACTGGCATTGCCAAAGCCAGGACAAAACAGGGTTGAGTCATTTAAGGCAATGAACGCTCCTCCAAAATCAAGGGGAGTATCCAAAATACGGTATTCATTATTTGCAGTGTTAAACACTTCCACTCGACCATTCTCAGCCATATAGAAACACTCCTTAAATAGAATAGGCCTGCTCATCACGGCTTGCTTTTTCTTTTTTGGAACTTTAACTACAGTTGTCTTTAAAATGCTTAGGGTTTCGACATCCAAAAGCCTGAAGGTATCATATTGCACAATCCAAATACCTCGCTGAGTTTCTCCTAAAACCTTTGCTTCAAAGTGAAGGTCAAATTGATCTAGTTTCCGATTATAGACACTCACTCCTTCATTGTGTAATGCCCAGACACGATCCTTACTATCCAAAAAGAGCTTCCCAACTGTATTGCCAGAAATAGTCATTGACTGCCCTGCTACTCGCTTGTAATGGGCAAAATCCTGTCCGTCATATTTGTTAAGCCCATCTGCAGTGGCAAACCAATAATAACCAGAACTATCCTGCAGCATGTCCCACACACTATTCTGCGCCAGTCCATCATCTACTGTAATGGAACGAAAGGTACCATTCAACTGAGCCAGTGTGATACTGGTGAATCCTAGTATGAATAAAAAAATGAAGATGACCCGTCTCAGCATCATAAAAAAAAAAGGAAATTGAAATTTAGCTCAGAAGGATGATTTCACGGCTATAGAGGTGAAAAATACCGTGAAGACGGTATGCCATAGTGAGGGATATACAGCATATGCAGTATTTCAATCGGCTGCCCGAATGTCAAATTTTACAGGACAAATAATCAAATACTATGCCGCACCGATTTTGGACCTTTGTTTATTTCATTGCCATTATTTTCCTAACTATCACTACCACAGGATGTGAAAGTGATGAACCCGTAGCTGAAGAAATACCACTTTATGAAGGGACAATAGGTGGCGGCTTAGCCTATACTTTCCCCGAAGAGATTGGTGACGTCTACTTCTATGATGCAAAAGTGGGAGATCCTGATGCCATCGGTTTTGCCATTGCCAATTCAGGCAATGTTTACAAAAGAGTACAAGATGTCTATTACTGGAACTGGGAACAGGTGGGTAAAACTGACCAAAGCAACAAATCAGCAATTCACGCACTAGATCAGGAGCGCATTATTATAAGTGTACTACACCCTCATGAGTACCTACTCAAATCCAATGATGGGGGCATCACATGGAAAGAAGTCTATCGTGTGGCGGAAGAAGATCGGTATCTGAACTTTACGCCAACTGAATTCTTCTTTGTTGATGATCAGAATGGATTCTGCTATTCGGGAGCTGCATTTAACGATACAGGAAATGAAGAAGGTAAAAACCACTTTATCCTCGCCACCAATAATGGAGGTGATACTTGGTCCAAAATGCAATTACAATCCAATTTACCAGGCTCCACTAGTCCATCTTTCGAACTAGGTATTTGGAACATGACTATGGTAGATGATGTCCTATTCGCCATGGGCACGCACTTACTTTATTCAAGAGACAAAGGGACAACATGGCAGCACATCCCAACTCTAAGTGCAGTATATGGAATTGGTAAAAGGGCTGACGGAAATTATATCATTGCAGAAATGGGCAAATTTCATACTAGTGCCTCGCTTGAAGGGCCTTGGGAGCAAGTATTGGTCGAAGAAGGTGTCTTTCCTCCGGACATACCCTCCAACATAAGTAACCAGTTTCCACTCATTCAAAGATTTCATGTATGGGAAAAATATGCACTCGCCACTGGAGTAAATGCTACTTGGGTATCATATGATGGCTGCATGACTTGGAAACGACCGGAAGGAGAAATTGTCAATCCTCGAACACATAATATTAGCTACTCTGAGGTGGACGGTGTTTGGTACAGCTCGTACACACCGGGCTATACTGACAATGAAACCCGATTTAACAGGTTCGAACTAAAAGTGAATTAATGTGAGCAATTTGAACTACTCAGATTTGAAGTTCAACAAAATCAAATGATCAGAAAAAAGAATATCACCTAACAATTAATAAAACATGAAAACCGTAATCAAAATTTTCCTTATTATCATCATCACAGTCTGTTGTCAAACCCTATCATTAGCTCAAGGCGATTACAACAATAGTATCACCCTTCAAGGTGGTTTGAGCATGGCTCATCTCTTTATGCTTCAGGACGTGGGTTTAGTTGATGCCGAAACGTATGGCAGCTATGAGAAAGGCAATCTACCTGGCGTATTCGCTCGTTGGGAGCATGGCAGAGCGGTTTCAGTAAGTTTCGATCTCGGGATAAACAAATCTGAGTTTACCTACACACCACGTCCTGGAAACTTTGGCGGAGGAGAATACAGCTCAAAAAGCACTTATACGGGAATAGGCTACCATTTTGGTACGAGATTCGTTGGTCACTTGCTTGAAAATAAACTAGGCAGGAAACTCATCAACGGAGAAGGAGAGCCCAAAGTTGACCTCTACCTAGGTCTTGGATTTTACTTTGGTGGATGGAGCTATACCCCTGAAAAAGAATGGGACAGTGAAGGTACCGGATTCCAAATAGGTCTTCCGCTAATTATAGGTGGTCGATACTACTTTTCGGATCGCTTTGGTATGTGCTTAGAGGCCACTTCCTACATGAATAATATGTTAAACATCGGCCTCTCATACCGATTTGAGACCCTTTGAATTCGTTTCAGATAACTAAGCCAATCAAATCATGACAAAGAATATAAAAAGCATACTAACTCTTGTTTGTATTATAACATTGCTGGAAGGTCTCCCTGGCTGTGGAGAAGAAGTAGAAAAGTCAACACCTAAAATCGAAAATCTAGAAGGTATTTGGATTTCCAACCACGATGGGTACAAGAAGTTGTATGGTAAGGAATACGAAGGCATTAAGATAGAAGACAAATATTATTTCAGTGCTCCAATTATTAGAATCACACGTTGCTTGTCCAACTGCTACCAACACGGCGAAGTATATGAAAGCTATACATATGATTATCACATAGAAATAGGCAAAGTTGAGGATGTCACTAATGAACCCCATGGAAAAAATTACATGATCAACTACCCTAATTTCAATTTTGAACACTTTGTGGATGTGGCCGGTGATCTAGGCTTGGTAAGATCGAGCCATGCTCATATCAACTTCAAAAATGCAGACACCTTAAAATTAATTAGCGTCACAATGGACAGCCTTATAATAGACGTTAGATATGGGCTAGAATTTAACCTTGGTGAAAGAAAATTCATCCGAACTGAACTTCCTGATATTAACTAATCATCACCACTAGAATTATGAAAAAAATTGAATTAATAACCAAAACTTTGGTGGCGGTATATCTGCTCCTTTCCGTAGTTTCCTGTCTAGACACAGACAAAGAACCAGGCATAGAAGAAAATCAAAATCTGCTGGATAACGCCAATATAGAATCCAAGGCTCCAATAACACCTACCGAGAAGGGTCAAGTATCTATAACAGGGGGTTTGAAAACAGGAAGATTCGATCAGTTTGCTATCAATGACCAAGGAGACTTGATCAATCTTGCAGTATCTGCTATTTATTCTATCAGCAACAGACATTTGGAAGACCCGACTGATTACGCTACCAGATTCAAATTCAACAAAATCTCCTCGAATCTTACACTGTCCGAGAACCTAATCGAAATTCCTGTGACTGATCAAGAGATAATTCCTCAGGAAGTACTAACAGACAAAATGGCCTATGCCGGAGTACTCAGAAAGTCAATTACTGGAAAAATGATTGTAGATCACGAAGGAATGTATTTTTTCGACCCTCTATCTTTGCAATACATCAGTTATCTGAGTGAATCAAAAAAGGATTTTGGGCTCCTTTGGAACAATATATCAACTGCACAGCATTCATTCATAGAAGAATCTGAGGGTACTTATCTCTATTTTGGAACGAGTAACGCAGACCTGAAAAGATCCAGAGTTCATCAGATGAAAGCCATGCCCGATGGTAGTTTGCAGCCACAATGGATGCTAAGTGCCAGCCTAGGACAGACTTGGCATCAAATGAGCGATCAAACCTCTGCTTACATCTACGATATCATTCCAAGAGATGATGGTAGCTATTTCCTTGTTGGGGAAATTCATCTTGGAAAATATGCGGTAGAGGATGCAGGAACACAGTCAGGCTCTCTTACTTACAACATCATAGAACCTTATGTAGCACTAGTGGATGAGGCTCAAGATATCATCTGGCAAAAAAAGATGGCCTTCCTTCCGTCCAAAAATAGAAGTAATGACAGACTACAAAAAGTAGTTCGTACGCCATCAGGTGAGTTTCTATTATTTGGTGCTACAGGAGCCAACCAAGAAGCAGATGCGTCATTTTCAGGACTAGAACTCTACAGCATTCTGATGAGCGAAAATGGTAACATTCTAAAAACTACCATTTACAAAGGAACCCGAGACGGTTTAGGCGATGCTATTAGAATCATTGGTAATAATTCACCAAATCTAGCTCCAGCCGGTAACCTCATTCAGCGAGTGACAGCCTTTAGCGAGGGCATTGTATTGGACACACATTATCATCAACTAAGACTTTCCCATCAAGGCGAACTGATAAGCATATTTACGCACAATCCAGATAATGTAGCGAGCTATACCATACCCCTAGATTATAACACGACTTATCATATTCAAGCGGCTGGTGGCACACACACTGTCAAAGTCATGAATTATTGAACTGTGTTTATGAAAAACGGTATTTAGAAATTCACGCTCACTTTACAGCATATGCTGTATTTCATGTACAAAGGCTATTTAGAATAATTGCTGGAGCCATGATAAAAATAACAAATACCAAAAAACACGTACTACAAACCCAAAAAAACACTGACCGAAACGGGTGAGACTCAGGATAATTTTGACCTATTATTAATCAGACCAAAAGACTTGCAGTTGATGATCCGGTATCTGTTGAAAAATGGGTATCGGGTCTATCTGAGGGTTGCGGTCACAAACAAAAAAACTGCAATGAATACATTTAAAAACAGATTAGAAGGGACTAAGTCTTTTCTACCAAAACCAAAATTCTTAGGAATTCTTCTTTTAACAGCCGGATTGGCAAATTTGTCACTCAAGAGTTCCGCACAAATCCCACTTACAGTCAAATCTCTTGATGAAGATGCCCTGCTTAAAGATGGTATCTGGCGAATAGTAGATGCAGGTATGGAAAACGATGAACCTTTTATCTCCTATGCCAAACTCAACTGTGATATAGATAGAACTTCCACTAGCATCACATATAAGTCTAAAAACTGGGAGGTCAATCGACTCTTTTTCGATAAGCAACTAAACTTTCAGCGGTCAGAAGAAAAATCATACGCCACAACAAGAGACATTCTAAAAGAAGTGCCTATTTGGGGTAATTCGTTCACTCCTACGAACAGAAAACACGAAATTGGAGGTACAATCTCTACTACAGCAAACGCTTACTCTATGCCTCAACTGACGACTGACTTCATTGATGAATATTTCGTAATGCCTACAATCAATGTATTTTCCTACAATCTATCAACAACAAAGGTGGAGTTCCAGACTGTAGCAGGTGGTTCGATGGTCGGTTTTTCGAAAGAGAAAATAACGCCTGAAATGGCCAATCAATGTTGGCAAATACCAATCGCTACAGTCACCTCTACCACTCCAGTAAAATCTGAAAAAGGTCAACGCTGGATAGCTAATTTAAGCAACCCAATCCCAGGTGGTGGGCATGCCTTATTCGCTACAAGTGGAGTTATCAATGAACTGGGGAAAGTCCACTATATCTTCAAAAGCTTCGATACAAACGGGGAAGACAGCCAGGAGGTCATCACTTTCGACTACATGCCTTTCGTCAAATCCTTTGTATTGGATTCTGACCAGCCTCAATCAGACTATGTAATTATCGCTACTGGCGTGGATTACAAAGACAAATCCGGTGTAGGCAAGGCCGAGCCTCTTGCTACGGAATATTTGCGCGTTGATGGTAAAACCTTAAAAGTAAAAGAGCGCTTCACATTCCAATCTGCCACAACGATGTGGATGGTAGAAAAAGCGATAGAGAAAGACGGTGCAGTGTATCTAATGGGTCCAGCATCATCTTCCACCTCAGATCTTATTAAATATACCACACCTAGAACTTCCAAATCTCTTCCAAACTATCAAGTAGCAAAGATCACAAGAGGCAAAGCAGAATATGTTTCTTCTTTTGGTGAAGCTGATTTGGATACTAAAAAAGTAGAAATTGAAAGTAAAGGTAGGTTCGAATCAAGCGTGATACTTTACCCAAATGATGCGATGAAAGCTTGGGTGAAGGATGGAAAAGTCTATCTCACCGGCCAGCAGGTAGAAGTAGATAAACTTGGCCAGCCAAGTTCATTCGGTGCACTTACATTACTGATCGTAGGAAATAATGGTGCATTGGAGGGGTTTTACGGCAAACCTGAGTCAGCACTCAGTCGTGGCGATATCATGTTCTCCAAAGACGGCAATAATGCCTACTGGACTACTTACGATTACAAGCCGCTCAATTCCGTATCAGGCATCTTAGTTATGCCGAAAAAGTACTCTTTCATTGCTTCTGAATTATCATTAACCAAAATCGATCTTTCATCTAATAAAATCGTCTTTACTCAGATTTGTGGTGAAGGTGAGTTTGCTCCTGTAAATGGAAAAGAGGTATTGTTTGACTCAGAAACCCATGTTGCCATCAATGCCCTGAGTCTGGCCAAAAAAGCCAAGGTTAGCGACATTACGCTAGTAATGTTTGAAAAGTAAAATTCATCATTCATCATTCATCATTCATCATTCATCATTCATCATTCATCATTCATCATTCATCAATCTAAAACTTAAAATCAAATACAATCATGAAAAACATTAAAATCACAACTATTCTCATCTTATTCATTGGCATCCTTGGGTTCTCTTGCTCAGAAGATGAAGATGTAGATAAAAACGCAAGCATCATAGGTACTTGGACATTCGAATCTCTAGGTGGAGATGTTACGGTTGATGGCACGAATATGTATGATTATCTCGTTGGCCTTGGCTATCCTGAAAATGTAGCAACGCAATACAAAAGTGGTTACGAACAGCTAGGAACACAGTTTAGTGGTATTGTGATCACGTTCAAAGCGGACGGCACCTTTACTGTAGGAAGCAATACTGGTAAGTATACCATGTCAGGAGATAACAAGATATTGACTTTTGAGGATGAAGATCCGGGAGAGGAAGGAGACTCGTACGAGGTGAGAGTACTCACAGGCTCTTCACTCACGCTGGTAGTAGAAGATGAAGATACGGAAGATTTCAACGATGACGATATAGACGAAATCATCAAAATTTCTCTTGAAATCACCTTTAAGAAAAGCTAAAGCCACAGTACCTAGAGTAAACCAGTGAACCTCGGCTGGTGCAAGCGTCCGCTTGTGCCAGCCAATAAAAACCCCAAACTTCCCCGCAGATGACTACCGAGACCAAATTTCGGGACTTGTTGTTTACTGCTTATACCATTTTATACCAAATGCCTTAGATTCACCGCCAAGCTGAATGACGAGTGATAAAAAAACAAAGATGATCATAGATCATTGCAGATATTCACCACTCAATCAGTGCGACTTTAATAAATAGAATGATATAGTATATACCTGCAATATTGTGCGCTGTACTTGATTGTTAAGGCTATTGCTAAAACACATTTAAAGACTCTTCAAGAAATTGGTGTAGCATTTTAATTGTACAAAAATCATCAGACACCTGAATTCATACAACGGGAAAAATTTCTGTAAAGCGGCGCGGAATATTACGGATATATTCCAAAAACAAGAAAAGTTTTAATACATTTGTCTTGTTAATAAAGACAAATGACATGGGGAGTTATACAAGTGATAAAGAAAATAATCCGCAATCAGTAGCTGAAGCAGCAGTAGCCTACGATACACCCTTCAAGAAAATACATCTCTCACGTAGTGGCCTCAATAGTGCTTTCGTGAACGATCTTATGTCCAAGTATGGCTTCAGCAAGGCGGAGCTTGCACGCCTCATTGATGTCTCACCAAAAACCATAGAAAGGCACTTTCAAGCGGATAAGACCTTCACAGGGCTTCAAGCTGAGCGGCTACTACTGCTTGCAGAGCTTTATCAGCAGGGCTCATCAGTATTCGGGAGCCAAGTCAAGTTTCTGAAATGGCTCAACCATGAGATTGCGGCTTTAGAGGGAAGCAAGCCACGCTCATGGTTAGATACACACCATGGCATTCAGATAATTTCAGATGAGATCGGGCGCATACAGCATGGTATATTTTCATGATTGTCTACAGAATATGTCAAACTTATCCGCCGACTTATGACCCAATTGATGGTGAAGGTGCGTCGCTATTTGGTGGCAGATGGAATCCAAAAGGAACCCCTGCTGTTTATACTGCCTCCTCTCTTGCTCTGGCGAGATGTGAGATTGCAAGACATGTGAGTCTGGATGAAATTCCAGATGATTTTCGAGTATACGAAATCGATATACCCGATACTCAGCAGGTAGAGCCATCCCCACTCCCCAAAGGCTGGAAAAACAACCATGATTGGAGAACCACTCAAGCCGTTGGTGCACAATACCTTTCAGATCTAAATGTGCTTAGTCTCAAAGTACCCTCTCTATGTGATCCTCATTCATATAACCTTATTTTGAATCCAGCGAGCGCGAATTATGGCCTGGTGAAAGTGGTTCGGAGCTATCCTTTTGAACCTTAAACTTTAGGATTTTAATCGAACGAACTCAAACTGGAATTTTGAACTTTTCAATATTTGCAATCTCATTGATCTCCGAAAATAAATTAAAAGCCATGATCTGTATGATTTAACTCAGCGTCGATCATGTACTAATTGATTCTTTTTTTCTCCAATGAGTAGTTACTTAGCGAAGGGTTTAGTGAAGTAATTAACCTTTAATGAAATAGGTTAGGAATAAGAAAATCTATCATTATAACAAAGCTATGATCATACAAGAGAACAGCATATGGTAAATACTGAACCTTATTTTTTATGGACTTGAACTTTCGCCGTGAGTGATGAATGGAAATAAATTAATAGAATTATCAAGAAACATGGTTTGCACCTTTGACATTAAAGGTCATTTCACCTTTGTTAACCCTGCTTTTTGTAAAATCATGGGGTATACCCAAGATGAAATTGTAATAAAGAAATTCATTGAATTGGTTCACTCAGAAGATGTCGAAAAATCACTCGAAGCATTTAATGGATTACAAAAGGGACAAGCAGTTATAGATTTTAAGCATCGCTTTCTACATAAAGATGGCTCCATATTACATATTTCCTGGAATGGGTACTTCATTCCTGACGAAAATTCCATCTATGCCATTGGAAACAACATCTCCGAACGAGTAGAAGCTCAGGCGAAATTGCAGCGAAGTAGTCAATTACTAGAGGCTTCTCAATCCTTGGCTGGTGTTGGTGGTTGGGAGGTGGACATTGCCAGTGGCGAACTGTTTTGGACGGCTGAAACTTATCGAATACATGACACTACTCCTGAGGAGTTCGACCCTACGGTTGATGCAGGTGTGGACTGTTATTTGCCTGAATCTCGCGAAATAATATTGGATGCGCTCAAGCTCGCTATGGAACAAGGCAAAGGCTATGACCTAGAATTACAGTTAAAAACCACCAAAGACCGCTTCATTCATGTCCGCACCACTTGTGAAGTGACCATTCACAATGGTAAACCTATGAAGTTGACTGGAGCCTTTCAGGACATTACAAAACAAAAAGTAGGCGAAATATTTCTAAAAGCAAGTGAAGAGAAACTCTCCAATGCTTTCGAAAATGTGCCTACCCCCAATTCTATCATAAACCTCAAAACAGGCGAACGCATAGCTGTCAATTTTGCATTCTGTCAAACGTTTGGTTATTCCCGCTCAGAGTTGATCAATAAGAGCATCTTCGATATTAATTTGGGTGAAAAGCCCGAAGTATATGACTTAATCGTTTCCTCTCTTCGAGCGAAAGGCAAGCTCTATCGCTTCGCATTTAAAGCACAAACAAAGACAGGTGAACAAAGACAGGTGCTTTTGAATGCGTCCAAATTGTACCCAGATAACAACGATATTTTTATTACTTCATTTTTAGACATTACCGAACTAAAAGAAAAAGAAAAAGAACTTATTCAAAGTGAAGCTTATCTAAAAAAAGTACAGGGATTATCCAAAGTAGGTAGTTGGTATATGGATTTAAAATCAAAAGGAGTTAACTGGACTAAGGAACTCTATGAAATGTTCGGCCTTGATCTTTCCCTGCCTGCTCCCTCTCTTCCGGAGCAAGAAAAAATGTATACAAAGGATAGCTGGGAGCTGTTATTAACATCACTGGACAAAACGGTGAAAGAAGGTGTTCCTTATGAACTGGAATTAGAAATCATCAAAAAAGACCAACCCAATGGTTGGATCTGGACTCGCGGGGAAGTGCTGATAGACGAGCAGGGTGAAATATATGGGTTATATGGAGCGGCCCAAAACATCACGTTTCAAAAAACAAGTTTACTTTTAGCTCAGGAAGAAAAAAATAAAGCCCAAGAAAGTGAAAATTATTTGAACAGTATTATCAATGCTGCCGGTGATCCCTTATTTGTAACAGATGACCGAAGTAGGTTATTGCTGGTAAATGATGCTTTTTGCAAAATATTTAACACCAAAGAACAAGAAGTATTAGGAAAAACACTCACTGAATTTGAGACAAACAAGGAACGCGAAGAATCGCTGGAAATGGATCGACAAGTTTTAGCAACGGGTAAGGAAAGCATCATAGAAGAGACCCTTTCAGTAAAAGGTAAAGTAACTAAAATCATTTCTACCCGAAAGACTCGCTACATAGATGCTTCAGGACAACAGTATTTGGTGGGTACCATTCACGATCTAACAGAACGTAAGAAGCTGGAAAATGAGCTGAGCAAATCATTGGAAAAGTCATCACTTGCTGTAAAAGCGGCAAAGCTAGGCGTGTGGACTCTTGAACTTTCCCCAGAATATTTTGATTGGAATGATGAATTACTCAATATTTATGACCTCACCCAAGCTGAGTTTCAAGCAGACAATAACGCATGGAAAAACAGAATTCATCCAGATGATCTGACACATGCAAGCGAACATTTAAACAGGCTTCTGGGGGGAGAGCCTGTATCTGGAGTGGAATTCAGAATCATTCGTAAAGATGGCAAGATTCGGCATTTAGAGGTATCAGGAACGCCCGTGTACAACAATGCCAATGAACTTGTTCAAATCATAGGAATCAATCGAGATGTGAGTCATATCATAGATGCCAAAGAAGAACTCAAAACAAGTGAAGAAAAATTCTCCAGAGCATTCGAAAATGCCCCCAACCCTACTTCCATTTTAAATTTCAAAACAGGAGAACGCCTAGCGGTGAATAATGCTTTCTGCGAAACTTTCGGGTATTCAAAAGCCGAACTTTTGAAGGAGAATTTTCTATCAAATAATATATCTGAAACCCCCAGTGGATTTAAAGATTTCTTAAACACAATATTTGCAGAAGGAAAAGCTGATCATTTTCCATTGACCATGCGCGCCAAGTCAGGAGACATACGAACGGTCTTGATCAATAGCACGAAATTGAATCCGAGCGAAGATGATGTTTATATCACCACATTCATCGATGTGACCGAGCAGAAAAAGTTCGAGCTGGAAATCATCAAGCTATCTACGGCCATTGAGCAAAGTCCAGAAAGTATCGTCATCACTGATATTGATGGATTTATAGAGTATGCCAATCCAAGTTTCAGTGTAGTGAGTGGATACTCTTTGTCCGAAGCTATTGGGAAAAAGCCCGGAATTTTACAATCAGGACAGCATCATAAAAAATTCTATGAAAACTTATGGAATACCATTTCGTCGGGGAATATCTGGCACGGTGAATTTTATAATAAAAAGAAAAATGGCGAATTGTATTGGGAAAGTGCCAGCATCTCTCCTCTTAAAAATAAAGAAGGCGTCATCACGAATTATGTAGCCATCAAAGAAGATATAACTGAGAAGAAAAGGATACTCTCCGAACTGAAAAAAGCAAAAGAAAGAGCAGAAGATAGCGAGATATACCTCAATAGCATCATTAGAAATATTGGTGATCCACTTTTTGTAAAAGACGATCAAAGCAGAATCCAATTGGTCAATAATGCTTTTTGCGAATTATTTGAATTAAAAAAAGAGGACATCTTAGGCCAAACACTCGCTGAAAATATCTCTCCCGAAGAGATGGAACAATTCCTAAGTATAGATAAAGCAGTACTGGAAACAGGAAAAGAAAGTATCGTGGAAGAATCACTCACCGTAAATGACCATGAGACCCGCACTATCTTTACAAGAAAAAACCGGTATATAGATAGCTCTGGCAGAAAGTTACTGATAGGCACCATTCGTGATCTTACAGAACTAAAAAAATACAGGGACCAGCTCGAAGAACTAGTATCAGAAAGAACCTCTGAGCTGGAATTTCGCACAGAAGAGCTGCGATCAGCCAATACGGAACTTAAGCAAGCAGAATCTAAAATCCGTAAGGCTTATGTGAAAGAAAAGGAACTTGGTGAGCTTAAATCACGCTTCGTTTCCACAGCCTCTCACCAGTTTCGAACACCTTTGACCGTAATACAATCCAATGTAGAGCTCATGGAAATGTATCTAGATAAGCTGCCCCCTGAAATTAAACAACGATTCTTAAAATCCTTTGAACGGATCACCAAAGAATCCTCTCGTATGACAGCTCTTATGAATGATGTGCTCATTTTAGGAAAACTCAATTCAGGCGCTTTAACCACAAGTCCTAAGTGGATAGATGTGGCGAAGGTTGTGCAAGATATGACCACCAGACTCAATGAAATAGAGCGCATCCCGGCCAAAATCAATTTGGAAATTATCAATAAACCCCACGAAGTTTACTTAGACGAAAGCCAGTTTAATCATATCCTGAACAATGTGCTTGGCAATGCTCAAAAGTATTCTTTGGATCGAGGCAATGTGGAATTTCAGGTTTTTTTCGATCAGGATCAAGTAAGTCTTATGGTCAAAGATCAGGGAATCGGCATGTCGGAGGAAGATGTGAGAAACATATTTCAACCTTTCACGAGAGGTCATAATACAGAAGGAATACAAGGAACAGGCCTTGGCATGTCCATTGTTCATGAATATATTGATTTGAATAAAGGAAAAATTAAAGTCGAGAGTCAATTGAATGTAGGTACAACCGTGGAAATAATCTTTAACATAGAGGCGAGCGAGTCATGAAAAAAATACTTGTAGTAGAAGATGAAGCCAATATCAGAGAAACCTTAGCTGATATTTTGGAGGTTCAAGGTTACCATGTGGTGCAGGCACCCAATGGCCTCATCGGATCCATAAAAGCCGTTAAAGAAGCGCCTGACTTGATCATTTGCGATATCAACATGCCCGAAATGGATGGGTTTGAGATGTTGGAATCACTGATGATTTGCATGGAGGAAGATTTAATACCTCCATTTATTTTTCTCACTGCCAGGGTAAACCAAGAAGACATCAGAAGGGGAATGAATCTTGGAGCCGATGATTATATCACTAAGCCTTTCAGCAATAAAGATTTAATAGAAGCTGTTCGTGTCAAATTGGAAAAAAGAGCAGATTTTCAACAAAAAATATTATCAAAAGAGAGGTCAAAAATATCCGGTGAATTACACGACAACATTCAACAATTACTCGTTGCATCTTTGATGGGTTTTGAGTCACTGAATAGCAATATTTCAGCCCTTCCTCAAAAAGACCTATCGCTTTTCAAATCGTCCATAGGGTTATTGAGACAAGCGGCTCAAGATCTGAGAAGTTTTTCACACGCCATAGATCAAAGTGAACAGTCTGTGGATTTTGAGAAAAAGTTAAAATTATTCTCAGAAACTATTCAGGAAGTGAGTGGCTTAAAGATGCTTACGACATGCACCATTGGGACGCCAATTAAGCCAGCAATACAGACACAATTGCTGAGAATAATACAAGAGGCCACTAACAATGTTCTGAAACACGCAAAGGCAACACAAACCACCATCGAGCTTTTGAGTAATGAAAGTGAAATCAGACTGCTGATTACCGACGATGGATTAGGTTTTGACACCCGTGCCATAACGGATGGTACTGGTTTGACCCATTTGAAAAAAAGAACTGTAGAGATGGATGGTGACCTAAAAATCCATTCTGCCCTCGGAAAAGGTACCACCATAGAATTGCTGCTAAAATTGAACAGGGAAAAGTAAAACTCTGCAAACTTGTAAGGAAAGGTCTTGACGAGAAATAATCAAAAGATCAACGGTAGCTCAGTCCTCCTGCTGGCACGAGCTTTTAGCTCGTGGCAGTGAAGACAAATATCTTTGCATGGTGAGCAGGAATTATAAACTCCACAACAGTGAAGTAGGCTAGTTTGTCAGTTTTGCCTCTATCCTATTGGATTGATCCGCAGTGGAGCTGGTATTAGTCCTGCAATCACAGAAAGTCTTTCCATTATTCTTAGCGGATATAATCGCCAGAGAGGGCTTTATAAACATATAGCTATGGATGGTTTGTCCCGCATCCAAAATCCATTAGATTTAACTTTATAATGAGTAGGATAACAACTACTGCTGCCCGCTACACAAGGCAACTCTAAAATTTAATAAAATATGAATAATAGGACTTTTAAAATTGGTGAAGGAGAAATACAATTTGCAGATAACAAGGTCATTATATCCGATAATATCAATAAAACCTATTTCAATCAAATTATGAGATCTCTATTATGGATGATTTTCGGTTTTATGTATATTCTCCGTTACTCCAAAACAGATGATCAATTGCTACTTTGGTCTGGAGTCTTAATTGGAGTTGCTAACCTTGTGCAAATTGTTGTATATCTCTTCAGATCCAAGAAGAAGGAAATTTCGAACAATGAAATAGCTACTTTAAAGGTTAAAAAATGGTTAGGAAAAAGCTTTCTGGACATTAAACTGAAAAACGGAATTACAAGAAGAGTATTCAAACTTGATGACATTGCAGATGAACTCAAGCTATATCTCCAAACTGAGCACAATAAAGACGCAGTACAAAAAATTGTATAACAGCATGAGCTTGATTGCTCATACTGACCTTAGCTTCCTTTACGACCAGAGAGGGCTTTATAAACATATAGCTATGGATGGTTTGTCCCGCATCCAAAATCTATTAGATTTAAAGAAAATATAAGGCGGGTAAGGACGACTAGCGGTGGTTATTCGGTTTTTAGCTATTATTTTTATTCACCATGGCCATACTGAACTCTACCCAAAAAATCACAACAGCAATTCTTCTAGGAACCTTAATAATCCTATTTGCTTGTGAACGGAATAACAAACAAGTCCAAGTAACGAAATCAATGGCTTTTGAAAAAGGTGGCAATGTCTACATTTTATATCCAGACAGTACAACAAAACAGTTAACATTTACCAACCAAGATTATGCTCCTACTTATTTGGATCGTTATAATTGGGTGCTTTTCTCAAGATATAGCGAATCGAACAAAAAAGTAGTTCTTGTTAGGGAATCAACTCTTGAAGAGGTGGTTATTCTCGATAGCGTTAGATCTCTACGCGAAATGACAATCAGTGAGGATGAAAATTGGATGATGTTCATAAATGATAACACGTTAATTTCAGTTCATTTATCAGATCTGCAAGTTTCTGATTTTGGTTCAGTTAGCTCATTTATCTTGACAAATGATGAACCCTACAAAAACCATTGTATTAAAATTGATATTAAAGAAAAACTAAATGAGAGAAATTTGGAACTAAGTCTGATTGATTCAATAGGAAGAATCAAAAAGGAATTTCAAAACGCGGACAACCTTAAATCATTTGTCAAGCAAAACGTCGCAGAATCATTGGGCGACCTGATGCGAAAACTGGAATTAGTAAATCAACGCCTAGTTATGATGGATTCGTTAGATCACAGGAAAGAGCGAATACAGAAGCTTGACTATGAACTGGAGAACACTGGATATGAACTTAAAAAAGCATATACGAGATTAAGTTCCATTAATAAATTTAAACTTGGAAGAAGTATCACCGAAAAAGAAAAACAATTAAACGACCAACGTAAGTTGATCGACTTCATTGAAAATAAACTCCGCACCCTCAAGGATAAGCATAATCTTGAACTCAAGGACTATTTCAACTTGGAACGAAAACTCACGAACATATAAAATAAACAATAGCCAACTATCGCAATCAATCATGATTATTGATTTTATGTAAGTCGTTGGTCATGAGCTAAAAGCTTGCGCCAGCTGGGTTTTCGCAGAGACAAGACCTCCAAGGTTTTGAAAACCTTGGAGGTCTAAGCTACCAGCATACCCGCCATCCTCATCATACCCATTTCGCTAGTTCGATCTTGTAGCTCGGACTTAAGTCGTGAATACGGATACTAGCTGAAAGCTTGAGCCGGCTAGTAGAGATTGACCAATTTATGAAAGTGGTAGTTTAACAATGAAAGTTGAGCCCTCGCCTGGCTCGCTTATTACTTCTATGCCCCCATCATGCCTTAATAGAAAGTCATGAGAGAGATAAAGTCCTATTCCTGTACCCATTTCATCATTGGTTCCTAGCTGAGAAGATAGTGTTTCATTAAAAAGCTTCGCTTTGGTGGCATCATTCATGCCAAGACCAAAATCTTGAATACTGATGTAAACATGGTCATTTTCTTTCCACCACTTCAGTATTATTAAACCCTTCGGATGACTGAATTTAATAGCGTTGGATATTAGGTTTCTGAATACCACTTTGAACATAGCCGCATCCACAAAGAGGCTCATATCAACGGACTCACGTATTTCGATAGTAAGTTCTTTTCGGTTTAAAGTAGTCATAGTCATTGAAACTACTTCTTCAAGACAAGACCTAATATCAAGCTCAGTTTTGTTAATAGGAAGAATGCTAAAACTGGAGTTAGACCAATTCAGCACATTATCTAAAAAATCGAGAAGATTCCTTATACTAAACTCAATATCCTTAGAATGACGCTCAATCTCATGCTCTGACAACTCCGAGAGCTTGATGAGTGTAAATATTCCAAGCATACTGCCAAGAGGTGATTTAAGATCATGAGCCAGAATAGAGAGTAATTTGGCTCGATGAGTGTTGAGTTGTTCTAGTTTCTCGTTTTGCTGCGTGATTTGTGAGTTTTGAATATTTAACTTTTTATTTTTTTCCTTGTTTTTGGTGAAAAGGTAAAGTATCACCGCTCCCAAAAAAAGCACCATCAGCGCAATGCTTATCGCTGCATTTCTAATAAAGACTTCCTTTTCTAAAGCCGCTTCCTGTTTTATTCTTTCCAGCATGTATTCTTCTTCCAGCAGGGCTTTTTCTTTCTCAAACTTATATTGACTTTCAAGCCGGGCTATTTCAAGATCATTTTCTTCGTTGTACAAGCTGTCGCTGATCTGCTTGGCTTTCTCCAGATAACCCAATGCTTTTTCATAATTATTGCGCGCCTTGTATAGTGCAGATAGCATCTCCGCAGCATCAATTAAAGTGGTTTTAAAGCGATGCTCCTCCGCCAATTGATATGCCTGAATAAAAAGGTCTTTTGCCAATAGAATATCTCCAGACTCGAAACTCAACCTACCCAACTCCAAATTTGAAGCAGCGACTAGTTGTAAGCTCTCACAAATTTCACCCTCGGTCTTTACCAAGTTGAAATAATAACGAGCAGAATCTTTCATGCCTTTTTGTAAATAGATTTTCCCAATGCTCATTTGAGAATTCTGGATTTTACACTTTTGCCCAACAGCAGTCAGCGTATTCATCGTCCTACGGAACTGGTTAAGTGCTAATTCATAATTACCTAAACTGAGATTAGTATCGCCCATGTTTTTGATCGTCAATGCCAAGCCTAAAACAATTCCTAATTTCTCCTTTAGATCAACACTCATTTGGTAATATTTCATCGCCAAATCATATTCAGCAAGATGCGCATAGATGGTGCCCAAAGTGTGGTAATTAATCGCCATTTTTTGTTCAACTCCATTGGCCTCATTGTATTTTAAAGCATTTTGGGTCGCTTCTAATGCTTTCGGATAATTACCCCAGATCAGGTAAATATTCGCCATGCTATTATATGCGATGGACTTTTGTTGCTCCATGTTTTGCAAATCATATAAATACATGGCACTGTCTAGGTAAGTCACTGCCTTAGCTAATTGCGACATGTTTTTGAAAAGTCCGCTAATTCCGACGTAAGTGCCGGCTATTCCTAAAGAATCGTCACTATTTTTTTGTTGCTTCAGCGCCTTTTTATAGAATTGCTCGGCCTGATCATAAGCGCCTGTTTCGGAATAGGTGATTCCAATGGCATAAAATGTCGAAGCAATTTCTTTACTATTATTTAATTCAATAAATAATGGTAATGCTCTTTCATAGTAGCCACGAGCATCCTCATATTTACCCCTGATGGCATTACTTATTCCCTTGTATTTCAGTGCATACGCTTCCCCTTCCTGATTATTCGTCTTTTGACTAAGTGCTATAGCAATCGTTGTGAGAGAGTCTGTCAATAAAGGGCTTTTATAGAAACTTTTTCCTGCAATTTTATTCATCACCTGAATACGGGTAGTATCTTCAAGTGGCGTGTTTAATAGTTGCATAAGACTATCTGTGGAAGACTGACCGAACACTGTGTTAATCCCCAGAGAAAATGCAAGCATTAATAATGCGCTGAAAAAATAGTTTTTTGACATGTGCGGTAAAACTAATGTCTTAAGTCAAAAAGGAATAAAAAATTCGATCAATCGGCTGTGTTTGGGTAAAATAAACCAAGCAAATACCTTCCTCTCCCTTGTTTGCTTGACAGATATTTGAGGTTTTCGATAACCAACTCTTTGTAAAAAGACCGTGATCATACGTCAATATACTTTACTGCAGAATAGATCATAAAATAAGGCCTACTTTGATCTTTGATTTTATTCTTTTCCGCATGCTGTCATGGAAGTAACTTCCGTGCCATTGGCTGTTTTTGTGGAGACTAGACCTTTGAGGTTTTGAAAACCTCGGAGGTCTACGCGACCCACTAGCATGGGATACAATTGTGCCTCCGATGAGCGATTTAGGTGAGAATAATGCGATAAATTACGAAAGCTTTACTTTCTTTCGTTCTAAGATTAACCAAACTTATCCTCAAGTGCCTTTTCTCTTTCGAAAAATTCGCCATAAAATCATGCAGAACTTATCCATAGATAAAGTGAGAAGTAAGCTTACCGCTTATCTACCTTATGCTATTGGCGAGATTATTTTGGTGGTCATAGGGATTTTGATCGCTATTTCGTTTGACAATAGTAAAAGAGAATCCAGTCGACAAGCGCAGGAGGCAAAAATACTGGAGCAAGTGGCTACAGACCTTCAAAGCAATACCAAAGAACTTGATCAGCTGCTTAACAAGCTCACGAAGATCGATGCAGTGGCAGATTCCGTTCTGAAAAGCCTCAAGAATAAAAAAGAATCCAAAGCATTCTTTGCAGAAGTATCGCTCATTCATACGAGATTTTTCTTTACGGTAGCGAGTGCCGGCTACACACAGTTGCAAGGCTCCCAAGGCGTAGTGGTGAAAAATGATCCGCTTCGTTATGCCTTGGTGGAATTGTATGAAAATTACTTTTTTCAGCTTGCTCGGAGACAAGAAAGGATCATCGATAATTTGGATAACCAGCTCAATCCCCTCACCAATGCCCGCTTCAAGATCAAATACAACATGAGCTTCAACATGTCTCAATTTGATGAAAACTCATTCAATGTCTATGAACCAATAAATTTCGAAAGTTTAACGCAAGACATTGTGTACGCCAATACCATCATCAATCAGAAAAAGCTCATCGAAATCCAGATCATACAACTCAAAGAAACCATAGCCAAGCTCACCACGATCCAAAAGTTGATTTCTTAAAGTCATACATCTGTAGAGAAAACTTAGTCGCCTAAAGAAATCACCCACTTAC
Organism: Cyclobacteriaceae bacterium; assembly: GCA_040218415.1. GTDB lineage: Bacteria > Bacteroidota > Bacteroidia > Cytophagales > Cyclobacteriaceae > JAVJRN01. Next base: position 247,574 of record JAVJRN010000066.1, read on the forward strand.
GAGGTTTTTATTTATATAGAGTCTATCAGAAAACTATACCTTCTAACGGCTCTGACGATCTTCGGAACACTCATTTGTGTCATTATCTCATGGATTCCATGCACGAGAATCTTTAATTACTCATTCCTTAAGGACGTCACCGGATTCATCATGGAGGTTTTGATCGTTTGGAAACTAATGGCCATGGCACCCATGATAACCACTACCAATGTGGAGATAACAAAGAACCAAGGGCTGATCGATAGACGATCCGCAAAGTTCTCTAACCAATAGTTTACACCGAAATAAGCCAAAGGCCAGGCGACTAAAGTGGCGAACCCAATGAGCTTCACGAACTCTTTAGAGAGCAAGGATACCAACGTCCAAGTGCCCGCTCCCATCACTTTACGAATACCGATTTCTTTGCGACGTACTGAAGTAGTAAAGGTGATAAGCCCAATCAATCCTAGACAGGCAATGAAGATGGAGAGACCAGCAAAAACCACAAAAATGTCTCCTGTCTGAGATTCTGACTTGTATAGGTCGGCATAGTCTTCATCGAAGAAGAAATATTGAAAAGGCTTGTTGTAGGAGTACTTGTACCAAGTGGACTCTAGCTCATTGATGGTTTCGCGAGCGTTAGCATTGCGGTCAAGTTTTACCGCTAGGTAGCCTTCACTATTGCCCGGCATGATGTGTAACACCACTGGCTCCATGGCATTGTGCAATGACTTGATGTAATAATCTTTCACTACTCCTATTACCTTTTGCTTGGTGATTTCGCCATTTCTATTTTGATCAGCGAAGGCTTCTTTGAGTGGCTCGTCCCAGCCAAGCACCTTAGCTGCGGTCTCATTGATCACCACTGCACTAGAGTCTGTTCCGTATTCCTTGGAAAAAAAACGACCTTCCACCAACTCTAGCCCCATCACCTCGGCGTACTCAAAACTGACCCAGTTTTCCTGTACCAAATAAGGCTCATCTGGATTATCCATTTTGCTTTTGGCATTGTTGCTATACCGAGATTTTCCAGGGATGGAATTTGCGTTTGCTACCTCTATGACACTGGGCATATTGCGCGCATCATTTTTGAAAGTCTCTAGATTTTTCTGTAAAACATCAGGTCTTCGTATTACAAGGATTTGATCTTTTTTGAAACCCAGGTTTTTATTGAGCATAAAGTCAATCTGATTGTAAACTGCCATAGTACCCACGATGATCACGATGGAAGCCACAAACTGAGAGATGACCAGTAGGTTTCTCAAGACCCCAGATTTCGCACCGGATTTGAGCTTGCCTTTGAGTATATCCGTCGGCTGAAAGCTTGCCAATACAATAGCAGGATAAAACCCAGCAAGCACCCCGATAAGGACACTTAAGCCCAAGAGAATAAGCAGATTTACCAAGCTATCCGTGATGCCGATCGACAATTCTTTGCCTACCAGCGACTCAAACTGAGGAGTCAGAAACACCACAAGAGATGCTGCTATCAACGTGGCGATAAATGCCACCAAGATAGATTCGAAGATGAACTGAGTGATGAGGCTTTGCTTATTGGAGCCCATTACTTTGCGGATGCCCACCTCTTTGGCACGAGCCGCAGACTGTGCGGTAGCGAGATTTACAAAATTGATAATGGCAATAAAAAGTAGAATAAACGCAATGAGCGAATAGATATATACATAAGAAATGTCGCTATTGGCTTCAAGTTCCGACTCTACGTTGGAGTACAAATGAATATTAGTAAGCGGCATAAGATAATAGCCAAAAGAGTTACCAGCATTTTCCCAATCTTCCATACTCGTACCTAAAAATTGAGAGATCTGTGGTCCCACGAATTTTTTAACAATTTGATCGAGTTTCGATTCAAATGCTTTGCTGTCGGCGTTTTCTTTGAGCAGTACATAAGTAAGGTCATTGTGGCTCACCCATTGGTTATTGTCCCAAAAAGGGTACGTGCTTCGAGAACACATCATGTCAAACTGGATATGTGAGTTGTCCGGCACATCCTCTATCACTCCGGTGATTTCATAAAAAACTGTGTCTTGCTCTACCGACACTCTTTTGCCAAAAGCGGGCTCATCACCAAAGTATTTTTCGGCATAAGTACGCGTGATCACCATAGATCTAGGCTTGGTCAGAGCATTGGCAGGATCGCCAGCTATCCAGTCAAAATCAAATATTTGGAAGAAAGTACTATCTGAGAAGAGTACGCCATCTTCGTTAAATTTCTTTTGGCCCTGGCCTATGAACCATGCGCCGCTTTCTTTGACGCGAGTCACTTTCTCCACCTCTGGGTAGTCTGCGAGCATTGCCTGCGCCATAGGAGCGGCGGTTGCAGCCATGTCTAGCTTCTGCCCCATCATGTTACCAAAAACATGCACCCGGTAGATATTATCCGCTTTGGAGTGAAACCGGTCGTAGCTCAATTCATTCAGCACAAAGAGAGAAACGAAGATGAAACTGGTAATACCAATGGCCAGCCCAAAGAGATTGAGGAGGAAGTAACTCTTTTGTTTGATGAGATTTCTTACAGCCGTCAGATAGTAGTTTCGAAGCATGGTGAGATGAGATTAAGTTAATAGACCAAGACTATAGATGGATTTTTTGGTAAAAGGTTGCCTTAGGTGAAAGTATTTACACAAGCGGTACGGTTTTGCCGCTCAGGCTAGCGCAAGTGACTGGTCCTGAAAAAGGTTTGCACGAAAGTGTCTAAAAATGAGAGAAGAAAGTCAAGTCATTTTGAAACTGTAGTAAGATTCACAGAAATGCATGTATAAAACACTAATCAAAACTACAATTAGGAAATAACCACCTATCTCTCTAATATTGCAATACTACAATTAAGAGAAAACTATGGGTAAGTATCAATTAGGAGAATTCGAAGAAGTAGTGATGCTCACTGTGGCAGTGCTATTTGGCAATGCTTATGGCGTGAGCGTCAAAAAAGAAATAGAGGATCGTTTGGTTCGGAATGTCAGTGTAGGCGCGCTGCAATCTGCACTTAAAAGACTTGAAGACAAAGGTTACCTCACGTCTGCCGAAGGAGAAAGTACCAGTGAGCGTGGTGGAAGACCAAAGCGCTACTTTACGATAACAGCTTTGGGCAAAAAGGCCATTGAAGACACCCGCGAAACTCGAAACACATTGTACAGTGCTATTCCTGAAGTGGCGCTGGACGTGAAAATAGTGTAAGATGAATAACCAACCCCCAAAACTTCCACTTCGCCTCTTGCGCTGGTTCTGCGATCCGCGATTACTTACTTATATCGAAGGTGACTTGCTTGAATTGTTCGAGGAGCGCGTATCTAACAAAGGGAATGTAAAAGCAAAATGGTTTTTCGTTTGGGAGGTGATCAAATTATTTAGGCCGGGGATTATCAGATCTTTTGGTGGTACTTATCGATTAAATCAATATGATATGTTTAGAAACTACATAAAAATAGCCTATCGTAATATGATGCGCTATAAGCTTTACTCTTCCATTAATGTTCTTGGCCTGACCATCGGGCTAGCCGTGGCATTACTCCTATTGATTCACATTCGGAGTGAATTGAGCTATGAATCTGGCTATCAAAATCATGAGCGAATTTTCCGCGTTGCTTCTACGCACTGGGCTAAGAAAACTCCAGTCCTCGCAGCGCATTTGGAGCAGGAAATGCCCGAGATTGAAAAAATTGGGAGGCTTTATTTTCTACAATCTAAAGTAATGAAGTTTGGTAATGAGGAGGTTTTGATGGAAAAGCCTTACTATGCTGACCCTGCTATACTGGATATTTTCACCTTGAACTTTCTGGAAGGTGATGCCAAACATGCATTGGATGACCCATCCGATATTGTCTTGACTCGCAGTGTTGCTGAAAGGGTTTTTAAACCAGGCGAGCAAAGGCTTGGTGCCGAATTCATTCTAATGGGTAGTCAGAAATATTATGTGAGTGCTATTGTCGAGGACCTGCCCAAGAACTCGCATTTAAAGATTGACTGCATGATGCCGATAGCAGGTACATGGGTGGAAACTGCCGAGTCCCGAGGATGGGGCGGAGTATCAACCTACGCATTGCTCCATGCCCAAGAAGACGCGCAGAAAATTGAGGCCCGCTTGTTAGATTTTCAGGCTCGCTTCTTAAATGAAACCAAAGAAGATATTTTGGCCGAGGGCGATTTGTATGAATTGAATCCTATCGATGAAATTCATTTGACCAGCCATCGCGAGAAGGAAACAGAGGCTAACAGTGATATGTCTTACCTCTATATTTTTGGGTCATTGGGTGTTTTCATCTTGCTGGTGGTTGTGATCAATTTTATCAACCTATACGTTTCCCAATCACTCAACAGATTGAAGGAAGTAGGCGTCAGAAAAGTTGTTGGAGCCGGGAAAGGCCAACTCATTTTTCAGTTTTTGACAGAAGCTTTTTTCCTCGTAGGAATGAGTGCTGTGCTTGCTTTTGGTTTGGTGCTTTTGGCCATACCTTATTACAATGATTTCGGCAATGTGGAAATCAATGCTCTTGAGCTCGCTTCGCCTACAGTGTTGCTGATGGCTATGGGATTAGTCCTGATTGTAGGCTTTTTGGCGGGTGGCTATCCTTCCTTTTACCTTTCAAAATTTGGCATCAGACAAGGACTTAAAACTGGGGAACAAAAAGTGAAGCACAAGCAGTATTTACGATCCGGAATGGTGGCATTTCAGTTTATCATCGCAGTATTTCTACTCACTTCTACAGTCATTGTGAGTCAGCAAATGGATTATATCCACCATAAAGAACTGGGATTTGATCATGAAGGTGTGGTTGCATTTAAGCTTCATGGCGCTCTTTGGTACCAAGTAACAACCAATGCAGATCTAGCCCGACGCGAGTTACATACAAAATCGGGAGTTCAAAGTGTCAGCTTGTGTTCAGAAATTATTGGCGATAGACTGGGGTGGGAACCTTTTGGTTTGGATAAGAATCCTGAAAATGCCATTACTGCCAGATTCATCAGAGCCGATCCGCAGTTTGTGGAAACGATGGGCATTAAACTGGAAAAGGGTGCGATTTCAAAAAATCTCACGGGTACACAGTTCATTCTCAATGAAAGCGCGGCATCCCAACTTCAGCAACAGGAGAACTTAATTGGTCAGGCAGCTAATAATGATTATCAGCGCGTTAAGTGTCATGTTTCGGCAGTAGTGAATGACTTTAATTTCGTATCGCTACATAGTGAGATTGAACCTATGGTCATTGAAATACCCAAAGATATTCGAGCTGCTTCAGGTTATCTTCTCATGAGAATCAATGCTGGGAATGTGAAAGAAACAATCAGCGGAATTACAGAATACTTAGAAAGCATGGCACCCGGCACTCCTATAGTTTATCACTTTTTGGACAACCGGATAGAGAATCTTTACACGACAGAAAATAACATGTTTGCCATTTTTGAACTGTTTTCTTCGGTGGTTATTGGTCTGGCCTGCCTTGGTCTTTTTGCTTTATTTGCCTTCATTACCCGCGCCAGAACTAAGGAGTTAGGCATTAGAAAAACACTTGGAGCATCCATCAGCCAGTTACTGCTGCTTTTGTCCAAAGGTTATTTATGGTTACTGCTTGGATCCATTGTGTTGGTAATTCCACTCACCATGTTTTTCTCTGAGGAATGGCTATCCAACTTTGCTTATAAAATTGATGTGCGTTGGTGGCAGTTTGTTCTTCCAGGCTTTTTCGTTTTGTTAATGGCTCTAGTGGCCATTGTTGCACAGTCTTGGAGAGCAGTGATTCAAAATCCAATTGATTCCTTGCGCGATGAATAACCACCCTCCAAAACTTCCACTTCGCCTTTTGCGCTGGTTTTGCGATCCGCAATTGCTTGCTTATATCGAAGGTGACTTACTTGAATTGTTCGAGGGGCGCGTATCTAACAAAGGGTATGTAAAAGCAAAATGGTTTTTCTTCTGGGAGGTTGTCAAATTATTTAGGCCAGGGATTATCAGGTCTTTCAGTGGTACTTATCGAATGAATAACTATGATATGTTTAGAAACAATTTGAAAATAGGTTGGCGCAACCTTCTAAGAAATAAAGGATTCTTTGCCATCAACACCGGAGGACTGGCTACTGGCATTGCCACTTGCCTGGTGATTATGCTTTTCGTGGCAGATGAGTTGAGTTACGATAGTTACAATGAAAAGTCCAGTGAAATTGTAAGAGTCGTTCTCAAAGGAAAAATGGGTGACGAAATAATCAAAGAAGCTGTGACGCAAGCTCCGGTTGGTGCTACGCTCCAGCGTGAGTTTCCTGAAGTACTACTAAGCGCAAGAATGAGAGATTTTGGAACACCAAAGGCCAGTTATCAAAACAACACTTTCAGAGATGGCCGATTTGCATTTGTGGATCATGATTTTTTCAGCTTATTCACTTTGCCGCTCATTAAAGGAAATCCAGCTACTGCGCTGAAGGAACCAAACACCATGGTCATCACCCAAGCTCTGGCCTCAAAGTATTTTGGTGAAGAGAATCCTCTTGGAAAAGTGTTGGATTTTGAGGAGTGGAATGAACATTTCACCGTCTCAGGCGTGATAGAAGAAGTACCTCAAAATTCCCATTTTCATTTTGATTTTTTCGCTTCTATGGAAGGGTTGTCTCATGCAAAAGAGCCCAGATGGCTTGAATCAAACTACCATACGTATCTGCTTCTTGCAAAAGGATATGATTACAAAGAACTCGAACCAAAATTGCCCGCCATTCTGCAGAAATACATGGGGCCACAGCTCATGGAAACTATGGGAATGTCTATGGAATCTTTTAGTGAAAAGGGAAATCATATAGGGCTCTTTCTTCAGCCCCTGACTGACATTCATTTATTTTCTGATTTTTCATCATACAGCGAACTGGAGCCTGGTGGAGACATTAAATCCATTTACATCTTTGGTGCAATCGCCCTGTTTATGTTGTTGGTGGCGTGTATTAATTTCATGAACCTCTCCACGGCATCCGCTTCAAAAAGAGCAAAAGAAGTGGGCATACGGAAAGTACTGGGTTCTGCCAAAAGGCAATTGCTGATCCAGTTTTTGACGGAATCATTTATGGCCACCTTGACTGCCATGCTACTATCGGTGGTGATTGTTATCGTTGCACTACCACTATTTAACAACCTTTCGGGAAAATCACTTCAAATAACCGATATCCTAACCATACAGAACGTTCTTTATTTTTCCCTTTTCGGAATTGCCATCAGTTTGCTTTCGGGAAGTTACCCAGCGTTTGTCCTCTCTTCTTTCAAACCAATTTTGGCCTTAAAAAGCAAATACACTACTGCAGGAGGCAAAGGCATACGAAGTGGACTGGTCGTTTTCCAATTCGTAGTTTCTGTGGTTCTTATTATTGCTACGCTGGTGGTGAATCAGCAAATGTCATTCATCCAAAACAAGGAAATTGGATACAATAAAGACCAAGTTATTGTCCTTAGAGAATCAGGGCTTTTGGGTGATAAACAGAAGGCCTTCAAAGAACTGCTTTTGACTGACTCGCGGATTGAAAATATTACCATGTCTGGACATGTGCCTGCCGGCTCTTCGAATATCAGCATGAAGAGTGTATATACCAGTCCCGAATCAGTAGATTTCAGGAGAACGCCCATTTATGACATAGATGATCAATATATCCCTACCATGGGGATGGAGCTGGTAGCCGGTAGAAATTTCTCAACCGAGTATGGATCAGAATCCCAAAATATAATTGTCAACGAGACATTCTTAAAGACTTTTGGTCTGGAAAAGGATGCGCTGGGGAAAACAATAAAAATGCAAACGGATAATGAAGGCGGAACAGAAAATGGGGTCATCATTGGTGTTATCAAAGATTTTCATTTCAGATCTCTGCATCAGTCCATAGAACCTTTGGTCATGATGAACCGCCCCAATTCGGGACTGATTGTCCGAGCCAGAACATTGGATATGCCTGCGCTGGTGGCAGATATGGAGCGTATGTGGAATGACTTCAACATGGAAGAGCCTTTTAGTTATGCTTTGTTGGATGAACTTTATAATAAGACCTATTTGAAGGAACAGAAAATGGGCAAACTTCTAAGAATTTTTGCTTTAATCACCATTTTCGTAGCTTCATTGGGACTATTTGGCTTGGCTATTTTCACAGCCGAACAAAGAGTAAAGGAGATGGGAATCAGAAAAATACTTGGATCATCCGTTGGTCAAATCATCTCCCTTCTTTCATTTAATTTTTTGAAACTAGTGCTGATTTCATTCCTGATCGCATTTCCTCTTGGCTATTATTTAATGACCCATTGGTTACAGGATTTTGCCTATCGTATGGATTTTCAATGGTGGATCCTTCCCCTATCCGGTTTCCTTGCCATGCTCATTGCATTCATGACCATCAGTTTTAAAAGCATGCAAGTAGCTCTCGCAAATCCCGTGGATGCCCTGAGAGATGAATAACCTTCCTAAACTCCTTAGTCAGTGCAAGCGAAGCAAAAAACTGGTTCAAGCGTCTGATTGGATTTTTTGTGAAAGCGGGGCTTCTATAGAATAAGCACAAGCGGATGCTTTAGACCTCCAAGGTCTTGAAGACCTTGGAGGTCTAAAGCGAGGTTATTTTGCAATGCAGTCCATATAGCTTCACCACCCTCAAATGCACCATTTCCAAGCCATTCCCCGGCAGTGGACTTAGGTTCTCCAATTGATTTATTGATGAAGCTACCTTCATTACCTATGTTTTATTGCACAATGCCATGTACTTTTACTTCTCATTCCGGCATAAAATTTATTGCAAAAAATGTGTAAGCAACACTAAACAAAAAATAAGACCAAAGAATCATTCCTTCTTCCAAATTACGTTTCATTTTGATATAGGAAATGGTCAAAATAATTAGAGAAATAAAACTTACGGTGGCAGGGTATAATATTAAATAGCCATTGAGGGCGTTAGCATACCTCACATACATAAATGCCAAAAGATAAAACTGAGTTGATGCGAAGTAAATTACCTTTAACACTTTCATAGTAGTTAGTTACACCTTAAATCACAAACTGGACCATCACCCTTCAGCACATTCCTTATCTCTTCCCAATTAAGTCGCTCTATTGAATTATCCATATCACTAGGTTGTATTCCATTTCCTCCATTTTTTAGTCTTTCTCGGTTATCGCTAGGCTTGGGTCCTATTGTTTGTTCGGGTTGATTACTACCATCAACCATCAGCTATATTATTTTTTGACTGATCCGTATTGCAGCCCATACTGAGAATAAGTACTAAAGAGAAAAAATTAACTTTGGTCATATTGAAAGTTGGTACATGCTACCTAATGTCAACTGTATATTCAGCTTAAGCGTCGTTGTTTAAATATAAATAGTGCAATTTTAGATTGGCAATTTAACCAATGAAATATGCAGTTTGGCGATGAGGTTGACCTCTTCTTTATAGAGCCACAAAGTTCAGTACGCCTCTAACCGTAACTAGGGAAGTTACAGCTCTAAATCAGCCCCTACTAGCCCAAGCGGGCTAACAAACTGGTTCAATCGCCTTAATGGATTTCTTGTGAAAGTGAGGCTTAAACACTACTTTATATAGAAGAGGTACAAGCGAAAGCTTGCGTCAGTGGGGGGATAAAAATAACTCCGCGACTTCAAAGTGGAGCAAACATTTGATCCGTAAAAGCCCAATCATCCAAAAACGTCTTTTCAGAAATTTTTAAGCATTATCCTCATTTATTATAAAAGCGGATAGGTGCTCTTTTAGGAATTAAGACCTTCTTACGTTCTTGGATGATTGGGATTGTGTTTATATACCTGTCGGAGCTATGCTTGCAGCAACCACGTCATATTTTGCCTTGAGGTCAGCGTCAGAAGAAAGTCCAGACTTCACCGCTTTATAGGTGGAAACACCTACCATATTCTTAGCTAAGTTGTTGACTGCTTCGTTGATCGCATCTGTTCTTTTATCTTTTTCACCCATAAGAATGGTCATGAATTTTATTTCAAATTCGTTAGCACCTAGTTCCTTTAGCTTTGCGGCATCATCTCCACCACTAGACAATTCACTATACCTCTTGGTGTCAAATCCGTCTTGCATATTTATCCTGTCCACAATTGCAACGCTCACCTCAGCTTTCATTTGCTCTATTACCTGCATCATGAGGGCGTAATTGTATAAGTCCTTGTCTGTAATCTCTGAATCTTGCGCCATCGCTTGGGTGGAGTTCAGAAAAACCACTGCCGCCAATAACATCATTCCTTGTCGAACCATTCTTTTCATCATTGTTTTCGAGTTTGATTTTGTAGAATACTTTAAAAGTTAAAAAACTTGGTAAGGCCTATATTGTTGTGATAAAGTTTGTTTTTATCAATTTTTAAAGGAAAATCAAGGCTCATCTCTTTTAAGAAACTGAACAAAAAAAGACTGTCTCCAATCTAAACTAGCGCAAGCCAACCAAAAATTGGTTCAAATGTGCACTTAGATATTTTGTGTTCGGCAAATGATGCAGTGGAAAAAACCGATGTAGTTTTAAAATTTATGAGCGAATAGGAGTATTCGATTTCTATGAATTCCTATGAACAAAAATTTTCCAGAAGCTGATATAGGATTTGATGCGTCTCCTCGCCTTACGTGCATCCATGAGGAATGCCCCATGATGAATTTTTCCATATTTGCCGGGATGCGAACAGGGCGAGAGAATCTTATGCATGATTTTCACAAACGCTATTTCGATTGATAGAAATACAACCTAGAGACGTTTAACCAATACCACCCAATCTTGATCTGGTAAACTATTCTCGTTTTTAGGAGGTTTTCCCAATGAACGAATTCCGCCACCATTTATTGATTTTACTGTGCCTATTTGCAATTCACTCCCCGATAATGGGTTAAACCATTCCACACTAAAGCTACCTTTTGCACTGCCCAAATCAAGCGTATAGGTTTTTGAGTTGGGTAAATAAATGGCGTAAATCTCATCCTTCTTGCGCAAGCAATACGCTTCTTTTGAGTTAATCAAATCATGTTCGGGTTTCATTTCCCAATAAGGCAGATAGGTATTAAAAAACACCTTCGCGTGGTTTGTGATTTCCCAAAGGCGATCTCTCTGTCGCCAGTCTTCCGAAGTTAAATCAGTGTGGGGATGCTTGGCGCCAAAGTACCATTCTACACCTGCTCCTCCTGATAATAAAAAACCCCAAAGGGCGTAGCGTCGAAGTGAATTATGATTTGGATCTTCGGCATCTGTCATAGCACCATCGTACCACATCCCAATTTCGTCCATCGTCATCAGCCATGGGTGACCCGCACTATCGGATTTTGCTTTCCAGTCAGATACTATTTTAGGTGTTGTTTCTCTTTCGGCATGCTGTAGGGAAATGCCATCCAAATATTTGTATCCAAGTAGATTATTTAAAATATCCCTTCTAAGATCTTCATTAGGCAGGGTGTGTAATACTACCGGATGGTTGTAAGGATCATTTTCTTTTATAAACTTAGCCATTGCTTTTCGCTGTTTATCATCCTGGTAAGGATTATCTGGAGCCCATGGGGTTAGTCCATTTTCCTCACCTAAATTCCAAATCAAGCCAAGATGATGACCAAACCTCGCAATAAGTTCTCGAAAGTATAATTGGCGATAAGGTCCGGTATCTCCATTATCAAGCATGGTTTCATTTTCTGTCTCTTGCAAAACCACATGCAATAAAATACCCTTTGATTGCATGTGCTCAAATATGATTTCCCATTGATCTAATTTGCTCACATCAAAACGGGTAAAATCATCAGGACTCACATAGGGCCAAACATCTTTTCCATCTCCCAAAATGTTTAGGGTTAAGAAATAGTCAGCATTCATTCCTTTTGAAGCTAAATAATTGATAGCTCCAATCAGCGCTTTCCCTTTACCATTTTTCCAGGTAGGATCTCCTGTTTTCCAATCCTTCAGATGTGGCTCATACGCATGAATATAAGTAGGTGCAGCTGCTTCTCCATCCCTGGCTTCTGCTTTTATGCGATAAGTGTCATCAATGTCAACATATGCCAGTAGGTTTTCAGGACTGTTGGTTCCGGCTTTGAGCCAATAGTTTTCGGTATTGCGAAATTTAAAATAGCCTTTAGCGGCTTCTATTCGGCCGTGTGCTCTAAAATCATCACCTTCTTTGTCTGATCTAACCACTAAATAAGCTCCATCAGCATCTGATATTGATACTGGTTTTCCAGCATTTAAGTCATTGCTTAGCGAAATGCTATCTCCCTGACTAAGTTTAGCCGAGTACGACCATTTCCCCATTTTACCCGGGGTAAAACGTACTTGCCAAATATTGCCCTGCTTCGAACTGGTTTCAGAAGCATTTCCATCAGCAGCATAAAATCCACGTATGGTTTGTTGGGTTTCTTCGTTTTGAAATTCAACACTTAACCGATAGTTTAAAAATGGATTTTCTTGAGCCGATTCAGATGTTTCAGGCCCCTTGAAGGAAAGCGTAATAGTGTGCCACTGCATAAAAACAGGGGTTGAATCTGCTATTGCTGTTATAGGAGCAGCGTCTCCTTTAGGTAATTCCAAACGTTCAACGGAAGTTAATTCTGGTTCTCCACCATGTTTTCCGCAACCAGAAGCCGTATATACATAGTTTCCAATTACGGCAAATCCGGTTCCATGTCTCCCTTGATTAAGAGAAGGCCATTTACTCCATAATTTTGTGTTGCTATGATAGGCTTCAACTTCATTATGTGCCTCCACTTGCTCAGCAGTTTCTCCACCACCAATAATGATAGAATTGTTCCAGCCGAAAGCAAAGTTTCCAGCTCGCATGGTGGGTATCGCTAGATTATTGGTTACTGCTTCCCATTCTTGCGTTTTAAAATTATAAACATTGCCGTGGCTTACTGTTAATGCCATATCCTCATCTGTAATTCTTGAACTGGTTCGGCCTGCAAATGCATAAAGCTTGTTGTCAACAACCCCAGCTTGAAAATGATCACGTGAATTTGGGGCATCAGCCAAGGTTTTCCATTCGCCAGTTTCGGGATTATATTCATCAAACCAAGGTTTGTAGCCGTTCATATGGCCATTTGTAATGCCTCCAACTAAATAGATTTTATTGTTATAAACCACTGCACCAGCGCCACCTCTTCTTCGATGCTCAGCAATAGTATCACCATAGACGTATTCATCACGTTCGGGATAATAAATAATCACCCTATCAACGGGAGTTTCGTTTGGCCACTGACCTGTCATCGCACCCATCAAATAAATCCCATCTTTAAAAACTACGGGTTGGAAATGATGTAATTCTATAGGTGTTGGTGATTTCTCAGTCCATGCATTTGTGGCAGGATCAAATACCGAAGTGGGATTAATCCTGCGCCCTCCCATTAAATACAATTTATCCTTATATGCAACAAGCCCAGCCTCATGACGGGCGGTTGGGTTTCCTGTTGTTGTGATCGTTTCCCACTGCCAATTGTCTGGTGTTGCATTGTTACAGCTTTCAATAAAAAGCAGACTAACGACGAAAAATAAAATAGAAAATACGCTAAAATGCTGTTTCATAATATGGGCTTCTGAGTAATGTTAATGATTCATCTGTCTAAATTAACCATTATAATCATTCGTAATATTTATTGTATTCAACTGGAAGAGATGCTAAACCCTTAATTTCAATGTCTTTATAAAATACTTCGCTTGCTTCACATTGGATTTGAATTTTTCCTTTTTTGAGTGCTAGCCTTTCACCATCCTTATAATAACTTGAATTTTGAAGAACCATTACCACTTTTCCATTGACGATATGAAGACTTTTATCTTCAAAACAAATTAATTCCAGTGTGGTCCATTCTCCTTCTTTACTTTCCTGATTGGTACTCCTTGAGCAATAACCGTAACCTCTGGTGGAATCGACAATTTCAAGAAACGGATAATTCTCATCTGCCACGTAATTCATAATCCATTCGTCGGGAATCGCTCTTATATCCATAGCCGTAGGTCCTATGGTCCAATAATCCCCTGTACGTCCTCTCATTACTTGAAACTCATGTGAAAACATCCATGAGCGCCAATAGTCAGCTCCAAATTCACCAAAAGAATGATATAATAATCCGGAATCTTTACCTTTTTTTAATCGCGGCGGATATACGGTATCGCCCCATTTTACTTTTAATCGCAATCGATAGTTTTCATACGCTTTCTTGGTAATAATACATCCGTATATTTCTCCACTTACTCTGAGAAGCTTCTCATTATTCTCCTCAACAATAGTAAATACGCCATATTGGTCATTATTTGCTCCTATCGCAGGAATCAGGTTTCCCTGTTCATCTTTGGGTTGATCACCATTATAACTTTCGCTATGGCGATAACTTAAATATTTATCCCATTGAGACAGATCTTTGTCTAGTAAACTGGACCAATCATTCTTTTGATTCTCGCAAGAGATACAAGAAATTGAAAATAAAAGCACGATAATAATAGGTCGCATAGCTTACGGTGTTTTTGAGAATTACATTGTTTTAAAAAGCTCGACTGTTGAGTAAATGTCTCGAAATCTTTTGATTCTCAATCCGTTAATCAATTATTTATCTCCTTTGCAAACCAATCAATCTCTACTTGATCCGCCTTACTCGTCGCACGGGTCTGCTTGACTGGAGGTTAAGTAATTTTAAGAATAATTACAAGTCTAATGTAGAGCATCGTAATGCTGCTCTTTTGCACTTTTTAAGCCCTAATCTATGTGGGGATGTTTGAACCTTCTCTTACGCCTTATGCAGTTCTAACAATCAGTGATTTATGTAATTCTTAGCTCAGATAATACAACATTCTAACCGGGAAATCGAGTGAAATTTGGGTTCGCTTTGAAATCTACTATTTAACTGATTTCAGCTTAACAAAGAACTATGAAACCTTATCTTTATTTAATTATTGCTTTTCTAATCACTGGTAATTCAGCCCAAGCTCAACACGCAAACATCGGAATCAAAGGTGGCCTTAATGGCTATACCATCGAAGGTGATAATAGTGGCGGAAATGACCTTAAACTCAGTTTTAATTTAGGATTACTTGCCCATTTTCATCTTGGAAATCAATTTGCCCTACAGCCAGAACTTGTCTACTCAGGTCAAGGCACTCAGCGTAAAATAGCTGGCTCTAATGTGGATCTCAACTTGAACTATGTCAATATCCCCTTACTTTTTCAATATATGTTTGATAATGGCTTTAGATTAGAAGCTGGTCCACAATTGGGCATTCTATCTAGCGCCAAATCTGTGATTGGAAACAATAGTATAGATGTGAAATCTGATTATGAAAGTACAGATGTATCTATCGCTATGGGGATGAGCTATGTGAAGCCTTCCACAGGATTTGGTTTCGATATCCGGTACAATTACGGGCTAACCAATATCAATAAGAGCAATACCTCCAACGCTTACAACAGAGGTTGGCAGCTAGGATTTTTCTACCTATTTGAGCACAAGTCTTAATCATAACTTGAGGCTTCTAATACAACCTCCTATAATTTTTATGTTTCACTATGAAAGTAGTCTCGCGAAGAATAAGGTTGAGTAGAGAATGATCATTTTCTGAAAAGTAAGTTCCTCCGCACCATCATTATGGAAATGATTTTATGTGCTGGGATGTTTCAAACTAGAAACCACCCTTTTTCTATTTAGAGAGCTCTTTCTTCATGATGGCAGAGCTATTATGAATCCCTGTAACCAACGACTGCACTATTAGGCGTATTTAAACACCTGACGCTAGTTTATCGAAGTACATGTCATTGCATTTGTTGGCAAGTAGTATTAGTTTTTCGTATGCAACTGAAAGGATTGATCGGATTGTAACCGTTTACTTCCGGTTACAGTCGGGTAAGTCACTTTAAATCAATTAATTAAAAATCGGCAAGTTGACAGTGGTTGATAGCTGGTTCTTAGCGGTCACCCTTGGCTGCATAAACCACATAAAATGGATATTCAAAAGTTTATCGAAATAAAAGAGACTAAAGAGAGTATTATTGAGAAGCTGAAAAATTTGAAAAACGGTGAACTCGATGAATACCTTAACTACGCCTTTTTACAAATGGGGTTGAAAAAAATGCCCACAAAGAAAAACGACCAAATAATTGAGCAAATTATTGCTAAATCACCGAACGACTTAAATAAAAAAGTGGCTACTGCAGAGCATTATAAAGCTCATTTATGTGCAATTAAGAATGTTCTTGAAGAGATGTTCCTAAATGATGCATTCTTAAAGAATCTCGAAGGTTATCAAGTTGAGAAAGACAAGGACATAGTTGTCTATAATTACTATAACCTTCTAAGGGAATTGCTGTTTGACATGGCATTATTAATACAGGATTACAATCAGGTAATTAATAAAGTAAACCCAACGAAGTTCTCAATTGGAAAAAATCTATATCAAAGAGACTTCACTCTTTATCAGCTATTACCACAGATTATTTTTGGACAAGTATCCTTTCACTCATTTATAGAGCGTGAACCCAACGTATCAATAGCTTTAATTAGACAAATAATTGAGTTAAGAATTAGAAAGGCGTTTGGAATTTTAGGTACCTATGACAGCCTGAAAGACAGCTTTGAACCTCTTCCTTTAAGCCAAATATTTGACGAAATAAAATTACATCAAAGTGAGGTTGATTTTGCCATTCCTCTTGCGAATATTATTCGAATTAATGGATGGGCTAACATTTTCATGCATACTGGGATGAAAGATTATACCTGGACACTAATTTTTGTGTACCGCTATTTACATGAACTGATAAAGGGTAGAAAAACTGAAAAAAGTTGGAGTGCAGATTCCGGAATTAAGCTCTCACAAGACACACTAGATAAAATTGTGTCTGGTTTAGAGACAAAACAGAAGAGCAAAAATCAAAATTTGGAACTCTATAAATCAAAACCAGACATTTACATAATTAGTGAGTAAAGCCGAACCGCTAACATATGCTATGAATGAATGGGGTTTCATCTGGCAGGATATTTTGGTGGGGGTTAGAAAGTCCGCCACAAGTTTTAAATTTAAATCAAGGCTTGACTATATGCGAGGCGAGAGGTTAATGCTTTCTAATCTCCACTCATCATTGCTAGGCATAATGCGCAATATCAATGAGAAAATTTAGATGAATTCTTTTGAAGAAGATGTCAAAAAACATCCGTACAAATGTCTTGAACCTTCGTTTAAATGTATTGACGATCTTACTAAAACCAGCACCTTTAAGATTCAGACCCAGAACGATTCTCTAGCAGATGATTGTGAAATAACTCTATCCAAAGAAGGCACCAAACACAAATTCCAGTTTGAAATTAAACTAAAGCGGATTGTACCATGGAATAAATTTAGTTTCGAGCATTTTGGACTGAATCAAGAACTAACACTTGTAGGGAGTGAAAAATCCATTTATGCATCAGCAAAATCCGTAACAAGGATTTCTCTAAGTCTAGGAACTAAAGAAAAAGACTATGAAAGCCTCTTGGGTGACTTCTCAGAATTGGATTCAACTCAAGCAAAAGAAGATTCTTGTTACCATAGAATATTAGTCCCAACAGAAAAAGAGGCAGAAACTACATTAATATCTGGCGAATCGTATACTGATAAAAAGACAATCTACTATTATGGCTTGGTAAGAGTGGTCATTGACGGTAATAATTACCATATGTACCGCTTTAGTAATAGAGCCGATAAAAAATATTATCTAATTCTAGAATCTCTCCAAAAAGTCTCATTTGACACCTTCTCGATTGACACTGATTGCGCTATTAAAGCACTAAGTCTACTAACTGGGGATTGGCATGGTGACGAAAGGTATATTGTTCGCTCTGTTGACTCTACTTTCAACTCTATTGAATCTACCCACTTTAGAACAGCCAGTTACTCAATTATTACATCACACAAAATTATTGATCCCCATGGCTTTGTAGAATACATGAAAGCCATGGGAAAGGATAATTTTAAAAAATCTACATCCGTTTTTCCAGATTTTGCATTCTCAAGAATATCATCCATGATTAAACATGTTGACGAACTTGAAAGGAGTCTTTTTTTGATTCTTGAAGCGAACAAGTCCAAGTCTCCGATTACAAGAATTACTTCATATTTGGTGGCCATCGAAACGTTAGCCTCGTCCATTTCATCTAGGTATAGAGATCACTTCAAGACTATACGAAACTCAAAAGTTTCTGGAAAGGTAAAAAAAGCTTTGATTGAAAAGCTCTCTGATTTTGAAAAGGAATTACCTAAATACGAATATGACATGATGCTCAAGAAATTAGAGAATGTCAATTCACCTTCCAACATGGATAAAATGTTGAAAAGCTTCGAGCTTTTTGGCATAAAGCTTTCACCGAAAATGAAGAAAATAATAAAGACTCGCAATGTGTTTCTTCATGGGAAAACACCTTTTGAAGAAAAGGAAGTAAAAGAAAAGCAAAAGGAACTGGCTATAGACTCACTTAGAATGCACATGCTTGTCTCTATCCTTTTCCTCAAGTACTGTGGATATTCAGGTCATATAAAAAATTTGGCAGGTTGGAGAATATATGATGACAATAGAACTAATCCTGATTTTGAGATAACTGAAGCAGTCTATTATACGATATGAATAAAGTCGCACTATCCACCAAATGAGAAATTTGTACATCATAGGAAATGGATTTGATCTATATCATCGCCTCGATACGAGATATCAATCCCCCCACTGTTCTTAGCGTCCGCTAAGACTTATACCTATACCCTAATCATAGCTGTGGAGATTTTGAGAGCCTAAACCCAATAAACCGTCCGTTTTCGCCAGACAACTTGTCGTTCCGCTCCGTGGTACTTGTTCCATCGACAAAAAGGTACTTGTTCCTCGGGACGGTGGTACAAGTTGCTTTGACCGGAGGAACCTTTTGCTGTTGAAACTGGCCAATTTAGCTCTTGTTAGTACTTATAGCTACCTTGACGATTGCCAGCTTTCAGAGCTGAGCAAAGCCCAGTAATAACCACCTAGCCTTGGTTCCTTTTATCTTAGGGATTTCATGTCTATAAAAAGGATAATGCATTCGGGGATTTATATGTGACCTATCAAGTCAAAATACCAACTGATCTGACCGAAAAGCAGAAGGAATTATTTCTAACAATTCTCGTCGAGTTAAAAAAACAGATAACTTAGAAACTAAATTCTTTTTTGATAATTACTTGACCCTTTTTGTAATCACTACATCTTTTTGTCCATGTTCACCTCATTCAAGCTCAAGCTAATCGTAATTATACTGCTAAGCGCTAGCACTACCATCGCTCAAGACTGGAGTGACCTTTATCAATTGACACGGCTTGATCCAGGACTTCCCGAAAGCGGAAGAAACGGTAGCTACTTGGGAAAAGTGGTGGGTAATATAGGAGATGTCAATGGTGATGGGTTTGAAGACTTTGCTATTGGCCTACCAGATTGCTTGGACTATGAAAGCTTGAATCGATATGGAAAGGTCTACATCTATTTTGGTGGAAGTGCACTACAAAGTGAAAAGGATCCCGATCTTATTTTAGAGGGTGAAGAGGTTTATGGTGCCTTTGGAGCAAGTATATCTACTGCAGGGGATGTGAATGGCGATGGATATCAAGACTTCTTGATAGGAGATCCCAATGGAGCGGAGCGATATGGAAAGGTATATCTTTATTTCGGGGGTGAAACATTAGATGCTGATGCTGATTTGGTGTTTATAGGATTGGATCAATTTGCAGCGTTTGGAGTGGCGCTTACAGGAGGATTTGATATGAATAATGATGGGTTCGATGATATAATCATAGGAGCGAATTACCCTAGGATAAATTCCGATGACGCACCTTCGTTTGGTGCTGGTAGCGCATACATTATATATGGAGGAACCAGCATGGACTCAATGCCAGATTTGGTGCTAAGTGCAGGCAATATTGATGATAATTTCGGTGCAGCCTTATCAAGCGGAGATTTCAACGGCGATGGTTATGATGATGTGGTTATTGGTTCAGATCCCTTGGATTATTTTTTCATATCAAATGGTCGTGGTGCAGCTTATGTTTACTATGGTGGTAATGTTCCAGATGAAGATGCAGATATCATATTTTACGAGGAGCTAACCTATAACCAGTCAGATAATGGACTGAGAAATTCGTTTGCCAGTACGCTAGCCTTCGCGGGAGACATAAATAATGATGGTTATGATGATATAATCATAGGAGCAAGTGGCTATGACTTTCCTCAAAGTGATAGTATCAAGTTTGGTGTACCTAGTGTTGGACGAGCATTCATCTTCTTAGGCGGTCTATCACCAGATACTATACCGGACATTACTTTGAAAGGAGAATCCTATCGTTTGGAATATGGTTTCCGATATGGGTCGCTAGTGTCAGGTATCGGGGATATGAATAATGATGGTTATGATGATTTTCTAGTTGCTGCTGCTTCTATCAGTGCTGCTTCTTCTTTAAATCATATCTATTTAGGATCAGCATCGCTGGATGAGGAACCAGATTTAACGATAAGTTCAGCTTATGCTTATAGCTCTGGGGACATTAATAATGATGGATATGATGATGTTCTTGTTGGTGATGTCCAAAGCATAGATGGTGGCAACAACTCCGGACAAGTCAGGATTTATAATGGTGGTGATATACCGGATGATAAAGTGGATTTTATAGTGAACGGGGAAAAAGGTGGGGATGCTTTTGGACATAAAGTATCTGATGCGGGTGATTTTAATGGTGATGGGTACGCTGATATCATTATGATAAAAAATCTGACTCGTTTCAAATTCAGTTATAAGGCTGAGCTTGCTATTTTCTTAGGAAGCTCCGATCCAGATAATGCGCCCGATCTTGTTCAAGAGTTTTATTTTGATACTTTCAATAGTTCAATTTCATATGCGGGAGATATAAATAGCGATGGATTCGATGATATTATCATTGGTACTGGGGTTTGCAATTTTTGCCCTGGGCGTTCTTACATTTATTATGGAAGTAGTTCTCCTGACCTAATGCCTGATCTTGTGTTACCAGGGTCAAAATATGGTGATGACAATTTCGGGTTCAGTGTGTCTGATGCGGGGGATGTCAATAATGACGGGTATGATGATGTCATAGTAGGTGCTCCCTATGCCGTGGGAAGAAACAGAGGAGGATTAGCGTACATCTACTTCGGAGGAGCCACACCCGATAGCTTGGTTGACCTATCCTTTTCCGCTGAAGGATGGTTGGATAATTTTGGTGGTAGTGTGAGTGGTGCTGGGGATATAAATGGTGATGGAATAGCTGATGTAATCGTTGGAGCTTCAGGAAATGATGCTGGTGGAAATTCGTCTGGTCGTGCGTATGTCTATTTTGGAGGGGTGACGTTAGATACTTTGGCAGACTTAATAATCACAGGAAGTAAGGCAGAGGATCGTTTAGGACTTGCTGTTTCTGGTGCTGGAGATGTCAATAATGATGGTTATGATGATCTACTCATCGCATCGGATCCCTCAGGATCGGGTTTAAGTAATCATCAGGGTCATGTAAGCATTTATCTAGGGGGCAGTTTGCCAGATACCATATCAGACATTACGTTAAAGGGAAATAGGGGAGGTTTTTTGGGTGAAGAAATGGAGGAGTTAGGGGATATTAACGATGATGGATTTGACGATTTTATTTTAGGATATAGATATGGAGCTTTCATTTATTTGGGAGGATCACCTCTTGATACGCTCGTAGAAGGAGTACCAAATATGGAATTCTCTAGTGCTGGCTATAGTGTATCAGGTGGTGGAGATGTAAATGGAGACGGTCAGCCAGATTTCCTTTTGGGAAACCCAAATAGCAGGGCGGTAGGAAGTAATATGGGGATGGTTTACTGGTACGTAAGTAATAGCGGAAAAAATGAACTGCTCTCAATTGGAGATCAATTAAAAGACGATGAATTGCTTATTTCAGCCTGGCCTAACCCATTTAAGGAAAACCTCAAAATCAATTTTCATAAGCCTATAAAAGAACTCGGAAGTGAAATCAACCTAAGTGTCGTCACTCTCAGCGGTCAATTGGTATATAAAAATACGCTGAGCACTGACAGGCACGAAGAAGATGGATTATCTCTCGATTTGCATTTCCTATCTAGGGGTATTTATCTGCTTAATATTGAGACTTCAACAATGAAAAATCAAGCCATCAGAATAATAAAAAGATAGCTTTCTGAGGAATAGTTATAACTTTTTAATTGAAGGCTTTTACCTATTAACCCCCTCTGGTATTAACGTACGTTACGTTCAGGGGGGGATCAGATCTGGACACCCAAAGCCAAGAGATTACTTAAAGCTTCACTCCTATTTGTTCTTTTCGGCTTTCTCTTTCTTTCTGAAATACCTTCTAAAAAGAAAGTTGTGCTGGAGAGCTTCTAAGTCCTCGTCTAGTTTAAATGTGCTACTCTCCAAGTTTTCAATAGACTGCTTGATATCCGCACCTGCTTGCTCGTCATGTAAGAAAACTCCCACTGGAGTATTGGTGTTTCCACTGATTTCGCTCAAGTTGTTGATGAAAATGCTCGCAGTATCTAAAACCTTTCCTAGCCGAATAATGGAGGCCGCCACGGCCGGAAAAATCAGGGTGTCGGTAACGAGTTCGTGGGCAAAATTTCCGGGTTTGTTCAGGTCGTTAGTGAAAGTATTTAAGGAATTAACTACCCGAACCATGCCTGCCGATGCTTGATCCAATGAACCAGTGGTTCTCAGTACATGGTTATAAACCGTTTCATCCGTCAGCAGCTTTCCAATAGTTCCATTGCCCGCAGCGATGGAAGCACTAAGGGTTTTAAAATCAGAAGTGATGGCCAAAAGGTTCTTATTATTCTCCTGTACCATATTGATCATGTCTTCCGACGAAAAGGTCTTTTCCACTGCCAACGTATCTCCAACATTAACCTCTCCAGCCATTGAGGTCCCACCATAGATTACCAAGATCTTATTTCCAATGAGTCCATCGGTACTGATCTTTATTTTGGCATCTTTTCGGATATATTCCTGGGATTTTAATTCTAAGTTGACCATCACGACCACCAGCGATTCTTGGTAAAAATTAATTTCATCCACCGCACCAATCTTCACTCCTGAAAACCAAACATTATTGCCTTTCTGAAGTCCATTGACATCATCAAAAACAGCAACAACTTGCATTTTCCTTGTAAATGTGCCACGTATGTTTCCTACCATGAGCACTCCTACTATTAACAAGGTCAGTCCTAAAAATATAAAAAGACCTACCCATACTCCGCGCTTAGTTGTTGACTCACTCATGGCTTATTCAATAAAATTGTAACTGTAAAAATTTTTAATCTGCTGGTCATCGGTATCAAAGACTTCTTCGAAAGTTCCGACTTTGGAAAAGGCTCCTTCTAACAGCATACCCACGCGCTGGGCTGTGGACTTAGCACAGGTAAGATCATGGGTGATAATGATAGAAGTGGTATTGTATTGTTGCTGCACTTCATTGATCAATTCGTTGATCTCCGCACTGGTGACGGGATCTAGCCCAGAAGTAGGCTCGTCATAAAGCATGATTTCAGGCTTGAGTATCAATGTCCTTGCTATCCCAATTCTCTTACGCTGACCCCCAGAGAGATCTGCTGGCATTTGATTGCCTTTTGCTTTTAGACCTACAGCCTCCAAGGCTTCACTTACCGCATGGCTCACTTCCTTCTTTGTGAGATTTTTGACATTCATCTTAAGCGGAAAGGCCAAATTTTCGAAGACACTCATGCTATCATATAATGCACTATTTTGAAAGGAAAACCCGATGCGTAAACGCAGTGCGTCCAGTTCCCTACCTCTTAAACTGTCCACTTGCTGTCCCATAATGCGTATATATCCTCGATCTGGCTTCAGTAGCCCCACCATTAATTTGATCAGAACCGACTTTCCAGAACCTGATTTGCCAAGAACGGCTATATTTTCCCCTTTCAAGACTTCAAGGTTTACCCCCCTCAATACATGCACATCGTTGAATGACTTGGTGAGGTTTGATATCTCTATGATCGGATCTTGGCTTGCTCTATTTCTATGCTCCATTTCAAAAAAGTCTAATCCAATTGGATACCTGAACCACGACCACTTCCTCCAGAAAAATGAGAAACATGGACAAAACGACTGCTTTATTGGCCGCTCGGCCTACACCTTGAGTGCCTTGCGTCGCATTGTAGCCTTTATAGCAACCGACCATTCCTATGGTAAACCCATAAAAAACAGACTTGGTGAGCGATGAAAATAAATCTAAAAATGACACAGAGGAAAAGGCACCATTGACGAAGCTTATAAACCCCGTGGATTCTTCAGCACGAATATTCAGATATGAACCCATGAGCCCAACGGTGATGCAGAGAATAGATAAAATCGGAATGGTGATAGTGGTTGCCAGTACACGCGTCACTACCAGAAACTTAAAAGGGTTAATGGCAGAAACTTCCATCGCATCTATTTGCTCGGTCACCCTCATGGAGCCTAGCTCCGCTCCTATATTTGAACCTACTTTACCCGCACAAATCAGCGCGGTAACTAACGGACCAAGCGCCCTTACAATTGCTATCCCCATCAAAGAAGGCAACCATGAAGTAGCACCAAAATCCTCCAAAGAAGGACGTGATTGTTTTGTAAAAACAAGACCAATGATAAAGCCTGTAAGAGCGATAAGTGGTAGAGATTTTAAACCTATATCAAATGCCTGACGGGTAACTTCCCGGAAATGAATAGGAGACTTTATGACCTCTCTGAAAAAGCGAACTACAAAATAGAAGCCATCAGCAACGCCTTTGAAATAGGCATCAACTCCGCGATTGAAGATGTACTTCTTTGGTGTAACCACCGGAATATCAGGCTTTTTATCTAGTGGATCACCAATCATTTCTCTTCAAAAAAAGTCGATTATTTGACCTTGCAAGAAAGGAAATATCCCTGATCATGATGTTACATAATTTTATTAGATTATTACATAAATCACACATCTTAAGGTGCTTAAAAAATGATAGCATGAATCAAATTAGCGCGCGATTTTTTAAATAATTCAAGAAGTGAAGGCTTAGGCACATGGCAATTGGTCAACATGTGATTGATGTCATGTTATATCGAGAATATGTAACATATTAACCTGACGGTAATAAAGCTATAGAATATAGGTAATTTTGTTTATTTTTGCGTTATGAACAAAACAGACTTTAGGACACTTTCATCTGAGGAAAGGCTTGCGAGCAGGAAAGCTGCAATGCGTATGCTGAATAATGGCGTTAAGAAAAAGGAAGTAGCTCGGGTATTTGGTGTAGCTCCAAACACGGTAACCAATTGGGTGAAACGGAATAAAGAACATGGCTCTAAAGGTTTGGTTGATCATCCAAGAGGTGTGAAGTCAGAGGATAAAAAGCTACTCAATGACAAGCAGGAAATCCAGATTCAGAAAATGATCATAGATACTATGCCTGATCAATTGAAATTAGATTTTGCCTTATGGACACGTAAAGCTGTAATGGAACTAGTGGAGAGGGAATTTCAGATAAAACTGGCTCTTACTACTATGGGAGATTATTTGAGGAAATGGGGCTTTAGTCCTCAAAAACCAAAAAAGCGAGCTTATGAACAAAGTCCAGCGAAAGTTCAAAAGTGGCTAGACGAGGAATACCCTGCTATTGAACAACGAGCAAAAATAGAGTCCGCTGAAATACACTGGGGAGATGAAACAGGGGTGAAAAATAGCTGTAATCATGGACGCAGTTATGCGCCCATAGGCAAGACTCCAGTAAAACTGAGCATGTCCAAGCGTTTTTCAGTCAATATGATTTCAACGGTAACCAACCAGGGAAAAGTGCAGTTTATGCTTTATTCAGACACAATGAATGCAAAGAAGCTCATTGAATTCATGGAACATCTGATTAAAAGTACGGAGAAGAAAATCTTTCTCATTCTGGACAACCTGAGGGTGCATCACAGCAAACTGGTGAAAGAATGGTTACAGAAGCCTGAAATAAAGTCTGAGATTGAAGTCTTCTATCTGCCGTCTTATTCGCCGGACAGAAATCCAGATGAATATCTAAACTGTGATCTCAAACAAGGGATATCTAACAAAAAGTCTCCAAAAAACAAGGAGACCCTATCTCAAAACGTGCAAAATCACATG
>JAVJRN010000067.1:0-205749 GCA_040218415.1 Cyclobacteriaceae bacterium
CAGATGGAGCAATGAACGAAAGTCTTGTTGGTTTTGTGGCTGACGCTACGGAAGGTTATGACCGCCTTTATGATGCTGATAAAATAGGCGCATTGAATGGTTTAAAACTTTATACATTGATGGGACAAAGCCGATTGGCCATCCAAGGTCTACCAATTGCAGATGAATCGATCATTCCTTTAGGTGTGTCTGTGGACGTAGCAGGAGAATACACTGTGAAAATCGAAGATATAGCTAATATTTCTGACGGTAAATTCATCTATTTGGAAGATACTCAGCTAGGTAAAATCACAAAACTTGAGAAAGGCAATGAATATACTTTTACAAGTGGAGCAGGGGTAGATGAAAGCAGATTCAATTTGATTGTTTCAAATTCCATGAGCGTACTTTCTCTTGATGATTTGGATAAGCAAGGATTGAACGTATTATACAATCAAAGAGGACTCACAATTTCCAATTCGGACGCTCAAGCAAGTCAGGCGCAAGTGACCATTTTGGATATATCTGGAGCAGTTCTTTTGACAGAGATCATTGAAGAAAACGAGGGACAAAGTGTAATCGATTTTCAATTTGAAACACATAGGGTCTATATTTTGCAAGTATCGACGAGTTCGAAATCGACAACATTGAAAATCATTTTCCAATAGTCCGACCATAAAAGATCAAGTTGCCGAAAGAGAAAGGAAAATCAAGCCTATAATTCTGTGGATTTTAACACAATCTGACCAAAGGTTGCGATTTTAAGGATATTCATATGGCGCTTCAAAAAACGGTCAGAAAAGCACTAAGTGTTCTAGCATCTAGGTTTGAAAAACCCTTTATAAGCCCTGTGGGTGATTTTTTAGTTGTATCACGAACGATATTACCATAAATCTGGATTTTAATGATTCCTCATCCACTTATTATTGTTCCCAATCTTATTGGCAGTTGATAAACGTCCACCTTACGATTCTCAAAGCGAGCATAAGGGGCTAGCGAAACCATAAATTCATTCCTGAGGGGTAGGTTCTGGTTGGGATTAATGGTTTATCATGGCGTATTTAAGATGTACTCGATTCCTAACGTAATGGAATTCGAGCTGAGTTTTTTAAGAAATGATCAAACTAATTACACGATGAAATTTAAATGCGCTCATGTTCTGATTTTTTTAATATTACTAGTAACCTCTTGTAATCAAAACCCAGAGAAGCAGAGTGAAGATGAGATAATTGACCAAAAAGTAGAGGCGCTCCTAGAGCAAATGACCTTGGAGGAAAAAGTGGCGCAGATGCGGATGTTTCATGCTAGGATAGGTGTCAAATTGGATAAAAGTGATAAGATGATTTTATCCAAAACCGTTCAAAATAAGCTAGAGTTAGGAATAGGAGGAATTAAAAATCCTGGTGAACATCTCTCCCCGGAAAGAGCAGCCATATTAAATAATCAACTACAGAAATACATTATTGAGAATAGCAGACTCGGCATCCCGGGTTTTTTTGTAACAGAGTCTTACAATGGTGTCGATGCGGATGGCTGTACGAGCTTTGGTCGACCTATCAATATGGCGGCTACTTTTAATAGAGACTTAGTCAAGAGCGTCTATGATGTAATTGGAAGAGAAGCCCGCTTGAGAGGATTGCATTTGACACACTCTCCTGAAGCTGATATCGTACGTGATCCACGCTTTGGTAGGATGAGTGAAGCCTTCAGTGAAGACACCTATCTCACTTCGCAGATGATCATCAATGCAATTACAGGAATGCAAGGAGACTATGTGGGTTTGCAAGGAACGCATATTGGCGCGGTGGCCAAACACTTTGCAGGATATGGTCAAGTGTCAGGAGGAACGAATTTTGCGTCTATTGAGATTTCGCCAAGAACATTGCGTGATGAAATTCTACCTCCTTTCAAGGCAGCAGTCGAGGAAGCAAGAACGCTCGGGGTGATGGCTTCTCATGGCGACATCAATGGGGTAGCTAGCCATGCAAATCCTTGGTTATTGACAGAGGTGCTTCGTGAGGAATGGGGATTCAAAGGGTATGTGGTTTCGGATGCCAATGACATTGGTAGGTTGCACTACTTCATGAAAGTGGCTGAAACACCAGAGGAAGCATCCATACTTGGCTTGAAGGCTGGAGTGGATGTAGACCTATATGCTGAGGATGCTTACTCGCTATTGCCAAAATTGGCTAAAGAAGACCCAGAACTAGTTAATTATATTGATCGCTCTGCTAGCCGTGTGCTGCGCACCAAGTTCATTCTAGGCCTATTTGACAATCCATACATAGATGTAGATAAGGTCAGCGATCAAGTTAGAAGTGAAGAAAACCTAGAGCTAGCTCGTGCTGCGGATAGAGAGTCAATAATACTACTGAAAAATGAAGCGGTTCTACCACTTAGCGCAGATGCAAAAATGAAAGTGGCATTGGTTGGGCCATTGTTAAGCGAAGAGGATAAGCCAGCATTTGCCTCAACTGTAGGTGATAATATTAATTTTATTGAAGAAAAAGGATTTCAGCTGACCAACGAGATTGGTCAGATACCACTTTTGCTACCGGAATCAGAGCAGCGGAAGGGCATCCAGAAAATCTTAAAAGTGGCCAAGCAGGCTCAAGTAATTGTAGCTTTCTTAGGAGGAGATGAGTTTACGGCCAAGGAAGGTTTTTTCAATGAAGCGCTTGGCGATCGTGACAATATAGACCCAGCAGGTCTTCAGGATGAGCTCATCATTGAGTTAAAGAAATTGGGAAAACCCGTGGTGGTCGTGTTAAGGCACAGAAGAACACTTTCCATTAATGTCATAGCTAAAGAGTCAAACGCAATCATTGATTGCTGGGATTTAAGCGAAATGGGAAGTTGGGCAATCGCAGAAGTCCTTTTCGGTAAGGTAAACCCATCGGGGAGGCTTCCTGTCACTGTGCCACGCTCTATCGGGCAACTGCCATTTCATTATAGCCAAAAAGAGATCAACAATAAAAAAGGTTATTTATTCACGGAGAATTCACCATTGTATCCTTTTGGTTATGGATTGAGCTTCACAGATTTCGAATACTCAGATATTAAATTGTCAGATACGGTCATGACTACAGACGCTGAGCTTTCGGCTACTCTGACCATTACAAACACTGGTGACATGAAAGGGAAGGAAGCTGTGCAGCTGTATATCAAAGATCTCTACGGAACAGTCGTTCGTCCTATGCAAGAGCTTAAGGGTTTTGAGAAAATTGAACTTGAACCAGGAGAGAGCCAAGAAGTGAGCTTTGCTATTACGCCAGATATGCTGGCATACACTGGACTAAACATGGAAGTGGATGAAGCCAAGGGAAAATTTGAGCTTCGTATAGGTAACTCATGCGCAAACTATAAGTCGGAGAGTTTTTATCTAAAATAGGATTTGATTGAATAGCCTCTGTTTTAACAAACTCTGAAAAGAGGGAAGGCTGCCAAGTTGATCATCCTAGTAAAAACTCTAAATATCTAAAAAACAAGAATATTACCATAAATGCTATTGAATAAGAAAATGAGAAACCTGTTTATATCGATGATTTTATTGACAGTGTTTACTCAAAGCTGTAAGGACGTTTCCACGAATTCTGCTACTCAGGTAATTGAGATCGATAGCGTTTGGGCAGGTCATCCTGTGGGGTTCAGTTTGTATACAGATGGTGATCGCCAATATATCGCATATTACAACTCAGAAAGAAGCACTGTGGTTGGCCAGCGTGATCTCTCGGAAGATAATTTTCAGCTGCACGTTTTGCCTCGAACCTCAAGAGAAACAAATCAAGGAACCAGCTCTGTATTAGGTTGGGACAGTCACAATGACCTGACTTTAGGTGTAGATAAAGATGGATACATTCATCTATCTGGTAATGTACATGCCAAACCTCTGACTTATTTCAGATCCACTGCTCCAAATGATGTTTCAAATATGGAGCAGATCTATGAGATGATAGGTACGGAGGAGCTCCGCACGACTTACCCTAATTTCATGCTGACTAAAGAGGGAGAATTGATCTACCATTATCGGGATGGAGGAAGTGGAAGTGGTAATGAAATTTACAATATTTATGACCGCAAGACCAAAACATGGTCGAGATTATTGGATACCCCGCTCACTGACGGAAAGCGTTTGATGAATGCCTATCAATCTGAGCCAACATTGCAGAAAGACGGCTGGTATCACATGTACTGGGTCTGGAGAGATACACCAGACTGTGCTACGAATCACGATTTATCCCATATGAAAAGTCGTGATCTGAAAAACTGGTACAGTGCATTTGGTGAGCCGATTGAAATGCCGGCAACCTTTGATCAAAAAGCGTTGATCGTTGACCCTATCCCTCCCGGAGGAGGTATCATCAACCTTGCGGCAAAAATGGTATTGGATCAGAATAACAATCCTGTATTTGTATATCACAAGTATGATACGGTAGGCAATCTGCAATTTTTCACTGCCCAAATTCAAAACGACCAATGGGAATATAATCAAATAACAAATTGGAATTATCGATGGGAATTTCAGGGAGGTGGAAGTATTAACAATGAAGTGAAGCTTACGCAATTCCAGAAAACCAGTGATGGGAATTATGAAGTGGGCTTTTGGCATATAAAGCATGGTTTTGGAAAGATATTACTCGATGAAGATTTTGAGTTTGTTGAAATTACTTTAAATCAAAAGCCAGAGATTGGCGAAGAAGATCAAGAAGTTTTGAATGACTCCTCGGAATTTCAAATGAATACAGCTGGGGATTTGGGTGAGCCAAATGAAGTAAATGTGAAGTATTTCTTGAGATGGGAAACAATGGTCAGAAATAGAGATAAGCCTCGCGAAAAGCCCTGGCCAAAGCCTAGTCAATTGTACCTGATAAAGAAGAGAACAATTATATGAGGAATTTGACTTGACTTGCATTAATCAGGCTTATGCGATAGTAACTCCTAGAGACAGTAGCATCGACATTTTGGACATTAATTAAACGGCATGAGGAGACTAGTTTCAGTATTTATTTTTTGTTTCGGACTCACTCTGGCCACAGCTCAATCTCTTGAGCACCCTGTCATCTTTGCGACCTCCGATGATCGAGCGCAAGTCCTGGAATTAATCGATAATTATCCTTGGGCACAGAGTCTGAAGGATCAAATGGAAAAGCGAGTAGCACCTAAGTTAAGCATCCATCAAAGCAGTCCTAAGTCTTTATTGAAAGGTATTGCTGCGTTTGCGCAAGATGATAACCTGTCAGAGGCAGCCGCGAGAAATGGAGCAGGAAGTCATAATTCGTTTTTAAGTACTGCCGCAGAATCAGGACTGCTTTATTATTTGACCGGAGATGAAAAATATGCCAGGTTATCTGCTGATATTATAGCTCATTATGTAGCTGCATTGGCATCAAGAGAAGCGAGCAAAACATCGATATCTGGTAACTACTTCTATGATCCAAGAACTACTTATGGACATTTTGCAATAGCGTATGATTTCGTCTATAATTTTCTTAACAAGCCCGATACCAAGGTTTTTGAACTTAGCACTGAAACTTACGAAAATTTTAATAACACAGAGGCTCAGCAGGCAATCAAAAATATAGTAGGAAATGCCTTGGCAGAGTCCGCTGGAGCGGATACACATGGCAAGACCATTTCCAATCATCCGGTTCTGACAGCTCCCGGTGTGCTTTTCCCAATACTCTGTGTAGAAGACGACACAGAAAGAGAGCGGCTTTTCGATGTGTTTTGGAATGTAGGAACGAAAAGACAGAACTCATTCAAAAACACTATTCTCCCGATGTTTGGAGAACAAGGAATCTGGCCAGAAGCGTTGAGTTATAGCTTTATGCCCAATGTCTCACTTGTTCTCAATATTGTAGATCGGCTAAAACCTGAACTCAATTCAGTAGAAGATAACATAAAGGTTTTGGAAGGAGGTTTCCTTTTTGATTATTTGAGAAATCCAGATAGGCGGTTTGTGAGATATGGAGATTCAAAAAGAGAAAATGATGCCACTGGAACATTATATCGCTACACGCTTAATTTGGCGGAAAGAAAGGGGCTGGAGACAATAGCGAATCAAGCAAAAGTTGCATTGAAACAAGCTTATGATCTGGAGGGCGGCTACCAACCACAAATCCCTAATTCTATATTCGACAACTACCAAAGCTACAGTCAGCTGCTTTGGGGTGTGCCAATTCCAGAGTCAACGGATGACAACATTGATTTTAATAAGCCAACTGTAGTTATAAAGCATGCAGGTGTGGCGCTTCAGCGTAATTATGTGGAGGAGGAAAACGAGAATTACGGACTCTGTGGAATAATCGGAGGTGCTCACTATGTTCATTCACATGCTTCGGGTCTTGCTATGGAACTTTATGGCTCTGGCTATGTGATGGGTGCCAATGGCGGACTGGCAAATACATTGGCCGAAAGGCAGTCTCCTGAACACACCGGTTATTTTTGGCGACATGCTGGTAACAATACGATTATTGTGAATGGTACGAGTCACGGAATTCAATCTGGCGCATGGAAAAGTAATTCGGATATCTGGATGAACACCACGATAAACATTGCTGCAGAGCCAAAGCATCTAGAAGAACCAATCAATCAAAACTTCAGTTTTGCAACGCAGTTTTTGGATGATAAGGTAAATAGATGCGAGCAGCAACGAACCTTAAGTACCATCAGAACCAGCCCTACGACTGGGTATTATTTTGATATGTTCCGCTCCAGGTCGCTAGCCCAAAACAATTTTCATGATTATGTCTACCATAATTTGGGCGACTATACAGCTATTACAAATCAGGCTGGTGAAGAACTTGATCTCACTTCCACGGATAGGTATCAAACAGATATTGGAGATACTCATAAGTCACCAGGGTGGAGGTTTTTTGAAAACACCCAAGTTACACAGCTGACCGATGAGGCGATTAATGTTCGGTTTGACATTAGTTACAATGACCGTGCTATGCATCTTTTTATACCATCAGGATCTTCTCGAGAATACACAAAGGCACTCGGTCCGGCGACCAGAGAAGCGAAAAATGGGTATGTGAAGAAGAAAACACAGATTATAGCGATCAGACAATCTGGAGAAGCTTGGAAGAATCCCTTTGTGGCAATATTTGAGCCGACCATAGGCAAAGAAAGTAGTGTGAAATCTGTAGAGCACTTATACTCCGGAGATACTATTGTTGGCGCCAAAGTTATCAGCGAAATTGAAGGAGGGAAGGTGATTGATTATATCATCTGTACTGAAGGTGCCTCCAATGAATTTCGTCTACCAGAAATAGAACTCTACTTCAAAGGTCATTTTGCTATTGCCAGATTTCAAACTATAAATGATATAACCGATACCGTGCTATATGTAGGAGCGGGAAGTTCGCTATCATTTTATGAACAAGAAAAAGACTCGTCAAACCTGGCGCTGGGATGGGAATCATCATTAAAGTCTGATGCAATTAAAATCTTCCCTATACCTACTAGTGGAATGTTAAATATTCAGCTTGATCAGCATTGCGAGGCGACCTTTAGGCTTTATTCATTGGCTGGCGATTTGGTTCGTGATGGTTTATTTCTTTCAGAAACGGTGTTGGATGTTAGCTCATTAAAAGGTGGTATTTACCTGCTTGAAGTTGTTGTTGGTGATGTAAGACGTTTTCAAAAAGTGATTTTATCAGATTAAGAATCTTTTAACCTAAAAGAATTGATTTCAAAATGAATTTATTCAATACTATATCACAGATCATGAAAAAGGTAGTGACAAAAATTCTTTTTGTGTTTTACCTGATGTTGGGATTTCAGTTTGGTTTTGCGCAATCTATGCAGCACCCCATCATCTTTGCGACCTCCGATGATCGAGCCCGCGTCCTTGAACTGATCGATACTTATTCTTGGGCGGAAAATCTTAAGAAAGAATTAAAGGAAATTGTCGATCCAAAAGTAAAAGCACATCAGACAAATCCTAATCTCATACTTAACAGCATTCCTAAGATTGCGGAAGATGACAACATTAAGGAACTCAAAGTAACCACTGTTCATCATCATGCCGCAATCATGCAACACGCTTCCTTTGCCGCTTTGCTGTATTACATTTCAGAGGAGGAAACATATGCTCAGTTTGCAGCGGATATACTTTGGTATTATGCCGAGGAGCTGGCAACCAGAACGCCAGAGAATACTTCCATTTGCGGTAACGGGTTTCTGGATCCACGCACTTCATATTCACACTTTGCGATAGCTTATGATTTTATCTACAACTACCTAAAGCTACCCAATGCCAAGGTGTACAGTAGCTCAAAAAAGAAGTACATCAATTATGATCATGCCCTCATGCAAAAAGCCATTAAGAATATAGTTGGCAATTCACTGCAAGAGTTTGGCGAGGCTGATGCGCATGGAGGTAGGATATCTAACCATGCAATATTAAAAGCTCCCGGGGTTCTGTTTAGTATACTCTGTGTGGAGGAAGATAGGGAAAGAGAACGGCTTTTTAATGTGTTTTGGGAGCAGGGAACCGCTCATCAGTATTCTTTCAAACATACCATTTTACCCATGTTTGGTACGCAAGGAATCTGGCCCGAATCCACTAGCTACAGCTTCATGCCAAATGTGA
This sequence comes from Cyclobacteriaceae bacterium, assembly GCA_040218415.1. Lineage (GTDB taxonomy): Bacteria > Bacteroidota > Bacteroidia > Cytophagales > Cyclobacteriaceae > JAVJRN01. Next base: position 8,579 of record JAVJRN010000067.1, read on the forward strand.
CGATGATACTTAATATTGTTGATCGAATTAAGCCAGATATGAATGTAATGGCTGAAAACATGCACATTCTAGACGGTAACTTTCTTTTTGATAACCTCCGAATGCCGGATCGAAGATTTGTGTCATATGGTGATTCCCACAGAGGTGGCAGCACACGTAAGCTCTATAGCTACACATTGGACCTTGCAAAGCGAAGAGGCTTCACAGCACATGAAAATATGGCAAATGTCGCACTGCACCAGCTTTCTGACGCAAATGGAGGTTATTCACCACATGCGCGTATTTCTACCTATGATAATTACTCGGTGTTTACCCAACTTTTGTGGAGATCGACCATTCCTGAAAAAGTGGAGGGAACAATAGATTTTCAGAAACCCACAGTGATTATAGAGCACGCCGGTGTTGCCCTCCAGAGAAATTACGTTGAGGAAAAAAATGAGCTATACGGACTCTGCGGGATTATAGGAGGAGCACATTATGTTCATTCTCATCTCACAGGTATTTCTATGGAATTATACGGAGCTGGTTATGTAATGGCACCAAATGCTGGGCTTCCCGGATCTGTTGCTCAGCGAAGAATACCTCTCCATGAACATTACTTTAGGCTTTATGCGGGCAATAATTCGGTCATTGTCAATGGTACTTCTCATGGTTTGGATCAAGGTTCATGGAAAGGGAGAGCCCATGTATGGCAAAACAGGACTATAAATATTGCTTCAGAGCCAAAACACCTTGAGGAGCCTTTGAATGAAAATTTCAGCTTTGCGACTCAATTTTTAGGTGATGAGGTGAATAATTGCGATCAGCAGCGCACGCTTAGCACGATTAGAACAAGCGACACTACGGCTTACTACTTTGATCTTTTTCGATCAAAATCCTTAGATAAAAATAAGTTTCATGATTATATCTATCATAATATAGGGGATCAAGCCACGCTTACTAATGCCGATAATACAAGACTAGCGGTAGTACAAACCGACCGCTATCAAAATGATATTGGTGATACTGTTCACTCGCCGGGCTGGCGGTATTTTGAAAAAACCAAGACTACTGCGCCTACAGATGAAGCTGTAAAACTACGGTTCGATATTGAATATGATAACCGCTCCATGCACATGTTTATTCCTTCCGGAGTGAATCGTGAATATACCAAAGCCCTTGCTCCAGCAAGTAGAGATGTCAGAAATGGCTACAATAAAAAGAAGACCCAGGTCATTGCCATCAGGCAAAAAGGAGAAGCATGGGAAAAGCCTTACTTGGCAATATTTGAGCCTTCTATAGGAGCAAATAGCAGTGTTAAATCTGTGGAGCATCTCTACACAGGAGACACTATTGTAGGTGCTAAAGTGACAAGTAAGGTGGGCAGTGAAACGGTGATAGATTATGTCATTTGTCATGACGAGGAGTCAAAAGAATTTATACTTCCTTCTAAAAATCTCTATTTCAAAGGGCGATTTGCTGTAGCCAGATCAATCACGAAAAACAACCAAAAAGAAATTGAACTCTATATAGGAGAGGGAGAAAAATTATCTTTTGAAAACAAATCAATTACTTCCTACTGATCAATTATATGAAAATTACATGTTGTAGCTTATTTTTCTTGTTAAGTATGTCTGTTTTTGGGCAAGCCGATCAATTTGATATGGAGGTTGTGGGGAGTGCTGAGATGCTCACTAATCCGTGGGAGGTGATTTATGGGCCAGACGATATGCTGTGGATTACAGAAAGGCAAATAGGAAAAGTAGTAAAGGTTGATCCATCTTCGGAAAATCCCTCGCGCATCGAACTCCTCACCATACCCGATCTGAATCCCGCAGATATTGGTGGCCAATGTGGACTGCTTGGCATGGCATTGCACCCTAATCTTGGAAAAGGACAAGGAAATGATTTTGTATATCTCGCTTATACTTATGGCGAGCCGAGGCAGTTGAAAATCGTAAGATATACCTATGAAACGAATACTTTGATCGAACCAATAGAGGTGATATCAGGCCTTCCAGCCGCTACTTCTCACAATTCTGGGAGACTAATTATTGGGCCGGATTTGAAATTGTATTACACTATAGGTGATCAGGGAGCCAATCAGTACCGATATACTTGCAATGAGACACTCTCACAGCATTTACCGACACAGACGGAAATTGATAGTAAGGATTATTCCAATTATCCCGGTAAGGTCCTTAGGATAAATCTTGATGGATCTATACCTGATGACAATCCGATCTTGAATGGGGTGCAGTCACATGTTTTTACTTATGGCCATAGGAATGCGCAAGGACTTGTTTTTTCAAGTTCGGGCATGTTGTATTCTGATGAACATGGGCCAAAATCGGATGATGAAATCAACCTTTTGATAGGAGGAAAGAACTACGGCTGGCCTCATGTTGCAGGTTATCAAGATGATCAGGCATATGACTATTGTAAATATTTTACACTGCAAGACTGTGAGAATAGTGATTATGATCGTCTCATTTGTCCTGCGGGAGTTGATTCTGATGCGGAAAGCAGCTGGAGCCATCCGGATTTTATGGAGCCAATTCAGACGATGTACACTGTACCAAATGATTATGATTTTGGGGGAGGATCATGTGGAAGTTCTAATATTTGTTGGCCTACAATTGCTCCATCAAGTATAGATTTTTATGAGGGAAATGAGATATCTGGGTGGGATAATTCTTTAATCGTTACCAGCATGAAGGTGGGGCGAATCTTCCGCTATAAACTTTCGGATGATGGTACATCAATTGTGGGTGAGCCAATGGAATACTTTAATACGCAAAATAGGTATCGCGACATTGCATTAAGTCCCAATGGAAAGACCTTCTACATTATTACCGATAATGATGGCTCAACAATAGGTCTTTCTGGAGCTGTGACGAGTAATCTTCATAATAAAGGATCGATTTTAAAATTTGAACTGGCTGGCCCTAAATTGATTGTAAGACTCAAAGACCGAAGGGGCAGACCGATTAATGGGGCACTAGCTACTCTGGGTGAAATGACATCAACTTCTAATAGCCAAGGTACAGTGGAGTTTGAAGTAGAGGATTTAGTATCAACTTCCATGGATTTGATTATCGAGCATGTTGAATACTTCAAGCATGTGGAGTCAATTACCGTTGAAAATAATGACGTTGAACTGGATATTGTCATGATAGAAAATAAAGCGAACGTCACTTTTTTGGTAACACAGGAAGGTGTTCAACTACAAAATGCTTTAGTTAAATTAAATCAGGAGGAAGCTTTGACAGACGCGACTGGAAAGGTGGTCTTTTTGGATAAGGAAGCCAGAAAACAATACAACTATTTGGTGGAATTATCAGGTCGAGAAGCTATTTCAGAGTCATTCCTATTGGGAGGAGATACAACCATTACAATCTCAATGGTTGATATCTTACTAACTGTAAATCCTGCGGACTTTTTTCTGATTTATCCTAATCCAGCAGAAGAAACACTGTATGTTGAAGGTGTAAATAGCTACAGTGATATCATGCTGATTAATATTCAAGGTAAAGTGCTCAGACAATTCAAAGCTCCGGGCTCTAGTTTTAGTATATCAGTGGGAGACTTGAATTCAGGGATGTATTTTCTGCAAGTGGAGGGTCGGAAGATGAGGTCATTTCTGCGACGTTGATCAAGGCGTGAGCGGCGGATTTTTATGTATCAACAAAGTCGAGATAAAAATACGGGCAAAAAGAAATTGAGCTCTATAGAGGAGAGGGAGAAAAATTATCTTTTGAAAACAAATCAATTACTTCGGATTGATCCTATGAAAATCAGAAAAGGAAGAGTCATGAAACATCAAATAGGTGCATCAATACTGCTATTACTGCTTGTTCTAATAACCAGTTGTGATTCTCCTAAAAAGCAAAGCGTCAAAAAGCCAAATATTGTCCTTGTGCTAATTGATGATGAAGGATACGGTGATGTGGGATCTTACGGAGCTACAGGTTTTGAAACACCTAATATTGATTTGATGGCAAGCCAAGGAATGAAGTTTACAAATTTCTATGCTGCACAGCCGGTTTGCAGTGCCTCACGAGCGGGTCTTCTCACCGGATGTTACCCTAACCGAATTGGCTTTTCTGGCGCTTTGTTTCCTTATCATGATATTGGAATCAATAAAGATGAGCTGACCATTGCTGAGATGTTTAAAGAGCAAGGCTATGCAACTGCATGCTTTGGCAAATGGCATTTGGGCTGGCAAAAGGAATTTTTGCCATTGCAGCATGGATTTGATGAATTTGTAGGCCTCCCATACTCCAACGATATGTGGCCAAATGATAACGTAACCGGTGAAAGATTGCCCAAAGGCAACAAACGCGCTTCTTTTCCTCCACTAACATTAATTGAAGGAGATCAACCAATTGATACGATAAGGACAATGAGTGATCAGGATTGGTTAACCACATTGTATACCGAAAAAGCAGTTGACTTTATAGATAGAAACGCTGAGAATCCATTCTTCTTATATGTTCCCCATACCATGGGGCATATACCTCTAGGCGTTTCCGAAAAGTTCAGGGGTAAAAGCGAGCAAGGTTTATACGGAGATGTGATGATGGAAATTGACTGGTCTGTGGGAGAAATTGTTCGCGCTTTAAAAAACAATAATATAGAGGACAACACCATTTTTATTTTCACAAGCGACAATGGTCCTTGGTTAAGTTTTGGAAATCATGCCGGATCTGCGGGAGGTCTTCGAGAAGGAAAACTTACCAGTTTTGAAGGTGGGCAAAAAGTCCCATTTATTATTCGTTGGCCAGAGGAAATTCCCGAGGGGACCATCTGTAATCAATTGACTTCTGCTATCGATTTGCTACCAACATTTGCCAACATTGTAGATGGAAACCTATCGAATCGTAAGATTGATGGTATGGACATTTCCTCTCTTCTTGAAGGAGATTTTAAGTCCAACCCAAGAGAGACGCTACTTTACTATTATGGGAAAAACAATTTAAATGCTGTTCGAAAAGGAAACTGGAAGCTTGTATTACCTCATTCATATAGATCATACGATGCTCTACCTGGCAATGATGGTTACCAAGGAGAGAAACAGAAAAAGACAATTGAACATCCCGAGCTATATAACATAGTGCGCGACCCTGGTGAACGTTATAATGTGATTGAGGCCAACCCAGATAAAGTTGAGGAAATAATGATAGCCGTCGAAAAGGCACGGATGGAACTCGGGGATCTAAATGTAGGACTAGCGAGGGGAAACGAAAACCGGGAAATTGGCAAGCTTAATAATTAATAATAGATGTCAAACATCGAGCATGTCCCATTCTACCACTTTTTCAGATTATTTTTCTATCAATTGGGGGTAATATGCCACCTAGAAGATTGCAGCATAGACTGAGTGACTCGACTGATCTCTCTCACATAAGACTAAAATTGATGATATCAAAAGAAGTAAAATTTATCGCTTTACTATTCACGATCTTAAGCTTTTGCGAAGTTTCCGCCAAGGTAAAACTTCCGGCAATAGTTTCGTCTCATATGGTTTTGCAGAGAAACACTACCGTCGTTTTGTGGGGTTGGGCTGATGTAGACGAAAAAATCACCATTAAAGCTTCTTGGTTAAAGAAGCCTTTGAGTTTAAAGGCAGATGATTCGGGAAATTGGCGTGTTGAAGTGAAAACCAACGATAGTAAAGTTCCCCAGACAATTACCATCAAAGACAATTCTTCTAAAATAATATTAGAAGATATATTATTCGGAGAAGTTTGGCTTTGTTCAGGACAGTCCAACATGTACCAGCCTGTGAAGGGGTATTCTCAAAATCAACCTACAGCCAATGCCATGATGGCTCGGGCCAAAGCGAAATACGCCAATGTACGTTTGTTTTCTGTCGACAAGAGGAATTCCAAAGAACCATTGAGTGATCTTAAAGGCTACAAAGCCTGGGAAAAAGCGAATGAAGAGAATGTGAATGATTTCAGTGCTGTGGCTTGGTTTTTTGGGCAGCAACTACAAGATATTCTTGATGTGCCAGTAGGTATTATTCATAGTTCGTATGAGGGTACGTCAATTAGAGCATGGATGAGTAAGGAGGCATTGAGTCCTTTTGAAAATGTGGATCTTAGTGATGTCGAATTGAAAGAGAGTGACAAGAGAGAGCCAACGATATTATTCAATGCCATGATTCAACCATTGGTTCCTTACACCATCAAGGGAGTTCTTTGGTATCAGGGGGAATCCAATCGTAAAGATCCGGCAGGGTACAAAAAGTATTTGTCTGCAATGGTTTCGGATTGGCGTGCCAGATGGGGAGTAGGGGATTTCCCATTTTACTTTGTTCAGATTGCTCCCTTTCCTTATAGAGCAGGAAAATTAAAAGCGGTCAACACGGCATTTATGAGAGAAGCGATGGCAGAATGTGTTGATTTGATTCCTAATTCGGGTATTGCTATCACCACGGATATTGGTGATGAAAAACGCGTTCATCCCGCATTCAAAAAGGAAGTGGCCGATCGACTCTTGTTACTTGCTCTTGAACAGACCTACGGTTTTGAAAATGTAGATGGGATGTCTCCTAAATATGAATCAATGCAAGTGGTGGATGATACCATTAAACTGAGTTTTAGATATGCAGAAACGGGATTGTTCGCTTATGATAAGCTGTTGGATTTTGAAATTGCAGGGGAGGACCGGGTATTCTATCCAGCTAAAGCTATGATCGAAAACGGAAATAGGGTTGTCGTCTTTAGTGAGGAAGTGAAGCAACCTGTGGCGGTAAGATATGCGTGGCGCAATTGGGTAAAAGGAACATTATTTGATAATAATCTTCTCCCAGCCTCTTCTTTCCGAACGGATGATTGGCAGGACTCTGAATGAACGCTGGTTTGCGAATTATTACTTCAATAGGCAGGGCTTTGATAAATACATCGGCTATTTAGTCCAATTTAAAAGAAAAGAACTAATGACATCAAAAGAACTCAAATTTATACCGATAGTATTATTGTTTGCTATCCTAAGCTTTTGCGAAGTGTCCGCCAAGGTAAAACTTCCGGCTATCGTTTCGTCACATATGGTTTTGCAGAGAAACACTACGGTCGTTTTATGGGGTTGGGCTGACGCAAACGAAAAAATCATCATCAAAGCTTCGTGGTTAAAAAAGCCATTGAGTTTAAAGGCAGATAATTCGGGTAATTGGCGTGTTGAAGTGAAAACCAACGATAGTAAAGTTCCACAGACAATTACTATCAAAGACCAATCTTCTAAAATAGTTTTAGAAGATATATTATTCGGAGAGGTTTGGCTTTGTTCAGGACAGTCCAACATGTTTCAGCCTGTGAAAGGTTATTCTCAAGGTCAACCTACAAGCAATGCCATGATGGCTAGCGTTAAAGCAAAATTCGCGAATGTACGTTTGTTTTCTGTGGACAGGGAGAAAGCCAAAGAGCCATTGAGTGATCTTAAAGGATACAAAGCTTGGGAAAAGGCCAATGCAAACAATGTGATGGATTTCAGTGCTGTCGGCTGGTTTTTTGGGCAGCAGTTGCAAGAAATACTTGATGTGCCTGTTGGTATTATTCACAGTTCTTATGGGGGTACGCCAGTTAGGGCATGGATGAGCAAGGAGTCAGTGAGTCCTTTTGAAAATGTGGATCTTAGTGATCTCAAATTGGAAAAGATTGCCGCGGGAAAACCTACGATTTTATACAATGCCATGATCCAGCCGTTGATTCCTTATACCATCAAAGGAGTTCTTTGGTACCAAGGAGAAGCCAACCGTAGACAGCCGGGAAAGTATAAAAAATATCTGTCGGCTATGGTTTCGGATTGGCGTGCCCGATGGGGCATAGGTGATTTTCCATTTTACTTTGTTCAAATAGCGCCCTTTGATTATAAACCGGGAAAATTCAAAGCGGTCAACACAGCATTTATGAGAGAGGCTATGGCCGAATGTGTTGATTTGATTCCTAATTCAGGCATTGCAATAACCATGGATATTGGTGATGAAAAACGCATTCATCCTCCATTCAAAAAGGAAGTTGCTGATCGACTCTTGTTACTTGCTCTTGAACAGACCTACGGTTTTGATCATGTAGATGGGAAGTCTCCTAAATATGAATCCATGCAAGTGGTGAATGATACCATTAAGCTAAGTTTTAAACATGCAGAAACCGGATTGTTCGCTTATGATAAGCTGCTGGGTTTCGAAATAGCAGGAGAGGACCAAGTATTCTATCCGGCTGAAGCTATGATCGAAAACGGGAATAGTGTTGTCGTCTATAGTGAGGAAGTCAAACAGCCCGTTGCTGTAAGGTATGCGTGGCGCAATTGGGTAAAAGGAACATTATTTGATAATAATCTTCTCCCAGCCTCGTCTTTCCGAACGGATGATTGGGAGTCCTCAGAATGAACGCTGGTTTGCAAAATATTACTTCAATAGGCAAGGCTTTTTTAGAGTCATCGCTTGCCTAGAACATTAAAAAAAACTAATATGATTAAAAAAAATAAGTATCTACTCATTCTAGTTTTGGGAATCATTGTGCTTTCCGGATGCCAGAAAACAAAAGAAGCTCCTAAACCCAATATCGTTTACATCCTGACGGATCAGTGGCGTGGTTCTGCTTTGGGTTATGCAGGCGATCCCAATGTGCAAACACCTAATTTGGATGCTTTTGCAAAAGAGGCAGTCAATTTTACCAATGCCGTTTCTGTGACTCCAGTTTGTACGCCACATCGCGCTGCGCTGCTTACCGGACGATATCCTACCTCGACAGGTATGTTTTTGAATGATGTTTATATGCCTTCAGAAGAGCTTTGTATGGCGGAGATATTGAAAAAAGAAGGTTATAATACTGGCTTCTTAGGCAAGTGGCACTTGGACGGACATGGCAGGCTCAATAACGTGATACCCGAGAGGCGTCAAGGGTTTGATTACTGGAAAGGGCTGGAATGCTCACATGACTACAATCACATGCCATATTATGCGAATGATGATCCTGAAATGAAGTACTGGGAAGAATATTCTCCTTATGCCATAACCAAGGATGCCAATACGTACATAAGCAACCGAGCCAAAGATGAAAACCCGTTCTTACTATTAATATCCATTGCGACACCACATTTTCCACATTGGTCTGCACCTCAAGAATTAAAGGATATGTACCCTCAGGAAGCGTTGAAGCTCCCTCCGAATATACCTGAGGAAATGAAGGAAAGAGTTCTAAAAGAACTGCAAGGTTATTATGCCCATTGTACTGCCACAGACAAGGCGATAGGGTCGGTTTTGGAACAACTCAAAGCCCTGCAATTAATGGATAATACCATTGTGGTATTTAGCTCGGATCATGGCGAAATGATGGGCGGACATGGCGTGAAGCCTTTAGTGAAACAGATGGCTTGGGATGAATCAATAAGAGTTCCGTTTCTTATTAGTTATCCGTCCATAGGTGCTAACAAAGGCGCGGTGGTTAATGCACCGATCAATACCCCGGACATTTTGCCATCACTTCTTGGATTAGTAAATGTAAAAATTCCAGAGACTGTAGACGGAGAGGATTTGTCGCAATTGATCGAGAACCCAGATCCATCAGCCGATCGTGCTGCCTTGGTGATGAATGTATGTCCCTTTACTGGAAATTATGATGACCCAGAGTTTCGAGCTATACGCACCAGTCAATATACTTATAGCCGTATTCTGTCTGGAGCCGACATGCTTTTCGACAACTTGAGCGATCCTTATCAAATGAATAATCTAGTCAACAAGCCTGAGTTTGCCGAATTGCAGGAAGATTTGGATAAACAATTGGCCGATGAACTGAATAAAATAGGTGACGATTTCCAGCCACGTGATTATTATCTTAAAAAGTGGGGTTATGAACTCGATAGTGTTAGAAAGGCCATTGATTACAGGGCTTTCAAAAAAGGTGAAGGTGTAGTTCAATCACCCAAGCTTCAAGCCATAGATTGATTATAACATTAATCAAATGATCCTTACTATCTAAAAAATGACCATTAATAAGATTCGGAAGCTTATACTCATCCAGTTTTTTTTGATTTCCACTATTCCTCTCTTAGCTCAGTCGGAAAAAGAGGACACTTTTGTTATTACTTATCAAAAAGGAAAGACAGAGACAATTGCGAAACCGGGAGGCGGATTTTTGTTGAATGTAAATAAGAAAAAGTCTACCAAATACATAGCAGCTGGCGTAGTTCGCTATAGCCAATTTGGTGCAATAGGGGATGGTAAAATAGATGATATAGTGGCTATAGCTGCTACGCATGTTTATGCCAATGAACACAACCTGCGTGTGGAGGCTGATGCTAAAGCGAGCTATTACATTGGTGGGAAGGAACTCATTGTCAACATACAAACGAGTACCGATTTTAAAAATGCCACCTTCATTTTGGACGACACCAATGTGGAAAATTTCAAAGCAGCAGTATTTCGAGTGACATCTAAATTACCCGCATTCAGTCCAGAGGGAATTACATCATTGGTTAAAAATCAACAACAGATTCCAGTCTCATTAGGGAAGCCACATTTGATAACGCTTACTAACGACCAAATAAAACGATACAAACGACGAGGATTAAATGAAAATTCGGGACACGATCAGACGGATATTTTTGCTGTAGATAAAGATGGCGTGATCGATCCTAAAACGCCCATCATCTGGGACTTTGATCAAATTTCGGAAATAACAGCATTCCCAATCGACACAGTTACGTTAACCTTGACAGGTGGCAAATTTCTGAGTATTGCCAATCAGGCAGAGTCCAAATACACCTATTATGCAAGAAACATTGAGATATCACGCAGCAACGTTATTATTGATTCCCTCGAGCACCGAATTACCGGTGAAGGCGATCAAGGAGCTCCTTACAGAGGTTTTATTAGCGTAAGCTATTGTTCCAATGTGTTGATAAAGAATACCAATCTGACCGGACACAAAACCTACAAGACCATAGGCAATGCAGGCAAGCCCGTATCTATGGGGAGCTATGATATTAACCTCAACCATGCCATCAATGTGACTTTCGAAAATTGCCACCAGTTAAATGACATATACACTGGTAAATTTTGGGGAATCATGGGTACCAATTTTTGTAAGAATATCACCTTGGACGGGTGCACATTCTCGCGCTTTGATGCCCACATGGGAGTCACCAATGCAGCGATTCTCAATTCGTCAATAGGCTACATGGGTATCAGAGCCATAGGTCATGGTACATTCACGATTGAAAATACCACTGTAAAAGCCAAACACTTTGTATTTTTCAGACAAGATTATGGAAGTAGTTGGGAAGGTGAGTTTATCATCAAAAACTGTGTTTTTATTCCCATAAGAAAAGAACTAACGACCACATCACTGATTCATGGGGCCAACGACGGGCAGCACGATTTTGGTTATACATGCTCATTGCCAAATAGTTTTGTCATCGAAAACATGGAAATCCGCGATCAAGATATGAACGATTCGTATGAGGGACCTTTGTTATTTAGTGACTTTAATCCTGAGAAAATAGATCCATCTTATCTTGAAAAATTCCCCTACCAATTACCTGAAAAGGTAATGCTGAAGAATGTAAATGCTTTAAGTGGTAAGGACTTGAAAATCAGCGAGAATCCATTCCTGTTTAAGGATGTCAAAATAATCAATGACTAATGGATCGATGATTACGAGAGTTAAAATAGTCTTGCTCAGCATTTCTATGACTTTTGTGCCTCTAGTCAAAGGCCAGGACAGGCCCAACATTGTTTTTATTCTGGCAGATGATTTTGGGTACATGGATATGGCGGCTTATGCTCATCGCGTGACAGGCGTTCCAACGAATCAGATGTACTATGAAACCCCAAATCTAGATAGGTTGGTGGCTGAAGGAACATCGTTTTCACAAGCGTATGCCAATCAGCTTTGCTCACCAACCAGAGCGAGCCTGCTAACAGGAAAGTACGCAAGTAGATTGGGTTTTACCACAGCCACACCACCACTGGCGACTTATTACAATCAAAACCTTCCGATTCCTGAAGGGTACGCACCAAATGATGCACTTTATCATGGTGATAAAATAGAGATAGAACAGCGATGGATCAATGGAACTACAAATACAGCACTTGCAGCCGGAACAGCGTATGATTTCGGCAAGGATGAAATATCCATTGCGGAGGCGTTGGAAGATTACCAATCCGCGTTCATTGGCAAATGGCATGTTGGAGGACATGGTGCCCGTGGTTACCAGCCTGCCGATCAGGGTTTTATGCCGTTGGCTTGGTATGATGCAGGTGGTTCTAAGTATTTTGACTGGCAGGATGTGTGGAACAACAAGTCGAAAGAGCGCTTCCCAAATATGCCACAACCAGCGTGGGAGGTAGGTGATGCAGGGCAGCCGTCAGGCGAGCAATACCTGACGGATGATTTGACGAAACAAGCATTGGTTTATCTGGAGAACCGGGCGCAAAAGAAAGACCAGCCGTTTTTGCTTTACTTCAGTCATTTTGCCATTCATAGTCCGTACCAGGCAAAAAAGGAACATTTAGCGCATTTTGAAAATAAGCCTACAAAAGGTTGGAATGGACATAATGAACCTGTTTATGCCTCTATGATCAAAAGCCTTGATGAATCGGTCGGTAAGATTCTCGATAAGCTAAGGGAAACTGGGTTGGAGGAGAATACCCTAGTTATTTTCATGTCGGACAATGGAGGTATAGATAGAGATGTAGCGAATAATCATATTGGTACCAAAAACACACCATTCGTAGGAGGGAAAGCCTGTCTTACAGAAGGAGGAATACGGGTGCCTCTTGTATTTAGATGGAAAGGCAAAATTCCAGACAATCAATGGCGCAACGTGCCTGTCGATTGTACTGATCTATTTCCGACGATTTTAGATTTTGCTGGTTATGACTTGGCGAAATATTACGACGAACTAGACATAGATGGGCGTAGTTTCAAGTCGCTATTGGATGAGTCGAAAACGAATGATGAGACCTTTAGCAAAACCACACATTACTGGCATTATCCCTTCAATGTGATTTATCTGAATCCTTTCGATGGTTTACCGCTTACTCCGCATTCAGCCATACGAGAGGGGGATTTTAAACTAATTTTTGATTGGTATGGCCGGCAATATCTGTTTGATATAGCCAATGATCCCTACGAAGAGAATAATCTGGCTCTTACCGATCAACAGAGAACAGACGACCTGACCAGAAAACTGTTCACATGGTTGACTGAAAACGTGGATAAAAGATATTGGCCGAGGCTGAACCCTGACTATCAACCGCAAAACGAAGCGCGGGAAGAGGAGTTTGTTGATTTATTGGAAACATTTAATATACACTGATACGCTCTTCAGTGTGGTTTCTCTTTGTTGCTAGCCTTGGCTCGTGAGGACACAAATTCAATGGAAAAACGAAGTTGGCATGTCAGATAAATCAAACATCCATTTTGCACTCAAAACATGAATCCTCAATGAAGTATATATATCAATCAAAATTTTCAAGAAAGCTTTTCTTATTGACGCTCATTTTGGTTTCAATGATAAGAATTCAAAATGCTAATGCGCAAAATCCATTTATGCCGCCAACAGCATTTGTTCCTGATGGAGAACCGCATGTGTTTGAATATAAAGGTGAAAAGCGTTTGTTTATTTATGGTTCGCGTGATGAGCGAATTACGGGATATTGTGGCTATGGTCATGATGTATGGTCAGCTCCAGTGACTGATCTTAGCAAATGGATCAATCATGGAGAAGTATTTAATGTAAAACAGGTATTGGATATCGGTTACGGAATCATCAATGAACAGCATTTTGGAGCACCAGATTGTGTCTATAATCCAATAACTAAAAAATATTATTTGTATACGTTTTTAGGGATGACGTATCAAATGGACGGAGAACAAGGCCCTGAGCCCGGATCATCTAATTACATACCCGGATTTGAAGATATGGGGCCAAAATGTGTGATGGCAGAAAGTGAGACTCCAGCAGGCCCATTTGTCAATCCTGTTATTTGTGATTGGCCTCCAGCGAACATAGCAGGGGCTTTTGATCCATCTGTTATAGTAGACGAACAGGTAGATGGATCTATTAGAGTATACGCCTATTGGGGTATGCGAAAGGGAGATCGCTGGGCTGAAGTTAGTCAGGAGGATATGCATACAATTATTAACTCCAAAACACGCAAGCCTGACAGAAATGCCTGGCATCAAATACTGGACCCTAATAGTACAGAACAATCAACGCTCTTTGAGGCTTCATCCATTAAAAAAATTGACAATAACCATTATGTGTTTATTTATTCTGCCAACGAATTGATAAGTGGACTTACCTATTGCTATGGATCCAGTCCCAAAGGGCCATGGACTTACGGAGGAGTAATAGTTCGGAATGGCGTAGACTGGCTCGGAGGGAATAATCATGGGAGTATTGTTAAAGTGCAGGATCAATGGTATGTAGTTTACCACAAAGCCACGATCAATAGCAAGAGCAGACAGGCCATGATAGAGCCTATCGAACTGAAAATTGAAAACGAGAAAGTAATCATTCCTGAGGTGGAGATGACTTCTCAAGGTATAAGCATGGAAGGACTTGATGCATTCAAGCGTCATAATGTTAATATTGCCTGCTACAGAACGAATCAAGCCTATATTGATGGTGCTGAAAGAAATCCTTTTGGTTTGAATCCAATAAAAGGTATTAATAGCCCAAGTGCTACTATCGGGTTTAAATATTTCAATTTTGGTCAAGCAGCGATAAGTAATCAGGATGATTTGAAACTAAAGCTAAATGCTAAGATTCTTCATGATGTCACTTTTAATGTTTTTGTGGCTTTACCAGAAAATGCCCATTTAAAAGAAAATTGGATTTCAATTGCAGAACATGACGCTGTAGATAATTTGGGATCCAATGATTTTGCTGACTATACGATCCTATTAAATAACATAAATGAGAATAGGGAATTAGCAAAAATTGGAGGATTAAAAGGTAAGCTCGCTGTTTTCATAACGTTTACCGGTAAGGAAAATAACTTATGTGAACTAGTCGAAATTGAATTTTCGAAGGGTAATAAACCAACTCCGAACCCACTTCGTGGCATTGATATAAAAGACAATGATAAATCCAAAATTGTCGCTGTTCCTGCAATGGCAAGAGTTGGAGAATCTGTCAAATTGAGCATAGAACCGGAAAGCAATTTTATGATTCAAGAAGTAAAAGTGATGGATATAAATGGAAATGAAATTAAAGTAAATCAGAATGAACAAGCAGTATATGCTCCAAGATCCTATAACTTTTTTATGCCTAATTCAATGGTTAAGGTTGAAGTAGTATTAAAAGAATAAAGTGGGTTTGAATTTAATATTTCAGCCCTTATTTATAGTTTACGAATTGTGGCCAGCAGTGGCGAAAACAGAATGAACATGAAAATAATTAATCAACCTGATTTAGTAAGTTTTAGCGTGACGGGTAAATCCCAATGGATAAACAACGCAATAGAAAAGGGTATCAGGACGGCAGCTTTCCTTTGCATAATCTTACTATTGGTTAGTTGCGGTAAGGAAGCTCCCAAATCGCCATATAATGTATTGTTGATCTGTGTGGACGATTTGCGTCCTGAACTGAATAGCTATGGGGTTGATTATATCAAGTCTCCTAATATAGATCGACTAGCTAAGTCGGGTGTATTGTTTCAAAACCACTATGTCAACTCACCCTCTTGCGGGCCATCCAGGTATACTTTACTTACCGGACTTTACGGAAAGCCACATAACAATGCAATTTTTCAACGGGCAGAATCTATTGCCGGAGGAGCAAGTGTGCCACCAAGTATGCCAGAGTGGTTTCGACAAGCTGGTTATACTACCGTTTCTATAGGTAAAGTATCTCATCACCCTGGAGGCTGGGGTGGTGAAGACTGGGATGACCAGTCTATTGTCGAAATGCCTGATGCATGGGATCGGCAGCTAATGCCTGTTGGGGCTTGGCAGCATCCCCGTGGTGCCATGCATGGTTTGGCCAATGGCGAAATAAGAGTAAACCCGAGCCAAATGGATGTATTCCAAACGAAAGAGGGTGGTGATGAAATCTATCCAGATGGTTTAATCGCAGAAGAGGCCTTGAGCCAAATCAAGCTATTGTCCAAAGATGAATCTCAGCCATTTTTCATGGCAGTTGGCATCATCAAACCTCACTTGCCTTTCGGTGCACCGAAATTCTATTATGATTTGTATGAAGGCGTGGAGTTACCGGCAGTTTCCAATCCAGAAAAACCTTCTTGGAAATCCACTTGGTTTTCATCTGGTGAATTTAGGCGATACAATAATTGGGGAAAAGACCCCAATGAAGACAGTTTATTCGCTCTTGAAGTCAGACGACATTATGCCGCCTGCGTGAGTTATGCCGACGCTCAGGTTGGGAAAGTTTTGGCAGAATTGAAAAAGTCCGGTTTAGATAAAAACACAATTGTGGTACTCTGGGGCGATCATGGATGGAATCTTGGAGAACATGCTATCTGGGGCAAGCACAATTTGTTTGAAGAAGCGCTGAGATCACCGTTGATCATTGCTGCTCCAGGGGTAGGTCAGTCAACATCATCTACGCTCGTAGAATCCGTTGATATTTTCCCAACACTTTGTGACCTCACCGGTCTTTCAATTCCCGAGTTTTCTCATGGCGAGTCGCTTGTTTCTGTTTTCCAAGCCAGTACTGATCCTACACAAGTCGCATTTTCCTATTCGCCAAAAGCGGCTACTCTCAGAACAGCAACCCACCGGTTTATCGAGCATAAATCAGGGGATGTAGAATTATTTGATCATACATCTCCAGAAAAAGAGGGTAGAAATATAGCTGAGGATTACCCAGAGCTGGTTGATCAGTTGCGTCAACAGCTTGAGGAGAAACAGAAGGTTCGAGGAGGTCAATAATATCAATCGAAACTCAACTCTTGTTCTTTAGGTAATGACAGTGCTGATTGAGTGAAGGTTTAATTATTAACTCTGATCTGAAATCCTTACCATCTTAAATTGACTCGGCGACACGCCTGTTTTCTTTTTGAAGAGACGGCTAAAGTAATGAATGGAATCAAATCCCAATTCGTAGGTGATTTCTTTGACACTTTTGGGGCTGGATACGAGCAGCTCCTTAGCACGCATGATCTTCAGATCAAGACAGTATTGGTGTGGCGCAATACCTGTATAAAGCTTAAAAATTTTCCGAAAATAGGAATAGCTGACCGACTGGCTTTTGGAGAATTTTTTCAAATCTACATTCTCATGCACATGTTCCCATATGTGGCTTTTAGCTTCATTGATGAGGGTTTCTACTTGCATGCCCTCAAAGTTTTTGGACTTGAGCTGTGCATTGACATAGCCCAGTATTTTGAGTATTAGCCCAGAAGCAATTTGGTGGTATCCCGGTTTTTGCGTGCGTACCAGATCGTATATTTTTTGGTAGGAATCAAGAATCTCAAGTTGATTGTCACAGTAGTGGACAGGCTGTTTCTTTAGATCTTCAAAAGTATTGGATA
The DNA here is from genome assembly GCA_040218415.1 of Cyclobacteriaceae bacterium. Taxonomy (GTDB): domain Bacteria; phylum Bacteroidota; class Bacteroidia; order Cytophagales; family Cyclobacteriaceae; genus JAVJRN01. Next base: position 26,067 of record JAVJRN010000067.1, read on the forward strand.
AAAAATGCTCAGCTAATTTGCCATTAAAGCCTACATAGTATTCTGTCCATCCAGTTATTGGATCTGGTTTGTAGCGATGCTTAGTGCCTGGCTCCACGACCATGATCGTACCAGAATTCACCTCAAATTCACCTGAATCGGTCTGGAAAATTCCTTTGCCTTCAGAAATAAAAATCAACTGGTACTCATTAAGTACCCTGCCCGTTTGCCAGTTGAAGTAATATCCACTAGGATGTGTTTTCTGAGGATAGGTCGCATTCGGTGCGGCAGTATACTTTCCGCTTACTGTCAAAAAGATCCCCCATTGTTTGTCTTCAGGCCCAGATGTTAAGTATCTAAAAAAGTCCTCCATAGTCGATATCAAAAAGTGCAAACCTAATGCCATATCATGCAAAACATAATGATATAAAGGGTATAAATTCGATTAATTATAATATTCGTAATATCAAAACGCGTAAATAAGATACAATTCAAATATTTCAAATCAACAAAAAATGAAGCCACAAGATTTTAAGCATGTCAATTATTTATGGGATGATGAAAAGGCAAAGAGCCTAGGAGACAATCAAGTTGAATTATTTTTATACAGATCCAACATCCTGGGTGCTGATTTAAGAATTACCAACTATGGTGGCGGTAACACGAGCTGCAAGACCATAGAGAAGGATCCCTTAACCAACGAAGAAGTAGAAGTAATGTGGGTGAAAGGTTCGGGAGGAGATATCGGAACGTTAACTCGCGCAGGAATTGCTGGATTATATACTGGTAGACTCAGAGACCTCAAAAATGTTTATAAGGGACTTCATGATGAAGATCGCATGGTTGGACTATTCAATCATTGTATCTACGACCTAGACAGCAAAGCACCTTCTATTGATACACCACTTCATGGACTGCTTCCATTTAAGCACATCGATCACCTACATCCGGATGCATTGATCGCGGTAGCGGCTGCTGAAGACAGTGAGAAAGTAACCAAAGAAATTTGGGGCGATACTATGGGTTGGGTGCCTTGGCAAAAGCCGGGTTTCGATTTGGGACTCCAGTTGGAAAAATGTCTAAATGACAATCCAGGAATCCGAGGTATTGTGCTCGGTAGCCACGGTTTGTTCACATGGGGAGACACTTCGTATGAGAGCTATATCAATAGCCTTGAAGTCATAGAAATGGCTTCTGAATTCATTGAAAAGAAGATCAAAGAAAACGGAGAAGTCTTCGGAGGACAAAAAGTTGAAAGCCTACCTGCTGCAGAGCGTAAGGCAAAGGCTGTTCAATTGATGCCTTTACTGAGAGGACTTTGCTCTTCTGAAAACCGCATGATTGGTCACTTCAATGATAGCGATGTGGTGTTAGAGTATATCAATAGCAACGATCTTGAGCGATTGGCTCCTATGGGTACGTCATGCCCGGATCACTTCTTGAGAACGAAAATTGCTCCTTTGGTATTGGAACTTGACAAAAATGAAGACTTGTCTGACTCTGCTGCTGTTTTGGCAAAATTAGAGCCGGCATTCGCGACTTACCGAGAAGGGTATAAAGAATACTATGAAACATGCAAGCATGACAACAGTCCTGCCATGCGTGATCCGAATCCGGTCATCATTATATTCCCTGGAGTAGGGATGTTCAGCTTCGCGAAGAATAAGCAGACGACACGAGTGGCTAACGAATTTTACGTAAACGCCATCAATGTAATGAGGGGCGCTGAAGCGATCACTTCTTACACATCTTTGCCACGTCAGGAAGCATTCAATATTGAGTATTGGTTGTTGGAAGAAGCCAAGCTTCAGAGAATGCCAAAAGAAAAACCACTTTCTAGAAAAGTAGCATTCGTAACTGGAGCAGGCGGAGGAATAGGTAAAGCTATTGCAGATAAACTAGCTGCTGAAGGTGCTAATGTGGTACTTACGGATATAGCTGAAGATCGATTGAAAGAAGCATTAGCTACTTATGGTGGTGATACAGCATCTTATGCTGTGTGTGATGTGACTAATTCTGACTCTATCAAGGAAGCATACAATGCTGCTATTCTAGAATTCGGAGGAGTAGATATAGTAGTACACAGTGCTGGACTTGCCATTTCTAAGTCCCTTACCGACACTACTGAAAAAGACTGGGATCTACTTCAAAATGTTCTCGTAAAAGGCCAGTTCGACCTTGCTAAGCAAGCGACAGCCATCATGAGGCAGCAAAACTTAGGTGGTGATTTCGTATTCATCGCTAGTAAAAACGGATTGGTTTCTGGGCCTAACAATGTAGGCTATGGTACTGCAAAAGCAGCACAGCTTCACATGACCAGATTGCTAGCAGCCGAGCTTGGCGCAGATAATATTCGAGTGAATGTGGTGAACCCTGATGGTGTAATCGTAGGTAGTAAGATTTGGGAAGGCGAATGGGCTGAAGGTCGAGCTAAGGCTTACGGCATCACGGTGGAGGAACTTCCTGCACACTACGCAAAAAGAAACCTACTAAATAAAATCATCTACCCAGCGGATATAGCGAACGGCGTTTTTTCACTTGCAGCTATTCTGGATAAATCTACAGGTAACATCATCAATGTGGATGGTGGTATGGCCAACGCATTTGTTAGATAACCAACATCGATTAATACACCCATCATGAGCATTTGGTCGTGATGGGTTTTTTTAAAAAATCGAAAAGACCCTAAAATGAACATTAACCAAGAACATATAAATGACTTCAACGACGGCTTGAGCGCTAGCAATAAAGCAGAAATTGATTTCTTAAGCAATCGTCTCTCGTCGGCAGGTCTCGATGTGGAGAGTATCATAACCAAGCTTGCAGAATTCCAAGTGGCCATACCCAGTTGGGCGCTAGGAGCTGGAGGTACACGATTTGGAAGATTTAGTGTCGGTGGTGAGCCTAGTAACCTTGAAGAAAAAATTGAGGATGTAGGTGTCATTCATGCACTGACCAAAACAGCCGGAGCGGTATCCTTACATATTCCATGGGATATACCCTCAGACACTGAAGCGATCAAGCAGTTGGCAGATTCGCATGGCATACTTTTCGATGCGATGAACTCCAACACCTTTCAAGATCAAGCTGATCAAGCGCATAGTTACAAATACGGATCTCTGAGTAACGTCAAGGACGGAAGTAGAAAACTGGCCATCGAGCACAATTTGGAAGTGATCGAGTATGGAAAGAAGCTAGGTAGCAAAGCCCTGACCGTATGGCTTGCAGATGGAGCTTCTTTTCCGGGTCAAAACAACTTTAGAAAGGTTTTTGAGAATACTCAAAAATCACTTCAAGAGATTTATGGACATATTCCAGAAGACTGGAAACTACTGGTAGAGTATAAGCCATATGAACCGAATTTTTACTCCACAGTCATTATGGACTGGGGTACATCTTTGATGCTAGCTGAAAGTTGTGGCGAAAGAGCGCACACGCTCGTAGACTTAGGTCATCACTTACCCAATACTAACATTGAGCAAATCGTATCAACTCTTTTGACGAGAGGAAGATTGGGTGGTTTCCATTTCAATGATAGCAAATACGGAGATGACGACTTGACTTGCGGAAGTATCAAACCTTATCAGCTTTTCCTTATTTTCAATGAGTTGGTATTCGGGATGGATAACAACACAGCGGGTAATCCACCATTGTCGTGGATGATAGATGCAAGTCACAACGTGAAAGATCCTATTGAAGACCTCATGCAGTCTCTGGAAGCCATTAGTTTGGCTTATGCACAGGCACTGTTGGTTGATCATAAAGCTTTGGCGGAAGCTCAGCTCAATAATGACGTCACCTTGTGCCAGGAGATTTTGCAAAACGCATACAGGACTGATGTGCGGCCTTTGGTTGCCGCAGCAAGACAGAAATCTGGTGGCGCGCTTGATCCTTTAGGATTGTACCGAAACCTCAAAGTGAGGGAGACACTCATCAAACAGCGTGGTAGAAATACGCTAGCAACAGGACTTTAATTATGAAGGCAATCGCAGTATTTGATATCGGAAAAACCAATAAGAAGTTCTTCGTATTCGATCAGGAATTCAATCAACTCGAACATGAATATATCAGGTTTGATGAAATTCCAGATGATGATGGATTTCCAAGTGAAGATTTGGATAAACTGACCGATTGGATTTACACAACTTTTGACAAACTATTAGCAAGCGGAAAATACGAGGTGGAGAGTCTGAATTTTTCCACCTACGGAGCTTCTATGGTCCACTTGGATGAAAATGGAAAACGGGTAGTTCCTTTTTACAATTACCTAAAACCTTTCCCCAAGCACCTAGAAGAACAATTTTTGGATTCTAATTTGAAAGAACAATTTGAATTGAATACTGCAAGTCCCTTTATGGGTTTTCTCAATTCGGGACTACAGCTCTATTATCTCAAATATGAAAAGCCTGATCTTTTTGAAAAGGTTAAACATTCTCTACATCTCCCACAGTATCTAAGTAGCTTGTTTACGAATAGGTATGTGACGGATTACACCAGCTTGGGCTGCCATACAGGACTGTGGGATTTTCAGTCCAATGACTATGCCGACTGGGTAAAAGATGAAGGATTTGAGAAGTTACTAGCCCCTACAGTCCAGAGTACGCATTCCTCTGTGGTGGAAAGGAATGGTCATAAAGTGAGAGTAGGAGTAGGCGTGCATGATAGCAGTTCCACGCTCATTCCGTATATCAACTCTACAGATGAGCCCTTCGTTCTCATCTCTACTGGCACTTGGAGTATTTGTATGAATTTCTTCAATGAAGGAGCACTTACTTTTCGTGAATTAGATGGAGATTGTTTGAATTTCCTAAGCCTTAAAGGTACATCCTTAAAAGCTTCAAGGCTCTTTTTGGGCAAGCATCTAAGTGAGCAGGCGAGGTTGTTGAGTGATCATTTTGGCGTGGACTATCAATCGTATAAGTCACTCAAATGGGATAGTTCTTATGCCTCCAAGCGATCCGAAAAGCACCATTTGTTATTCGATCACAGTCTGATTCACCCAGAGAGATTTGGATATACCAACAATGAACAGGCTGATTTTTCAATGTTCGATTCTTACGAAGATGCCCTCTTCAACTTGTTTGATGAATTAACGGATCTTCAAATAGCATCGCTCAAATTGGCAATAGGTAAATCCGATATCAAGAAGATCTACTTGGATGGTGGTATCAGTTCGAGTGTAGTATTTGTAGGTATGTTGGCACAAAAGCTACCCGAATTCGAGATTTATTCTACATCGTTTGCTTTGGGTTCTGCACTCGGAGCGGCTCTTTTATCAAATTATCGAACCTTATCCACTGGCTTTCTGACCAACAACTACAAAACCACAAAACACATAGCTGAAAAATGAGACTTGAACTACTTCACCCTCGAAACCGCATAGCAACCATCATGGACTTGATCTACAAAAATGGGATGACGACCACATCCGGTGGAAATATCTCCATTTTGGATGAAGATGGTAATATGTGGATCACTCCAGCCGGTTATGATAAGGGAAACCTCACGCCAAAGGACATAGTCTGTGTCAAAGAAAATGGAGAGATCGAAGGAATTCATAGACCTTCCTCTGAGTTTCCCTTTCATCAGGCTATCTACAAGAGACGTCCGGATATCAAATCTGTCATTCATGCACATCCACCGGCTTTGGTGTCTTTTAGTATCGTAAGGCAGATTCCTGATACCAATATTATTCCTCAGGCTAAGAAATTCTGTGGACATGTAGGGTATGCACCCTACGAATTACCTGGTAGTGATGCGTTGGGTGATAGTATTGCCAATACTTTTGCGTCAGGCAGCAACTCTGTAATCATGGAAAACCACGGTACTGTGGTGGGTGGAGCCAATTTATTTGAGACATTTCAGCGTTTTGAATCATTGGAGTTTAGCGCAAGATCTATCATCAACTCCAAAAAGCTTGGTGGATATAAGACCCTGACTGATGAGCAAATTGACCGCTTTGAAAATCAGGAAAATAATCTTCCAGAAGCTGGCGAGACTGTGCTTTACACCACTGAAAAGGAAATAAGGCATGAGATCTACACGTATGTGAAAAGGGCCTGCGAGCAAAACTTGATGATTAGCAGTCATGGGACTGTCTCCATGAGATGGAGAGGGAACGACTTTCTGATCACACCTACGAGCTTAAATAGAAGATTTATTGGTCATTCAGATATTGTGAGGATTGAGAATGGTCAGCGGGAAAAGGGAAAGGTTCCTAGCAAGGCTGTGAAATTACATCAAGCCATATATGAGCAAAACCCTCATGTTAATTGTATTATCAATACACAACCTCCTGGGGTCATGGCATTTGGCATATCGCATACAAAGTTCCAGACTAGAACAATTCCCGAAAGCTATTTGCTCCTAAAAGACATCCCATACGTGGAATTTGGCGATCATCTGAACGGAAATGACACCTTACCAAAACTACTCTCTAAAGAAACGCCCATTGCCATCATTAAAAATGACAGCATAGTGGTCACTGGTAGTGATATGTTGGAGACATTTGATAGATTGGAAGTAGCAGAGTTTAGTGCTCAGTCGCTTATTGAAAGTTCGTTGCTTGGTGATCTTGTGGAGATTGGGCAGCAAGAGATTGACGATCTTGTTGAGAAATTTTTGAAATAATGATGGAAGAATATATCAACCCAAATTACCCCGACATTGATTATTTGAGAGCTAAAGCGAAAAAGCGAATTCCTGGATTTGCTTTTGACTACTTAGATGGGGGCTGCAATACTGAGGTTAACCTCAGGCGCAATACGGAAGAAATCAGAGCGCTTCAGTTAAAGCCATATTATCTAAGGGACGTCATTAGTCCAAGTCTGGAAACGGAATTATTTGGTAAAACCTATTCTGCACCATTTGGGATATCTCCAATAGGGCTTCAGGGTCTCATGTGGCCAAAAGCTACCGAAATATTGGCGAAAGCTGCTTTTGATTACAATATCCCTTTCATTCTTAGCACAGTAGCTACAGCCAGTTTAGAGAAGGTGAGCGAGATCACCGAAGGGAATGCTTGGTTTCAGCTGTACCATCCGGCTGAAGATAGTTTGAGAAAAGATCTTTTGAAAAGAGCCCATGAGGCAGAATATCCAGTGTTGGTAGTGCTGTCGGATGTGCCATCATTTGGCTATCGAAGCAAGGAGATCAAAAATGGTCTGGCGATTCCTCCCAAAATGACATTGAGCAACATCGTGCAAGTAATGAGTCGTCCGAGTTGGGCACTGAATACACTTGCTACGGGCATACCTGAATTCAAAACACTCAAACCCTACATACCAAAAGGAATGAGCCTGAAGCACTTGGGTCTTTTTATGAATAAAACATTCGACGGAAGGCTCAGCGAAGAACGCCTAAAAGTCATCCGCGATCAATGGAAAGGAAAGCTGGTGATGAAAGGGGTGGCGAGTGAAGAGGATGTAGAGAAATGCGTGAAAATGGGATTAGATGGGGTCATGGTTTCCAACCATGGAGGCAGGCAATTGGATCATGGACAATCATCCATCGAGTCTATGCGTCCGATAGTCAATTCCTACAAAGGAAAAATCAAAATAATGATGGATAGTGGCATTAGAACAGGTCCAGATATTGCTTCAAGCTTAGCCGCAGGAGCCGAATTTACATTCTTGGGCAGGTCTTTCATGTATGGCGTAGCTGCGTTAGGTAAGCATGGCGGGAATCACACCATATCCATTCTCAAGAGACAACTCAAGCAAGTATTGGATCAGGTTTGTTGCCAAACGCCACATGACTTACCCAATCACTTGATTAAATGAAATGAATTTCAAAAACGACTTTTTGCTACTCAATATTTAAAGTTTGGAAGTCGCTCTTGCAAAAAGCTCATAGCCTATAAATGAATAATACCCCTAACCCAATAGCATTATGACAAAAATGGAATTGAATGAGCAAGCCCAAAGTGGTGGCGAATTCGAAAGAGAACCGATTCCACAGTCCAAACTGAAAGGTTGGAAAAGCTTTCTTGGAATGTATGCAGGTGAACATGCTGCTGGAACTGAGTTCATGATTGGCCCACTGTTTTTAGCTGCTGGAGCAAGTTTGTTTGATTTACTCATTGGCCTCTTTATAGGAAATATTCTTGCCCTTTTGACTTGGAGATACATTGTAGCCCCGATAGCCGTTTCCAAAAAGCTCACCTTGTATTTTCAGCTTGAAAAAATTGCGGGAGTGCAACTGGTAAAGGTTTACAATGTTGTGAATGGTGTTTTGTTCTGCTTTCTAGCTGGCGCCATGGTGACGGTTTCAGCCAGTGCGGTAGGAATACCCTTCGATGTTGTGTTTACAGTGCCTGACTCAATATTTGGGCTGAGCACATTTGGCTTTTCTGTCATAGTCATTCTTGTAGGCTTGGTAATGACTGTAGTCGCTGCTGCTGGATATAACACGGTATCGTGGATGTCTAACATAGCCGCTCCTTGGATGATCGTGGTATTTGCCGCATGTGGAATAGCATCGCTGTACCAAATGGGAGTGACAAGTGTTGACGCCCTTATAGACGGTGCTTATTGGGACAAGGCAGTAGCCGTAGTACAAGCAAAGAGTGGTAAAATTGATTTTGGCATTGGCAAAATCATCGTCTTCGCTTGGTTGTGTAATGGCGCGATGCACTTTGGAATGGCGGATCTTTCCATCATGAGATTTGCAAAGGATGAAAAAGCCGGATGGGGGCCAGCTATTGGAATGTTTCTTGGACACTACATGGCTTGGATTTGCGCGGCTTTTTTACTTGCAGCACAGATACATTTGACTGGTGATACTTCAGCCAATCCTGGAGCGCTCGCTTGGGGTGCTATTGGTTGGACAGGAATAATTGTGGTGATAGTAGCCGGATGGACTACCGCCAACCCAACCATTTACAGAGCGGGTCTTGCTTTCCAGAGTCTTATGCCAAAGGCAAAGAAATACATGGGAGTGCTGGTAGCCGGGGCAGTTGCCACTCTTGCGGGTATATTCCCAAGTCTTTCAGGTAAACTTTTGGATTTTGTTGGCCTATATGGAACCATATTAGGGCCTATGGGAGCGATCATTTTTGTGGATCACCATTTCTCAAAGTCCATGAATTTCACAAGTTATTTTGCAGAAGCCAAAGGCATAGCGATCAATTATTCAGTGTTGATAGCTTGGGTAATTCCTGTGGCGATCGGACTTTATATGATCTTAAGCCTTGGCGTATTTGCTGCCTACATGGTGGTGCCATGCTGGATAGCATCCGGAGTTCTCTACATTCTATTAATGAAATCTAAAAAAGCTTAATTATGGCGATCAAGACTATCAGCATATTAACTATAGTACTGGTTTTATTATTTCCAGTACTCACACTGATCGGATTACTATCTTTTGATCAGATGAAATTATACATGCTTTTTGGAAGCATTGTATGGTTTGTTCTTGCTCCTTTTTGGATCAAAAAGGATTAGTATTTCTAAAAAATAAAATACACTAAAAACTTTATTTAAGTCATAAAAACTCAACGATGCGCCAATTCACTTCTACTAAAATAGGTACGACCCTAGACCGATTCATCAAGAACAGACAAATGGAATTTCCTTTTGCAACCGGAGAATTGTCTCAATTGCTCAGGGATATTGGTCTTGCTTGTAAGATTCTCAATCGCGATGTAAATAAAGCAGGATTGACTGATGTTTCGGGAGGCTTTGGTAGCACCAACATTCAAGGAGAGGCTCAACAAAAATTAGATGTCATCGCCGATGATCGGATGATTAGGGCTTTAACCAATGGAGGTGAAGTTTGTGCGATACTGTCTGAGGAGCAAGATGAAATTATCCAAGTAAATAAAGACAGCCAGTACATTGTAGCCATGGATCCGCTAGATGGATCTTCTAACATAGATGTGAATGTGTCTATCGGAACTATATTTTCGATTTATCGCAGGGTAACGCCTGTAGGGCAGTTGGCCACCAAAGAGGATATTTTACAAAAGGGTGTTAATCAAATAGCCGCTGGTTATGTCCTTTATGGTTCCTCTACCATGCTTGTTTATACTACAGGTCATGGCGTGAATGGCTTTACTTATGAGCCAAGCCTTGGAGAATTTGTACTTTCTCACAAAGATATCCAATGTCCTGAAGATGGAAATATCTTTTCAATTAATGAAGGAGCCTACCGTGGGTTTGATTCTGCTCTGGTGAACTTCTTGGACTATTGCAAAGACAACAGGGTAGTGGCACGTTATATAGGGTCATTGGTTTCTGACTTTCATAGAAACCTCCTAAAGGGCGGAATTTACATGTATCCGAGCTCCACTGATCATCCTCAGGGAAAACTCAGATTGATGTATGAAGTGAACCCGCTGGCATTCATTTGTGAGCAAAGTGGCGGTGTGGCTTTAGATGGAGACATACGAGTCATGGAAATAGAGCCTAAAGATTTTCATCAGCGATCGCCGCTATTCATAGGTTCAAAAAATATGGTTGCGAAGGCTATGTCTTTTAGAAAACAATAGCATGATATGATTTACACCAAGTAGGCAATAATTCCTTTATTTAGATTAAAGCAAACACCAACCAATATCAGTGATTCAGTCCATTTCTAGACCTTTTCACTATTATTAATTGAGAGGATTAAAGTCAAAAAAAGAAGAATTTTTACTTCGGGACTTTTAAGCGATTGATTTTTTTACGAGCTATGCAGTTAAACGTATTCTTATCTCATTTTTAGTCTTTGTCAATTGTCTTCAGCTAGGATCTCAGAGCGGTAATCCTTCAAGTGGGAAAACCGATCGCCCGAATATCCTTTTTATTCTTACGGTTGATCAGCTCTGGCGAAGCGAATTATCCACTTGTATTATTTACTGGTTTGGATAAAAGAAGACGAAAGAAACATTTAACTGCAAATATGCTTGGAGATATGACTCTGGATATTTCATCAGCGGGAAAAAAGTAAACACTGCTTTTGATGCCATCCGTCTGGAGCCGGTCAAGAATAACATTGAATTGAAAGTCAATTCATTCAAAAATGTTAAAGAAATTAAATTAAGGGTTATGAAGAGATTAGCTTTCAAAATGCATCTAAATGAAGGACAAAAAGAAGAATATAAAAGGCGTCATGATGACCTTTGGCCAGAGTTAGAGGAGTTGCTGAAGGGTTCTGGAATTATTGAATACGCCATCTTTCTTGATGAGGAAACGAATACCTTGTTTGCTTTCCAAAAAGTGTCCAATAATACAGGTTCTCAGGATCTCGCACATCATGAAATCGTACAAAAGTGGTGGGTTTTCATGTCAGACATCATGGAGACCAACCCTGATAATTCTCCTGTTTCTACGCCACTCGAAGAAGTCTTTTACTTATCTTGATAGATCCAAAAAAAAACTTATCACCATGAAACAGTTTCTAAAACCATTCCTAGCCTTACTGCTGATATTCAATGTAATATCTAGTGCTTGGGCAGAATTAAAATTGCCCGCTATCATTTCATCCGATATGGTGCTTCAGCGGAATACTGAGGTAACGCTATGGGGATGGTCTGATCAGAAGAAAGTGACTATTAAGGTGTCATGGTTAAAAGATAAAGTTGAAACGAAAGCCGATAAGGAGGGTAAGTGGGAAGTAAAAATATCAACCACAGATTCGAGAGCTTCTCAATCTATTATCATCTCAGATGAGAAGTCTCAGGTAGCTTTAGAAAACGTGTTGTTCGGTGAGGTTTGGTTGTGTTCAGGCCAATCCAACATGGAGCAGCCTGTCAAGGGCTTTAATGCACAACCAACTTTTGGTACTTTGGATGCACTGATGAAATCTGCCAATCCAAACCTACGCTTGTTTACGGTTAAAAGAGCGAGCTCAAAGGTGTTATCAGATAACCTAGAAGAAAACGAGCCATGGCAGGAAGCCACTCCTCAATCTGTTTCAGACTTTAGTGCGGTGGCGTACTTTTATGGACAGCAGTTGCAAGAGTTTTTAGGTGTTCCGGTAGGATTGATACATACTTCATGGGGTGGGAGTTCTGTACAGGCATGGATGAGTGAGGAGGCCTTGAGTCCACATCAAGAAATTGATTTGACGGATGTCGATATGACTAAAGGAACCCAAAGAATTCCTACAGTAGTATTCAACGCTATGGTCAATCCTTTGATTCCCTATAACATTAAAGGGGTGATTTGGTATCAGGGCGAATCCAATAGAAGTGATCCCGAGGGTTATAAAACTCTTTTCCCTAATATGGTGGCCGACTGGCGTTCGAGATGGGCTATAGGAGATTTTCCAATTTACTTCGTACAGGTTGCACCATTCACCTACAGGCAGGATCAAAATGTTTATCAAGCTCCTAAAAACTCGGCATTTATCCGTGAGGCTCAGTTGGAATGTGTTGACTTGATCCCTAACTCAGGCATAGCTATTCTAATGGATATCGGTGATTCAACGACCATTCACCCACCGCGAAAGAAAGAAGTGGGTGAAAGGCTCTTATACAATGCATTGAACAAGACCTATGGCTTTACATCGATAGATGGTGATTCACCAGCATTGGACACACTGATTGTCAGTGACGCAAAGTGTATTTTAAAATTCAAGTATGCGGAAAGAGGCCTTTATGCCTACGATCAATTAGTGGGTTTTGAAATAGCTGGAGAAGACAGGGTATTTTATCCAGCCACCGCAAAAATTTTAAATCGAAATGAAGTGCATGTTTCTAGTGATCAAGTTAAAGACCCAATAGCAGTTCGTTATGCTTGGCAAAATTGGATTGAAGGAACCTTGTTTGATACTAACCTCTTGCCAGCATCTAGTTTCAGATCAGATAAATGGGACAATGCCACTAGGTTTTCGAACCAGTGAAAAAACAAGCTGAAACCATCGCTTCTAGAGCCATCAAACAAGTTTAGAAATGGTTTTTGATGTCTCCATGGGGGAATCTGATGAAATTCCTCGCCTTCAGGAGAAGGGTGCCAGTCAGTTTCCAAACCTACCAGCTTCAAGCCGATAGTAGGTTGATTTTCAAAGTGAAGTATGTAAACGACCGTAATTTTGTTTGACATTATTGGAAATATTCATGGAAGAACATTCCAAAGGACATATTCTGATTAGAGCTAAGAAAATGTTGTAATCCTTCAAACCAAAAAAGAGCATGCAAATGGAATGCAAATAAAAAAGGGTCACAGTTTTTAAAACTGTAACCCTTTGATTTTTAGAGCGGTATGGACGGGACTCGAACCCGCGACCTCCTGCGTGACAGGCAGGCATTCTAACCAGCTGAACTACCACACCAAACTAATAACAATTGATTAGAAGTACTCATTAGTGCTTCCTTTTGCTCAATTGCGTTGCAAAACTATACTTATCATTCGCATTATGCAACTATTCATTTCGATTAATTTCAATAAGAACAAAATAATCTTCACTAACTTTAAGCCTCTTATTAAAACAATGCCCAATGCACTTAGAATTTGAAAAACCAATAGTTGAATTGGAAAATAAATTAGCCGATATGAAAGAATTGGCTAGGCAAAGTGATGTAGATGTTACTGATGCCATTGATAAACTTGAGAATAAGATTTTGGCTTTAAAGAAAGATACCTTTCAAAATCTTACACGTTGGCAAAGAGTTCAACTTTCAAGACACCCTGACAGACCATACACGCTCGATTATATTTATGAAATGACCAATGATTTCGTAGAGTTGCATGGTGATAGGGCAGTCAAAGATGATAAAGCGATGATTGGTGGATTCGCCGATATTGATGGCCAAAATGTGATGATCATTGGTCAGCAGAAAGGGCGAAACACAAAACAAAGACAAGAGAGAAACTTTGGTATGGCCAATCCTGATGGTTATAGAAAAGCGCTACGTTTAATGAAACTAGCTGAAAAGTTTGATACTCCTATTATTACGCTCATTGATACTCCAGGAGCTTATCCGGGAATTGAAGCCGAAGAGCGGGGACAAGGAGAAGCAATTGCAAGAAACTTGAAAGAAATGATGACATTGAAAGTTCCTGTAATCTGTATAATTATTGGCGAAGGCGCTTCTGGTGGAGCCCTTGGAATCGCCATTGGTGATAGAGTGCTTATGATGGAGAACACTTGGTATTCCGTGATATCTCCGGAATCTTGCTCTTCTATACTTTGGAGAAGTTGGGATTATAAAGAGCAAGCAGCGGAAGCACTGAAACTTACAGCTACTGACATGCTTAAAAATAAATTGATTGACGGTGTAATAAAGGAGCCATTAGGTGGTGCGCACAACGATCTGAAAGCGGCTACAGAAGAACTGAAACAAGTGATTCTTAAAAACCTAAAGGAGCTCAATAAGAAAAAAGTAGATAAAAGGATTGAGGAACGCATTGCAAAATTTAGTGTAATGGGTGCTTACAGTGAGTAAACTATGAAAATAGGCTTGGTGCTCTCTGGTGGTGGTGCCAGATGTTTAGCGCACTTAGGGATTTTGGAGGCTTTGGTGGAGCATGGTGTGACTTATGATGTGATATCGGGAGCAAGTGCTGGTGCTATTATGGGCTCTCTTCTAGCAGAGGGCTTTGCGCCTTCGGAGATTGCAGAGATTCTGCAAAAAACCAGCTTACTGAAAATAGTTAGACCGTCTTTCAACTTACGAGGCTTACTCCATCTCGATCGTGCCTCCACCGAATTGAAGAGATACATCCCTCATGATTCATTTGAAGGACTGAAAATTCCGCTTTATGTTTCTACCACTGACATAATGAAAGGTACGGTTAAAGTATATAAGCGTGGTAAACTGATTAAACCATTACTAGCCTCATCAAGTATTCCAGTCATTTTTGATCCAATAAGAATCAAAAAGAAAGTGTTGGTCGATGGAGGCATTTTAGATAACCTACCTGTAAAGCCAATAATCAAGCGAGTTGATCGAGTGATAGGCTTACATTGTAATCCAATTGACCCTATTGAGGAGCTGAGCGGTTGGAAAAGTGTTTTTGAGCGCACCATGATGCTTGCGATCACGCAGGTGGCCTATACTCAGAAAAAATATTGTGATTTGTTTTTAGAACCTCCAGGCTTGAGTTTTTATAATGTCTTTGATTTCGGCAAATCAAAGGAAATATTTGATATTGGTTATGCTTATGCCAAAGGTCAAATAGCAAATGGAGCGTTAGAATCTTTACGTTAAAGTGATGAAAAAGGCATTTTGGAAATTTTTATTCAAGGTTTCAGGATGGAAGATTGTAGGAAAAAATCCTGACTTGAAGAAATACGTCATTATTGTAGCTCCACACACCAGTTATTGGGATTTTATTGTAGGCTACATTACCAGAAATATTTTAGGATTTAGAACTGATTTCCTAGTCAAAGATGAGATGTTCAAGTATCCATTGATTTCTTCATTTCTCAGATCTAGAGGAGCACATCCAGTAGATAGAACAAAAAACTCAAGTATAGTTGAAAGGGTTGTGTCGCTTTTTGGCGAAAAGGAGGAATTTATATTTACGGTAACACCCGAAGGAACAAGGAGCTATGTTGAAAAATGGAAATCTGGTTTTTATAGGATTGCGGTGAATGCAGGCGTGCCAATAGTGCTTGTGGGTTTTGATTTCAAAAAAAAGACAGTGATTTTCCAGCAGCCTTATTGGCCAAAAAATGATTGGGAAGCTGACTTGGAAGTTTTTTTGGCTTTTTATCGAAAGTTAAAGGGAAGGCACCCTGAGAAGGGCCCAAAATAAAAAATCCCATCGTTTGATGGGATTTAAAATATTTTAGGAACTTAGAACCAATTACTTAGTTGCCGTTCTTTTTGTTCTTCTTTTCGGCACCACTTCCTCTATAATTTCGTCCTCAACATCAGCAAGTATTCTACCGCAATGTTCACAAACGATTATTTTCTTTTTCTCTCGGATTTCAGCCTGCTTTTGAGGTGGCACTACATTGAAGCAACCTCCACAAGCTCCTCTTTTTACAGAAACTACAGCAAGACCATTTCTCATATTGTTTCTTACTTTATTGTAAGATTTCAATAATCGGTCTTCCACATTTTTGGAAGCTTTCTCACGATCTTTGAGAAGCTTTTTCTCATCCTCTTCAGACTCTTGAGTAATTACTTCTAGTTCTGATTTTTTCGATTCCAAGTCTTTGGTTCTTTCGGAGAGTACTTCTTGAGTTACTCCGATTTCTTCTTTTTTGGCATCAATCTTCGCGTAGGTCTCTTTAATTCTCTTTTCCAGAATTTGGATTTCCAACTGCTGAAGTTCGATCTCCTTCGTGATTGCATCGTATTCACGATTGTTTCTCACGTTCATCTGCTGCTCCTCATATTTTTTTATGAGTTTTTCAGCGTCTTTTATAGCGACTCTATTTGATTCTATATTTCCTTCGTGATCGGCAAGTTCTTGGTTTTGCTTGTCAACTCTGGTTTGATAACCTACGATTTCATCTTCCAAATCCATCACTTCCTCAGGAAGAGCGCCTCTCACTTTGATTAGTTCGTCGCGTTTAGAATCTATTTTTTGTAATTTTACGAGACTATCTAGCTTTTTAGCTATGTTATTTTCCATGCAGTACTACAGATAATTGATTGGGTTCGTTACTACCTCCGTCAAACGGATTGCAATATTAGCGAATTTTTCACTTAATATGCCATAAAGTAATTCCTTTGTGAATTGCTCAGATTCGTAATGGCCTATATCAGCAATGATAATTTTGTTATCGGCCTCAAAATAGTCATGATATTTGAAATCAGAAGAGATAAAGATTTGTGCTCCACGCTTTATTGCATCTTTTAAAAGAAAACTTCCAGCTCCTCCACAAACGGCAACTCGCGTAATCTCATCAAAACAAATATTTGTGTATTTAATCCCTTGTGCATTCATTTTTTGCTTTAAAAATTTCAAGAAATTATCAGGGGTAACCGCGTTTTTAAGATTTCCGATCATACCTGAGCCTACTTCTTGGTTGTTATTTTGAAGCTCAGACACGTAATAGGCTACTTCTTCATATGGATGACTTTTAACCAAAGCAGTCAGCACTTTATTCAGCTGTGGTTTTTGAACCAAAACCTCAATTCGAATTTCTTTAACAGCAGTGTGCGCTGATTTCTCACCGATCGTCGGGTTACTATTTTCATTTGGCCTAAAAGCACCTTCGCCCTCCGTGCTAAAGCTGCAGTAATCATAGTTTCCAATATTTCCTGCACCAGCTTGATGGAGAGCGGCTAGCAATTCACTTTTATTTTCTGAAGGAACGAAGGTCGTCAGCTTCATGAGTGTTCCACTTTTTGGAACCAAAATTTCAATATCCTTTAAACCAAGTGTATTGCAAATTTGCTCGTTCACTCCAGTATTAATATTGTCTAGGTTTGTGTGAATCGCATAAATGGAGATGTCATTCTTTATCGCCAACTGTATGCATCGTTCCACCCAATGCTTACCAGTAATGGATTTAACTCCTTTAAAAATCAACGGATGATGAGCCACAATTAAATTGAAACCTTTAGAGATGGCTTCTTTAATGACTGCTTCCGTGACATCAAGTGAGATCAAAATACCTGATACTTCCGCATCGAAATCACCAATTAAAAGACCAGAGTTATCGTATGATTCTTGGTATGACAGAGGAGCTATTTCCTCTAAATATTTACTTATATCTTTGACTTTCATAATATTAACAGCGCTATGCCCTGGTTTTCATGGCTTCTTTTGCCTTTTGCTTTAATCTACGAACTAGTTACTAGGTTCAGAAATTACCTTTATGACAAAGGTGTTTTGAAGTCTACGCAATTTGAAACAAATGTAATATCTGTCGGAAATCTTTCGGTGGGGGGCACAGGAAAAACACCACTCATTGAATATTTAATTCGGTTGATCTCCGATGAGACAAATCATGTGACCACACTAAGCCGAGGTTATGGTAGAAAAACATTTGGATTTATTATCGCCGGAGAAAACGATGATGCGAATTCCATTGGTGATGAACCCTATATGTACCACAAGAAATTCGGGAATGCAATTGGTGTTGCGGTGTGCAAAAATCGTGACTTGGCAATACCTGAAATATTGATTCATCGTCCAGAAACTAACGTTATTCTTTTAGACGATGCATATCAGCATCGAATTGTAAAACCTTCCCTCAGTATTTTACTTACCAATTTTTCAAAACCATTTTATAGTGACTTTGTGTTGCCTGTTGGTCGATTAAGAGAAATTAGGGCGGGAGCCAAAAGGGCTGACATCATCGTGGTAACGAAGTGTCCAACACTTTCAGAGTCTGATCAAGTGAAAATAAAAAGTGCAATACATGCTTATGCATCTTGTCCTGTTTTTTTCTCAGAAATTGGGTATGATCACCCAAAACCAATTTTTAAAGATCAGCCACCCTTAAAGAACAGAGTCATTGGAATATCAGGTATTGCTCATCCTATTCCTTTTAATCGATATTTACAAAAGAATTATTCCCTAAAATTCACTCATAATTATAGGGATCATCATCGGTTCACCGAATTGGATGTTCAACATATTATTAATGAGCTGGATGACCACACAAGTTTGATTTGTACAGAAAAGGATGCGGTCAAATTAGAGAAGTTTGAAATATTGAGTAATTATTCGGTTTATTACCTGCCAATAACCACACAATTTTTAAAAGAAGAAGCGTTGTTTCAAGCAATGATTAAGAACAGCCTTAAAAGCTTCGATTTTCTTTAAGAAATCCATTTAGTTTTGCGCGTGCAAAAAATTCTTCTGGCAACAAGTTTATTTTTTATTTTCGTAGCTCATGCATCTGCTCAGATTCTTGATGACACTACTGAACTTGTCTACGGCGCGGAGACTACAAAAATCCTTTTCGAAAGAGATATAAAATACAATCAGGAAAAACTAAGGCATCCTGACACTACCTTATATAAGATTGAAAGTTTTGAAGTGATGGATGAAACAGAGCATTACTATCAAGATTTAGGAAATAATGGAACAGCGATGTGGTCTATTTTCTATGAGTTGAATGAAGACATAGGAAGGTCGAGCGGTTTTAATGCTTATAACAATTATGTCAGGAACTATAAAAACATGCCTTTTCATGATACGAAATCGCCTTTTCTAGATCTTGAAGTCGTATTCGGAGGTCAAGGAAGGTCGAATGTAGAGCTTGCTTTTTCAAGAAATGTCAACGCTAATTGGAATGTTGGCTTTGATATCAATCGAATAACCTCAGATAAGCAAATAGGTACTTTACGTGAAGGTGACAGAAATGTCATCGGTGCAGTTTATGATTTATATAGTTATTACCAACATCCTGAGATTCCTTACAAATTGATATTAAGCGTGAGTCAGCTCGATTTTGACATTGCCGAGACTGGAGGCATTCGGGTAGACGAGGATGCTACAAATGAGGATTTATATCTCTATTTGGATAGTGATATTCGACTCAACGACGCTACTGCAGAAGAGAAAAGATTGGATTGGCATGCTTATCAAGAGTATGCCTGGACAAAGCCTTTACAGTTTTACCATCAGCTGGATTATATGACTCAATCCAGTCGGAATCAGGATTTCGATGATGGTGCGGCCGCTACAGCATATGATACTTATGGCGATTTTTATAGTCATTTTTATATAGATGAGGACAGTACTTATTCTCTTTCGGAATGGAGAGAGTTGAGTAATGAACTGGGGATAAAAGGGCAACTTGCCGCCATCTTTTACAGTGCTTATGTAAAGCATAGATATGTTGATCAGGATTTTTTATACAACGACCCAACCCGACCACAAAATGAATTTTATCTCGGTGGGTATACGCGATTCGACTGGAAAGACCAGTTTAACGTTTCTGGTCGGGCGGAATTTTTGCAAACTGGAGAATATTATTTTAAAGGGGATATACAGTCAGATTTGATTTTTGGCTCTTATACATCCAAAAGGCAAATTCCCGCTTACATTTATCAATCCTATTTTTCCAATCACCGATATTGGGACAATGACTTTAGTTCTTCTTTTACCAATGAGATCAAAGGAGGGCTTAAAGTTCGCTACAAGAATATTACTTTAATTCCTCAATTGAGGCTATTGTCGAAAGATCGCTTTTTATACTTCGATCAGGCTGGAGATGCCGCGCAAAGCAGTGGAATTGGCTTATTATCTTCCATTGGTGGAAACGCAAATGTTGTATTATCAACAAACAAAGCATTTAATGAAGCATTTCATTTGGAAAATGAATTGTATTTCTCGGCAGTTTCTGGCGAGGAATCAGACAAGCTTAGAGTACCCAATGTTTTTTTTAATGGACGATATTTCTGGAGAGGGTTGTGGTTTAATAACACGATGGGTGTTGAGGTTGGGCTGGATATACAGGCACGTTCTGGGTATAAAGGGATGGCTTATTTTCCTGACATTCAACAATTTGGACTTCAAGATGATTTTACCATGGAGTCTTTTTTCGCTGCAGATTTTTTCTTTAGTATGAAGGTTAATAATTTCAGCGCGTTTATCAAAGTAACTCACGCCAACCAGCAGGCGGCTAGTGGCTATTTCGTTACGCCTTACTATCCTGGCTTGCCAAGAGTAATAGATTTTGGAGCAAAATGGATGTTTTTTGACTAATGGAAACAACAAATAAAACAACACTAGGCTTAGCACTTCCTACGGATCCTCGATGGGTCAATATCGCCGAAATGAATATTGAAGATATTCTAGTTGATCACGCATATTGTGAGCAAAAGGCAGCCTCTTCTTGTATTTCTCTCATTGTTCAATTTCCAGATAAGCAGGAGGTGGTAGACGTACTGACTCCAGTTGTGGCCGAAGAATGGGCACATTTTGAACGAGTCATTGATCAACTCAAAAAGCGTGGCTTCCCTCTAGGCACCAATCGCAGAGATGAATACGTGGTAGAGATTAATAAAATCATAAAGAAAGGCGGAAGTCGTGATCAACAACTGGTAGAAAAACTTTTGATCAATGCGTTGATTGAGGCCCGCAGTTGCGAAAGGTTCAAATTGCTCTGGAAGAATATTGAAGATGAAGAATTGTCAAAGTTTTACTACGAATTGATGGTGTCTGAAGCTGGACATTATCATAATTTCATAGATCTTTCCAAACGATATATGCCGGAAGAATACGTGATGAAACGTTGGGATGAAATACTAAAAGCAGAAGCTCAAATATTGAAAACCATGGAAGTGAGAGGGGATAGGATGCATTAATTGCAAGGCCATTCATAAAAAATGCTTCATCCAATGAAGAATGAAGCATTAAAAAGAATATCAAGAATCTGGGCTGCTAAGTCTTATGAAACAAATCTAATTGAATTAAGAATTTCATCATAAATCCTATAATAAACAAGTGAATTCAAATTTTTGATGCTCGTTTATTCACGGATTTTTAAAATTCTCGCCATTTTACCAAATCCATTTAGAAGAAAAACAGAGGACATGGTCATTTTTCTATGTTTGAATTTACAGGGTATTAAGTCTTTTGTTTTTTCTGTTTTGCGGCAGGAAATAAAATATTGTTCAGGATCAGTCGGTATCCCGCCGAATTTGGGTGGAGCTGTAGGTCAGTAGGCTGTTCGTTAACGAAATGCTGATAATCTTCAGGATCATGACCGCCATAGAAAGTAAAAAACCCTTTTCCAAGCACGCCATGGATATAACGCGCCTCGTCAATGCTTCTATTCTCACCCATAATAACGATATCAGGTTTTACTAAGCTCTTTTTAAAAGCAGTAGTCTGCCCCATAAACGCAGGAATAATTTGCGTATGATTCTGAGTTAACATCGTAGGTATGGGATCCCACTTTGCAGAAAACTCAAATAAAGTAAAGAAGTCATTTTGTTGCGTTAGACCTCTTTCTCGCAATTGATTATCGATATTGGAATATTCGTATTCGTATGGATTTCTTTCAAGTTTGAAATTTTCAAAGGCCAATGTTTTTGAAAAATCTAGCTTTTCTTGTGCTCTTGGATCTGCGGGATCTCCATCGTACATTGATTCGCAAATATCCACACCTTCAGCCGCCAAGGCGATATCATAAGTATCGGTAGCGGAGCACATGGCAAAAAGAAAACCTCCGCTAGCTACGTAAGCTTTTATTTTCTTGACTATGGCAAGTTTAAGATGTGAGACTTTCGAAAATCCGTGTTTTTCAGCTGATTCTTCGTACTCTTTTTGCTGCTGTTGGTACCAAGGAAAATGCTTGTAATTCTGATAAAACTTACCATACTGCCCGGTAAAGTCTTCATGGTGTAAGTGCAACCAGTCGTATTTTGGTAACTCATTATACATCACATCATCATCAAATATTACTTCATATGGAATCTCGGCATAAGTAAGAACCAAGGTTACGGCATCATCCCAAGGCTGCTTACTCTTTGGTGAATAAACGGCAATTTTAGGATGTTTTTCAAGTTTCATAACGTCCATATTAGAGGCGGGGCTGCCAATTTCATTCAAAATGTTATTGGCTTGGGCATCCGAGATTACTTCGTAGGTTATTCCTCTAATTACACTTTCGTTCTCAAATCTTTGAAGATATTTCACCATAAAAGCACCCCCTCGGTAATTGAGCAGCCAGTCGACAGGGACTTCTCTTTCCAGCATCCAATAAGTAATGCCATATGCCTTTAGATGATTCTTTTGATTTTCGTCCATCGGTATAAGTATATAAGCCGCTTGACTAGAAAAACCATACCCGATAAAGAAAACAAATAATAAGATTTTTACTTTCCAACTCATAATACTCTTCTACGTTATGTTGATTTGTGGGTTATCAATTAACTTCACCTCAGGCTTAAAGGTAAAAATGAATTTAAGAGAAAACGTCAAAGAAGGTTTAAAATCAATAGCAGCAAATAAATTAAGGACAATTTTAACTGCATCCATCATTGCTATTGGTATTACTTCGCTAGTTGGTATCCTCACTGCGATTGAGGGGATCCAATCATCCATCAACAGTAGTTTTTCTAATCTGGGAGCAAATACTTTTGATGTAGAAAGTAAAAGAGCCAATCGAGGTTCTCGTGGTGGAAAAGATGCAAAAGTGTTTCCAGCGCTGACCTATGATGATTTAACCCGCTTCAAGGAAGGTTTTGATGGGCCAGGTGTTGTAAGCGTAAATGCTGTGGTGACCTACAATGCGGAAGCTAAAAACGGTAGTAAAATAACCAACCCTAATTGTAGGATCCAGGGAGGTGATTACAATTATTTGTTAGTGGATGGCTTTGATATTGAGGAAGGACGTGCTTTTTCTCAGTCTGAAGCTGAATATGGCTCTTTAGTGGTGATTATTGGGGCTGATATCCGTGATGCACTTTTTGATAAAAATGAAAATCCGATCAACAAGAAGATTACCTTTCTTGGGTCTAAGTTTAAAGTCATTGGCCTTTTGGGAACACAAGGAGGGTCTAGTGGGAATAATAGTGTAGACCGTATGTGTTTGGTGCCAACTTTAACTGCAAGAAAGATTGCGGCAGGAAGGTCGTTAAACTACGAAGCAACCGTCGCAATATCTGACCCTACCAAAATTGACCAAGCGGTTGGCATTGCGACAGGACTGATGCGAGCAATACGTAGAGATCCGGTTAAGGAGGAAGATTCTTTTCAAATTCAGGTAAATAAATCCTTGGCTGAAAGGCTAGGGGAGATAACTGGTTACTTACAGGCCGGAGGTTTTACCATCGGTTTTATAACACTATTAGGGGCTAGTATTGGATTAATGAACATTATGCTCGTGTCTGTGACAGAGCGAACAAGGGAAATCGGTGTTAGAAAAGCGCTAGGTGCCACTCCGGCCAAAATCAAACAACAGTTTTTAATTGAGGCCATTGTGATTTGTCAAATGGGAGGACTTGGAGGGATTATACTTGGCATAGCGATCGGCAATCTTACGTCCATTTTGATAAGCAAAGGCGGCTTTATCATTCCTTGGTTTTGGATCTTCTTCGGTGTGATGATAGGTATGGCTGTAGGTTTGATTTCAGGTTACTTACCAGCACGCAAGGCAGCTAAATTGGATCCAATAGACTCTTTAAGGTTTGAGTAAAACCTTGAATAAATTCCTTTTCCTTGTTGATTCCATACCATCTAATAATCGTAAAGCAACTTTACGAGATAAATTAGTCATAATTAATTATGTCTCAACAGCTTTTATGAGCTGCTGAAGTTATCAACTTCTGAGATATTCTTATTTTCTTTCTGGATTTTAGCTTAGGACGTTTAATTTGTGGCTTTCATTAATTTCAAATTATGTCCGACCTTCACTCAGCATTACTGGCAACCATTAGAAATGTGCCTGATTTCCCTAAAAAGGGAATAGTTTTCAAAGACATTACACCTATTTTAAGTGACCCTCATTTGTCCAAAAGAGTCAGCGAGGCATTTCGTGATCATTGGCAAGGACATCAATTGGATGGCGTAGCAGGGATTGAGTCCCGAGGATTTATTTTTGGCATGCAACTCGCGCAACATCTCGAACTCCCTTTTATTCCAATCAGAAAAAAAGGAAAGCTCCCTTTTCATACCATAAGTCAAAGTTATAATCTGGAATATGGCACTGCCGAGCTAGAAATCCATACTGACGCTATCAAAGCTGGACAAAGAATCCTAATTCACGATGACTTATTGGCCACCGGAGGTACGGCAAACGCTACCGCATCTTTAATTCGAAAGTTGGATGGAGAAGTGGCTGGTTTCAGCTTCTTGGTAGAACTATCATTTCTGGCGGGAGCCAGCGACTTGAATAGCGATAATATCCATTCTTTGATTAAATATTAGGTGTTATGAGGTTCATAGCGCATACCTTTTCTATTGTAGTTCTTTTTATTTTTCTCATGGGCTGTAAAAGTGAAGAGCCTGAAATAAATGAGTATTTACAGCTCTTAAAAGGTTTGGAAGGATCATATCGCCAAACTTCGATAGTAAAGGACAACTACACTATGGAAAATTGGAAGAATTTCGGGTTGGATCTTCACTTAGTAAATGACAGCACCTTTAGTTATTTTGCTTATAATATTCCTTCAGATTCCATCTCTCAATTGACCTGGCCAACAAATGGTTACCTAACGCTTAGACCTGAAGAAGTTAATTATTGGGTAAGAGATGATGGGATATCGATGGTTGTGAATTTTGACTCTACGTTGTTTTTCATGTTTTCTTCGAGTCCTTTTGAGGCTCAAAAGCCATGTAATGGCATATGCCCGATTACCGGAATTTGGACATTCCAACTTGAAAAAAGAGATTAGTTCTCGAGAATGATAATCTCCTTTGCTCTATCCAAGGCATCAAATCTAATACTCAATCGTAACTGTTTTTCCACATTCGAGCAGGTATCTCCGGCTGTTAAGTTATAATGGAAAAATTTTTGGTTTCTGTTGTAAAGTTCGTTCTCCGCAGGCTGACCTAGCAGTTTTTTGATAATAGCCTGACCCGAAGATAATAGCAAGATCTCATTAGCCACTATTAATTCTGCCTGTTTTACTTTATCGTCATTACAAGTTGTGATTTCCGTAAGCCACGCTTCCTGATCAAATCCTGGAATATCAGCTGTAGTATAGCAGCTGGTGAGGCTTATGAGGACGATTATTCCAATACAATTTTTAATCATTGACTATTACTTGTTTATCAGGAGTCAAAATTACCCAAATTAAATGCGCAACGCTGATAAAAGTCAGTGGTGCCACAATAAGCGTTATTGTTTCAGTTGGCGTTACAAAATAAATCAATAACACAAAAAACAAGTTTCTAACAAACTCGAGCCAAAGCCATTGACGTTTATTCTCAAGTAAAACACCCAAAGTACCAACTGATAAGACAATAAAACCAGAAAAAATAAGCTTTGTTTCAAGGGATAGCGTATTTAGTTGAAATAAGAAAGCCGAGGTAACGCCAAGCAGTATCAGGAATTGGAAGACAACATAATAGGCCAGTTTTGGTGATGGATGCAGATCAAATTTGCTGAATCTCAGCTTGTCAACTTCTGACACCTTTTGGTAACCACCCAACTCCGCAGGTCGCCATCCCGGCTTGTAAGCCAATACTTTCACTTTATTGGAGAATCCACCGGTGTGGTAAACTTGCCTAAACATAGAAATATATGGTTGAAAGTTTAGCCAAATTGGATTCCATGATTGTGTGGGTACCGTAACTCCATAGACGGGTTTTTCTTCTTCCTCTTGAAAAGTACCAAAGACTCTATCCCAAAACATGAACACACCCGCGTGGTTTTTATCAATATATTTTGGGTTTCGGCCATGATGCACTCGGTGATGAGATGGAGTATTGAAGATCCACTCAATAGGTCGCGGTAATTTTTTCACCATTTCGGTATGAATCCAAAATTGGTAAATCAGATTTAAGGCTTTTACAAAAAGAAATGAAAGGGTATCGAAACCCAGAAGGGCAAGCGGAACATAAAACCATAAGGTCCAGATGTCCAAAGAGCTTTGTCTTAAGGCTACTGAAAAATTGTAATCTTCACTTTGGTGATGTACCACATGCCCTCCATTCCAAAGAAAATTAACCTCGTGGCTGGCTCTATGTGCCCAATAGTAGCAAAAGTCCACCCCCAAGAATAATATGATCATCGACCACCAGCTGTCTTGAATATGAAACAAAGCAAAATGCTCATAGAAAAATTGATAAACGCCAATGGCTAGAATTTTGGTAAATGCACCAGCTATTTGAGAGGTGATCCCACAACTAATGTTGGTAATCGCGTCGTTGGTTCGGTAAATTTTTCTCTTCGAAAATAATTGAATGATCAATTCAATAATAATCAATGTAAAGTAAAGAGGAATAGATAGGATGACGGGGTTAATATCCATGCCCTAAAAATACACTTTAGGTCAATATACTTTATACTTTTCTCGACGAATTACGGCTGACCATTTGATTCGATGGGGTAAAACAGCTCAAATGGGCGCTATTCTTTCTCCAGAATTTGAATATTCTCTTCTATTTGTTCAAGATATTTCCCAAAGGCTTTTCGATTCATCCATTTGGTTGTAAAATGCGCAGCGGGCGTGATGATGACAATACATAAGATTAAGGCCACCCATTGTTCTTTACTTTCCAAAATTGGAATGTCGGCATTTTGAAATTTGAGCCCAACAAAAAAGCCCGCCGGGGCTGAAATGGGGTAGAGGATAAGTGCAATTATTTCCTCATATTTAATTATTTGAAGTATTTTTTTTCTATAGTTTTTTAGGCCATCGAGTAGGTTTTGACTCATGTCCATGGTTTTCTTCAAACTTTTATATTCTTTGAAGAGAAAAATTGACCCTATTGTGTATGCTACAACCATCACGCTGATCAAAACTTGAGAAATAAAAGGATTGGCAAACGGTAGGTAGATTCCTAACAGTGCAAGAAAAAAAACACAAAACCAGAACTTTAAATAGACCTGCTCTTTGATTTTTTGAATAGCCCCTTTGGATTTTGCCTGAATTATTTCATGAATTTCAAGATCAGTCGACGAGCTGAAATTATTTTTCGCAGCATTTAAGTCGTTCCAAGCTGATTTTATTTCATCCATTGACATGCGCCCTCAGTTTTATTGAAATAGATTCTTTGATTCTATGCAGCTTCACTGCTACATGATTTTTTTTAAGGCCAAGTATTCCCGAAATTTCATCGTTGTTATAGTCGTCCAAATGAAGCGTTATGATTGTTTTGTCCACATCATTGAGCATTCTAATGGCTTTTAGCAGAAGTTCAGATTTTTCACTTTTTTCATTTCCCTCATGAGCAGAATCAACATGCTCAATAGGAGAAGTTTCAATTCTTTTCTTTCGCTTAAAGGTCAATACCGTATTCAGCGACACCCTGTAGAGCCATGTTGAAAACTTGGAATTTCCTTGAAACGAAGCAATGGACTTCCATGCTTGGAGTTGTATTTCTTGTTGGAGATCCCTTTTGTCTTCAGGATCATCTACATACAGATAGATGATCTTCTGGATAATGCCAGTATGCTTCTGAATTAGTTGGATAAATTCTGCTTCCTTCAATTTGGAAAGATTTTGTTATCTACTTTTGTAGTTAGTGAATTAGTTGATCTTGAAATTACAAAGAACCCAAAATAAATGTTAAGAGTCTTAAATCTTGTTAAAACAGTATCTGCGTTCATCTTTCTGGGAATATTGCTTTTGGTTTATGCCTATCTACCTATAATGGTGGAAGTGACACCAGATCAAAGTTTGGCCAAGGTACATAAGGAGGATTTTTTCTATTATGCCATTGCGATTTTTTTGGTCGTCAACTTATTCCTTTTTATCATCCAAAAAATGACCGAACCATTGATAGTTCGGGAGGAGATCAAAGCTTGGCTAAGGGGATTTGTATTCGTGATAAACTTTTATCTCACTTGCCTTATTGGCTTTGTTGGGGTAATCAATAATACCACCAGTGTAAGCATGTCAAGTTATGCTTATTTGAATTTCATTGGGCCACTGATGATAGTAGCTTGGCTAATAGGACTTATAATAGTGGTCAATAATAAGACTAAAACAGCCTGATCATCAATTAATTAGACTTTTCTCCTTCAATCATTGAGCGAATCAATGTTTAAAAGTTTCCCTAATTAAGAATTTATTTTTTATCTAAATTCCATCCTCAGATTGGAGTTTCAAAGATTTTACCGATAAATGGCAGACGTACAATATACCGAAGATAGTATAAGATCCCTCGATTGGAAGGAGCATATAAGGCTCAGACCCGGCATGTACATCGGCAAGTTGGGCGATGGTTCTGCTCAAGATGATGGAATATATGTCTTGGTGAAAGAAATCATAGATAACAGCATCGATGAGCATATGATGGGACATGGCAAAACCATACATGTGAAAGTAAGCGACCACCGAGTGGAAGTCCGCGATTTTGGTCGAGGAATACCATTGGGCAAAGTGGTGGATTGTGTTTCAAAAATTAATACTGGTGGAAAATATGATTCTGGTGCCTTTCAAAAATCGGTAGGTCTAAATGGAGTTGGTACAAAAGCAGTAAATGCCTTGAGTACCTATTTCAAGGTTCAATCTTACCGAGAAGGCCAAACTAAAATTGCAGAATTTGAAAGAGGTGAGATAAAAAGTGATGCTGAGATTACCACAACTACTGAGCGAAATGGAACCTCATTCATATTCGAGCCTGACAATACTGTTTTTAAAAACTATCACTTTATACCTGACTATCTGAACAACCTGCTCTGGAACTACGCATTCTTAAACGCAGGATTAACCATTAATTTCAACGGTCAGAAATACCACTCAGCGAATGGACTGCTCGACTTACTGAAACGAAAAACGGATGAAGAGGCTTTACGCTATCCTATTATTCACCTTAAAGGCACAGATATAGAAGTCGCATTAACACATGCCAATCAATACGGAGAGGAATACTATTCTTTTGTGAATGGTCAAAACACCACGCAGGGAGGTACTCACCTTGCAGCATTTAGAGAGTCTTTAGTGAAGGTTATTCGTGATTTTTTCAAAAAGGATTACGACGCGGCAGACATTCGAGCCTCTGTGGTTGCGGCCGTCGCTGTTCGTGTTCAAGAGCCTGTTTTTGAGAGTCAAACCAAAACCAAGTTAGGTTCACAAAGTGTAGCCCCTGATGGGCCCACTATGCGAACATTTATTAATGATTTTCTGAGAACTGAGCTGGATAATTTTCTGCATAGAAATAATGAGATAGCCGATGCTTTGCTTAAAAGAATCGTGCAATCGGAGCGCGAACGCAAAGAAATTGCTGGTATTAAAAAGCTGGCCAATGAGCGCGCCAAGAAGGCCAACCTCCATAATAAAAAGCTTCGAGATTGCCGAATACATTACAACGACAAAAAAGCGAGCGAAGAACGAAAGGAGCAATCTATGGTCTTCATCACCGAAGGAGACTCGGCCAGTGGTTCCATCACTAAATCGCGGGATGTTCAGACGCAGGCGGTATTTAGTTTGAGAGGTAAACCATTTAATTGCTTCGGTCAAACGAAGAAAGTAGTTTATGAAAATGAAGAGTTTAACCTTTTGCAACATGCCCTCAATATTGAAGATGGGCTAGAAGGTCTGAGGTATCGAAAAATTGTTATAGCTACTGATGCGGATGTTGACGGAATGCACATCAGGCTCCTTTTATTGACGTATTTTTTGCAATTTTTCCCTGAACTGGTTCGAAACAATCATGTGTATATACTTGATACACCTTTATTCAGAGTGAGAAATAAAAAAGAAACAATTTATTGTTACAGTGATCAAGAAAGGCGCAGGGCTTTGAACAAATTAGGAGCTAAAGCCGAAATCACGCGATTTAAAGGGCTGGGAGAGATTTCACCAACGGAGTTTGGTGCGTTTATCGGTGAGGATATCCGTTTGGAACCAGTGATTCTTCAAAAAGATACAAAAATTAAAGATTTACTGAGATTTTACATGGGGAAAAACACTCCTGATCGACAGGAGTTTATCATTGATAAATTGCGTATTGAAAAAGACCTTGTCGACGATGAGATAGCAACCATTTAAAAATAAATAGCAAAATGAAATTGACCCGAAAAAAAGCCCCGATTTTAGTACTGTTCTTAAGTTTCTTGTTTTTTGTGAGTTGTGACGAGGACACGGATGTCTTAAATCCTGACCAACAAGAAGCGGAGTATTCTATTCCAAATGTACTCTTGGAATCAACTCAGCTCATTATTAGATCATCAGGCGATCTCAAAACATTTCTAAGACAATCCGGCCTTGCAATTGATACTGAGAAGCTCATTTATGATGTGTCTGTTTGGAAGATTACCTATAAAACGGTGTATAAAGGCGATACAATAACTGCCTCCAGTATGGTTTTCACACCTGAAACTACTGATGAAATTTCAACGATAAGTTTTCAACATGGAACAATTGCCGATAATGCTTCTGCGCCTACAGAATCTTCAATTACTGATGGAACGACCATTCTATATTCGGCCATGGCCAGTGGTGGTTTTGTAACTGTCGTACCAGATTTTATAGGATTTGGTGCTTCTGTTGATATCGTTCATCCGTATTATCACGAGTACTACACTGCCACATCAATAGTTAACGCCATTTACGCCTCCAAGCAACTTGCAGATCAACAGGAACTGAATATAGATGATGAACTTTATTTGGCAGGTTACTCTCAAGGTGGACAAGCGACAATGGCCACACATAAATTTTATGAAGAGGAGGGAATGGAGTTTTATAAACTCAAAGCATCATTTCCATCTTCAGGGGGATATGATGTGGTTGGCATGAGTCAATATTTTTTAGATCAAGAAACCTACCATCAACCGTTTTTCTTAGGGTTTGTAGCCATGTCTTACAAAACAACCTATGATTTCCCCCAAGAAATGTCACATTTTTTCAATGAACCTTATGCTTCGCGCATTCCAAATTTGTTTGACGGAGCATTTAGCGGTAACGAGATTAATGAGTTATTAACAACCAATATAGCCGACTTTTTAAATCCCAATTTTCTGAATAGTTCCAAGGAGGATGCCGACTATAAATTCATCTATGATCTTTTCGAAGAAAATAGTCTCCTTGACTGGACACCAACCATCAGAATGTATATGTATCATGGAAATGCTGATATTACCGTTCCTTATCAAAACTCTGTAGACTCTTATGCAAAACTATTACAAAATGGAGCATCAGAAGAGATAGTAACTTTTGAAACCTTCGAAGGAGCGACTCACGGGACAGGCATTGCCCCTTATATTGAAAACTTTATTCCGGAAATATTAAGGTTAGAAGAATGATTAGAAGTTCCAAATTCTTTCTCTTCGCTGGTTTGATTTGCAGTATTGTATTGATAACCAGTTGCTCAACTGATGAAGATATTGTCGCAGGTGATGAGGAAAATTTCATTTCTTATGATAGCACTTATGTTTCATCAGTTAACTTTTCGATAAGATCCGCTTCAGAACTGCGAAATTTCATCTCGGTTGCTAACATTGATGTGGATGCTTCCAAAATGATCTATGATGTGTCACAGTTCCGAGTAAATTATAAGACCACATATAAAGGAGAGGAAATATTGGCTTCTGGATTGGTTTTGCTACCTGTTTCTGACGACTTGTTGAGTGTACCGATATTGAGCTTTCAGCATGGAACAATTTTTTCTCAAGCAGAAGCGCCGACGAATGCACCAATTAGTGATCCCTATTTAGTTCTTTATGCCGCCGCTGCTACTACAGGGGTAGTCATGGTCATTCCTGACTATATAGGCTATGGTATTTCTGATGATATTGTTCATCCTTACTTTATTGCCGAACCTACGAGCAGAGCTATTCTTGATAATATCAAAGCAGGGCGCGAATTGGCAGAATTATCTGGATTGAAATTTAACGGAGACCTCTTTTTGGCGGGTTATTCTCAAGGTGGCTTTGCTACAATGGCCGCTCACAAGGCTATAGAAGAGCAAAATGGTTTCGAAGATTACCGATTAGTAACATCTTATCCTGCAGCTGGCAGCTATATTGGAAGAGATCAAGTGCTCATTGAACCTGATAATGTATTTCCTCCTCATTTTACCACTTTTCGAATTTACTCTTATTTAGCGCATTATGATTTAGACTTAGCCATTGCTGATTTTATAAGGCCTCCTTATGCGGCTTTAATCCCTGAATTGTTCAATGGTTCGTTGAGTTCAACGGAGATTGTTCCCCTTCTCAACAATAATGCTGGTGAATATTTTACGAGTGAATTCTTATCGGCGAGCGAGAAGTTCAATACGTATCTTCAGTTTCAGGCAGCTAATGATGTGAGTGATTGGGTTCCTGAAGCTAGAATGATTATGTACCACAGCACCCAAGACAATACGTCACCAGTAAGTGAAAGTCTTTTGACTTATGAAAAATTTGAATTATCTGGCGCCACTGATGTTACATTGGTGACGGGTGCAGATGGCGATCATTTGGAAGCTGTTATACCTTATGTTGAATTATTATTTAATGATTTGTTAGACCAACTATGAGATTAGCGATTGCTTTATTATTGATAATATCATTCAGTATTGTTCAAGCTCAGTTCAAGAAGTCTGAACCTTTGGCTCATACCTATTCTATAGTTGCCTATGATCCTGAAACAGGAGATCTTGGTGTTGCTGTGCAATCTCATTGGTTTTCTGTAGGTACGGTGGTTACTTGGGCTGAAGCAGGAGTAGGAGCCATAGCTACTCAGTCTTTTTCTAATCCAGCATTTGGCCCACAAGGTTTGCAATTACTTAAAACAGGATTGGATGCCCAAGAGGTGCTGGAAGTTTTGGTAAAAAGTGACGAAGGTAGAGATTATCGACAATTAGGCATTGTGGATGCTCAAGGAAAAACGGCATCACATACCGGTGCAAAAAATATTGAATTTGCAGGAAGTATTGTAGAAGAAAACTTTGCTGTTCAAGCAAATCTGATGATGAATGACAAAGTATGGCCAGCGATGGCAGAAGCTTTCAAGAAATCTGAAGGTCCATTAGCGGAAAGATTAATCACAGCTTTAGAGGCTGGAGAGCGTGCTGGTGGTGATGCCCGAGGTAAACAATCTGCCGCTGTGCTTGTCGTTTCTGGTCAACCAACTGGTAAAAGCTGGATAGATCGTAAAGTTGACATTAGGGTTGATGACTCTAATAACCCATTGATAGAAATTCGCAGGTTGTGGAATGTACACCAAGCCTATGAGTTTATGAATGAGGGAGACTTGGCCGTGGAAGCTGGTGATTATGAGCTCGCGTCATCACTTTATAAGCAAGCCGAAACAATGTTTCCAGAAAATCTAGAAATGCAATATTGGCATGCCATTAACCTGGTCAATACTGGAAAGTTAAAGGAAGCATTGCCCATGTTTAAGCATATCTTTTCTCAAGATAGCAACTGGAGAGATCTAACTCCACGACTGATAAAAAACGAAGTTTTGGTCGCGGATGATAAAACTTTGAAAATTATATTGAAACAATAGAGTACAATTGAACTCATTGTTTAAACCATAGTATAAGACTGAATTCTATAAATGTCTGACGAAAACTCAATTGACGAAGAGGGCTTAGCTCCCAAAGAAGGCTTACAAGAAGTAATTCCTGTTTCTGGAATGTACGAAAACTGGTTCTTGGATTATGCTTCCTACGTAATTCTTGAACGAGCAGTGCCTGCTATTGAAGACGGAATGAAGCCGGTTCAAAGAAGGATTCTTCATGCAATGAAGGAAATGGATGATGGTCGGTACAATAAAGTAGCGAACATCATTGGTAGCACTATGCAATATCATCCGCATGGTGACGCTTCCATTGGAGATGCCATTGTTTCATTAGGGCAAAAAGATCTACTCATCGATATGCAGGGTAACTGGGGTGATGCCCGTACCGGTGATGGTTCTGCAGCACCTAGATATATCGAGGCGCGCCTATCAAAATTTGCACTAGAGGTAATATTCAACGCGCAAACAACCAGCTGGCAACTTTCTTATGACGGTAGGAAAAAAGAACCCGTCACTTTTCCTGTAAAATTTCCATTATTAGTGGCTCAGGGAGTAGAAGGAATTGCTGTAGGATTATCTACAAAATTATTGCCTCACAATTTTGTGGAAATACTTCAAGGGGCGATCAACATCCTTAAAGGAAAAAAAGTAACACTTTATCCTGATTTTTTAACTGGTGGAAAAGTTGATGTTAGTGACTATAATGATGGACGCAGAGGTGGAAAAGTCCGCGTCCGAGCGACCATAGAAGAGACCGATGTAAGAACGTTGACTATCAAAGATATTCCTTATGGCACTACGACAAGCTCTATTATTGACTCGATCATTAAGGCCAACGACAAAGGAAAAATTAAGATCAAGCATGTCGTGGACAATACGGCCGCAGATATTGAGATTCAGATTACATTAAGTCCGGGTGTATCACCTGATATTACTATTGATGCGCTGTATGCGTTTACCGACTGTGAAGTGTCTATTTCACCGAATGCTTGCGTTATATATCAGGATAAGCCTCAATTTTTAGGGATTACGGATTTACTTCAGCACTCTGTAGACCAAACTGTGGCGCTTTTGACCCAAGAGTTGGAGATCAAAAAGTCCGAGTTGATGGAGAAAATTCTTTTTTCATCTCTAGAGAAAATATTCATTGAAAATAGAATTTACAGAGATATTGAAGAGTGTGAGACTTGGGAAGCAGTACTTGAAACGATAGATCGTGGATTAGATCCATTCAAGCCTGATTTTTATCGTGATATTACCCAAGATGATATCATTCGCCTGACTGAAATCAAAATTAAAAGGATCTCAAAATTCGATACTTTCAAAGCAGACGAGCTCATGCGGAGGCTTGAAGAGGAGTTAGCGGAAACAGAGCATCATCTGGCAAATATTACGGACTATTCTATTTCTTATTATTCTCGTTTGTTGGAGAAATACGGCAAAGGCAAAGAACGAAAAACAGAGATTACTAATTTCGATACTATAAAAGCTACAGTGGTTGCCGCTAATAATGCAAAGCTGTATGTTGATCGAGAGAATGGTTTTATTGGCTATGGTCTCAAGAAAAATGAGTTTGTCACTGATTGCTCGGATATAGATGACATTATTGTTTTTCGAAAAGATGGTATCTGTCAAGTCACCAGAATCCAAGACAAAGTATTTGTAGGAAAAAACATTATTCATGTAGGCGTTTTCAAAAAAGGAGACGAACGAATGGTGTATAACTTGGTTTATCTCGATGCTAAATCAGGTCGCACGATGATCAAGCGTTTTCAAGTGCTATCAGTGACAAGAGACAGAGAATATGAATTGACGAAGGGTGGCAAAGGTTCAAAATTGTTATACTTCAGTGCGAACCCAAATGGCGAGGCGGAATCAATTACCGTCTATTTAACTGCTGCATCCTCAGCCAGAAAAAAGGTGTTTGATTTCAGTTTTCAAGAGATAGAGATCAAAGGAAGAGGAGCTGGTGGAAATATTTTGACCAAATACCCAGTAAGAAAAGTACAATTCAAAGCAGCAGGAGTATCTACGCTTGGCGGTTTGGATATTTGGTACGATGAGATCGTTGGAAGGCTCAATAGAGATCAGCGTGGTGTTTACTTAGGAAACTTTCAGGCAGAGGATCAAATTCTCATCCTATTCAAGGAGGGATCATACGAACTCACCTCATTTGAACTCACCAATAGATTTGAAACAAAGGATATTCATTCCATAAGTAAATTTGAGATGAATAAACCCGTGAACGTCGTATATCAAGATGGGGAGTCCAAGCAGGTGAACGTGAAAAGATTTTTGATTGAAACATCTTCACCAAACAAGCGATTTCTTTTTATTTCTGAAGCTAAAGGCTCTAAACTCCTTTATGCTAATCAGTCTGATTTTGGCAAGGTGATTACCACCTACAAGGATGGACGCAAGAATGAAACCGAAGAAATGGATCTTGCTGAACTTATAGACGTCAAAGGGTGGAGAGCACAAGGAAATAAGTTTGTCCATCAATCGGTGGTGCGTATTGAAAAAATGGAGGAACCACCGAAAGAAAAAGAGGAGTCAAAGGCCGAAAGCTTAGATCTGGATAATTTAAAGAAGACAATCAAGTCAGAAGTAGAAAATGAAGAAAACCAATTAGGCTTGTTTGGAGGCAACACAGAAGATTGAGAATCGTTATCGATCACCAATGTCTATTTTCAACAAAATAATAAGAGTCTTATTTATCGCTTTCATTCCTGTGATCGTTGTTTTGGCTATCAATTTTTGGGTAATAGCATCTACAGCCAGTCAGATCTACAGAAGTGTTGAGGAAATTCCCTATTCGGAAGTGGGGTTAATTTTAGGTACTAGTAAAAGAACCGCAAAAGGAACCGCCAATAGTTATTTCTATGAGCGAATAGAAGCAGCTTCTGCGTTGTATAAATCAGGAAAACTAAAATACATCATTGTAAGCGGCGATAACAGAACAGTATATTACAATGAGCCTATGGATATGCTTGACGCACTGTTGGAAAAGGGAGTAGCTAAGGAAGATGTGATTATGGATTTTGCGGGACTGAGCACTTTTGAGTCAGTGACTCGCGCGAAAGAGGTTTTCGGTAAAAATGATCTTACGATTATTACTCAAGATTTTCATTGTTATCGGTCATTGTATATCGCGAATAACAATGGCATAGTAGCTAGGGCATTTGCAGCGGACGAGAAGCAAGAGCTTTCTGGTAAGTTAGCCTTACGTGAAATTCTGGCAAGATTAAAAGCAGTAGTGCAAACGGCAATAAGTTAACTTATATTAAACTCACTTTTTAACGCTTCCAAAGCTTCCAAAGACTTGTTTTGAACGAAATCCAAGTCTTCTTGACTGGCAGATGAAGGTTCGTTGTTAATACGACTGACTAAAACCAAGGTTTCTTTCATTCCAAGCATTTCGATTGTAGGCTTTAGCTGGTGAGCCAACTTCCCCAGTTTATCGAAATCCCCACTGTTTAAACCGACCTGCATTTCAGCGAGTATCGAATTATTATTTGTTTCGAAAGTAGAAACGAATTCTTTAATGAATTCTTCGTCCCCATCACTGATTGCATTTAAATAAGAGAAATCCATATTGATCACAGAATCGTATATCTTGGCAATATATAAGGGATTCACATATGAGAAAAACTCTAGGTCTATTTTTTGCGCTGTTCATTTTTGCTTTTGTGCTTTTTTATTTTTGGGCCAGTGGTTCAAATAGAGCGGTTACTCACGACGAAATGTTAATTTCTAACCAATCAAGTGATGTTGGTAAAGGAATAGGAGATACCCTAACTGCCATTTCTTACAATCTAGGGTACTTATCGGGCATGATTAATAACATGGCCGTAGAAAGGGAGGAAAATATTTTTCATGAAAACTTGACTCTTACAAATCAATTATTTGCAATAAATAAGCCTGACATTGTCGGGTTTCAAGAAATTGACATTGATTCAAAACGCTCATTTAACTACAATCAGGTAGACTCTATTTCATCGGAAATGGGTGATATCAACACTTACACTTCATTAAATTGGGATAAAAAATACGTGCCTTTCCCTTATTGGCCGCTTCGTTTTCATTTTGGAAAAATAATATCAGGCCAATCAGTTTTTTCAAGGTTTCCCATCAGAAAGGCTGAGTCACAAAGGCTGATTAAGCCTCTGAATGCTCCGTTTTATTATAACGACTTTTATTTAGATAGATTGATACAAAAGGTTTTTATCGTCATTGGAGATCAAGAAGTATTGGTCATGAATGTACATTTAGAAGCTTTTGATACGGAGACAAGGCAGGTGCACTTTGAAACTGTTAAACAGCAGTATTTGAAATACGCTGCTACGCATCCAGTTATTTTAATGGGTGATTTTAATTCCAATTTTGAAGATCAGGAAGTAGGTCTGGAAACATTGCTGGCCTTACCATTTCTGAGAGTTTGTTATGATACGCCCATCAAAAAATACTTAACGTTTAGTTCTGAAAAACCTACGGTTTTACTCGATTATATATTTTACAACGACAATTGGATTGAAAAAGTAGACGTAAAAATTTTAAAAGAAGCCGGTCAAATATCTGATCATCTGCCAGTAATGATGCGATTTGTCATTAAGGATAAAAATGCGCGCTAAAGAGGTCGTAAATCAGTCCGAATTTTACTATTTTCGAGTAATTCTTAAAAAATGGACAAATGGTAAAGGAGTTTGAAAATCTTCGTGAAGATGAGATTGATGTGTTAATGAAAGCACCAGTTTACGTGGCTATACTCATTGCGGGCGCTGATGGTAATATTGATAGCTCTGAGCGAAAAGAGGCAATTGATATTGCACATTCAAAACAGGTTAGAGCAAGGGAGCAATTGATTGAATATTATAAAGCAGTAGGTATAGAATTCGAGCAGTCCTTTAATAGGCTGATTGATGAATTACCAGATGAAGCAGAAGAAAGGAATAAACTCATTAATGCTGAGCTGAGAAAATTAAATTTCATCTTTCCGAAGATCGATAAAAACTTTACAATCAAGTTATATGCTAGCCTAAAAGAGTTAGCGAAAAGGATCGGAGAAGCTTCAGGAGGCCTTCTTGGGTACCTGTCTGTGAGTTACGAGGAAGCCAAGTTGATTGAGTTAAAAGCTATTCACGATCCTTCGAAATAATATCACAGAAGACTTATAAACAAAAGCTGCTAAATGCAGCTTTTTTTATATATGCTATTTCTATTATTGGTCAATTCTATGAAAGCAGTTTAAGAAAATGAGTTTAATAGTTTAGCAATGCTCCAAGGTTCTAATATTTTACCGCCCATTAGATTGGTTTTTGTAATGTGGGTAGTATTTACACTGCAAACTTTTTCAGGTATCGATTTCGGATTTCTGGGAATACTTCCTTGGTCACTCACTGGGCTTATAGGAATAATTACGGCTCCTCTCATTCACGGCAATTATTCTCATTTAATATCTAATACTTTCCCGCTTTTATTTTTAGGTATGGCGCTCTTTATGTTTTACCGGAAACACGCCTTGATGGTTTTTTTTCAGTGCTATATCATCACTAACCTATTGGTTTGGATATTCGGGAGGCAGTTTTATCACATAGGCGCAAGCGGTTTAGTGTATGGTTTGGCTTTCTTTTTGATCGCTATTGGAATTTTCAAAAGGAAAATCATTTCGATCATGATTTCAATAATTGTGATGTTAACCTACGGTGGACTATTGTATGGGCTTAACCCTGGTAATCAGGCGATTAGCTGGGAATCGCATTTATTTGGTGCTATTGTAGGTGTTGGGACGGCATTTGGTGTGAGCAGAATAGATAAAGAAAAGTCCAATTAAAATAGCAAATACTAATAAAAATGGTTTTAAATTTACCTATGATACAAGGTAAAGGCGCTCAAATCAATCCCGAAAATCCTTTTTTAAAGAATGCTATTTCTAATCAACATGATGAAGGAATCGATGTATACACACACTTAGAAAAGCCAAAAACTGAAATATTCTTTGAAAC
Source organism: Cyclobacteriaceae bacterium (assembly GCA_040218415.1). Taxonomy (GTDB): domain Bacteria; phylum Bacteroidota; class Bacteroidia; order Cytophagales; family Cyclobacteriaceae; genus JAVJRN01. The sequence goes on from JAVJRN010000067.1 coordinate 65,958, forward strand.
TCCAAAACAGGTTATTAGTAAAAATAGTAGCCCCGATCTTAAACATGAATACTCGGTAAATCCATATCAGGGTTGTGAACATGGATGTAGTTATTGTTATGCGAGGAACTCTCATACATATTGGGGGTGGAGTGCAGGTTTGGATTTTGAAAGTAAGATTATAGTCAAGAAAGAAGTTGCTCAGAATTTAGCTAATGAGTTTCAGAAGCGGACTTACAGAGTAAAACCAATAATGCTATCGGGAAACACCGATTGCTACCAGCCTATAGAAAGAGAATTTAAACTGACAAGAGCCATTCTTCAAGTGGCTCTAAATTACCGGCATCCAATTAGCCTCATTACAAAAAATGCATTAGTTCTTAGAGACTTAGATTTAATCGCTCAGCTTGCAAAACTGAACTTGATCCACGTACATTTTTCTATCACGAGCTTGGATGAAAAAATAAGGTCGAAACTAGAGCCAAGAACTTCTACTGCGAAAAAGAAATTGAATGCGATTGAAATTTTAACGGCGCACCAAGTGCCTGTTGGCATCATGATCGCACCAGTGATTCCTGGGTTGACTGACTCTGAAATACCCAACATTATGAAAGCTGCCTCAAGGGCAGGTGCTATCAAAGCAGGATATTCCGTGCTAAGACTAAATGGTCAGGTTCAGGATGTATTTGAAGATTGGTTGGAAAAGGCTTTCCCAGATAGCGCGGAGAAAGTGAAAAATCAAGTGAGAGCACTTCATGGTGGTAAGCCAAATGATTCCAATTGGGGCAGAAGAATGACAGGAGAGGGCGCTGAAGCCGAGATGATTCAACAGCTTTTCGAGTTAGGGCAAAAGACCTATTTTGAGAATAAAAAAATTCCTCCTTTGGAAACTCAACATTTCTTAAAAGGAGGCAATTACGCACTATTTTAATGTTTTAAATGGCTACTTATAAATAAAGCGCCACCAGCCAATGCAATGTCTTTTAAAAACATGCTGGAGGAGGTAGGGTCGCCATTCATAAATCCGTCCAAATGGATAAGCACTGCAAATAATAGAAGCATGGTTGACAATAAAGTCGTCGCTAGTTTTGCTTTTTTATTGATAATAATAGCCACAGATGCCAAGATCAAGGCCAACCCCGTAAGATAAACCCAAGCAATTGGCACAGGTAGAATTGACGGAACCATACCCGTCATACTTTTGGCTCCCATAAAATGGAAGAAGCCAAAAAGCGCCATTGGAATGGCAAAAATTATTTTTCCAATAAATCCAAAATTCATAATATAGAAATTAGGTGTTAATAAAGATCGTATAATATAGGAAACTAACACGACAATAACTTGGAATAGATAAAGTCTTAAATTGGTTGCCTTTACGCTTTCCGAGACTTGTCGCTCAAAATCCAAACATTATATCTATGAGTTTCTAAGTTTGGCAAACAGAATGCTTTATGAAATAATTTCATTGAGCAATTTCTTTTTATCTTCTTTCAGTTTTTTCATTTTAAAATATAAGCCTTCTGCTGTATAATCAATCCAATAACCTTCCTTATTAGGATTTTTAGCTGGTTTGGTTGCTTCCGGCTCGTCAAGGTAAAGAATACCCATTAGTCGCTCCAGATCGGACCATGTTTTGGCTTTGTCATTGATAGTAAAAGCTCTTTCTACAAAACTCGCCTTCGCTTTGAAGTTACTTTTTGTGCCGTCTGCGACAATGATCAAATCAAGCTTTAATGGCGCTTCTCTTTTTGCTTTTTCAAAGCAAGCCTGAATGATTTGCTGAAGAAAATTGAGATGTTTTTCAGGATTGGCAATATGTCCATTAGTTGTATTTATACCATCAGCTATTTCAACATATAACCAATGATTCAAATCCTCTGAATTAGGCGAAATTGTTACATCCTTAAAAAAATTTTCAATGGCTTCAGCCCAATTTTCTCCTAATTCACCCTTCCATTCAAAGTCATCATCAAGTGTGAATCCTTCATCATAGATTTCGTCTTCTTCCAGCTCCTCTCTATCCAAATACTCAATATTCAAGCTAATTTGACAAGTCTCCTTTATATCAATGGAAAGTGTATAGGCCATGGCAAAAGGAGGGGGCACCTGCATGGTCTGATAAGATAAGTTTATTTTCAAAATCCTATTTTTTTAAGCGTGGCTTTACGGTTTATTTTTTCTGTTTCTGTGTACTCGAATCGACTTAGAAGAATAATCTCCTTGGGAACCTGATAGCGATGTAGTTTCATTTTTATCTCTTCGCTTAATTCAAGATTATTTTTCGTTTGTGCAAGTAACACAACTTTTTCGCCAAGATACTCATCATTTACTCCGGCAATAAAAAAGGGAAAGTCAAAAAAGGATCTTAAGATAGATTCTACTTCCTCTGGAAATATTTTATACCCACCGCTATTTATTACATTATCTATTCTCCCTTTGTATACAAAAGTATCATTGGTAATAAATTCTATAATATCATTAGTGCAAATCTTGAGCTGATTAGTCGCACTTCCTTGCAAATTAAGTTTGCTATCAACAATAGTTGCTTTAATATCCCCGAGGAGCTTAAAACCAGTATTTTCTGTTATATGTCTTAAGGCAATGTGCGAGGCTGTTTCGGTCATTCCATATGAAGTGTAGGTATTTAATGAGCTTATTGCTCTCAGTTGATCCAAAGAATTCTCTGAAATTGCAGCGCCACCTATGATCAGAGTGTTGATATGCTCAAATTTTTCCGGACAGTTTTTTAAGAGGGAATCGACTTGAAGTGGAACCATTGAAATTAGGTCAATGGCTGTATCTATGCTTGGTAAGGATGACGCCTTTTGAATATGAAGCTGCATTTTACCAACCAAGGCTCTTATAATTACCATAGTTCCGCCAATAAATCGAGGATTGATGCATAAAAGCGAACTTGCAAAATGATGATCCGGATCGATATAATTCAGTGTTACTTCGGCACTATATTTTAGCTGCGAACGGGATAGGTTAATTGATTTTCTTTGGCCTGTGGAACCTGATGTATTGAATTGAAAAGAGTCTTTGCCATCAATCCAATCTAGAATGAACTGCAAGACATATTTTTCATCCTCAGAATGATTTGTTTGACTTAATTCCTCCTGAATAAGCTCTTTTAATAGAATATGATTTTTCCGAAAATCAATGACCATTTAAATACAAAAAAATAATTTTAGACGCACAAGTGAGTGTCCAGTCAATTGAGGCATCTCACAACTTACTCGCGAATATAGGAAACAAACCATCTTGCTGTCTCAGTTCTGTTCATTCCTAAAATGAATATTGGCGTTGATACCATAGAAATAGCTAAAATGGAGCGATCTCATTAAGAAATCGTGAGGAATTTTTGAAATTCTAAAAGCTGTAAACGTGTTTTTTCGAATTAACTCAATGACGTTCTTATCGCGGCTTTTACTTTTTTGAATACCCAATGATTGGTAGCTGGCGTGGTGAAAATTTCTATCAATTTAGCATTATGTGCTGATTCGTAAAATGATGATAATGAGGACAAAAGGTCATCCATGTTATGCACTGCGTGATATTCAAAATCATATTCATTTGCTACGTGAATGGCAGAGTGATTGTGTTTGGTTTCAAAATATGTTTCAAGCTCAGGTAAGGCACTTGAATCCGGGAGTATTCGAAAAATACCTCCACCACCATTATTAATCACGATAATTCTTAGATTGGCTAGGTTTTCTTGATGAAAAAATGCGTTTCGGTCGTAGAAAAAACTTAAATCTCCAGAAATCAATGTTGTTATTTGTCCATTGGCCAGCGCACAACCAACAGCGGTTGAATTGGAACCATCAATTCCGCTGGTGCCACGATTAGCGAACACCTCGATACCACTTTTAAATGATTGAAAAAAATTGACATATCTCACAGGCATGCTGTTTGACAAGTGAAGATTACTGTTTGCAGGGATAGCCTGAAGAATAGGATCAATAACCGTGAATTCAGAGAAATCAGCCTTTTGTAATTCACCATTGAGTACTTCACTGGTAACACGTTCTAGTGATTCCCAACTTTGTTGATAATTTTGGGCGATCTGTTCTTGAAATTGGTCTCTGATAGGTTTTAGATCGGGCGATAAGGCCTTAAAAAAGTCTTTTACGTCAGCCTTAAAATGAGAAGTAATAGTTTGAAAGGGATCAGCGACGTTATCACAAATCTCGAAATGCCAATGCTCCTTAGGTTTATGTTGCCTTAGAAATAATTTCAAATTTTTGGAAATGATAGACATACCAGAAGTAATAAGAATTTCAGGTTTCAGCATAGGCAAGACAGAATCATTGACGGCTGACAAAAAGAGGTCCTGCTTTCTTAATGCTTTTTTAATTTGGACATTACTTATTACATCCGCAATTATGACGGCATCATCTTGCTGATCTAAGAGCTGGTCGTATTCCTTGTCATAATCATCTTGACCTCTTAATATGATTTTTTTAGTACTATTATGCCAATGCTCAATGAATGGATCGAAATCTATTTCATTACCCATTTCGATAGGTTCTATTTTCTTAAAATCACCAAATTCAAGTGGTTGGTCAATCTCAGGGTAAAAAGGTTCGCGAAAAGGTATGTTGATGTGTACAGGTCCTTTTGGGTAAGTTGTTGCTAATTCTAAGGCGGTTTTCAAGCCATTTAAATAATCTTCAGAAAAATCTGGATCATTTCTGTCTTCCGGAAGACAGAAATTTCCTTTTACAAAATTACTGAGCGCACCTACTTGCCTAATGGTTTGCCCATCACGCTGATCGATCAATTCAGCGGGTCTATCTGCTGAAATAATGATGAGTGGTACTTGCTGATAAAAAGCCTCCGCACATGCTGGCCCATAATTGAGAAGCGCAGTGCCTGATGTGCAACATAAAGCAACAGGATTTTTCGATTTTAAAGCAATACCAAGCGCGATAAAGCCTGCAGATCTTTCATCAACAATACTCGTTTTTTTGATATTACCATTTCTTGCAAAAGAAATAGTCAATGGCGCATTTCTGGAGCCAGGGGAGAGCACGACTTCTTTTACCCCATAGGAAAAAAGCAGCTCACTGGTGTCAAAAACAGACTGATGGATCATTATTAATTATCTTGGAGTAAAGAAAGTAAGGTATTCATTTTATGTTCCGTTTCCTCCCATTCCTTGTGTGGTAAAGAATCCGCAGTAATACCAGCTCCGGCGTATAATCGAATACTGTCATCAAATACTTGCATGCATCTGAGATTAACAAAGAGATTCGTTTTGTTTTGAAACCTGACCGGACCTAAAAAGCCCGCATATAATTCGCGGTTGTAGTTTTCATTTTTTGTAATAAAATCTAAAGCGGAAGTCCGTGGAAATCCACAAACGGCGGAGGTGGGATGCAGAAGATCGAGCATGATCTTATCTAAACCATGCGCATTTGCTTTTTTCATATCAACCCTAAATTCTGTTTTTAAATGAGCCAGATTTCCAGCCTTTACCGTTTTGGGGCCCACTTCATCAAACTCTCTTAAGCGGATTTTCTTAAATCCATCAACGATATACCGACTTACCATCGCCTGTTCTTCAATTTCTTTCATCGTCCAGGCTACTTCATTTAATTTTCGTCCGTCTAATGGCTGAGTTCCAGCAAGGGCATCTGTTGAAAACAAGTCTTTCGAGTAATCCACATCTATCAGCTTTTCAGGTGTTGCACCAATCCAAAGGCCGTGATTGGGAGTGAATACCATGTAGTTAAATGCATTCGGATAATGCGCAATGAGTTTTTGGAAAAAATCAAAAGGCTTGAATAAACTTGGTATCGCGATATCTTTGAATCTTGATAGCACTACTTTTTCAAACAATCCTTCGTTGATCTTTTCTATCGCTTTTTGTACAATTTCTTCGAAATGATTCGTCGTTTTTACTCTTTTTCGGATCAGTTTTTCTTTGTTTCTATCAACTAAAAACTCATCGAGCAAAGAAGAAGATATGCTCGGGTCAACCTTGATCTCGTAATCGTTATTTTCTGCTACTTCTATTAATAGATCCGATCTTATATAGGTAGGCTCTGGCGGATGACTATCAGAAAAATTATTGATGGCAAAAACCGCTTGCAATTCATCAATAGGAGCCTTGGTTAGTTCATTTTTGTGTATATCAATCGCAATAGTATAGGATTGCGCCAATGGCAAGCTCCACATAGCAAAAGAATAATCAGAATCTATCAGCTCATTGATCAAGCGGACTGGATTATCAAGCTTAGCAGTAAAACTATCGAGATGCTTATAATTCAAATTCTTCACTTTTTATCAATAACTGCCACAGTTAGGCGGCTTATTGCGACCAGTTCGTCTTGGTCATTTTTAATAATAATTTCCCAAATGTGGGTTCTTTTTCCTAGATGAATCGCTTTTGTAGTTCCCCACACATAACCCTCTTTTGCCGATTTTATATGATTGGCATTTATTTCCAGCCCAACTGCAAATTGATTTTTACCTTCTAAAATTACGCTAGATGCGACACTACCTAATGTCTCAGCCAATACCACGGAGGCACCTCCATGTAATAGACCCATGGGTTGTTTTGTGCGCTCATCAACTGGCATTTTTGCTGTTATGGTCGACTCACTAATTCCAGTAAACTCAATCCCTAAATGACTGACCATGGTATTTTCAGATAAACTATTAAGTTGATTAAGGGTAATTGAATCTGGAAACATCCAAGTAATTTAAATGCATTATGTCTTTTGATAAAGTTTTTTTGATCAATTATGTTTATAGTTTAGCAACCTTATTTGAAAGGAATGATTAAAAAAATGTACATACTCCGACATGGAGAAACAGACTTTAATAAAAACGGCATGGTACAGGGTTCTGGTATCGATGCGCCATTAAACGAAACAGGTCGAAATCAGGCAAAAGCCTTTTTCAATGCATATAAACACATAAAGTTTGATAAAATTTATACTTCAAACTTGCAACGCACCTCTGAGACAGTGCGTGGGTTTACGGACATGGGAATCCCAAATGAATCTTTAAGTGATCTAAGAGAGATCAGCTGGGGCGAACAAGAGGGGAAAGCCTTTACCCCCGAGACCTCAACGAACTACCAACGCGTAGTAGCAGAATGGTCTAAAGGCAACTTGGATCTTAAAATTATGGGAGGCGAAACACCGAGAGAAGTGGCTCAAAGACAAAAAATTGCCTTTGACTATATTTTAAGCCATGAAGAAGAAGAGACAGTTTTGATTTGTATTCATGGTAGAGCCATGCGAATTCTCTTCTGTTGGATGCTTAATTATCCTTTGCACTACATGGATAATTTTGGGCACATGAATACAGGACTTTATATTGTCAATTATACAGGAACCATGTATTCCATTGAAGGATTCAACATTACGGATCATTTAAAATCTTTAAACTAAAGCCAGGAAAGGGCGTGTAAAGCATGTGTGACTGGTATGGGTCAAATCATTCGATTATGAAATTAACGGTAATAGGTTGTGGTGATGCATTCTCGTCGGAGGGAAGGAGAAATACTTCGTTCCTTTTGCAATCAAAAAGTAAAAATATATTGATGGATTTTGGAGCTACATCTCTATACGGGCTCAAATCCTTAGCTATTGATCCTTCAGATATTGATATGGTGATCATAAGTCATTTTCATGGAGACCATTTTGGAGGTATTCCATTTTTAATAATCAATCGGCAATACAATGAAGTAGCCATCAAAAGGCTAGTGATTGCTGGTCCTAAAGGTGTAAAAAGTCGAATATATGACTTACAAAAGAATATGTATCCGGGTACGGAAGAACTTATCAATGATGATAAATTAGATTTTGTTGAATTTGATTCGGACAATCATCAAGAAATAGATGAAATGAACCTTTGGACAACAGAAGTCATTCACTCTCCGCCTTCGAACCCACACGGCTACAAACTCACTATTGAAGGGAAAACCATTGCCTATTCTGGTGATACTGAATGGACCGAAAAGCTCAATAAGCTCGCCAACGAAACCGACCTTTTTATTTGTGAATGCAACGATTTGCACAATGAAGTGCCAGGCCATTTAAGTTATGACCTTTTACAACCTCACTTGGAAAAGTTCAACTCCAAAAGGGTAGTTTTGACCCACATGGGAACGGAAATGATTCTCGCCAAACCGGAAGCAGAACTCCTCAATGATGGAATAATTATTGAATTTTAGACTTTAGTTTGTCAAGATACTCTTGAATAAATTCTGATTTACGTTTCAATCTGTATTGCATGACCCATCTCGGATGCGGCAATTCCTCTACCTTTTCAAAAAACTGATATTGGTCGTTCAGCGATTTCAAAAACTTAAAATTATTTCCTTTTCCGATCGAATACGCAATATCTCTCCTTATGAAAGGTAGCTGGGCTTTGATCAAATTGGCAGAGTATTTTTCAAAAATTGATTTCCACTTCGGAATATCATAATAGTTGAGGTTTTTGTTGTTTTCCACGAAACCAAGAGGGGACATGGCAGAGATATAACAATGCTGATAGAAATCTTTTGTATCACCATAAGCATCGATCATTTCATAAATGAACTTTGAGGATAATTCTGCACGCTTTTCAAATGGATTTTCAATTCCACATTCCTCTGCTAATACTACAGGATCAGTAAAAGGAATACCTGTAATTCCACCACCAAACCTTCCAGGATTAATTCCGAATAAGACAATTCGCGATTGAGTGTCGTCATAAAATTTCTCGTAAAATTCTTTCGTAATAGCTTGTGCTGTGAAGTCTTGATAGGGGTTCATTACTTTTACAGTTTTAGGAAGATTCTTCGGCGACCTTAAAGAAGCATAGAAGTCAAGTATTTGTCCGGCTAAGTTCATTTTTCAAATATAAATTGAGTGAATCACAAGTATTACATAATTCATAAACCATATAAAATTCTCAGCCAGTTTACAGATGAGAACGGCAATAGCGGTTTGGGTAGCATATACCAACTTCCGGCAGACGTATATCCAGTTGGAAGACTTGATCTAGATTCTGAAGGATTACTGATTCTCACGAATGATAAGTCACTCAATCAAAGACTTTTGAATCCAAAATTCAAGCACGAACGCACGTATTTGGCACAAGTTGAAGGAATACCAAGTAAAGATGATCTATACAAATTCGCGAGTGGTTTAAACATAAATCTTGGAAAAGGTAAAATCCATCATACGCTACCTGCTAAAATAAGGATCTTAGAAAAATTTGATATAGAAGAGCGAACCCCACCCGTCAATTACACTAAAAGTGCATTACATAGTTGGTTAGAAATTAAACTGGTAGAAGGAAAAAACCGACAGGTACGGAAAATGACAGCCGCTATAGGTCATCCTACTTTGAGGCTCATTAGATCATCCATTGAAAAATTGCAGTTGGCAAATTTGGCTTCAGGACAAATTCAAGAACTGAGTAGAGGCAAAATGTACGAATTACTCAAGATTTAATTTCAGTTATTTCATAGCCAAGAACTACCGGATTATACCACTTTAAATTCCCCTCGCCAGTCAGATTCAATTATATGTAATATCAATGAAATGATCCTCTCATTTTCAAAATTAAAAGAGGAATAATGACTTCAAAATATTCAACCTTTTGAAGATTAAGATCTCTTTTTACCAGAAAAAGCGTTGAGTATTTTCTTTAATGTATTGTTTAATAGGGTGATATACAGAAAACCAATCATAAGCCAGATGACGATAATATTGAACACTACTGTGTCAATTTTATATTCAAGTATTTGCTTGTACGGAGCGTAAAAATGCGCTCTACCATATTTTGTATAAGGATCCCTAAAAATAGGATCTTTCCTTTGTACTAAATGGTTCTCAGACCTGACTATTTTATTAAACTCGTTTCTATTTTCTACCAAATCGGAAATACTTTCATTATGATGCGCTCTCTTTTGCATGTAGAGCCCATCCTTTCCTAGTCGCTTGACTTGTGCCTCATAAATAGAGTCTTTTTCATTCACAGCGATCTGATATCTTTTTCTAAAAACCTCCTTGGCATAATCCAAATGGGCGTTAAGTCTAATGCCAATTCGTGTATGAAAAAGGTCAGGATGGAGAGAGTTAATCAAAGAAAAAGACCTGATACCATGATCTTCGTCGAGTTTTTTTAACTCACGCTTCAAGAGTTCAAAATCCTCGCTGTAAGCTTTATAATTTGTAGAATCTAAAATAATCTGCCGTGTAAGACCCTCCAGTTTTGGAATAAGATAGGAGCGATTGAATGAAGCGCTACTCGCATCCTTCTCCGCATCGAAAAATACTTTTTCGAATTCATTGTGCTTAAATTGAGCGACACTGATGGCTTCATATGCCCAACGAGAAACCATGACGTCACCCACCAGTGGGACATAATTTTGGTTTGCAATTCCCTTTTGTAATTCATCAAACTTGATAAGCGCACCACCAAGCAATAGCTGTGGGACTAATATGAAAGGAATCAATATATAAATGGTGATAATACTATTGAGTGCACTTGATATGTTTAAGCCGATGAGGTTGGCAAAGCAACTTGTTGAAAATAATACGATCCAATAAAAGAAAGTCATACCCTGAATTTCTAATATTAAATTTCCGACAATAACAAAGGATAGCGTCTGAATCGCAGATAGAGAAAACAGATAGAAAACCTTAGAGTTGATATATGAAAACCTACTGAGGTTTAGAAAGGACTCTCTTTCTAATATTTTTCGATCTTTAAATATTTCTTCTGCCGAGACAGACATGCCCATGAAAAGCGCTACTACCACTGACATGAATAGGAAAACTGGAAGGTTTTTATTATCCATAAATGTATAATTACCTTCGGGAGCATACTTTGAGAAGAATCCAAGAATAAACGCAAGCACTGGCGCTTCAAGCGCATTGATCAAAAGGTATTGAACATTTGATCGTTTTGATCGGATATTTCGCTTGGAAAAAATTTTAAATTGATGCCAAAGATTCGGTATATGGAAGTTAGTAGGAGGAAGGCGTTCCTCGTATTTTATCTTCTTTATTTTTTTATCGACATGGTCCTTATACTTCTGATACCATGATTCTGGAGGTACTCTTCTTTTTTGTGTTACACGCCCTTGATCATCTATTTCTTTGGCTTCAATGATTTGAAGTATTTGCTCAGGAATGACATTTCCACATCGCGTACATTCACTTTCAGCGGCATTGACTTGAGTACTCATGGTTTTGAAATAAACCACCGCATCTATAGGATTACCATTATAAATAGGATAACCGCCTTTATCCAGCAACCAAAGTTTGTCGAATAGCTTGAAAATGTCCGAAGACGGTTGGTGTATGATGGCAACAACAAGCTTACCGCTTCGAGAAAGATTTTTTAAAAGTTGCATCACCTTTTCTGAATCCATGGAAGAGAGCCCCGAAGTTGGTTCATCCACGAACAAAACCGAAGGCTCCCGCATGAGTTCTAGCGCGATATTGAGCCTTTTTCTTTGTCCTCCGGAAATGTATTTATTCAATGGATCACCTACTTTCAGGTCCTTAATATCCACCAGGTCAAGGTCTTCTAGGACTTTATCTACCGTCTTTTTCAATAAATGCTCAGAAAAATCACTGAAAGATATTTGGGCATTGAAAAAAAGGTTTTCATACACGGTTAATTCCTCGAAGAGTAAATCATCCTGCGGAACATAACCAATAACTCCTTCGGTAGATGCTCTTGATATAGAATATCCATTGATTGAAACTCGACCTTTTGTTGGTGAAATCTTTCCATTCAAAAGATTGATAAGTGTTGATTTACCAACACCACTACCGCCCATGACACCTAGAAGGTTTCCTGATTCTTCATAGAAATTGAATTCCTGAATACCATTTTTGCTTTTTTTAAAGTGGAAGGCGACATTTTCACCAGCTAAAACAATTTTTACCTTGTTTTTATCTTTTAAAAATTCCTGTGTGATATCAGTTTCATAGATCGATGCAATATTTGGCCCTTTGATGATAGAGCCGGGTTTGAGTAGATAGAATTTGTTTTTTACTATTTTATTACCTTCCAAATAGAGGTTAAGTGGTCCTTCATACTTAAATACATAGGTGTCGGTGCTTTCAATTCGGAGGATGAATATTTGACCGAATAAGTTTTCCACATACATGTGTAGAAAAGAAGTGGCACCTGGTACTTTGCGGTTTTTCTTCCGCATCATCCAAGCTACTTCTTCTGGCCATTCAGTCATTTTATTGTCAATGACCAAACCATTTCTTGGATCCAAATCTTTCTTTTTCGGATCTAAAATGAAAGACTGCATTGATTTAACTTCCTGCTGACTCAGGTTGAAATTCATTGCAACAAGAAAAATAAATTCATTTTCCTTAGCTGAAACCTTATAATCTGTATTCATCAACTCCAAAAGTTGTAGAAATACGATGATTCGTTCGGGGTAAAGAAGTTCTTTATTTAATTGATTACAAATCTTAGCCACTTGTAAAATAGAAGTTGAGTCTATTCCCAGTTCGTGATCACCCAGAGGAGATGTATTGGCCTCTCGATAAAAGGATAAGTAGTCGTAATAAAGCTTTAAGTATTCGTTGGTAAGCTCTTGGTTCAAATGTCGCTCCATATAAGGTTTGACAATGACTTCACCGGAATCGATACCTTCAAGGTCATCCTTTAGGCTTTCGATAATGGCAAAAAGATGAACTAACGCATTTATTATAGATTCTTTCATATAAAAAAGCCTCCGCTTGGGAGGCTTAATTTATCTAATTTGTTATTAAATAGCTAGCCTATAATTTCTGATCTCATTTCAGAAATACTTGCTGCAACATCTTCAAATTGACCTTGACTGATTTCAGAAGAATCTCCAATTTGATCGTAAAATAGTTTGATATATCTAAGTGTTGGCAACACCTTGTTTACATTTTCATCTTCGGCATGTTTTTCCATTAGCTCAGTCAGTTTTTCAACCTGACTTTTTTGCTGAGCCAATACATTCATCAAGTCTTGATTGTAATTGCTAGACTTTATAAGTTCTGAAGTGATATATAAACCTTCAATAACACTACCTGATACCACAAGAAGTGATTTCTTTTCTTCACCATTTTGGTTCAAATAATTATACGTTTCATAGAATGATTCAGTGATGATCAGAATTAAAGAATCTTTATTTTCTAAATTATCTTCCATTCTTCTCACAAGCGCTTCATTAAAAGCAGTGGTGATGTTTAATTCATCCACTAGCTTTCTTGACGCATCCAAGAAAGCGATTGTTTGCTGCTGCTTATCGAAAGTACTGGCATAACTTAGATCAGCACCATAAACGCCTAGGTTTAATGCTTTTTGCCATTCTGTAATATATTTATCCACGTTGGCAGGAGAGTTGGTTATGTCGCTTACATAGCTCGCTTTTGCGTCCTGCAACAATTTTGTAACTTCAAAAGAAGTAGGTATTGGATAATCAAAGTTAGACTCTACGAACTCTTCAAGCTCTGCCTTTTTCTCAAATGCTTGTTCCTTGCTTTGCTTATTGCCTGAACTACAGTTGGTTAGAAGTATTCCTGAGATAATAATAAATGCGATATTTAACTTTAATTTCATAATTTCTAAGTTGATCCTCGTATATAAGTTTCAAAAATAATTACTCAAGGGTCTTAATAGTACTAAAATGAAATATATTTTGCTTCTCCAAATAATAACTACAATTTTTTACCAAGTATGGAATTCGAAACAGAACAGATTAATGGTATAGTTCTTCACCATTTGAAAAGAGGAAAACAGCAGCTAATGACCATTTGCGCTAACTATGGAGCCAAACTTACCCATTTGTGTTTTGAGGAGCAGGGTGCTACGATTCCAGTTTTGTGGGAGCCAACATTGTCAGAAATAAAATCTGGTGCTTGGTCAAAAAGTGAAATTCTGTTTCCTTTTCCCAATCGCCTACGAGATGGTAAATTCGAGTTTGATGGAAAAGCGTATCAGTTTCCTATCGATGAACCCATCAATAGGAATGCCATCCATGGATTTGTGAAAAATAAACCTTTTGAGCTGAAGGAAACTACCATTCAAAACGATAAGGCTAAAATCACTTTACAACATGATTTCAACGGTGAATTGAATTATTACCCATTTCCTTTTAGCTTAATCGTGATTTTCGAATATGATCACCAAGCGAAAACTTTAAATACATCTTTTGAGGTGATAAATACTGGAGAAGGTAAAATGCCATTTGGACTCGGCTGGCATCCATATTTTAGCTTTAATAAATCTTTAATCAGTAATGTTCAAATGAAACTGCCTGATGTGGATCTTATTGAAATGGACGATCGTCAGCTTCCTACAGGCAAGCGAAATCCTTATCAAACGGAAATCCTCGACTTCTCCACAATGTCCATGGATGATGCTTTCCATATAGTCGGCTTAGAGCCAATTTATTCTATCACTGACGGTCAATTTAAACTAGATTTTGAAGCAAGTCAGGAATTGAAATATTTGCAGGTTTTTAATCCTGAAAATGATGAAGGGGTTGCTGTAGAGCCAATGAGCTGTAATGTTGACGTATTAAATAATGGAGATGGTCTTGTCACATTGGTGCCAAAAGAACGCTGGTCGGCACAATTTAAAATAGTGTTATCTTTGGTTGACTAGCCTAACCATTCGGCATTCCATTTTCATTTATGACAGATACAAGACGATATATTACTTATTCGGGTTTTAGTATTGATGACTGGTAACTTCACGTTGACAGGTTGAGTGTACCTTTGCCTTTCTGGCATTTCTCCTTATAGAGTTCTTTTTAGTCTATATGGAGATTTGAAAAAAGAAAGAAAATCAAAAATCATGAATAGAAAAAAGTCACTCATCTTTTTAGCAATAATTGTTGTGCTAGTCGCCATATTTTTCTTAATGAAAGGTTCACGGAATGCGGGAGGTAACAATATCATTGTTGAAGTTCAAAAAGGGGAGTTCGTCATCGATGTGAATACCACTGGTGAACTAGAAGCGAAAAATTCTACTGAAATAATGGGACCGCCAACTTTGCGTAACTATCGTATTTGGAATGTTAATATTCAAAAAATCATTCCAGAAGGCAGTTACGTAAAGAAAGGCCAATTTGTAGCGTCACTCGACCCTTCGGAACTCACCAATAGAATGAAGGATATGCAAATTGAACTAGAGGAAAAGGAATCAAAGTTTATTCAGACGAAGCTCGATACCACCTTGCAAATGCGCGAGTCGCGTGATGAACTCATCAACTTGACATATGGCGTTCAAGAAAAAGAATTGATACTGGAACAGTCTCAATTTGAGCCTCCTGCTACTATAAAGCAGGCGGAAATAGATTTAGAAAAAGCCAAGCGGGCGCTACAGCAGGCCAAAGAGAATTATCTAATAAAGGAGAGACAAAATGTGGCGATAATGCAAGAAGTATCGGCAAAAAGAAGAAAATCGAAAAATGAGCTTGATGGCATGTTAGATCTTCAAAAAGCTTTCAGAATAATGGCTCCTGAGGATGGTATGTTGATTTACCGAAAGGGCTATGATGGGAAAGCCATTAAAGAAGGAAGCCAAATCAGTGCTTGGGATCCAGTAGTGGCTACTTTGCCCGATCTATCTTCCATGAACTCGAACACTTATGTCAATGAAGTGGACATCAGAAGAATTGCTACGGGTCAGAAGGTAGAAATTGGCCTTGACGCTTTTCCTGATAAAAATCTCACTGGTAAAGTAACCAAGGTGGCCAATGTGGGAGAACAACGGCCAAACTCTGATTCCAAAGTTTTTCAAGTGACGGTAGAAATTGATGCAATTGATGGGACTCTAAGACCAGGAATGACCACAAGTAATAAGATTATTACAACAGTCTTTCAGGATGCGACTTTTATTCCTTTAGAAGCGCTCCACATTTTTCAAGACAGTATTACTTATGTTTTCCTAAAAGAGGGTTTGAGCTATCAAAAACAGGAGGTTCTTGTAGGTGAGACCAATGCTAATCATGCGCAAATCGAAATGGGTCTTAAAGAAGGACAAAGCGTCTACTTATCAATACCAGAAAGTTCTCTTGATGAAGATATTGTACTATTGACTGAACTCAATGGGAAGAGAAATGAGGAAGAATCTTCTATCAAGTTGTCAAAACCCACCAGTTAATGTTACAAAAAATCCTAATGAATTTGGGTATTGCAGTGGAAGCTGTGCTGGCCAATCGAATGAGATCCGTACTTACTGCCTTGGGCATAATTTTCGGGGTTGCGGCTGTTATTGCAATGTTGGCGATAGGCAATGGGGCACAGCAAGAAATCATTGAGCAAATAAAGTTGGTTGGTGTCAATAATATTGTCATAAGGCCCGTAGTGAAGCAATCGGAGGAAAACCTTGCTCAAGATGATGGAACCACAGAAAAAAAGAAGTTTAGCACAGGATTAACAAACAGTGATGTTGCAGCAATAGTCGAAGTAGTTCCTGGGATTACGAGTATAAGTCCTGAAATAATTTTAGATACTTACTTAATCAATAATGGTATTCGAAGATCGGCCAAGCTCGTAGGAGTGGAGCCCTCTTATTTTGATATTTTCAATTTTGATCTGGAGTCGGGTGATATGTTTTCTCCACAGCATCTAGAATATGGTGAGGCTGTTTGCATTATCGGAAAGTCAATTAAGGCGAAATTCTTTCCTACAGAAAATCCTATTGGCAAATACATTAAATGTGGTAATAATTGGCTCAGAGTTATTGGAATGCTTAACGAACGTATCATAAGCACTTCAAGCATGAGTAATTTGGGTATTCGAGATTATAATATGGACGTATATGTTCCCATAAAAACCATGCTGGTCAGGTATGAAAATCGGGCGAGAATTACCGAAGAAATGCTCAGAAAGCAAAATATGGGTAGTAGAGGTCGTTTTGGAGAAGAAGCGGAATCTACACAACAAGCTTCTACCAATTACCATCAACTTGATAGGCTAGTGGTGCAAGTGGGCGAAACCCCATTGATGAATACTACTGCTGATATTATTAATCGACTCTTACAGAGAAGACACTATGGCGTTATCGACTATGAAATAGAAATTCCAGAGCTTTTGCTTAAACAGCAACAGCGCACCAATGATATTTTTAATTATGTTCTTGGCGCTATTGCCGGAATATCACTGCTTGTTGGTGGTATTGGCATCATGAATATCATGCTTGCCTCTGTACTTGAGAGAATCAAAGAGATAGGTTTACGCTTATCTCTAGGTGCAAAAAAGTTCGATATTATCAATCAATTTTTGTTTGAAGCCATGATGATCAGCGTGTCTGGTGGTCTCATTGGCGTTATTTTAGGTGTCAGTATCGCTTTATTAGTAAGTAAAATCGCAGATATTCCAACAGTAATTACCGCATCATCTATTCTGCTTTCGTTCGGTGTTGCCGCCGCAGTAGGTTTAATATTTGGTATCGCACCAGCTCGAAGAGCCGCACTTCAAGACCCAATCCAAAGTTTAAGATATGAATAAATTTTTTCTAGGTTTAGCTTTCATTTTTGCAACAAGTTCAACCTTATTTTCTCAAACTACTTATTCACTTTTCAAGGTTATTGAGCAGGCCAAAAACCAATCAATCTCCTCAAAGGCCGCAGAAACCCGTAAGGAGAATTTTTATTGGCAATACAGAAGTTATAAAGCCAACTACAACCCTTCTTTGAATCTTATCGGAAGTTTGCCTGAATATAACAGAGACTTTTTCGATGTACGGCAAGAAAATGGAGAGGTTTTATTTCTCAGCCGAGAACAAATTAATCCAAACCTACGATTAGCCTTAGAGCAACCACTTTGGTTTTCAGGTGGCCAAATAAGTGTGAATAGTCGATTGAGTCAATTCAATGATTTGGAAAGAGAAGTTACCCAATGGAACAATACATTGGTAAACGTTCAACTCGTTCAGCCGATTTTTGGATTTAATCAGCTAGCATGGGACAAAAAAACCGAACCATTGCGCTATGAGGAGTCCAAAAGATCATATGTAGAGGAGATGGAGTTCATTTCAAGGCGATCGACAGAGCTGTTTTTTACTTATTTGGACGCGCAAATCAATCTTCAAATAGCCAAATTTAACTTAGCGAATAACGATACTATTTACAATATTGAAAAAGGTAGATACAATATAGGAACCACATCAAAAGATAAACTCTTGCAGGTTGAGTTACAGTTGTTGAGGTCACAACAAGACGTAGCGCAAGCGCAATTGGATCTACAAACATCTAATTTGTCGATGAGGAGCTATATTGGATTGAGAGAAGCAATAGATATTTCCCTTTTGCTCCCGGAGAAATTACCAGATTTTGATATTGAATTGGACAAAGCGATCGGGCTGGCAGAACAAAACAGGGCCGACTTCATTGAATATGAAAGGCTCAGAATAGAGGCGGATCGTAATCTGGCCCAAGCCAAAGCGCAAAGGTTTCAAACCAATCTTGTGGCTTCATTTGGATATAACAATGCTGGTACATCACTGGATGAGACTTATAACAGGCCAAACAGCCAACAACGTATCAATGTCACTTTAAATGTGCCAATTATAGACTGGGGAAGGTCAAAATCAAGAGTACAAACTGCCATTGCGAACCAGCAATTGACACAATATACCATAGATCAGCAGCGGCAAAATTTCGAACAAGAAATCATTACTCAGGTTAGCCAATTTGACGTATTGCGGTTACAGGTAGAGATAACCAAAAAATCTGATGAAGTAGCTCAAGAAAGATATCAAGTAGCTCAAAATAGATATTTGATTGGAAAGATAGATATCACCAATTTGAATATAGCCTTGACTGAAAAAGACAATGCCCGAAGGAGTTATATCAATGCCTTACGAACTTTTTGGATTGCTTATTTCGACCTAAGAAGGCTTACACTTTATGATTTCAGCAATAATGAATTGCTTTATCAACAAAAGGATTAATAGTTTTTAAAAGAACAGAATAGTACCATCTTATGAGTTTACGACCTTTCCATTTAGCTATACCAGTAACAGATATTACTAAGAATCGAGCGTTCTACGGTACTACCCTTGGCTTTGAAGAGGGCAGATCTTCTGACAAATGGGTAGATTTTAATTTCTATGGACATCAATTGGTTATCCATGTTTCTGAAAATACAAAAAAGTCAACATTTAATCCTGTGGATGGACAACAGGTCCCCGTTCCACACTTTGGCGTAGTGCTTGAAATGGAAGACTGGAAAGCACTGGCCAATCGCATCAAGGAAAGTGATATTCAATTCATTATTGAGCCGTATATAAGATTTGAAGGTGAGCCTGGCGAGCAGGCGACCATGTTTTTTCTTGATCCAAGTGGTAATGCGCTGGAGTTCAAAGCTTTTGAAAATTTGGATAGTCTGTTTGCTAAGTGAGTATTCAACCAAAATACCGAGTGCTAACAATGGAGGAATTGCATTCTCTTGAAAAGGAATTTGTTGATTTCTTAGTTGTCAATGGGATCATGGCCGACGATTGGGAGAAGATGAAATTGAATGAAACCTCCAAATCAAGCGAGATTATTACCCTCTTTTCAGACGTAATTTTGGAAGGGATACTTAGGAAGACTGTATTTCTTGAGTTTAGAGATGCTTTTACGGTGAAAGCATTTCATTGTTTGACCGATAAAATCATTTTGGTAGGTATAGATGGCACTGAAGATTTTGACTTCACAAAACCTGAAAATATGGAACGAGCTATAGCCAATCCTCCAAAAGGAATGAAGGTCTATACTTCTGAAAAGTCATATAATAAGTCCCGTGAAAAAGAGTTGTTCGACATGATTCAGTCTGGTTGTCATATATCTGACGGGCAAACATATAAAGCACTTTGTTTGGCTTTGGTATAATACAACTGATTATTATCAAAAAGGATTAATATTAGCCTTGAGAATTCAGGTAATCTTTGATGTTTTTTGCTGTTATTTCAATGAGGCGTTTTCGTGTTTCAATGGGCGTCCAGGCTATGTGGGGCGTTATTATACAATTTGGGATCCCCAACAAAGGGTGATTTTTTTCTGGAGGCTCTTGACTCAAAACATCCAGTGCTGCACCAGCAATTTTATTGTTAAGTAGATTTTCTCTTAGATCCGTCTCGTTAACAAGTCCGCCTCGTGCGGTATTGATCAGATATGCGGAAGGCTTCATCAAATCAATCAATCGAGAATCGATGATTTCCTTGTTTTTATCACTTAATGGTTTGTGAAGCGTGACAATATCGCTTTCGGAAAACAACTCTTCCAACTCAACAAATTTGGAGTTTGGATATAGAGAAGGATCTCCATGTTCGCTACAAATAAGCGTTTTCATTCCGAAGCACTCAGCTATCTCATTTACTTTCTTGCCGATTTGTCCAAAACCATAAATTCCTAAGGTCTTACCTTCAAGTTCAAAAGACGGTTTTAACCAATAACTCCAATGTCCATTCTTCGACCAACCATGGTTCGCTACATCTGTATTATGTATGCATATGTGGTTGACCAATTCCAAAATCAAACTAAAGGTATGCTGAGCTACCGCGGAAGTGCTGTAGTTAGGTGCGTTTTTGACAATAACGCCATGATTTTTAGCCGCACTTGAGTCAATATTATCAGTACCTGTAGCGAGTTGACAAATTAATTTCAGATTAGGAACACTTTCAAGTACGGATTCATCGATTTTGAGCTTGTTGGTGATAATAATATTGGCTTGGGTTATTCTTTCCGTTAGTTGGTCTTGGCTCGTTTGATCGTATAGCTGAAAGTTTCCTAAATCAGCGATTGGTGACCAACTCAAATCTCCAGGATTAGTCTCAAAGCCTTCAAGTACCACAATATTGGTGTCCATTCGTCTTACTTTTTTTGTATTGAAATTATTTTTCCTGATTTATTCGTGGAGCGCACCAGATTGTTTGGCGGCTAGAGCTGCGCCGATAATGCCTGCATGATTTTTCGACTGGGCTGGCACAACTTGAGTATCGAGTGTGAAACATGCTGAATACTTATCAAAATGCTTACTCACACCACCACCAATAATGAAAAGATCAGGCCAAAAAAGTGATTCAAGTCGTTTCAAATATTCATTAAAACGCATTCCCCAAACCGTCCATGATAAGTCTTCTTTTTCTCTCACCGAATTAGCAGCGTAATGTTCTCCAGGCATGTCATTTAACCAGACAAAACCCAGCTCAGTATTAGGAACTAGCTGGCTGCCAATAAAAAGGCCAGTACCGATTCCAGTTCCAGCGGCTACCATTAAGGTGACACCTTCAGCACCTTTACCAGCACCAAATTTTATTTCTGCAAGACCAGCTGCGTCCACATCATTGACCAAATGAGTATTACAACCGGTAGCTACTTTTATTTTTTCAGCAGCATTTAGACCAATCCATGATTTATCTATGTTGGAAGCTGTTTTGATTATTTCACTTCTGACAGCAGCAGGAAAGCCAACTCCAATTTGACCGTGCCATTCAAAATGTTCAATGATCTCACATATTGTTTGAATCATCGCCTCAGGGGTGGGTGGCTGAGGAGTAGGAATCCGAAATCGTTCCGTGATCAATTCGCCTATTTCTGTATCTACAATCGCCCCTTTTATACCAGAGCCGCCTACATCTATTCCTAATATTTTCATAAGAGTCAAACTTACAGGTAAACCACGAAATATGTAAGAAAAATCATACAGAGATCAAATTTGAAGTCGCACATTCTATTGATTTGGAGAGATTTGCTACATATGAAATGAATAATTTTACCCAAAATATCAAATTATGAAAAAGCTCTTAATAATATTGGGCGTTGTTATTGTGCTTGTGGTAGCTGCCTTCCTTTACCTGAATAACCGCACTAGAACCTTAAGTCCTTCTGAAAACGTAGAACTAACGAACGGAAAGCTAGACATAAGCTTATCCTACAGCAGACCTTCCGTTAGAGGAAGAGTGGTTTTTGGACCTGAAGATCAAGACGCATTACAACCTTATGGTAAATATTGGAGGCTTGGCGCCAATGAATCTACTGAAATCACTTTTGGAACTGATATATTGTTCAACGGAAAGCATGTGAGTCATGGCACATATAGAATGTACGCCATTCCTGGTGAATCCACTTTCACAATAGGGCTTAACACCCAGGTAGGCGAATGGGGATATTTTGCACCTGATTACAGTTTGGATGTCGTTACTATTGAAGTACCTGTTCTAAACAATGATTTTACAGAACAGCATACGATAAGTTTGAAACCTCAAGGAGAAAATGGAATCGACATAATTGTAGCATTTGAAAAAGTTAAATTGGTTATTCCTGTCGTTCCACAATAGTTATTATCAATTTTTAATCCTTAAAGGATTACTTGTGGCGGAGTAGTGAGTTGATTCTGGATGTCAATCAATTGATAAAGACTTTATTCACTGAATGGGACATTCTTACAATCTTAAAGCATTACTTAGCCGGCGTTTTGCAGCGTCGGGTTAATAATAAAGTAGTTATATATAATATTTATTAATTCCATAAAAAAACCTCGATGATCGAGGTTAACTTTGAAGCTTATATATACATCCAAAATGCTATTCGCTCAACCTATTCGAGTGATAATATTTCATTATCACTATTAAAAAAAATACCGAGTTAAAGGCAATGAACAATGCGATTCCGAATTTCAGGGCTAGCATAATGAATAAAATTTAATTGTTGTGGTTGGTTAAAATGATATTTTTTTGAACTTATAGTCAATTATACCCAAAAGTGGGTAGATGAACAAACTTTGCAATATCTTAATTCTAGTAACCGTTAGCAGGCCATATTATAATTTTGTTGAATAAGTGATTGTCAAAATATAAAATTGTTAAAAAAATAACTATCATATTGAAAGTGACTAATTATTACGAAGAATTACTTATGGAATTTATAATTCAATTTTTTCTTGATTGGTTGAAAAAAATTATTATATACCTTTTTATTCACGTTAAATATCCTCTTTAATCAAACACAAATTGGATTATTCATAATTTATGATAAATAGTGGTGTTTTAGAGGGTATTCAATTTTTGAATCATCAACTACACCATTAAGGTTCAAAAGAGTTTTACCTTACAGTTTAAAGGTACTCCTGCAAATCCTCTAACTTTTCAATTTGTGAAATCTTCAAAGACTCAGATCAGTATTATTTTTCTTGTCCTTTTAAAGTTTATATCTATTGATGCAATGGCTCAGGTTGATCATTGGGAAAGTGTTATTTTGGAAGGAGATGATTTTAAATATAAAGTACCAAATAGTGAAATAAGTAATTGGTATAATGAAGGTTTTGATGACAACTTATGGGAAGTAGGTAGCTCAGGTTTTGGTTACGGCGACAATGATGACGCTACGATTTTGGAAACAACCAATGTAGTGTATCTAAGAAAGAGTTTTAATATCGTTGAAATAGGTGATATTGATATGGTGGTGTTTGATATGGACTTTGATGATGGTTTTGTAGCATATATTAATGGTGTTGAAATTTCGCGATTTCTCGTGAGTGGGGATCAACCCGCATTCGACCAACTTGCCGATGGGCTCCATGAGGCTAACCTTTATCGGGGTATTGACCCTGAGAGGTTTATCATAAGCAAAGAGGTGTTAAGAGCGGGACAAAATATTTTGGCGATAGCTGTTCATAACGAAAGCCTTACGTCTTCAGACTTAACCGCCATTCCAACATTATCTTTCGGTATTCTCTCGCAAAATGAGTTTTATCGTCCAGTTCCAGCATGGTTTGACATTCCTAATGTGTCAAGTTTTAAGTCATCAAACTTACCCATAGTTATTATTGAAACTGACAATGGTTCTGATATTCTGAATGATCCAAGAATAACAGCGACCATGTGGATTTTGGATAGAAATGATGGAAATAGGAATTTACTTGAAGATCAGAACAACCCTGATTTTCAAGACTATAAGGGAAAAATAGACATAGAAATAAGGGGCTCAAGTTCGCAAGACTTACCAAAAAAGCAGTTTGGTTTTACTACGTATAACAACGGTGGACTAAAAGACAATGTAAGCCTTCTGGGTATGCCAAGAGAAAATGATTGGATCCTTAATGGTTTGGCATTTGACCCGAGCTTGATCAGGGATTATCTTTCCTACAATCTTTACCGACAAATGGGAAATTATACCACAAGAACTCAATTTTGTGAGGTCCTAATTAATGGAAATTACAATGGCTTATACGTGCTTCAGGAAAAGCTCAAAGCTGACAATAATAGGATAGATGTTAACCAAATAGAGCTCGCGGACAATAGTTTTCCGGAAATTACTGGCGGTTACGTAATAAAGGCAGATAAGCCAAACAATGATCCTGTAGCTTTTGCAATGCCGAATTACTCGGGATGGTGGACAGAATATATACATGACACACCTGAACCTGAGCTTGCGACCTTTCAGCAGACAAATTATATGAAGAATTTGTTTAACTCCTTGGCTGAAGTTGCTGGAAACAATGATTTTTCAATTACTACTGGCTCTCCATCCATTATCGATGTGCCCTCTTTTATTGATTATATGTTGATCAATGAGCTAGCGGCCAATGTAGATGCTTATCAGTTTAGCACCTACTTTCATAAAGATAGAAATGGTAAACTTCGCGCTGGACCTATCTGGGATTGTAATCTGACTTTTGGCAATGATCTTTTTGATCTGGGTTTTGATCGTAGTAAAACAAGTGGCTGGCAGTTTTTCGACGGAGACAATGTTGGTTCCAAATTCTGGAAAGATCTATTTGATAATAATACTTATCGCTGTTATCTAAGCAGGCGTTGGTACTCACTTATTGAGCCAGGTCAGCCACTCAGTAAGAATAATATCGAAGGCTTTATCACTGAAACAAAAAGCCAAATTTCGGAAGCGATAGGAAGGGAGGAAGTCCGATGGGGTGCTATTGGAGACCATGACGCCCATATTCAGGAATTACAAAATTTCATATCGCAAAGAACTAACTGGATGTCCTCACAATTAGGATCATTTGAAACCTGTGCAGATATTACCACTCCATCGCTCACAATAACGGCAATAAACTATCATCCAGAAGATGTAGAAGACTTGGATGATTCTGATCTTGAGTTCATTCGTATTACCAATACAGGGTCACAAATAATTGATTTAGCAGGTATTTACTTTGGCGGCACAGGGTTGGTTTATCAGTTTCCTAATAATGCGAAGCTCAACGCTGGTCAACATCTCTATTTGGCCAATGATATTCAGACTTTTACTGAATTTTATAATTTTAGCCCGTTCGATGAGTTTTCAAGAAGTTTGGATAATGGAGGGCAAGCAGTCGAACTTTTAGACGCGTTTGGCAATCAAATCGATATTGTTGCATATGATGATAATTCCCCTTGGCCAGAACAAGCAGATGGTGATGGTGGGTATTTAGAGTTGATTGATTTTAATGCCGATAACAATGTGCCAGCAAACTGGAAGTCTACTATTTTCGGTATAGAAACACTACTATCCAGTGAGGTGAAGGAACCTTGGTTAAGGATTTATCCAAATCCAGCCGTAGAAAGCCTGTTGGTTAATTCAGACGATCTTATTCACGAAATTGTGCTTTTCGACAATCAAGGAAGATTTTTAAAAAGTATCGAAGTAGATCAAAAGTTTCAAAAGCTGGATTTTTCCAACTTAAAAGCTGGTATTTACCATCTTAAGATTGTATTGCCACATGGTGAGGTTTTTAGAAAGGTTATTCGCGAATAAGGTTTGGGAATACTTGAGATTATTGCTTCGTTGAGTAAAGCAATAATCACCGAGTAACGCATCGATGGCCATTAGCGATTGTTCTTTTTTGGAAGGTTCCATTTAATTCCGACATACAGTTCCCGTCCATGAATAGGAGCGTAGCTGTAAGAAGTATCAAAAGACTCGCTAAAACCAACGGGCGCATTTGGATCGTTAAAACCTACTAGTGGAGATTCATTTTGTTTAAAGTTGAAAATATTTTGGACACCTCCATAAACTGTCCATCGTCGATTTTTTTGCCAGGTAATTTGAATATTATGAAAAGAAAAGGGACTTGATCGAGTCGGTCGAGATTCCGCTTTTCGATCTCCATTATGTATAATATCAAAAACTTCTGGAAGTTGCATGCTGCCAGTCAGCCGCATTGAATAGGCGATACTCAATGAAGGATTTGTTAGGACATAGTTAATATTTGCTAGCGCGCTAAAATTAGGAGCGAACTCAACAGGAACCTCTTCACCGTTTTCATATTCATAAACACGCTGGAAGTTAAACCCTGCTGTATAGTTGAATCCTTTGCTAAATTCCTGAGTCACATTTACTCCAATGCCTTTTGAGATAGCATGACCAGCAACGTTTGCATAAATAATCTTATCGGGAACACTGTAATCTGGGATTATTTTATTGGTAAATCGACTGTAAAATGCGTCGATATCTAGCATTCCCTGAGAATTTCCCAAAGTAAAAACTTGATTGAAGTTAAGAGAAAGGTTTATAGACCTTTCTGGATTCAACTCCTCTTCAATAATTACTTCTCTTTGACCCGTTAAAAAAGCATGGTCTTCCGTGAAAAGATTGACGATGCGAAATCCTGTCCCAAAATTAGCTCTGAATGTTGACCAGTTCCCAATTTTGAATTTCCCCGAAACCCTTGGTGAGGGTATGATTCCATGTCGCGAATAATGGTCAATCCGCAAACCTGTGAGAAGGGTTAAGCTACGATAAATGTTCCATTCATCCTGACCGAATACGCCTGGTATATACTGAAAATCCGGACGATTGGAAACAAGACTGTCTGCACTAAAATTGGCCGTGGCTACAGTATTATCATCATAATACTGAAGGCGTTGTGTTAGTCCATACGTAAGCTGATGTTTAGCTATTGATCGTGTGCCTATCAAATTAAAAAAACCGATACTTTGATTCGCCTTATAAAAGTCACTGCCGTAATAGCTATTTTGATTGTGATGACTAAGGGAGTAATCTAATTTCAATTTTTGGTCTTCCAACAAGTCTAATGTACCAAAAAATTCTCCTCGATAGGTGTTGATACTTTCCCCATATATGGAATCATTTCCTCTAATTGATTTATATGCATGATCAACAAGATAGTCTTCCACACCATTTCTTCGATCTTCGTAAAGCCATTTGGAGGCTAATGTAAAACGGAGATCATTTTTTCTCTTAAAGACTGTTTTAGAAAAAAGCGTATAGCGATTCAGGTTAATGCGATCTCCAAAACCATCATTATTGCTGTCGTCGAATCCATCGATTATCGCATAGTTAAAACCAACAAACCCACTAACTGCATCTTTGGAAAACGCAGAAGCTACATTTCCGAATGATTCAAGATGGCTAGTGGCCATAATATCTATACTCAAAGCTGGCTGGTCTTCTGGCTTTTTTGTGATGACATTGATCACACCTGCCATGGCCTCAGAGCCATAAAGGGTTGAATTTGGACCTTTAATCACTTCAAATCTATCAACAATCATGGAGGGAATACCATTTAACCCGTACACTGAGGCAAGGTTTCCGTAAACAGGACTGCCATCAATTAAAACAGAAGTATAAGGTCCTGGCAATCCATTGATGCTGATGTTGTTGGTGAAACACACGCCACAAGCCACCACTTCCTGCACGCCGTTGATCATTTTAATTCCATCGATCAGCGATGAAGCAGCTGACGGCAAGTAGTTATTGATATGCTTCGAGGTGATGACTTCTATTTTTACTGGAGAGTTTTTCACCATCGTTGGTGTCATGGTACCAGTAATTACAATTGCGTCAAGACCCAGATCGTTTGGAGAAAGGTTGATCGATAAATTTTGACTTAAAGGCTTCACAACTAATTCTTTAACCTGAAAACCTATAGATCTTATAACAAGAGTTATAGGTTGATTAAGGTCGTGTTTGATAGAAAAATCTCCGTTCAAATTAGTCACAGCGCCTATTTCTGTGTCCTTTATTTGAATAGTTGCACCTATTAATTCCTCATTCTTGTCTGAAAGTACTTTACCCGAGATTTCTTGCGCCTTAACGGAAAACATCGAGAAAGTTAGAAACATCAAATAGTAGAATTGTCTAAACATTTCGCAAATATATTAAAAAATAAAAATTTAGACTAACCTAAAAATAATAAAAGCTTAGGCTAAATAACTTCACATCGATGAGGTCGTTAGATGTAGGTGATGATGCGATGCTTTGCTTTTTTTCTATTGGTATTTTACGGTGCTTTTGGCCAATCGCAAGAGCTAAAGTCCTTGGATGGTTATTTGATCAAGAGTATTTATTTTGGTGGAGGTAGCGCGTATGTAGACCATATTCAAAAACAAGAACTCATTCAATTTCTCGATTCTATTCCTGGTGTTTTGTCTTATACAATCACCATACACAGTCACACCGACAATATTGGTGGAAAGGCTTATAATGCTTGGCTAAGCCAAATGAGAAGTGAACGTACCGTCTTGATCTTAGCTGAGTATGGTTTTACTCCAGAGGCTATGGAAATTAAAGATTTCGGTATGTTGAACCCAATTTATGACAATGATACTTTAGTCGGTAGACTGAAAAACAGAAGGGTAGACATTATTTTTTGGCCACAAGTCATGTGATATGTCCTCTCAAGGACATGAAAAGTTTTATTTCAATACGCATCATTAATACATTCGCTTTATGCGATTCAGGAATTTTTTATTGATATCACTGATCTTTCTAAGTGGTTGTATTGGTGTTGACTATTTTGACGACCCTATTGTAGATCCTATTCTGTCCATTTCCAGTACAAAAACCAGTATTCTAATAGGTGAGTCTTTTGAAATAGAGACAACTTTCACAAATGAATATGGTGTGGTTGAGTCTGTACCGATTACATGGCAATCCTCCAACGTAGCTATTGCTGCAATCGTAGAAGATAAAATTCTAGGAGTTTCTTCTGGCCAAGCAACGATTTTTGCTAATTATAAGGAAATCTTGAGTAATGGCATAGAAATAACAGTCGTGGGTAACTTGAATGAGGTTGCCACGGTGGAGATTACCTTACCCGATAATTTCAATACTCAATTAAATGAAGGTCAAACAGTTCAATTAACCGCTTCTTCATTCAATATTGAAGGAACAAAACTAGAGCGAGAAGAGATAGCATGGATGTCATCCAATGATAATATCGCCTCTATCAATGATACAGGCTTATTACAAGCTATTTCAATCGGAACAACTAATATAACAGCTAGTATTGACGGTGTAACAAGTGCTCCACTCGGATTTAGTATAGGCGCGCAAGTGCGAACCGGAACCTTTCAGGGTGTTGGGGGCTACAAAGTTTCAGGTTCAGTATTACTGGAAGTGAATGGAGATGGTGATCTCAAAGTTGTTTTAAGTGAAGATTTTGAAGCCGATATAGCCTTAGGGACTTTCATATATCTGTCCAATAGCACATCAGGTATTCCAACCAGATCAGGAGGACTTGAGCTGGGTGAAATAACAAGCAATGGTGGTGTTGCTTACACTGTGAGTGATGTAGGACTGAATGACTATCAATACGTGGTAGTATTGTGCAAGCCAGCCAGTCTCACCTTCGGTTTTTCTGAACCCAAATAACTCAATTATAAAATTCTACTTCGAATTATCATGAATATGAAAAAGTACATAGCGTTTTCAATTGTATTCTTATTTGCATTTAAAGTGACTTATGCAGGTGGCGGTTGGGTTTATAAAAAGGGAAAAGGTTTTTTTAAAGCAGGACAAAGTCTGATTTATGCAGATCGCTTTTTTGACGGAAACGGAGAGGTTATTGATATTACCACCATTGGCTTATATACTTCTAGTTTGTACGGAGAATACGGGCTCACAGATAAGCTTACTGCTATTGGTTATTTTCCTTTTTTTGTGAGGTCTACTTTGAATGAAATAAAATTTCGTCAAAGCGGAAATTCAGTTCCTGGCGATGAAGTCAATGCTTTAGGAGATGCTCAAATTGGTTTGAAATATGGCTTCAATCAAGAGAATCCGATTGTTTTTTCTGTCGGCCTTACGGTTGGGATTCCTTTAGGTGAAACAATGGGAGGAGAAGGTAGGATACTGCAAACGGGAGATGGTGAATGGAATCAATTATTGAGAATAGATGCAAGTCATTCTTTTTATCCCAAGCCATTTTATGCTTCAGCAACTCTAGGATTTAACAACCGTACACAAGGATTTTCTGACGAGATACATTATGGTTTTGAGTTAGGATATACGCCAACCGAGAAAATTACGGTGATTATTAAATCGTACACAGTAAATAGTTTATACAATGGTGATGGAGTCATGACCATGTCCAATGGTATATTCAGCAATAACACTGAATACTTTTCTATCGGGCCTGAGCTTATTTATGGTATTACAAGCGATTTTGGCTTTACCGCTGGCGCTGGGTTTGCTTTTTCTGGTAAAAGAATACTCGCGTCACCTAATTGGTCTGCTGGCTTATTTATGACTTTTTAGACATTGAAGTGTATAAATTGTATCA
The DNA here is from genome assembly GCA_040218415.1 of Cyclobacteriaceae bacterium. Classification (GTDB taxonomy): domain Bacteria; phylum Bacteroidota; class Bacteroidia; order Cytophagales; family Cyclobacteriaceae; genus JAVJRN01. The sequence continues at coordinate 96,413 of JAVJRN010000067.1, forward strand.
GATTAATTGGGTTAATAATCTATTTGGTGAAGAACCAAACCAGACGAAGGAGCCACGTGTTTGATTTGGTCACCGTTAAAATTGATAAGTGATTCTTTTACGTCTTCTGGCTGCCAAACGCCTCTGCCAACTTCCACCAATGCACCCATCATTAAACGCACCTGATAGCGCATAAAACCAGATCCAACGACTCTGAAATAATAAGATTTTTGCGGTGCAAAATTGGCTTTAATCTCCTCATTGTCTTCGATAGCTGCTACTGAAACTTCCCTTTCCATTCTGGTTCCTTGAGTCGGTTTACTTACGTATCTCTTAAAATTGTGTAATCCTTCAAAATACTTCACCGCCTTTTTCATTGCCTCAAGATTAAGTTGGTTGCCAAAATCTCTAATTAATGGGGCATTGAATGGGTGAGATTTTTCACCAGAAGAGAAGTAATAACGATATTCTTTTTGATTAACATCTTGTATCACATTGAATTCTTTGGAGACTTCCGAAACAGACTTCACTCGAATATCCGAAGGTAGATTCTTATTAAGCGAGTGGAGCAACTTTTCGGGTGTTTGGGGATTATTGATGAATAATTCAAAGGCATAATCGTTGGCAGAAACCTTTGCATCTGTTCGCCCACAACCTAAGGTTCGATAATCGTCATCGGTTAAGATAAAATCCATGGTTTTATCAATCATACCATGAATAGTTTTTAGCCCATTTTGCTTCTGCCAACCATGATATCTAAAACCTAAAAACTCAATTCTGATTAAGTAAAAAAAAGACCAGTTTGCCATTTACCAATCAATGGGTTGATAGTCCTTCAGAAATTTCCCACACCAATGTTTTCCAGTATTAATCCCATCAATAAGAGGATCAAGCACTCTTGCCGCACCATCCACAATATCTAATGGTGGTTGAAAATCGTGAACTTCTTCCTTGAGTTTTGATAGCTCGGCAGGATCTTCATCTGTCACCCAGCCAGTATCTACCGCATTCATGTATATGCCGTCTTTTGCCAAGTCTAAAGCAGAAGTATGCGTCATCATGTTAAGCGCTGCTTTTGCCATGTTGGTATGTGGATGACGATCTTCTTTATGAAAACGATGAAACTTTCCTTCCATAGCAGAAACGTTAATAATGTGTTTCTTACCAGTATTTTCTTTTCGCATGAGATGAGAAAGCCTGTTACAAAGCACAAAAGGAGCAACAGCATTGACGAGTTGTACTTCAACCATTTCAGGAGTTTCAATTTCCCCTAATTTTAGGCGCCAGCTATTTGTTTTTCGCAGGTCTACTTGCTGTAAGTCGGCATCTAATTTCCCAACTGGAAACACTTCTTTTTCTTGAATCGATTGGTCGAAACTGTAAGGGATTTGAGAAAGTTTTGCCGAGGCAGATAAGCCGATTCCAGGTTCAGGAGTGTGCCAGCTTACAGGCAAGTTTTGCCGATGGTTTGTCGCCCGGCTCGAAAGCGTTTTGAGTTCTTGAATGCAGTCATGATGGTTTGATAAAAGGACTTTGGCCTTCGGTTCAATGGCTTGTAAATCCTTGTTTTCATTCTCCATCAAGTGAGTATAAAAACCCGCAGGTCTTCTGACCGTTTGGGCGGCATTATTGATTAAAATATCCAGTCGGTCATATTTCATGTCTACGTAATTGCAGAAAATTTCTACGCTAGGGATATGCCTTAAATCTAACCCATGAATATGAAGCCGATCTGCCCATTGATGAAAGTCTTTTTCCTTTGCAAACCTTAAAGCCGAATCCACAGGAAATCTTGTTGTTGCTACCACCGTGGCACCTGCCCGTAGCAGTATTAAGGTGATGTGATAGCCGATTTTGAGCCGTGAACCCGTAACAACCGCCACCTGATCGGTGAGATCAGCAGTTTGGAAACGTTTGGCATAATTGAAGTCGCCACAATCACCACACATGGAGTCGTAGAAGTGGTGCACCTTGGAGTATAATTTTTTACACACATAGCAATTTCTAGGCGTGCTCAATTCCGGTGATTCATCTTTTGATTTAGGTGCTTCTAGTAGGAGTGGCGCTTCAAAAACAACAGATTCTCGAGCACTCCTGATTCCGGTAATTTTTCGAGCATGCTTATCACGTTCAATGGCTTTTCTCTTCGCTGCTTTTTTAGCGTCTTTTCTACGCCTTTGAAATTCGTCTCTATCTGGCCTGGAGAGTGATCCTGCTGCTTTGAGTAAAGCTACCCGCTGCTCTTCTGGTAGTTCAAAGAGCTGATTTGTATCTTCAACCAGTTTGTTGAGAATTTTGATGCATCGATCAATGTCGGTTTTATCAATCGTATGATCCGAAACTTTGGACATGGAATTAATTTAATAGATGGTTACGCTGGATTATCCGGTTTCTTTTTTGGTCTAGGACCTCTCAGGTGTATGATTAGCCCGTTTAGGAAATTGCGTAATATCTGATCACCAGCTTCCACATAGTTGGGGTGATCTTCATTTCTAAATAGATCACCTAGCGCACCTTTGCTTATATTGAAATCAACGAGCTTGAGGATTTTTACAATATCTTCATCTCTAAGTTTGTGTGCTACGCGTAGTTTTTTTAATATATCGTTGTTGCTGAGCATTGCTTAATTTTCCACAAAAATAACGAATCAGATTTTGAATCATCTCAATTCGATAAAATGCTCTTAAAATGTTTGTCAGAATCCCTTTAAGCCTGTGATTTCTATAATAATCCCAACATTAAATGAAGCGCAATACATTGCAAATTGTATCGCTGACCTACTGATTAAATCGACTAAAGAGGTAGAGCTAATCGTTGTAGACGCGGGAAGTAAGGATGCCACGCTTAAGATCGTTCAAGAAATGGAGCGAGTTGTTTGTTTTACGGATGCTCGACTGGCCGGTAAAAAATATGCTTCTCTAAACAAGGGTGCGGAATTGGCAAAAGGGGACATTTTGATTTTTCTAGATGCCGATACTTTTCTTCCTAAAGATTATCAGCAGGAAATCGAAAAGACTTTGGGTCCAGAGGAAGTAGTCGGCGGGGCTTTCGAAATGGTTTTTGATAAGAACAACTCCCTTTTGCGATTGATTAGTTACGTTAATAGCGTTCGCTATAATCTCACCAAACGCTGTTATGGAGATCAGGCAATTTTCTGTAAGAAGCACGCATTCCAAAAGGTGAATGGGTATCCGAATAAAATTGTTTTGGAGGCGGCTCATTTTTGTAAAAGGTTAATGAAAGTTGGGAAATTTCGTATTGTAAATCGGCCAGTTATTACCTCCAGCAGACGGTTTCTCGAAGAAGGAGTTCTCAAAACTTTTTTGTTTGATTTATACCTCTTGAGTATGGATAATCTAGGGTTCAATATTGATCGATCTTCAATAAAATATTGGAAGAAAAATGCATAGCTTGCCGCGAAAAGCGGTAACGAAGTAAATGATGAAATCAACAGAGATTATCGATTATCAAGCAATTTTAGCTTCCATATATGAAGAGTTAAAAAATTTGGAGATAGCTGGTAAGGTGCCTTCCTACATTCCGGAGCTTGCTCTGGTGGATGCGGGTAAGTTTGGCTTAAGCTTGACAACAATGACTGGCCAACATTTCGAATTTGGTGATAGTATGGAAAAATTTTCCATTCAAAGTGTATCGAAAGTGCTCTCACTTGCCATGGCCATGAGTTGCGATAGAGAAAAACTGTGGAAAAGGGTTGGAGTAGAACCTAGTGGGAGTAGTTTTAACTCTATAGTCCAATTAGAATATGAAAATGGCATCCCAAGAAATCCATTTATCAATGCCGGTGCAATCGTTGTGGCAGATGTTTTATTGTCTCGATTGAAAAACCCAAAAGAAGATTTTCTTGCTTATGTTCAAGGTCTATGCAATAGTTTGGAGATTAAATACAATTTGACGGTAGCTGAATCAGAGAAGAGTGTCGGTTATATGAATTCTGCACTGGCCTACATGATAAAGGCTAAAGGCAATCTTGCCAATGAAGTCGAGGATGTGCTTGATTTTTACTATCACCAATGTTCACTAGAGATGAATTGTAATGAATTGGTTCGATCTTTTTATAATCTCGGAGAAACAAAATCGCCTTTCGGTTCTGGCGACTATATGATAACCTCTGGTCAAGCGCGAAGAATCAATGCACTTATGATGACCTGTGGCTTTTATGATGAATCGGGTGAGTTCGCTTTTGAAGTAGGGTTGCCAGGAAAGAGTGGGGTTGGGGGCGCCATTGTAGCGATCAATCCACTTGAATATTGTGTGAGCGTATGGAGTCCACCGCTTAACCCAAAAGGAAACTCAAGTAAAGGGTTGAAAGCTTTGGAATTGCTTACCACACGAACGGGCGGTTCGGTATTTTAGTATTGTGCGAATTATTTGCGCTGAAAATTCACTACCAAATCAATAAATCGGTCGCCATAAACTTCAAGTTTGCGTTTGCCCACGCCATTGACAGTCAAAAATTCGTCCTCATTCATGGGTAACGTATTTTCTATATCTCGAAGTGTTTTATCACTAAACACCAAATAAGGAGGAATCCTTTCCTCTTTCGAAATTTGAAGTCGTAGTTGTCTAAGTTCTTCAAATAATTCACCTGTTTGATAAGATCTATTTTCTTCTTTAGCTTTCGTTTTATTGGCGATTGATTCTTTGCTGACAGGTTTACTGAGCTGAACTTGTTCATTGTTAAATAGAACATTTTTAGCCAATTCGGTGAGTTTGAGTGCGTTTCCTTCATGGAAGGAAATTTCGCATAAGCCGAGATTAATCATTTGCACAACATAATGTTGCATATCTCGCTGTGAAATATTGGATGCAATACCGTAGGTCTTAATACTTTCATAGCCTTTATCAATGACATATTGGTTTTTTGAACCGCGCATCACATCTATCACCATTCCAATAGCTTCTATTTGTTTCAGCCGGGCAATGGTAGAAAGTATCTTTTGAGACATGGTGGTACCATCAAAAAATTGTGGCGGATTCTTGCAAACGTCACAATTGCCGCAATCTTCTGAGATGAGTTCACCAAAATAGCTGAGTAGAATACGTCTTCTACAAGAGGTAGCATCAGCAAATTGCTTCATTCTGTCCAGTTTGGCTGTTTGCATTTCGGCATTTGGTGCGTCTTCAATGAAGCGCTTGAGCTGCACGATATCTGCAAAAGTATTATACAACAACGCCTGAGATGGTAGCCCATCACGTCCCGCTCTGCCAATTTCCTGATAGTAACCTTCGAGGTTTTTAGGCATATTGTAATGAATCACCCAACGAACATTTGATTTATCAATGCCCATTCCAAAGGCTACCGTCGCACAGATTATTGGTGTTTTATCATAAATAAATTCTTCTTGTATTTTCGATCGTTCTTCAAACCCCAAGCCAGCATGGTATGCTTTAGCCACAAAACCTTTTAGAGAAAGCTTATCGGCTAAGTCTTCGGTGGACTTTCTACTGAGACAATAAATGATACCAGCTTGATCTGGTCTTTTTTCCACAAAAGCAATGATTTGCTTGACCCGGTCTTCCGCAGGTCTTACTTCTAAGGAAATATTTTTTCTATCAAAAGAACTTAGAAATTGTGTGGCGTTCGGAATGCTCAGCTGATCCAAAATGTCTTGCCGAGTAGTTTTGTCAGCTGTGGCAGTAAGTGCGATAATAGGAGTGTTTTTCAGCTTTTGCTTTAAAAAACCTAGTTGCTTATAAGAAGGCCTAAAGTCGTGCCCCCATGAAGAGATGCAATGCGCTTCGTCTATTGCGATGCAGCTAATGATATCTTCATTGAGGAGATGGGTGAAATTCGGTAGGCTTTCGGGTGCTAAATAGAGTAGTTTTATTGATTTGTCTGAAATTTTTGAGATGATGGCCTGCTGTTCCTCTGATTCCTGACTGCTGTTTAAGTATGCAGCCGGAATACCATTGGCGTTGAGTCCATCCACTTGGTCTTTCATCAAAGCAATTAAAGGCGATATGACGAGGGTCAAACCTTTCAATAGCAATGCTGGCAACTGGAAACAAATAGATTTCCCACCACCAGTTGGCATGATTACCAAACAATCGTTTTTGTTCAGTACCGTTTGAATAATGTCCATTTGCTCACCTCGAAATGATTCATAGCCAAAATATTTCTTTAAGGTGGGTAAGAGGTTCGTTTCAGGTGTTTCGAGCATGCCAAGTGATTTTTATAAGTCTGCAATTTAGTAACTATCCCATTATCAAAGGTAGTTAGTGAGGTATTTACAACGGGTCAAAAGTTGCAAATAAAGAAAACCACGATAAATACATTTTTGATCCTTCCGAAAAAGTCACGATCAAAACCATCATTATGGCATTTCCGAAAATCGAAGTAAAGGCACCAAATATCCAAGGCGGTCAACAGCTGATCTATTTATCTAAAAACGTGACCCAATAATTTCTTGATTTGCATCATTAATAATCAAAGAATAATGTCATGCTAAAAAATTCAATACTTCAGTTTTTATCTCAAATAACATTAATAGTCTTATTAACAGGCTGTGTTTATGAATTTGAAGAGAAGGAAATCATGGAAATGGACAATTCTGCAGATTTAAATATTAGTGAGGATTTCTCTTTTAATATGGCTACTGAGATAAGTATCGAAGTAAATCAGGGCGAAGGAACTTACCTGCTCACTTATGGTGATGGTCAATATTTGATCGGAAAATATGTTACTAAAAAGGGTAAAATCGCCGTTAATCTGCCTGGACATCTTGATGAAATTCAATTAACGCATACTTCCAATGCCGGACAGACAAAGACCTATACGCTTGATGTGGCTAATCAAAGTAGTTTTGAGCTAGACTTGTCGTCAAATCAATCGAGTTCTGCCGCTGCATCGCGCGTGGAAGATTGTAATGAATTACTCTATGCGGTCAATAGTCAAGGTGGTTTTTATTCGCTCAATGTTGAATCAGGAAACTATGATGCATTGGATCTTGGTGGCTTGGATGGTGGCGGCTCAATAGCCTGTGCTGTGGACAAGCAAAATGGATGGGTATATTATAACATCAATCAGACGCTGAAGTATTATGATTATAATACCAACACCCATCATGTAGCCCATCAAGGAAATCCCTTTAATGGCAGCTATCCTCGCATGGAACATAATCCAGTCACAGGAAACCTTTACATCGCAAAAAATGAGGAGATGTTTATCATTGATCCGAGGACTAATGCAGTATTGAACAGGTTTGATATTGTAGGGTTAGCCGCTCCAGTGGGAGGTGGCGATCTAGCCATCTCCAAAGAGGGAACGATTTACATGTGTTGCTTTTCTGGTCTATATCGTGTGGAAATTCAAGGAGAAGTAGCCATAGCCACGAGAATAAGTGCAGAAAATTTGCCTTTTCAACCCACATCAATGGCAATCGATAGAAATGATCGGTTGTACTTGGCTACCAATGATGCCAATTCACAACTTATCGAAATGGATAAATTTGATGGGGCGTGGGCAGTGGTAAAAACTTATCCTCATGCAATCAATGATTTAGGCAGTTTTAAATGTGAATTAGCAGACTTATCACAACAAGATTCTGATAACGACGGAGTGATTGACGCACAAGATGATTATCCGAATGATCCGAATGCTGCCGCTACCGTTTACTCACCCTCGGATATAGGTTGGGGTTCCTTGGCGTATGAAGACTTATGGCCATCGCGTGGAGACTATGACTTCAATGACTTGGTGGTTAATTATCGTTTTATTCAAGTAGAAAATGCAGCTAATCAAGTGGTAAGGTTAGTAGGCAAGTTTAAGATAAAAGCCATAGGAGCGTCCCTGCACAATGGTTTTGCTTTCAAATTACCTATCGATCAATCTTTAGTGTCGTCCGTTACTGGAAATAATTTAACCCGAAATATAGTTTCGTTGAATGACAAAGGTCTAGAAATGGGACATAGTGATGGAGCGGTAATCATGGTTTTTGATGATGCTTTTGATAATGTTTCTGGTGCAAGTGCAGGGTGGTTCATAAATACGCAAAATGAAGCTCCGCTAGCTACAGGAAATGAGATAGAAGTTGTTATTGAATTTACAGAACCTATCGATCAGTCATTAATTGGCCTGCCACCTTTCAATCCTTTTATCTTTATTGGAGGAGACCGAGGGAGAGAAGTTCACCTTCCTGATTTCGCACCTACGGAGTTAGCGGATGATACTTTTTTCAACACTTTCCACGACAATTCAGACTTGGCATTAGCGAAGTATTATCGAGAAATAAACAATATGCCTTGGGCTTTGAATATTATTCATGACTTTCGACAGCCGCTCGAAAAAACAAGGATTGATGAAGCCTATACCAAGTTTCGAAACTGGGGAGAATCCAAAGGCACCATTTATAAGGATTGGTACACCGATATAAGTGGTTATCGAAATACAAATAAAATGTATAACAAATAGGTGCAGATGTTAGTCTATAGATTTATCCATTTTTCACTATTCAACCAGCTCTGGAGTTGAACATGTTTTAGGATTGTCTATCAGGCCTTTTATAATTGCATTCCAGCACAAAATTTTGAAAGAGTAGAAGGTAAAGGCGCTGGATTTATTATTAATTTGCCAGTTTGAAATAAGTACCAATCTGAAATTAGTGGATAACGTTTAATTAGTTTCATCAAATCAGATTGATTTCATCAAATTGGATAAATGAACGAGGAAAAATCAATAAATCCTGAGTCAATTACGTTTGGCAAATATCTATGTGATAGGATACCAAAGATTTATGGGTTATTAATTTTTAATAGAAATTCTAAAGAGCGGATAGTGCTTAAGGATACCCATGAGATGAACTTGGAGTACCTTTCAAGTGTCATAAGTGAGTTTTCTCAATACTGCGATCATTTGATGCTCGCGATAAATGACGGTAATCAAATATATATTAGAGCCTTCGGTGATGATTATATCATTGTATACTCAAGTCGTGATACTCAGGGAGCATTGACCTTGTATTTTAGAACATACAAGCTTTCGCAAGAAATAACTTTAGTCGTAACTCCAGAAAAAAAGACATTTAATAATGGGCTAGAAGAAGAAAAAGAGGAGTTAACTGAAAATATTGACATTGACATTGTAGAAAGATCTTTAAAAAATGAGACCACTACTAAGGAATCAAAAATAAAAAAATCCAAAGTCAGCAAGGATCAGAAGCATGAAGATAAATCGCAACCACGTGAAAGGTTTTCTATAGAGCGGATTCAAAGAAGATTTTTGAGACAAAACAACATTTTAAGCTACTTTCCAAGATCACTTTTTCATTATCAGCCGAAGGACACTTTAAGCAGTGATTTTCTCTGGATAAGAAAATTTGATGATGGGATCATAAGGTTCGCTTTGGCTGATTGCCAAATAGAAGGCGACTCTGGTGCACATTTGGCTTTATTTCTTAATTCAATATTGGATCAATATGATTTTACCAATAATGAAACCTTTACCCAGTTTCATGCATGGTTAAATAATCAAGTAAACGCTCACAATCTCAACAGTGTAATGAGTGAAGATGAAGAGGATGATATCAATGTAAATATTAGTCTAATCACGGTTAACACGTTACAAAATACTTTAAACATTAAAAACATTGGTAATGGCCTAATTTTAGCCAGTGGTAACAATTTTCTAGAAGAAGTTAAAATAGATTTAAAGGAGCCATCAGAGTTTCAAACAGAACTAGATGATAAGACACACTTTTTTTTATATACTAACGGTATTCAAGAAAATGAATTAATGTCCTTTAGAGAGATTATATCCGGCCATGGAAAGCAAGCAATAGACCAAATTGATGTAAAGTCTTTGCAAAGCATAGACAGAGATGACGATCTGACTTTGGTGGGCTTCAGGTTGTAGAAACCAAGAGAATTCGATAAGGAATTAAGTGTGATAAAAATAGTGTTAAATCAACGCCTGTTGATAAAAAAGCAATGCTCTGGATGTCGTTCATTCAGACTATAAACTAATGTAGTTAAATTTACATCTAACTTTTTTGAATAAAACTAGAGCTAGGCAATCTTTGTGATAAGTGAATTATTAGGTATTAAGCCATTGCCAAAACTTGCCCAGGGCAGATTTAGGCTTTGATTTGATGATATGCTCATCTTGTTTTTTAATCTCTTTTCGTTTAGCTTTTTTATTTTTTAGAGCGGCTTTTTCTGTTACCAACTTTTTTCTGTAAAACTCTTCCTTTGCCTTTCTTTCGCGTTCTTCTCGTTCCTGTTGTTCTCGTTCCTTCTCTTTCTGTAAACGTCTTTCTTTGATTTCTCTATTCCTAATCCGGCGAGCCTCTTTTTCTTCTTCAGTTTGCTCACTGCGATAATTTTTCGATTTCCTTTTAGCTTTGGTGTCGTCCTTTTCTTTGTGGATTTCCTCTTTACTCTTAGGTTCAGGCAAGTCAATTTTACCAACAACTTTCAGCCCTTCCAAAGAAATTTTTGGAGCCCTGATAACCTCATCTTCATCAATATTCAGGTTGAGTTCATTTATTTCTTCTATCGACGGATCAATGGAAGGCTCAAGATTTTCCTGATTGTCTTCATCAGCTTTCGGTAAGTTAACATCTAGTTGCTCAACCTTTTCTTCGACTACTTGTTGATAAGGTGATTTTTCGACTTCCTGATCAAAGGTGACTTGTCCTTCTTCAATGGTAATTGGCTTTTCCTCCATTGATGAAGGTTCGTTTAGTTCCGTAATCGACGTTGGTGCTGGTTCTTCGACCTGAGTCACCTCTGGTAAAACTTCAATTTCTACTTTTTCCTGCTGTGCTTCTTGGCCAAACTTCCTTAAAACAATTTGCTCTGGCTCGCCATCAATTTTAACATTTGGGTGGTCATTAATTATAATATCATTTTCATTGAGCAGCGAAACAATATCAGCAGTGTTGATATTGAGTTGCCTTGCAAGTTGTCCTAGTCTCATAGGTTGGTTGGATAATAGAGTCGGTTAGCCTTCAAAGGCTTAAAAGTAAAAAAATAGAATTAGAAATGATCTGGAATTGCGGCTTCATCAAGAAACCAATGAAGTTCCCCGTGTTTCGGTACTATATGAGCGGCAGGGTATTTTGTCCAATTACCGCTTTTATTAAAAATCTCATCAACCTTTGCTCTCTTGCCAGATCCTGTTAAAAGGAAGGCTACTTTCTTCGCGTTATTTAAAGTCTCCCCTGTAATGGTAATTCTTTTTTGGCCACTTGTAGGATGTATTGCAACATCACAAATACGATCTGCTTTAAGCAGTTCCATCTGATGTGGGAAAATAGAGGCCGTGTGACCATCTTCGCCCATACCGAGTATAATCATATCGAATTCAGGTAATTGGTCTTTCGAAGACACATTTTTCAATATTTCTGCAGAGTATCTACTGGCCTCATTATCTGGCACTCCTTCTCCTAACACACGATGTATATTCTCAGCCTTAATATTTAAAGGCATAAATAATAAATCATTCGTCATCTTAAAATTACTTTCCTCATTCTCAGGATCAACGCATCGCTCATCACCCCAGTAAAAATGAATTTTATCCCAATCAAGTTTATTTTCATAATTTTTTGATAGAATCTTGAAAAGCAATTTCGGTGTGGAACCTCCAGAAAGCGCTATATTAAATACCGCTGCTTCTTCAACAGAGGCTTGTAAAAATTTAGCAAAACCCTCCGCAACTTCTTCAGGAGTGGGGTAAGCATGTAAAGTGCCAGTCATCTTAAAAAGTATTATAATTCACAAAAAGTACCATCATCAGTCAAGTTTTTACAAGGATTTCTCCAGCCGCCTTTCCCGATCAGTTCATCACTTGGCTCAGGCCCCCAGGTTCCTGATGGATATTGATAAATTGGCAGATCCTTGTCATTTTCCCAGGCTTGAAGTATCGGATCGATAAATTCCCATGCCGCTTCAACACTATCACCACGAGCATATAAAGTAGCGTCTCCTTGCATGGCATCTAATAATAATCGCTCGTAAGCCTCAGGAAGATAGGCATCTGTCATATTATCATATAAGAAATCCATATTGACCGTGTCTACATTGAAACCTGCTCCTGGTACCTTTAAGCCAAATTTCAATAAGATGCCTTCATTCGGTTGAATTCTAAAAACCAAAACGTTTTGGGAGTTCGCTAATCTCGAATCTGCGAAAAGATGGTGGTGGTTTGGTTTGAATTTAATCACTACTTCAGAAACTCGTGTCGGTAACCTTTTACCCGTTCTTATATAAAAAGGCACATCTGCCCAGCGCCAATTGTCTATGTAAAACTTAAGTGCAGCGTATGTTTCGGTACGTGATTCGGGGTTTACTCCTTCTTCATTTCTATAACCGCTGAATTTTTCGCCTTTGTATGTAGACTCGCCGTACTGTCCGCGAATCACATTGGTTTTCAAGTCTTCGGCAGTAAAAGGACGCAAAGACTTGAATATTTTCAGTTTTTCGTCCCTGATTGATTGGGCATCTACTTTGGTTGGAGGTTCCATGGCAACCATGGATACAAGTTGTAGTAGGTGGTTTTGAACCATGTCCCTCAAAGCACCAGAACTATCATAGTATCCACCACGCTTTTCAACACCTACACTTTCAGCATTGGTTATTTCTACCCTTTCGATGTAGTTTCTATTCCATAGTGGCTCGAAAATACTATTAGCGAACCTTGTAACTAGCAAGTTTTGAACGGTTTCTTTGCCTAAATAGTGATCAATCCTATAGATCTGGTTTTCATTAAAACACTCTAAAAGTTTTGCATTGAGCTCCTTCGCAGATTTAAGATCATAGCCAAAAGGCTTCTCCACAATCAGTCGTTTCCAGCCATGCTCCTCGCTGCTCAAACCTACCTCGGCAAGGAAAGTTCCAATCGTAGCATATAGGCTAGGAGGGGTGCTTAAGTAGAAGATGCAATTATTGACACCATTGTTCATGGATTCTAGCCTATTCTTCAAGGAGACATATCCATCCACGCTTTTGGTATCTATGGATTCGTAATAGACCTTTTTTGCAAAATGATCAATCTGTTCTTGCGTGAGTTTATCGATATTCAAATGCTTATTTTCTGCGATTACCTTTTTTCTAAACTCTTCATCAGAATAGGAGGTACGACTTGCCCCGACTATTTTAAAATCTTCTGGTAAATACCCTCTTTCGAAAAGATTAAATACCGCGGGTATTAATTTACGAATGGTCAAGTCGCCTGAGGCTCCAAAAATGACTATTGTCTGACTTTCTACTTTTTTCATTTTTTTAAATCGGTATAGAAGATGATGCGGTAATCATCAGGTGAAGATTAAATTCATTAAATAACATGACTAATATTCGCGCTTTCATTGTTTGAGCTCAATGATTTGTTATTTTGGTGCCTTAAGTAATTTCATGTCTCTAAGGTAAACAAGATTGTACGCCTTAAGGGATTTGTAAAATAAAAAATTATGAGCGGAACATACGATTTTGGCCTAGTCGGTCTTGGAGTAATGGGTAGAAATTTTATTCTAAACGTTGCAGATAACAACTTTTCAGCATATGGCTTGGACCTAGATGAGGAAAAAGTAATCTCATTGAAAAAAGAGGGAGACAGTAAGAAGGTTGATGGAACTTCAGATAAAATCGAGTTTATCAAAAACCTCAGTACTCCAAGAAAAATAATGCTACTTGTACCAGCTGGAAAACCTGTAGATGCTGTTATCAATGATTTATTGCCACATCTTGACGAAGGAGATTTGATTATTGACGGAGGGAACTCATTTTTCACCGATACTGACAGGAGATACGAAGAACTGAAAGCAAAAGGAATTCATTTTTTTGGTGCAGGAGTCTCTGGTGGTGCAAAAGGCGCAAGATTTGGCCCTAGTATCATGCCTGGCGGAAATAAGGATGCGTATCAAATCATCAAACCAATTTTCGAAGCGGTATCAGCCAAAGTTAACGGTGAACCTTGTGTTGATTATATGGGAGATGGGTCTGCTGGTAACTATGTCAAAATGGTGCATAATGGGATAGAATATGGATTGATGCAGTTAATTTCTGAATCATATTTCATTTTAAAGCACGGTTTAGGCTATTCGAACGGAACCATTCAGGAAACGTTTTCTGCGTGGAATACTGGTCGATTAAAGTCATTTTTAGTGGAGATTACAGCTGATATATTTACGCAGAAAGACGAATTTCAAGATGGCGAACTCGTAGACTATATTCTGGATAAAGCCAAGCAAAAAGGTACGGGTAAGTGGACATCTCAAAATGCAATGGACTTGGGTATTCCAATACCAACTATCGATGTTGCGGTGAGTATGCGTGAAATATCGTCTATGAAAGACGACAGAGTGAAAGCACAGTCGTTATATGAATCAGCTTATCACAAAACCACCGACTTGACTGTCGATGATGTTGAAAAAGCCTTATTTTCTGCATTTATTTTGACTTACGCACAGGGAATGACTCAATTGGCGGCTGCTTCAGAAGAGTATAGCTATGGTATCGACTTAGAAAGAACATCTAAAATATGGCGAGGTGGATGTATCATCCGAGCAAATATTTTGGAAGATATGAGAAAGGCTTACGATGCTGATCCCAAGCTAATCTCTCTATTGCTCGATAAGTACTTTGTGGAAACCTTAAAAAGCAACATCGGAGGTTTAAGAAATACCGTAGTTCAATCAATGAAGGCAAGCATACCTACGCCAGGATTGTCCGCAAGCTTAAATTATTTCGATTCTTTTGTGTCAGGCAAGCTTCCACTTAACTTGATCCAAGCTCAGCGAGATCACTTTGGCTCACATACTTACGAAAGGATAGACAAGGAAGGTATTTTTCATACCGAATGGTAAAAAAAAGAACTGGTTGCTTACTGAGCAACCAGTTCTTTTTTCTCTAAAAATTCATCGAAAGTTCCCAATCGATCGACGAAACCTTTTGAAGTCAATTCAATCACCCTATTAGCAATAGTTTGAGTGAAAGTGTGATCGTGAGAAGTGAATAAAACCGTACCTGGAAAATCTTTTAAAGAATTGTTAAATGCAGTGATTGATTCAAGGTCGAGATGGTTAGTAGGTTCATCGAGAAAGAGCAGGTTTGCACCCTGAAGCATCATTCTGGAAACCATACACCTTACTTTTTCACCCCCTGATAGAACGGAACATTTTTTCAACGTTTCCTGACCTGAAAAAAGCATTTTTCCTAGAAACCCACGTATATAAACCTCATCTTTTTCGCCAGTAGAGTACTCTCTTAGCCAATCGATAAGGTTGTCATCACTTTGAAAATACTCTTCATTCTCATTGGGTAAATAAGCACTGGTTACCGTCTGCCCAAATTTGAATGAGCCAGAATCCGCTTCCATTTCTCCCATTAAAATTTTGAAAAGGGTAGTAGTGGCCATACTATCATCCGCAATAAAAGCAATTTTTTCTCCTTTGTTTACAAAAAGATCAAAGTCTTTAATAAGAGGCTTGCCATCTATTGCTTTGTTTAATCCTTTTACTTCTAAAATTTGATCTCCGGCCTCTCTGTTTTGGTTGAAAATAATGGCAGGATATTTCCTGTTGGAAGGTTGAATTTCGTCAAGATTAATTTTCTCTAAGAGTTTCTTTCTACTTGTAGCCTGTTTCGACTTAGAAGCATTCGCACTGAAACGGGCGACAAATTCTTGTAGTTCCTTTTTCTTTTTTTCTGCCTTTTTGTTAGCGGAAGATCGCTGAGCAAGTGCTAGCTGGCTTGTTTCATACCAAAAGGAATAGTTACCCGAATAGGTTTTTAAAGCACCAAAATCAATATCCACAATGTGTGTGCATACGGTATCGAGAAAATGCCGATCATGTGATACCACGATCACAGTATTCTTAAAATCTAATAAATAGTTCTCTAGCCACGTGATGGTATGTATGTCCAGATCATTGGTAGGTTCATCTAAAACTAGGATATCTGGATTTCCAAACAATGCCTGCGCAAGGAGCACTCTCACTTTTTGGTTACCGTTCAACTCTTTCAATAGCTTGAAATGATCGTCCTCTATGATGCCCAACCCACTGAGAAGTGCAGCAGCATCGGATTCTGCATTCCACCCATCCATATCTGCAAACTCTGCCTCAAGTTCAGAGGCTCGGTTTCCATCTGCTTCCGAAAAATCGGGTTTCATGTAGATATCATTTTTTTCTTGCATGACTTCCCAAAGCTTCTTGTAACCCATCATGACAGTATCAAGCACCGTGTTCTCGTCAAATTCAAAATGATTTTGATTCAAAAAGGCCAACCTTTTATCTTTATCAATGCTTATGGATCCAGAATTAGCGGCTATCTCACCAGAAAGAATCTTTAAAAAAGTAGACTTTCCGGCACCATTGGCACCAATAATGCCATAGCAATTACCAGCTGTAAATTTAACGTTGACATCTTCAAAGAGGACGCGTTTCCCATATTGAAGTGAAATGTTTTGAGTAGAAATCATAATTTAAATTCTTTGCATTATCAATAAGCCAAATGAAAAACTTATTTACTTCTTATGTCAAAAAGGAGTATATGAAGTGTTATGTATCGACTTATTTAATTAAACCGCAAAATTAGTCTTTATATCAACCAAACGGTAATCAAAATTGCTTAAATTAAGAAATTTTTGATCTTTTAATTATTAAAATAATAAGAAGAATGAGACATTTTCAGACCATTAATCCTTTTAACCAAAGTCAAATCGAGAGTTTTCAGAAACAAGATATTTCGGCAGTGAATGCACTTATTGACACGGCGCAGCAATCATTTTTAGATCAAAAACATCTTGATTTGTCGGTTAGGGGAGAAAAGCTGTTGGCGCTATCTAAGCTTCTTGAAAAGAATAAAAAAGCCTTGGGTGAATTGATGTCTAAAGAAATGGGCAAACCTTTAAACCAAGCCATCAGTGAAGTTGAAAAATGCGTTTGGGTTTGTGAATACTATGTTGAAAATGCACCTGAGTTCTTATCTCCTAAAAAAATTGAAACAGAAGCTTATGACAGCTTTGTGGCTTATGAGCCACTAGGAGTTATTTTGGCTATTATGCCTTGGAATTTCCCCATGTGGCAAGTTTTTAGGTTTTTAGCTCCAGCGCTCATGGTTGGCAATACTACGCTACTCAAACATGCGCCTAATGTATTAGGAACTGCGCTTCGGATCCAAAGTTTTGTTCAAGAGGCTGGCTTTGATAAAGGCACATTGCAAAACCTCATTATTGATGTAGCACTAGTAGAAAATGTCATTGCCCACAAACTAGTTAAAGGTGTGACGCTAACGGGAAGTGAGGCTGCAGGGCAGTCGGTAGCACAAATTGCCGGAAAACACCTCAAGAAATGTGTCTTAGAACTAGGAGGCAGTAATGCTTTTATAGTACATCATGATGCAAACATTGATAAGGCAGTGGAGGTTGGAATTCAAGCAAGAACACAAAATAACGGTCAGAGCTGTATTGCAGCCAAAAGGTTTATTATTCATAATTCTATCATGTATGAATATTTGGATCAATTTAAGGAGGGGTTCGAATTGTTAAAATGCGGAGATCCAATGCAAGAATCGACAGATATTGGTCCATTGGCCAGGCCAGATCTAGCAGACAAGCTGGAAACACAAGTTGATGACTCTATAAAAGCAGGCGCTAAACTTGTTATGGGTGGGAAAAGAGAAGGTACATTTTACTATCCAACTATATTGACTTCAGTTAAGCCAGGGATGCCAGCCTTTGATGGAGAGCTTTTTGGTCCTGTTGCTAGTTTTATCGGTTATGATGATATTGAGCAGGCGGTATTGCTTTCCAATCTATCAACTTTTGGTTTGGGTGTTTCCTTTTTTACCCAAGATCTTGACTTGGCAAAACAATTGATTTCGAAATTTGAAGATGGCGCAGTATTTATTAATGAGCTTGTGAAATCTGACCCAAGACTACCTTTTGGAGGAACCAAGAGATCGGGTTATGGACGGGAGCTTAGCCTTGATGGCCTTCGAGAATTTGTAAACATCAAGACGGTTTATATATCCAAATTGGACTAATATTTCCATCGATCACATAATTCGAGAGCGTCTTTGTCTCATCGTTTGATCTTAATATTGCAGAGATCAGTTGCTCAAACTAAGGCAGACACAAATCAATCAAGCGGAAATGAAATGATCTGATTATTCGTATTTAAATAAACTGCCATTGTCTTTTTTGTATCCGGATCACTGATGATTCCGAAGGCTGCTTTTAGATTAGGTGTTGGATTTTCGTTCACTTGATGAATAGCATGGGCGATGAACTTTTCAGAGTTCGTTTTGTAAATGGCATATATACGTGAGTATTTCGTGGAGTAAACGACATCCACGGCAATTTGAAGCGTTGATGCCAAGACATCCGTACTCAGATATCCTTCGACCTTTTTACTTAAAAACCTGTTGGCGCTGTTGCTTTTGAAAGAGACATAAATGTCGCCAGCGAACTCAAAGGCTCCAATGATTTCCTCAGCCTTTTGTGCCTTTAGCTCCCCTAAACCAGTAAGGCTAAGACAACTTATTACAACGTAAAAATAAATGTTATTCATATTTTATCAGTTATATAGTGTCTATTCAGGAAAATACAAATTTTCCTAACTCTGATGGTTTTAACGCCACTTATGTGGGTAATCATCTTATAGATACCCCTTTAATGTAAGTCACCAGTCTATAATTTTCATGTTTCCTCAAAGTCATCTTCATCTTCATCATTCAAACTATCATAATTAGGTTTTTTAATAAAATGGAGGGTTGACTCCTTGTCGATTTTACCGCTAAACCCAGATATTAAATCTACCGTTTTATCAGGGTGATGAAAAAGAATAGGAATAATATGCTTGATGTGCTTTTCTTCAAACTCATCATATTCTTGTTGAGTTGAAAATTTACGCTCTTCGAAAGCATCCTGTTCTCTTAAATATTGAACCACAGCTACAAAATCATCTCTTGTCTTAAATAACACATTCTTAGGGAGTGGAACATTGCTGTTATCAGATTCTTCTTTGGATGCCAACCTGAATACTTTTTCTTCACCAAGCTCTTTAGTAAACCATTTACATGCCATGTCATTTAGACCTGAATTGGATGTTAGAGCAGCTATTTTACCTATTTTGGACAAATCCAAATCTTCGAAGATCGCATCAGACAATATATTGGCTTGCATAGCTTTCAAGCCGAGCTTTTTTGACTCTTTTACATTTGGGAGGGAGGTATCTACCAAAATGGTGTAAATGCCTAATTCTTTAAGTTTTAGTGCAATTTTTCGAGCAAGTTCATTCGCGCCTACGATCACTATGCCTTCAGGTTCTTTTCTTATGACACCTAACCATTTAGCTACTAATTTAGCAGAAGAACCCTGCAATACGACTGTTCCTACGATAATCAAAAATACCAAAGGCAATAAAATTTCTGACTCTTTAGCATCAACGACTTCTGTTTTTTGAATCAAATCAAGAGAGAAAAGTGAAGCCACTGCAGCCGCAACGATACCTTTAGGTCCAATCCATGATATAAAAGCAATTTCTCTCCAAGAAAGGCCAGACCCAAAGGAACTTAAAATAACACCTACTGGACGAATAATTAAAATGACTACCGCAAAAAGAATAATGCTGGCTGAACCCAATTTTTCAATCTGAATAATGTCAATTCTTGAGGATAAAAGAATAAAAAGAACGGAAATTAAGATCGTGCTTATATCTTCTTTAAAGGAGAGAATATTTTTGAGTTCATCAAATTTAATATTTGCCAAAATGATGCCCATAACAGTAGCCGCCATTAAACCGGCTTCTTTATGAATGAGTTCGGAGAAAGCAAAAGTGAATATAACTAATCCTAGAGTGAAGACATTTCTAAGGTAGCCTGGTATTGCGTTATTTTTAATTACTGAATATAAGAAAAAAGCTCCCAATCCTCCGGCAACTATTCCTGCAGAGATGGTTACGAAAAAATCTTGGAAAACTTCCAATGGATATTCGCTACCATGCTTGGAAGACAATATGAACTCGTACATTAATACGGCAACCAAGGCACCAAACGGATCAATAAGAATTCCTTCCCACTTTAAGATAGTATTGATATTGGAGTTTGGCCTGACGTTTCTCAGAATAGGCAGAATAACAGTCGGTCCTGAAACGATGATCAATGCACCAAATAAGAAGGACATTTTCCAACTAAGCCCCATGATAAAATGAGCAGCTATACCACCACCAAAAAAAGTAATTAATGCACCGAAAATAAGTAGGTTTCGTACCGTTCCAGCCAGATTTTGAATTTCTCTTAGATTCAGGGTGAGTCCTCCTTCAAAAAGGATCACGCCAACGGATATGGAGACAAAAGAAAACAACAGATCTCCAGAGAAAATAAAATCTCCATCAATCAACTTTGAGCCATCAGGCGTTAAAAAGGTAGAGATTGGACCTATAAAAAGGCCAATGAGAATCAACGGAAGGATTGCAGGTTGCTTAATCTTCCATGCTAACCATTGCGCAAAAATCCCAAGAACAAGAATACTGGCTAATTCAAGCATTTTATGTTTTTTAGTTTTATCACGTAGTTACTAATGGAGGTTAAATTAGTCCAAAATCTAAAGTAAAAGCCATAAAACGAATAAATTCTTTTGGATATTGAATAGTTAAGATACTTCATACTTAAAGCTTGAAATTTGTTCACCTATGATAAAGCATTTCATCAATACCGATATAGTACCTACAGCTTTGAAAATAATTTTGCTCTTTTTCTTAACGCCATCTTTTTTACTTGTCAAATTAACCCTGAAACAATTCGAACAGAAGAATTGAATGTTTACAAAATGGCCTTGAAAGGCTGGTAGCTTAGCGAACTATATTGTTCGAAAGGCCAACCAAAAGATTTGTTAAATTCAAGATCAACTCATTCATACTGAAAAGTTGCCAAACTAGATGTTTTAATGGGGATATTACTAATGAAACTAACAATTCGATCAACTATGTTCAGAGTGGATTTTATGGTATAAAATCAATCATCAAGAAATCTAAAAGGTCAGGCATGGAATTGGAGCCTTCTACTGAGGAGATCTAAGAAACGCTTCGCAATATACAGTGAGGTGTTGATCAAATCACTTGGATTTTTTATCAACTTTAATATTTAGCCAGAAAGATGCTAAACAAATGACCCCTTGTATCATTATTGCCAATTTTAATTCGTCTTTGTAAATATTAAATCACGAAATTCGCAACGTGCTTTCGATTATTATTAAATCGAAAGTGGAAGAAGCTGTAATTGTGTCTGATGAGGGTAAAATCTATCAGTTATTGGTAAATTTGTTGTCAAACGCGGCAAATTCTTTAGAAAACGGAGGTTTGATTATTATCAATGTGATTGATCGCCAGAACTTTGTAAATGTCCATATTTCAGATGCCGAGGTAGGTATATCAGAAAAAACTTGATAAAAACTTATGATCTTTTTTCACAAACCAACAACCTCGAAAGGATACTGGGTTTGTTTTTACCTTTATCACTAGGTAGTGGAAGATCGCTGTGATATAATAAAATTTAATTCAGTTCTTGGAAAAGGGACTACAGTTTTTATTAAATTCAAAAAGAATCATTAAATAGCCATATGAGTGTGAAACTTTTGTATATCGATGATGAGAAACCAAATCTAATGTTGTTCAACATAACATTTAGAAATGAAATAGGTGTTGTAACCGCGAACAATGCTGCTGAGGGTTTGGAAATTCTCAAAAAAGATAATGAAATCACCCATGTCATTTGTGACCTGCGCATGCCCAATATGGATGGAATAGAGTTTACAAAAGCGGCTAAGATGATAAGACCTGAAGTCTATTACTACTTACTTACAGGTTTTGACTTGAACGAAGAGATACAGTCTGCTTTAGATCTTGGACTGATCTCAAACTATTTTAAGAAGCCGTATAAAAAAGATCAGATACTCGAAATTTTGAATAAGTAATTTCTAGCGTGATACGTCAGTCTTATCAAGTAAGCAAAGCAGGAAATATCAATCGGCTGAAGCTTATAGAACAAGAAGTTGCCTCACCGGGTGAGCATCAAATACAAATTCAAATAGCTTTTATAGGGCTAAATTTTGCTGACATTTTTGCTGTTTTAGGTTTGTATAGCGCCACGCCTCAAGGTTCATTTACACCAGGTCTAGAATGTTCTGGAAGAGTAATTGCCATAGGGGATAAAGTAACGCAATTTGAGATAGGAGATCAGGTAATGGCCGTGACAAGATTTGGAGGATACACAACACACCTCAATCTAGACCAGGATTATGCTGTAAAACTTCCCAATGATTGGACTTTGGCTGAAGGAGCTGGTTTTTTAGTGCAGGCACTTACTGCCTACTACGGTCTTTTCAATCTTGGTAATTTAAAATCAAAAGATACCGTGCTGATCCATAGCGCAGCAGGAGGAGTTGGCCTTTTGGCGAATCGAATGGTTCAAAAAGTAGGAGGTTACACCATTGGAACAATCGGTAGTTCCGCGAAAATTCCAAAACTAAAAGAAGAAGGATTTCAAGATTGGATTGTCAGAGACAAATATTTTGCTAGAAACCTCAAAGAGAAACTCGCTAGCCGTGAGCTTAATATTGTGATGGAATGTATTGGAGGAAAAGTCTTTAAAGCAGGTTATGAAAACCTTTCCCCAATGGGTAGAATGGTGATTTATGGCTCTGCGCGTTACGGTTCTAATCATAATTATCCAAATTGGCCTGCTCTTGTTTACAAATACCTTACTCGCCCATTCGTAGACCCACAAGGCATGATTGAGTCTAATAAAGCAATATTAGGCTTTAATCTTATCTGGCTTTATGACAGAAAAGAATTGATGAAGGAAGCCATTGAAGGACTTTTCCAATTGAATTTACCTCCACCTTTTGTGGGACACCAATTTTCTTTCAATGAACTAAAAAATGCAATTAAACTCTTTCAATCGGGAGCAACAACTGGTAAGGTTGTCGTTAAAGTGATATGAAGCTATTTTTGCAACTTATTTTCTCGCTATTCACCATCTGTGCTACCCACGCTCAAGAGGCGGAGGAAATTATTTACCAAAGAGCAACCAAAATCGAAATAGATCGGTTTTCCCCAAAAACTGACAACAACATTTTAAATATTAGCTCTAGCTTTTCCAAAGATACTTTACGTCAAATACCCTTTACCGACCAGCGAATAGTTAAGATTTCACTTGTTTATACTCAATTCAGCGAAGACAAAGCTTTTGATCAAGTGGCTCTGGATAAGCGAAGAATTAAACATTTGATTGAACTCAATCCACAGATAGCGGATAATCAGTTTATACAATGGTCATTAATAGAACAAACAGGCTGTAGGAGTTATCGAGCTTGTCTTGATTTTTTTCATGGTTTTGTTATTGAATATGCACCTTATCCTACCAAGGAGATGACCATTCTTGAGATTGATAGCGTCAAAAATGAGCTGAAACGATTTTATACAGCGCTCAATCAAAATCCAGAAGACTTGTCAATAACTTTTGAGGAGATACCCTGTGCTTATCCTAAATTCTCCTTTTCGGATGATATCATTGCTGAGCAGTTAGACAAATACTACAAATGTGATCAAAATTACAAGGCGAGAGTGTTTTTCACTGCTCAGGTGAATTATCTGGGAAGGCCAACGGCTGTGAAAGTTAATGGCTACCAGTACGAATGTGAAGAATTTCTAGCACACTTGCTATCCAAAATATTAAAGTGGGAGCGTGGCTTAGTCATCGGAAACCAACAATTTGGCTTAGAGG
This sequence comes from Cyclobacteriaceae bacterium, assembly GCA_040218415.1. Classification (GTDB taxonomy): domain Bacteria; phylum Bacteroidota; class Bacteroidia; order Cytophagales; family Cyclobacteriaceae; genus JAVJRN01. The sequence continues at coordinate 120,131 of JAVJRN010000067.1, forward strand.
TGAAAGGGTCTGTTCAGTTTCCTTTGAAAAAAGGCAGTATTGAATTTTTAAAATATAATTTCCCAGAAAACCTGATCACTAAGCATCGTATTATTCGTAGCTATCCAAAATGTTTAGCGTATGCTGTTGATACTTCCTTTCAAAAAGTGTTGACTCATTTGGAAAAAACGGCTGTTTTTAATGTTTTAGAACGAAACACCTCGAAACCTAAAGCACTTGTGGTAGATGCAACAGCCAGCATGTATCCATATACCACTGATTTGTTGAAATGGGTCAAGGTGACAAAGAGAGAGGATCCTTTAAAATATGTATTCTTTAATGATGGAGATGACAAGAAAACTAAAGATAAGTGGATTGGGTCAACCGGAGGGATTTATACGGTATTTACAAAAGATTTCAATGAGGTGAAAAATACGCTTTTTGAGTCGATGAGAAATGGTGGAGGTGGTGATTTGCAAGAGAACAATATTGAAGCATTGCTGTCATTAAATGCAGGCTCAGATACAGTAATCATGATTGCTGATAACCTCAGCTTTCCGAGAGATATTGATTTGATAGATCAGTTTCAAGGGTATTTGATTGTTATTTTATGTGGAACTAAGCTCGGCATAAATACAGATTATTTAGATCTGGGAAGACGGTACAATATTTCCCTGCATACTTCGGAATCAGATTTAAATGACCTTGAATCCGTTAATATTGGTGAGATAATCAACATTGACGGACATCAATATCAACTTACGTATCAAGGTTTTGAACAGGTTTACCAATGACCTCCACTTCTGAAAGCTAAGAGCCTTTCACCTAGTTATTTGCCTCGCCAGATTGAAACTCAAATTGTCCTATAATTGGTAAGGCGTAATTATTGGATTTTTGGTTTTCTCTTTACGCCACTAATGGCTTCTGCATTTAACGGATCCTCTGGCCAAAAATGTTTAGGGTATCTTCCTTTCAATTCTTTTTTCACTTCGAAATACGTTTTTGACCAAAAATTGGCTAAATCGGTCGTCACTTGTACAGGTTTAAAACCGGGGGAAAGTAGATGAATGAGTACTTCATTTCTACCCTCATTGATTCTCGGAGTTTCTTTCTGACCGAAAAGCTCTTGAATCCGTGCAGCCAATATCGGCTTGTCGCCTATGGGAGAATACTGAAGCCTTATTTTTGAACCACTTGGCACATTAATTTCAAAAGGCGCTAATTGATCGATAAGTGTAAGTTTCTCGAAGGTGAAAAAGTGATTTTTGACAGTTTGCGTCAGGTTTATTTTATTAAGGTCCGAAATATTTCTGACCTGAGAGAGATGAGGCGAAAGCCATTCATCAGAGGTCTTAAGCAAGGTAGCTGTAGAGATATCTGGCCACTGCTCGTCTTTGCGCCAATGATTTAGGGAGATAATCCGGTTTTGAAAGTTTTGAAGTGCTTCTGGCCAGTTTAACAATTGCGCTCCATTCTTTTTTATTACTTCGATGATGGCATTTGTAATTTCAGATCCTTCAACATCTGCGATAGGCGAGGACTTCAATACAATACTTCCAATTCTTAAATCTAAAGAAGCAACGATTTTATCTTCATCCAAGTCCCATTTGACGATTTTCTTGGTTTTCACCATTGGAGCCAAATCTTTTGGATTTAACGGAGACGCGAGAAATATTTTCCCAACACCCTCGCGAGCGTTCATATTGGCCACTGCTAACCAGCTTTCATAAGCCAGATCGTCTTTATGACCAGCCATGGCTAGTTTTCCATTGGCTAATTGGAATTGAGCATTGTTTCCTGGTCTTGCGCAAGCTATTCTTTCTGGGTAGGCTTGTGCCAAAAGTAATCCGGTTTCGAACGCATCTACAGGGTCATTATCTTCCTCTGTATCGAATAAATTTCGATAAGATGAGGCAATTTTCTCAATTCGAGCCCATTTCTTATTATCGCGCCTTTCTTTTCTGAATCTTCTCAAAAACTCTATCCGATCGTTGATGTCTATGCCAGCTTCGTTTGACATAGGGTCACGCTCTTCAATCAATGCAGCAATATCACTTCCCAGCCCGATCAGATCTAACTTTTCAGCTTCCAAAAGCATATGCGCAATTCTCGGATGGCAGGGGAGGCTATTCATCCTTTTGCCATGGTTTGTGATGCTGTTGTTATCGATGGCTTCAAGTTGAATGAGCGTTTCTTTTGCGGCTAATAAGGCACCACGTGGTGGCGCGGTAATCCAGTCAAGACTATACGGGTCTTTGATTCCCCAAGAAACCAGATCAAGCGCTAAAGAGCATAGGTCTGCCTCCATGATTTCCGGTGTTCGGTAAGCCTGTAATCTTAAATCGGTTGCTTTTGACCAAAGCCTGTAACACACGCCATGGCTTAATCTTCCTGCTCGGCCAGCCCGCTGATCCGCGGAATCTTTTGATATTTGAATGGTCTCCAATCTCGACAAACCAGAATTATGATCAAACTTGGCAATTCGTCCATAGCCAGAATCGACCACCACTTTTACGCCTTCAATGGTGAGGCTTGTTTCTGCTATAGACGTAGCGAGTACAACTTTTCTGCGACCTTCCTTATTAGGCCGAATAGCCGCAAATTGTTGCGCAGAAGGCAGCTGTCCAAAGAGAGGATGAATGCTTACATTGCCAATTTTTCCTTTCAGAAGTTCCTCGCATTTTTTTATTTCCCCCTGACCCGGGAAAAAGGCGAGTATGTCACCATCATGATTGTTAATGGCGCTTTTGATAGCTCTTGCGGCTATTTCAGGTAGCAACATCTCGTCTTGTTCACCTAAATATTTGATATCAACTGGATATTGTCGGCCTTTGCTTTCTATGAATGGCGCATTTAATTTCTCAGTAAGCCCTTGAATATTCAATGTGGCCGACATGACCAATATTCTTAGGTCGTCCCTAAGTATTTTTTGACATTCCCGCGCAAGAGCCAACGACACATCAGCATGTATACTTCGTTCATGAAACTCATCAAAAATGATTAACCCAACGTCATCAAGTGCATTGTCACTTTGTAGCATCCGCACCAAAATCCCTTCAGTAATAACTTCGATTTGGGTAAGATCCGAAATAGCTGTTTCAAATCGGATTCTATAGCCAATTTTTCCGCCCAATTTGTCATTTATAAGATTTGACATTCTTTGAGCAATGGTTTTAGCGGCCAATCTTCGTGGCTCAAGCATGATGATTTTTTTACCATTGAGCCACTGACTATTGAGCAAGCTGAGTGGCAATAAGGTGCTTTTTCCTGCCCCTGGAGGTGCACTAACAATTAATGTATTGTTTTTTTTCAAAGAGTCACTTACTTCTCCAAGTACCTCCACAATAGGCAAGTCAAACTGATTAAAATCCATTCATAAATTTTTTTAAAAATAGAAAAGACCCTGTTTCGGATCTTGATACTTTATAGTCAAAACTAAGTTGTTTTATGATTTCCCCAGATCAAAATTCTTATTTGTTGACTTGTACTTTTAAGCTATATTGATTTTTAGATATCCATAAATACTAAACGAAGACCAAGTATTCGCGATGAAAATCTCTAAGTTAGTTTGCCCCTTTAATTTTCATCAAATGAGTATCATTTCGTGGATAGAAAGTGATTTAAAGTTTACCGACCTATATTCATGATTTTCAACTTAGTTTTTGTAATTATTTTGCTGTTTCTTCTGGATCCTTAGGGTTTGCAAAGGCAAAATTTTGTGCCATTTTACTGATCAATTCATCTTTTTATATGTTAGGACAAAAGCTAAAAGATGACCAATAAAAGTTGGAGTGTGGTTTATTTTCCGAATAAAAACAATCAAAATGTCCTGAAATTGACCTGAAAAAATAAAGTATTCAAAGATAATCAGGTGTTAACCGTAGATAAAGCTTACTTTTGCGCTTCATTTAACATTTATTTCTTGAATAATTTCCAACAATTAGGACTTTCTCCTAAAATCATTGAAGTTCTTGACAACTTAGGATTTACAGAACCAACGCCAGTACAATTACAAGCAATACCGCTTTTATTACAGTCTAAGCCAATAGACTTTATTGGTCTGGCACAGACAGGAACAGGTAAAACAGCTGCATTTGGATTGCCATTGATCGATTTGATTGATCAAGATGATCCATCGTTACAAGCCTTAATTCTCGCTCCAACAAGAGAATTAGGACAGCAGACTGCACAGCAATTGAAGTCGTTTTGTTCGAACAACAAAAACGTAAATATTGAAGTCGTTTATGGTGGAGCGGCGATCACCAATCAAATTAAAGCCTTAAAAAGGCCTACGCAAATCGTAGTGGCGACTCCTGGTCGTCTTATCGATTTGATAAAAAGAAAGGCCATTCGCCTCGATAATGTTAGATATGTAGTCCTTGATGAAGCAGATGAAATGCTTAATATGGGATTCAAAGAAGACATTGATGAGATTTTGGCATTTACCAAAGAGAATCGAGTGACTTGGCTATTCTCTGCCACCATGCCGTCTGAGATCAGACGAATTGTTAAAAAATACATGGATGCCCCTGTAGAGGTCAGCGTCAATAGTGAGCAGAAAAGTAATGTAGATATTACACACCAATACGTGGTGACTAAAACCACGAACAAGCTATCGGCTTTGCGACGTTTTCTTGACTTGCAGCCTGAGATGCGCGGCGTACTTTTCTGTAGGACAAAAAGAGAAACTCAAGAAATTGCCGATGAACTGAGCAATAAAGGATATGGAGTGGAAGCGCTTCATGGAGATTTGTCACAAGGTCAGCGTGATGCTGTGATGAAGCGATTTAAAACTCGCTCTATGCAGCTTCTGGTTGCCACCGACGTAGCGGCTAGAGGTATTGATGTCAACGACTTAACACATGTTATCCATCATACTTTGCCCGATCAGCTTGAAAGTTACACGCATAGAAGTGGAAGAACAGGTAGAGCCGGTAAAAAAGGTATTTCACTAGCTTTGATCAATCCACGAGAAAATAGACGGATACAAGAAATAGAGCGACGAATCAAGGTAACTTTTGAAAAGATTGAAGTACCTACCACGGAAGAACTCAAATCGAGAAGAATCAATAACTGGGCTAATTTGATCGTTAATACCACCGTAGATGCTCAATCCGAGGCAATTTTGACTAAAATATCTTCAAAGTTTGAAGGACTCGATAAAGAGGATTTGTTAAAAAGATTGATTACCACGCAGCTGGATCATTTGATGATTTCTGATGACGGAAGTGATCTAAATGAATCATCTAGCGCGTCTTCAGGGTCAAGTGCTGATGATCGATCAAGAAGTAGAGGAGGGTCATCGGATTTCCACAGATACTTTATCAATATCGGTAGTATTGATGGTATGACCAAAGCTGACTTGGCACATTATATCGCAGATACTTCTAGTATTGATCGAAAATATATTGGCGATATCTCTTTGCAGAAAACCTGTTCTTATTTTGATGTAGATGGTACGCAGGATAAAGGAATCGAATCAAAATTTGAAGGACTAGAAATCGACGGACGAGGACTTAGAGTCAATAGAGACGATGATGGAAACATGAGAGATCGAAAAAGTTCTGGTGGCAGGAGTAAGCCAGGCTTTAAACCAAGACCAAAAAGTTTTAAAAAGAGTGAATCTCGCTCTTCAGGAAGGAGAAGAAGATAGCTCTGATATATGAATAATTAATCCTTACCAGAAAAAAAAATGATGTTATGGATAAGTATTTAACCTTTGATTACTGGCAACAGTATATTGATTTATTGATATCATGGTCTGTGAAAACAGTTCCAATGTTGATTATCAGTTTAATTGTTCTTTTTATTGTTTTAAGACTGATTAATGCAGCTTTAAATTCCATTAATAAAGTCATACTAGCCAAAATATCTGAAGAAGAAGATCTAGAAGGTGAAAAACGGGCTAAAACATTGCTAGGAATTCTAAAAGGGATTCTTAAAGTGACTGTCTGGTCTATTTTTATTTTAATCTTTCTAAAGCAACTTGGATTAAACATCGGCCCCATTTTGGCCGGAGCTGGAATTCTCGGATTGGCTGTTGGTTTTGGTGCCCAAGAGCTAGTTAGAGATATCATCTCAGGTTTTTTTCTGCTTTTAGAGAATCACATCCGAGCTGGTGATGTTGTCAATATTAATGGAACTGGAGGACTGGTTGAATCCATACAATTACGAACTGTTCGATTGCGAGATTTTGCAGGGGTGGTACATGTTTTCCAAAACGGTAAAATTAACACCATTGCCAATATGACTAAAGAATGGTCAGCATGTGTTTTTGATATCGGGGTAGCTTACAAGGAAGATCTGGATCGCGTCATGGATATCATGCAGCAGGTTGGCGATGAGATGAAAGCGAATGATGAATTTAAAGATTTGATTATTTCTCCGATTGAAATAATGGGGTTGGATTCATTTGGCGATAGCGCTCTGGTTATAAAAGCTAGGTTAAAGACGTTACCAGGTCAGCAGTGGTTCCTAAGTAGAGCTTACAGGAGAAGACTCAAAATAGTATTTGATAAAGAAAATATAGAAATTCCTTTCCCTCATCAGACCATCTATTGGGGAGACGAAATAAGTCCACTGAAAGTGGAGTCGAAACAACAGTAGATCTCGTAAGATCTGCTATCTTTGTCAACTTAAATTTCGAAGGGAGCAGTCTCCACTCTAGGCGATAATATTCCGATAAATTCAAATATTTATTTATTCCTTCGGATTCATTGTCATAAAGTCTTTTAATACTTTATGATCAAACGCTTTAATGTTGCTTCAAGAATTTTCTCTTATTAAGAGTTCTATAAAGTAGCATTAAGCATAGGCTTATCAAGTGGTAAGTCTTTCATTCACAAAATTTACATTATGGGAAGATCACAAAATAGTTTTATTAAAAATCAAAAGGTCAAAAAGAAACTTCAAAAAAAGAAAGAGAAGGAGGAGAAGAAACAAGAAAGAAAGGAAAATAACCTTAAAGGGGGCGATCTTGATGATATGATTGCATATGTTGATGAGTTTGGTAACATTGTCGATGAAAAGCCAGAGGAGCCGGTTCCACCAAAAAAGAAATAGATAGGATTTATGAAAATGCTATTTTAAATATCAGAATCTACATGCGAGGTTCTGATATTTTTATTTTCGGGTGTTTACAAATAATGAAAATTTAGATCTTCAGCTTCAATAGCGTCAAATGATGAATCAAAAGGTGTTAGACGATTTTAATTTCGAGAGACTCTCGTTGGTTGAAAATGGATTGCTCGTTCTTATGATTTGGGCATTACTCAATATCGCTTTTTTTGCGGTTGCTCAACACTTTCTGAGTGGATATAAAAAGCAATTTTCACTAATGAACATATATTGGAATGTAGTTAACCTTGTGTTGTCCTTATCTGGGCTTTTTAGTCACCAAGAACAGCTTGAGCGTTTGTCATTGGCGCAAACCATTGAAGCACAGTACTCTCTGGAAAAAATACTTTTATTTAATGCAGGACTTGATGTTGGTTATATTTTTCTGGGGCTCTGGCTTATTCAAAAATCGTTAACTAGTTCTAAAAGTCAGGAAAGATTTAAAGGATATGGACAATCCATCGTTATTCAAGGTTTATGGCTGTTTTTATTCGATTTGACTTTTTACGCATTCCTAAATGAGCATGGCCAATCATTGACCAGTTTACTTGATATTTAAGTCATTTCTTATCTTCTTTCATTTTAAGCTTTACGTTTTTTGTTAGGAACCATTTTTCGTTCAAATAATAAACAATTAATTTACTTAAACTAAAATTGAGATTATGAGAGTTTTATTTGCGTTATCCATCCTATTTTCCACTGCTTTTTCAATTAATGCTCAGGTAAATTTAAGCGACCTTGAAGCCTATAAGGATGTTGAAGTAAAAGTAGAAGAAAGTTTTAACCCTTCCTTTTCTCTGGTGATGGAATCCAATGGATATGACAAGCTTTTGGTAGGAGAGAAGTTAGCAGCTTTTCTCGAAATGAATGGTTTTAAAATAATAAGTAACCAACCGACCAGTTCCGCTGATAATACCTATACTTTTCGTTATAATTACGAATTTATCACTGATAAAAAGAGATGCGGTGGAACAATTATAAAATTCATGAATGGACAAGTGATTGATCCATTAAGTCAAAAGGTTGTTGCAACATTTTCATTTGAACAGAAGCGCAACAAGATATGTACTGATGATATCGCAAAGGTTTTGGCTTATAAACTGAAGCGGGGTTCTTAAGAAATCTGTTTGTTAATTATTCCTATCGATGGTGTGTGGTATTTGAAGCGATTTTTTTTCTCTTTTTCAAAAATTGCATTGTAGCATATGTAAAAAGAATACCTGAAGCCATTGCTTCAATAAATATCAGAATGGTGATCCCAAATTCGTTCATGTATACACCTTGAGGTTCATTATCTTTGATTGATTGCATAAAATCGGGAGTTAGATAAGTGTACATACCGATAAATGCTGAAAAGAGTAAACCAACAAAGATAGAATAGACGAGACCTGAGAGCAGACCTTGCAAGTAACTTAAACTTTCTGTGCTACTTGATCTTAAAGATTTAAGAAGGTAGTATACTCCGGTATACATAATCAATGCGTTAAATAATCTCAGGTTGAAATTATGCTCAAGCCCTAACAACTTCATAATAAAGAAATATGCAATTAGGCCAGTAACTGTGAAAAGGGAGAATTTAATTATTTTACTTTGTGCATTTTTCATATAAAATTAACTAAAAACAGGTTCCATTGTTTGGAAATTGATATTTGAGTCAATTTTCCTTCAGAAAAAAACCTAATAATCTTATTCAATGTCATTAATCGGGAGTCTAGTAAAATCAACTATTGAAATTGGTCAGAAATTGAATTTTTCTTCGGCAAGTGCTGAGGAAAAACAACTCGATGAATTGAAAAAATTGTTGAGAAAAGCCAGCGATACCTCGTTTGGCAAGTATTATGGATTTGAAAAAATTCTTGAGTCTGAAAGTATAATTGCCGAATTCAAACGACAAGTCCCCATTCGAGACTACCATCAAATGGAGGATGATTGGTGGGCACAACAACTCAAATTTGCAGATATCACATGGCCGGGAAAACCCGAATATTTTGCCTTAAGTAGTGGGACTACAGGTAAAAGGAGCAAAAAGATACCGATAACTGCCGATTTTATTCAAAGCATGAGGAGCGTAGGAACTTCCATGATCAAGGAACTCCCGAATTACGATTTTCCAGAATCATTATTTGAGAGTGAAATTTTGATGTTGAGCAGTTCAGCGGATCTACATAGAGGAGCTCATGGTGCTTTGGAAGGAGAAATAAGTGGTATTAATGTAAGTAATTTTCCAGATTGGTACGAGACATTTTATCGGCCAGGGAAAGAGATTGCTCAAATCGATAACTGGGACGAAAGAATAGCACGTATAGTAGCCGAAGCTCCTTCGTGGGATATTGGAGCGATTGCCGGGATTCCTTCTTGGATTTTAATCATGCTCAAGGAAATTGTAAAGAAACACCAATTGAAAAATTTACATGAAATATGGCCTAACCTAGCTGTATTTGTAAGCGGAGGTGTGGCTTTTGAAACCTATCGCAAGGATTTTGATGTTTTAATGGGTCGTCCAGTTCAATATATGGATACTTATTTAGCCTCAGAGGGATTCTTTAGCTACTCGGCTGATCCCAAATCAATGAATATGCGGCTTGCCGTGGAGCATGGCTATTTTTACGAATTTATTCCATTCGATAATCGAGGAGTGGACGATCAAGGAGAGCTGCTTGAAAACCCAGAATCTCATACCTTAAATGAAGTTGATTTAGACACAGAATATGCTTTAGTGATATCTACTTGTGCTGGGGCTTGGCGTTACATTGTTGGAGATGTCATCAAATTTACCAGTATTGATCCCTTTGAAATCAAGATTACGGGAAGAACCAAGTTCTTTCTCAATGTTGTTGGCTCACAGCTTTCCGAGGAAAAGATGGATACTGGGATTTTGGAAGTTTCCAAACGAATGAATTGTTCCATCAATGAATACGCCGTTTCAGCTATCAAAGACGAGCAGGATAATTACATTCATCAATGGATCATTGTCAGTGAAGATGAAGTAGACACTAACGAATTCAAAAAATTGCTGGACGAGTCTTTAAAAGAGGCGAATAATAATTATCAGGTAGCCAGATCCAAAGCTTTGACAGATTTGCGTGTGCAAAGAATTTCAAAAAAGCTGTACCATGACTATTTGGATCAGAAAAAGAGAAAAGGTGGTCAAATAAAAACACCAAAAGTCATGAAAGAGGACAAGATGCTAGAATTTCTAAATTTTATAGATCAAGCGGGTTAAACTGATCTTTTGAGGTGGCATTCTTTACAGTTATACGAACATCTTCGATAGACATGTAATACTTCTTAATTTGGTTTTGGTATTTTGGCCCTAAAAAATCATTATTCAGAATATACTCCTTTGATGCGATAATTTCTTGGTCAAAACCTCTAAGAATGGCAATCATGTCTGCGTTACGTTCTGCGCTTCGTTTGAAGTCATCATTAAATAGATATTTCAAACCATACCACAACATTTCTAGGCCGTTATAACCTTCGTAATCTACAAGATGACCTAGCTCGTGAGCAAACCAACCTGTTAAAACATCTTCTGGTAAATCTGCAACCAAGATTTTGTTAGAATCCTTTACATATTTGGCCAGTTTTATTTCATATTTCCTTGCACCTCCAAACAAAGAACGTAAACTGAATAAAGGCTGTGCTTGCATCGTTGAAGTTTCAAGCCTCTTTTTTGTGAGTGTAATTTCGTAAGGATGTAGCGCTTGAAATCGTGATAAAACCTTTAAAAAACTAGCTCTTATTTTATCATTTTCGATTCCTTTGAAATAAACGGTCATGGTTGAAGTTGCTTTTATTTTTGGATCAGTAAAATGATCGTTGAAAGTTGTATTTGCCACAATGAATAAGGCAAGGATAGTTAGCGTATTTGAAAAAAAGTTTAGTGCCTTCACGTCAGATATAACAAGTTTCTTATTTCAATGTTCCATTTTTCAGTACCTGATTTAGGAGTTTTACTTACTTCAACACAAGTACTAAATGCTAGGGCTCAACTTCGAGTGAAGCTGGCATGATAAATTTCAATAGTTTTTTATTAGAATACCTATTTGTTGCATCTAAAGAATGAAAAGTCTATAAAATTATTTCTGAAAGGCGATCATCATCGAGATGGAGGGTATTGAAATTTGGTGATTCATTTCCTCCATTCCTTCATCATCAATTTTGTCTCCAAGTACAGCCACCCACCACTTTTCGCTTAAATTAAAACTAGTGGGTGCTGTGTTGGCATTGTACACTACCAAAATTTTAGACCAACTATCGCCGTTATTAGCACTATTTAACTCAAATGAAATTATTCCTTTTTCACTACTTCCAAATCGAAGATTGTTTCTAACCAGATTCGCTGTTGGCATGAAAAAGGCAGGATGCTTTTTCCTGAGATCTATTAATGATCGGTAATAATTGAAGACATCCTTATGCGCTACTTTCCAGTTCCAATCAATGCTATTGATGTTATCGGGTTTATTATAAGAATTATGCTCTCCACCTTTCGTTCTCATGATCTCCACGCCTGCATGCAAAAAAGGTATTCCCTGAGAGGTCAAAACGATAGCATTGGCCAGTTTATGCATGTCTTTTATTTGTTGGTCTGATGCATCTGGTCTTGAGATAACAAGTTTATCAAATAAGGTGTGATTATCGTGACAAGAGACATAGGAAAGTGCTTGCCATGGTTCAATTGTCCAAGCTGTATCAGAATAATTGACGGCTTTGTAATCTATTTGCGGATGATTTATGGCGCCTACAATACCAAATTTGATCGACTCTTCTATGTTCACAGCTCCGCTAACATATCCTGTGCTTTTATCTTCAAAAACAGAACCTTTTAAGCCATCTCTGAGGTCATCGCTAAAGGCCGAAATGTTGGGCATTTTAAAAGTATTTCGTTTTAATGCCTTTTTATCATCAGAAAGGGGAGATGCTCCAGCTGTCCAACCTTCACCATAAATAAATATCGAAGAATCGACGCGATTAACCGCTTCTGCAATTTCGTTCATCGTTTCAATATCATGAATAGCCATCAAGTCAAATCGAAAACCATCTAGATGATATTCCTTGGCCCAATAAAGAACAGATTCTACCATGAATTGCTTCATCATCCTACGATCTGAGGCCGTTTCATTGCCACATCCCGAAGCATTGCTCCAGCTGCCGTCTTCGGTTTGCCGATAATAATAGCCAGGTACTTCGAGGTTAAAATTGGAATCCTTGGTCTTACCAGTGTGGTTGTAGACAACATCTAAAATGACACCAATATCATTTTTGTGAAACTCATGAACCATCTCTTTAAACTCGGTTATTCTTACTGCTGCATCAAAAGGATTCGAGGAAAATGAGCCTTCAGGAACATTGTAATTCTGTGGGTCATATCCCCAATTAAATTGCGCACTGTCGAGGTTGGTCTCGTCGATACTGTAGTGATCATAGGTTGGTAACAAATGCACATGAGTTATCCCTAGTTCCTTCATATGATCCATTCCGGTCGACAAGTCTTTGTTTTTGGTTCCTTTCTCAACCAGTCCTAAATATTTGCCAGGTGAGCTACTACCAGCGCTTGGGTGGATTGTAATATCTCTGATATGCAGTTCGTATATCACCGCTTCATTCGGCTTTTTGAGTTTTATTCTTTGATCTTTTTTCCAGCCTACAGGATTAGTTGCTTCAAGATCAACCACCATGGCTCGATTTCCATTCACGCCAACAGCCTGTGCGTAGATCCCTGGAGTTTCAGCTTGCCAAATACCTGCGATCATCACTTCAAAAGTGTAATAGGTTCCTGCAAGGTCGCCGCGAAGTTCTATTTCCCAAACACCATTATTAGTTCTTTTCAGAAACTGGCTGGATGTTTTAGTTGATCCATTTCCACTACTGTATAAGTTGGTTCTGACATTTTGTGCAATTGGCGACCACATTTTAAGAATGGTTCTATTGGCATTATAATCAGGCCATAGAGATTCCTGAGTTACCGGATATTCATCATAATTTTCAAAAGAGGTTTTGATGTTCTTTGTTTCGGGAGATGAGCAAGACATAAGTATAATTGTAATCAGAATTAGGGTGCTAAATCTATTTTTAAAAGGCAACATTGTAGTGCAAGGATTTGAAGTCGGTGTATTTTATCGAAAGATCCGAAACAAATTCAATAATCGTTCGAAAAACTGGCGAAAACTTCATGTTTTGGCGACTTTAGGTTGGCCAATTCTTCTGTTGAGAGGATAATATTTCATCAAAAATTGTGGAGTGCAAACTTGAGCGAACGTACTAATAAGCTTGATATTTTTGTTTTTTATCAAATAGTGAGGGTTCGGTTTCACAGTGTATCAAAACCTTAGCTTGGTTATCTCTGTTACGATTCCATTGTAGAATTAACTAATAGAAAAAATATGCTTACTTGGAAAAAAATATTGGATTTCACTAAAAAAGGTAATCCAACACCAGATAATAAAGTAATCAAAACCGAAGAGGAGTGGAAGGAGCAACTTAGCGAGGAAGAGTTTAGGGTCACCCGGAAAAAGGGTACAGAACGGCCTTACAGCTCAGATATTTGTAGCAAGTTTGAGCCTGGAGCTTACCAATGTGTTTGTTGCGGAACACTGCTTTTTGATGCTGGAGAAAAATTTGAAAGTGGCACAGGTTGGCCATCATTTACGCAACCAACCAAAGAAAATGCCATTGCTTACATTAGCGATAATTCACATTTTATGTCTCGAATTGAAACCGTATGTAATTCATGTGAAGCGCATTTAGGTCATGTTTTTCCTGATGGCCCTGAACCTTCAGGTTTAAGGTATTGCATGAATGCGGTCGCATTAAAAAAGGTGGATGAATAAAATTCCGTAAGGGTTCACATGTTCTGGCTTGGAAAGAAGAGCCAGAACATGTCTTGATTATCGCTTGGATTCTATTCTAATAATCTGGGTATAATTCTGTGTTAATCTTTCTCCAGAGTCTCTTTTAAGTCGTCGAATAAGTCATTAAAACTTGATTCTGCCTTTTTAGAAAGTTTTTTGAAGTCTGATTGTACTTGCTTGAAATCCTTTTCAGAGCTATTTTCTAGCTTTTTGAGAGCACTTTTGAGTTCGTCAGACTTATCTTCAAGTGATGATTTAGTCTTCTTGAGAAGTCGCTCTTTTAGCCCTTTACTATCCTTGATTTTTGCATCGAGCTCATCAATAGAATCATCAATTTTTTCCTTAAGCGCGGCTAATTCTTTTTGCATTTCTGCTTTTTCACCTTTGCTACCTTGATTGGTGTCACAAGCGACAAGAAAAGTCAAGGAAATAGCGGCTATAATCATCAATTTAAAAATGGATCTGAACATGATTTTTGAAGTAAAATGATTTGAGCCCGAAATTTAACCAATTATTCATTTTCAAAATAGGAGTTTAAGGTTTTGTGGAAATTTTACGCTGGATTCAACACTGCTTTCTCTTCTTTATTAATAGTCTAGATCAGTTCAAGAAACTTTTAACAATCAATTATGGGATTGGTGAGTTATATAAACTGAAGTTTTTTCAATTGGCTGCCATTTATTTTAAAAAATGAATACTGAATCGTCCTATTTTAATAATAATTTGCCTGATAACTCAGAAAAATGTTAAAAAGACTTTTTAGAATACTTTTCAGGCTGAATGGATGGACGCTTCACCAGCCATGTCCGAAAGAAGCGGGAAATTGTGTAATGGTAGCTGCACCACATACAAGCAATTGGGACTTTGTTTTTGCCATCAGTGCGCTGGATCAATTAAAGTTAAATCCACGATTTACAATCAAAAAGGAGTTTAATGTGTTCCTATTAGGTCCAATGATTCAAAACTTAGGCGCCATTTGGATTGATCGCCACAAAGCCAAAAAACTTGGGATGACCGATTTTATGAAGTCACTTTTTGATGAAAATGCAAATAGTGATTTAGCCATAGTGGTCACTCCTGAGGCCACACGTTCAAGAGTGAGCCAATGGAAAACAGGATTCTACTATGCTGCTTTAAAGGCAAAAGTACCTATTTGCTTAGCTTTTATGGATTATGAAAAAAAAGTAACTGGAGTTGGGATGTGCTTTATTCCGACAGGAGATATCAATCAGGACTTAGGTTTGATTATGGATTATTACAAGACGATTCATCCCAAGTTTCCAGAGAATTTCTCCACTGATGAACGTTACTCATAATGTAGTGGTTTAAATAACAACTTTATATAGCATGGTCATAACAGAGAATACTACACTAGAAGAATTAAAGAGAACCATCATCCAACGGTTAAAATTGGCTGTAAAAGAGCATGGTCACCCTTTTAAAAATTGTTCTCTAGCCACAGCAGGTGATCATGAATTGGATCTTCGCTATGTGGTTCTAAGGGAGGTCACCGACAAGCTTCACCTTTTTATTTATACTGACGCTAGAACCCAAAAAGTAAAAGATATTAACATAAACCATGAGGTAGCTGCCTTGTTCTATGACCCTCAAGAAAAGTTACAAATCAGGATTTTGGGTCATGCTAAAGTTCATTATCAAAATGAATTGGCAGAAGAAGCTTGGGAAAAAATTGACGTTAAGAATAGAAGAGACTACTTGTCCGCCAAGCGACCAGGTGAAGTGGTAGATACTCCTGATCAGGCCCATGAATGGCTTTCTGCAAGTGTTGGAGACTATTTTGCCATCATAGAAATTGTGCCTCAAAAAATGGATGTGTTGCAACTAAGTAAATCAGGGCATAGTCGCGCCCAATACCACTATCAATCGGACGAATGGAGTGGTTCTTGGATTGCTCCGTAAAACAATTTTAATCTTTCAGAGATTGTTTAAATACATGACCGCTTATTCAAGAATCTCCACATTGATGATGTTTTTTAACTTGGTTTAAATTCAACACACCTTAAAGCTATTCCAGTCATCATCGGGTTAAACTAACTATTGCTGACAGTTCACATACTGTACTTAGATTTTAATCAACTAAGGAGAAATAAGTAAATTGGAAAAGATTGTGATTATTGAAAGCAGCCTTTTCTTACAAAAAAACAGAAATATGACAGCACGATTCATTAAGAAAGTCAAAGCATGAAAGAAGATGTTAGCGGTTTTATAGAAAAATTGATTCAAAATGGTGTAATCCTTCTTCCGAAGATCGTTGTGGCTATAATAGTCCTTGCAGTAGGTTATATCATCGCTCGAATCGTTGAGAAACTTGTTAGAAAGTTGATTGTCTATTTGAACCAAACCTTGAATGCTAAGCTTCAAGCGAGCCTTTTAAATGTGGATCTAAAAGCATCAGCCAAGTTCATCTCAAAAATCATTTTTTGGTTTATTCTTTTATTGGCTGTATTAATCTGTTTGCAGATTTTAGATCTCAAGTTTCTAAGTTATTGGTTCGACAGATTGATTGCCTATGTGCCCAATGTGATTGTGGCCGTGGTAATTATTTTCTTCGGCATCATTACCGGGCGTTTGTTAGGTGATTTGATCAAGTCGGCGGTTTCAAAAACCGGAATCGCCAACGGGTCGTACATGGGTAGGGCAGTAAGATACCTGATTCTCTTTGTGGCGGTTGTTGTCGCCTTGGATCAATTAGGTGTCAATATTGGATTTCTTACCAATCTTTTCCTTATCATACTTACTTCTTTATTATTTGGAGCTTCGCTTGCTTTTGGTCTAGGTGCAAAAAATTCGATTAAAAATATTTTCGGTTCCTACTATGTCAGAAAAACATTTGAAATAGGAATGAAAATAAGGTATGGTAAGCTAGAAGGCGTCATTGTTAAAATTAGCGAATATGCTATACTCATAGAGTCGCTAGATGGAGTGGTCGTTATACCTGCAAAGAACTTCAGTAATGAAAATATAACGATCGTTAAAGAAGAATTATGATAGATACTGATCAACTATTAATCAGTCAATTTTTCAAGGAACATGAAGATTTGGCTGTCAAACATATAGAAGGGCTTGATTTAAAAGTCATTGTAGAATTGGTTGAGAATCTTTCTTTGGAACAGGCAAGGATACTTTTAACCAAAATGAGTGCTTTTAAGGCATCTAGAGCACTTGAAAAGATACAGATTAAAAGAGCGGCATTATTAATTTCCACTTTGGCACCACTGACTATTCAGTCTTTATTAAGAATGATCAATGGAAATGTCCGAGACAATATTTTAAATCAACTCTCACCCGAGCAAGGGGCATATTTACGTAAGTCATTGGAGTATCCAAAAGACCGGGTTGGTGCGCATATTGAACCTCTTGTCATGACTTTGGCTGGTCGAATGACCATCGAAAACAGTCTTAAATTAATTATTGAAGGTGGTGTGAAAATACAACCCCATATTTTTATAACAAATGATCGAAAAAAGCTCACTGGCTATGTAGAACTCAATGACTTAATACATGGAGAGAAGCATCTGCTAATCAGGTCGATACAAAAAAAAATAAAACGCCCAGCTCTCGCTGATATGGGTATCAATGATTTGTTGGAAAGGTGGGACGATGCTCTGGTAAACATGCCGGTAGTGGATGTAGAAGGTATATTTATTGGGTCGGTATCAAAAGTGATTTTAAATGAAATTAGTCATGTCACTAGAAATCGTAAGAATGTAGATAATGCTGCTATAAAAGCGGGAAACGCTCTAGGAGAACTTTACTTAATAGGGTTGAGCAGCCTATTGGGTAGCCCTTCAGAATCGGATAATACAACTATTTAAATCTAAGGATCATTTTATGGAAACATCATTGATTAAACAAGACCTAGCCAGTTATTATTTGTCTCTTTTTCCGTACGAAGCAGCCTCGACATTGAATAAAGCGGATGCGGAAGAAATCTTACGATACTTGAATCAGTTAGATGATGAACAAGGGGAAGAAGTTTTAAGGCATTTGAGTCCAGATGTACAAGCTTCTGTTTTAGAAGAAATGGATGAAACCTATTTTTTGGCACTCTTCAATCGTATCGATTCTTATTCGGCGGCCAAGTTTCTTTCTCGATTAAGTACATCGTCAATCAATTCCAGAATACTACTTTTATCAGATCAAAAGCAAAAAGCGATTAGGGAAATGCTAACCTACCCGTCAGATTCCGCAGGTTTTTTGATGGATACGCGAATAATTACCTTCAATCCTGAGGACACGGTACACGATGTTCTTCAAAAAATGAGATCAATCGGAGATCGTAAAATCGTCAATATCTATGTTGTCGATAGTCTGGGAATACTTTTAGGGAAAATATTCATACAAACAATCGCGATTTCACCACTTAAGACTCAACTGGAATCGTTGCTAGCACCTTGCGCGAGTGTTCAAGTCATGTCACCGGCTGAAGATGTAGTTACACTATTTGAAAAAGGTATAAATATCAATCTTCCAGTACTAGATTTAGATGGAACGTTATTAGGGATTATCAGAAATGACGCACTAATTACCGCCACGCAAGAAGATGCCTCGGAAGATGTTATGGCCATGTTTGGTGCTGGTCGTGAAGAAAGGGCATTATCCAGCCCTTGGTACGCCATAAAGAAACGATTGCCTTGGTTACAGATAAATCTTGCCACGGCGTTTTTAGCGGCTTCCATTGTTGGCGTTTTTGAAGACACTATTGCTAAAGTCACCGTTTTGGCGGTTTTCCTTCCGGTAGTAGCTGGTCAATCGGGAAATACAGGATCACAAGCACTAGCTGTGACAATGAGAGGTCTTGCACTCCGAGAGTTTCAACCTTCACAATGGTGGAAAGTAGCGAGAAAAGAAGTTGTAGTTGGTTTTGTCAATGGTATTGCTGTAGCATTCACCACCTCAATAATCGTCTTCTTTTGGGCTTCCTCATTTGGTCTTGCTTTGGTCATTGGCTCTTCTATGGTGTTGTCAATGGTTATCGCGGGTTTCTCTGGAGCTGTGGTGCCCATTGTACTGAAAGTATTTGGCCAAGATCCTGCGCAATCGTCTTCCATCGTATTAACGACTGTAACCGATATTATGGGTTTCCTAAGTTTCTTAGGGTTGACCACTCTGTTGGGCTCAGCATTAGGTATTCTTTAAATAGTAATAATTTTTAAACATAAATAGATAACAAACATGAAAATTGCCGTATTATCCAGAAATCCAAAACTGTATTCTACCCGAAGACTGGTTGAAGCCATTGAAGAAAAAGGCCATGAGAGTGTGGTTATCGACCACTTAAGGTGCGATATCGTCATGGATGACATTGGGCCTATTATTTTTCATAAGGGAGAAAAACTAACTGATATCGATGCGATCATTCCAAGGATTGGCGCATCAGTAACCTATTATGGTACTGCTGTGGTGCGACAGTTCGAGATGATGAATATATTTTCTGCCGTGGAATCACAGGCCATTACTCGATCGAGAGATAAACTGAGAAGCTTACAGATTTTATCAAGATCAGGTGTGAGGTTGCCGAAAACGGCTTTCACAAACTATAGCAAAGAAGACAATCAAGTGCTCAATCATATTGGTCATGCACCTTTGATCATCAAACTGCTCGAAGGAACACAGGGCCTAGGAGTAGTCTTGGCTGAAACAGATAAGGCGGCAAAGTCGGTAGTTGAGGCATTTGATAGTTTGAAAACACGCGTGATCCTCCAAGAATTTATTGAAGAAGCAGGAGGAGCCGATATTCGAGCCTTTATTGTCAATGGTGAAATAGTAGGTGCAATGAAAAGGCAAGGAAAAGAAGGAGAGTTTCGATCCAATCTTCATAGGGGTGGTCATGCCAATATCATCGAATTGTCTGAGGAAGAGAAATCTACGGCTTTGAATGCAGCCAAGTCAATGGGACTGGCCATAGCGGGGGTTGATATGTTACAGTCAAAACGTGGACCGATGGTTTTAGAAGTAAACTCATCACCTGGACTGGAGGGCATAGAAGGCGCAACGGGAGTCAACGTAGCGGGTAAGATTATAGAATATATAGAGCAGTCCCTAGCTAAATAAATTTGTTTCCGATAAGAATTTGGCAAGCCTTATTTTTATTGAATGAAAAGTTCAAGACAGCTAATAGTGGTAATTCTTAGTCTGGCTTTTTGAATACTTCTTTTGATAACTATATTTTACCTTCATATTTGGGTAAATATGTTTCTATTTCAATTATAAAAGTCATGTCCTAAGTGTACATCAAGAAAAAATACAGTTTCAAAAATATGGTGAGTTGGACGCGGCGAGAGCTGCGTTTTTTCACCATATATTCTATCATTATTGCTTTTGGATACGAAGTTTTGGGCTTTACTTGGGCTCAGCTTCCATGGACTCCTTTAGCAATGATCGGTACTGCTGTGGCTTTTCTAATAGGTTTTCAAAGTAATGCGGCATATGGGAGAATATGGGAAGCACGACAAATATGGGGAGGAATAGTCAACGATTCTAGATCAATAGCGATTATGGTAATCGACATGGTCAATAATGATTATTGCGACCAACATTTAACCGAAAACGATTTACATGATCATAAGAGAACGATCATCTATCGTCATTTTGCATGGATAACTGCGCTTCGTTACGCCATGAGGTCTGAGCGCCCTTGGGAATCCTTGAGAAATGCCAAAGCCAACAAAAAATGGAGGGATTTAATTTATGTGCCTGAATTTAAAACCACTTTAGAAGACGAGTTGGAGAAGTATCTATCTCCGGAAGAGAAGAAAATTGTGCTGGCTACAACGAATAAATCTGCAGCGATCATGAAATTGCAATCTTCTCATCTTTTGGCGCTAAGGCGATCAGGAAATTTATGGGAGTTTTCTTTTCTTGAACTACAAAATAAAATTTCAGATTTGATAGCTCATCAGGGCAAGTCAGAGCGCATAAAGAACTTTCCTTATCCCAGGCAATTTGCCACCATCGGCAATGATTTTGTTAATTTATTCATCTTGTTACTTCCTTTCGGAGTAATACCAGAATTCGCTAAAATAGGACTCAACTTTCTGGATACTTTTCCTTTAGTGGCCTCTAATTTTGTGTGGCTGGGAATTCCTTTTAATATTATTATTTGCTGGATTTTTAATACAATGTTACGAATTGGTACAGTAGGAGAGAACCCCTTCGAAGGATCGGTAAATGACGTGCCTATTTCAACCATATCTAGAGGAATTGAAATCGATTTGAGAGAGATGCTTGGCGAAACTGGGTCAACGATTCCAGAACAATATCCAATAACGATGGATTGCCAGATGTGATAAGCTGGCAGTTCATCAATAAAAAAGCGCCTCCGAGAAATAATTAAACGGCTCCTAAATGCACAATTGCATCACCTTGATGCACAATTGGATTATTGTTCAACCCAATCACATATCCATCAAAAGGACTTTTAATTTGCAGTTTAAATGCGCCGAAAGGATCTGAGATATAACCAATGAGATGATTTTTTTTAACGAATTCACCACTTTTAACATCAGTAAGAAATAACCCAGAGGCACGAGATCGTATCCACGAACTGTGTTTGACAAGTTGGTTTTGATATTTTGGTTTATGAGATTTGAAATGGGTCATTTTCATATGTCTCAAAAATCTTACTGCTCCTTCAATACCAATTTCAATTGCATGTTCATCAAAGCGAGCAGATTCACCACCTTCATAAACCAAGATTTTTTTACCCAGCCTAGCTGCTGATTTTCTGATAGATTTAGGTCTGTAAGCTGAGTCAATAGTAAACGGCGCATTAAAAGCCGCGGCTAACTCTGCATTTTCAGGGTCAGACATGACTGTTCTAATCTGAGGAAAGTTGGTTCTATCAGCACCACCTGTATGAAAGTCAAGTCCATAGTCAATCTTAGGAATGATATCTTTCATCAAATAGTAAGCTACTCTAGAAGCTAAGGAGCCATTTTTATTACCTGGAAACGACCTATTCACATCTTTTCCATCTGGTACGTACCGCGAAAAATGAATAAAACCATAGATATTGATTATTGGAATACAAATAATGGTACCGCGAACTGGAATATTCATCCCACGTTCTACCATTCGTCTTACAATCTCGATTCCGTTTATTTCATCTCCATGCAACCCACCACTTAATAAAACAACCGGACCTGGATTTCTTGATCTAGAGACGGTTATAGGAATGTCAATCGGGGATAGTGAAGGAAGTTTTGCAATGTTTACGTCTATTCTTAACGTCTCTCCAGGGAGTATTTCTGTCCTGTTAATAATCATAATAAAAGGTGATTTCAATAAATCTAAGTCATATTTCCACCTAGAAGTTGAGATAAAATTTTATCGTTATTGATGAATATCCAAGCCAATTACTTTTCAATTTTTACCGACTTACCGTAAAACTGACCTCTTCGAAAAGCGTCAGATAACGCAGCTGGTATTTCAGCTTCAGCCAAGATCAATTTCGCTCGGTTCTGTTGTGTTATGGCTTGCATTTCTTGCTCAAGTGCAACAGCCATGGAGCGTCTTTCTTCTGCTTTGGCGTGTGCGATTTCAAGATCAGCTGCGGCTTGGTCTATTTGAAGTTTTGCACCAATATTTTTTCCTATATTAATATCAGCAATATCTATCGACAAAATAGTATAAGCGGTACCTGCATCCAGTCCATGAGAAAGTACATGTTTTGATATTTCCTCAGGTTTTTCCAAGACGGTCAGATAATGTTTGGCCTCTCCAATTTTAGATATGATGCCTTGCCCAACTCTCGCTTTTATGGTTTCTTCTCCGGCACCACCCACAAGCTGTTCCAGATTAGTTCTCACAGTCACCCGTGCTACTGCTATCAGCTGAATTCCATCCATTGAAACTGCCGTAATCGACGGTACCAAAATCATGTATGGAGTAATAGAAATTTGAACTGCTTCCAGCACATCTCGACCGGCTAGGTCAATGGCCGTAGCTTGTTTAAAACTGATACTTAAATTCGCTTTATCGGCAGCAATCAAAGCTTTAATCACATTGGTCAAGTTTCCTCCGGCTAGGAAATGTGTTTCAAGCACTCTAGAATCAATGTTTTTCAAACCTGCCTTGATAGCCAAAATCAACGACTGGACAATGAGGGCTGGTGGTACTTTTCGAAATCGCATAAAAACCAATTCGAGAAGACTGATTTTCACACCAGAGAAAATCGCGGAAATCCATAGGCTG
Source organism: Cyclobacteriaceae bacterium (assembly GCA_040218415.1). Taxonomy (GTDB): domain Bacteria; phylum Bacteroidota; class Bacteroidia; order Cytophagales; family Cyclobacteriaceae; genus JAVJRN01. The sequence continues at coordinate 143,293 of JAVJRN010000067.1, forward strand.
ATAGGGAAAATGTATAGAATTACCCAAAAGGATATTACTCCAATTCCTAAGAAAATCAGCGTGGAGATTTGCATAAAGTCGTTCATAAATTCTGAAATTATCTCCGAATTTACAGCTAATAATTAGCTTAAATGAGGAAATGATCAACTGTATTCTAGAATACCTTAAAGCCGATGTTCATTTCTGCCATAAATTATCAGATGAGGCTTACATCGCATGAACAATACTCCAAAGTCTGCTAATGACGAGCGAATTGGCTAGCATTCATAAATATATTTGTTTATGCTATTTGAGATATAACGTAATTAAAAGCTGATACTCAAACCGAAATAGGGCGCGACATATTGCGTTGCTTCATATCTACCATTCTCAGTAGGAGTAAAGGCCCAATAATAATCCATACCTGCGGCCATCCATTTATTCAGGTGATACATAACCCTCACTTGAGCAAGCGAATTTTCGTCAAGACTAAAAGCATCGCTCAAGTCAGTTAGATTACCTTTAAAATAAGAGCCATTCACAGAAATTTTGTCGGCAAGTCGGTCTAGGTTAGCATTGACTTCTACAAAAGCAGGAGATGCCTCACTTATATTATCTGGAATCATAAGGCTACCCCCGATGATAATTTTTTGCAAAATATGACCCTGTACACTGCCGTATATACCTTCCATTTTACCAGCACTGGCAAGGGCTAATATTCGAGCGTCTTTATTCAGCTCATAGGTGGTATTGAAAAATTGAGGTAGATAATGTTCCGAATAGTTCAACCTTTCTATTCTTAAGTCGGTACTTAAAATATTGGCAATGAAGTGAAATCTAAAATTAACACCTACACTAGCTCCACTTCCTTTACTGAACCCATCTGACAATGCGTCGGTCTGTTCTTGGGCGTAAAGTACAGTGAGAGAATCAGTTAAAGCTGTGGATTCAACATTGAGTCTTCCATAATTTGCAAAAAAATCGATTTGTAAGAAAGGAATGCTGAGCAATGTAAGTCCCATATCAATTCCAAAAGCCCCAATTCCACCTTCAGTGAAGGTATACTGCGTATCCCCAGTGCTTGTTTGGTCTGCATCTCTTATAAAAGTCAAACCAAATTCTGTGGTTTTGATAATCGGAATTGGCATTCTGCTGAATGGTCTTACATAAGGTCTTAATGCAAATAAATTAAACGACGAGGCATTAAAATCACTGTACATTCCTTCAATACCTGCATATCCTTGATAATTAACGTCATAATGTACGCCAACTTTTCTCTTTTCAAAACTTGTCGTATTGGTATAATTATTAATCAATCCGCCAAAACCTATCATCGTATTGTTCAGCTGGCCAACTTTGACATATAGAGGATCACGCTTTTGGACGCCATATCTAATGTAGGAAACAAGTCTTGCTACGCCAACGCCATCTTTAAACATTTCTGTTCGTACTTTTTGGTCTTCCAATCCGAAGAGTATCGGTACATTCAAACCAACTCCCACTTTGCCTATGGAAAATTCAGGCTGCAAAGTAAGTCCAGCATAATATTGGTCGTCAATCAATGTCATCGTAAATCCACCATTCAAAGAACCACCTCCTGAACTGCTGCTACCTCCGCCCATAGGCGATCGAAAATCTGGCTGTGTAAAACTTTCTTTTTTCTTATCCGCTTTATCAGTAGGCTCTTCTTCAGGTTCAAGTAGCTTTTTTTCCTCCATGCTCTGCTCTTCCTTCACAGAATCCGCTGCTATTTGTGGCTGTTCTATGGGTTCTTTATCTAGCGTATCAGTCTGAAATAATTGTTCATTAATTGTTTGTGAACTTTCGGAAGCACTTTTTCGAATCAATGATTCATTGTCGGTACTATTTTCATCAATTAAATTTGTATTATTTTGTTGATTTCCAGTGTCAGCAGCAGTTAAGGTATTTTCTGTTAGCGCCCTACCTTGCTGACTAACCTCGTTTTTTTGAGCCGTCTGATTGGTGTTTTTTTCTTTTTTATTCTTTGTTTTTTTCTTTTTTGAATCCTCCCAGAGATAGGAATAGTCAGCATATTCATCTTTAGCCGACTCTTGAGATTTTGTTGAGAAGAGACCAAAAAACAGGAATGTTAATAGAAAGCCGGCTTTAAGATTTGTCATAATTAAAATTATTTGATTTAGAGATCGTGTAAATTTAAGATATTCATTCAAAAATTGAACTTTTTTTACAAATGGTTAATCTATAATTAAAGTAACCCCAAGGTTTACATTAAATTTGATGGTAATGACAGATTTCCAGAAGAAAAAATTAACACACTTTTTTAATATCCTTGATTTTAATGGAACAGGTAGACTTGAGATCGAGGATTTTGCAGAGCTAAGTGAAAATATAAGAGCTACCTTCAATTTTGAAGATGGAGGCAAAGAGCATACGAAAGTGGCAAAAAAATGCACTCGTTTTTTTCATCAGTTGCTTGAAAAAATCGGTCATCAAAAAATGTATATCGACTTAGATTCTTGGCTCGAGTTTACGGAAGTCGCAATCATCCAAGCAATTGATGAAGACATTCTTGATGATTATGTAGATGTTTTTGTTGGGTTTTTCTTTGATCTTTTTGATGCAAATAATGACGGTTTTATTTCTATTGCTGAGTATCATCAGCTTTTTGAAATTTACAAAATTGACAAGTCAAATATTAATGATTTTTTTGCTAAAATAGATCGGAACAATGATTTGAGACTTTCACGTTATGAATTGTTATACGCTGGAAAGGTATTTTTTACGACTAACGATAAAAAACTTCGAGGTAATTGGATTTTTGGTGAATTAAATGACGAGCCTTATGAATTTTCAAGGAGCTAATAAAAACACAGCAGAATTGATTCTGCATGTATGATCTATAAATTCCGAAACTCCCTATTAGGCTCCAACTCAACGTACATAGGAAAATAACTTTATCAAGTTTTTTACTTTAAAACATTTATGGCGGACAGACGACTATACGTATGTCTAATGCATTGAATTTTTTTGAAGAATCAATTGTTAATCGAGAGGAAGTTTATTTTAAGTTGAGTAAAGCATAGAACCTAGAAGAATGAAATACAATGGTAAGGAAGTAGCATTTCCCGCAATAATGCAAATAAGTTTCAAAAATGTGATTGAAAACTTAGAAAAACAGGCATCTTCTAATGACAAGCTAGAAGCGGAATATGCGCAAAACTTCCTCAAAGAAATTAACCAGTTTCCTGAACTTAAAACTGGTATCCAAAGTGCAGAGGAACTTGACAAGTATGGTGATTTAATCCCAAGATTAAGTAAAAGACTTTTTCCAGAATCCCTTAAGACAAACGAAATAAAGGCACTTACACCTCCATTTCAATTTGAGCCTATATATCTGTCAGAAAGATTTCAAAAGATCATATCAAACTCAGAAAACACCTTCTCAATAACGATGAAGGATATCGATGAGGATATGTTTTATCTCTACTGTTGTTATTTTATTTTGGGTAGTTACTATGGTTATCCGGTAAGTGGGAGTGGGCCAATGAAAATGGAAATATACGATAAGAATCTAGGCTTCAATAAGACATACAAGCTTTTGATTAATGCGGATATGACTGAATTTGAGCCAACAAATGATGCTGTTGAAATTACGCTAGAGGATTATCACGCTTTGATGGATAACTTTGGAGATTTAGAGATTTGGAAATCTAAATTTCCCCCAAATAGCTGGATCATGCGTGGTTTAAATGTTTTAAACTTAGTAGATGTTACCCTTGATGAATCTATCACTTCCATCACTTCCAATCTTTTATTAAAGTCCAATGATATTTTTGATCAAGTAAGATCTGGGATTTGCAGTTTATTGCAGATTCCTAAATTAGAGATAGGAATACTTTTATTTGAAAATGATAGTTTAACGACTATCAATCAGGTCGATACTCAAAGTATTTTATTAGATACTGGAGAAAGCGTGAGTTGTAGTTCGACGATGTGCCCCTATGCTTACGAGGAATTGCTCATAAAAAAGGAAGCTTTTGTTATATCAGACATTAAACGTTTCCATGAAAAGTCTCAAAGCGTTTTGTCTCAAAGGCTTGCTGATTCGGAATATGGAAGTTATATTATTGCTCCTCTTATATATGAAGATGAACTATTGGGTTTTATTGAATTAGGTGCAAAAGAAACTTCCAAACTAAATAAAGCCACTTTGCTTGTCTTGGATAATGTGCTCCCAATTTTGGCGATGGCGCAGAAGCGATTCAAGACGGAAACACAAAATCTTATCGAAGCGATCATTCAGCAGGAATGTACCACAATCCACCCTTCAGTTAAGTGGCGTTTTGAAGAAGAGGCTGAAAAGTTCATGAACAAACAGTTCAATAATGAGCGCCCTGTATTTAAAGACATTATTTTCAATAATTTGTATCCGCTTTACGCGCAATTGGATATCAAAGGTTCATCCGTTCGTAGAAATGATGCGGTAAGTCAGGATCTTATCAAACAATTGAGTGGAGTAGAGTCTATTCTAAAGTTGGCTTTTCAGCAATCCAAAATGCCTGCTTACGAATCATTGATTTTTCGCTTGGAATCCTTTAAAAAAGAGTTAGAAGATGGATTATCCGCAGGCAGTGAACATAAAATTTTGAGCTTTTTGAAAACCGATATCTATCCGGTTTTCAGCCATTTGAAAGAAATCAATGACGAGTTAAATCCATTAATTGAAAAATATGAGTTATCACTCGATCCTGAAATTCGTTCGGTATACGAGTCTCGAAAAACCTATGATGAAAGCGTCAATTTGATCAATCAGCAATTAGCCTCTTATTTGGATGATAAGCAGATAGAAGCTCAAAATATGTTTCCTCATTATTTTGAGCGTTATAAAACGGACGGTGTGGAGTTCAACATGTACATAGGACAATCCATTGTTCAAAACAAAAAATTTGATAAGATATATTTGAAAAACCTTCGCCTCTGGCAATTGGCGGTCATGTGTGAGATGGAGAATGTTTTTAAAAACATCCAATTGGAAATTAGTTCTCCAATAGAAATTGCCTCACTTATTCTGGTTTATAATACTTCATTGTCTGTTCATTTCAGAATGGACGAAAAGAAATTTGATGTAGAAGGAGCTTACAATGCTCGATATGAGATCATTAAAAAGCGTGTGGATAAGGCAAACATCAGAGGCACAAATGAGCGAATCACACAGCCTGGGAAAATTGTCATTATCTATTCACAAGAGCAGGATGCGGTAGAATATAAAGAATACATTTCGTTTTTAACCGCTAAAGGCTATCTAAAAACTGGTTTCGAGGATCTTGCGCTTGAGGATTTACAAGGTGTTTCAGGTTTACGAGCCCTCAGAGTGGAGGTCAATTACGAACAAGGGATATCTGTAGATGATTTAATGGCTGAAATTGAATTTAAAAACAAAATGCTCTCCGTGAATCAATAAATTTTTGATCTAGACCAAGCTAGTTAAACGAACTATCAGAAACATCGCACAGTTTACTGATGCTTTTTTGTTCGCTTGGAGACGTTGTTGAATACTTATTTATTGTTAAAGCATTGTCATACAATGATTTACAATAATAGGAGAGTGGTTGATTTTTATCTTTGATACTTTGTCGGAATGCGAACAGTTGGTCAACCTAATCTTTTAAGGGTAATTCAAAGCGAAAGAATTTTATACAAGACACGGTTCAGCATTTAACGTGAATAGCAAAATAAAAAACCTGCCCAAGGCAGGTTTTTGCGTAAATAGACAGATTTTTTCTTTTAAAATCAGGTCTAAGCCAAACCTTCGGTACGATTCGTTTGTAAACAAGGAGGTGATTTTAAAAAACGCAAATACCGATAATTCCCAAAGGCAACCAATCAATGTTGTTTGGATAAAAAGAGATATTCGTACTCAAGACCATGCACCTCTTGCGGCTGCTGAAAAGGATGATTTGCCATACCTTATTTTTTTTCTTTTGGAACCCAACTTGATTAGCCATGAAGATACTTCATTGAGGCATTTGCAGTTTCAATATCATTCTATTGTCAGAGTGAATCAAACTTTAAAACCGACTCATCATCAAGTCCACCTATTGTATGCCAATGCTGGAGAAATATTCCAGGTTTTAATTAATCAATATGCAATCAGAAACGTTTTTTCTTATCAGGAAAGCGGGATTCAAAAGACGTGGGATCGTGATAAATACCTCGCAAGGCTGTTAAATAACTTGGACATTAAGTGGCAGCAATTTCAAAAAGATGGAGTAATTCGTGGAATAAAAAATAGAGTTGGATGGGACAAGCAATGGTATGCGACCATGAATCAGCCGTTAATTAACAACATTTTTAGTACAAACAAGGCAGTCGAACTAACGCATCATTTAACAATCCCGAAAGAATTACAAGCAAAAATCTCAGAATATCCGACACAATTGCAACCTGCAGGGGAGGACAATGGGTGGAAATATCTAAAATCTTTTACCTATAAAAGAGGGTTTAACTACGCTCGGCATATTTCCAAACCAACAGAAAGCAGATTGTCGGGCGGAAGAATATCACCGTATTTAGCTTGGGGAAATCTTAGTATTAAGCAAGTGTTGCATCATATCGCAGATCACCATAATTATGAAAAGAATAAGCGGGCATTTTCAGGATTGATGACGAGATTAAAATGGCATTGTCATTTTATACAAAAATTTGAGGTTGAATGTGAATACGAACACACTTGCATCAACCGCGGATATGAATCACTTAAACATGAAAATGATCCCCAAAAGTTGAAAGCATGGCAAACTGGGCATACAGGCTACCCGCTAGTAGATGCGTGTATGCGAGCGGTGGTAGCCACAGGTTGGATTAATTTCAGGATGCGCGCCATGCTGGTTAGTTTTCTTTGTCACCATTTGGATCATGATTGGAAAAATGGAGTTTATCATCTTGCACAACTGTTTTTGGATTATGAACCAGGTATTCATTATCCACAATTTCAGATGCAAGCGGGAACTACAGGTATCAATACTGTGCGGATTTATAACCCAATTAAGCAGAGTACAGAACACGATCCAGAGGGTATATTCATTAAAAAATGGGTGCCAGAGTTAGTCAATGTACCTAAGCAGTATGTTCACGAGCCTTGGAAAATGACCATTATGGATCAGGCGTTTTGTGGGGTTCACATAGGAAAGGATTATCCATTGCCGATTGTTGACTTAAAATCGAGTGGCAAACGAGCCAGAGACAAAATATGGGGACATAGACAAAATAAGGAAGTGAGAGAAGATAGCCAGCGAATACTTTCAATACATACAAGACCTAATAAAAAAAACGCCTAATGAAACTGAATAAAGAAGATTTAAACGAATTAGACCATAGAATAAAAATTAACATGGTTAATTCCATTACAGGTATAAAACCAGCCAATCTCATCGCGACTAAATCAAACGTTGGACAATCGAATGTGGCCATCTTTAGTAGCGTAGTGCATTTGGGGAGTAATCCCGGTTTAATCGGTTTCGTCATGAGACCAGTAGGAGAGGTTCCCCGTCATACTTATGAAAATATCAAAGAAAATGGATATTACACCATCAACCATATCCCTACGAGCATATTAGATAAGGCGCATTATACCTCAGCAAAATTAGATAGAGCAATATCTGAATTTGAAAAATGTGGTCTCACCGAAGAATATATTGATGGCTTTCATGCGCCATTCGTCAAAGAATGTTCTACAAAAATAGGTTTACAGCTTGTCGATGAAATTCCAATAAAGCTCAATGACACGATTATGCTGATTGGAGAAATTATGTCCATTATTGTACCTGATTTAGCTGTAGACGAGAAAGGCGACATAGACTTGGCACTTTTTAATACTGCGGGAATATCTGGATTGAACAGCTACTATTCCTTACAAAAAGTTGCGTCGTTTCCTTATGCTCGGCCTCAGGATATTCCCAATTTTTCCCAGAAATGAAAAAACAACACCTGCCGACTAAAACCTGTATTGTATGCGGTAGACCCTTTAGCTGGAGAAAAAAATGGGCGAAAGTATGGGAAGAGGTCAAGTATTGTAGCGACAGATGCAGAGGCCAACGAAATCAATAGCTTTCAAGGCTTAAGCTGAAAGTTTTTAATAGATGAGGATTCATGGTGTTGATAAAAAGAGCGTTTGTTCGAAATGTTATTTTGAAGAATAAGAAAGCGTTGAACTTTGGAAGGAAGGGGTAAGGGAGGAATAAGAAGTGAATGACAATACAATTACAGCGTTTTAAGACATTTGAGCCAACGGAAGATGAATTTCAAAGGTAGTTCCCTTACCAAGGACACTTTGCACTTGAATATCCCCATTGTTTAGCTGCACAAACTCTTTGACCAATTGAAGACCAAGTCCAAGACCACTTTCTCCTAATGTGCCACGAGTTGATATATTTTCGTTGAGATTGAAAAGGCTTTTCACCTTACTTTCCTTCATTCCTACACCATTATCTGAGACCCTGATTATTCCTTTGCCAAGAGCTTCATTCTTTTCTGCTGAAACAATTATTTGACCACCTTCATTCGTGAATTTAAGTGCATTGTTGATAAGATTTCTAACAATCGTAGAAATTGAATTTTTATCAACGAGAACCTCAAAATCGGACTCAATAATTAATTTTTGTTCAATGTTTTTTACGGTTGCTGTGGCTTGAAATAAATCCTGACACTCAGACAGTACCGCTTGAACTTTTACTTTTTCTGGAAAATGAGAGAACTGTCCTTGCTGCTGCAAGGCCCATGTTAAAAGATTGTCAAGCAGGCGCACTAAACTTTCTGTTGATTGGCTCATTTGATCGAGTATTATTTTAAGCTCTTCGGTGCTGATATCATCAAACTTTCTGCGAAAAACCGACACATAACCATCAATGATTCCTACAGGACCTCTCAAGTCGTGTGATATCACAGAGAAAAACTTATCCTTGGTATTGTTGAGCTCAAGAAGCTTGTTCTTTCGTTCTTCCAGTTCTTCGTTAAGTTTAATTTTAGTTTTAGAATAGAAGTATATTATGCAAAGTAAGACGATCATAATGAAAATGGCTATGGCACCAGCAAGCATAATTGACCTAGTGTTTTTTCTTTGCTCCAAAAGTAGATCCACCTCTGACTGCTTTTTCCCGACCTCAAAGAGTGTTCTTAAGTTGGCTATTTCGAGCGTTGATTCTAAGTTTTGAATACTGTCTTTCTTCTCAAAATAGAGACTTTGGTATTTTAATGCTTTTTCAAATTGTGCGGTATTTTTATAAGCAGAAAACAACAAGTAGGAGGCATCCCTTATTTGCTCTTTCATGCCTTCCTGCTGTGCTAACTCTAATCCTTTAGTTGCATAAATAATCGCCTCTGCTGGATTACTTTCTTCCCAGTATATAGTTGCTAAATTGTTGTAATAGTCTGCCATGCCATAATTGTCACCAAGTGGTTTAAGTTTTTCTATTGCTTTTAGCAAGTTCATTTTGGCTATGTCTACCTGACCTGTTTTCCAATCTACAAGTGCACTATTGCCTAGAACATATGCTTCTCCAATTGGCATTTCAAGAGATTGAAATATAGGATTTGATCTTTTGTAATAGGCAATAGCTGAATCATACTCGCCAATGGTATAATAGTCATAACCCAAGTTCATTAAACCAATAGCGTATTCTTGAATTCGATCTGTTTTTTGGAGAATGTCTAAAGTTTTTTTACCATACAGGAGTGCATTTTCAGAATCTCCATTTTGGGTATAGCAGGTAGATATTTCACTATAAATATCAGCAAGAATAGGTTCAAATGACTTGTTTTCCAAAGCTTGATTTGCACTTTCAAACAAGTAGATCAAGGACTCTGCCAAATCTCCATGAAGTCTTTTAGCCACACCGATCCTTTGATTTGCCTTGATGATGTATTCGGCATCTCCCTCGATCTTTGCTAAATCCAATAAGATTTCGGCATACTTTAATTCGTCGATGGGTGATGTGGACGTGGTAGAAAGCCAATAATAAGCTTCCATTGTTTGTCTTTGAGTCAAAGACTTACTTTTCAACACAAATAGAATACTGTCTGCTTTTTGCTGATTTTGTGCGAATAGTTGGAAAAATGAAAGTAAGGAAAGAAAGAGTAAGATTCCTTTTAGAGCATGAATCATTGCAGGTTGAAATCAAGTATTACCTCATTTCAACTGATTAATTTTCAATTTTGGATCTAAACGAATTGGATCTCCATCTAAACCTCTGATGCTATACAAAATGTCATATTTGAGTTCTTCTCCCTCTTCATATTCTACATCAGAAGGGATATATAATGCCCATAATTTCCCATTGGCTACAGAAATTGGATTTATTCCATAAAGGTTACTAATAGATTCTTCAAACTCTATTCCATCTAGTCGTGACATTCCCGCACCTGCAAACCAAAAGTTCCATTGTCCGGGCTCAATATTCGCAGTAATGGTTGTTTCGTTTAATTCTAAATAACCTCTAACATCGTCAGTGTTCGTGGCGTAGTAGACTTTATCTTTTTTGTATTTGAAAACAGTCACTGAAATAGCAGCACCTAATCTTGCACTAGACGAATTCATATAATCGTTGGAAAGATCTATCGCACTTTCCATATCAAGATCAATGGACTCCTCTTCTATTTGCTTTTCTTCCATGGTAGAGTCCTGACAAGAGTAAATTACCATGGAAAGTAAGAAGAATAGGACTAGTGGAGATTGCTTGAATAAACGTATCATGGGCGGAAGAGCTTTAGTTAAAAAATTTAGATCTTATTATAATCGATTTCAATTTACATCAACTGATGTAATAAATCTCTAAATGATGGAAATATTTAGACAGAATGATTAAAAAAAACGGTAAACACATCAATAATTTCGTTTTACCCTAATTTCGTTCCACAAAAAAATGAGCAATGGTTAATAAAACGGATAAGCTGGTCATTTCTGATTCACACGGAATTCCAAGCTATTTCCTCCATTGATCTTCAAATATACAACTTCGCTATTTTGATATTCCTGATTATAGTTTGTCCGGTGAATAGCAGTTAATTTGTTTAGTTTACAAGAAAAAATTCTTTTGATATGTTTGACGGTCCTGATTTTCCAAAATCACTTAATGAAGAGCTATTTGAAGCTTGGCTTGAAAAAGGGAGAGACCAACAAATGGGGTATAAATATTTGCTGATTGTTTGGGATTCGCTTGATGAAGACTATAAACCTGTTTATGTTGAAAAGCGGAGTAGCATTTCCCTATATGACGATTATAGTGGAGCAGTTTCTCAAGAATCTCTTGTGGCCGCTTATGATCTTTATTCGGAATCGAGAATAATGCCCAGACGTGTCTAAATCACTGAAATTAATTCGAATGTGTTGAGCTAAAGTCTTTTATAGCAATTGATAAAAATGAGCTGATGTACAGTTTGTTAAAATTCAACTTTAATTCTTATTTTCTTCGATTCTAACAATAATGCTAAGGCTTATCTTTGTTCATAATTATGGATACTAACAATTCACGACCGGCGATTCCTTCTGCAAAAAAGAATGAATTGATGAGTAAGGAAGAAACATTTCAGAACGATATATTGAGGCCAATTATAAAAATGAAGCACGAACTGCTGATCGCTTATCTCAGAGAATATTTATCAAAAACCAAACATCCTTTTGCTGAATTATCCTTGGAAAAAAAGGTAGGCTATCTGCAAAAAGCTTTTGCTCAAGATAGCAACCTTAGAAGTGAGTTGCGCGGTATGGTAATCGGTCAGTTTTCGCCCAAAGAATTCACCCATTACGTATTGATTAAAAATCCCATAAATAAGCGAATGATAGGTATTATCAAGGAACGGATTATTGATCATGTCGCTATTCTGACAGTATGAAGATTCATTAACCCAATTCTATGAGGCAGCTTTCTGAAAATTTATTTCAAACAGACTTGGTTCTTCTTTTGGAGGAAATGAAAAATCAATTTGCTTTCGTTGATTATACACATAAGAAGCACAGCATAATTCTGGAAGATACATACGGTGAAGCTATAGGAAATATTAGATTGCCACTTCACAAGACAATTGCCAAGGATTTGACAATCGCAAGTGAGGAAGCCAATGTATTGTATATAAGTATCGAATCGGGAAATGCGGCAATAATAGTGATGGAGGGTTTGGAAAATGTTTATCACACCACTTTTTCGGCTTATATGACTCGAAAGAAGCAGGGCTTTAGTCAAATAAAATATTTGAATAAAAAAGGAAAATCCCGAGCAGGGTCGAGGGTTCGACTAGCGGGAACAGTGGAGTTTTTTGAAAAAATAAACCTCGCTTTGACCGAGTTACTGGAAGAGTTTGACATAGATCGAATTGCCATAAATTGTAGTAAAACGCTTATTCCTTATCTCTACCATTCCAAAATAGCGTGCCCTTTTGATAAAAATGCGCCTGAGCTGTATAAGATCCCATTACATATTCCACAATCCAATTTTACAAATTTAGAAGCGGCGATTAAAAAACTTCGAGCTCCAACACTGTTTTACGAAGAGAAATATGAAACCGAAATAACCTCAATACTGGAAAGCGTGTTCTAATTTTTTTTAGCGCAATCGCCTATTTTGAACCTTCGTCTGTTGCGCTTATTCTCTTGATCACTTCGGCGGCCATGGTCATGCCAAACATGGCTGGCATGTAAGAGATTGTGCCATAAAATGATTTCTTGAAGTTAGCACCATCGGTACGTTTTAAGGAGTGCTTGGGCTGTATTTCCTCAGAGTACACACACAAAATGCCTCTGGTAACACCTCTGTTTTTCAAAATTTTGCGGAGCTGCTGCGCAAACTTGCATTCTCGGGTTTTATTGATGTCAGAGACTTTGATTTTTGATGGGTCTAACTTTCCTCCAGCACCCATCGAGGAAATGAATTTGTATTTCATTCTGCGCAGCGCAAGTATCATCGAAAGTTTGGGACTAAAGCTATCGATGCAATCCAGTACATAAGTGAACTGATTTTCCACGAGGAACTGATGCATGACTTCTGGCATCATAAATTCGTCGATAACTTCTACCTGTAACTCGGTATTGATATCTAAAAATCGATCCCTCAAGACCCAGGCCTTATTCTTACCAACCGTGGAGTCTAGCGCCTGTAATTGACGGTTTTTATTGGTTGGGTCTACAGCATCTCCGTCGATGATCGTAATTTTGCCCACGCCAGCCCTTACCAACGTTTCCGCAGCGTAGCTTCCAACACCACCTAAGCCAACGACCAATATATGTGCATTTTGCAATTTCGTTAAAGCCGTTTCTCCTATCAGCAACTCAGTCCTTGATAACCAATCATTCATCTTTCAAAAAAGTCACTTGCGTTATTATTCATTTGAGCCTGAAGTTCTTCTATTGATATATTCGTCAAACGAGAAACCGTATGATAAATATCCAAAATATCGGCTTCCGGCATACTATCTGTTTCTAAAAACAATTTATTATTGGGTAAAGTGGTGAACCAATCCAGATATTTCTCCTCTATCGTGGGCATTAATGAAAGATAGAAACCTTGATCGATCAATTGCTTGGCAAGTATGGAATGTCGCCCATAACCATGGACACACCATTTTTTAATAGCAGGAAATTCCTTTTTGATTTGAATAAGCTGGTTATACGCTCGAACACAGTGAATGATCACCGGCATACTCATTTCTTCCGCAATATTTAATTGACTTCTCAGAAAGTTCATTTGTTCATTTATAGGTGGGCCTTTAAGTTTATCCAGACCCATTTCACCCATGGCAAGACAGCAAGGATCAGAAAGTAGGGCTTCTAGCTCGATTTTTTGCTTGGATGAAACCACCGCTTTCATCCACCAGGGATGTAAGCCGACGGTGAAGTATTTTTTCTCGCGATCTTGACCAAGATGTATCGAGACAATTTCCAACATATCCGCGCTATTTTCATGTCGCATTTTGTGCGTATGAAAATCAAGAAATTTTAGATCATGAAAAATTGAAGAGCTCATCTTGGTGGCAAAATTAAGTCATTTCATTGATCTGCCTTTTTTCACTTGATAAAAAGGAGTGAAGCAAGTCGGCGATAAATTGAAAAACGAACATCATATCGTCAGTCAGTTCATATTGTCATTTTGATGCAGGTCTTGTCAGATGGAATCTTTTTTGAGAAAATAATTTTGATTTTCGATCTAATAAAAAGCCTATTTAAAAAGTTTCACTATTTTTAGAAATGAGCGCTAGACATTCTTTAGGCTTCAGTCAAAAAATAACCGCACAAACGTTTTCAACTATGAATAAATTTTTAAGCCTATTGATGTTAGCTTGCACGATTTTAACCGCCTGTGATCAAAAAACGAATAAAAACGATCAGGCATTATCGAAAGAAATGACAAAAGATTCATCAAACATTCAGCAATATTTTTCCGGAACACATGAAGCTGTGTGTTATTCCGGTTTCAGAACAGGCCAACATCCAGATAGAGGCGAAGGTGCCATCAACCCAAGTGCCGAGGAGACGCTCGAAGATCTGAATTTACTCAAAGAACATCTTGGCACAACGCTGATTAGGCTTTATGACTGTGGCGAAAACTCTCAACTTGTTCTGGAAACAATCAGGAATAATAATCTGGAAATCAAGGTTTTATTAGGCGTATGGCTGAAGGCAGAATTGAGTGCGCATGAAACCTGCGCATGGCTGACAGAGCCTATTCCTGATCACGTTTTGAAGTACAATAAGTCGGTGAATCTCAAGGAAATCTCCAAAGGTATCGAACTAGCCAATGAGTACAGCGACATCATTGTGGGTGTCAATGTTGGAAATGAAGCGCTCGTAGAGTGGAATGATCACAAGGTGGATACCGATACGATCATTGACTATGTGAAGCGAGTTCAGGCGAACATTCCACAACCAGTAACAGTGGCCGATAACTACCTTTGGTGGGCTGAAAGTGGCAGTAAACTTGCCGAAGTAGTTGATTTTGTGTCGGTGCATATTTACCCCGTTTGGGAGGGTAAGTCCATAGATGAGGCGATGAGCTATACTCGAGAAAATTTCCAATTGGTAAAAGATAGTTTGCCCAATAGCAACATTGTGATTACTGAAGCGGGTTGGGCATCTATTGCTTCCGAGTTTGGAGATAGCGCATCTGAAGAAAACCAGCTGAGGTATTATCAGGAAATAATGGAGTGGTCGAAAGCAAACAACATTACTACCTTTTTCTTTGAAGCATTTGATGAGGACTGGAAAGGGAATCCTGACAATATGATGGGAGCAGAGAAGCATTGGGGCTTATTCAATGTTGACCGCACGCCAAAAGAAGTAATAAAGACCTTGGTCATTGCCGATGAAAACTGATTTACACTCTTGGAGCTATCAATGAGCTAAAATATGCAGGAGATCCATTCGCCGACAACTTTCGGGATGGCTCTTTTTAGATTGGAAAGCAGATAAATTAAAATATTACAGCTGCTAGATTCAAGGTTGAGTTTTTACTTGTAAGTATGATTTCACGGAGCTAGTAGGAGTGCGAGTTGGTAAAAAGTACTTAAATTAACTTCATGAGTATTTTATTGGCTATTATTATATCGGAGTATATTCTGTGCAGCAACTAATGAATTAGAAATGACTTGCAAAAATTGTGGAAAGAGCATAGAAAATAATTACTGCAGTCATTGTGGTCAAAAAGTCAATGTCGATAGAATAGATCTTCCTTATTTCTTAACCGAATTTTCGGAAAGTTTTTTTCAAGTCGATAAAGGTTTTTTTTACAGTATCAAGCAATTATTGGTCAATCCGGGAATCAGTATTAATGAGTACCTCCGTGGCAAGCGAAAAAAATACTTTAAACCCATTGCTTATGTAATCACCTTATCCACATTATATTTTCTAACCACACAATTTACGGATCAAAATACATGGATTGATGACGCGATTTCTGGTTTTATGAACGGGGTAAAAGAAAAAAAGGAAAATGCCTCAATTCCCGAGGTTTTCATCTGGTTCTCAGAAAATTATGGATATGCCACTTTACTGCTGCTACCTGTTTTCTCTTTGGCTTCCTATTTGTCTTTTTATAAGTTCAAGGTTAATTATCTGGAGCACATCGTAATAAACGCATACATTACTGGTACTCAGGCTATTTTCTATTCTTTATTTACAATTATAAGGATATTTACAGATGCTGAAATCTTTGAGATTACTCCATTCTTCATCAGTATCTCTTACCACTTTTTGGTTTTTTGGCAGGTCTTTTTCAAAGGAAATCGACTTATAAATATTTTACGGTCTCTCATGACTTATGTGCTCTATTTCATATTTTGCGGAATAATAATAACTATCGTTTTCGCACTTCTAAAAATGGAATGAAATTAAGTAAACATCCATTTTCACCAAAATTGAGGTGCTAAAACTCAGGCTTTGAAACCATTTAAACACATACGAATTCGGAAAGCGCAGGAGATCTCGATTCTTGAGCATTACATCATAACACAACACCCACACGAGGATAAAATCCTTTAGAAAAATCAGAAAAAAAACTACTTTCCGAAAGGAGATGATTGTCCAAATGCGTCATAGGCTTGCTGTCAAAGCAGATGGTTTTACTATTGTTCCTGTAATTCAAAAGGTTATGGCTTTATACTAAGCGTAAGAAACGAATGTGTAGACACGCTCAATGGCTAAAGATTGATGGCGGATCAACCAAGTGGTTTATTTGAAAATTCTCATTTACCATGACTCTCTCAATTTTCAATCTGAGGAAAAATTGACCAAGTTGCTTCAGGTCATCGCTATAATCCATCAAAAAGTCTTCATGTATTTTTGACAAGAGGGTGGTGATTTTTTTCGCACGTTTCACAATGTACTCGTCAAATTTTGGGCGTGAGTAATAGTTTGCATCCACCAAATTTTCCAAATTCTTTGAAATCAAAGAATTCAGTAGCCAAAGCTGCAGTTCAATTTCCCCGTGTTTATCTTTTGTTACCGATACATGGTCGTTGATCAAGCCACTAAGCTCTCGCATTTCCATCATGAGATATCCAGGGCTATAGAACATTTTGGGATAATGAGCGGCTCTGGCAGAAATTTTCGATTTTACGCTTTCCCGCCTTTCTTCCATGGTGCTTTCCTCTTCAATCAACTTAAAATAAAGTTGGTTCATGAGCATTAAGTTCTTTGGAATTAGCCGCAGCAGCAATTTATCCTTTTCCTTTTCAGGCATTTCTTTGATGGCTTTTTTTAGGTCGTCCGGTATTTTCATATTGAAGGGATCAATGATCTGTCATCCGTTTGTAATTATTCGTTTTCCAAGATGTTTTTCATTCTCCCATAAATTTAGCCAAATACCAATGTATCGTTATAAAATCATTGATGTTGTCAGGTAAGGATAAGATCAAAGTAAACGATTTATAGATGGTCAGTAGGATTTGGAGGCAGCTTATCACACATCATTGATAAAAACATGATGGTAATTACCTGTTTACATTCATTTTAGGCATAGTTTTATGAGTCAGACATTTATACAATCAAAACAACCACATCGAAACATGGCCAAAGCGGATATTGATTTTGAGAAGGAACTCTGGGATGCAGCGAATGAACTCAGGGGAGCAGTATCTGAAAATAATTATAAGAACTACATTTTGCCATTGGTATTTCTCAAGCACGTGAGCGAACGCTATGAAATGGTTCATGAAGAATTAGTGACGTTGCTAGAAGATCCGAAATCGGACTATTACAGCAACGATGAGGAAGAAAAAACCTATGTACTCGAAGACCCAGATGAATACCGATCGCGCAATACTTTCAAAATTCCCAAAACGGCCTCATGGCAATACCTAAAAGACCATGCCGAACAGGACGATATTAAAGTAATTGTAGATGATGCCTTCGATGTAATACAGGAGCTGCTCACTGCATACAACCCACAACTCAACAATATCCTACCAAGAATCTTTGTCCGGAGCGAGCTTTCCTCAAAACAAACAGGAGGGATTATTAACTTGCTATCACACCCTAAATTCTCCGAAAAGGAAAACCCAGAAAGTGATATTCTTGGTCGGATCTATGAATACTACATCGGGCGCTTCGCCATGGCCGAAGGTTCTGGTGTCGGACAGTTTTTTACGCCGGGAAGCATCGTGCGCCTATTGGTGGAAATTTTGGAACCATATAAAGGCCGAATTTTTGACCCAGCGTGTGGGAGTGGAGGCATGTTTGTGCAGAGTTTGAAATTTATCAAAGAACATGGCGGAGATAAAAAAGACATTGCTATCTACGGACAGGAAATGACCGCCCAAACGCTCAGGCTTTGTTTGATGAACTTGATGCTGCGCGAATTCTCTTTTGATATAAAAATGGGCAATTCCCTACTGGACGATAGATTCCCCGCATTAAAAGCGGACTTCATCATCGCCAACCCGCCTTTCAATGTGAGCAACTGGCACCCGGAGGACTTACCCGATGGAGACCCACGACTTTTTGGGCCAAAAGAAGAATTCACCACTGATGGTAGTGCCAACTACATGTGGATGCAGACCTTTTGGCATCACCTGAGCGATACGGGTACTGCCGGTATCGTGATGGCCAATGGCGCCATGACTTCCAATACCAAAGGTGAGAAAAATGTGCTTCAACACATGGTGGACAATAGCATGGTAGATGCCATCGTACGACTGCCCGACAAACTGTTTCTCACCACAGGCATACCAGCATGTCTTTTTATCCTCAGTAAAAACCGTGACGGAAGAGACGGCATTCACCGTGAGCGTACCGACGAAATTCTCTTCATAGATGCCTCCAAAATGGGCACCATGGCCAGCCGAAAACTCCGCGTCTTCTCCGATGAGGATATTATTAAAATAGGAGAGACTTACCACCAGTGGCGCAAACTTTCTCCTCCTTCAAAGGATCAAATCTCCACCAACACTTCTCCATTTTACAAAGAGGAATCAGCGCAAGGAAAAATCTCCACTAACACTTCTCCATTTTATAAAGAGGGGTCCCCAAAGGAAAAAATCTTCACTAACACTTCTCCTCCTTTAAAGGAGGAGTCCCCGCAGGGGGAGGTGGTTTCTACACACCAACAAAAGGAGGAGTCCCCGCAGGGGGAGGTGGTTCATAACCTCCCATACCTCAAAACCTTCCGCAAAAAACTAAGAAACAACTCCACGCCAGCAGAAGCCACGCTTTAGACACTGTTGAGCGGCAAAAAACTAGAAGGCCGAAAGTTTAGAAGGCAACACAGTGTCGCCAACTATATTCTCGATTTCTACTGCCCATCAGAAAAGCTGGCGATAGAACTGGATGGCGAATATCACAATACCATCACGCAGGCAGAGTATGATCACGAACGAGATTTGTTCCTAAATCACTGCGGTATCAAAGTGCTGAGGTTTGAAAATAAGGAAGTATTTAACCATCCGGAAGCGGTGCTGGAAAATGTGAAAAAGGAATTTGGATGGAGTGAGAACCACCCCGCCTTTCAGGCAACCCTCCTTGAAAAGGAGGGGAACAGTCTGTACCAAGATGTGGATGGTTTCTGCAAATCGGTGACACTTGCCGAAGTACAAAAGCAAGACTATAAGCTTACGCCGGGCATTTATGTGGGCACAGAAGCAGAGGAAGATGATGGTATCTTGTTTGAAGACAAAATGAAAGGGCTCAAAGCCACGCTCATGGAGCAGTTTGAGAAGAGTAATGAGCTGCAGGAGAGGATTAAGGAAAACTTGGAAAGGATATGATACTAGGACTATTTGTTAGACATTATAAATGCTATTCTAAGTTGAATTTTTTGTCCTTTACGACAAATTTTGTTTTGAATAAATTCAAACTAATCATTGGGAATAATGGGACAGGTAAAAGTTCTATTCTCGAAGCTCTGAATGTTTATTTTAATAAAGGAACGTTTATCCTAACTACAGGTGAAAAGTGGCAAGAAGCTTTTGTAGCGCCTATCTTTTTATTTGAGAAGTCAATCATTGATAAAATTTGGAGCCATTGTTTTGGAAATATAAAGAAGAAGGAGGTTGAAGAAATTACTCAAAAAATAAGTAATCACCTGTGGCAGCTACAGCCTCCCAAAAATTCAAGGCCTCAAGAATTATTTACTAACCTAAAAAACACTTTTAAAGGTTCTCATCAAGATGATTTTTTCTTAGTTATCGATGGTATTGATTTTGAGGGTAATACTTCTTATGGCCCTTTAGATCAACTGTTTCAACTTTTAAAAGAAGTTCATTCTGAAAGAATTTTAAAACAATATTCGAATGCATTGAGAGCTTCATTTGGATATGTTTATATACCAGTAGAAACATCAATTAATGATTATTTGAGATTAGAGGGTGAAGGTATTCAACAGCTAATGGATACAGATGTGAAAAAAACCATAGATTCAATATTTCAAGAGCAGGTTGAAAAGGAAGGGAAACAAACATCGCTAATTGAGTATCTAAATTCCACCCTAATAAATTTTGTATCTGAAATTGAGGCTAATATTCAGAAAATTGAGGCTGACTACTCTTTTAGGCCAGATCATGCAGTGAAGCAAAAGGTAACGCCGAAAGATTTGAGAGGTGAAGTGATAAATGAATTTTTCAAGAATAGGAAACTGAAAAGAGGTCTTACTAAAATTGAAAATCTTAGCTCTGGTCAACGTAAGAAAGCATTAGTGGATATTATCTATTCCTTGATACAGACCAACAATGACAGGCCAGATCGGGAGCTTATAATAGCTATAGATGAACCAGAAGCCTCATTGCATGTGAACAACTGTTTTGAGCAGTTCGAAAAACTCATGAAGATTTCAGGGTTTGGTATTCAAACATTGGTTACTTCTCATTGGTATGGAGCTATTCCAATTTTAGAGAATGGCACATTGATTCATTGCACAGAAGTTGAAGGTGATGCGCCAAAACTCAATTCATTTGATTCATCCAACATTTATGATAACCATGGATTAGATAAGATAGATGATATAGCTTTTAAGAGCCTTTATGATTTAGCTTCATCTCTACTAGCATCTATTAGATATGGAAATAAGCATTGGCTTATAGTAGAAGGTCATTCTGATAAAAAATATCTTGAGACCTATTTTGATCCATTGAAGGTTAAGATTCTAAATATTGGGGGCATTGACAATATTATAGATTTGGTGGATTTTCTATCAATCCCATTAAACAAGAAAAAGGAAAAAAAGGAGTCCAATAATAAAATAGTATTCCTATCTGACAATGACAGGGAGTATAAGTTATCATTAGCAAACACCAATACGGTGTTACACTTTCAACGATATATAGCTAAGGAAGAAAAGGTTGAATTAGTTGATTATTCTGAGAAAAAGTATGGTTCAGTGTTAGGAATTGAGGATGTAATGGATTCAAGACGTATGTGGAAGGCATTAGTGTCTTTAGCTTCCAAAGAAAAGGGGCTCCTTGAAGCCATTAATCCATTTGAAATCGAAGGCGATTTTAGTATCAGTCAATTTAGTGGGGATTATTCATTTCTTAAATGCAAACTCACTGGTAAGCCAAAAGTTGGTGCTATTAAGAAGCTATCTGAAACACTAAAACCCCTAAAAACTCGCTTAGCAATCGAGTATAAGAATGTGGGTGGAACTGAAACCATTGCTTGGATTGAGGGATTAAAGAAACTGCTAGCCTAATACCCCCAAAACAAAATAACATTTAAGCTCGGAGAAAGTAAATAAAACTAACATACCTCTTAAATAAAACCTGCTAGGTAAAGAAACGCCCATGTTTGGACCTCCCAGAGCGCTAGAAACCCTCAAACGCCCATGTTTGGAGCTTCCTAGGTTTCAGACAAGGCCAAACGCGCATGTTTGGCGCTTCCGTAATTTTTTGGAGAGCCCAAACATCCATGTTTGAGCTTTTAAGCATTAAAAAAGGCAAGGAGCGAGGAGGTGCTACTTGCCTAGAGCTCTGAGTTCCATTGTTCAGGAAACATACTAATGTCATCGAGTATTTTTTTAAGCTTGAAAAGATTATAAAATTGAGATTGCTTCAATAAAAACCTCATTTTAATCGGTTTTTATTTCGCAAAGACGATTTTAACGTTGATTCCAATGCTTTATTAAAACAATTCAGGTTAGCGAATTTTTCAAACCATAAATTTAACGACAGCTGGCTATCAGGGTGTTTAGTTCCTGATGGGTGACACGTACTAAAAAATTTATGTTTTTTATCCATCAAAAATTATCAAGAAAATACAATAGCGATCATTTCCGAGTTAGCAATTGAGAATACCATGAGTTAAATTATGCCTTTTTTAGGTTAAGCACTCAATTAGATAATGTACAGACTCATTCTTCTCCTTATGGTCACAAGTTCCTCCTTTTCCCTTTTCGGACAGGGGACAGGGTTGACCATTTCAACCTATGAATTACCCAATGGCATGAAAGTCTACCTTAATCCGGACGAAACGGCTAGCAATGTCTATGGAGCGGTCTGGGTGAATGCTGGTGGGAAAAATGACCCGTCAGACGCTACAGGAATCGCTCACTATCTGGAACACATGCTATTCAAGGGTACTGAAACTTTAGGAACACAAAATTATCAAAAGGAAAAAATCCACCTTGATTCCATCAAACTGCTTTATGATAAGCTGGCTGAAACGGATGAAAAAGAAACCCAAGAATTACTTCAGCGTAAAATCAACGAACAGGAATTGAAAGCGGCCGAATATGCGATTCCGAATGAGTTCGACAAACTCATCAAGTCGATTGGAAGTACTGGTGTAAATGCAAGTACAGGCGAGGACTTCACCAACTATTATAATTACTTTCCACCTGCTCAACTACCAAAATGGCTGGACATTTATGCGCATCGCTTTCAAAAACCAGTTTTCAGGCTTTTCCAAAGTGAGTTAGAGGCGGTGTATGAGGAAAAAAACAGGGCAGGAGATAACCTCGAACGTAGAGTGACAGAAAAATTTAATGAATATATCTACGGCGAACATCCTTACAGTGCACAAACGGTGCTTGGGAGCATTGAACATCTAAAAAATCCATCGCTCAATAAGATGTACCAGTTCTATCAAACGTATTACGTGCCCAACAATATGGCTCTGGTCTTATCAGGAAATTTTGATCCTGAATTGGTCAAACCACTCATAAGCAAATCCTTTGGTCAATTGGAAAGGGGTGAAGATCCTGTTTTTCCAAGCTACAAACCCAATGAATTTAACGGTCGGAAACTCGTAAAAGCTCGAATTACGCCCATTAAAGCAGGTTTTATGGGTTATAAGCTGGTGCCACAGGCTCATCCCGACAGAGCGGCTTTGGAGGTGATTGGTAACATGATTTCTAATGAGAATCAAACAGGTTTTATTGATAAAATGACGCTAGACAATGACGTTATTTACGCAGGTAGTTATCAGGATTTTATGGAGGAAGACGGCAGCACGTTCATCTTTTATGTTCCTAAAATCTTTGGTGGGAGTTTGAAGAAATATGAGGAAAAGATCAAATCCTCGTTTGAGGAGATTGCCAACGGAAACTTTACCGCTGATTACTTACAATCCATTAAAAATGGTGTTTATAGAAATTTCAATTTATCTCTTGAGAATCTTGGAAGTCGAGGGCGTTACTTGGGTTTGAGCTTTATTTATGGTGTTGATCATGAAGCGCTTCTTTCTTTTCCAGATAAGGTGCAAAGTTTAACAAAAGAGGAAGTGCAAAGGGTGGCCAAGACTTACTACGGTGAAAATTATTTTACTATGCAGTCACGTACCGGCTTTCCCAAGAAGGCAAAATTGAAAAAACCTTCCTATAAACCTATCGAGAGTAGAACGGAAGCGTCTTCAGCATATGCTACCCAGTTTGATAAGCTCCCAGAACTGAAAAGCGAACCGAACTTCATTGACTTAGAAGAAGATTTAACCATTATTGATGACTATATCTACTATACCAAAAACCCGCTCAATGATATTTTTACCCTGCGATTAGAAATTGCCCGAGGTACTGCAAAAGACAGTTGGTATCCACTAATTGCATCAGCGCTCGACAATGCAGGCACGAATGAATATACCGCCTTAGAGCTCAAAAAAGCATTTGCAACACTTGGTGCCACTTATAATTTTTCGGTGGATTATACTTCTTTCACTATCTCATTAACCGGACTCGACAAGGAATTTGATGAAACGCTCGCGCTGCTAGAGCACCTGTTAACTCAATTCAAACCTACTGACAAAACGATAGATTTTTTACATAGCCAGCGAACCACAGATAATGAAATTAACAAAAACAATCCGTCCATGGGTGGACGTATGTTGTATTTATACGGCTTATTCGGAGATCAATCGAGTTATAAAAACAGGCTTTCGGCTAAAGAAATCAAGCAACTAAAAGCCAACGAACTTAACAATAAATTGAGTGAGCTACTGAGCAATGGGTTTAACAGTATTCATTACGTTGGTCAGCTCACACGTCAAGATATTGCTTCTTCTTTTACAGAAAATGCGCTTTATAAAAGGAATAGGGTTGATAATTACAGTTATATGGAATTCAAAGAGCCAAAAGAGTCGACCATTTACTTGGTGAATGATAAAAAGTCTATTCAAAGTTATGTTTACTACATCGTAAATGGTGAACCGCTGGATAAATCGACCTATCATCAAAAAGAAGCTTTCAATGCTTATTATACCAATAGTTTATCAGGTATTGTGTTTCAAGAAGTAAGAGAGTTTCGTTCTTTGGCCTATTCTGCGGGAGGAGAGTATTTTTATCCGGCGTACGCGCCTGAAAAAGATGGACGACTTGTTTTGTTTACTGGTTCTCAGGCAGATAAGACAGTGGATGCGGTAGAAGTTATTGTTGGGTTGCTAAAAGAAATGCCTGTATATGAGAGCAGAATGCCAACGATAAAAGACGGACTCTTTCTGAAAACAGGTTCTAGCAAGCCAACTTTTAGAAATCTTTCTACAACAGGAGAGGCCATTCTAAAAACAGGTTTTGAGCAAGATCCTAACAAGCTGATTTACGGCAAATGTGACGAATTAACTTTTGATGACATACAGACTTTTTTCGATGAAACGATTAAGAACAAACCCATGGTCATTACGATCTATGGAGATGCCTCGCGTTTTGATAAAGACAAACTTCGTCAGTTTGGAAAGCCGGTAGAATTAGACATGGAAGACATTGCGGTCGAGTAAAATAGCCAAATCAATGTATTCCGTTAGATTATACTTTGAGCATATTAAAAATTAGCTTCCTGAATGTCGCCAACCAATTGATAGATAGATAGCTCAGCAATTTTGGCATTGTATCGGGCTTCTATCAGGTTGATTTCTGCTTGTAGTAGGTTTTGTTGCGCCGTACGAAAGTCCAATGAAGTGACCTGTCCAAGACGAAACCGCTCGGAAGCTCTTTCGAAGTTCTCTTCATTAGCTGCCAAATTTCGCTCTTGTGCACTGACCACAAACAATCTGTTTTGATAATCAGACCATGTATTTTCAAAATTGAGTATAGCTTGTTGTTTGGCTTCTCGCAAAGTTGTTTCTTCAATCACCTGATTGATTCTGGCATTTTGAACGGCAGTTCTCGTCGCTCCTCCATCGAATAAATTCCATCGCAATGTTGCCCCATAGGAGAGTCCGCTACTTGTACTGGCGGCTAGGAACGAAGCGCTGTTGTTGTTACCCAGTCGGTAGTTATAATTACCATCAAGCGCTATTGTGGGCAAATATCTACTTGTGTTGATACGCGTATTGTAAGCGCTGACAGTCAATCCTGCCTGAGAAAGTAATATTTGCGTATTGTTCTGCATCAGTTTTGACTCAAACACACCCTTACTTTCCAACATGGAGAAATCAATCGTCGTATCTACTTGAAAATCAGCTTTGGCATCTCTCGCCAATAAAAAATTCAGATTGCGACGCGCATTGGCCAGCGTCTGCTTAGCATTGAGGAGATTGATACTGTCAGTATTGACATCCACCTGCGCATTGGTAATGTCAAGCTTGGTGTTTTGACCATAGTCAAAGCCATAAGAAGCCCTTATCAACCTATCCTTAGATATCTGGAGGGTAGATTGTAAGCTTTTGACTGTTTTTTGAGTTCTCGCTACTTCATAATAAGAATTGAATAAGTCCAATAAAACCACCTCCAAAGTAGCACGAGCATTAAGCTGGCTTATTGAATAGTTGGCTTGATTTAAACTCATTGACAATGATCGATTAAACCCATCAAAAAGCACCCAATTGACATTTAAACCTGCAGATCTGCTATCTGACTTGGCACCATTCAACGTACGACTTGTACCATCTTGTAGGTCGGCAGTTACATTGTCCGTGTTATAGGTAATGTTGGCGGTACCACTTACCGTTGGCAAGTAGCCAGAGTTATACACACTTTGATTGTTTTCTTGAATCAAAATTGACTGATTAGCTCTTACAATATCAAAGTTGGACTCTATAGCCAAGGCAATGGCATCTTGCTTACCCAATAACTCTTGAGCGTGGGTAGAAATAACAACCAACAAAAGAAGGGTATATACGAAAAATTTTCTATTATCCATTTGATTCTGTTTGAAGTTCAATTACTGCTGGTTCTACCTCTTCACGAGCTACTTTTTTTCCAGTAATGAGCCATTTTGCACCTACTTTAATTGAATTGCTTATTGATAGGTAAACTGGTAGAATAATGAGCGTAAGCAACGTCGCGATGGCAATACCATATGCAATTGAAATAGCCATAGGTATCAGAAATTGCGCTTGTCTACTTTTCTCGAAAATCAATGGTGCAAGGCCAGCAATTGTCGTCAAAGACGTTAAAAATATTGCTCTGAATCTTGATTTGGAGGCTTCATAAAGCGCAATATCATATTCCATTCCCTCTTTGAGGTAGCTATTGAATTTACCGATAAGGACTAATCCATCGTTGACCATAATACCGATCAAGGCAATTATTCCCAGCCATGAAAGAATATTGATAGGGAATCCATGAATCCAATGTCCCCAAGCAACACCCACCAAACTAAGTGGAATGAGTAAGAGTAAGAGCAGCGGCTGATCATATGATCTAAATGTAAAAGCAATGGTCATATAAATCAGGAAAATGATTATTGGTATGATCGTATTCGCTGAATTGACTAGTTTGTTCTGCTCACGTTTCTGTCCATCGTATAAAGCCGTCACGGATGGGTATTTATCCAATATTGGAGGAATGACATTGGTACGCAGGTTATTCAGAATATCAGGAGCGCTCTCGGAAGGATCCGATAAATCAGCCAATATTTGAACTTCTCGTCTGCCGTCAAGGTGATTGATCGAAATTTCTCCTCGCGCTATGGTGTAGTTCGCGATTTCTTTGAAGGGAACAAGAGAGCCATCAGGAGCAGTAATTTTCATTTCATCCAATCGATTAATGCTCGATCGGTTTTCCTCGTCATATCTTACCCAAACCTTTATCTCATCCTGTCCACGTTGAAAGCGCTGAGCCTGAAAACCAAAGAAACCATTTCGAACTTGCGCCATGACTCCTTGGGTATTTAAACCAAGCAGAAAAGCTTTGTCTTTGAGCGTAATGTTGATTTCTTTGATGCCACTCGGATCATTATCGGTAATGTCCTTGAGTAGGGCATTACTTTCCATTTTTAGCTTTAATTCTGTTTTTGCGGCCTTGAGATCTTCAGTATTATTTCCCAGTAGGGAAATAGAAATTGGACTACCTCCAAAATTTCCACCACCACCGTAGGTCAACGCTTCAACACCGTATACGGGTCCCATTGCCTCACGAATAGCATTTCCAATGTCGGAAGATCGAAAATCGCGAAGTTCACCAGGAAGAAGGTTGATTCTCAATGATCCGTTCGCTGAGCCAGGGCCAATGCGTTTGATCACGTTTTCTACCACTTGTATGTTTCCAGTTTGGCGCTGGGTAAAATCCACATTTACCTCCCAAGCTTTGGCTTCTATCGCTGTTAAAATAGAATCGGTGATAGCCACGTTGGTGCCTTCAGGCATTTTCAACGTAACACTTACCTGGTCACTGGCTATTTGTGGGAAGAAAGTCGTGCGAATGATCCCTCCACCAATGGACCCAAACGTGAGAATCAATAATGAAAAAGCAATGGCCAAAGCTAAAAATCGATTGTCTAAACTAAATCTCAAAACCTTAGCGTAGGTTTTATCTCTGAGGAATTCAATAATCTTATCTCCAATTTTATTGATTTCTCTCAATTTAGAAAAGACCAAAGCCAGACCTCTTTTTTTGACATTATCCTCTTTTCTTTCCAGTGCTTTAGAATGGGCAATATGCGCAGGTAGAATGATCAGCGCCTCGACCAATGAAATAGAAAGCGTCAGGATGACTACCAACGAAACCTCACCGAAGAAGTCACCAATGCGACCATCTAGGAAAAGAAATGTTCCAAAGGCCAACAGAGTCGTTAAAATAGCCGAGACAATAGGAGGGATGACTTCCATAGTACCGTCTATAGCAGCCTGCACACGTCCTTTACCTTTTTCGTAATGGTGATAGATGTTTTCAGCGATAACAATTCCATCATCGACCAAAATACCAATAACGATAATCATGGCAAATAAGGAGAGCACATTGATCGTAATACCGACACTCGAAGCGAAAATGAACATCCCTAGAAAGGCAATCGGCAATCCTAAAGCTACCCAAAAGGCCAATCGAGTATTTAAAAAGAGTGATAGGAAAAAAAGCACCAACACAATTCCTATTGTCGCATTTTCAGCCAATAACAAGGTTCGTTGATCCAGCGTGATCGATGCATCACTCACTACATTTAGGTCAAGATCTGGATACTTTTGGTTAAAGTCAGAGATATAATCGCGCACTTTGGCAGCAGTAGAAACCAAATCTTCGTCATTGGTATTGCTTATCGTAATATTGACAGAGGCTTCTCCATTATAATAGCTTGCATTTGGAGTCTCCGCAAAGCGATCTCGCACCTCGGCAACATCTCTCAGCCTGATCACATTTCCATCTAATCCTGCTTTTACAACCAAAAAGTCCAACTCACGAGCAACATACGAGCGTCCATTTGCCCGGATCAAATACTCTTCTGTATTGGTTTTAATATTTCCACCAGAGGTAATAATGTTTTCCCTCGAAACAGCTCTGGCTACATCTTCGAAAGATAAATTGTAGGCTAGTAGATCTTTTTCTCTTACCGCTATTTCTATTTCTTCATTTGGATAACCAGAAAGTTCCACTTGCGAGATGCCTTCCAAGGCTCTCATATCGTTTTCTATACCTCTTGCAATATCCTTAAGTGTCTTCAAATCAACACCTTTACCGCTTAAAGCGAAAGAAATGGTTGATCTAATACTTTCCTGCTTGCTCACCACGATTGGTTCCATGCCTGTGGGGAAAGATGGAACCCTATCAACTGCATTTTTAACTTCTTGAACCATCAGGTCGATATCCTGACCTTTCTCAATTTCCACTCTTACTGATCCTGCATTCTCATTGCTTGTAGAAAGCACTCGGTCTATGCCAACGATCCCTTTAAGATTATCTTCTATTTTGAGAATAATTCCTTGTTCTATCTCAAAAGGAGAGGCTCCAGGATAAGTAACAGCGATATTTATCACTTTTGAATCCACTAAGGGAAAAAAGGACGACTTCATTTTCGACATCCCTATGAGACCAAAAATGACAATAGCGATCATCAATATATTGACCGCTACAGGGTACTTGATGAAGTAAGAGATGATTTGCCTCATGAGCTATTTTTTAGATATTGAAAGGTCAGAAACCATTTTTACAGGCATACCCGCGTATCCACCTGCTACAGGACGGATGATCATATTCGTACCATTGGACAACCCTTTGACAATTACCGTATTTTCTGTAAAGTGAACTGGACTAATTTCTTTTACTACCAACTCATCATTTTCTACAATGAAAATCTCCTTTTCATTGAGGAGTAAATTACGATTAATCTCCAAGGCATTCGTTTGTGGAACAGCGGCAATTTTTGCTTCCATGTACATGCCCTCGATCAAACCTTTACCACTAACAGCGATATAAACATTGACTGTTTGGGTTTCTTGGTCTATCCGGCCATTGACTCTCTTTACAGTTCCAGTCCATTCTTTTTGGTTACTTAAGTCTGTGAGCTTTACTTCTTTACCCACTTTCATGATGTCCAAGTATTCGGAATTCACAGCCACTTCAAGCTCAAAATTTTGCAGGGAAATAAACTCACCGAGCATTTGACCGGGTCTAATGAGTGTTCCTGCATTGACCAAGGATTCTGCCAATACACCATCAAATGGCGCACGAATCACATGTTTTTCATAGCGCTCCTCCAAGTTCTTCACATTGTAATACGTCGTAACTATCTGCTTTCCATTAATGAAAAATCGCTCCTTGTCGGTCTTTGACTCGGGTAGGGGTTTAATATTTTGGTTTAAGTCAAATGCCTTGAGGTAATTATTCCATCGTTCAAAAGCGTCTGGATAATCAAATTTTAGATCTGGCATCATGGCAGCTATTCGATCGTAGAGCGAGCTTCGCTGTGCAAGCAAACTGGTGTAAAACTCTCTGCTATTGATCCTTAATAACACATCGTTTTTGCTAAAAGACTGACCAGACTTAAACGGCTTATTTGATTCTAGCAATATGCCCTGCACCTCGGAGTAAATTTCGACTTTTCGCGAGGAGATTAAGTTGCCATTGGTTTTGACCATGATCGGCACTTCACCATTGATGACTGATTGAGAATAAACTGTTTTAATGACTTGCGGAACCTCGCGTGACGGAACTTCATTGGAATTAATCAGTGACTTAGCCACGTAAAAAGCCACAAAAAGCAAGGAAATGCCTAATACTATGCCTAAAATTTTTCTTAACATGATGTTTTTGAATTCGCGCTTGAAAGCGCAAAGCTGCTATAATTGTTTGCCAACTTGGGTAAAAGCGTGTGAATTTTACATGGGTGGTTTCTAGGTGAAAAGTACGGCTTATCTAGTCATCGAGAATTTAAAAACGCAGTTGAACCGAGTTTAATAGTATTTAATATGCTTGCTTTGTCTGCTGATATTTTTTTAAACTTGGGTTTAAGCAACAGCTTTTTTAGCAGAAATAAAAAGTCAAAATACTAACACCAAAAAATCACTTGATCATTATAATAAAAATGAAAATAGTCAAAACTTCATTACTACCATTCGCTTTGACCGCTTTACTGTTTGCTTGTGGCAATGTCGGAAATAAAGGTCAGGAAGCCCACAATCACCATCCTGATGCAGAGCACGTGCACAACGACGCAGAAAGCCAAACTACCAAAAAGAAATCATTAAGCCCAAGAACTGCCGCTATGGCCATGATCGGCTCCAATCATGTACACATAGATTATGGGTCGCCAAGTAAAAGAGGAAGGATGATTTTTGGTGGATTAGTGGGTTACGGGACTGTATGGGCCACTGGTGCTCATAAAGCCACCACCATCAGATTTGATGAAAACGGGGCAATTAATGGAGAAAATATTCCAGCGGGGAAATATGGTCTATTTACTATTCCGGGTGAATCAAGTTGGACAATCATCATTAGCAAAGACTGGGATATGCACTTAGCAGATGACTACAAT
The DNA here is from genome assembly GCA_040218415.1 of Cyclobacteriaceae bacterium. GTDB lineage: Bacteria > Bacteroidota > Bacteroidia > Cytophagales > Cyclobacteriaceae > JAVJRN01. The sequence continues at coordinate 174,832 of JAVJRN010000067.1, forward strand.
GAAGCCAATGATTTAGTTAGGGTGACATCACCTGTGAATAAATTGGATGAGGTAGTGGAATCATTAACCTTTGAAGTACAGCAAATGGAGAATAACAAAGGAAAAATCATTATCAAATGGGATCAAACGTCGGTATCATTTGACCTTGAAAATAAATGAAGTACCTCGTCATTGTTTCTCTGATTTTGATTACCTCAATATCCTGTCAACCAAAGGAGGAACCTTTTAGTACGAAAATAAAATTAGCTGATCTGACTGGTGCCGCATTGGATTCAGAACTGTATGAAGACAAAATTCTGATCCTAAATCTTTGGGCTACATGGTGTAAACCTTGTATAAAAGAAATGCCAGTCCTGGAAAGAATGCAAAACGAATTATCGGATGACTTTGTCCTACTTCTGGCATCAGCTGAAGAGCTGAAAACTATTCAAACATTTACGGAACGGAGGGTATTTGACCTTCAATTTGTGCAAATCCAAAATTCTATGGAAGCATTGGGCGTGTATTCTCTGCCTACTACATTCGTCATCGGTAAGGATGGAGAACTAAAGCAAACACTCGTTGGGGCTCAAAAATGGGATAGTCCTGAACAAATTCAACAATTTAAAAACTACCTGAAATGAAACTGCTTACTTGTTTCTTGATTGCTGCGATGCTTGTGATTTCTTGTCAACCGATGAAGGAAGAAACGAACAAAAACTCCACTTTCAGCAACATAGCATCGCCTTCTGGTAGCGATGCGTCATTGCCTTATTTGCTTAAAGGTGGAGACGGACTGCTGTATATGTCATGGGTTGAAAAGCGAGACTCTGGCTGGATTGATTTAAAATATTCGGTAAGGAGAGAAAACGCTTGGCTTGAGCCAGAAGTCATTGCTTCTGGAAATGACTGGTTTGTCAATTGGGCCGATTACCCGATGCTGGCCGTTGATAATCAAGGAAATATGGTGGCACATTTTTTAGCTAAAAGCTCGGCAGGCACGTATTCTTATGATGTGAATGTGGTATACAAACCTGCTGGAGGAAATTGGTCTACACCCATTGTTCCCCATGATGATAACACCCCAACAGAGCATGGTTTTGTGACACTGCTTCCAAATAACGATGGCACTTTTCTGCTCGCTTGGTTGGATGGTCGAAATACTGGCGATGGAGGACATGATGCCCATAACAGCGGTAGCGGAGGAGCCATGACGATTCGTTCAGGCATCATTGATATGAACGGGAATATTACCTCTGGCATAGTACTGGACGCCAGAGTGTGTGATTGTTGTCAAACCGGAGGCGCCATTACTTCAAAAGGGCCAATCATCGTTTACCGTGATCGATCAGAACAGGAATTAAGGGATATTGGATTTTTAAGGCGAGTAGATAATCGATGGTCGACCACCAAATTGGTCAATGCAGATGGCTGGAAAATAGCTGGATGCCCTGTGAATGGCCCAAGAATAGACGCGTATGAAAATACAACGGCTGTGGCTTGGTTTACGGCAGCAGAAGGCATTCCTAAAGTGAAAGTGGCTTTCATGGCCGATTCCGAAGAGAATTTTCAGCCACCGATAATTGTCGATGATGCTGTATCCATAGGAAGATTAGACCTTGTGATGCTGGATAACAAAACCGCCATCGTCAGCTGGCTAGATCTGGTCAATGAAAAACCTTTGATCACTTATAGAAAAGTAACGATGGATGGAAATATGGCTGAGCCTGTCGTCGTATCCGAAACCAGTGCTTCAAGAGGAAGTGGATTTCCTCAGATGGCGTGGGTGGATGGCGAGTTGTTTTTTGCTTGGACACATATTGAAGAAGAAAGAACGACTATTTTGATGAAAACCATTCCTGCTCCATCAATAGCGCTGCAAGAATAAGATTTCGACAAAAAGCATGAAAGGTACTGGTTGCAAAGGATTCAATTCGTATTAAAATCGACCTTGATTATAATGAAATGAACACATCAACTAAACTCCTAGAGAAAATAGGAGAGAGTTGAATCTATTACCTTTTTTAAGAAAGCATGATTTGGTATGATAGAAAAAAGGTTGATAGTCTATACACCTTCTTTTTCAGTCAACGTTTCAATGATTATTTGTGAGTGAATAGATACTTTGCTTTCCCCAGATTCACATTTTGCGAGTATATCACTAATGCGCAATTTCAATGCTTTCAATTCTTTTATTCTATGGACTGATTCCTCATTATTTAAGCCAAATCTTACATTGTCACTGAAAATTTTTTCGTTGTGAAACTTAATTTTGTTGTCAATCAACGTGAGTAGTATGTCTTTTGCTTCATCCGAGGTGAAAACACCTTTGATTAAGTCTAGTTCTTCTTGATTCATGCTATTGTCTTTTATTAATTTAAAATTTGATACGAATACTTTCTGTTCCTTTCAGAACAATTTATTGTTTAGTTGACGACAGGTATTTCAGATGTTTCCAACTAGAGTATGAAAACCTTACCGTGGATAAAGCAATCTGTTTTCACCTATTTAGCTGGCGCATATTGAAACACTTTTAATAGATCGGCATTGGAATTTTTAGAGATCCCAAGATCCTTGATTAATCCATCTTTTAGGCTATAAACCCATCCGTGTACATGTGGAAAGTCACCTTTTCCCCATTCTTCTTGTATAAAAGAGATTTTCATCAAATCATGAACCTGCTCTATTACATTGAGTTCCACAAATCGATCAAATCTTTCGGTTTCATTTTCAATACTATCGAGTTCTGATTCATGCATGCGATAGACATCTTTAATATGGAGTAACCAGTTATTTAAGAACCCAAAGTCTTCATTGCTCATGGCTGCTTTTACTCCTCCGCAACCATAATGGCCGCAAACGATGATATGTTTCACTTTCAAAACCTTGACAGCATAGTATACAACACTGAGTAAGTTGGTATCAGAATGGATCACCAAGTTGGCGATATTCCTTTGCACGAAGATAGAGCCCGGCATGGCATTGGTGATTTCCGTGGCTGGAACTCGACTATCCGAACAACCAATCCATAAAAATTGAGGAGATTGACCTTGAGAAAGTCGTTCAAAAAATTCCGGATCAGTTTTAAGTACATTGTCTACCCATTTCTCGTTTCCTTTAAGAAGGTCTTTGATCGTATCGGCCATATTCAGTTTTTAATTATGATAATTATATGATAATTAAACCGAAAGTACCTTGAAGCAAGTCCAATCACAAGTTTTGAGAAACACTATTGTAGCACAATCGTGTTTAAGCCAAATCAAGGAATAAAATTATTTTCTGTCGACATAAAACCAGTCGAATATACTTGAACAGTCCAAAGGAAAGAAGCAGCTTCAATCCGGAATCAAATAATAGTTCAGCTTCAGAAGTTACCTCTGAAGCTTGGCATTTGTATCCATCACTCCTCTGATAACCGATTTGTATTAAGTGCATTAAGAAAGTGCTTTCAGAACATCCAACCACACTTTTTTTAGAGAAAATCACACAACCACCGATTATTTCCATCCTCCTCCTAAAACTTTATAAAGATTGACTTTGGCATAATAAAGATTCTCCTTGGAATCTATAAGCTCTAGTCTGGATTGAAGAGCATTCTGCTGAGTGATTAATACCTCCAAATAGGTAGCTCTACCAGTTTTGAAGAGCTCTGAAGAAGTTTCAATAGACTTTGACAACACGTTGACTTCTTGCACCTTGAGATCATATATAGCCTGTAAATTTTCTATATTCTTTAATTCGAGTGACACTTCAGAATAAGCTGCCAAAAGTGTTTTTTGATACAAAAAAAGTGCTTCTATCTGTGCGGCATTACTGTATTGAAATTCAGCTTTAATCGAACTTCTATTCAAAATTGGGGCGGTGATATTGCCAAAAATATCATAAGCTATAGATTGTGGGTTTCTAAAAAGATACTGCATTTGAAATGCATTGTAACCAAACCTTGCTGATAATCCGATAGAAGGGTAGAAGGCTGCACGAGCTGCCTTAACGTCTGCTTTGGTGGCCAATAGTTCAAGCTCGGCTTGCCTGATATCCGATCGATTAATTAGTAATTGTTGTGGTAAACCAGGCGCAATCTTCATTTCAGATAAATCATTGAAAGATGACCTATCTCTTTTGATCTTTTGCGGAAACTGCCCCATCAAAAGGTTTATTCGGTACTCAGCTTCAGTAATCTGTTGTATCGTCTCCTTTTCTAGCCCTCTGAGGCTCAGTAGCTGTGTTTCAAATTGCTGTACTGCCAATTGGTTTGCTTTGCCAGCTTCTTTTTGTGATTTTACTGTGGACAGGGCATTCTCTTGTAAAGCAATGGTTTCTTTGATAATCAATTGATTTTCGTCAAGGGAAAGTAAATTGTAATAGGTGCTTGCCAGCTCTGCAATCAGATTTGACAACACCCAGTTTCGACCTTCAGAGGAGGCATAAAACCTTGAAATAGCAGCCTTTTTTCGGTTTTTTAATTTACCCCAAAGATCCGCCTCCCAGCTACTTTGAAATCCGAGATAGTAGTCATTGTAAGTAGGTCTGAGGGCATCTCCCGTTAGAAATTGTCCCCCTTCATTTCCAGCCCAATTAACCGAATATTCCCCTGTTCTTGCCTGACCCGCCCATCCCAAAGCATCCAGCGTGGGTAATTGCATTCCTTTTCTGAATGTTAACTCTGCCCGAGCCATTTCTATCTTTTGCTGAGCAATGGTTAGATCTGGATTGTTTTGGAGTGCTTGGTTGATAAGATTGGTCAGGGTAATATCTGAAAAATATTCTGGCCAAGATCGGTTGACGATGTTCAAGGTGTCGGTGTAGTTTTCAAAACTAACAGGTATTTGCGCCAACTCCGTGTCAGGTTTTATTTGGGTGGTCTTACAAGCAGACAGCAGACAAATAATTGCACTAATTATAAAATATGGTTTCATTTAGAATATTCTTAGTTTCTAGGATCACAGAAAATCAATTTGATTGAATTATATCAGATGACAGACGGCTTGATTGATTCTGCTGGAACTGGTTTTTTAAAAGTAATTGAAGCAAAAACATAGTACAGACCAGGAATAAGTAATACCCCAAACAGGGTGCCAATGACCATACCACCCGCAGCAGCTGCACCTATGGTTTTGTTGCCGATTGCTCCCGCACCATTCGAAAAAATAAGAGGGATAAGGCCAGCCGTAAAAGCTATTGAGGTCATTAAAATAGGACGTAAGCGCTCCGAGGCACCTTGTATAGCTGCCTGCAATGGAGTCAATCCCTCTCGTTGTTTTTGTAGCGCAAATTCCACCACTAGGATGGCATTTTTACCCAGCATTCCGATCAGCATAATCATGGCAACTTGCGCATAAATATTATTGTCCAGACCGAGTATCCAAAGGAAAAAGAAGGCACCAAAAATACCCACAGGAAGAGAAAGAATCACCGAAAGAGGCAATAGGAAGCTCTCATACTGAGCACATAAAAGTAGATAAACAAAGAGCAGACAAATAGCGAAAACAACAAGCGCTTGATTTCCGGTTGCCACCTCATCGTAAGTCATGCCCGCCCAGGCGATATCATAACCTCGTGGTAAGTTCTTTGCAGCGACATGCTGAATGGCACTAATGGCACTTCCGCTACTGTATCCTTCCGCTGGTTCGCCATTGATTTCAGCAGAGGTATACATGTTATAACGTGTTATTTGTTCTGGCCCTAAAACCCTTTCAATGTCCATGAAAGACGCATAAGGAACCATTTCTTCATATTTGTTTTTAACGTGCAGTTTGAGAATATCATCTGGCTGAGCGCGGTAGCTTGGGTGTGCCTGCACCATTACCCTGTAAGTTTTTCCATATCGGATAAAATCGGAGGCCCATTCTCCACCTAAGAGCGTTTGAAGTGTACTCATCGCATTGTTTACAGAAACTCCTTTTTGGGCAGCTTGATCATAATCTACGCGCAAAACGTACTGTGGGTAGTTATTATCAAATAGAGAAAAGGCACTTTCGATTTCTGGTCGGTTTTTTAATTCGGCCACAAAATCTCTCATGACTTCTTCCATCTTTTGTAAGTCATCAGAACCAGTCTTATCTAAAAATCGTAATTCGAAACCTCCTGCATTTCCATAACCAGGCACAGCTGGCGGAGGGAGAAAGTCAATTTGTGCATCCTTAATATGGCGTGTACGATCAACCATAAGCTGAATTATTTCCTCTATGGATTCATTTCTTTCGCTCCAATCCTTCAGATTGATGAGAACCGTGCCGTAAGGAGCGCCTGTTCCATCAGAGAAGATATTGGTGCCGGCCAAAGTAGACACTGACTGCACCGCATCCAGACCATTAGCTACTTTTTGTATGGCATCTACAGCTTGTTGGGTGCGCTCTACAGTGGCGCCCGGAGGTGCGAGAACATTGGCGTAAAAAATGCCTTGATCTTCATTGGGAATAAAGCCAGATGGGATCAAATTACTTACACCAAAGGTCAATACACAAAAACCGATTAGAGAAGAAAAAGTGACCACTTTACGATTGACAATAGCTTCTATGATGACCTTGTATTTTTTGGACAAACCATTGTAGCGAGCATTAAATCCATCGAGAAATTTACTGATCCAATTGCTCTTTTTAGGCTCCATTTTATCGTCATGAGGATGTTTCAAAAGCATCACGCAAAGGGCAGGAGTGAGCGTGAGTGCCACAACGCCTGAGAGAATAATAGAGATGGCCAGTGTAATCGAAAATTGTCGGTAAAAAATACCCACAGGTCCAGACATAAATGCAATGGGCACATACACCGCTGACATCACTAGCGTAATTGCAATGATAGCTCCTGTTATCTTTTTCATAGAAGCCTTTGTCGCTTGGTATGGATTGGCTCCTGTCTCTTCCATTTCTGCATGAACCGCTTCTACCACTACAATCGCATTGTCCACTACTATTCCGATGGCCAGCACCAGAGCAAAGAGCGTAATCATGTTGATAGAGAACCCGAACAGTTGCATGAAGAAAAAGGTGCCAATTAAAGAAACTGGCACAGCTATAGCCGGTATAAGTGTTGAGCGGAAGTCACCTAAAAAAATGAACACAACTAACGAAACCAATAAAAATGCTTCAATGAAGGTTTTTAAAACTTGCTTCAACGAAGCACTTAGAAATCTAGATACATCATAACCAAAGGAATAATCCATTCCGCGAAGAAATGTCTTCGTTTTAAGTTCTTCCATTTTGGCCTTTACGTTTTCAATAACTTCCTGTGCATTTGTACCAGGAAGTTGCTTAATGATTATGGCAGCAGAGGGATTGCCATTGTATTTGGCATAAGTATCGTAAGTAGCCGTGCTAAACTCGATATCAGCTACATCACCTAGGCGCAAAAGTTCACCATCCACAGTCGACTTGATGGGTATTTGCTCATACTCATCTTCTTGTGTAAACCGTCCAGTATATTTCAAGATGTACTGCATGGACTGAGCATCTTTCATGGAGCTTTGCCCCACTTTGCCCGGTGCAGCTTCGATATTTTGTTCTTGCAAAGAAGAAATTACCTCATCAACAGACAGCTTATAGGCTGCAAGTCTGTCTGGTTTGAGCCAAACCCGGATTGCATATTCACGCTGACCCAAAATGTCGATGAAGCCAACTCCTTTGACTCGTCTTAACTCTTCGAGCACGTTGATATGAACAAAATTGTGAATAAACTTTTCATCCATTGCTTCATCATCGCTGGAGATATTGAGATATAGAAGGATGCTATTGACCTCTTTAGAAACCTTCACCCCAGTGAGCCTCACTTCCTCTGGGAGCTTTCCAATGACTGAAGCCACCCTGTTTTGCACGTTCACAGCTGCTTGGTCAGGATTAGTGCCTGTTTCAAAAGCAATTCTTATGATACTGGTACCGTCGTTTCCTGCATCTGAGGACATGTATTTCATGCCTGGCACACCATTCAGAGCCATTTCTAGTGGACGAACCACTGCTTTTACAGAGGTCTCAGCATTGGCACCAGCATACTCAGCCGTGATGCCTACTACGGGAGGGGCTATGGAAGGAAACTGCGTAATTGGAAGTTGCACAATTGCCAAACCTCCCATTAAGACTAGCAAAAGAGAAATGACTATAGCAAGAACTGGTCTTTCAATGAAGTTCTTCAGCATAATAACCGTGTTAATTGATTATGAAAAAACGTAGTAAATCAGTGGTTTAGGGCAATCACTGGTTTCATTATTGGAGTAAGGAAATCCACCATCTCAGGGTCTACACTCATGCCATCTTCAACATGTTGGAGTCCTTGATAAATGATTCTGTCGTCTGTAGATAAGACCGAACCTAAGACGTACAAGTGTGGGAGCCTGAATAAGACAGATACTTTTTTTCTATGGATAGTATTTTCATTGTCTAACACAAAAACAGAAATCATGTCCTGAGTTTCGACGGTAGCTATTTGTGGGATCAGCAGTGCATTTTTTATTTGCCGTTTGATTTGAACTTTGCCAGTAGCTCCATGCTTTAAGTTGCGATCTGGATTTGGGAATGTAGCTCTAAAGGCGATTGTACCGGTTTCGCTGTTAATATGATTGTCTTGGGTCTCGATGATACCTTCATGCAAATAAGTTTGCTGATTGGCTAGAATCAAAGAAACACGCTCTTTTGCCTTGTCTTGTTCAACCAGTAGCTTGAGATATTCTTTCTCAGAAACATTGAAATAAGTGTGAATTTGGCTGTTGTCGGAAATAGTAGTGAGTAAGGTTCCTTCTTCTTCCAGACTGCCCACCTTATTAGGAATGCGACCAATGATTCCTTCAAAAGGTGCCGTTATTGTAGTGAAGGAGAGATGAAGTTTTGCATTCTCTTCCAGCGACTTTGCTTCCTCCACTTTTGCTTCTAGCGCTTCTATTTTGGCCTTGCCCAATTCAAGTTGGGTAGAGGATTCAATACCTTTCTGGACTAATTCAATGGTGCTTTTAAGCTCAACTTCGGCAGATTTCAACTCAGCGATGGCACTATTCACAGAGGATCTTGCCTTTAATAACTCCGTTTCATATTCTTGACTACTAAGGGTGAAAAGTACCGTTCCGCTTTTTACTAATTGACCCTCGTCCACATGAATTTGGTTTATTACACCTTTAATTCGAGACTTTAGCTGAACATGCTTAATGGCTTGCAAATTGGCTATATAATCAACGCAAATGGATGTATCCTTTTTTACTGGTTTAGTTACTGAAAATTTTTCAATGACCTTTTGGGTAGCTGTGTCATCCTTTGCGTTTGCGGAAAAAAAGTTTGGAAAAAACGCCAAAGATATGAGTGGAAAACCAACAGTCAAGAATAGTAGACCTGAGCTCAGAAAGATGAATTGTCTATGTCTTTTTTTCATTTTGTTTTAAATTTTAATGCTAAAGTAGACTCAGCCAATAAACGCGGCTTAAGAATAGAATTAGAAAGGCATTAGAATTCAGGGTATTTAAATGTTGGCACTTTCCAGCCTTCGTTTTTGCTCATGCCTCAATGGATAATTGCATATTATGGTTTATATGAGATTTCTTGGAACCCTTCATAAAAAGCGTGTTCTCTAGGATGACTTTTTCAAGAAATATTTAAAGGAAATTATTGTCATTGTTCCTAATATCTGGGTAGTTGGATTGGTTGTATAAACTAAAACAGGAAACAAATGAATAGGAGCAGGGGAAGTAGTATAACCTCTTGATAATTAGGTAGTTTTGATGTTTTTAAAACTGATGGAAACGGTAGTTCCTTTTGAAAATTCAGATTCAATCGTCAAAAGACCTTTATGTATTTTGATGATTTTTTGTACCAAAGGCAACCCAATCCCAAAACCATTGGTACCCCGAGCATTTTCAGAGCGATAGAGCGGTTCCAAGACTTTTTTAAGATCACTTTTTGGAATACCTATTCCTTGATCCACCACAGCTATAGTTACTTCATTCGCCGAGGTTAAAATCTTCACTACCACTTCTTTATTCAGGGAAAACTTGCAAGCGTTATCGATAAGATTCACTAATGCTACTAGCAGTAAGCTTAAATTTCCATGAATAATTAAGGCCTTTTCATCTAGGGGTAAGTCAAGGTCTAGTATGACGTTATTGTTTGGTTTTATCTCATCAATCTGATTTTTTGCAAGAAAAACCAATTCATCTAACCTAATCACCTCTACCAACAAGCCTTTGTTTTCATGTCCGGCTTGCGCCAGTTTTAACAAACTGTTGATAAAAAGCTCTAAGCGTTGCGTTTCTTTTTCGATGCTGAGGAAGGCTTGTTTATATTCTTCCGCTGATCGATCACGCTTTAAAATAAATTCCGTTTCACCGAGGATTGCAGCTAAGGGATTTTTTAATTCATGAGAAGCATTATTGATAAAAGATCCTTGCAAATCAAAGATTGTTTCGAGTCTATCCAAGAGATCATTAAAAGTATTGGAGAGCTCTGTGAGTTCATCTTTGCTATTTCCACCAGAGAGCCGGAGGTGAAGGTTTCTTCCAGTTATTTCCTTGACCTGATTAGTGATATCCGAAATAGGTTGAAGTACTTTACCCGCATAGTATCTCCCAATAAAGAAAAGGGCAATTAAACTAAAAATTAGGGCGATGATTAATATGGTCCCGAGATTATTCATTTTGGCTTGTCCAAAAATATTGTCCGCTGATGCTATGACTATAAAATCTCCTTCATTGTCGGTATAGACTATTCCTGTGTAGTAGGTTTTATCCTGCTTCACATAATTTATTTGTTCTTTGATAAGCTTTTCAAAGAAAGAGGACGTGAGGTGATCCACAAAACTATTTTCTGCCTGAATAATAAGCTCGTTGATCTTTCCAATTCTAAAGATACCTTCTCTTTCATTGGGCAGAATTTGCACATGTTTTCTTCTTATTTCTTCATATAAATGTGCGCTCAGTTCATCTTTCTCTAAGTGTATTTGAGCGACAATGTTGGCACGCTCCTTTAAACGATTGAAAAATTCTGCATCGGTGTAGTTATTCGAAAACAAGTAAGTAATTACAAAAACTGTCGACATCAATGACCCGGTAAGAGCAATGAATATTAAAGTGATTTTATTACGAATATTCATCTAGTCCAATTGGCTTAATTTTCATTCCGCATGATGTAGCCCATACCTATCACTGTATGGATCAACTTTGATTTAAACCCTTTTTCGATCTTGTTTCTCAAATAATTGACATAAACATCTACCACATTAGTGCCCATATCAAAGTTGATATCCCACACGTTTTCTAGAAGATCTATTCTGGATAGTACTCTTCTTTGATTTTTCATAAAGTACTCCAAAAGCCGGTATTCGGTTGATGTTAGTTTAATTTCTTTATTACTTCTCAAGACCAATTTTGTAGTTCTATCTAACAATAAATCCTCTAATACCAAAGTATCATTGTCCTCTACAGATGCCATAGTACCCCTTCTTAACAATGCCCTGAGGCGAGCAAGTAATTCTTTCAGTTTAAAAGGTTTTGAAAGATAATCATCGGCACCACTATCGAGTCCAGTGACTATATTTTCTATACTATCAAGGGCAGTAAGCATGAGTATAGGTACTTGTGGCATAGAAGAATTCCTAATCTTTTTGCAAAGATCCAAACCATTAAAGCCAGGAAGAATTATATCTAAAATTATTACGTCGAATTGATCAATGGACAAAAGTTTAATTGCCATATGTCCGTCATAAGCAACCTGCACTTTGTAGTTTTCTTCTTCTAAGCCTTTCTTTATAAATGTAGCCACGCCGAGCTCATCTTCAACTAAAAGTAACTTAATCATCCTGTGACCACAATTATATATTGAATAACGAAACTCAAAAATAAATTTACAAGCATCATGATTGCCAAAAAGATCGTTTTTCTCTTAATTTTCATGGCTAAAAATAATTCTTAGTGCCTGATATCAAGGAAAATCGAGATTAGAATGAGATTAGAATTAATCGAGTGTTGAGGATCAAACGGACACCAACGTTTCCTCTGAATGGTTCGTTGAGTATGGAATTAACCTAATGATCTAGCCCTCTAATTACTGTCCTTGAAATTACTTGATACGAGTTACAGATGGTCATACTGCTAATATTAATAGATTTTTAATGTAGAAAAGTTTAGTTATTCTTTTGACATCTTACGCCATTTCAAACCCAAGCTCTCCCAAACTAGTAACCTATAAAACCAACTTCGAAATATTGCAAACAGAAGTTAAACAAGCTTACAAGACACATTTCAAGGATTCTCAACAGCTATAAGGGATCACAGTCATTTTTTAACAACAACGCGTGTTGCTTGCAATAATACCATCAGTTATTTAGTATTGTGTTTAATAACGTTTTCCATGAACCAAATGGATGCAATTTGAAACCAACCACCGCCAATGTTAAAAACCATCATAATCGATGATCATCAAGACTCTCTTGATTATTTAAGAGGTTTAGTCACTACTTGTAAAGATCTTGAACTTAAAGGAGAAGCCACCACATGGCTTGAAGCCAATCAAATAATTAACCAATGCCCACCGAACATTATATTTATCGACACATCCTTATTTGACGGTAATGCGCTTGAAGAACTCAACAGCCTTCACGATCGAAGAAGACCCTACCAAGTGGTGATCACCTCATTTAACGCTGATTATGCTTTAGATGCAATCAAAAGTAAAGTGAATGATTATTTGCTAAAGCCCATCAATACACAACAGTTCAATAGGGCAGTGTCACAGATTGTCAGCGATCATTTTTTTGTTTCGAAAAGTAACTACTACTTACAGTTTGATGAAATTTTTTATATCACATCTAAGCTGAATTACGTCGAGATTCACACAATGGAGGGGAAAATTATAGAAAGAAATACTTTGAGCAGCTTGGAGCAGACACTACCTGCAATTATTTTCAAACGTATTCATAGATCGTACATCGTTAATGCTAGGATGATTTCTCGGCTGACTAGAACCCTTGTCTTTATGAAAAACGGAGCGTCACTTCCAATTACCGTTTCAAAGAAGGATTTAGGCACCTTATTTTTTTGAGCTGGTCATTGAGAAATGACCAATGGGTTTTTATTGGAGAAATGGTCGGCAATCATGTTTGGTGCAATGTGAAATAAGAACGATTAGAACTTTTCAAAAACTAATTTACGGTTGATAATCTGATCATTTATAGGTTTATGTTTTTTTGCGAATAATTGTACCATCCTGCACAATTCGCATTAAACAGTTCATTTTAATGGCGTTTCATCTCCGATTTTACTTGATTCATCCCATCTGCCGCAAAAAAACGGTCAACTTTAAAGAACATGATCATTTTTTTGCTATCATTTGTGATTTCAAACCCACCGCCTAATGAGAAATATACTATATGATTATCCTCCTTTATTTTATTGTTTGATTCCGAGAACAAAATCCAACCGGATTAGCACTAGCCTAAGTTTTAAATTGACCGCTTTCTAAGCACAGCATCTATTCATTATTTCTAACCTAATTAGTTGCTTTGTTTGCGAGATTAAAACGACCGTTAATTATACTCTTGTTGTGTTCTATAATAGGAATAATAACAATTTTTAGCCTATATAAAGGACCTATTCAATTAGACAAGCCGATTTCGGAGACGTCTTCATTGAAAGAATCTGCCATTATCTCCTCAGAGCAGGAAATCCTCCAAAATCAGGTGGCCTCTTCAGCTGAGGTTCTATTTTCTAATAGACAACCGAAGGAACCGATAACCAAAAGAGTCTCCAATCAAAAAGAATTAGTTAAGGCTGTCAGCATAAAGGATCTCTCAGAGATTAAAACAAAAGCAGGCTTTTTTGTCAATAAGGGGCAGTTTAAAGACGATGATATTAAGTACGTGTTGAAAAGGCATGGCTTAAGAATGGTGCTAAGATCCAACAGTCTTTCCTACTATCTGCTATATGAGCGCCACACGGACGCAGGTACTCAGTCTTTTGTAGATCACATAGGAGTAGAGCTTATTGGGTCCAATCCTCAGCCAGAAATAGAGACATTTGGCGAGAGCGCAGATAAACACAACTACTTTTTAGGCGATATAAAAGCAACAGGAGTAACCCATTTCAAGCAGGTTATTTACAAGGACATTTACCCAGGCATTGACATGTTATTTGAAGCCTCAGCTCCTGAAAAAGACAGGTTCGGTGCTAAGTACAGTTTTATTGTGCATCCTGGGGCTGATCCGAGCCAAATTAGCGTCAGTTATTCGGGGCAAAAGGGATTATCCACCATGGAAAGTACGGGCGATAAACACTTCGTGGATATCGCTGATTTGCTCACCATAGAAACCAGTGGCGGAGCTATCGGGGAAGAAATCACCAGTATTTACACCGTAGATGAGCACAATACCAAAGCCTCTGTAAGTGGGCAGTTTGTCAAAAAAGATGGATTTGTCGCCTACGATATTCCTACATACGACCAATCAAAAACATTGGTGATCGATCCGGAGGTGGTTACTGTGAATCTTAACGTTGCAACATATTTTGGAGGCGTAGAAGCTGATAATATTACGGATGTTAACGGTGATGAAAATTACATCTATGCTTTAGTTGAAACTAAATCAGATGGATATGCTTCCATAGGAGCTTATGATGAGTCATTAAGCGCTGGTGAAAAAACAGATATTCTAATAGCTAAATTCACAAAAGACTTAAAAGGCCTTGAAGCGGCGACCTATTTTGGAGGCAGTGAAACTGAGTTTCCAACTTCTCTTAAAATATCCGAAAAACAAATTATAATAGGAGGTTATACTGATTCAAATGATATTCATGATCACAATGAGAAAATTTTATCTAATCATGGCTTAAATGACATATTAGTAGCTGTTTTTAATAAAGAATTAACGGAACTTGAACTGGTTGTTGTATCAGGGGGAGTGAAAGATGATTATCTGATGGATTTAGAAATAGAAGGTAATGGTATTTATACCACTGGCTTTACTAATTCAACTGGATTAAATTCTTTAGGAGACAATTATTCAAACAACCTAGAAGATGCTTTTTTATCAAAATATGATTTAAATGATGGTAATCAAAGTTGGTTTATTTATACTGACGGTTTAGCTGGTTCTGCTAAAGGAGGTGGTATAGCAATAGGAGCAAATACGATTTATTATGCAGGCTCTTCAACTTTTAGGTATTTAAACGTGGTAGATGTTGATGCATTTTACGTCTCTTCTTTTGACCTAGATGGCAATAGAATTAATTCTAAAAATTTTGGAGAAGATGCCGTTAATGGGATTTCCGAAATCAGTGGAATGGACTTGGACATTACAAATGATCGTTTGGTAATTTCAGGAAACTTAACAGGAAATGCAATAGATGATCTTTCCGTCAAAAGTCAGCGAACTTTTGGAGGTGGTGAATCTGATGGGTTTATTAGTTCTATGGATATTACAACATTTGCCGTTGATTGGTCAAGTTATTATGGTGGATCAAAAGATGATTATATTAACGGCATGTCTATAGACTGCAACGGTAATATTAACATAGTAGGTAATTCTCATAGTACTGAAAATATCGCAACAGAATCTGGATACAGTAATATTAACAAGGGAAGTTTAGCTGGAGGTGATGGAGATGCTTTTTTGGCAAAATTTACTCCAGAAGGGAATAGATATTGGGGTTCTTACTTCGGTGATGGGAATAGCGACGCTGCAAATGCTATTGCACTAAGTGAGGGCGGAAATATTGTTATTTGCGGAAAGACAACAAGTAACCAAGGAATTGTTCCTGACGGATCTGACGTTTATCAACCGAAACCTGAAAATGGCGAAAGAGGATTTATTGCAATATTCTGCGATATTCTCATCCCTTCACCTCCAAGTAGCAAGACAGTCACTTACAATAGCAACGTAACATTTTCAGTAGGTATTGACTATTGCGGCGAAGACAATGCCACTTATTCTTGGTCTGGCCCATCGGGTTTAATATCTGGCGCAGATCAAGCAGATCTAATACTCAATAATGTGACGGATGCAGATGCGGGAAGGTATTGTGTGACGGTGACAACTCCCTGTGGGTCGGAAGAAGTCTGCGCTCGACTTAGAGTAGTGTCTTTAACTGGCAATAATGTTTGTTTGGACACGGAAAGCAAACTTAATGATACTGCACCAGATCAGGAATTGATCAAATTAGATTTTCCTGATATTACCATTTATGAGGATGAAGTTGCTACTGACTTTATTTCAAACATTCAGTACAAATGGAGTGTATTTCCTGCAACCGGGGCAAATAAAGTAGTAGATCCAAATGATCGTAGTGAAATTCTCATATTGGATATGACTGATTTTCGAGCTGATTTTCGTACTATCTATGTGTCTCCAGAAGAAGCAGGTAAATACACCTATAGTTTAGAGCTAAAGTATAATGATTCTCGGCAGGATCCTGTAGAAGTAACTGATATCACCACTGTGGATATTGAAGTTTATGATCACCCGACGTTAGACCCTGTTTCGAATGTGGTTTTATGCGAAGGTGAAACTTCATCTATTACTATAGGTTCGGATTTGGCGCTCGCCAAATATGAATGGGAATTGATCGATAATGCTGGAGGCAATATTTCTATATCAGAGGGCAATAGCGGTACTGAATCTAATCTTAATGCTACAACAGATGTTTTTGAGAAGGTCTTTGAGTTAGCAGATAATGTAACCACTGATCAATCAGGAGTTTTACAAATTATTCCAACTTCAAATAACAATGACTGTTTGGGGGATCCTATTGATATCAATATCACCGTAAAACCAAGAGCTAATTTAACAACAGATGATAATGGCCAAAGTACTTATTGTAGTGGCAATGAAGTAACCATCAACTTTGGTGCTGAAGGTTTTTCAGTGACAACTTTTAGCTGGAATCGTGCAGCGGTTACAGATGTTAGTCCCAATACTTCTAGTGGTGAAGATCTCAGTGCAGGAAGTTTAATCGAAACACTGACCAATGGTTCTAATTCAAAAAAGACTGTTACTTATAATATTTCAGGAGACTTCAACGGGTGTACTTCTGATATATCACAATCTGTAACTATTCTTCCAGCTTCAACCGTAAATGATATTAGTGATCAGCAAGTCTGTAATGGAGAGGCTTTTAGTGTTTCAATAACAACAAATATTACTGATTCAGACGCTATTGGTTATCACATAGTAGTAGTAGAGGCAAATACCAATATCTCCGGCCAATCAGATGTAAATGAGGCGCCTGCTTATGATAGCAATAGTCCATTCATTTTTTCTCAGACTTTGACCAACGAAACTAATAGTGATCAAGTATTAACCTATACGGTTACACCTTATCAGCTGGACAGTAAGGGCGTTGAATGTCCGGGAGATGCTAAGAGCTTTAAGACAACCGTTTATCCTACTTCAGACATAATTGTTGAAAATATTGAAGTTTGTGAAAGTGAAGCGGTAAATCTTGAGTTTTCGTCCAATGTAGATGGAGCGAACATTGCCTACGAAATGAGCCTCGATGCAGGATTGAGTTATTCTGGAGCATTAATAGACAGTGTTCAAAATAGTGGACAACTAACCGGTTTCTTTAGTTTTAGTGAAAGCTCACCTACCTCTTCACTTAGCGCAACGATCTCATTTACAACACAATACAGTGACTGTGAGGGAGATTCAAAAGATATAACCATAACTGTTCAACCACAGCCTGACATTGAAATTGCCGGAAATGCCATTATTTGCGGTGACACGCCAGCAGCTTTGGTTGCTATAACCCAGCTATCAAGTGTGGTTTGGCAATGGAATGACCCTGATGGGAATGAAATATCCGGAGCAAATTCAGGAAATTACAATCCAAGTGAACCTGGTACCTATTCGGTTAAGGTTACGGAAACAAATACTGGATGTACAAATACTGAAACAGTTAGTGTTACAAAACCAGAGCAGATTGATTTCGATCCTGAGTTAGTCAGCTCAGGGGGAGATGATGTTTGTGCTGAGGATGGCGTAGAGCTTAGTCTTACGATCACAACAGGAACACCTGATGCCCTGCAATGGGAAAGAAAAAACGCAGATGATTCATATGAGGCTATAGTAGGAGCAAATAGTAGGATACTAACAATCACTGAAGGGGGTAGCTACAGAATAGTGATTAATCCTGGAACGGATTGCGAACAATTTTCGAATGATAAGGAAATAGTATTCTCGCCTTTGCCTGATTTGACAATTAGTGCTGATAACCTCGATTTGTGTCCAAACGATCAACTGAACCTGACGAGTACGATTACTGAAAATGGCGCAACGATATCATCTATTCAATGGACTTACGCACCAGCGAATGAAACGTTGCAAATCAATGTAGAATCAGGTAATGAATTGAATCCGCAGATTGTTTTTCCGGATTATACAGGGGAAAGTGTGATTGTTTACGAGGTTATCATGACAGTTCTAACTGCAGATGGTTGTTTGGCAAGAGATACCATAGCATTAACATTAAATCCGAATCCGGCGGCTTCCTTCACTTTGGACAATGAGATCTGTAATGGCTTTACAAATTCTATTACGCCAACAACCAATAGTCAAAGAGTAGATAAACTTCAATGGAAAGTCTTCGATGAGAAAGATGCTGATGTGACTGGCTCAATTGTCAGCAATGACACCATTGAAATTCCTGATTTTAGCTTTCCTAATAACTTCACTCAAAGTACTCTAACCTACAGGGTTGAATTAAAGGTGGTTTCCCTTCCTGGATGTGGATCAACCTCATCGCAACAAATATCTGTATTGCCACAACCAGAAATGATTATCAGCGGAGAAACCTCAGGTTGTTCGGGTACTACTTTTAGCTTATACTCTGAAAACTCGTCTCCAAAAGATGGCAGATCCTTTCAAAGTACTACATGGTACATGGATGGGGTAGAAGTCTCATCAAACAGCACTTTCAGTGATATTTTGACTAACGATGATACAATAATAAACTTAAACTTTAAGATCGATTTGATCGGAAAAACATTTACCGGCTGTTTGGATACCACCAGCACCACTATTACAGTTTATCCTGATGCAAGAGCTAAATTCACTCCAACCAATAATTTGTTCGGTTGTGCCCCATTCAATATCATTTCAGCAGGTGGACTATCGGATGCGGTTGATTATCCTGATGCCAATGATCCTGATGGCTATATATGGAAGTATTACCTCGATGGTAGCAACGATCCAATTGTAACGGGAACGGGTATCACACCTCCTGATTATATTATTGAAAATGCAGATCAGACTTTAAGAGTTGAACTCACTGCTAGTTCACTGAATAATTGCGCTGATAGCGTTTCTGCAGTGACCTTTACTACTTATTCTGATCCTGTTCCTGATTTTACAATGGCGGCTGAGACGTGCTCTGAACAAACTGTGAATTTCACTGATAACTCTCTTTTGTCAAATAATGATGCAATACAGGAAAACGCTGAATACACATGGGATTTTGGGGATGGCAATACTTCCACAGTACGAGAGCCTACCCATTCATTTATCAATTCATCTAACACTGATCCTATTGATTATACAGTTAAGCTTACAATTAAGATCGGTGATTGCTCTAAAGAAGTCTCAAAAAAAATTACAGTTAATCCTTTACCCAAAGCTGATTTTAACATTGATAACTCCTGTGCAGGTGGAAAAGTAACTGTTGCCAATTCAAGTAAAGGAATAGATTTGGAATATAAATGGACAGAATCTACTGGACAAGTCCAGTTTGACAATGATGAATCGGAAAATCCTACGTTGACCTTGCCGGATAATCAATCAAGTGATGCCTCATATACCATAAAGCTAGTGGCTAAAACGCGTGGAGTTGAATGTAGCGATGAGGTAACTCAAGAAATAAGTGTGAGCAACCGTCCAGTAGCAGTTTTGGGTAATCTACCAGACCAAGGTTGTGACAATGAGTTGTCCGTAGACGGTTCTGGAAGTATTGGTCAAAACTTGAATTATTCATGGAAAGTTCTACCAATAGGAGATAGCCCTTTTGGCGCTACTTTTAATGACCCCAATGCTGCAACCACCACATTGGTGCTTCCTCAAAATATTAATTTGGGAAATAATGCATACACGATTAGGTTGATTGTAGAAAGTGAAGGATGTCTGGATTCTACAGATCATCGTTTTACTTTGAACCCACAGCCTTTAACTCAATTTGGAGCTTCAGCAACAGAGATATGCGTTGGTACTACCGTAAAGTTTCAAAACTTGTCTCTGACTTTTGTGGAAAATGAAAGCATTGCGGATTTGAAATTTGAATGGTCCATTGATGATGTGGTTCAAGCTGTTTCCAGAGATTTTGAATTCACCTTCGATGTGACAGATTTAACAGAAATTAGAACGTATCAAGTAAGCCTTACGAGTGAAAGTTCAGATTCGTGTCGAAGTACTTTTACTCAGCAGATAATTGTCAATCCAAACGCAAAGTCGTCATTCACGATTGAAGCAGACAAAGGATGTGCTCCATTTAAAATCTCTGATCGTAATAATATTTTACTCACAGAGTTCCCCTCTTCTAACGGTTCTTACCTATGGCGAATTGTTGACTTGAATGACAATGAGCTTTTGAGATCGGAGGGCAATACCCCACCTGATTATGAAATTACAGAACCAAATACCAGTGTAATATTAGAGTTGATTGCAATTCCAAATGCCACCGGATGTAAATCAGATACAACAGAACAAATATTCACAACCTATGAAGAAAGTACAGCAAACTTCATTTTGAATGAAGATGCAGTTTGTGAAGATGCGGTAATAGCCTTAAGTGATGATCTAACCACCAATGCCGATTCTGTCGTTTGGAATTTTGGTGACGGATCAGCATTCCTGCTTGGCACTGGCATATCCGTAGAGCACTCTTTTATCAATTATAGCTTCACTAAGGATACGATATATCAAATCACACAATATACCTATTCTGAGAATGATTGTGCTGATTCTACAAGCTTGGATATCACAGTACATCCTAAGCCAAACGCGCTCTTCACCTTGCAAAACGCGTGTGGTGGAGATACCGTAACTGTAAATAACTTGAGTGAAGGGAAGGGTGACTTGAGATATCAGTGGAGTACGGATCCGCAAACAGATATTGTTGTTTTAGGAGCAGATCAATCCAATCCAAGATTTGTAATTAACAGTGAAAATCAAAGCGATATTCAATTCGATATCACGCTAATTGTTACATCTGAGGATAATTGTCAACAGACGTATTCAAAGGAGCTAATTATCTTTGGCGACCCAGTTGCTAAAATTAGTGGTTCAGCGATTGTTTGTAATGGTTCAGAAGAAATTTTCACGAGTGTTCTACCAGAAACGTCCTCATCACTTGCTCCTGATAGTCTATATATATGGAATTTTGGTGATGGTACCATTGATACCGTAAAAGCACCAATTCGGGCAAAGGCGCATACTTATCTGGATACGGGTCAATTCGTGATCACTTTGGGAGTATTGAACCTCGGTGGTTGTTATGATGTAGATTCCATGAGCGTTAGAGTAATAGCCATTCCTGAAGCCAAGTTTGTGAAAACATTGCGCTCTTATAATGCTAGCGGGAGTGTGCTTAATGATAGCATAGTTGGTGAAGATAATGATAGAATATGTGGCCCAAGGGTAATCATGACCATTGAAAACCTAAGTTTTGATTATGAAGCAGGAGAAACCTATCAATGGGATTTTGGAAGAGGGCAGAATGATATATTGATGGGAAAGCAGCCTGGAGAAATTGTTTTTGCTCAGAATGATTATAAGGATACTACCTATCAGGTTTCATTGACTGTGACCAATCAATGCGGGAGTAGCACGTATAATGACGAAGTGACCATAATTCCTTCTCCAGTGGCGGATTTCACCTTTGATTGGGATTATGGTTGCGATGAAGTACCTGCCGTCATCATTAATAACAGTAGAGGGTTACCTTCAAAATACTACTTTGACTTTGGAGATGGTTCACCCATATTCAGCACTACCGATAGCCAACCCATTGGGCATATATTTGATAATACCGGAAGCTCAGATACAACCTATTTTATCTCTTTAATTGCCGAAAATGAATGTGGTATTGATACGCTAACTAAGGCATTTACGATTATCCCGAATGATATTAGGGCTTCTGCTTCCATTGGAGCTGCGGACAATCACTTTTGCGTTGGTGAAGAAATTACCGTTAGAGCCAATGGAGTTAATAATGAAAATGCAGATATTCTCTGGTTAACAAGTGACGGTAGAATTTTTCAAGATGAGCAAGAAGTTAGTTTGACTTTTGATAAAGCGGGTAGCTACTCCATCTATTTGGATGTATTTGTACCTCTTTGTAATAATTCTGCGAAAGACACCATTGATATTGTGATTGAGACTGGTCCAGTTCTGGATTTTGAAGTCACTGAATCTGTGTGTTTTGGTGATTCAGTAAAAATTACGAATATATCTGTGGAGCAATCATCATCTACGATTTGGAGTCTGGGTGACGGAACCGGATTTGTAGGAATTGAACCGCCTAACAAGGTGTATGCAGAATCTGGTTTTTATAATATCCAAATGATGCTAAGAGGTGAAAATAACTGTGAAACTAACTTGACGAAAGAGGTATCTGTTGCGCCATTCATAGAGCCAGAGATGAGTGTCACGGAGAATATTAGCTGTCAAGGATACAAATATGAGTTCATGATTGATAATCAGACTGAAATACCCGAGGGTTATGAAACCACATATATTTGGTCTCTAAATGATAGCATTGTCGGGCGTGGTTTTGTGCTGGATCCAATCATTTTGTTTGCGGATTCATTAAGCGAGAAAAAGTATGATTTAGTTTTTCAAATGTCTTTCGGAGAGTGCTTAGCTTCTTGGTCACAGCCATTAAATACGGCTGTATTTGAAGCTGATATTGAAATTAAAGCCGCTGATAATTACATATGTATGGGGGATACCATCACTTTTGAATCTTTAGGCACAAAAGACCCAAATGCCCAAATTACATGGGACTTTGGAGATGGGGGTGTTGTGCTAAATAATTTAACAGCAAGCTATGCATACACTTCGGCTGGAAGCTATGAGGTGATTTTGTCCATGTTTATTCCCGAATGCGAGATTACTGCCAGAGATACTTTTAACATTATTGTAGAACAAGGCCCTGATATCAGTTTTCAAGCTCCAATTTCGGCATGTCTCGGTGAAGTAATTACTATTCAAAATAATGGACTTATCAAATCTGATCAAACGATATGGGATTTAGGTGATGGCAGATTAAAAAATGGTTTGACTCCTGGTATATTTAGTTTTTCATCGGTGGGCGACTATCAAATCGAAATGAAACTAACTGGTGCAAATGGCTGTGTTAGTACCACATCGAAAATCATTTCAATTAAGGATAATCCGTTGATTGATTTTGAGATTGATGAGCTGGTATGTGAAGGAGTTCCTGTCAGTTTCAATAACCTGACAACAGGAGCGAAAAGCTATCGATGGTATATTCATGAATTGGGAGACACTACACTTGCAACTAACTTCAACCGGGTGATCACCACTATTGGTAATTATCACATTACGCTAGAAGCCTACACTGACTTTTCCCAAAAAGGATGCGTCCAGAGCCTAACCAAAACATTCACTGTACAAAAATCACCTCAAGTCACCATAAATGTGCTTGATGATAAAGTGTGTCAATCTGAAAGAGTCAAGGTGGGAAACAATTCGGTGGATAATCAAATCAACAATTGGTTTTTGGAGGATTTTTTCACGGGAGAGAGAAAGGCAAGTCTTGGAAGTACAAATGGCTTAGATAGTCTTTCATTTGAAGCCAGAGTGCCAGGCACATTGCGTGTAGTACTGGAATCATATTCAGTAGAAGGTTGTATGATCATCGGTTATGACACATTGGTGGTTTATCCAGAGGTTTTGCCAACCATTGATACACTGAAGGACAATGTCTGTGGTGGAAGCGTTTACACTTTTGAAAACCTGACGGATGTTCCAGATTCTTTAAATGCTCGTTATTCTTGGTACAGGGATAGTCTTCTGATTGGCAACACGTATAACCCTGAACCTCAGACTTTCTACGGCGAGGAATTTATTACAAAAGAGTCCTTGATCAGTGTTAAGCTGGAATATGAAGGGTGTGTTTATTCGGAAACAATTCCTATTGAAGTACCAGGCCTGTTGGATTGTAACTTTGTGTTGCCCAATGTTTTTTCACCGAATAATGATGGGTTTAATGATCGAGCTACGGTCATCATTCACCCCAATACAAGGAATAATCTGACATTCCTGGAGATTTCCGTGTACAATGCGGTAGAGAACCTGGTCGGTAAAATTGTGATAAAGAGAGCGACCGTGGCTGATCAAATGGAATGTATTGAAGGGTGTGATGCGTCCTTCACGGCTGAAGATTGGTACGATTATGCCGGATGGGATGGTAATATTGGGGGAGCTCCGGCACCAAGGGGCGCTTATATGCTCAAGGTTGCAACGGATTGCTGTTCGGCAGATCCAAGGGCTAAAACAGGTTTAATACAATTGATAAAGTAATAAGCCATGAAAAAATTACTCTACGTTGTATTAATATTCGTTTTTGGGTTTCTATCAGAAGCTCAGGTTTCACCTATTTTTCAGGTTCACCCCATGAAGTTTGATCTGCCAGCCTTCAATCCGGCTTTTGCCGGAGATAGCGAAAGTTCGGGGTTGAGGCTGATTAGTAATTTTGGGATACTCAGGCCTACGGTGAGTGACAAAATGGATTACAACACTTACCTAGGTATAGACACCAAAATACCTTTAAACAGTGGTGCGACCTCCTTTATAACTACTGGAGGAACCTTTAATTTTAATTCCTATTCCATAGAGGGAGATTTGGGTACATTGGCTCAACCCGAGAATCAATTCAGGTATGAATATGGGTTTGCAGAAGTGTATTTAGGTCTCCGTTTGCCTACACGTTTCTCTCGGAAAACCCTAAAAAAGAGAGGCGCAAAAAAATCTATTGATGCGGATCTGCGAACTTTTAAGAAGTTAAAGACTCCCGCAGAAAGGCTCATTCAGCAGTTAGATCAACCACAATCGCCAGTGAAGCCATACGATACTTATGCTAATTTGAATAAAGCAGCCATGTGTAGCTGGGAGTCCGTTTCAGATTTTATTGCTTTTAATATGCTGTTCGGTACAGATATCATGCAAGTAAGAGGGATTAATACGGGAGCAGTTTTCGGGGATCAGATTATGTTCAATACTCTTGGATCTACGGCGGGTCCATCTTTCAATCCTTACAGCATGGCGGGTAGTTCCAGAGATCCTATGGCACAGATCAATGTAACAAACGAAAACACACCTTACCTTGGCGTGGGTATTCTTTATCATTTGGTCTTGTATCGGCAATATGTTATCCGGATGGGGGCAACCATGAAAAGTCTACTCAGAAATTATACCGGTTTACCTGCAAGTAATCAGGTGTCTTCACCACTTAAAATACTGCAGATTAGTGGCTACAGTGCCATAGGGCTGAAGAACAACATGGGGTTTCACATGATGTATATTGATCAAAATCCAGAGTACTATCCTGAATTTAGTGGTCCAGTAAACCAGTGGCGATTCGGAGCTAATTATGGTTTTAAAACGAGGGGAGTAGTAAGCAGAGCTGAAATGGGGGAATCTGTCGCTTATGAGAGTACTGATCTTGGATTTGCTTTGAATATACTAAAAGACAATAGTTATATAATTTCTCCTTTTTTTGGATGTAAAATAAGAACCAATACCAATTTCTCATCCTCTCACAAAAACAAACTGGGTAACAAAAAATACAACGAGAAGAATTTTTCAGGATCTATTTTCACGGTAACCTTCAACTATGACATGTATCTCGGCAATCTTTCTCAGAAAGATCTTGGAGGGAATTATCGTTTAGGAATAGTGTGGCAACAGTGGAGGAGTGTAAGGTGATTTTCATGAAGTGAATTTTCGTGGTATAGATTGCTATGGTGTGTATCCAATGCGGTTCTTCCAGAGGTCTTCCTAATCAAAATTCAATTTTTTAAATTCTTCTTTCATAGCAGGTCGGTTTTTGTGTTGATTTATTAAGGATTCTTTTAACGCCTTTGCGGCAGACTTTCCTCCTTTTAGTTCTGCCATTTTCTTGAGATACTCCACCAGCGAAACATAAGCATTTCTACCGGTATGCCTTGCTTCAATTTCAATGCCCGCTTTGTAATACTCCAATAGCTCAAAAGAATATTTCTCTTTGAGCTGATCAGTATATGAGATAATGGAATGAATGTTATTGGAAGCCGTCACTATTTCAAACAATTCATCTATCATCTGCTCCTCGATGTAGATTTGTGCTAGATTTTTTAAGGATATACCTCTGAAAAACTCTACACTTGGTTTCTTCAATTCAGTAATCAGGACGTTTCTTAATTTCACCCATTCAGCACTGGAACTACTCTGCTTGTAGTATCGGTAGTACTTAATTTCAGAGGTATTTTCTATAAAAAGTTCTCTAGCCAGAGCATTGAACTTCTGATTATGGTTTTGATTTTTGTAAAGCACTAGCAATTGATCCTTCCATTGACGTGCTGTACCAGGTGCCTTCTCTTGATGAGCAATGTGAATTCCTTCCAATATCAGTTCCTCAGCTTTTTCCGAGTTGTGTTCTGCCAAAAACTGATCAACCCTTATTTGTCTGAATTCTGCAAAGTGAAGGTAGGTATCGATGATCATGTCAGCCTCTTTAATTCTCCCCTCTGATTGGAGTAGCTTTATTTTTTGCCCGATATATTGTTGTAAATGGTATTTATCATGCCAATTATCTTGCTGCTTTAAACGGTTAACCTGAGTTTCTATAAATCGATAAGCAACATCTATTTGATGAGTCAGAATAGCAGTTTCAAAAAATAGTGACTCTAAATGTTCGCCCAAGCCATAATTATTATAGTCGGCTATTTTCACCTGTTCAGCCAGCCATTCAAATATTTTTACTTTCAGATCCTGAGAAGGGGACTCATGAAAAGCCTTTTCAATAATGGTAAAAGACTCATCTATAGCGCCACTACATTCTCCAGATGAATCGTCCATATTTTGTATGGCTTTTACTGCCTCCATGATTGAAGCAGCTGCAATGCAAAAAGCTTCGTTATGATTTTTATTGGCGATAAACCTGTCAGCTTTAATTAAGAAATCATTTAGATCATTAGTAGCCTTATGCGTATTTCGATAATCAATATATCCCTGATACTCATAATTTTCGAAAATACCATTTATTTGATTCTGATAATAGGGGATATTGTCAGCATCTTTAGCAGACGTAGGTTCACTAAAAAATAGTTTTACCTGATGTCTGAAATCCTTATTTTGGTGCCCTAAATCAAGCATGAATTGTTTCAAATCATTTAAACTCGCATTATTGATCAAATCCTCCCAATTGTCAGCCTCAACCGTCTCAACTGAAGAAATAGGAGATGTTTTTGGTTCTTCAATCCTCAGAGCAACAGCCGCGATGTGTTTGCAAATAGCTTCATCATAAGGACAATCACAAGTATAATTGGTGATGCGGTTGTTTTCAGATTCGATCACCACCTCATAGACTCCAAAACTTCCTTCTACCTCGGCAAACCAATTGCCAAGTTGATCATCTTCTAATTGAAGAATGTTACCGTTATCGAAATACTCCTGCCCACGCTGTAAAATTATAGTCGGTATTAGTTTGATAAACTCTTGTAGCGTCATGTTGAGATCAATTGATTTTAAGACTTGTAAAAGTAGTTGCTTTTACTTTTCACCTAAGAAGTGAAATCGCCCCAAATGACGATATTGTGATGTTTTATTGATAATGATTTACAAATAATTGCTAAGTGATAAGGCCTGAATTTCAGCATCTAAATACACTTTCCATAAGTTGTAACTCAGATCGGGATATTCCAATTTATTGAGCTAAGTTTTCCATGAATTTGCGGCTGCTTTTACTTGCGTCAAAATCAAATTCATTTGCTTGTGGTCAAGCTGGATATCTGCATTGAACACCGCAGAGGACTTTTATAGTAGATTTTTATTAATATGTATTGATTCTCTTTATGAGCGAGTTACTTCTGTCCGTAATGTCCTTTGGCAGAAACAATTGTCACAGTTACAATTTCATCCACCACTTTGTAGATTAGCCTGTCTTTCTTATTGATTCTGCGTGACCAATATCCTTCCAAATCATACTTGAGTGCCTCAGGTTTTCCGGTTCCTAAATAAGGGTGTATTTAGAGTTCTTGGAGAATCTTCACAATTTTCTTAAAAGAGGCTTTGTTACCAGATGACTTAAAAGATTTGATTTCCTTTTTTGCTTCTGGCTGGACAATAATTATATACTTTCCGTCCATGCTTTGACATCATCAACCTTTTCACCTTTTTGTTTCTCGGCCTTTCGTATTTTAGCAACAAATCGTGGGTCATAGGGGCTATTCTGGACTTTTTCCACAAAATCAACAGACTCGATCAGTTGCATAAATGCCTTTCCTGCCTTGGTACGTTCGTTTACTTTAATGGTAATTATGGCCATTTTTTCAGCTTTTTATCAAAATTACTAAATGTAACGTTAATGTTTACCAATAAATTCAGGGTACATAAGCATTCAAAAAATATGAAAATTGTGTGTTTCAGCATCTAAATGCACTTTCCATAAGTTGTAACTCAGATCGGGATATTCCGATCTGCTGAGCTATATCTTTCCATAAACTTACGGCTCCTTTTACTTCATTCAAAATCAAATCCATTTGCCTTTGATCAAGCTGAAAATATTGGCCGACACTCATGGCCAATTCAAAATTCAAATCATTGGACATGGTGTCAATATTGATCGCCAAACCATCTTTGTCGATAGAAGGGTTGATGTCATAAGCAGGAGAGAGCCGCCAGCCTTCGTTTGTCAATAAGAAACCATGATTTCGTAGATGGTCATCAGTGTTGGATATGGCAATATTGAAAACCATTCTTCGCCACAGTTGGTGCAAGTCAGTGGTGTTTTCCGCTCCGGAGAATTGGATAAACTCGGCAAGTTCTAAATAGCTCGGGTTTTGATCTCTGATGGTGTCTTCATTATTGCCAGTCATGGTCATGGCAGAGGCAAAGTGAATACGTTCGCCATGTTGCCTATCAAAGCGTTTGGTAAAGAAGGTGTGATGATGTCCAGAGACTTTTTCTATTTTAGATTCCGCCATATCAATGCCCGACTTCAATGCCAATGTATAGGCCAGATATTCCCAAAGTGCTTTGTCAATGGTGTCATTCTTCGAAGGGAATTTGGCAATCCATGGATGACCCGTATCGTCTAAAATATTGGCTTTTGGTCTTGCACCACCTAGCGAAGAGCCTGGAGCCATGAGTATGGCTAGCCATTTTCTTGTCTCACCGTCATTCGCATCTGATTCTAATTGACTAGCGCCATATTGTAGTTCTCTAATGGACGACCAAGGTGGAGTAGGGTATTCATTGTTATCATCCAAAAAGGCACCATTTGGATCAAGCTTGAAACGCAAAGCACCCATTCTACTAGGGTCATATACACCGAGCAGAAAGTCAATGTCATAAAGAGTGGAGACAGGCTTTTGACTTTCTTTGGAAAGCATAGCATGACGTCTTTTCATCAGCGTGCGACCCCAAGTATCTGGCATAGAGTCTGTGAAAACGCCAAAATTGTCTTTGTTCACAGGATATTGTGCACCTGAGTAAAAGCCAATGTCCGGGTCTAGCAAAAAGGGTTGTTTGGATTGGAGCCACATAAGGTCATATTCAAGGCTGAATGATTTCCGGCCTTTCCCTTGATGAGCCGATAGGATGCCAATCAATTTTGGATCTGGCATTCCCATCCAATGTGCATAAACGAAGATGTCTGTTTTACCCGTACCCATGTTTATTTGCTTTTCAAAAGCTCAAGATCTTGCAGTTTTCTGCCCAGTTGATCATCAGCGGCAAGTTTGAGGAAATCTTCATGTAAGCCCAATACACGAAGGACGTTGAACAAGGCACCCACCGAAACACTAGCTGTTCCTCTTTCTAGTAAATACAAGGTATTTCGGGCAATCCCAGCACGCTCTGCTACTTGAATAGCAGTGAGTTTTCTTCGCTTTCTGGCCAGTTTAATATTTTCTCCAAGTTGCTCCAATATGAGCTGGTGTTTGGGAAACAATATTTGCTTCTTGCTTTTCATTTCAAACTTGCTTTTAGTTGACAAAAGGAGATAAATCTGGTTGCCAATCATTCTTTTCAGTTACGACAATTCATTTCATTCTCACAAATGTACTATAATCGGTACATTTTGATAATTATAGTACTTATTATAGTTCTTTTATTGATTGATAAATTTTGAAATCCAATTTGATTGATACAGGCTTAAATATGAGCACTCCTTACAAATCACCCATTTTAAACTTTTAGATTCCCGTTTGTCTGAATGGTTAGTTGGGGTGAAGATCAGTGTGCCGAAGCAAAAAAAATACGATAGCCGCTTACACAGTCTCATTCAATTTATCCTATATTGTGCGCACAACTGATTCTTAGGTGATAGAGTGCTTTGCTAAACCATATACATCAGTTAAATAAAAAAGAATAAATAAACCAACAAACAGCATCAAATAGTGTGTTATAACATGTTAACTACAATTCAGTTGAGGTTAATTGCTAAATTGTTGGGATTAATACAACAGAGAGTATGAAGGTTAACATAAAAGCATTTAGCTCAGTACTTCGAGAAATAGATAACGGTTGGTTATTCGAAGATTTTGCTCACAAATTTCTAAATGCACGTTTCGGTAGAGACTTTATTCCAGTTGGCGGAAGTAAAGACAAAGGTGTTGACGGCTTTCAACACATCTTTTCATCTAAATCAAACGTGCTTATTTCACTTGAAAAGTATACCAGTGTTTCAGTTCAAAAGTATACCATTTATGGTTAATAATTAAATTATTACTATATAACGTAACGCCATGGATAGGCTAGCCTATCCATGGC
>JAVJRN010000069.1:0-4124 GCA_040218415.1 Cyclobacteriaceae bacterium
TTAAAGTTGAAATTATGGATATGTCTGGAAGGATGTTACTTGAAAAATCGCTTCATCCTGCAACCAATAAGCAGATGGTACATTACTCTTTTGAGTCGGGAGAAATTTATTTGATCAAGGTTCATTCAAGAGAAAATTCAATTATCAAAAAAATATTTTTTTACTGAAAGCATTAACGTATGAAAAATCAAAACAACAAACCCATAAATAACAAGCTCTTAATCACGTTGAGTCTTTTGTTATGTTTCATTTTGTTTTTTGGAATGTTATCCTGCTCTGAGGAAAAGCCTCAATTGCAATCCAATGCTACGGAGGTTCGAGTAGATTCTGTGTTGAATTTAATGACACTTGAAGAAAAAGTAGGACAATTAGTTCTCTATACTGGATTTTGGGAGTTTACTGGCCCTGTACCTGATGAAGGAAACTCAAAACTTAAACTGGATAATGTTCGGAATGGATATGTTGGCGCTATGCTGAATGTAAATTCTGTTTCGAGTATTTATGAAGCCCAGAAAATAGCAGTGGAAGAGAGTCGTTTGGGAATTCCCCTCTTGTTCGGATATGACGTGATTCATGGTTACAAAACCATGTTTCCAATCCCTCTAGCACAAGCCGCATCATGGGATGCATCAGTGGCCAAAACTGCGGCGAGTTATGCAGCGATTGAGGCAACCGCTTCAGGTATAAACTGGACATTTGCCCCGATGGTAGATGTAACAAGGGATAGTAGATGGGGAAGAATGATGGAAAGCCCTGGAGAGGACCCGTATTTGGCCAGCATCTTTGCCAAGGCATGGGTAGAAGGGTTTCAAGGTAATGATCTTGCCAGTCCTCAAACTATGGCGGCATGCGCCAAGCATTTTGCTGCATACGGTTTTGTAGAAGCTGGTAGAGAGTACAATACTGTAGATATCAGCGATAATACACTTTTCAATGTGGCGCTTCCACCTTTCAAGGCCGCTGCAGACGCCGGTGTGGCCACTTTTATGAATGCATTTAATGAAGTTGGTGGGGTGCCGGCTACAGGAAGTGAATACTTACAAAGAGATATTCTAAAGGATGGATGGAATTGGAACGGGTTCATCGTTTCCGATTGGGGGTCTATTGGCGAAATGGTAGATCACGGATATGCTGAAGATTTAAGACATGCCGCTGAAATAGGTATCAATACAGGCAGTGATATGGATATGGAATCCTACGCTTACGAGAAACACTTGGTGGACTTAGTATCGTCTGGAGAAGTAGTTGAAGAAAAACTTGATGATGCCGTAAGAAGAATCCTTAGGGTAAAATTTGATTTGGGCCTCTTCGATGATCCCTACAGATACTGTAGCGAGAAAAGAGAAAAAGAGAATATTTTAACTAACGAAAATTTAAAGGCTGCACGAGATGCTGCTAGGAAATCCATAGTGCTTCTTAAGAATGAAGATGGTTTGCTTCCACTGCCTAAAGAGAATATAAAGGTTGCAGTAATAGGATCATTGGCCGCTAGCAAGGATATCCCACTTGGTAGCTGGCGAGCACAGGCTATAGACAATAGCGCTGTTTCATTGCTTGAAGGAGTAGAAAATGCACTGGGAAAACCTAATGTCACATTTTCCAACGGATACAGACTAACAGAAGGGGAAAGAAGCTTTGTCTACGAATTGAATATGGTGAAAGACGATGAAAGCGGATTTAGGTCGGCTATTAAAGCAGCCCAATCTGCAGATGTTGTGATCATGGCAATGGGAGAAGACTGTTGGCAATCAGGTGAGGGTAGAAGCCAGGTAGCTCCGGTATTAAAGGGAAGTCAATTGGCTTTAATGAAGGAGGTTTTGAAGGTCAATTCAAAACTAATTGTTACGCTGATGAACGGAAGAAGCCTAGTTATTCCAGAATTGGCCAAAAATGCCCCAGCGATTCTTGAGGTTTGGCACTTGGGATCAGAAGCTGGAAATGCGATAGCAGATGTTATTTTTGGCGATTATAATCCAACTGGTAAATTACCAGTTTCATTTCCAAGGCATATTGGACAAATCCCTATTTATTACAATCATAAAAATACCGGTAGACCGACTACAAAAGCACATGATGCGGGTAAAGTGTTTTGGTCTCACTATACTGACAGTCCAAACAGTTCATTATTTCCATTTGGATATGGGTTGAGTTATAGTGATTTTGAATTTTCTGAAGTACGATTGTCTGCCAATAACATGAAATCCAACCAGAGTATCACAGCGAGTATTTCTCTGAGAAATAGGAGCGAAATTACTGGCACAGAAACCGTTCAACTTTACATAAGGGATCATGTTGCAAGCCTTACTCGACCTGTAATGGAATTAAAAAGTTTTCAAAGTATTACTTTGGAGCCAAATGAAGAGAAAGAAGTGTACTTTGAGATTAATAAAGAGCTCTTATCTTTTTACCGAAGTGATTTAACATTTGGTTCAGAGCCAGGGAAGTTCTCCATTATGATTGGAAACAGCTCAAAGAATTTCAATACATTAGATATAGAGCTAATTGAATAGGATTATTGGTGGGTGGTTGAATTTTAACTTTTATGACCAGAGGAATAATTGGAATTGGTTTTTGGGTAGATAGGCATTCCACCCCGCTAAATAGCGGAACCACATTTACAAGCTTCCGGTCACCCACTTAAGAATACTTAACCACTCGCTACATCCGAATGCTTCGGAATCGCTCCTTACTTCATATCTCTACCTTGCCACCCCATTTCCACAGAAGACTAGCCATCAACGTGTAAAAGCACCAAGTAAATATTATTGCTTTATACCAGCCCCATAACTAGCCTGGTTTTTAAGCGGATCGTATAATAGTGATAAGGGTGTTAAAATTTCTGATAGTACTTCTGTTCAGGGGTATTCGGGGTGACAGGATTATATGTCTAATTGTAAAGGGCTGTAAATCAGTAATACAAAGCATATTGTAAATTACTATTCACCGAATTGTTTACAATAAATATGTAGTAGAATAGTATCATTTAAGCTATCACCGAGACACCTAAGGCACTATCTTCCCAAGAACCAAAACCTCCAACCAAAACCAGTAATCAGGTACTTACGAACAGCCCCTCAAACCATAAACGTTTGTAATCATAAACGTTTCATGTAAGTAATCACACCCTTAAAACTCCCTTATAATGTCGCTATCAATAACCAGAGAAGTAGACAAGTAACGATTTAATATGCCATTTTCTTTCAAATAATAACAATCTGTGTCTAATTTAATACGATGAATAAGCTAAATGGTACAAAACTATGCAAACACCTTTTGATGATTTATTGGTAAAGTTCGAGCGGACACTTCTAGAGATTGAAAATAACGAAAGCGTCCGAATGATGAAATGTGCTCAGAAGATTACCTTTTGTCACGTAGTAGCGCGTGAATTACGTGCATCTTACTTCAAAGCAAATCTTCAATCAAACCTACAACAAATACACTTTTTCAAAGAAGTAAAACCCAAGGTCTTTTCCGAGCTAAACTATCAAGAAAAGCTTTTTCGTTACTACAATCAAAAGCCAAAAGGAAGTCTAAAAATTCAATCTAAGTTTATCAATATGTGCTTGGATAAAGTTTCTTACACATTGAATAATTACTCTGACTTCAACATCTATTGGCAGATGAATGCCACGCACTTAGATGATCTGTATTTTACTAGAACGGATTATGATCCTAAGCTACACGGAAGTTTGAAGCACCCTGTTGATATATCATTCAGTTCACCCGCAGATACAACGCTATCACGCAATCTAGCCGCTTTGCGCTACCTACAGTTCTTGAAAAATGAATTGTATACCCTGACAAACCCAGTGTTAGACCCAAGTTGGAAATACCTGGCAAACCTCCAATGGCAAGGCTCCAAAACAGATATGGTTGAACTCGTTTATGCACTCCACACTCATGGCGCCATCAAAGGAGAGTTAAAAGACGTGGTGGCAGTCTTTCAGCAAATTTTCAGGCTAGACCTTGGTAATTTCTACAGAACATACACCGATATCAAGTACAAAAAGAACCAAACATCCTTTTTAGATGACCTTAAAAGTAGCCTTATAGAGAAGATTAGATTAGAAAATGAATAAATGTACTCCCAAGTTGGGAGCATCTTGTGAATAAAGCAATCC
>JAVJRN010000072.1:0-138963 GCA_040218415.1 Cyclobacteriaceae bacterium
TCGCTGATCAAGTTGGTGAACTCTGGTCGGCTGACAGGAGAAGAGCGTGATCTCAAAATAGTACAACTCAATTTATTTGCTCTCAAGGAGGGGGGTGTTTTTAGAAACTCAGGAAAATCACCTTAATTTTAAAGCTAGAGCTACTTTTTGTCAAAATTTGGGTTATGTCGGATGTCAGTAGATTATTATTATAAAAAAGAGGTTTACCTTTTTGGGACGCCTCTTTTTTTCTTCTTTATAAATTTGGTTGTGGTGTTGTTCTTAGATAAGGTTTGATTTTTTTGTGACCTTTTGGGAAAAGAGTAGGAATTTCTTCATCTTTTACTGCCGGAGAAATAACTGTATCATCACCATTTTCCCAGTTTGCTGGTGTAGCAACTTTATGATAGGCTGTTAATTGTAACGAATCTACAACTCTCAATAATTCATTAAAATTACGTCCAGTTGAAGCAGGATAAACAATAATTAATTTGATTTTTTTATCAGGAGAAATAATGAAAACAGATCTTACTGTTAGTTGATTATCCGCATTAGGATGAATCATGTCGTAAAGTTCTGCAACCTTTTTATCTTCATCAGCAATTATCGGAAAATTCATTTCCGTATCCTGAGTTTCGTTAATATCTTTTATCCAGCCTTTATGAGATTCTAAACCATCAACACTCAATGCTACAACTTTCACATTTCTTTTGTCAAAGTCAGCTTTTATCTTAGAAACTGCGCCTAATTCGGTAGTACATACGGGTGTGTAATCTGCTGGATGCGAAAATAATATACCCCATTGGTCACCTAGCCATTCATGGAAGCTGATTTCACCTTCTGTAGACTGAACTTTGAAATCTGGAGCAGTATCTCCTAATCTTAATGTTGCCATAATTTTATAAACGTTTATTTGTTCTTAAAATCAACGGTTGCCGATTGAAAATAGTTTTTACAAAGGTTAATATTCAAATATTTCTAAATCAAGAGTTAATTTCCTCTAACAAATTGTAGGTGTATTAATTGAAAGTTTACTATTCATAAAAGCTAATATGAATAGATAAGAGCTCTTATGAGTCACTGGAAACCAATAAAAATTAACACTATTTTTGCACCATGCCTATTGAAGTATTATTAATAACGCCTCCCTTTACCCAGCTGAATACTCCCTATCCTGCTACTGCCTATATCAAAGGTTTTCTAAAAACCATTGGCACTAGTAGTTTTCAGTGCGATTTGGGAATTGAAATAATACTAAAATTATTTTCCAAAAAGCAATTAGCTCAAATATTTGCAGTTCAACCAAAAAAATGCTCTAAGAATTCGTCACGAATTTATGCTTTACGTGCAGATTATATTGAATCGATAAATCCGGTAATAAGATTTTTGCAAAACAAAAACCCTACGCTGGCCTATCAAATATCGCAAGAAGATTTTTTACCCAGAGCATCTCGCTTTGATCAGTTAGATGAGTTAGAATGGGCCTTTGGAACCATGGGAATTCATGATAAGGCGCGGTATTTATCTACATTGTATCTCGAAGACCTGGGAGATTATATTAAAGAAAATGTCGATGCACATTTCGGATTTTCGCGATATGCAGAGCGCTTAGGAATGTCAGCCACTACATTTGATGACTTAAATGATCATTTAGCTAAGCCTTTAGGCATGATAGATCTAATATCAGTCGAGCTATTAGAATCGTATATACTAAAATATAATCCGGCTGTCATCGGTCTTTCGGTTCCGTTCCCAGGTAATTTGTTCGGCGCTTTACGTATTGGTCAATTTGTAAAAGAGCATTATCCTTCAATTAAAGTGATCATGGGTGGCGGCTATCCTAATACAGAATTACGTTCATTAAGTGATCCTCGAATATTCAATTATATTGACTTTATTACTTTAGATGACGGTGAGCGACCTTTAGTCTGTCTATTAGAATACCTAGAGGGTAAAAGGAATGTCAATGATCTGAAGAGAACTTTTATATTAGAGGATGGATCTGTTTACTATTCTAATGGAGATAAAGATTCGGATATCTCATATAGCGATTCAGGAACTCCAAACTATGAAGGGCTAAAACTCACAGAATATTTGTCTGTCATAGAAGTAACCAATCCAATGCATCGATTGTGGAGTGATGGTCGATGGAATAAGTTGACGATGGCTCACGGTTGTTATTGGAAAAAATGTTCCTTTTGTGATATTTCTCTTGATTATATTAGAAATTATCAACCAGTAAGTGCAGAAATGTTGTGTGATCGCATGGAGGAAATGATCGATCAGACCGGCGAAACTGGATTTCATTTTGTTGATGAAGCCGCTCCACCAGCTTTGATGCGTGAGCTTGCTTTAGAGATTTTAAAGCGAAAGTTAGCGGTTACTTGGTGGACAAATATTCGTTTTGAAGAGAGGTTCACCGCCGATTTATGTGTTTTATTGAAATCATCAGGCTGCATTGCCGTATCAGGTGGATTGGAAGTAGCTTCTGATCGATTACTCGAGAAAATGAAAAAGGGAATATCCGTTGCAAGGGTCGCAAGGGTTTCCAGAAATTTTACCGATGCGGGAATCATGGTGCATGCCTATTTGATGTATGGTTTTCCAACTCAAACAGCACAAGAGACAATTGACTCCTTAGAAATGGTAAGGCAGTTGTTTTATCATGGTGTGGTACAATCTGGTTTCTGGCATCTTTTTGCTATGACTGCCCATAGTCCTGTTGGGTTGAATCCAGAAGACTTTGGTGTGAAAAAAGTAGGTCCGTCATTAGGAACATTTGCCAATAATGATTTGATTCACGACGATCCTGATGGCGCAGAACATGAGCTCTTTGGCGAAGGCTTACGAAAAGCCTTGTTCAATTATATGCATGGCTTATGTTTTGATTATGACTTGCAGGAATGGTTTGATTTTCAAGTTCCAAAAACCAGTATTAATCCATTTGAAATAGAGATTGCTTTGGCGCAAAAGGATTCATCTATTGTTAAGGGAAATAAATTAGTGGTATGGAACAGTTCTTTACCCGAAAAACGCGTATTCAAGACGAAGAAAAAGAAGCCGATGCTTGCGCTAACATTTCAATCAAAATTAGGAGAAATCGAAATCAGTGCGCCACTTGATGAGGGGCAATGGTGGTACGATCATTTTGGTTTATTTGAAGTTGACTCACGTTCTACCTATGAATCTATCGATCGGAAATTTGAAACACTTTTCGGTAAATCGATTGTAAAAAGTCAGGTATGGAGGGCTTTGAAAAAAGAAGGTCTTTTAGTCGTCTGAGGTCACCAGAACACAACTCCTAGTTGATCAAAAAGGAAATAGTATTTATAGAGAAGCTGATTGGTAAAAGCGGTTCGAGTTAAAGCACCGCTATGGCCGGTTCCTTCAGTTAAAAACAGATGGTATAAACCTTTTGTGTCCGCGTTATTTTGAAGTTGTGCGATAAACTTATAGGAATGCATAGGAACTACACGGTCATCATCAGTGCCCGTCATCAATAGTGTGTTTGGATAAAGTTGACCTTTTTCAATATTATGTAAGGGAGAATAGCTTTTTAAATTTAAAAGCTCCAAACTGTCAGTTACACTCCCAAATTCTTTAATATTTATGCTTGCCAGACCTGCAGTATACTTCCCAAAACGAAGCATGTCGAGTGCACCAGCTTCAATTATTGCCGCTTTGAACAATTTAGGTCTTTGGGTAATCGCTGCTCCTACGAGTAGTCCGCCGTGCGAACCTCCGTTTAAAGCTATTTTAGAAGGGTTTGTGTATTTTTTGGCGATAAGGAATTCTGCAGCACTGATAAAATCATCAATCGCATTCTGCTTTTTTAGGCCTCTGCCAGCTGTTCCCCAATCTTCCCCTTCAGCGCCACCTCCACGAATATTCGGAATGGCTAAGATACCTCCATGGAGTAGCCACAAAGCTTGTGATTGGTCGAAATCAGGTTCAACAGTTATACCATAACCGCCATAACCATATATCAAAATAGGATTTTCACCATTTAGCTCAATGTCTTTTCTACTTGTCAAATACATGGAAATAATTGTGCTGTCTTTTGAATAGTAGCTTACATATTTAGTCTCTAAGTCTGTCGCCTTATATGGAGTGTAGACTTTATTGATGGGTTCGAAGTTTAAATTCATTAAATCTAACTTGTACCAAAGGGTTGGATGGTAGAATGATTTCAATCCAAAGTTTGTTGTTTTGGCGCTGCTGTCATCTTCATAAAATCCAATGACTTTTTTTCCAACAGGGAAATCTATGGTCTTTAAGAGGCGTCCGTTGAGATTATAAATTTTTGCGATATTTTGCCCATTCTGAAGGTGTATCCCGACTATTTTGTCTTTTCCAAGTCGTGTTATTGATTTCAGTGGCAATCCAACATCTTTAGTAAGCTCAACGAGTGCATTTGATTTATTTATGTCGCACATTAAAATTTTACCATTAGGAGCATTCCAATTGGTATA
This sequence comes from Cyclobacteriaceae bacterium, assembly GCA_040218415.1. Taxonomy (GTDB): domain Bacteria; phylum Bacteroidota; class Bacteroidia; order Cytophagales; family Cyclobacteriaceae; genus JAVJRN01. The sequence goes on from JAVJRN010000072.1 coordinate 4,452, forward strand.
TAATAGTGCGGTATCACCAATAAACTGACGGAGAGAAAATGTGTATTCGGAAGGTTTGGGGATGGTAAGAAAATTTTTAAAATAAAGAGATTGTCCATTTTGTGGAACAGCATAGGCCACTGCACCATATTCCTTCCCTCGTGACCGGATAGTGTGTGCTAAATAAAGCTTATCATTTAACTTCCCGAAACTGAAGCTTGTTGAACCTGTGGTGTCTGAATTTTGATATAGTTTTTGATCAATGGATTGCTGCTCACCTATTTTGTGAAAAAACAAAGTCTGACCTTTGGCTCTATCCAATAACTCTCTCCCCTTGGTTGGCGCTTCATAAGCATCATAATATAAGCCAGCATCATCCCAAACAATGTTACTTCCGACACGGAGGTATAAAAGTTTATCCTGAAGTTGAGTGCCTTTTATCAGATCATAAAACATGACTTCTCGCCAGTCGGTACCATTCCTGATGATCATAACGGCCATCAGGTTTTGATTTTCGTTTAAAAAACGTTGACCGATCAACACGTTTTCACCTTTATGTTTTCTCAGCTTTTTTGCATCTATTAGCGTAATGAAATTTCCCAGATCATTTTTTCGAAATTGAAGGTTTCTGGTTTCGCTATCATTTGGATAGTCATATCGAAATTCCCACAAATCTTCATTTGATTTGTCTTCCTCTTCAATATTATCTTGATTCTCTGATTTTGAATCGGAATAGATGCTGGCTATTTGTGCGAGTAATGTTGATCTTCTTACTTGCTGTCGATCGAGCTTATCGGTCAAAGATTTTTGTTTTTCTAGCCACAAGCTTAATCTAGGGTCGTTCGGGTTCTCCATCCATTGATAAGGATCGAATATTGAATCTCCGAAATAAGCATCAAAAATACTATCGATAGGTGCAGGAGGATAATCAAATGTTTTCTGACCGATGGCCGAGGAAACTGAAGAGAGAAAAAGGAACAGGCTACAGAAAAGCCTAAGTAGCATTGATAAGTTCAAGTGACGCGTTGTTATTTTCTAGGAACAAACATAGCGGAATAGACTAAACTGACATAATAAGATCTTAGAATTCTAATCTTTCTGATTAATTTTCAATTAGGTTAAAATAATCAAGTGGCTGCACTGAAAGAATCTTCTGGTTTTACACTATATGCGGAGCGTTCAAATCTAAAATGGATCATCCTGTGTGCGTCTATTCTGATTAGTACTACCTCCATCATTTACAGTAATAATCTTGTTAGAAAAATTAGAGAAAGAGAACGTAAGCAGGTAGATCTTTATGCCAATACTTTAGCTTATTTGGCAAATGAAAATGATGGAATGAATCTAATGCTTATTCTTGAAGAAGTGATTCAAGCGAATAATACCATCCCCGTTATATTAACTGATCAGAGTGGAAACCCAGAATTTTTTAAAAATTTACCTAAGGCTGATAATATAGATCTCCCTAAAAAACGAAGAAAATTTCTACTTGATCAAGTAGCTGAAATGAAAGAAGAAAGAGAACCTATAGTTGTTACTTTATTGGATGATGAAAATAATGTTTTTGGCTATAAGTATATTTACTACCGCAATTCATTTTTGCTTACACAGTTACAATATTATCCCTACATACAGTTATCTATTGTAGCTATTTTTGGCCTTATTATTTTTGCGGTTTTCAATTATTTGAAAGCTGCAGAGCAAAACAGAGTCTGGGTGGGTTTAGCAAAAGAAACTGCTCATCAGCTGGGAACGCCACTATCTTCTTTGATGGCTTGGACAGAATATTTCAAAAGCACTTATCCCGACCAACAAGAAATATTCGATGATCTGCAGAAAGATGTGGATCGCTTGGGAATGATCACCGAGCGATTTTCTAATATTGGTAGTGTGCCGAAGCTGAAAAGAGCCAACGTAGTGGATGTCGTCAGTGAAGTAGTTACTTATCTTGAGAAGCGTATAAGCACAAAAGTTAAAATGACGTTAGAAGCGTTTCCAAATCCTGATATTTACGCCGACATTAATAATGCGCTGATTGCATGGGTGGTTGAAAATATCATTAAAAATGCCGTAGACGCTATGGAAGGGAGGGGCAATATTCATGTGAAGATTTTAAGAGTGAGCGATGGTAATATCGCCATTGATATCAAGGATGATGGAAAGGGAATGAATAAGTCAAAGGTTAAGCAAATTTTCAAAGCTGGATACACTTCAAAGAAAAGAGGTTGGGGTTTGGGGCTGACTTTAGCAAAACGAATCGTAGAAAATTATCATGGAGGAAAAATATTTGTCAAGGCTACAGAGCTCAATAAGGGCACCACATTTCGTGTGGTTTTGAAGGCTAACTAGAACGAATTGAAATTCTCCTTTTACTCTTCGTGTTTTCTGGCTAATTTTGCATCCGATTTAAGTAAAGCGTATTTAACAAAGTTGTAATGGCTAATAAAGGCAAGATCACCCAAGTAATCGGTCCAGTTGTGGACATAGCATTTGATGCTGAAGGCTCGAAGCTTCCAAATATATTGGATGCACTTCAAGTAACTAAAAGCGATGGTACTGTAGTAGTTTTAGAGGTGCAGCAGCACTTAGGAGAGAATACAGTAAGAACTATCGCGATGGACGCGACGGACGGTATGCAGCGTGGAATGGAAGTCACTGATAGTGGTGCTCCAATTCAAATGCCGATTGGCGACAACATAAAAGGACGACTGTTTAATGTAGTCGGTCAGGCGATTGATGGTATTCCTCAACCAGAGGGGAATAAAGGATTGCCGATTCATAGACAGCCGCCAAGATTCCAAGACCTTTCCACTTCAACTGAAGTACTTTACACAGGCATCAAAGTAATCGATTTGATTGAACCTTATGCAAAAGGAGGTAAAATTGGATTGTTTGGTGGAGCTGGAGTTGGTAAAACAGTTTTGATCCAAGAGCTGATCAACAATATCGCGAAAGCATATTCTGGTCTATCCGTGTTTGCAGGCGTAGGTGAAAGAACCCGTGAAGGAAACGATTTGCTTAGAGAGATGATCGAAGCTGGTATCGTAAACTACGGAGAAAACTTCAAACATTCCATGGAAGAAGGTGGATGGGACTTGTCTAAAGTGACCAAAGAAGACTTATTGGAATCAAAAGCAACATTTGTATTTGGTCAAATGAATGAGCCTCCTGGGGCGCGAGCAAGGGTAGCACTTTCAGGATTGACCATTGCAGAATATTTCCGTGACGGAGATGGTACAGGACAAGGGAGAGATATCCTTTTCTTTGTTGATAACATATTTAGATTTACTCAAGCAGGTTCTGAGGTATCAGCGCTATTAGGTCGTATGCCATCTGCAGTTGGATATCAACCGACTTTGGCGACAGAAATGGGTGCAATGCAAGAGCGAATTACTTCAACCAAAAATGGTTCGATTACATCAGTTCAAGCAGTATATGTACCAGCTGATGATTTAACTGACCCTGCACCAGCAACAACTTTTTCCCATTTGGATGCGACTACAGTGCTTTCAAGAAAAATAGCCGAGCTAGGAATTTATCCAGCGGTGGATCCTCTTGATTCTACTTCAAGAATATTGAGCGCTGAAGTTTTAGGTAGTGAACATTACAACTGCGCGCAAAGAGTAAAAGAACTTCTACAGAGATATAAAGAACTTCAAGATATTATCGCCATTTTAGGTATGGATGAATTATCTGATGAAGACAAAGGAGTTGTTCACAGAGCGAGAAGAGTACAAAGATTTTTGTCTCAACCATTTCATGTTGCAGAGCAATTCACTGGCCTGAAAGGAGTTTTGGTTGACATTAAAGATACGATCAAAGCTTTTAACGCAATTATGGATGGTGAATATGATCATTTGCCTGAAGCAGCATTTAACTTAGTGGGAACTATCGAAGATGCAGTGGCTAAAGGAGAGAAATTGATGGCTGAAGTAAACGCCTAATCATGTTTTTAGAAATAGTAACACCAGAAAATAAAGTTTTTGAAGGAGAAGTGGATAGCGCGATCTTCCCAGGTAGCGATGGTTCATTTCAAGTTTTAAATAGTCACGCGCCCATGATTTCTACTTTGGGAAAGGGCAGTATGTCTTACGTGAGGTTGGTAGATAAGCGAAAGGAAGAACAGACGATCATGGTTGATGGAGGTGTTGTTGAAGTGCGAAACAATAAGGTCACTGTTCTTGCTGAAAAAATCATTAAAGAGTAGGAAATCATTGAATTTATAAAAAAAGCCATTTACGAAAGTGAATGGCTTTTTTTATGACCTTATAAATCATTTGGGAATACACTTTTGATTATCAACCTTAAAAGGGAGTACTTATTTCTATTGCTGATCGACATTTCCATAGATGGCTTTATTTGCGAATTAGGAAAATCATTTTGTTCTAAGGAAATTACCACTTCAAAATAAATCAAGACGAAATTGGAAAGATTTTATACACTAATTGCCATTGTCGGTTTGTGCACAATACAGGCCTGTAATAGCACTAAAAATGAAAATGAGTTCATGATGGAAACAGATGCGCCAATAGCAATAAAGGCCGATTCAATTCTAAAGCAACACGGGAAAACACGTATTGATCATTATTTCTGGATGAGGTTATCAGATGAACAAAAAAGAGCTGAAAACCCTGATGATCAAACGCAACAAGTGTTGGATTATTTGAATTCTGAGAATGCGTACACCAAAAAGGTGATGTCAAAAACAGAAGTTTTACAGCAAAAATTATATGAAGAAATAGTTGGCAGGATAAAGCTAGTAGATGAATCTGTACCTTATTTGTCAAATGGCTATTGGTATTATACGAGGTATGAAGAAACTGGAGAGTATCCTATTTACTGCAGAAAAAAGGGATCACTTGAAGCTGATGAAGAAGTACTTATCAATGTCAATGAACTGGCTGAAGGTCACGATTATTATGCTGCTGGAGGTTTAAATGTGAGTCCAGATAATAAGATTTTGGCATTTGCTGAAGATACCTTGAGTAGGAGAATTTATAAAATGAGATTCAAAAATCTAGAAACCGGAGAAATGTTCGCTGATGAGATCGAAAATACTACGGGTGGCGGTGCTTGGGCCAATGACAATAAGATGTTCTTCTATACTACAAAAAACAAAGTGTCTCTTTTGTCTGAAAAGGTGCATCGGCATAAACTAGGTACTAAAGCATCGGAAGATGTAATGGTATATCATGAAAAGGATCCAACGTTTTATATAGGCGTAACCAAATCAAAATCTGATGATTATGTGATGATCTGGAACAGTAGTACTTTGGTGAGTGATTATCATGTGCTAGATGCGGACAATCCAACTGGTAAATTCAAGCAATTTATTCCCAGAGATGAAAAGGGGCATGAATATAGCATCGCCCATTTCGAGGATAAATTTTATATTGTGACTAATTGGGATGCCACTAATTTCAGATTAATGGAAACACCAGTCAATGCTACAGGTCAAGAAAACTGGAAAGAAGTTATTCCTCATAGAAGTGATGTATTGCTTGAAGGCATTGAATTGTTTAATAATTTCATGGTCATTGACGAAAGATCCAATGGGCTTAAAAACCTTAGAATCATTGATCAATCATCGGGAGATGAGCATTATCTCGATTTTGGAGAACCGGCATACAACGCCTATATTTCAACAAATGCAGAATTTAATACTGACATTCTCCGCTTTGGATATACTTCGATGACTACCCCCACTTCTACATTTGATTACAATATGAAGACAAAGGAGAAAGAACTGATGAAACAACAGGAAGTGGTAGGTGGTCATAATCCTGATGATTTTACCACAGAACGAATATGGGCAACAGCACGAGATGGAGTAAAAGTGCCAATTTCTATTGTATACAAAAAAGGATTTGAGAAAAATGGAAAGGGACCTCTATTGCAATATGGATATGGGTCTTATGGTTCTACTGTCGATGCTAGCTTTAGTTCTGTTAGGTTAAGCTTGATCAATAGAGGATTTGCTGTAGCAATAGCACATGTAAGAGGTGGCCAATTAATGGGGAGAAATTGGTATGAAGATGGAAAGATGTTCAAAAAACAGAACACTTTTAACGATTTTGTGGACTGTTCTAAATACCTCATTGAACAAGGATATACCTCGGCGGATCACTTGTATGCGCAAGGTGGCAGTGCTGGTGGTTTATTGATGGGAGCGGTAGTAAACATGAATCCAGAGCTGTATAATGGCGTTCTGGCGGCAGTACCATTTGTAGACGTAGTTTCTACAATGCTGGACGAGAGTATCCCGTTAACGACTAATGAGTTCGATGAATGGGGAAATCCTAAAAATTTGGAATCTTATGAGTATATGATGTCCTATTCTCCATATGACAATGTAGTGAGTCAAGACTATCCTAATATGCTCGTTACCACGGGCTTATTCGATTCTCAAGTTCAATATTGGGAGCCCGCTAAATGGGTAGCTAAATTGAGAGACGTGAAAACAGATAACAATTTACTTATTATGGATACTGATATGGAAGCCGGTCATGGAGGGGCATCTGGTAGATTTAAAAGATATAAAACCACTGCCTTAGAATACGCTTTCCTTTTGGCTTTGGAAGGAAATATGGAGTAAGAATATTCAATCCGCATGAATTGAAAAGCCTTGACGTAGCGTCAAGGCTTTTTTGTTGGAAAAAATTGAAAAACCTATACTATCGCTGTGAAAATTATCAAGATTGTGTTTATGGCTAAAATGAAAAATCACAAACACGATTTGAGTCTAAACCCATAAAAAAAGTCAACCCTAAATAATTAAGGTTGACTTTTAATTCATAATCTTTTTTATTAATCCTTCTTTTTGGTCGTCGAGGACGTTTTTTTACCGGTACCAGCAATTGAAGCTCTCATATCTGTATCTGCCTCAATGTTTTGGAATTTATAGTAATCCATAACTCCCAGATTTCCATTTCTAAATGCTTCAGCAAGTGCCTTTGGAACTTCAGCTTCTGCTAAAATTACTTTTGCTCTAGCTTCTTGTGCTTTGGCCACCATTTCTTGTTCTTCAGCAACAGCCATGGCTCTTCTTTCTTCTGCTTTAGCTTCTGCCACTTTTAAATCGGCGGACGCTTGATCAGTTTGTAGTTTAGCGCCAATATTTGCTCCTACATCTACATCTGCAATATCTATAGAAAGAATTTCAAATGCTGTACCTGCGTCCAATCCTCTTTGTAATACGAGTTTGGAGATTTTATCAGGGTTTTCCAACACTTCTTTGTGACTTGCAGCCGAACCTACAGAAGTTACAATTCCTTCACCTACACGGGCAAGTATGGTATCTTCACCAGCACCACCTACTAATTGTTGTATGTTCGCTCTAATGGTAACTCTTGCTTTTGCGATCAATTGAATACCGTCAGCAGCAACTGCTGCAACTGAAGGTGTGTTAATAACTTTAGGGTTTACTGAAATCTGCACGGCCTCAAAAACATCTCGACCTGCAAGATCAATCGCGGTTGCTTGCCTAAAAGATAACCCGATATTGGCTTTATCAGCACTAATCAATGCCTTGATGACCTGAGGCACGTTACCTCCTGCTAAATAATGTGTTTCAAGATCTGATGTTTTTAATTGCCTTTTGGAACCTGAAACTTCTTCAGTAATCATTAATCCCGCTTTAGTTGCGGTTATTAATGAATTGACGATGATTGAAGGTGGTACTTTCCTTATGCGCATAAATACCAACTCAAGGAGTCCGACACGAACACCTGAGAAAATTGCGGTAATCCATAAATTGATAGGTACGAAGTATAGAAATATGAAAAATAAAACTACACCTGCCAGTACCAAGAATATAATTGAAATACTTCCTGCCATTGTTGTGATTATTTGCTTTTAACTGTTATTTGTTTATTATCAATTTTTGTTATTTGAAGTTCGCTCTTTTCTGTAATATATCCTTCATTTGATTTCACTTCTACAATCTTTTCATTGAAAATAGCTTTACCATAGGGCTTGAGAGATGATTGTGCTATGCCAAAATCCCCCACTTGAAATTCATTTTTATCTTCATCATTAAAACGGCTGTCGCTCTCTTGACTAAGTGAAAATCGCTCCCATGCCTTACTTTTTAACGCATAAATAGTGACCACTGCTCCAAGGCTAACCGCACCCACTAATGTCGCAATTCCGATATTTTGACCAAATTTCTCAAAAGAAAGATACACGCCATAGGCACCAAATAAAAACCCTGCGATTCCCACAACTGTTGTGCCGGGTACAAAGACGATTTCCACCACAATGAGCGAAATTCCTAGAGCAATAAGCGAAATAATTACAAAAACGTCCATTAGTATGATTTTGCGAAAAGTACTCTTTGTTTTGAAGGGTTCCCAGTGAACACGCATTTACCTTCCTCAGGTTGAGCGTCTAAGGGAATACATCTGATGGTAGCTTTGGTTTCATTTTTAATTTTATCTTCCGTTTCGGAAGTGCCATCCCAATGCGCATATACAAATCCACCTTCTCCACCTATTTGGGATTTAAACTCTTCCCAGGTGTCAACAAATGTGGTCATTTCCTTTTGGAAATTTACTGCTTTGGAATGGATGTTTTCCTGAATGTCTTTTAAAAGATTGATAATATACTCAGTAGCTTCCGATTGCTGGATAATACTTTTTTCCTTGGTGTCTCTTCTGGCTATTTCAAAAGTTCCTTTTTCCAAATCTTTAGGACCCACGGCAATTCTAACTGGCACCCCTTTTAATTCATATTCGGCAAACTTCCAGCCAGGCTTATGTGTATCCCTTTTATCGAATTGAATATCTATATTTCTTGCTCTGAGTGCTTTTATAAGAGGATCTACCGCTTCAGAGATTGATGCTAGTTCTTCTTCTTTTCTGAAAATAGGAACGATTACTACTTGTATAGGTGCGAGATTGGGAGGGAGTACCAATCCATCGTCATCGGAGTGAGCCATTATCAAGGCACCCATTAACCGTGTGCTTACACCCCAGGAAGTTCCCCAAACATATTCGTCTTTTCCTTCACGAGTTGCAAATTTAACGTCGAAAGCTTTTGCGAAATTCTGGCCTAAAAAGTGGGAAGTACCTGCCTGTAGTGCTTTTCCATCCTGCATTAGCGCTTCAATGCAGTACGTATCTACAGCTCCAGCAAATCTTTCATTTTCAGTTTTAACACCTTTGATCACTGGCAGAGCCATATATTGCTCTGCAAAGGTGGCATATATATCAAGCATTTGTTTTGTTTCCTCTTGAGCCTCTTTTTCTGTGGCATGTGCAGTATGACCTTCTTGCCAAAGGAATTCGGCAGTGCGTAAAAAGAGACGGGTTCTCATTTCCCATCTTACTACGTTGGCCCACTGGTTGATCAAAAGGGGGAGATCTCTGTAAGACTGAATCCAATTTTTATAAGAATCCCAAATGACAGTTTCAGAAGTTGGGCGTACGATGAGCTCTTCTTCAAGTTTAGCATCTGGGTCTACGATGACACCTCCATTTACTTCATCATTTTTTAATCTGTAATGTGTAACAACGGCACATTCTTTGGCGAAACCTTCCACATGTGATGCTTCTTTGCTGAAAAATGACTTTGGTATAAATAACGGGAAATAGGCATTTTGATGTCCCGTTTCTTTAAACATTTTATCTAATGTTTGTTGCATTTTTTCCCAGATAGCAAAACCGTAGGGTTTGATGACCATACAGCCTCGAACCGGCGAATTTTCAGCTAATCCGGCTTTTTTCACCAATTCATTGTACCATAGGGAATAATCCTCAGAACGATTAGGAATCGCTTTACTCATTTTTTAACATTTTTTGGTATAGTAATTGCTTTCTACTAAGCACTTAAGAGTGCAAATATAACTTGAGTATATTCTTAAAGCATTTGTACCAACATTTAAAATCTACTATTATGAAAGCTTTATCTCGATTTGTCGTTTTTGGTTTATTTCTTTCTTTTTTCATTGTTACTTCTGCCGTTTCTGCACAGGAGTATGATGATTTGTATTTCAATGGAAACGATCGAAAAAAGGTGAATTTTGAGAACGGCGTTTCAAATGATTCTCGTGCAACATATGAATCATATGCCAACAATAATTATAACGCTGATTATTCTACGCATAATGTAAACCCAGATTACATCGCAAGATATAAATCAGGGACAACACAGAATGATTATCAAAATACCGAGGATAATAAGAATTATAAAACACCGTCAGCATCGACTGTAGATTATTATGTAGATGAAAATCCTCAAGGAACTACAGTCGTAAATAATTACTATGGGAACTCCGCTTGGAATAATCCAAATATGGGTTTCGGTGGTGGATTCGGTTATGATCCATTCTTTGGCTGGAACAATGGGTTCAACATGAACGTTGGATTTGGAAATGTTTGGAATAGTCCATTTGGTGGTTGGAACACTGGTTTTGGCTGGAATACCGGTTTCGGTTGGAATTCAGGTTGGGGCTGGAATAATGGTTGGAATACAGGATGGGGTTGGAATGATCCTTGGTTCTTTGGCGGAAACCGATGGAATGCATGGAATAGCCCATGGGGTGGTGGTTTTGGTTATAATGCTGGTTTTTATGATGGATTTCATTCAGGATTATATAGCGGTAATTTTTTAAATAACAGAGAAAGATTACCAATGAGAGCAGTTGTAAATCAAGGTAGATACTCTAGAGGAGGTGTAGTTTCGGGAGCATCTAGGCTTAATAATAATTCACGTATTTCCTCTGTAGCCTCTACACCAGTTCGAAGCACCACAGACAGGCGAGATTACTCCTCTACCCAGAATGAATATTATAAAAGAAGCAGAGTAAGCAGCGGTAGAGAGGATGTAAGTTTGTCTAGATCATCTCCATCCACTGCTACGAGCAGTAGAACAAGCGCAAACAGAACTGAAGGTTATGCGAGAAATGACAGTCGTGCCGATGCACGAAGTAATACAGCTGCCAATACCAGAAGATATAATACTAGTAATTCCCGAACCTCTACTAATGAAAGATCGAGCACTTCAAGTAGAAACTATTCTAGCGGTAGAAGTTCTTCTTCAAGTTCGAGATCATTTAATGTGAGTCCTTCGTCAACGGGAAGCAGCAGATCATCAGGTGGAAGTTCATACAGCAGACCATCAAGCAGTAGCAGATCAAGCGGAGCTACTAGATCATCAAGCGGTGGTAGCAGGTCTTCATCTGGCTCTTCCAGAAGAGGAGGTAATTGATTGAACCAATTAAAAAGCAGAAAATGAAAAGGAGCATATTTATTGCATTAGCGACTTTGTTAGGATTAAATCTGGAAGCACAAGTGGCTAATGCGCCTTTGGGGTATTATAATGACGCAATTCTCTTCAGTCAAACTTCCATGGGTATGGGCAGTACTGCGAGAGTTCAAGGAATTGGTGGAGCGCAAGTCTCTTTAGGTGGGGATATGAGTATCATAGCCTCTAATCCTGCCGGCCTTGGTTTCTTCAACAAAAGCGTCTTTTCATTTACGCCCGCACTGAATTTTAATGAGTCATCATCTCAGTACTTGGGTAATACCACTTCATCTTTCGCGAATGGTTTCAATTTTGCCAATATTGGTGGTGTTTTTTATTACGGTAATGGTGATTATGTCAACTCTAAGTTTAAGAGAGGTAGTCTAGGTGTATCTATAAATCGAACCAATAATTTTAAAAATGATATCAATTACCAAGGTGTAAATGGTCAAAACTCCATCATTGATTCCTATATCAATTCAGCAGGTTTGACCAATCCAGATAATTTGGGAGGTTATGCTTTTGGGGCATTTGAAAATTATTTGATTGATCCTTTGGTAAATGATAATGGGACATTTATAGGATATGGATCTCCAGTGTTAGGGAATCCGAGACAAATAGAGATAATCGAGACTTCTGGTTCCCAATATCAAATCAATTTAGCCTATGGCGCCAATTACAATGATTTTATTTACTTCGGGGCAGGCTTGGGTATAGCGACTGTAAATTATTCGCGGAGACGAACATTTACGGAAGATTCTTATGTTTACACGGATAACCAAGGAAATCAAGTAGTTGATGACTTCATTAATTTCACCGAATTGGCTGATGAATTAAATATTGAAGGAGCTGGTGTTAATGCTAATTTTGGGTTAATAGTGAGGCCAATTCCTTTTGTAACCTTAGGTGTTTCTTATATCACACCTACTTATTATGCATTGTCTGATGATAGTGGTTTCAATCAATTTACCTCATGGAATGGAGTTGAATTTATCAATGGTGGCGATACGACGATAATTAACGACAGAGAGTTTTTGAGCGATATATCAACAAGTGATTATTCGCTTAGAACACCAGGTAGGTTGAATCTTGGAGCAACCTTCTTTTTAGGAAAAATTGGTTTTATCACTGGAGATGTGGAATTCGTCGATTATACAAGTTCTCAATTGAAATCTTCAGATTTCGAAGTATTTGCTGATAATCAGGAAATCAATAGTTTATACACGTCTGTAATGAATTATCGTACTGGTATAGAATTTAGAATTAAAGAGATTCGATTAAGAGGTGGTTATGCTTACCATGCTGATCCATTTGAAAACTCGGCCATTGATCTAAGTCGACGTGATGTGTCTTTTGGAGTAGGCTATAGAAATCAGGAATTTTTTGTAGATATGACTGTGGTAAATAGAAGTAATCAAACGCTGTACTCTCCTTATTTTTTGGATAATGGAACCCAGCCAGTGGCCGAAATCGACAATAATTCTAACGCTGTTGCGGTAACTCTAGGATTCAACTTTTAGCAATTCCTTATATAAATTGGATGACGAAATTGAACTAAAGCGGGTTCTATAAATTTCTTAAAAAAAACATTCCAATTTTGAGCTAGACATTGATTGATTTAAATACTACAAGAATACTTTTCGGAAAATATAGCTTGAGCGCAAGTTATTTACTTTGGATTGTTAGGCTCGTCAAGCCTTCTTTGAAATATTATTGTTTGAAGGAAAAAGGGAATTGATGCGTGTTTAGTTTGTACTTCTTTATACGTTAAGAGACTTGTTTTCTGTCTTTCAAGCAAAATATCCTGTATTCTTGTGGTTCAATAGCTTTTAGAAAAATCTTTGTTTGATATAGCATTTCTCATTATTTCAAACAGCAAGTTTTGTTTGCTAGTTTCTAAAACGTCGGATTAAATATTTTTGCCATTCTTAGGCACATGCCCATTTCTTATAAAAGCGTACTTATTTGGACAGTAAAGCTCCTAGGCTGGGTTATCAGCATTGTATTGGTGCTGTTCCTTACTCTCGTTTTCGTGATTAGAAGTCCTAGTGGTCAAGAGTTAATTACACAGAAAGCGACGAACTATATTTCGGATAAAACAAAAACCCGTTTTGACATAGAAAGACTCTACTTAACCTTCGATGGTAATCTTTTTTTGGAAGGTCTGTATGCAGAAGATACTCAAGGAGACACTTTGATATTTAGCCGAAGTGTTGAAGTAGGTGTTGCCATTGTACCACTGATAACTGGAGAGCAAATCAATGTGAAATTTGTTCATTGGCAGGGTCTAAGTGCACATGTAGTAAGGAAATCCCCCCAAGGCAATTTTAATTTCGATTTTTTGATCAATGCCTTTTCCTCTGAAAGTGAGGAGCCTACTGAGATCGAAGAGAACTCAAAACCAGCCGTAATACCTGAAATAGTCATCGGCGAAATCCTGTTGAATGGTATACACTTGGCCTATGAAGACGAGGTTTTAGGGATGCGTACTGCGCTAGATTTAAAATCGCTTAGACTTGAAGTAGAAAAGCTCGATATCGAAAAGTCTTTTTACGCTATTGACAATCTTAATATAGATGGTATGAAGGCTCAGTACTTACAATATACAGCGCTTCCTATTTCACCTCCTGATACTTTTACATCAACAACACCTTTACCGACGTTGGTCGTGAAAAACTTGCAACTGAATAATATTAGCGCTTATTATGAATCATCGCCGGATAGTCTCTTGCTCAACGCTTACTTTTCATCTTTAGCTCTTTCATTGCCTAAGGCGGACATTCAAAATCAATTGATCGATATCGAGAATCTGACCATGTCAAGTGCAGATATCCAATTCGATAATTTCTCAACTACAAACTCGCCAAATCAAAATAATTCTCCTGCGGTATTTATATGGCCTGACTGGACGATTAATGCAAAAAATATTGAGTTGTCTAACAATCAGCTACTTTATCGCACAAATTCCAAGAATCCATTAACTGGTGTTTTTGACCCTAATTGTATTCAAGTAAGCAAAGCCAATATTTCTTTGAATGATGTTATTTATAAAGATCAAAAAGCTTCATTAAAGCTGATGAATGTGAGTTTTACAGAGCGAAGTGGATTTAACTTGAATACTTTAAAAGGGCAATTATCGGTTGATGATCGGCGTATTGTTATCAATAATTTAGACTTAAAAACAGGCTACAATGCGCTAAAGGGGAAGGCTAAGATCAGTTACGAATCGCTTGATTATTTTTTAAAAAACCCGGATAAAAGCAATTTCTCTATGGAATTATATCAGCTTGCGCTAAGCATGAAAGATGCTACTTATTTTCAACCAGATATTTTAGAAAATGCCTTGATAAACACGGTTAATGCTGAAAAAGTCAGAGGAAATGTAAGCCTATCAGGTGATCTGAATCAACTGAAAGTGAAAGACCTTAGTTTGAAATGGGGTAATACTATACTTACTGCTCTAGGACAAGCACAAAATATATTGGTACAAGAAAAACTTGTTTACGATTTGTCTGCTTTTTCTTTTAAGACTACCAAAAAGGATATTTCAAGGTTTGTTGAAGATAGTGATAATGCAAGTTATCTGCCTTCTTCACTTCAAATAGAAGGAAGCGGAGCTGGAAGCTTGAAAGAACTACAAAGTAAACTTAATATCAAATCCACTCTTGGGGATGCCCAATTAAACATAGACCTTGATATGTTTGATACGCTTCGGTTTGGATTGGATATGACCCTTAAAAAAATATTATTATCTGAAATTTTGGCTGACCCAAGTTTTGATACCTTGTCGATGGCGTTTAAGCTACAAGGAAAAGGACAGGAGTTATCCTCTTTTGATGGAGCTATTGATGCATCATTTGAAAGTCTAGGATATCAAGGATATGATTTTTCGGCGGTAAAAATTAATGGTAATATCAAAAATGGGGAAGCAACCACATTTATAACATATTCCGATAGCAGTTTAAATGCTGAAATGAAAGCAATGCTAGCATTGGATACGGTAACTACTAAAGCTGAACTATCACTCAATGTGATTGGCGCTGCGCTACAGCCATTAGGGTTATCCGATAGAGATATTCGTACGGCTTTTAAGCTAGCCGCGAGTTTTGAAGGCGATGCTAATGCTTATGACTTGAACCTTGCGATTGAAAACGGATTGGCAGTATATAACTCCAGATCGTATGATTTAGGACAGTTTAAAGGCAATATTCATGTGAGAAATGATAGCTCAAACATCAATATCGATAGTGAAATCATTGATCTTTTTCTGAAGTCGAATACATCACCAGAAAGACTGTTTGCTTCACTGAATGATAAGTTTAACGCTCATTGGGGCGGCCAAACGCGGCAAGACAGTACAGGAGGAAACGTGATGATGCGCATGGAAATGGTGATGAGGAACAATCCAATTTTGAGTAGCGTTTTTCTTCCTGATCTCAATGCGTTTGATTCAATGAGCTTCAATATGTGGTATGATCAGTTGGCGGACTCTGTATCCGCCAATTTTATTGCACCATTCATAGACTACCAAGGCAATACGCTCGACAGCCTGTCGCTCGATCTTACAGCCAGTGCGTCCAAAGTTGGTTTTAATCTTGGTTGGAATAAGGTCGTTGCTGGACCTGTAATCATAGAAGAAACAACTTTTGATGGGACGTTGGAGCGCGACTCTTTGTTTTTAGAGTTTTTAGTTACTGACAAGGAAGAAATACTCTTCCATGTCAATTCCCTGTTTACTATAAAGTCCGACACGATTTACTATCATTTGAATCCGGAAGAGTTGATTTTAAACAAGACGCAGTGGCAGACACCAAAAGACAATTTTGTAGCCATTGCTGATCAATTCATAGAATTCCACATGTTTTCTATCCAAAATAATAAACAGCAGATAGAAGCTAATTCAATTTTTGGTAACAATAAACAGGAGGAGGTTTCGCTTA
This sequence comes from Cyclobacteriaceae bacterium, assembly GCA_040218415.1. Lineage (GTDB taxonomy): Bacteria > Bacteroidota > Bacteroidia > Cytophagales > Cyclobacteriaceae > JAVJRN01. Next base: position 20,615 of record JAVJRN010000072.1, read on the forward strand.
ATTTTAAGAATTTTGAATTAACCACTTTTACGCGTTTTTTCAATACTGATAAAGATATTGTTAACGGTATTACCAACGGGAATATCAAAATAATGGATCCTTTCGGGAACTCGGGTTTGGAAGCAGATTTAATTGTCAAGAACTTTTCTGTTTTGGAAACGGGACTTGGACGCTTATCATTATTCGGGCGTTCAACCAAGGCTGATGAATATGATTTTGATCTAAGTATGAGTGATGGTCCGGTTGTATTTGGACTAGCGGGCAACTATGCTACTGCAGTTGGCGGACAGGATTTGGATCTAGCATTACATTTGGAAAAATTGGAAATGCAGTTGGTCCAAGACTTTGCTCAAGGTGAATTGTCAAATGCACGCGGCTATATTTCTGGTGATTTAAGTGTGACGGGTAAGCTCGATCAGCCACAGTACACTGGCAAATTAGTGTTCAATGAAGTTGGCGCTAAAATATCCTATCTTAATTCAGATTTTTCATTGCCGACGGAAAGAATAGTCATAGATAATCAGCGAATTCATTTTGATAAATTCACCGTGATTGATGAGCAGAAAAATTCCTTTTTGTTTGATGGCGATGTTTTGACCGATGACCCTGCAAATCCTACATTTAACCTGACTTTAAAAGCGAAAAATTTTCAGGCGGTTAATGCACAGAAAGGAGACAATGATCTCTTTTATGGTAAAGTGTTACTCAATGCTGATCTTACGATTGATGGCTCGCTAAATCTCCCAAAGATTAGAGGAAGTTTCAAGGTAAATGAAGGGTCTGATCTTACTGTGATTGTACCAGAGTCGCAGTTGAGCTTAGTAGAGCGCGAGGGTGTCGTGATTTTTGTGAATAAGGATCAACCAGATAAAATTATTACTAGGGTAAAAGAAGAGCGAGTAACCGCCAATCTTGTAGGTATAGATCTTTATACGAATTTGATAGTGGAAGATAATTCGATTTTTAGGGTTTTGATTGATGAACAAACTGGAGATAATTTCGAAGTTTCTGGCCGTGGAGACTTTACTGTGGGTGTAGACCCAACGGGTCGCACCACGCTGGCTGGAAGATATAGGGTTAGTGATGGACACTATCGAGCAAGCTTGTATGGTTTGGTCAAAAGGAAGTTTTCTATTTCACCGGAAAGTGTAATTACTTGGAGAGGAGATCCTATGGACGCAAATTTGGATGTAGCGGCTATATACGAAGTGCGTACCTCTGCTTCACCAATTATGGCTGCAAGCGTTACCTCTTCAAGTCAGTCTGTGGCGAAGCGCTACAACACACAGTTACCTTTTCAAGTATTTCTCAATGTAGAGGGGCAACTCTTGCAGCCTGAATTATCCTTTCAGTTAGATATGCCAGAAGAGTCTCAGGGCGCAATTGGCGGAGAGGTTTATTCGAGAATACAGCAGCTCAATAAACAAGAGTCAGAGCTCAATAAGCAGGTGTTTTCGCTTTTGGTACTCAATCGCTTTTTTCCTGCGACTGGAAGTGATGGTAGTGCTGGTGGGGCAGAGGCCATTGCCAGAAATAATGTAAGTAAAGTGCTATCTGGTCAACTCAATGCTTTTTCCGAGAAGCTTTTGGGGCAAACAGGCTTTGAATTAAATTTTGGGCTGAATAGTTACACCGCAGATCAAAGCGTGAATGGAACGAGCGGAACGCAGTTGGACGTTTCGGCGAGTAAGTCACTGTTTGATGACCGGCTAGTTGTGCAGGTCGGTAGCGAAGTAGGTATTGAAGGAAGTGGCCAGTCAGGAGCTTCAGGTTCACCGCTGATAGGTAATGTAAGTGTCGAATACCGGCTAAGTGAAAACGGACGATATCGGCTAAAAGGTTTTCGGAAAAATGAATTTGAAAACGTCATTCAAGGCCAACTTATCGTCACAGGAATTGCATTGATCTTCAATCGAGAGTTTAATAAGTTTAGAGAGCTTTTTGAAAAATCAGCAGAAGAGCTTGAAAATGGCGATAACCAAGATCAAAAGTGATCAATAACCTCATAAAAATATTGGTTTTAATAGTAGGATGGAGCGTCATCTATTCATGTGGCGTAAGTAAGTATATTCCTGAAGGCGAAAAACTATACACTGGTGGGAATATTAAACTGAAGAGCGATGAAAAAAAAGTGGAGGATTTATCTGAGGTAAATGAGGAACTGCAATACTTACTAAAACCGACTCCAAATACTGATTTTCTCGGAATCAGGATCGGGCTACATGCGTGGTACAAAGCGCAATCCGGAAAGTCAGGTTTTATCAATAAGTTCATGAACAAGAGATTTGGACAAGAACCTATTTATCTATCTGACATTAATATTGATAAAACAGAAGAGCTGCTCTACAATAGGCTAGAAAACCGAGGCTTTTTCAGATCGGAAATAGCGCATAAAATCCAACAGAAACCAAAGTTTGCATCATTAACATATACAGCCGAAGTGGAGAAACCCTACAAGGTGAAAAACTTTGAATTGGTGAAAAACGATTCGCTTGGAATTTTCAAAGTAATGGAGGAGTCGATGGCAGAGTCTTTCATTCGGCCGGGGGTTCGATTTAGTCTTAAAGGATTCAAAAATGAGCGTAACCGAATCGATGAATACTTAAAGAAAAATGGATACTACAATTTCAATAGCGAATATCTTATTTTCGAGGCAGATACAAATAAGTATGATATTCGTGGGTTTGACCTCTTTCTGAGGTTGAAAAAAGAAGTGCCCAAAAGTGCTTTAGTCCCTTATAATGTTTCGGAAATTTCGGTTTTTCCAAAGTACACTTTGAACCCTGATGATGCTATTTTTGATACTACGGTAGTTGACCAAGTAGAATATATTCAGCAAGATGTTTTTTTTCGACCAGATCGATTGAGTACTTACTTATTGGTCAATGAAGGTGAAAGGTACAATGCAAGAGCCTCTCGCCTCACTAGCGATAGGTTGAGTGCCATTGGCACGTATAAGTATATAAACATTAGATATGACAACCTGCACAACGTAGGAGAATCGGACACCCTTGGGCATCTAAGTGCCATTGTCGAACTGTCACCACTCAACAAGCGATCACTAAGAGCAGAGGTGCAAGCCGTCTCCAAATCAAATAATTTTGTTGGGCCGGCTTTGGCTTTTTCTTATGCAAATAGAAACCTTTTCAAAGGTGGAGAACTTTTGAAAATTACTGCCTCTTTCGGATATGAACGTCAGATTACAGGTAAGAGAGAGCTAGGACTAAGCAGTACGCAATTAGGATTTAAAGGAGAGTTGCTGGTGCCAAGGCTTCTTTTTCCTATTGACTTGCGCGAAAATTTCAACTATTCTGTACCAAAGACCAGTATTTCGACAGGAATAGAATTTTTGGATCGAAATGGCCTGTATCAGCTCAACTCTGTGTTGACTTCTTTTGGGTACACATGGAAAAGTAGTGCGAGAATCTCCTATGATCTCAAGCCGATCTCCATCAATTTCGTTCGACTTTCTGATGTTACAGAAGACTTTCAAGTTATTCTTGATGAAAACCCGACATTGGCAGCTAGTTTCCAGCAAGAATTTATTTCTGGTCTTACCTACACATTTACCTACAGTCAGCTTTCGGAGGTTGAAAAGCGAGACCCAATATATCTTTCAATTAATGCCGATTTTGCGGGAAACTCCCTCAGTTTAGTGAGCACTAAAGAAAATGAGCGTGGCGCTTCGACCTTTCTCGGTCAAGAATTTGCGCAGTATTTAAAAACGGACTTGGACTTTCGCTTCCACAAAAAGATAAGAGGAGAGGCAAAGTTTGTTAGTCGAATTTATGTAGGTGTTGGTTTGCCTTATGGTAATTCTGAGAGTTTGCCTTTTTCTAAGCAATATTATTCTGGAGGACCATACAGTATTCGAGCCTTCAGAATCAGATCCATAGGGCCGGGAATATATCAGCCTACTGAGGATGACTCGGGTTCTTTTTTCGATCAGTCGGGAGACATCCGCTTAGAGGGAAATATGGAATATAGGTTTCCCATTTCTGCATATCTAAAAGGAGCACTGTTTTTTGATGCTGGTAATGTATGGCTACTCAATGAAAACGAATCACTGCCGGGAGGCAAGTTTACTTCCGATTTCGCAAGTCAGCTGGCCATGGGTTCTGGAATCGGGTTGAGGGTCGACGTTCAAAACTTCGTTATCAGATTTGATTTTGCTACGCCGCTCAAAAAGCCTTGGACGGGATTCTCACCTGAGTTTGCTCCGGTATTAAACTTCGCAATAGGATATCCATTTTGATTTTTTGAAGTTTTTATGCCTTATTAGAGCTATCAAGACCAAAAAAAAAGGCCTGCTATTGGCAGACCTAGGAGTTTTTTTAGGAAAGTGATTTATTATGCTTTCACAGATTTTTTCGCCTCATCTATTAACTCTTTCCCTTGGTCGATTAGTCCCTTGCTCTTATCAGTGTACTTATCCACGGTTTTGTTATAATCGGCCTTATACTCATCCAATTTTTTATCCACCGTCTTTTTGGTTTTAGCAATTTCTTTTTCAAGTCTCTTTATTGTTTTTTGGCTTCCTTTTGGGTCTGCCATATATGCCAAGCTCAATCCAGCTGCGATTCCTGTTACAAATGTAAATAGCGTTTTTCCGGCGCTCATATTAGTAAATTTTAGGTTTAAAAAATAAAATTATACTTATGCAACGTTCCTCATTCAATTTTGTTTGCCCCTCTGTCCGCTAGTTGGTAGCTCTCGAAGAATAATTTATAGCAAGAATAGCCATCTATCAGCCATTAAAAATTTGTTAATCAGCACGAAACCTGGTATTTCGTGATTTTCATAGCGGCTTATCTCACGACATTTCGGCTTCACATTCTTTAAACGCTCGATGTACCCTTATGTGTTTTAATAAAACTTCAGCCTCTCTTAACACTCCAAACCAGCTCATTGACGCTCTTTTTTGTCTTATTCGAATCAAATCATCTGAGGTTCATTTTCTTGTAATGTGAATCATTTGCTTTTTTAAGAGCGAAGGATTTCTCAATAATTTCTATCTTCAGGACAATTCTGCAACTATGAGACATACCTTTTATTTCTATTTCGCTTTATTATTTATTTTTTTCGGATTTCTGACTTACTTCTACCCGATCTGGATCTGGTCATATGCGGTGTTGATACCATTGATACTGATTGTACTGTTTAATCGGATTCAAAAAACGCATGCCATCCTTCGCAATTTTCCAATTCTTGGTTATTTCAGATATGCTTTCGAGTCTATTGCACCAGAGATTCAACAATACTTTATTGAGCGCTCTACAGACGGTGTGCCTTTTAGTAGAAACCATCGTGCTTTGGTTTATCGACGAGCCAAAAATGTAAATGATACAACCCCTTTTGGGACGCAGCTTGACCTGATGACGAATGAATATGAGGCCATTCGACATTCAATATATGCCACCGAACCGGCCGAAGAATTTCCACGAGTAACCATCGGCTCGTCATTGTGCAATCAGCCATACAGCGCTTCTATCCTGAATATTTCTGCCATGAGTTTTGGGTCTTTGAGTAAAAATGCCATTCTAGCCTTAAACTCTGGAGCCAAGAAAGGAGGATTTTACCACAATACTGGAGAAGGAGCAATTTCTGATTATCACCTCAACGGTGGTGGAGATTTGGTTTGGCAGATTGGGACTGGATATTTCGGATGTCGAGCAGAAGATGGTGGTTTTGATCCTCAGAAATTTAGCGAAAAAGCAGCATTGGAAGCGGTAAAGATGATTGAGCTGAAAGTATCACAAGGCGCAAAGCCAGGACATGGTGGTGTATTGCCAGCAATCAAAAACACCAAGGAAATAGCTAGATATAGAGGTATAAAACCTCATACTACCGTGTTATCTCCTCCAGGTCATCGAGGAATTAAAAAAGCAGGAGATCTCATTCATTTTTTACAAAAATTAAGGGACTTATCAAACGGTAAACCAGTAGGATTCAAATTGTGCATTGGCCGGACAGAAGAATTCATCGATTTGGTGGAGGCGATGGTGAAGCTGGAAACTTGGCCGGATTTCATTACTATTGATGGTGCGGAAGGAGGCACAGGAGCTGCTCCTTTAGAATTTTCTGATTCGGTAGGACTTCCTTTGGAGCCGGCACTGATATTTGTTGATGCTACCTTGAAAAAATATGGCCTACGAAAAGAGATCAAAGTGATTGCATCAGGAAAGGTACTGAGTGCGTTTTCTATTTTAAGAATGATGGCCTTAGGAGCAGATTTATGTAATTCGGCCCGCGCTTTCATGTTTAGCATTGGTTGTATTCAGGCACTTAGGTGTAATACGAATGATTGCCCTACAGGTGTGGCAACTCAAGACAGCATGTTGAATAAGGGCCTTGTAGTTACGGATAAAGCGGAGCGGGTTTTTTATTTTCACAAAAACACGATCCATGCTGTATTGGAACTTTTGGGAGCCTGTGGCTGTGAGCATACTGATCAAATTACCATAGATATGTTTGTGAAAGGAGATGAAATGGTCGCCCTATCCAATAATTTTTTTCCAGATTCTGTTTTGAATAGAGTTAGCTAGAACTTAATCATCGCTCGTTTTGGTGAAGCGTTTATTTTTAATGAAGAGGACTACTCACGTTCAAATGCTGATGGCTAACGTAGATCGCAGCTAGATTTTCATAACATTCTATAAATCTTTGGTCTGGTTTTCTTTGGGTCAGCCCTGTGGACCATAAATTTTTATTTACTTATCCGTTTATTTTTGACTGTCAGCGGCAATCTGGGTTAACTTTGGTTTTTAATTTTCATCAAACAGATAGACATTCTAATTGGCTATTTGAAGAAGATTTTTTAGTCTTGAAATCTGACAGAATAGCGAGACTTCCCTTCAAAAAAAATTGAATAAATCTTGAAAAAAACTACCATCATATTTCAGTTATTATTCTTCGTGATGATAAGCGGCGTGGCGCAAGAAAAGAAATATGAGCGTGAGCGTCGCGTCAAGCCATCCGAAATACCCTTCCAAATCCAATCTTTATTACAGCCTTATCTTGAAAAGGCTCATCATTCGAAATTTTATAAGGAAACCGATTTTGACCATGAAAGCTTTGAAGTCAAGTTTAGATGGAACAAAGTCAAGTATAGCATAGAGTTTTCCAATTTAGCGGAATTGGAAGATATTGAAGCGACCATTAAATGGGCCGATTTGGGCGAGCAGGTACAATCAGGTATTTGCACCTTTTTTTCACAATTCGAAAAACATAAAATTGATAAAATTCAGCAACAGTTTTCTTCTAAAAGCATAATGGATAAAGAGGCGCTTGATCAAGCATTGAATGATTTTAAGGGCGAGATTGTGAGATATGAATTGGTTGTTGAACTCAAAGAGCAAAAGGAATGGACGCCTTATGAGTTGCTATTTGACGATGAAGGAATTTTGATTTCAAAAAGAGAAATCACCAAGCGGACAACTGATTTTATCCTTTATTGATGAGGCTCTTTATACTGACGATACTTACTTTTTTACTGCTTAAAGTTTGTGCCCAAGAGCGTAGAAGGATGGTGTGGGAAGGTGGTGTTGCTGTTGATTATACCATCATCAAAAATATTAGTTTTAATACTTCTTTAGCACAGCGCACCTCTTTTCTGGAAGATGGTGAGGGGCAGTTCACAGAACTGTCTTTTTTGGAATTCAACCAGTTTGTTACCAAAAAAGTGCACCCACTCTTGAAGCTGTCATTGGGTTACAAGTTTAGAACGGTAGAGCCTGTGGAGGATTTTGACTTTTTTGAGCACCGCATTACCGAACAGGCGGCATGGACTCATTTTGAAAGAAGGTTTCGCTTGGTTAGCAGACTTAGATTAGAGCAGCGTATTCGCTCGTCTACGTTTGCCCATCGCTACAGATATCGCTTATCAACAGATTTTCCTTTGTCTGGCGATAAAATTGATGCGCAAGAGTTTTTTTTGGTCTTGTCTTCCGAGCTACTTCTCGAAATCGTAGAAAAAGAGCCGAATACGCTGGAAAATCGGCTAAGTGGTAGTTTGGGCTATGCTATTTCTGAAAAAGTAAAAGCGGATTTGAATTTTACTTGTCGCATAGAGGATATCAATCTTGATGCAGAAGTTATATTATTTATCACTACAGGCCTGAACATAAAACTAAACTAAGTGGTGAAAGAAGTTTGATTGGGTTTCCACTTTTGTGATCTTTGTTTTTTGACTCTGCTGGTTAAAAGAATTTTTTAAAGAATGCGAAGGGTTCCATTCTCATTATTTTTATCTAAAATGCTCTCATAGCAACGAGTATCTACACATGAAAAGAGTCGTTATCACTGGAATGGGAACTATCACCTCACTGGGTCACAATGTGCGTGATTTTTGGCAAAATATTGTCGCGGGAAAGAGTGGTGCTGCTCCCATTACGAAGTTCAATACAGCGCATTTCAAGACCAAGTTTGCGTGTGAAGTGAAAGATTTCCAACCAAATACCTATTTGGATAGAAACGAAATCAAGCGCTCAGACCTTTTCACCCAATATGCTTTATATGCCTCCACTGAGGCAATCAACGATTCTGGCATTGATTTAAAAAGTATTTCGCCTTTTGATATTGGCGTAATATGGGGTTCAGGAAATGGCGGTATGGGCACCTTTGAGGAGGAGGTAAAAGCTTATTCAAGCAATGAATATCGGCCACATTTCAGTCCGTTTTTCGTTCCCAAACTTTTATCTAATATGGCATCTGGACTTATATCTATGAAGTTCGGGCTGATGGGAATCAATCATACAACTGTAACGGCCTGTGCGTCTGCCAACTCGGCTTTAATGGAAGCTTTCAATTATATCCGTTTAGGTAAGGCCAAATTATTCGTTTCTGGCGGATCAGAGGCGCCTGTGACGGAGGCTGCTATCGGGGGTTTCAATGCCATGCGCGCCATGTCAGTGAACAATGAGCGTCCTGAGGAGGCTTGCAGGCCATTTGATCAGGCCAGAGATGGTTTTGTAATGGGGGAAGGTTCTGGCGCCATGATTTTGGAAGAATATGAGCACGCAAAAGCTCGCGGTGCAAAAATATATGCAGAGATCGTTGGTGCGGCAATGACTGCCGACGCTTATCATATATCTTCCTCACATCCCGAGGGCTTGGGAGCTGCTCATGCCATGAATTTGGCTTTGGAAGAGGGAGGAATCAATGCTGCAGACGTTGACTATCTGAATACTCACGCAACTTCTACACCTGTTGGTGATTTAAGCGAGATCAATGCGGCAAGAAAAGTGTTTGGCGATAATCCGGAAAAACTTAAAATAAGTGCGACAAAATCTATGACAGGTCACCTGCTCGGTGCGGCTGGTGCTATAGAGGGAATTATATGTGTTAAAGCTTTGCAAGACGGCATTGTACCGCCAACCATCAATACCTCAGCGCTTGATCCAGCTATACCTAAAACCTTCGATGTTGTGACAAAAGAATCGCAGCAGGTAAAATTGAACTACGCCATGAGCAACACGTTTGGTTTTGGTGGGCACAATGCCATTGTGCTTTTTAAAAGGTTTGACTAAAAGCCTAAAATCTCTTTTAGCTTGCTGTAGCCCGTTCGGCTCACGTTGAGGGTAGTCTGATCATTGAGAATAACAATGTGCGACTCTTTGCCCATTTGTTCCAATCGATTGATGTTTTTGACTTTCACAATGTAGGACCTATGAATGCGCGCAAAATCTTCGGGAGGTAGGCTTGTCTCGAAGTACTTCATGGTATTCTGCTTCAGAAAAGTGCCATCAGCGGTATGCAGCTTTACATAGTCATCCATGGCTTCCAAGTAGTTGATCTTTTCGACTGGAATTATTTGAATTTTCGCGCCAGTTTTTACGGCTATTCGCGATAGCGGCTCTTTTCCAGAGGTTGATTGGCGTATATCTCGGGTTATACTACTAGGAAGTGTTTGTTCTAGACCAACCTTCTTTTTTGCCTTAGATAATGCATCAGCAAATCGCTCTTCTGAATAGGGTTTAAGTAAATAATCCACTGCGTTTTTTTCAAAAGCATCAATAGCGTATTGGTCATAAGCCGTACTAAAAATAATGATTGGCGGATGATCGATCAACTCCAACATTTCCAAGCCGGTCACTTTTGGCATCATGATATCCAGAAAAATAATATTTGGTTTCAACTCGTTGATTTGCTTAAAGCCTTCAAAACCATTATCACATTGGCCTATGACTTCTATCTCACTATCTTCAGACAGGTAGGAGATAATAATGTCTCTCGCCAGTTTCTCATCATCAATGACTACTACTTTGTATTTACTCATTTTGCCTTCATTTTTAATGGGAATTTGAGGTTTACAGAAAAAGTGTTTTCTGTTTTTGAAATGGTCATTTGTGCCTGATTTCCATACACGAGTTCTAGTCTCTTTCTCACATTTTCAAGGCCTATGCCTTCTCCTTTTCTTGTGAAACTGTCCGCAGGAAAGCTATTGTTTAAGCTTAAGTCGAGTATTCCGTTTTTAACCTCGCAACGTAAATCAACGGATTCTTTATCGGTACTCTCATACACGCTATATTTAATTGCATTTTCAAACAATGGCTGTAATATCAAATTCGGCACCAACACCTTTTCGCAATCAGCACCAATGTTTTTTGTGAAAATAAGCTTCTCTCCAAAACGTACCTTTTCAATGTCCATGTAGTGGCTCAAATTTTCTATTTCGTCTTTCAATGAGTTCATTTGAATACTGTCTTTTCCCAGCGAGTATCGAAGAAAGTCACTCAGCTTGATCACCATTTTTTGCGCTGATTTTGGTTCTGTAATGGTCAGCGCACTTATGGAGTTGAGGCTGTTAAATATAAAATGAGGATTGATTTGAGATTTGAGCATTCTTAGTTCCGAGTCTTTCAATAAGGCTTGTAGTTCCAACGCCCTGCTCGCTTCTTCCTGCATGTCCAGATAGTATTTGATTAGATAAAAAATAAGAATACTAATGCTGTAATACATTGAGCCGATAATGATTCTCCAAATAAATGCATCCTCGAAGAATACGAGATATTCCTGTTCTTCTTTGTGAATTCCTTTTAGCAATAAGCCTGAAATGGAGATCCAAAAAGCGATGGTAACTGCTGCGGCAACAGTATGTGTAGAGATTAAGGAAAGACCATCTTTGCTTGCACTGGCAAACTGCACGATATACCAAAAACTAGGCACTATAGCCGCAAAAACCACATGGTAAATAATGGCTTCTGTGATGGCTATTGGTAAGGAAAAATGGTAATAGAAAAAAAGAATAGATAAATGTGCAGAAGCCAAAATAACCCAAACCAGCAGATAGTATTTGTATCCAGAGCCACTAAGAATTGGGTTTTTCATTGGTTAATTGGAATGAGTGTTGGTTAGATGCCTTTGATTTCCGCACCACCAAAGACTACCGATCCTTTGATCCTTAGCACTTTTCTCGAAGCTTCGCTTAAGTTGGTTGCCATTGGCCGTTTGTCCTTAAATCCTCCAAAGATCACAAAACTTTCGTTGATTACCGTCCAGTCTCTAGGAACCTTGATTTCATTTCCTCCAAAAAAGCAAAAAATATCGATCACAATTTCGTCTCCATCCATCTGAGCATGTGTAAGATCAACGTCTGAGCCTCCAAAAATAGCGGTGATTTTACCACCTTTTATATTTTGTGAGGAATAGGACCTTTCTGACCCACCAAAGATGGAAGTATTCTCAATATAATCTTCATCATGAAGTCCGTCAACACGGCTTGATTCGTCTTTTCGGCGCAGCACAATTGAAATACCAATAGCAATAAGGATCAGCGGCCACCAATCTCTTATTCGAAAGTCGGGCAGATAGAAAATGTCTGGTAGTAGGAAAAAGACACCAATACCAAGGAAAAGAAATCCTTCCCTTCTACGAGTAGCCAGCATGGAAACACCGATGATGACAAAAACTGTTTCCCATCCAAAAAGGTAGTAGGGAATGAAATCTGGAATCAAGTCAAGATTTCTGAATAAAAAATAGCCGCCAAAAAGCACAAGTGCTAATCCCAGCCAGGCGCGTTGATTGTTGTTTTGTCTGTTTTCCATAATAGTATTCTTTAATGTTGTTTCAAAGCTGTTTGAAAACGTCCAGACGAAAAATAGCCAATCGGTAAGCGGTGGTAGATTATCGGTAAGTTGCGGATTAAATATTGCCACTAAATTTGTGTGTTAATAGAATTCACCGATTAACTCGTATGTTAGTAGTGATGATTGTAATACCTGATTTTCCTATTAGACCCTTTATAAAATGATGACAATCAAACTTGGAGGAGTACCAGAATACTTCAATTTACCAATTTATAGCGCCATTGATGAAGCACTTTTCAGTAAAGTAGGACTGAATGTTGAGTGGCAAGATATCAAGGAAGGTACAGGAGCTATGGTGAAATATCTCGAAAATGGCACGCTGGATATGGCCATAGTACTCACGGAAGGAGCCGTAAAAAGCATTATTGAAGGAGTGAATCTTTCGATTGTGAAGCCTTATGTGCAGTCGCCTTTGAATTGGGGTGTGCATGTGCCGGCTAATTCTGGGATCGAATCTTTCGATGATCTTACCGATAAAAAAATAGCGATCAGTCGGAAAAATTCCGGATCTCATTTGATGGCTTTTCTCCTGGCAGAGCAAATGGGATGGGAAATTACAGATGAAAATTTCGTGATAGTAAATAATCTCGACGGAGCAAGAGCGTCATTCAAAAGTCAGGAGTCCAATATTTTCCTTTGGGAAAAGTTTACCACACAGCCGTTTGTTGATAGTGGTGAATTTAGAAGAATAGGAGAAATACCTACCCCTTGGCCTTGTTTTATGCTGGTAGTCAATACTGCTTTTGCAATCACAAATAGGGCTGAGATACAAAAAGTAGTATCAGTCATTGGGGATAGTATTGTGCAATTTCAACAAAATGAAAATCTGAGTGCGATCATTGCCGAGCGTTTTGGTCTGGAAAAAGATAAAACGGATCAAATAGTACAAGAACTGATCTGGGCGCCAAAGGAAAATACTGACTTAGCCAACATACTCGATCAAGTACAACAAACACTGCTGAGTCTTGGCGTGATAAGCTCGACCAAAAACTCTGAGGAGCTTATTTTTTAATGATGTTTTCATCCTTTATGCCCTTGAAGCTATGGATAACAGATTTGGAAGTATAAATATAATTTTATTACTCCATTGACAGTAATTCCTATTTTTTAAGGCTGACGCTAGCAATCATGGTTGATTAAAAAGGGTCCAGAGAGATAACTATATATTTTGGAATCTTATTTTTTATGCGAAAAACAATCAACTTCGCGCTATGGATTTTTATCAATCTTTGGAGGCCAATCAATTATTTATTATTCAGTCAATAGCGGCTGTCTTGGGTTATGTTGCATTGAAATATGTGTTGGGTAAAATAGTAGAACGAACTGGTCAAACCTTTGATTACCAGCGATCACGCGTTAAAGTGATCAAAAAGATTATTAACTTTATTTTGTTCATGCTCTTGGTAGGTCTTATACTAACTATTTGGGGTGTGGATCAGTCCAAACTAGTCTATTTTCTTTCAACACTATTGACAGTATTAGGCATTGCCTTTTTCGCTCAGTGGTCCATTATATCTAATATCACTTCATCGCTAATCATTTTTTTTAACCATCCCATCAAAATAGGAGATAGCATCAAAGTATTGGATAAAGAATTTCAGGTGGAGGGTAAAATCGCAGATATTGGTATATTTTTTCTCATAATAAAGACAGCTGAAGGCCAGCAGATCACTATGCCAAGTAATCTTTTTATGCAAAAAATGATTTTGAGAATTGAAAAATAGTCAAGTTCAATTTGACTTGTTTATTTCCCGTTCCCAAGCTACTCAGCTAAATGTAAGCAAATCATACGCTTTTACTTGAAGTCTATTCAAACACAATATCATCAATGTAGATGGTTTGTCTGAAATCATCGGCGCTTCCAAAAATCACAAAACCAGATCTTATACATCTTAAGTCTAGTTTTTTAACATTGATGGAGTATTTTTTCCACTCGGTATCAAGCTCTATTTCTATTGCTTCTTTAGCGGAATCTGGGAATGGCTGGTCTTTGTCGATGAGCCCGAAACCTACGGTTACTTTAATTTTATCATCAGCTTTTGCCCAGAAGCTATATTTTTTAGCACCCGAAATGTCGTAACCTCCAGGTCTGTTACCCCAATCGTTTGGCGGATCTACAAGTGCAAGCCCGAACCAATTCTTTGTGTCGTTATAATGAATTTTCAGAGCGGCCGAGCCGTTTTTTACTTCTTTTGTATTTTCAATATCTATTTCTAATGCCTGATAGTTTCCCATTTGCGCCGAAGCGATGTAAGGTTCATTTTGGCCATCTTGATATATGTAAAAAGGCAACTTTACTTTGGCTGTTTGGTAGGGGTTGGCTACATTTTTTTCATCGATAACCTTTACAGATGTAGTCGCGATCCCGATATTTTGATAACTGTCGGTCACGTTAGCGTATATTTTAATCGCTCCCTTTTCTGCTGGAAGTTTTATTTCAAAACCATCACTCAAATTGCCACGCAGATCAAGCTTATTCAGTTGATCACGTCTTTTTCGGCTTCCCGTTCTTTGGTTATAAAAGAAATCAACCATCAGTGCTTCGCCTTCCGGGTCTGTCACTGTTAAATCCACAGCTACCCAATCTCCAACTTTACCTCCGGTGGTTTCAAAAGTGGCAATTGCAGGAACAAAATTCTTGGGTTTTTCGCCAGTATAAGCCTCTCGGATAGCCCAATATTGTGGGCGGTATTTTCCACGATGATGCGTCAAAAGCCAAGTAGATATAAATTGATTGTCGTCGGCATAGTGGAAATTAAACACACCAAGACAAGAAGATTTGTTATCAATCCAGTTTTTGTAACCAGCTACAATGGCATTGTATTTTTGAGTGTCGTTGGGCTCTATTTTGATCCCATTTTCATCTTCCGGCATGTCCCATTCGCCAGATACACCGAATTCTGTAATTATATAAGGCTTATCGATATTTCGTTTTTCCATTTCCTTTTGTAATAAATCTGCCCCCGGACCGTAACAATTGAGGCCATAAATATCGATGGAGGGTACGTGTTTTTGCCACCAATCCATACCAAATGTCCATGCTTCCACAGAGGTAATGGGATGGTTGGGGTCTATACTTTTTATGGTTTGACAAACCGATTCTAGGAAAAGAGAATAGGCCAGTTTTTCAGCGTCGGTAGCCATATTGAGGTAAACTTCATTGCCCACGCCCCAAGACAGCACTGCCGGATGGTTTTTATATTTTTCTACCGCATTTATCGCATCCTTGTACATAACATGCATGCCGGCTGTATCGGTAAGGTAATCAAAGCTATCATCTGCTTCCATTCCTGGGCGACCATGACGCATCCATATACCTACCATGGCTTTCATTCCATGGTTATGCGCAGCATCGAGCAGTTTTGTCGTGTATTTGTTGTGATTCCAGATGCGAAGGGCGTTTACGCCGAGAAACTTCAAATCCTCAAAGTGAGTGTCGTAGTTGGCTGTGTCTTGATCAAACCCAATGGTGACGCCTTTCACTTTAAAGGGCTTTCCATCGACGAGTATCTGCCATTGGCCGTCCGCTTGCGCTACAGTAGTTTGCGCATGTAGCGGAATAGTGAACAAAAAGAGAATGACAATTGAGGTGAGTGGTAACTTCATAATTGGGGTTGTCAATGATTACTTTTTAAACAGGCTTTCATTTAATAGGTTTAGCGCCTTATTACATTGAGAAAGGTAGGTTGCAAAACTTGGCACTAAAAACCGATTTTCTAACGAAAAGCGAAGGTTAATCTTTGCAATAATTCATTTCAGCTTTTACGGATAAAAGGCAAGGTTGCTCGATTTTGATAAGCTTGTATACCACACGCGACGATCAAGATGATCATGCCTGCTATGGCTGTGTAAGCGATGCTGGGATTGGCGTCTATTTGTTTCGAAACGATGGCATAAAGCCCCCAAATACCGGCACCAGCTGCTTCTCGAAGGTTTCTGGTAGCTATCAAAAATAAGAATACTGCGGTAGCAATAAGTATCATGATAATAGTCCAGGAGACTTCACTAAACAAAAATTGCCATTGGATACTTACCAACCAGGCAGAAACATTCGCCACTGTTGCGAGCACGATCCAGCCATAATAGATGGCAATGGGCCACCAAGTCCAGGTGATGATTCTCATTGGCGCATCCCATTTTTCCATATCGAGTTTGATCACCAAAATGGTAAGCGATAGTAAGAGCAGTAACATGATCACGACCGATAATCCGGGCATTTCGCTGATCCAAACGATGGTCCATGAACCATTGAGTAAGTTGACTACTGCTAGCCAGATGCCGGCTCTGTTTACTTCTGCATCACGGCCATTTGCCACTTGAATCCATTGATTGATGACCAGCGCGATTAGTCCTAAAAATATGATTCCCCAAATTGAAAAAGCATAGCCTGCCGGCGTGAAAAGACTGTTGTATTGTCGGCTGATTTCTCCCACGGTGTGGCCATTCATGGCTCCCGAATTAGCCCAGTAGTTGGCCCAAAGGGTAAAAGCTAAAGTCACTGAGTTGATAAATGGGAGTAAATATTTGTTCATAGAGATTATAACTGACACCATTTAGAAATGTTAGTTTAACGTTTTCTTATATACGTTAAATGCAAACTTATTGCAAGGTTGTGAGGCGAGTAGTTTTCATTTGTTGGATAGCCTCATAAATCCTCTAAGAAAAATATTTATTGTTTTGTAGAGGTAGTAGGTTGTGATTCCAGAATGTTAAAAGTACAAGCTATTTCATTCGTATTTTGAACGGTGTGTGGCTATTTACATCAAATGTTGTAGGACTCAAATTGCCAGATTCTTTTTTAGGGATTTGATGGGGAATTAGTCATTTTAGAGGGATGAATAAACTAGCCTATTTTAGTTCGATCAAAGAAAGTCATGCGGCGCTGATCAAAGAAATGTCGGCGATATTGCTTGGACTTGAGCCCAATCTTGAGGAAAAAGTCCTTAAAATGATGGGGAGTGATATGCTCTGCTATTATGAAAATGACGCGTTCAAATATGGTTTTAGCAGTCATGACCGCCATGTGAGTTTTCACAACATGGTGATGTATTGCTATCCGAACGTGAGAGAAGAGATAGGGTTCAACTTTAAAAAGTCGCAATTGAAAAAATCATGTGTCAATTTTGATACAGATATCGCCTTCGCTCCATCCAATTTTGAAGCGCTCATCATAAAGTCCAAAGAATACCCGTTCCCAAAGCCTACGGATAAAATTTGAAGAAGAATCAGGGGGCTCATTGCTTTATACTCAACTTGTACCTTGAAAATTGCCTGATAATTATGCTTGTATGAAAAAGAACATTCGCGTGGTTCTGATGGTGGTGGTCACTTCGGTTATAGGTTTCTTCTTATTGGTAACACCTGATATCCCTTTGGATGATTTGAAAAAACGCTATACGAACGAAGCGTCTGCCTTCATGACTATTGATGGAATGGACGTCCATTATCGCGACGAGGGAGCTGGACAACCTATAGTTTTGATTCATGGCACGGCTGCTTCTCTTCATACTTGGGATGCTTGGACGGAGAAGTTAAAAAAGGACTATCGAGTGATTCGCTTCGACCTACCTGCTTTTGGCTTGACTGGGTCACATCCTAAGCGCGATTATTCTATTAAGGCATACATGGATGTCTTGGATGAGTTGCTGAATCAGCTAAGTGTTGATTCGGTGATACTGGTTGGAAATTCGCTCGGTGGCAAAATTGCTTGGCAATATGCCGCTTTACATCCTGAGATGGTTTCCAAACTCGCTTTATTGGATGCCAGTGGTTTTACTACAGAAAAAGGGCAACCATGGATTTTCGGTCTGGCACGCATACCCATCCTGAACAGCCTGATCAGTCGCATTACGCCACGCTCGATCATTAAGAAAAACGTGGAGGCAGTCTACTTCGACGATACAAAAGTGTCTGAGGCTTTAGTCGATCGCTACTATGAAATGGCCTTGAGGAAAGGAAATAGACAGGCGTTCATCGATCGCGCGCAGTTGAATATGAAAAGTAAATTACCTCTTTTGGCAAAGATCAAATGTCCTACTTTAATTCTCTGGGGAGCAAACGATGCTTGGATTCCGGTGAGTCATGCTCTGCTCTTCGAAAATGCCCTACCAAACGCCAGAACGGTTATTTTGGAAAATGCAGGACATGTACCTATGGAAGAAGTGCCGCAAAGAAGTCTCGCAGCTTTTAAAAAATTTTTAAAAGAGTTTAACTAAGAGAAATGAGCATAATAAAGTAAACAAAACTTGGTCGGTCTTTATCACGACAACCAAGCTTTGTTTTTGAGTTCTATTCATAAAGACATGATTATCCTTTGAATGTGGATAATTTGAGTCTTGATGAAAATTTCACTGTTTGAGCTTAGCGACTGATTCACTCGGCTTGGGTGAAAAAAAATAGTGGAGCGCTCAAAAAACGTCAATCAGACTTAGCTTCAACCAAAACTGGCTGAGCTATTAATCGAACGGCGTATTCCCATTCAATTACATCGCATCCAATTCCTCCTGAGTGAAGTCAGTGGGTTTGCCTAGGTACTCATATTTTTCAATTTCGGATTTCATTTCCTCAAGCTTTAAACCGATTCTTTTGTAAGCCGGTCCTCCGAGAGGTAAATGCACAGGAGGATTTTCAAGTTTGGTAACATTAAACATCGCCTGCGCTGCTTTTTTAGGATCTCCGACTTGATTACCACTTACTTCCTGAATGGCCTTCATATTTTTCTCGGCGGAATCCTGATATTCCTTTATTGCTGACTCGGTAAAAGTGGCGGATCTTCCTGCCCAATCAGTGCGAAATGGTCCAGGTTCGATATTTGTGACTTTGATACCAATATGTTTTGTCTCGGCAGCCAACGCTTCACCAATTCCTTCTAAGGCAAATTTGCTACCGTTGTATATGCCTACGCCCGGAAAACCATTCAAGCCCGCAATCGAAGTAATATTGAGAATGTTTCCACTTTTCTGTTTCCGCATCAATGGCAAGGCAAGTTTGATCATTCTAATACAGCCAAAAACATTGACATCAAATTGCCTTTTGATCTCCTCTTCCTCAGCTTCTTCTATAGCTCCCATAGATCCATATCCAGCATTGTTGACCAACACATCAAGCCTGCCGTAGTTAGCTTCTATCATTTTGGCAGCTTCATCTATAGACTGCTGATTTTGCACATCTAACAAGATGCCTTTAACCAGTGTTGGATTGATCGATTCTAGTTCCTTGATTTGTTCTTTTTTCCTTACGGTACCAATGGCTGTTTCTCCATTTGCAGCGACAATTTTCACCAATTCTCGTCCAAATCCCGTCGAACATCCTGTGATTAACCAAACTCTTTTACTCATTGCTGTTTTTCTATTTTATTAAAATGAATTGTTGTTTACCTAACATGGCGGTCAATCAATTGTTGCGAATCCTTACTTTATGTGAAATGGATGATGATTTTATAATAGAAATAGCCGTGTATTGATTAATTTTCAATTTAGAAGATTCTTAGGCCTTTTATGGACTAAGTTTTTGCATTGGTTGTGGTCAGCCATTATTTTTCACTTTCATACTATTCAATGATTTATTCCAAAAGTGAAATATCTATCCACGGATTAAGCGGAATAAATGCTGAACATGCCTTTTGTTTCAGTTTTATAATTAACGATAAACCAAAAAAAACATAGTTTTTTATGTCCCAACAAGAAATCAATCAAGATGATAATTTATTATGGTACAAAGATGCCATCATATACGAACTGCACATTAAAGCTTTCATGGATGCCAATAATGATGGTATTGGTGACTTTGAAGGCTTATTATCCAAGCTCGATTATCTCGAAGATTTAGGGGTTACGGCTATTTGGCTTTTGCCATTTTATCCATCACCGTTACGGGACGATGGTTACGATATTCAAGATTATTATAATATCAATACCAATTATGGTCATGTCAATGATTTCAAAAAGTTTGTAACGGCGGCTCATGATCGTAATATCAAAGTCATCACAGAGCTAGTCATTAATCATACCTCGGATCAGCATCCATGGTTTCAGCGAGCAAGAAAAGCTCCAAAAGGATCTCCAGAAAGAGACTATTATGTTTGGTCTGATGATCCCAATAAGTATGCCGGTGTGCGGATCATATTTCAGGATTATGAGGCGTCTAACTGGACTTTCGATAAGGAGGCTGGACAATATTACTGGCACAGATTTTTTCACCATCAGCCAGATTTGAATTATGAAAACCTACAGGTACAAGAAGAAGTCTTTAGAATTATTGATTATTGGAGTGCTATGGGCGTAGACGGATTTAGGTTGGACGCTGTGCCTTATCTCTACCAAAAAGAAGGTACCAACTGTGAAAACCTACCAGAAACGCATGCTTTTTTGAAAAAACTAAGAGCGCACGTGGATGAAAGTTTTCCCGGCACTATGCTGTTGGCAGAGGCAAATATGTGGCCTGAGGATTCTGCTGCTTATTTTGGTGATGGTGATGAGTGCCACATGAATTATCACTTTCCCATCATGCCACGCATGTTTATGGCCATGCGCATGGAAGATCGTTACCCTATCACTGATATTTTTGACCAGACGCCCGAAATACCGGAGAACAGTCAATGGGCAATATTTCTCCGAAATCATGACGAGTTGACCTTAGAAATGGTGACGGATGAAGAGCGCGACTACATGTACAAAGTATATGCGCAAAATCCTAAAGCAAGGGTAAACCTCGGTTTGAGGAGAAGATTGGCACCTTTGATGGATAACAACAGAAATAAGATAGAGCTAATCAATACATTGTTATATTCATTGCCAGGAACACCCGTTATCTATTATGGAGATGAAATAGGCATGGGAGATAACTTTTATCTTGGAGATAGAGATGGTGTACGCACACCAATGCAGTGGTCGCCGGATAGAAATGCTGGCTTTTCAAAAGCCAACCCACAGGAGTTGTATTTGCCAACCATTTTGGATCCAGAACATCATTATGAATCTGTCAATGTGGAAACGCAACAATCCAATCCATATTCATTATTGTGGTGGACAAGGCGCATTATCAACATGCGTAAAAAATACAAGGCTTTCAGCCGAGGAGACTTGAATTTCATTCCGTCGGAAAACTCGAAAGTGCTGGCTTTTACTAGAAGTTACCAAGACGAGACAATTCTCGTAGTAGTCAATTTGTCAAGATACACACAAGCGGTTGGGCTCGATTTAAGTGATTTTCACGGCTACACGCCGATAGAAGTATTTAGTAAAAATGAATTCCCGACGATATCGGAAAGTAAGGATTACTTCTTCACCTTGAGTCCTCATGCGTATCATTGGTTTGAGTTGAGGTCAGATAATATTTTGATGGATAATTTGGATGAAAATCCTGTAAAAATATCGTCCTTGGCCGATATCAAGCTTAAGAAGGTTTGGTCGCAGCTGGAGCATGAGTATATCATTCCGTACATCACAGAAAGTAACTGGTATAAAGGGCTGGGTAATAAAATACTCCATGCCACGATCAAAGAGTGGATTCCACTGGAGGGCATGGAAAGCGATACGGCCATTATCATTGTAGAGCTAAAATATCAAAGTGGATTACCGGATCTTTATCAGATTGCACTCGCTTTTGGGGAGAAAGGTGAAAATAATGTAACCTTAAATTATCCTAAAGCCATCATTGCCAATGCTTTATCTAATGATGTGATTGGGTACTTGTACGATGCGTTTTATGATTCCAATGTGCAAGAATATCTTTTCCGAGCGATAGGAGATAATACTAACATCAGTCTCAAAGCTTCGGCGGTAGGTTTTTTCGATGAAAAGAAGGCTGTTGAGGACTACCTGAAAGAGACTGAGGAGGTAAAGCCAAGAATGTTGATGTCAAGAAAATCGAACACCTCTATACTTTTCAACAACGATTTTTATCTCAAAATTTATCGTCGACTCGATATAGCCATCAATCCAGATCTAGAAGTAGTTCGTTATATGACGACTAAAAATACTTTCAAAAATATACCAGATTTGAAAGCCACCATCCAACTGGAATACAATAAGGAAAATTCTATTGTCCTAGGGATACTACAGTCAGCGGTAGATTATCAAACGGATATGTGGACTTTCTTACTAGATGCTGCCAAGAGATACAGTGAACGCATAGAGATGGCAAGAGACATAGACTTACAAGGGGTGCTAGAGGCCAACGAATCCTATAAATCAATAGACCAAAGTGTAGAACCAAATGCAAGTGAGCTGGTTGGGTTGGTGACGATTGATAGTTTGCAAAGACTTGGGGAGCGCACTGCTGAGTTTCACCTTGCATTGCATGATAGCAAGGGAGTGAAGCATTTTGAACCTGAGTTGTTTTCACTTCATTATCAGCGCTCGTTGTATTCTTCCTTCCAGTCTTTGGTAAGGGAAGCTTTTCAAAAGTTGGGTAAAATAAGAACGGTACTTCCGTCCTACGTTTCAGATCATTTGACCAACGTACTGCCTTTGAAAGACGATGTATTGGGAATGATGCGTAAAATCTATGAGGAAACAATGGATACCGAGAAGATCAGAATTCATGGGGATTTTCATTTGAAGCAAGTGCTTCATTCCGGTCAGGATTTCATGTTCATCGACTTTGAGGGAGAAGCAGAAAAAAGCTACAGTGAGCGGAGGCTCAAAAAGTCCGCTTTACGAGATGTGGCAAGTATGATTAACTCTATTCATCGAGTGGTTTACGAAAGTGTTTTTGAAAATGAAGTAGTACAACCTTCAAAATTCGAGCAAGCGCAAAAGTGGGCTGATGTTTGGTTTAATCATGTGTCTAAATCCTTTTTGAAAGGTTACTTTCATACCATTGGTGAGAGTAATTTAGTGCCCGCAACAGAACAGGAGCGCCTTAAACTTCTCAATATTTTCATTATGGAGAGAGCCGTTATTGAGCTCATTACAGAACTAAGAAATCCATCGGATCACTTAGTCATACCTTTGTTGCTGATCGAGCGCACCATCGAAAACCAAGAATAGTAACCTAGCATAGCAAATGGTAGATCGAGAGACTTTGAATTGGTTTTCAAGGTCTCTCGTCATTTATGGTGAAGGGGAATTGGTCGTGATAATTGACTTATTCAGTTGAAATTCTATTTGACGAATTGCGAGGATTCGCTTCCAAGTATTCTGATCTAAGAAGACTAAAATTGCTTGAAAAACATCAATCTTGAGCGAGTATATATTTTACCGCATGAATTAAATCGGGTTCTACATGATCAGCCATTTTATCGTCATTTCCATCTACTTGGATGGTTTTTAAACCCATTTTGATAGCTGGTATCAAGTCGCGAGGTTTGTCCCCAATCATCCAAGATTGCTTAACGTCAATATCAAACTTCGCAATGGCTTTTTCAAACATAAGCGTGCCGGGCTTTCTAGATAGTGACTTAGATATGCTATCGTGCCAAGGCGAATAGTAGATTTTATCTATTTGGTGATTGACCTGTTCTTGTAGATAGTCGTGGCATACTTGCATGTCTTCTTTTGTGTAAATGCCCTTCGCAATGCCCGACTGGTTGGTTACTACAACGATGAGATAGCCATGTTTCTTTATTAAATCTATTGCCTCTATAACCCCGGGCAGAATAAAAAACTTATCTAGGGTGTAAGCATAGTCGACAAAATCTTTATTAATAACCCCATCACGATCTAGGAAAATAGCTTTTTTCATATACCAAAGTTATTAAAGAATTGAATGTTGCCTTCCAACTATTAAATGACTTTTAGACTCTTTAGCTTTGATTGCCGAATATTGAAATATTCCAATGTGCATACTCGTTCTACTATCTCGAATCATCTAAATTTTAAAACATGAAAAATCCGTTCATTTTACTCACGCTTGTCGCCCTTTTCTTAGTCTCGTGTAATGAAGATTTTGGAACCAAAACAATCTCTTACACCAAAGCAACAGCCACCTATGGCGATTTAGTCGATATTCGCGCAACGCCATTGGTTGCTCCGAGTCGCCCTTTGACCGACGCGGGCAAAGTGTTTATTGCCAATGATATCATCTTAATTGGAGAAGAAGGTTTGGGTATTCATGTGTATGATAATACTAATCCGGAAAATCCTCAAAATAAACTTTTTATCAACATCCCTTCCAACCGGGAGTTTTATGTTGAAGGTGATTTTTTGTTTGCGGAAAGCATGTATGACATGTTGAAAATCGACATTTCCAATCCGTTTCAACCATCACTTGTTACAAGAGTAGAAAACGCTTTCGCGAGCCCTATCTATAATGATTTTGGCCTTGCGATGATTGGTTTTGAATATAAGCATGTAACAGAGGAAGTAGAGATAAATAGTCCGTTTTTTCAAGAAGAGTGGAATGATGATGGTGTGTTTTACTTTGATTTTAGAGAGTCGCTTATTCCGCCTTCGGCTGTGCCTTCTTCATTTGCAGGCAATAATAATGGCGGTATAGGATCAGTAAATCGAATTACTTATGCTAAAGAACATGTATACGCCATAAGTCGGAGTAATCTACTGGTATTTGAAGATCAGAGCACTTTTCAACTTTCACAAAACATGCAATATGTTGGAAGTGAAATGGAAACTATTTTTCCTTTAAATGACAAGCTTTATATCGGAAGCAGAAATTCAATGGTCATTTTTGATATCACAGATGAGAATGAACCATCATATCAGGGTAGTTTTTGGCACGAAAATTCTTGCGATCCTGTGTTTCCAGAAAGTGAAAAAACGGCTTATTTGACTTTAAGAACTGGTGATTTTGCAGAATGCCCGGGTGATCAAAACGAGTTGATGGTACTGGATATTGAAGATTCTTGGTCCATAAATTCCATACAGACTATTGCTATGGAAAGTCCCTATGGCATGACCATGATTGGAGATAGGTTGTATGTTGGGGAAGGCCAAAATGGACTTAAAATATTTGATGCTTCTGATAGAAGAAACCTGATTTTGGAAAAGTATGATAAAACTGTAGCAGCTTATGATGTTATCGCACATCCAACCCGTGCAAACTTGTTATTAATTGCAGGGCCCGATGGTTTCAGTCAGTACAATAAGACCGGCGATGAATTAGAACTGCTTAGTAATATCGCGCTTTAAACATTTCTGTTGATGAGAATAATTACGCTATCGCTCTTACTAGCTATTGGTGTCGTTTTGGGCGCAAATGCACAAGATTTTGGATTTGGTGAATCAAATCTCGAAAGCGTGATAGTGCAGACCTATGATGGGTCTATTTACAAAGGATACGTGCTTGGTCGGACGGAATTTGAAATAAGTATTTTACTTCCTACCATGGATACTATCAACGTTCATGAGGTATTGATCAAGCGTAAGAAATCATCAAATGATTATGATATTTATAAAAAAGGGAGAGCTTATCCAAAGAAAGGATTTTACGGCACACTTTTTTTTAGCTCCAACTACAATAGCGAGGGTAGAGGAAGTAATGGACTGAACGCACAACTGGTTTATCAACCTTCTCAAAAGTTTGGTTATGGCCTTTCTGGTGGTTTTCAGAGTAATGGGCTAAATCTTTCAGGAGTGGATTGGGATTGGAATACTTACACCTTTTGGCAGTTTGATGCCTATGGTAGATATAATTTGTCAAGAAATTCAATGCGAATCTATGCCGATATGAAACTTGGTTATGGTTTCGCCGGGGAAACATGGCGTGAGGAGGAAATTGGAGGAGGAATGCACATTGAGCCAGGTATCGGGTTTCAGTTTGCAGCTAAAGGTCACATTAGATTCAACGTAGGACTGGCTCAGCAATTTCAATATTCTGAAGGTGAATCAAACGTGTGGTCACCCAATGCATTCGAACAAACTCAGGTAAACTATGAGTTGTGGTACAGTCGCACGGTGCTGCGTATTGGTCTAGAGTTTTTCTAAGAAGCATCGAAAGTTAAAACTACCTAATGATAGCCTTTTAATAAGTTGTTTGAATAGCCCTTCAATAAAAGCCATTCAAGTCTTTCTTGTTTGACCACAGCGATTTTCCAAAATTCCGAGAGGTGAGATTGATTTTGATAGACTAGGAAAATCATAGTTCTGCTAAGAGATTTACGGACTTTTTTAGCCTTTGATTTGTTATGTTCGTGGAGGTAGTAAAAGAGGTATTATGAAGAAGTTATTATTTGGTCTATCGTTTTCCGCTTTGGTTTTTCTTTTTAGTTGCAAAAACGATGACTCTGAAACGCCAGTAGCAATAGAAGAGGATGTTGTTTTTGCCGTTGATATAGAGAATAGCGAAGTTCCTTATATCGTAATTACCACGCATGGTGCGGCGATTAAAAATGAGCCGAAAATACCAGCAATCATGCGAATTTATGAAAATGGAACGCTCACCCAAAGGCAGACCATTGGTATAGAATTTCGCGGCTCTACCTCTTTCCGGCTGTCTGATAAAAAGTCATTTGGTATCGAAACTTGGGATGAGGCAGGAGCTGATATATCCGTACAAATTTTTGGTTTTCCTGAAGAGGAGGATTGGATTTTGAATGGGCACGTGGTAAATCTTGGTGATGGCTGGGCTTTCGACCAAACGCTAATGTTTCATCAGTTTGGTTACGAACTTTTCAGAAAGATGGGTAATTACGCCGCTAGGACTAAGTTTGTCGAAATAGAAATCAATGGAGTTTACCAGGGCGTGTATGTTTTCATGGAAAAACTGAAGCGAGACAATGAGCGCATTGATATTAAAAAATTGGAGCTGACCGATATAGATGCTGAGTCAATTACTGGCGGCTACATCATTAAAATAGATAAAACTTCGGGAGGTGATTTGAACTTAAATCAACCGCTTGATTATTTCTTAAATAATTGGGATGATGACGCACGTTACACTGAGGAAATTAGTTGGCGATCGGACTATGATATCAATAGGAACGTCTTAAATTTTCCTCCTAATTTCAATGCTCCATACCATGAGAACATGTATCTGGAGACCTACTTTTTATATGAATACCCCAAAGCGGAAAATATCACTTTCGATCAAAAGCAATACATTCAAAAGTATATTCATGATTTTGAAACTGCCCTTCTGGCGGATGATTTTTCAACAAATACCAGAACCTATACGGATTACATTGACCTGAATAGTTTCGTTGATTTCTTTATAATCAATGAAATAACTAGAAATGTTGATGGGTATCGGCTAAGTACCTACATGCATAAAGATCGTGGAGGAAAGCTTAAAATGGGGCCTATTTGGGACTTGAATATAGGTTATAGCAATGGTGATCGTGTGCCAATGGACGGTTGGGTAATCAATTACAATCAGTATGTAGAGGGTGATGCTTGGATGATGCCTTTTTGGTGGCCAAGATTATTGGAAGATCCTATATTTCGTACCGCTTTAAAAAGCAGATGGAATAATCTTAGATCGAGTACGTTAAGTACATCCTCGTTGCTATCTATGGTGGATGTATCTGCTGATTATCTTAAAAATAACGGGTCAATAGAGCGAAATTATACCAAATGGAATATTGGGGTGGATTATGACGGGAGTATTTCTTCTATGAAATCTTTCCTTGAGCAACGCACACAATGGATGGATTCGGAAATCGATGCTCTTTGATCAAATTAGTCGGCTTATTCTACATGCAGTATACATTTTAATACCCGATTTGCTGGTTTTAATCTAAAAAATTCGCTTTAATCTAAGGGTAGCGGTTATATTGAAGTTGTAATATGATTCCAAGTTTCAAATCTTTATGATTCGCCAATTCTGCGGTTTTATCCTTTTAGTTTTGAGTTGTGTCAATTTTGTTTTGGCCCAATCGTGGGAAAAGGCGAGGGTCGAAAAGGAAGCAACACTCGATTGCTATTGGTTTACCTCCTTGCCTTTTATTTATAAAGATGCTAAGAGCCAGTTAAAGGGTATTGAGCACGATTTATTGTACTTATTTCAAGAATACTTGATGGAGAATGATGGTATTCGGTTAGAGATCAACTGGGTAGAGCACGATAGCTTTTCGGGGATAATGGACACAGTCGCTAAGACAGCCTCTCCAAATATGCTGGGAGTTTCTGCCTTCTCCATCACCGAGGATCGCAAAAAATTCCTGCAATTTACCAACCCTTACTTGCCTGATGTTACGGTGCTAGTCTCCAGCGAGGGAACCCCAATAATGAACACGAGTGAGGAAATCGAGCAAATGATTGATGAGATGAAGGCTGTTACTATCAAAGGAACGACCTATGAGGGAATGCTCAAAGACCTTAAAATTAAGCTTGGAGTTGATTTTGAAATTATCTACATAGAAAGCGATAATAATATCTTAGATAATGTAAAGGAAAATCCTAACAGGTTTGCTTTCATTGATTTACCTATTTATCTCATGCTGATAAAAAGAGGTGGAGAACTAACAAGACAGAATTTTTTTACTGTTCAAGGAACTGGATATGGCCTAATTATGCCGCAGAGTAGTGATTGGGGCACTCCTTTAAATGCTTTTTTTGCAGATCCTGAGTATAAAAGAAGGATTGAGGCCATAAAGTCAAATTATTTGGGATCTGAACTGTATTCGTTTATAGAGCAGCTAGCACCTAGCCAAGAACTAGGCACTTCCATTTTAACCAAGGAAAAGGAATTGCAGTTGGCAGTAATTAAGAATGCAAATTTAAAATTAGAAGAGGAGGAGGGGTTTCAAAAAGTGCTGATTACTGCGATTGTTGTTACAGCGCTTTTTTTACTAGTGATCATTGTGCTATTTATGAACAACCACCGAAATACGAAAGTATTGCTTGTTCAAAAAAACAAAATCGAGTCGCAACAAAAAGATATTAGAACTAAAAACGAACAGCTCACCAATAGAAACGTCCAACTGCTCAACCTCAATGAAGATAAAAATAATCTTGTCAAAATCTTAGCTCATGATCTAAGGTCACCCTTAAATCAGATTATTGGGTTTGGTGACGTGTTACAGTCTCAAGCTGAAGAATTGAGTGTAGAAAATCGTTATATTCTTGTTAAAATCAATTCCGCAGCACTGCGCATGGAGCAAATGATCTCCAAGATTTTGAATACCGACAATATCGACCGTCAAAATGGTTTCGTGCTGAAAGAATCAATAGAACTTCATAAGCTTATTGAAGACTTAATAGAAAGATACCATCTGATAGCCTTTAAAAAGGGTATAAACCTAGTTCCATCTCCTATTTCACATGAATTCCGCTTCCAAACGGATCATATTCTTCTATTTCTGATTCTTGAAAATTTACTTTCAAATGCGATCAAATTTTCACCAGCCAACACTGAGATAAATTTCAATGTACGGACTTCAGAAAGGTTTGTGATTTTTGAGGTCAAAGACCAAGGGCCAGGATTGTCGGCGGAGGATCAAGCCCATGCTTTTAAGCGGTTCAAAAAGTTGAGTCCAAAGCCAACTGGGGATGAAACATCAACCGGCTTAGGGCTATCCATTGTTAAAAGGTACGTTACCGACTTGGGAGGTAAAGTTTGGATTGAGTCAGAGTTGGGAAAAGGCAGTTCATTTTTCGTAACCCTACCCGTATAATTTCAGGTCAAGAAAAATATGGTCGTGTGATTTAATACAATGGAGACTACTCCATTGCATTAAAATGTCTTGCCGTTATCAGTTGAATCTAAGTTTTATTCAGAGCTAGGGCCTTCATTGTCAGATTGTTTTTTCAAAAGGTCTCGGATTTCGCTTAGTAATGCTACTTCGCTACTCGGTGCAGGTGGTGGCGCTGGTGCCTCTTCCTTTTTCTTTTGCATTCTTTGATAGGCTTTTACAACAACAAAAACAGAAGCTGCAATAATCAGAAAGTCAATCACTGTTTGGATAAAAGAGCCATACTTCAAGGTGACAGCCGGCGCGGTTTCTGTTGCCTTTTGGAGGACAAAAGCGAGCTCTTTAAAATTGACCCCACCGATTAAAATACCGATAGGAGGCATCAAAATATCATTGACAAAAGAAGTGATGATCGCTTTGAATGCCGCGCCTATAATGAATGCAATGGCTAAATCGAGCACATTTCCTTTCATGATAAATTTCTTGAATTCGTTGAACATGTTTTAGGTTAATGGTAGATAAAATATTTCAAGCTTAAAGTAACGATTTATGAGGATTAGGTCAAAGCTTTGAAATAGGAAGTATAAGAACTAATATAGAATCATTCTAAATCATCAAGTACTTACAACATTGAAGAGTTTCGCAGCTTATCTTACTGAAAATCAAAAACGAGATCAATGAGTACTCCAAATATCGCCGGAAAGGCACCAATTGCAGTAGAGTTAGAGGCAGGTAAAAAGTACGCATGGTGTTCATGTGGAAATTCCTCTAAGCAACCATTTTGCGATGGAAGCCACAAAGGGACTGAGTTTACACCCAAGATGTTCGTAGCAGAAGAGTCAAAAACAGCATACATGTGTGTCTGCAAGCAAACTAACAATCCAGGTTTCTGCGACGGTTCACATAAGGCGTTGTAATTCACTTGAAGTCTGGGTGTTCCTAATACCCGGACTTTGATATTGACTTTTATAATTTCTAAGGTAAAAGTCTGATATATCAAAAACATCAAATCATACAATTACAAACAACTAATTAAATGATCATATCCCCTATCGTGATTATGGAGATTTGAGTTCATCGTTAACAATTATTATTACTTCCAAGACATATTTGATTTCGTGATCCTTAGTTTAGCGAAAACTTTGTCTTATGTCATTACTTGAATTGTACGGTTGGCTTGGTGCAGGTCTGCTTCTTCTAGGTTTTTCGCTTAATATTTTTAAGAAGATTACAGTAGATTCAGCATTGTACCTGTGGCTCAATCTGATTAGCTCCAGCTTGCTTTTATATAATGCTTGGGGCAACAGGGTTTTTCCGTTTGTTATCGTTAATGCTGTTTGGGTTATTTTTTCTGTGGTTCGAATGGTGCAGTTGAAAGTAAAGGAACCTTTATCAAAACCATCAAAGTAAATTGTTGAATTCAACAATCCCATTCATCGATCCAAAACTATTTTTTCCGCTAAGTAAAAAATCAGCACAACAAAATGTGGATGGTATTCAATTGCATATTGCAGAAGGTGGCCGGATCCACGCAATGAGCCAAATAGCGGTGAAGCAGCTCCAGCATTATCTTAGCGAATGCCAGTTAGATCACGATTTTGGTATTTTGAAAGACCAAACAGGATTTGGGAAAATGTTTGGTGTTTTGGTAGTACAAAAAGATAATGGTGAACTCGGATATTTGAGGGCTTTTTCTGGTAAGTGGCAAAACTCGAATCACCATGAAGGCTTTGTGCCTCCAATTTTTGATAGTCTTGAGCCGAAAGGTTTTTTAGTCCGAGGAATGAAAGAATTAACGATTTTGAATAAAAACATAGCCATTATGTCAGATGGCTTTGCCAAGGAAAAATTAAAAGAACAGCGAAAAATACATTCTCAGAAGCTTCAAAACAGGGTGGCTGATCAGTATTACTTTCTAAATGCGAATAAGGAAAAAAGAACCATGCTATCAATTTTTGAAGAATATTCTCAGGGTAAACCGCCGGGTGGCGCGGGAGAATGCGCTGCACCTAAGCTCCTACAATTTGCCTTTGAGTGGAAGCTCAAGCCCATTGCGCTTGCTGAATTTTATTGGGGCAGGCATTCAGGATCCGATAAGTGGAAGCATGAGCAATTGTATGCGCCATGCAAGGAAAAATGTGTGCCGATATTGAAACACATGTTGTCCTAAGAAGGCTTCATTCATCAAACTGAGAGCATCCCAAGGCTCGGATAGGTTAGTTTTTGTATTTTACATTCTCCAAGAAAGCTAATCTATAGAATGAGCCTGCATAAAACATTGACCTTTTTAACCCAAATCAAAGAAAACAATCATCGCGAATGGTTTGCCGATCACAACGAAGAGTATCAGGAAGCGAAACAGGAAGTTACTGCGTTTGCGAAATCTCTGTACAGTGAAATGTGCTATCATGACCAAATAGACGAATCAAAAATAAAAGTATTTAGAATATTTAGAGATGTACGATTTGGCAAAGACAAAACACTTTTTAAATCTCATTGGAGCTGTGGATACCAACGTGTTGGGGTCGAAAGAAGAGGTGGTTACTACTTCAGTATCGAACCAGACAATACCTTCATTGCAGGTGGTTTTTTTGGGCCCAATCCTCAAGATCTATCGCATATTCGAAAGCAAATTAGTCTGGATCCTGAGCCAATGAGAAAAATACTGGACAATGCGACCTTCGTGGATACTTTTGGTAATCTACAGGGAGATCAACTTAAAACTGCCCCGAAGGGATTTGAAAAGGATGATCCGGCGATTGATCTTTTGAGATATAAGCAGATAATCCTGCGTCACCATTTTACTGATGAAGAAGTTATGAGTCCAGACTTTGATAAAAGAGTAAGTGATGTCTATGCTAAAATGAGGCCTTTTTTAGACTACATGACAGAGATACTCACCACTGATCTCAATGGCGTGTCCATTATTCATTAAAGCTGTTTTGCATTCAATTACTAGATGACTGTCACCTATTTAATTCGTAGCATACGCTATATTATCAATCGCTTTTTATTTAAGAAAACTTTCCTCATCGGAAAATCTGCGAAGTATCAAGTGGATATAAAGTTTAAAACAGAAGATGGTGGTGGAAGGAAAATATACAAGCGAGGAGTTTACGAAGAAGAGCTTACGGATTATTTACTAAACCATCTGGAACCAACCAAGGGTGATGTATATCTTGATGTCGGTGCAAACGTAGGCTGGTATGCCGTTACACTCAGTCGACAGTTAGCTATTAAACCGAGAATTCTCGCTTTTGAGCCAGATAATACGAATTATGAGTGCCTTCAAGAGAATATTGTGCGGAATCTTTGCGAGAATGTAGAGGCTTACAAACTAGCTATATCAGACCAGAATGGGACTGGACAATTGAATCGATATAAAAACAGCAATGTGGGGAGGCATTCCATGTTGCCGATCAATGAAGGGGATGCAGTTACAGTAGATACGGTAGCACTTGATCAATTTCTCGTATCAAAGTCGATCGCCTACGATCGCGTCAAGTTTGTTAAAATTGATATCGAAGGATATGAATTATTGGCGTTTAGAGGGGCTCAATCTCTTCTTAGCGTAGTGCCGCTCATTCTAGCTGAATACTCCCCAGGCTATATGCGAAAGGGAGGGTTGAATCCAGAGGATTTATTGACTTTCATGATGACTGAAAATTATCATGCAAATAAGCTAGTTGCGGGTAGTTTAGTGCCACTTACTGAAGAGGAATTACTTAAAATGAATAAAAATATAAACCTTTTCTGGGTTAAGAAGAGTTAATCGCAAATCATATATTCGCTGTAATCAACACCTAATTTCTTAGCCATTTTCCAGTCAGCTTCTGCCAAACTCTTTTTTTCAAGCATGCAGTAGGTTGTTCCTCGGCTAACATATGCTTCCGCAAAATTAGGGTCGTATTTGATCGCTTTGTCAAATTCTGAAAGTGCCAGCTCCGCATTTTTATCAATCAAAAAGATGTATCCTTTTTCATAATAGGCTTCTGCATAAGCTGGGTTAATGTCAGTAGCATTGTTCAAGTCAACCATTGCTTCTTTTTTTTGACCAAGTGAAGACTTGCAAACGCCACGTAGATAATAAGCTTCAGCATTTAGGTCGTCGAAGGATAGTGCTTTGGTGAAGTCCATAATTGCGCCTTCAAAATCATCGTCCAAATATTTGTCATATCCTTTTTCAAGGATGGCCTCAGCTTGGCCGAACAATCCAAAAGAACTAGCAATCAGTATAATTAGTAAGAAATATTTCATAATTTTCATAACATCCAAAAGAAGCAAATAATTGACCAAGATTGAATAATATGGACAAAGAATATCGATCAAATAAAAAACAGTGGTTAATCAGAGGCGGTGTTGGTGCGGCGCTGACAGGTTTTGGTATAAGCTACATCACATCAGTTTCCTTGCTGAGATATGATGGAGCGCCATTTTGGGAATGGTTTTCACAAGGCACCTTGGCCTTATCCATTTTTATGTCAGGTATTTGTGTGCTAATAGATGCCGTGAGATTTAGAATAAGGATGTAATTCAATCCGCCTCCTGCTCGAAAACACTTTCTTGAAAAAAGAAGGATATTGATAAGGGAATTGCTGATATCAATAAGGGGATTACTTAAATAATCAGGCAGTCTGACCATTATTGCTAATTTATTTTTAGCTTTCGGTCAGTTTATCGCCAAAATGAAATCATTTCGAACTTTACTCAGTGTAGCTACTATATTTTCCATTATACTGTTGGCTGGCTTCCTTTTATCCACTCTCGCCCCAAATAATGTAAAATGCATCAACGGATTATGTATTCCAGTAAGCAGTGTTGCGGAACCCTCTGCAAATCAATTCATTTCTTTCTTTACTGAATTATTTGACACGAATAGTTGGCCAGCACGATGGTACTGCGGCACTTGGTCGGGTTTTCAAGGGTGGCTGTTTGTCATAAGTGATGTAATTACGGCCTTGTCTTATTTTGGGATACCCATCTTCTTTATTTTCTTTTTAAGAAAACATGGAAAAAATACCTCGCCCTTCAGCAAATTGTTAAGACTGTTTTCCTTCTTTATCATGTTTTGTGGAATTACTCATGCTTTAGATGCGACCATGTTTTGGTATCCCATGTACAATGCTTTGGGATTAGTCAAAATTTTAACTGCCGCTGTTTCTCTCACCACATTTGTAGCTTTAATCATAGAATCTAAACGGCTTTTCAATTTAAAGACACCTGCTGAACTTGAAAAAATCATCAAACAACGCACGGAAGAATTGAAATGGGTCAACGAACAACTAAGTTTGGAAATTGATCAAAGAGTAATTTACGAAAAAGATTTGGAGGAAAGTATAAAGCGCAATGATCGGCTTTTTGTGGAGCTGAACCATAGAACCAAAAACAATCTTCAGATGGTGATAAACCTTCTTTCCTTGAAGAATATCACCCAAGGTTCTGGGGATAACAGTGGCTGGATCAAGGATATTCAGCAGCGGATTAAAAACATGAGCTACGTACATGACCAGTTATTAAGAAGTGCCTCCGTTTCGAGCATCGATGCGAGCCATTATTTCACAGAGATCATTGAAGCAGTAGCTGCGTCGTTTAGCAATAAAAACAATACAGAACTTATTATTGATGTGCCTAGCGAGTTACGCTTGAATTCTACGCAGGCAACAAATCTTGGGTTGATGGTTTCTGAAATTGTAACCAATAGTTTTAAGTATGCTTTTGCAGGCGTGATGAAGCCCTCGATTAGGTTTTCAATACGCATAAGAGAAGACAATAAAATCAACTTAGCCATAGAAGATAATGGCAATGGATTTGATACTTCGCAGGAGAAAGAGGGAAGTTTTGGTCAGCAACTTATCTCAAGCTTCGCAAGTAATCTGGAAGCAGAATTCAAATTGACCTCTGGTGAAGGCGGCACTCGATACGAGTTAACTTTTGATCAGGATATTGGCGCACTCTAATAGTGTCTAAGAGTATTCATCCAAAAACTTAGCACGTTCAACTAATTTGGATTGTTTCGTCAAGTTTTGAAACTAAGATTGCGAATCTCAAAAATTAAGGAAGCTAGTTGTTGATTTATTCCTTTTTTTAGCCCCCTTTGTTAACACTGAATAGTTCGAAAAAGGTAACAATGAAGAACGTCAGATCGCGATTAATAAAACCCTGTAATTTTTTCTCCCTTTAACGCTTCAAGAGCAACTAGAAACTCGCTTACCTCTACTAACTCTTCTGCTTCAAGCCAAGAATATGTGAAGCTATGGGTTAAGCCTGATTTTGTGATGGTTATTTCTGTATCACAACCATCGGCGCAAACTGAGCAAGTATTTAAATTAATTAACTGAAAGGCGTCAAAATCGAGTTTTGAAATCAAATCAGACCACTCCTTATCTGTGATTGTTAATTTTTTTACTGGAATATCTTCGTTCTCGTTGCATGCAAAGTCGTGGCTAAAGGTAGCCTTGCCTTTAGTCAAATTAAAATAATTTGTGCCGCCACACCACCCACAGGTTTGATTTGTCTCAATAAAATATTCAGTAGACACCCCACTTTTTTCAAGGTGTTCTAAGGTAGGATTACATGCGGTGAAAAGGGTGACTAAGAATATTAGCAGAAGGAGTAAAATTATTGCACGCATAATATATTTTGGCGGTTGTGAATAGATTAGACAACAACACTGCCAAAAAGGATGTAATCCTTTTAAAAAAATAAAAATTATTCAGGTCCAATAATTTCAATAAACAAGCCGTCAGGGTCTTGAATCAGTAGGAAGGTTCTGCCGTCATCGAGTTTGATAGGTGTGTCTCCCAAAAGCTTGACTTTATTGTCTTTTATCCGCTGCTGAAAAGGGCGAGTGTCATCCACAAAAATGGTCACGTATTGTACGCCCGTATCATCATTGATATATTTCTGTTTAGGGTGGGAGCCTTTCTTTTTGAACGTCAAAAGTTTCCATTCAATATCTTGTCCGGTAGACTCCATTTTAAGCACAGTAACATCGAACGCCTTACTTGGTGTAAGTCCAGTGCGTCTTCCTGCATCAGCATTGACATTGAAGTCAAAATCTTTTTTCATGCCAAGCACTTTCGTGTAAAACTTGAAAGAAGTATCATAATCTGAGGCCACCACTGCAACTGATAATTTTTGAGTAAAGCCAGAGTAACTAAGGCAGAAAAAAGTTAATGCGAGGAGGTATTTCATTATTATGATTTTATAGAAATACTGTCATTACCGATAAGCACTGGTTGATTAATTCTTCCGTCTTCGTCTCTATTCTCAAGGTTTAGAACGCCTCTAGGGCACACAGAAGAACAAACGCCACATCCCACACAAGATGAACGTACTATGTTTTGACCTCTTTGTGCATACCATCGTACGTCAATACCCATTTCACAGTAGGTAGAGCAATTGCCACAAGAAATACATTGACCCCCGTTTGTGGTGATTCGAAATTTCGATTTGAAACGCTGTACTATGCCTAGGTAAGCGGCTAATGGACAGCCGAATCGGCACCAAACTCGATTTCCCATAATAGGATAAAATCCGGTACCCACCACGCCAGCAAAACCTGCACCGATCCAAGCGCCGTATACCGATCTCACTTGATAGGTATTCACACCCAAAAGAGAAGCACTTTCCGTAAAAAAAGTATAAAGAACTCCTGCCGTCATGACGACCGCAAAGACCAATACGCCATGAATCATCCAACGTTCTATTTTCCAAGCTTTCAATGATTTATCAGAAAGCTGACGATAAGGATCACCCAGTGTTTCGGCAAGTCCTCCACAACCACAAACCCAACTGCAATACCATCTTTTCCCAAAAAAGTAAGTGATAAAAGGCACTGCGATAACAATAAGCGCAATTCCCCAAACAAGCATGAATATTCCTAAAGTGCCTTCACTGATGAGTTGATGGAGGTTACTGTCAAAAAAGAAGCTATAATTCAGCGGCCAAATATTTTTAAAATCGAAATACGGCTGATTGAGCCTAAGCATAATCTCTGGGATGATAAATGCAAAAGCAGTCTGGAAAAACATCACCGATATGGTTCTCAAAATCTGATATTTACTATGCCTATATTTGATGATCATGCGGCCACCCATGACTAAAATACAAAGTGTATAGATGAAGCCGTAGAGAAAGAACTGATTGGCCTCATTGCCTTTGAGAAACTGACTTATGGGATCTACCATACTGACCCAGCTTGTCATGTACTGCGGAAAAAAGTAAAGCATGATGTAAAAAACGATCAAAAATGACCCAAGCAAAATCCCTATCCAGCCACGACTTTTCAATGCATTGAAAAAGATGCCATTATTTTTAATACCTGCAGGACCGTCTAATCTTAGCTTAGGTATGAGGTACATAAGGGCTCCAATAATCGTTAGGCCGTAAGTCAAGAGAAGCCAGAGGGAAGCGTTATTCTGAATTGGCCCTTTTTCTGAGGCTTTTACGAGTGCAAAAAGTTGTTCTTTACTCTCAGAAAAACCAGATTCTGAGAGTCCATATTTTTCGACATTATCAGCTACGAGGTTAAGATTGTCTTTTAGATCCTCTATTTTTTCGTACTTCCGTCCATCTAGCCAGTTTCCATATTCTTCGAGATTTGAAAATTTGTCTTCTGATGATATTATATCCTTTACTTCTTCTAATTTGAATGTTGCGGGATAGTTCAAAGATGCTGCTATCTGGTTGATCTCCTCTGAAGACAGGATGAATTGATCCTTAATTGCTTCATTGGATGACTTGATGGCCTTTTTTAAGTCATTGATCAATTTGAAATTAGAATCATAAGACTGATCCATGAGATCGTCGGCATTAGCCTTGAAGATGTTAATTTTTTCAAGATCCGTGTTGCCTTCCTTCTGATAAGTAGCTTCTAGTACACTTTGAGTAACGGTATAGGATGAAAGAAAGAAACTTCCCAGCCAAAGGCCGAAACCGATGAAAAATAGGATTAAACCTGTAATGTGAATTTGCTTCATGATTTGATATCTTATTTTTTACCTAATAACCGACTCCAAAAAGTAGGTTTGTATGTTGTGATGTGCTTCTCAGGAAAGGTTTTGTTGAACTTATCTTGTATTTCTCCTTCCCAATGGGTGAAAAACTCAGGATCGAAATTGGCCTTTGGTAAGTTGGCAATGACATAATCCAAGGTTCGGTTATTTTTCAGCCAATCATCCCACACCTCATGTCTGTTTCGAATTCCAAAGATATTGACGCCTTTCACTTCGAAAGTGGACTTTTCATATTGAATTTTTATGCACTTCTTTTTGTCGTCACATTCCCAATAAAATTCGTCACAATCTTCAGGACAAGTTGCACTCACTATACCATAATTCTGATATTCGATATCGAAGAACTTGGCGGAGTTGAACCAAACACCCGGTTGGTAAATAGTGGGCTGGCCTGTGATCGTATGCGCGACAGTTTCTCCCATCATACGCCCCACATACCACACCGCTTCAATCTGTCGCCTTCCTGCGGGTGCTGTGCGCAATTGAGCACAATCACCCAATGCGTAGATGTCTTTTTGATTGGTTTCTAGATATTTATCGACCAGAATGCCTTTGTCAGTTTCCAAATCCCCGCCTTTAAGAAAGGCGATATTGGGGTGCACACCGACCGTCAGCCCAACGAATTGGCAATCAATCGTTTCTCCAGTTTTGGTTTTTATTCCTGCCACTCGTCCTTTTCCATCGTCCAAGATTTCTTCTAGTTCCGTTTCTGGTCGTAGTTCTATGCCTTGCAGTGCCAAATGATTATTGATAATGGAAGCTTCTTCTTTGGGAAGTACGTTTCCCCAAAAATATTTTTCACGAATGAGATAAGTCACATGAATGCCCCTTGAATGCAGCATTTCGGCCATTTCAACACCAATCAATCCTCCCCCAAGTATGATCGCATTTTTGACTTGCGAGGTGTTTTTCTCCATCAGTTCCAAGTCTTGGTAGCTGTAAAGGCCTTGAACACCTTCCAGCTCTTGTCCTGGCCAACCAAACTTGTTTGATGCTGATCCTGTGGCAAGAATTAACTTGTCGTAGGCCATAACGCTGTTGTCTTCAAAAACGACTGACTTGGTCTCGTATTCGACCTTTTTTACCCATGCTCGCTTTAGTTCTATCTTGTTTTTATTCCAGAACCAGTCTTCGTATGGCTTGGTGTGCTCATATTTCATATGTCCCATATATATGTACATGAGTGCCGTTCTGGAAAAAAAGTGGTCGGTCTCGCCAGAGATTATGGTGATTTTGAAATCACTTAATTTACGAATATGTCTTGCGGCGGTAGTTCCTGCAATTCCATTTCCAATAATGACAATATGTTGCATAAGTAACTGGCTAGATAGCTAAAGTAGGAGATCGAAAGATGAGTAAGTGGAAGTTAATGATATTTGAAGTCCTATGTCAAATGGTTGACAATTAATCCTTATCGATCAACTTCGGCACAGCATTGGCGTTAACACGGTCTAGTATGCTTTATACAATGAAAAATTTATTAACTGTCTTTTTATTTCTCTCTGTTTTTGGTGTTTCGGCACAGGATATTTTTGATAGACAAGATGCTTTTTTAAAGAAGTATTCCCTTGGAGGAAAGGTTGATTATGCCCCCTTAAAGTCTGACCCAAAACAACTCAATGCCTTGGTACAAGAGATCGCAGACTTTGATTTGAGCAATAAGAGAGTGACGGGAGATTTCA
Source organism: Cyclobacteriaceae bacterium (assembly GCA_040218415.1). Lineage (GTDB taxonomy): Bacteria > Bacteroidota > Bacteroidia > Cytophagales > Cyclobacteriaceae > JAVJRN01. The sequence goes on from JAVJRN010000072.1 coordinate 60,930, forward strand.
TCAAAGCATTTTATATCAATGCGTATAATATTTTGGTCATCAAGCAAGTGGTAGACCTTTACCCGATTGATGGACCTTTGGCTGTGTCAGGCTTCTTTGATAAGATTCAAAATACGGTGATGGGAGAAAAAATGACATTGAATGAACTGGAAAAAGAGAGGTTATATCCGCAGTTTCCCGACCCGAGATTACATTTTGTGCTTGTATGCGCTGCAGACGGCTGTCCACCACTCGCTAATTACGCCTTCAGACCTCAAAATTTGGACGATCAATTAACGGAGCGAACGACGTTTGTACTGGATTTAGGTGGGCTTATTCGACTAAAGAATAATAAGGTAGAGTTATCTCAGATATTTGAATGGTATAAAAGCGATTTCACCAAGCATGGTTCCTTACTGGACTTCATTAATAAGTATCGGACGGAAAAAATAAATACCAAAATTACCACAACTTTTTACCCTTATATGTGGTCATTAAATAATATAGATTAGGTTTTTTTGATTTGATGGATCGTTGGCGATTATATAGGTTAGGATTATGGTCCATCAGAAGCCCCGGAATCATCCGGGGCTTTGTTGTTTAATACTCAAATTGAATCGTGAATTTTTTATTGAGTACATCCTGAATTTTTAAGGGGTAATTATTTTCATATTCAACAACTTAAATTTGATAAACTTTACCTCCACTAAAATCATCTCCGGAATAAACAGATGTAGGCAATAATTTAGAGTAAGGTAGTGTGTAAGTTGCAAACCCCGGAAGAAATACTTGTGGCATAAAAAAAATTTGGTCTTCGAAATAAAGAGGATTGAAGAATCCGGGATTTTCGAATTTACGAAGCTCAGGAAGGGTTGTGCCGATATCCCTTTCTGTGCCAAGTAATATATTGTTCACCATTTCAATTTTGACAAATGTGCTATTATCACCATTTCGAGTGGTAATTCTAGTTATACTTCCTTCGCTTCCAGAAATAGTAGTTGAGATGCCGTCTAAATTTGTAATTTTCGTTGGATATGGACTGTCATTCGATGAATACAAGTAATGATATTCTTCTTCTGGCGTAGAAGAATCATAAGTAATCGTAATTAATGACAGACGTCCATTATCATAACTGTAATTATAATTAGCCACAAAGTCAGGACGTGTAATGTCGAAGTAATAGGTCATCTTTTTTAAACTCGAATCAGTATTGTATTCATATATACATTCTGAAACTTTTTGACCTACATTCCACGGTTCAGTAATTTTCATTTTACTTAATAGTTGTCTAATTGGTTCTACTCTAGGGGTTTGTGGTTCTGAATCTTCACTGCACGAAAACAAGGTAATTATAAAAAGGCCGGTGAAAATGTAGTTCAGGACAGATTCTCTTGATGATAGCATGAGCAAATTAGATTTTTCACTAAATAAGTTAAAAATTTGCAATTAGTTGAATGTTCATTCTTGTTAATCTATGATCCCTCAATATTGGATTCTTGTTTTATAAAAAGAGGCTGATTAAATACAGTGCGTTAACCAATTTGAAAAAATGACGATTAGCAATGCATATTTTTAATTCAGCCTCCCTGTAGTCGAATTCACTTTGATGATTTTTACACAGATTCCTCCTCCTTCTCACTCACATCCTTCGCGTTATCCTTCGGATTTCTATCTATCAGTTTGTTGATAGGATCGATACCCGCTTTGGTTGGCTTAGCGCCTACAGTCAAAATGAAGTCATTTTCAGCTTGACTTATCTTATGCTTTTGTAAGTAGATCAGACTGTCTTTGCCATCGCTTCCCTCCGTGAATACACCAATATCTATCCAGTCTTTCAGGATTTGCTCTTCCTCATTACCCAAGCTGTCTGCTTGATATTTGATCGTGTTTACAGAGAGATTCACCACGTATTCATTGTCTGAAACCTTCTCGTATTCCGCTTCAGTGGTTTTGTTTTCAAACAAAGTAATTGTCTCAAACATATCTGTGATGATATACTGCAAGCTATCAGGAGTCACTTCACGGTAGTATTTGATCAAATCCTTAGAAGTAGGATAGGGTGCATCTTTGAAGGCAAACTCCTGATTGAAGCGAGCTAGCGCAGCATTCACACTATCCTCTCCTATATAGTCTTGGAGTGCATACATTACGATCGCACCTTTTCGGTAGTGGATATATCCTTGGCTCTCTACTTGGTAGAGCGGCTGCTCTTTCTTCTGCTCAAAGGTTCTTCCTGTTAGATAGGTGTTCAGTTCAAATTTTAAGAATTCCTTGATGATTTCTGCAGGAAATTTCTGCTTCATCACCATAAGCGCAGAGTATTGCGAAAGCGTCTCTGAGAGCATCGCATTTCCTTTCACTCCAGCTTCGGTAACCTGATGTCCCCACCACTGGTGCGCCACTTCGTGAGCAGTCACATAGAAGGGTAGGTCTACATTGTTCGTCTTGATGTTTTGGATAAATCCAATACCTTCAGAGAACGGAACCGTGTTAGCATATGACTGAGCAAAAGACTGATACCTCGGAAATTCCATAATCCTCAGTTGTGTAAACTGATAAGGGCTGAAGTTCTCAGAGTAGTAAGACAAGGCTTCTTTCATCCCTGCCATCATGCGATCTAGGTTGTACTGATGACCCTTGTGATAGTAGATTTCCAAAGAAACCTCGGGAAGAGAATCTACCAGCGGCTGCCAGGTGTCTTTCATTACTTCATACTCCGCAGAGACGATCGAGTAGAAATTGACCATCGGTGTGTTCATCTTGTAGTGATAGTACGTCCTGTCGTCTTCAGTCCATTTCTTCTGAAGATAGCCCGGCGCTATCGCGATTTGGTTCTCAGCTGTGCTGATGATCACTTCAAAGCTGATTTTATCAGCGTCATCTCCGAAGAGACTATTGGCAACCCCTCTTGGGTCATCAGTCTCCATCATGCGCTCTTTCACCTCTAGGTCTTGCTCTTTCCTATCGTCATCACTTCCGAGCTCAAAGCCGTCATTATAGCCAAGACTCGGGAAGTATCCTGAGTTGTTAAAAAAAGTACCATTGTAAACCACATCATTGTTTGATCCACCTTCTTTAAACCCTTCTGTGGTAAATACTACATCAAAGTTCATCTTGATAGAATCTCCCGGAAACAGCGGCTCTTCCAAAGCGAAGACCGTATATCTGAAATCTGTGTAGGCCGTGTCGATCTCATAAGCCGAAGCAAAATCGAGTTTGGTGGTCACATCCGTATTTGGTGATTCTTGGATGTGAATATTGGCTATGGTATCCTGCGTTTTGTTTTTCAAAATGTAATAACCCGAAGCGGTAAAATCTCTCGATTTCGGATAAATATCTACTTCAAGATAAGTATCGATGATTTTAGGTTGAGACATGAACTCATACTTCTTGAGTATACGCTCAAAAAGTGCCTGCTGCTCCTTTCGATCATCGGAGTTTTGATACTCGTTCAGCACGTTGGTATTGTAGTAGATGTATCCACCACTTGCAGAAAAAACGACCAGCGCAAATACGATTGACAAGATAGCTTGAGGGTTAAGTCTGTTTTTTCCCAATTTCATCCTAATGAGGAAACTAGAATCAATACCCCTTATGGTAAATAATATAGCTGTCGCATAAAGGATGGCGCCAAATCCAAACCAGTAGATATTGAACCATGAGAAGGGTGTCACATAATGTCCGTGTTGGTTCATTTCAGAGTATTGTCCCAGAGACGCTCTTGCGAAATAAAACATCGAGTGCTCCACACCCAATTCACTCATCACGATGAATGAAATGTAAAAAGTGAACATCAAACCAAATCCAACAAACTTATGATTTACAATAGCTTGAATAAACAATCCTAGAATCAGATAGAGTACCATCACAGCAAGTGTGTCTCCATAGAGATCGGTGAAGTAAAGACTCCACTCGATTATTGGATACCCCTTAATGAGCTGTAGTGCAACCCCAGTAAACATCAGTGCAGTCAATAGAAAAACACTCATCAGCACCATACCGAGAAACTTACTCGCCAGACTGATATAATTCTGAAAAGGAAGCGCATCGTAGATGAGATTCATCTTAATATCTCGCTCTTTCCATACGATCTCTCCAGTGTAGAAGACCGTGATGATGATAAAGAAAAGGTTAAATACGCCGATCATGCTCACGGCCCTGCTGCTTGTCATATAAACCTCAATATCGTAACCGCCAGTACCACCCACGAATGCTAGCACTAGCACAAAGGCAACACCAGCAAGCGTAATAAAGATAAAAGGTCCCTGCTTAATGATCCATTTGAAGTAAAACCAAGAAAGGCTTCTTATTTGAATAAGTTGAGATTTTAGCCCGAATAGCTGGTTGACTACTGGAGTTTCTATGATATCATCTGCAATTTCACGAACAGCACGAGAGCCAGACTTTTTGGTTTTCTTACTGGCATTGCCAGCTTGCTGAAAATTGAACTTTACATAAACGAGAATAAGAGAAAGTATCCCAATAGCGAGCCATATGAGTCGATTGCTAAGAATATAGCCTGAAAAAGGAACCAGTTGGCTGTTTTGCTCTGACACGGTCCAATACTGGGTAGTTACCTCCAATGCTCCAAACCCAAAAGGATCTAGCATAGCTGCCAGTCCTTGATTGTCTAGCTGAGACAAAAACGAACTAGCCAATAGATAACCCATGAATAGTGTAATCCCCTGAGCGTAAACTACAACCATTCGCTTACCTAATGATCCTCCCATAAAGAAGATCGCTCCGAAGATAAATAGGTTCGGTATGATGAAAGTAATGAATGGATTCCAATAGCTCATGAAACTGAATTCCATCAATCGGTCGGCATTGTCTAGCCAAGGCCAAGGCACAGCCTGGCCCAACATGCACCCAAGGATGATACCTGAGCAGATAAACAAAAGGGTAAGAAAAGAACCCAAGAATTTTCCACCTAAGTAGCTCAGCTTACTGGTAGGTGTAGTGAAAATCATGGAGTCAGTTTTGTGCTCGAAATCTCGTAGCACGGGCACGCCCATCACTGCCGATGCGATGAATATTCCGAAGATCATTATCACAAGCATTACGCCCGTAATGACCAAAGGAGCATTTTCCATCACCTTACCACCGCTTCCTCCAGCTTGGACAATATCCGTGGCTGTAGCCAAAAAGCCCATGAGTAATATGATCAGAAAATAAATGTACGTGACAGGTCTGCTGAATCGATAGTTCAGCTCAAACTTGATAAACTCTAGCATTATGAAGTGGGTTTAGAAATTAGACTGCAGCTTCAGCAGTTTGAGTGGTTTCTTTGATTTTAGCGAAGTAGACATCTTCTAGATCAGCAACTTCCGCTGTAAATCCTTCGGGTTTTGTGTCGCTATATATATGTATATCCGGCTGTCCAGCGATCAGGCGCTCAGAGATCACATTGTATTTTTCTTTGTAGGATTCTAGTTCGTCCTTTTCGATCGTCTTGCTCCAGATTTTTCCTTCTATGCTCTTGATCGACTCAATCGGATTACCTGTAAGCAAAACCTCTCCCTGATTGATGATGGCCATGTTGGTGCAAAGTTCTTTTACATCTTCCACGATGTGGGTGGAGAGAATGACTACAGTATTTTCACCTAGCTCACTGAGAAGGTTCAGAAACCTGTTTCTTTCAGCAGGATCAAGACCAGCAGTTGGCTCATCCACGATGATTAATTTCGGGTCGGAGATAAGCGCCTGAGCAATCCCGAAGCGTTGCTTCATTCCCCCAGAATATCCGCCCAATCCTTTTTTTCTATGCTGCCAGAGGTTCGTTTTCTGTAAAAGAGATTTCACCAAAGCCTTACGCTCTTTCCCGTTGGTGATTCCTTTGAGTACCGCTATGTGATCCAAAAGATCCTCAGCGGATACTTTTGGGTAAACCCCAAATTCTTGAGGTAAGTATCCCAAAACCCTTCTCACTGATTCTTTATCTTCTAGTACATTGATATCGCCAAGGGTTATCGAACCCGTATCTGGCTCCTGAAGTGTAGCTATGGTTCTCATTAAAGAGGACTTGCCCGCACCATTTGGACCTAGCAGGCCAAACATCCCAACAGGGATTTCAAGTGAAACGTCTTTGAGTGCATGTACCCCATTAGGATAGGTTTTCGATAGATTTTGAATGGATAAGTTCATAGTTATAGGTTTTGGTATTTATGCATTAGTGCCTCTGATTGGCTAAATATTACAATCTCATTTAATTTTTTATCGCTTCTATTTTTAAAGCATTTACAGACGACCATTTTAAGCCTTCTGGCGTGTGTACCTGCGTTTCAATTTCCTCGTCACCATCAAATCGTAAGTTTGCAGGTATTTCCTCCGGGTCTATATCGTTGATATAATCAATGTTGTAAATCTGTTCTCCAGCGAAAAGAGACTTGTCGTTAGACTTAAAAAGGTATCTCTTTTTAATGCCTATTTGAAAATCCCACTGTACTGTATTCGGATACCATTTGTCGTTGATTTGCTGATACCTCAGTTTTTTTGTAAGATACATGTCGTTAAAACTAAACCCAAAAGCGAACAGTATGGGCTTTAAAACGAGAGGTATCACAATGTCACCATCAAAATCAATGGCAATAATGGCGTCAGATGATTGATCAATATAGATTTTGCCTTCTTGCTTTAGGTTGTCATAGGTTCCTTTTGATTTAAAACTGATTACCATCAAGTTTCGACCGTCGTATTGAATGTCATTCTCGAATTTGTATCTATACTTTTTGAAAAGGGTACTGTCAAGAAAGTCATCCAAGTCTCGCAAAACATCCGCCTCAAGTACTTGGTCTGGTCCACCAAAATTGGCCACAATCATACCTGCGTCAAGATCATTTTCCAATGAATCTGAAACTACTTCTCCTTTTTTGGCCGCTTTTTCAGCTTTTTTTTCAGCTTTCTTATCCCTTTTATCTTTCATGAATTCTAACTCAGAGATATTCTTGGCTTTTCTTAATAGTAATAACTGATATTGGTTACTGACCGAATCCTGATAGTTACTTGTGTAGGATTTGAAATATCCCTCAGTCATGCCTAGGAAGTTTCCGTTTTCGGTGAATTTCTCGCGATAGTATGCGGTGGAATTGAATGGTTCGGTAGTATAGTTTTCAGGGAATTTTTTGACAGCTCTTTTAATATAATCTTCAGGTTCCAATGGTCTTATGACTAACTCGGCAAGTTGTATGGTTGATGGAGATAAAACAATCAGCATATTTGAGTCAAACTTGGAAGGATCCACGGAAGTCGATTCATATCCCAAATAAGATACTCGGATAGATGAATTTTTGAAAGCTTCAGGAATGGGTAGTTCAAAATCCCCATCGCCATTGGTGATAGTTCCTAAAGCACTGTTTGGAAAACCGACGGTTGCAAAAGGTAGCGCTTCGTTAGTTGCCTTATCTAACACTCTTCCGCTGATTACGATTGATTGGCTCTGTAGTATTGTGATATTGAGTAGGAGTATTGTCCAAAAACTAAGTAATTTTTTCATTGATCAAGTCTTTTTTACTTATATGATGCGGCAAACCAACTTGAAGTTATGCAGCATTGAAAAAAAAATAGATTAAATGTTGTTAATAATCTGCAATCAAGTGCAAATAATCTATGACCGGCCTCATCGATTATTTTGAGCTGGAGGTAGATTAAATGGTGTAGTTCGCAGATTGTGTCTTTAAGGGGTTAAATACTAGGATATATTTGGCATATGAGTTTAATCGATTTAACAACAAAAGAGAGTCGCCCACTGAAGCTGGGTCTTCAAGTAATCTATTGGTCGGTACTTGTGGTAGTTACGGGATTGTTGATCAGTTTTAATCAAGAAGAGCCATTTAGCTTCTACATCAAATGGGCTTTGGTTGCCTTCTCTTTTAAAATGGCCATTTTCTACAGCTACTTTTACATACTCATTCCAAAGTGGCTTTATCGTTCTACATGGAAGTTTGTTTTAGTCACTGTCCTACTTTTTATTATTTATCCTGTGGCCAAAATATTTATTGATCAGCTATTGGGGCTTGATTCTATTCAAAGTGTAGCCATGGATTTTGAGGGAAATGGAGATCAAATAACCCCAGAAGCAACCAAGTACTTGCAGGAATGGCTGAGACGTGCACTGACTGTATTTTTAAATATTGTGATGGCGTTTTTTATCAGGTTCACAGTGGATTGGTTTAAAAATGTGCGTATCAGACAACAAATGGAGACGCAGCAGTTGAAAAGTGAATTGGCGATGTTGCGCAATCAGGTCAACCCTCATTTTCTATTCAACACGTTGAATAATATTGATGCAATGGTGTATAAAGTAAGTGCCGAGGCGTCTGAGGCTATCATGAAACTTTCTGGAATCATGAGATATATGTTGTACGAGAGTAATGTGGATTATGTGCCTTTGAAAAAGGAAATGGACTATATCGACAGCTATTTCGAATTACAGAGAATGCGCATAAAAAATAAAACTGCACTATCATTTCACTCAAATATTGGGAATTATCAACTCAAAATAGCGCCCATGATTTTTATTCCTTTTGTTGAAAATGCGTTTAAACATGCAGATTTCAATGATCTTTTTATTAGCTGTCATTTAACTTCCAGTGATCATGAGGTTGTTTTTGAAATGAAAAATAGTGTGCCATCAAAGTCACTTCAGAAAGATGAAACGGGTGGTATTGGCTTAGCCAATGTGCAAAGAAGATTGGCCTTGATTTATCCTGAAAAGCACCATTTGGAGATAGCGGAGGAAGGAAGTATGTATAAAGTTTTACTTAAAATATCAGTACATGAAGATTAGTTGTATCACAGTGGATGATGAGCCTTTGGCACTTGGCAAGATTGTAGACTACATTGGTCAAGTTCCTTATTTAGAGTTGAAAGGGCAGTTTGAAAATGGCCTGGAGGCATTGACTTTTTTACAGGAAAATGAGGTTGACTTACTTTTTCTCGACATTCAAATGCCACAAATTCTCGGAACTCAACTGCTTCAAATCATCAATAAAAAGCCTCAGGTTGTTTTCACAACTGCTTATAGCGAATATGCGATTGAGGGCTTTAACTTGGATGTGGTTGATTATTTATTAAAACCAATTTCTTTTGGTCGCTTTTTGCAAGCAACCCAAAAGGTGCTAGACAGAAGAGGTAAAACACCAGCAAAAAAGTCTGTTGAGGCTGATGTGACTAAGTCTGATTACTTTTTTGTAAAAACAGAAACGAAACTCCAAAAGGTGAAATTCAATGATATATTGTATGTCGAGGGTTTGCGCGACTACTTGAGTATTTACACGAAGACTGAGAGAATCCTTACGCTCCAAAATTTCAATGAACTGCTGAATAAGCTTCCGCCTTATTTTGTAAGAGTGCATAAATCCTTCGTGATTTCAATTCATCAAATAGATCAAATTGAAAAGAACAGAGTATTGATCGGCGAAAAGTATATTTCGATAGGCGAAACATACAAGAAGGCCTTTATGGATAGTATTGATGCTTATTCGTAGTTGAAAATAGATATCTTACGGTGAATCCTAATTCCTGTCCAATCAGGAATTTTTCAAGGACTTTTAAATTGAAGAATTACATTAGTCGGTCTGCTGATCTCTTATGTCATCGTTTTTCCTATGCGAGGGGGGAAAAACCTACTTATCCAAAAGGTTCGCAAGCAACTTAGCTATCGAATTAAATTCCTGACTTTCAAAAAACCAATGACCGTTTTTTATTTCAATTTTTAATTCACCATTATCCACTATCTGAAAACCATTTCTTTTTAGCGCTTGTTCTGTCCAGAATTTTTCTTTTTCAGGTCCAATAACGGTTACTTCCTTTCCTTTTTGCTTGATGTTGACCACTCCATGAATCATGTCATAGCCATAGTCTTTTAAGTAGAGTGTTTGCTCCAAACTGCCATCAAGAATGAGATCTTCTGGCGTGCCAATTTTGGCAGATTCATTAAAGTTGAAAAGCCAAAGCGTATCAGAAAGCTGTGTGCTAATTTGCATATCGTGGGTGGATATAAGAATGGATTTTCCTTGTTTGGCAATTTTCCGTAGAAGCATCATGACTTCAATTTTATTGTGTAAGTCAAGGTGAGCAGCAGGTTCATCCAAAAAGATCAAATCAGTTTCTTGCGCCAGCGCCCGGGCTATCATCACCTTTTGTAGCTGGCCATCACTGAGTTGATACAGTTTTTTTTCGGCCAGATAGTTGGTATTGGTTTCTGTGATGGCCCATTCTATGACTTCTTTGTCTTTAGCGGTGAGTAAGCCAATCCAGTTGGAATAGGGATGTCGCCCAAGAGCGACCAATTCGAGTACTGAGATGTTGAATGAAAACGGCTTTTCTGTTAAAACTAAGCTCAATTGTTTGCTTAAGCTTTGTGGAGTCAGCTGGCTTAAAGGCTTGTTTGAATAAAATATGTCTCCTCCCAAAGGTTCCAATAACCCAGAAATGGTTTTGATAAAAGTCGTTTTCCCTACGCCATTTTGTCCCATAAGTGAGACAATGTCTCCCGCTTGAATCGTAAGGTTGAGTTCTTTTTGTAAGACTTTATTCCCAGTTTTATCTCTGTAGCCGATCGATAAATTTTTGGTTTGAAAAAGGCTCATGACTGATAACTGTAGTTGAGGTTTTTCTTTTTCAAGAGAATAAAAATCACAAATGGTGCACCAAAAAGGGCGGTAACCGCATTGATAGGAAGTGTAGCATCCAGCCCGGGAAGTTGTGCAATGGTATCAAAAACGAGCATTAAAAAAGCACCCATAAAAATAACTAATGGAGAGAGTAGCAGATGATTGCTTGTGTTGAAAAGCATACGCGCGATATGCGGTAATGCCACACCAAAAAAAGCAATTGGCCCGCAAAAGGCTGTTACTGTACCTGCCAGAATACTGGTATTTAGTATAATCAAGATTCGTGTTCTTTTCAGGTTGAGCCCAATGCTGCTCGCGTAATTCTCTCCTAAGAGCAAAGCATTGAGATGCTTAGAAAGTAAAAGTGAACCTGCCAATCCAACGAGAATCATCGGGATAAAAACGCTCAACTCGTTCCAACTAAGTGAGCCGAGACTTCCAAAAGACCAAATGACATAGGCCTTGATGTTTTCGGCTTGGCTGAAAAACTGTAGGATACTCACTATTGCTCCGGAAGCTGCGCCAAACATTAAACCGATAATTAACAAAGTGACGGAATCTTTTAGCCGAATGGCAGCCAAAGAAATAACAATCAGAATCAAAAATGAACCAGCCCCTGCCGCGCTTACGAGTAACCAACTACGGCCAATTCCACTCAATTCTAGAAATCCGCCAACATAAAAGCCAAGGAAAATGGCCAGTGCTACACCTAATCCAGCGCCTGAGCTGATTCCCAAAATATACGGACCAGCCAGCGCATTTCTAAAAAGTGTTTGCATCTGAAGACCACTGATTCCTAAAGCGGAACCTACCAATATTGCCGTAATTGCCTTTGGTAATCGGAAATTGGAAAGTATTAAAGACCAGCTTTCATTGTCTATGGAGAGCCCTAGAAAATGCTTAGCGATAGTCATCATTGGGATATGAATAGAACCTAAGCTGACATTTACCAAAAATGTGAATAGGGTAAGCGCAATGGCAATGCCTAAAATAGTACGCCATCTTTTTTTCGATGAATCAAATTGCTGTTGAATCATTCGACTTTTTTGAAATAATAAGTGGTGTAGTCAGGCAATATTTCTGGATGAAAAATATGAATCAAATCAGCTAGGACAAGGTCGGGTCTTGCGTATCCCGATTCAAAATAATCATAACCACCAGTTGGATTTATTCTTTTGTGATAACTGTATATGTTGTCATTTTTAAATGCATCGAAAGCGCCATACCGTATATCTTGGTTCAGTAATTCTTGCTTGCTGTTGAATGTTGAAATGCCCAGCCAATAATCAGCATCATGCGCTTTGTCAAATACAGATTCGAAGCTTATCTCCAACCAACCACTCGTCGAGTCTTTCTCCCAAATGTATTGAGCACCAGCATCTTTGTAAAATGTTGCTGAAGAGTTTTGTCCTCCTGGCAAAAACCAAGTATCACCATACATGATGCCGCTAAAAACGGTTGGGTAGTTTTTGACGTCCTGAGCACGCGTTTTTAAGGATTCGTAAGCGTTGGCGATGTGGCTAAATATTGAATCAGCCTTGTGCTGTTGGTTGAATAGCGCTCCAAAAAATCTAATCCATTCGGCGCGACCCAAAGCTGAAGTTTCTAAGAAATCAGCAATGTATAGGACTGGTATTCCCGATTCTTCGATTTTATCCAGCGAGGTTGATTCATTACCCATATCGAAGGCAATGACTACATCGGGCTGCAGACCGATGATAAGTTCCAAGTTCAGATTGCCATCATTACCAATGTCTCTAATGGTGCCAGAGGCAACTTTTTCTCGAAAATACTCACTTGAAATGTAGGATGTTCCGGGAAATCCAACCAGCCGTTCGCCAACTCCGAGCATTTCAAGATAGGGTAGATGCGTGGTGGACGTCACGATTACTTTCTGAGGAGGAGTGTCTAGCGCATATTTTTTAGACCTTGTTGCCCCCGGCCATGGCTCAAGCACCGTAAGTTGATTCTCTGAAATCTGAAACTTTGAAGCGTAGAGGTTTTCAATTACGGATAGTTGCGTTGGGCTTTGCTTTTTTTGACAACTTGTAAATATTATCGCCGCAAAAAGTAGCGTACAGCACCCAATAGTTTTCATCATCTTTCAAATTTGGGCTAAATAATCGTAATCTTCGATTTGTTTTCCTTCAATCTATAATTATCAGTCGCTTTGTCACAGTTGCAATATCTGCACAGCGCAGCATCATATACTTTGGCCTGTATGCGGATTAAAGGAATTATTGTTAGCCGAATAGTCACTTGTCAACTGTCTTCTGAAAAAAAGATCAATCAAATCATTTTGAAGACAGGAGTTTCAATTACCTATCCAATTGATGTTGTGATTTGATTTAAACAATTAGCTTTGCTTTGAATTTGGTTTTCTACCGTCCCAGCAGGCTGTAGAGATTAAAAGGGAATCCGATGAGAAATCGGAGCTGTCCCCGCAACTGTAATTCCAATATTTGATTGATCCTATCTAGCCACTGTGTGCTTGCATATGGGAAGGCGATCAGTCGGGAAAAGCCAGGAGACCTGCCTCATTCATTTTAAAATTCCAAGCTTCGGGTGAAAGCATAGGACGATGGCAAAACACATGTTTTAGCATTATTCTTAAGTTCAATCCTTTGGCTTTGAGTTAAATGTAAAATTTGATTCATAGTCTGGTGAAAAAATTATTCGCTTATGTAGCGCTTATGCTGCATTGTATGTGGTGCTTTGCACAAAAAGATACCTTGTATCTCGAAGAGCTTTCTATTGAAGATGGTAGGCTTTCCGTTTTGGATATAGGTAGTTCGAATCAACATTTGAGCAGCGCTCTATTCCAAAATTATTCCGGAAAAAATCTCTCTGACCTATTACAGGAAAATACGGGCATTTATGTGCGTAAATACGGCGGAGAAGGGCAATTATCATCCATCGCTTTTCGAGGCACCACGCCCAATCACACATTAATTACTTGGAATGGCATTGATATCAATGCGCAAACGCTAGGACAATCTGACTTGGCGAGTATACCAGCTTATTTATTTGAATCTGCAGAAGTGTTAGCCGGAGGAGCCAGTACATTATTTGGTGGTGGTAATATTGGCGGAAGTATCAACCTCAAACAGCCTTCTCAAAAGGAGGGAGCTGGTTTTTCATTCGACCAAGAGATTGGAAGTTTCGGAAGATTTTTTTCAGGTGTAAAAAGTCATTTTGGCAATAAGAAGGTGATGGTAAATATGTCTGCTTTTCGCAATAAAATTGACAATGACTTTCTGGTAAACTACCGCAACGATACTTATCGACAAAACAATGCACAAAGCATTTTGCAAGGTTTGCAAACTGATCTTAGCTATAAGATCAATAAACGCAACACTTTGAATACCCAGCTTTGGTACAATCATCATGATCGTCAGCTACAACCTACCATTGGAGATTTGACGAACGATGATCACCTGCTCGATCGCAACCTAAGACTCCTGGTAGGCCATCAATGGAATTCAAAAAGCGCCATTCTAAAGAGTTCTTTTTTTCATATTCGAGATTTTCAAACATATAACCACGCCTCTGAAACCAACCTAACTCGCAATATCGCCAAAGTTGATTTTGAATACTTTCAAATAGATAAGGTCATATTGAGCGGCGGATTAGTTGGGCAGCTTGCCCATACCGATGTTGATAATTTTACTACAGACACTTCTCAATGGAAAGTGGAAAATTACGTGCTGGCTCAAGTAAATCCTCTTCCAAAATTAAAGCTTTCCATGAGAGCTCAAAAGAGCTACATAGAAGGGCTAGAAGTCCCGTTTGTTTTTGGAGGAGGCGCAGAGCTTTCAGTAGTGAAGCAACAAAAAACTGAGCTAATTACTGGTGTCAATGTATCGGAAAGCTTTCGTGCGCCAACGCTGAATGACCTTTTTTGGAGCCCGGGCGGTAATCCCGAACTCAAACCTGAACGCGGATTTCACAGTGAATTATTTTTCAAACTTACCCGTCAGGAAAAACAGCAAACTTTTAGAGTCACCACCAATCTCTATCAAACCAAGATTAAAAATATGATTCAATGGTTGCCAATGTCATCAGCATCTGATCAGGCAATTTGGTCGCCAGAAAATGTAAGAAGTGTCCGTATACGGGGATTAGAGCAGGTTATTTCGTATAGATACGCCGGTCGATTAACCTTTCGGGCGGAGGCCACTTATTCCTTTAACCAATCCACCAATCTTTCTGCCATTGCCGGCAATGACCTGACCATCGACAAGCAACTGGCATATGTGCCCTTTCATAAGTTGGCCAGCAATGCCTCAGTTGCATTTTCTGGTTGGGCAGTGAATATGAATTATTCCTATACAAGTAGGAGATATACTGAAGCGAGCAATAGACTGTACGTTGAAGGATTTGGACTCTTCAATACGATACTCTCTAAATCGCTTTCAACCAAATCAAGTCAATTCAACCTGAGCATTAAAATAGAAAATATTCTTAATAACGATTATCAAAATTACGAACTGCGCGCCACTCCCGGGCGCAGTTATATTCTAAAACTCAATTATAAAATTTCTAACATTTATTCAGAATGAACTTAAAACGTATCCAATTTTTCCTTTTCCTTTTCGCTTTAAACTTATTTATAGGATGCAGTGATAGCGATGAGCCATCACTGGCGCCTGTTGCTTCAGTAGTGATTATTAACGAAGGTAATTTCTCGGCTGCAAATGGCAGTTTTGACCTTTACAATAAGACCAGTGCCGAATATTCGTCCAATGCATTTCAATCAGCAAATGATTTTCCAGTGGGCAGTACTATTCAAAATGCTATAATAAGTGGTGATTTCATTCTTGCAACCACCAATGCAGTAGATAAGCTGGAGATTATTAATAAAGAAACCTTCGAATCAATAACGAGCGTAACCACTGGATTGCATACTCCTTTTGGAGTCGCTGCGAACAATGAATATGCCTTTTTGACCAATTGGGGAACTTTCAATAGTGAAACCTTTCTTTATGATAACCCTGAAATTATTACCATCAATTTGGCGACTTTTCAGATTAGCTCCACTTTGGCATTGAATATTCAGCCTCAGCATGTGGTTTATGTTAAAGACAGATTATATGTCAGCGATATTGGTAATTATTTATCAGCTGGAACTACGGTTTCTGTTTATCAAATCAACGAAGGAACGCTACAACCAGAAAGTACCATCGATGTGCAGCCAGGACCAGACAAAATGGTTATTGATGCTAATGACAACCTTTGGGTATTGTGTTCAAGTGGCGCGCTTGTGCATATCGATACAGATAAAAACGAAGTGGTAAATACTATTCAAAGTGTGCCGGTTTTGGGTTTTAACGAAAAACTAACAATAGATCCAGCTGGTACTTATCTATTTTGGATAGCTAGTAGCGGCTATCCGGATTATAATTCCGCAATTTATCGACTGGAAATTGCCAATCCGTCGTTATCCGAACCAATAATTGAGGGGACTAATTTCCATGGACTTGGCGTGGATGAGGACAATATATTTGTTGGAGATCATGCTGCGTATCAATCTTCGGGTAAAGTATTGAGGTTTTCGGATTATGATTCAGCACCTAAACTCATTGAAACGCTTCCTTCAGGACTTGCGCCAAATGGGTTCATTTTCAGATAAAGATTTCAATTATCAAAGTAATAGGGTGCCAGCTTATATAGTTGTCATCTTATTTTTTTGCTTCCTGATGAAATAAGATAGCATTGGCGAAATAATAACAGTTGGAAGTAGCCATGCCACCCAAGTATAATTTTGTGGTAAAAATATATTGCTATTTTGAACGGCAAACGCGGTGATTGCGGCAATATAACTTCCGCCCATTGCGCTCATGTGTTGTCGGATCCACCAATTTTTGGTTTTTGGTTTTGCTAGTTTAAAACGTCTTAAATCGCTAAAACCTGTGTATGCTGTTCCCCCACCAAATATTAAGCTTAAAAAGCCGATAACATTCGGAGATTTGGTCACATAAAAAGCGTAACAACCATAACCTATCAGCCCAATGCCAAAAAGCATAGTGGCGCCCGCTACGACCCAGTCGTACCACTCTTCCCTGCCAGTGCTTTTTCTTTTTATCACACGAATACCCACAAATGTGGAATAAAAAGTTAAAACGGCAATGACCATTAGAAAAAAGCTAAATCTGTAGAAAGAGATGACCAATAATGCACTTAAGCAGATCCACCACATTGTTCCAACATAAATTTTTCCAAGTAGCGCATGCCATTTTCCGCCTTTTCTATTCACCATATTGATAAGTCCAATAGCAAGTACAATGGCACCAGAACTTGCGTGAGACAGCAGTAAAAACTTTTCCATAGTCCGTATTTTCGATCAAAGGGAATCCGAATCAGTGATGATCTGAAAAAAATCTTACCGAATTGTAGGTTTTACTCGATGAATTGTAGGACATCAACTTTCAAAAAGTTTTCTCAATCCATTTCTTACACCCATTTCATTAGCGATTATTTTCGCTTCAATTTGACGATATCTTGCCCTTTTTTCCTCGTCGAAATAGGTATGTTTTATTTCTTCATCCACTAGTTGTCTATACCAATGTGCATTCTGTATTTGTCTGTTATGCTTGAAAAAATTCTCAGACTGGCTTAATGCGATGAAGCGATTAATGTCATCCCATATTTCAGTGATTCCATGCTTCGTCAAGGCTGAGCAAAGCGAAACAGGAACCACCCAGTTGATTTCGTGAGGTGGAAATAGGTGAACAGCATTTTCAAGAATTTTTTTGGTTTGCTTTGATGCGCCTACATTATCACCGTCTGATTTATTGATTGCAATAATATCTGCCATTTCCATAATGCCTCTTTTGATTCCTTGTAGTTCGTCACCACCACCCGAGAGCATCAATAATAGAAAACAATCTACCATATCTTTTACTGCTGTTTCGGATTGCCCTACACCTACAGTTTCGACAATTATTATGTCAAAGCCCGCCGCTTCACAGAGCAATATGGTTTCTCTCGTTTTATTATTTACACCGCCCAGAGTTTGTCCCGCAGGACTTGGTCTTATATAAGCATTCGGGTCATGGCTTAATTGCTCCATTCTGGTTTTGTCACCTAAAATACTTCCTCCTGATTTTGAGCTGCTAGGATCGATGGACAATATCGCTAGTCGGTGACCCTTTTGGGTTAGCTGAGAACCAAATGATTCAATGAACGAGCTTTTGCCTACTCCAGGAACTCCCGTAATCCCCAGTCGTATGCTCTTACCAGAGTGACTGATGATTTTGTCTAATAACTCTGCTCCTCTGGTAATGTCATCTTTTCGTCGACTTTCAATAAGTGTGATGGCTTTACTAAGCATAAGTCTATCATGGTTAATAATGCCATGATAAAGTTCGTCTACAGAAATACGGGTTTTACCGAAATGACCCATGGTCTTTATTTAAAATTGTTTTATTTTAATAAAAAGTTATATTTTACTAATTTTGTGTGGTACTAGTCAGATATAGCTTATTAATTGCAGGTAAAATATAAACTTTTGATCACCTGCTAATACTTCAATCATGTTTAGAAAACTTTGGCTTGACGCAATTTTCGGTACCATCTTCGTTTTTGGTCTAATGGCCTTTTTTAATAGCATGACTGCTTTTAAAATATTCGATGTATTTGATCCAATCGGAGAAGCTCTTGGAGATATGGAAACGACCGACATAGTCTTTTCACAATTGAGAGATGATCCTGTTGCTGATGACCGTGTGGTTCTGGTAAACATGGGAATACGCTCAAGAGCCGAGATTGGCTACATGCTTCAAATTATTAATCAATACAATCCTGCAGTGATCGGGGTTGATTCTTTTTTTTATTTTCCAAAAGAAGACACCTTGGGCGATATGATTCTAGCTGAATCGCTTGCTCAAGTGGAAAATTTGGTAATGGCTACTAAGTTAATTCCACATCCAACAAATCCAGAGGAAGATTCGGTAGCTACATCATGGCCAATGTTTCAAGGCCTTGCAGATGATGTTGCTTTCGTAAACTTAATCACAGATGCTACCGAACAATCAGATCTGAAAATGTGTAGGACATTCATTCCTAAAATTGACATTGGAGGAGAAGAGCAAATCGCGTTTTCAGTGAAGCTCGCAAGTTATTTTGATAAGGAAAAAGCCGAGAAGTTTTTAGAACGAAAGAACGAAGAGGAAATCATAAACTATCGTGGAAACGTGATTGATTATGGCGCTACGAAGTTTGGTAATAAATATTTCGCTTTGGATACAGAGGATGTTTTTAATGAAAACTTTACTCCAGACATGATCACTGGTAAAGTGGTTATGTTTTGTTATTTAGGTAAATATCTAGGTGATAGAGAGTCACTGGAGGATAAATTTTATACTCCATTAAATGAAAAGTACATTGGACGCGCATTTCCAGACATGTTTGGAGGGGTTGTACATGCCAATATTATCACCATGATTTTAAACGAAGATTATATTAATACAATTAGTGAAACTCAATCCACTGCGATAGGTATCATTCTAGCTTTTTTGAATGTCACATTGTTTTCGTTAATTTACAAGAAAATACCAAAATGGTATGATGGGATTACAAAGTTATTTCAGCTAGCTGAAATAGGAGCATTTACCTTTTTGATACTTTATTTATTAGATGTTTATAGTTTTAAATTAGAAATGGGTTTGGCCTTAGTGGCCATAGGCGTTTCTGGGGATGCTCTTGAAGTTTATTATGGAGTAGTCAAAAATTCTTTTACCCGAGAAGGTAGGAGATCTTTATTTAAAATGGATAAACTATAACTTTACATTCACAACAAGCAATATAATTATGAGAAAATTAATTTCTTTTGCCGCCGTTTTAGTATTTCTCACATCTGTCGCCACAGCACAAGACTATACTTTCAGAGTGCTGGTGAACAAGGGTAGTAATAAAATACAACGCGCTGGGAGCGGAGCTCCTGAGGCATTAAAAACAGGATCAAAACTCTTCGAAAACGATCAAATTATTGCATCTGAGGGAGCATATATCGGATTGATGCACAAGTCGGGTAAAACAACGGAGATCAAAGAGCAGGGAACTAAAAAGGTTTCTGAGATAGCAAAAACAATCAACGTTGCAGGTACAAGCATCACCAATAGATATGCGCAGTTCGTCTCTAACAAGATGAATTCAGAGGAAACTACTGACTACAGATCTAGGTTGAACGCAACTGGAGCGGTTTCTAGAGCAGCAGGATCAGCCGCTATTAATATCTTAGTGCCTGCGCAGGTAGATGTCATGGGATCGACCTCAATTATAAGATGGGAGGCTCCTGAAGATGCAGCAGACGATATTGTTTATTCTGTAAAAATCAAGAACATTTTTGATGAAGTAATTTTAGCAACTGAGACAAAAGAGACTTTTGTTGAAATTGATTTTACTACTGACGAAATGGCAAATGATGCTGGACTTTATCTTGTAAAAGTTTACAATGCGGCTGATGAGGAAATAGCTTCCTCGGAAGTTGGTATTAAAATAGCAGACCCTATTGATAAATCAGAAGTGGTGGCAAATTTGAAAGCTTTGAAAGCTGAAATAAGTGACGATACGCCGTTAAACAAAATTATTTATGCTTCTTTCTATGAGGAGAATGGTTTGTTTTTAGATGCTTTGACAAAATATGAGGAGGCAATTGCCATGGCTCCTGAAGTTGAAGAATTTCAAACGATGTACGAAGACTTTAAAGTTGCAGCAGGGCTTGTTAAAGCTGAGTAAAGAGCTGTTTTAATACGAGATAAAATTAAAAATCCCTTGAATATACTCAAGGGATTTTTTTGTTAGTTACCAGCTCATGAGTCGATAATGACCACTCATTATGGCTAATTTTTGAATTTTGGAGAGGTTATGAGAAAGCATCATTAATCGTAGAGGTCATTAGAGACTTTCAAACTCACTCATCATCACTCATTAATTCGTTGAGTATTTCTATGGCCGCTTTAGAAATTATTGTGCCCGGACCGAATATTTTGGACACGCCAATATCGTACAGATATTGATAGTCTTGTTCAGGGATAATGCCACCTGCTACAATCATAATGTCACTTCTGTTGATTTTCTTAAGTTCTTCAATCAACTCTTTGACCAACGTTTTGTGTCCACCAGCTAAGGATGAAGCACCGATGATGTGCACATCGTTTTCTGCTCCTTGAAGGGCTGCTTCTTTAGGTGTTTGAAATAGAGGGCCGACATCTACATCAAAACCAAGGTCAGCAAATGCTGTGGCTATCACTTTTGCTCCTCGATCGTGTCCGTCTTGCCCCATTTTAGCAATCATTATTCTTGGACGTCTTCCATCTAACTCGTCAAATTGATCAGCCAGTGCTTTTGCTTTTGCAAAGTTGAGGTCTTTCTTAATTTCTTTTGAGTACACACCAGTAATTGTGTTTTGTTTTGCCTGATATCGGCCAAATATTTTTTCCATGGCCAATGAAATTTCTCCTAAGGTAGCTCTTGCACGAGCTGCATCCACAGCCAAACTTAACAGGTTATCTTCGCCACTTTCGGCTGCTTGCTCAATTTTTTTGAGCAGTAGATCTACCTGATTTTGATCTCTTGAAGATTTGATTTGGTTCAATCTGTTGATCTGCTTCTCTCGAACATCGTCATTGTCTACTTCGCGAAGTTCAATTTTTGTTTTTATATCTGTTTGATACCTATTGAGTCCCACGATGACGTCTTGACCACTGTCAATGTTGGCTTGTTTTATAGCTGCTGATTCTTCAATTTTCATTTTTGGATACCCAGCATCAATAGCCTTGGCCATACCGCCCATTTCTTCTATTTCCTCAATGATCTCCCAAGCTTGCAAAATCAGGTTTTCGGTTTTTTCTTCAACTAAAGTAGATCCGCCCCATGGGTCAACGACTTGAGTAATATTGATTTCTTTTTGTAAATATTTCTGAGTTTCTCTGGCGATAGCCGCCGAATAGTCCGTAGGCAGTGCGATAGCTTCATCGAGCGCATTGGTATGCAAGGATTGTGTGTGCCCAAAAACTGCGGCCATTGCTTCAATACACGTCCTCGCAACATTGTTATAAGGATCTTGCGCTGTTAAGCTATAACCTGACGTTTGCGAATGCGTACGAAGGGCTAAAGATTTGTTATCTCTAGGTTCAAATTTATTCACAATCTTCGCCCAAAGTACTCGCCCAGCACGCAGTTTGGCAATTTCTGTGAAAAAGTCCATGCCAATTCCCCAAAAAAATGAAAGTCTTGGCGCAAAAGCATCAATTTCGATCCCTGCTTTTAATCCCGTCTTAATATACTCCAAGCCATCAGCAAGAGTAAAGGCAAGTTCAAGCGCTGCGGAAGCACCAGCCTCATGCATATGGTAGCCGCTAATACTTATTGAGTTGAATTTGGGCATTTTTTGGGAGGTGTATCTGAAAATATCCGCAATAATCCTCATCGATGGGAGAGGCGGATATATGTAGGTATTTCGTACCATAAATTCTTTCAGAATATCATTTTGGATCGTACCAGTAAGTTTGTTAGGAGCAATACCTTGCTCTTCTGCTGCGACAATAAAAAATGCCATAATTGGTATAACTGCACCATTCATGGTCATGGAAACGGACATTTGATCCAGTGGAATACCATCGAATAAAATTTTCATATCTTCCACAGAATCTATCGCTACGCCAGCTTTACCAACATCTCCGGTAACTCTCTCATGATCACTGTCATATCCCCTATGTGTGGCTAGATCAAAAGCCACCGAAAGTCCTTTTTGACCTGCTTTTAAGTTTCTTTTGTAAAAGGCATTTGACTCTTCTGCGGTAGAGAACCCCGCGTATTGTCTGATCGTCCATGGCCTCACGGTGTACATCGTTGGATAAGGCCCTCTCAGATATGGTGGAATTCCGGCACTAAATCCATCCTGAATAAAAGTTCTAGTCGATGTGTTTTCTATGGATTGATCGGAAGTGATGCAAGATTCAATGAGATTATGGGTGAGTTCGTCTATGAAAAAAGAACCTAAAGAAAAGTCTCCAATATTTTCCAACTTGGCTTCATGCCTGATAAGGTTGCCGATATTTCTGGTAATTCTGGTAGCTCCTCCATCGGCAAAATCATCGTTTCCAACCAAGAAACTGATGCTATCGGCCAGACCAATGGTTGCTGCCAAAGCACCTGTTGTTTGTTTGAGTAAATGCTCAGCCTCCGTTTCCCCAGCAGTGGGAAATACATGAAGGTGGATTTTTTTATTTTCAATCTTCTCGGTCAAGTACCTCAAGGCCCTTAATCTTGCTATTTCGTGAAAAAAATCGTTTGAGATCGAGTAGCTGATCGAAACTTCTTCACGATCAATATTTTTAATTTTTTGATAGGCATCTTTCATGTCAGCAACGATATCATTGCCCGCAATTAGATGAAGGTCAAACTTAAGCGTATTGTGAAATTTTGATGGGGAATTGTTAAAATAAGCTATTTGACAATGATCAGTCAAAATACCTTCTAAAAGGATGTCTTCGTTTAGAAGCGCACTTTCTAATTTAAACAAAACACCATCAGAGCCATTCATTAGGGCATTTTTTGCAAGTTTATTGGCTAGGGTAAGGTCATCTTCATTGATAAACTCTAGGAGTTTCCAAGAGTGTGACTGTACCGAGGAGAAATAGGTTCTAAGATAAGCAGTGCTCTCGCTATTCGCTCGATCATAGTAAGGCTTTAAACTAAGGCCCGGAAACGATTGCCAATGAAGTTCAGAAATGGGTTTACCTTTTAATGAATCAATTGCTGCGCTTTGCCAATCATGAAAATCAGCGTGAGCAAATTCGGAAAAGAGGGGTGCTTTTGTACTCATCAGACAAAGGTAATTATTACTTTCTCTAGTCGACATAACATTGACATCTAGCCTACAGTAAATTGCATTTTTCAAAGAACTTTTTAAAAAAAGTGACTTATCCACAATTTCAAGGGAGATTCGAAAAAGTCAATAGAAAAGTGATTTTTTTCTTAATTTATTTTGATACAATTTTGATGTCCTCTCTTAAAAAAAGAGGAGCTTTTTAAGCAAACTACCACCAAAAATATACTTACAAATGCACAATGAAATCTGGGAAAAGTGTCTTTTTCTAATAAAAGAACGCATTCCAGCTCAGAGTTTTAAAACGTGGTTTGAGCCGATCAGACCAAAAAAATTGGAAAATGATATCTTAACGATTCAGGTTCCAAGCCAGTTCTTCTATGAATGGTTGGAGGAAAACTATGTGCATTTATTAAAGCAAGCGATAAAAACGGAAATTGGGCCTAATGGCAGATTAGAATATTCTGTTGTT
Source organism: Cyclobacteriaceae bacterium (assembly GCA_040218415.1). Taxonomy (GTDB): domain Bacteria; phylum Bacteroidota; class Bacteroidia; order Cytophagales; family Cyclobacteriaceae; genus JAVJRN01. The sequence continues at coordinate 84,826 of JAVJRN010000072.1, forward strand.
GTTGATAGAGGAGATGACAATTTGAAGCCATTAACCATCAACGTTACGGGCGGCAGTAATTCGCACAATAAAAACAGAGTGAATGGCTATGATAAATATAAAAATCCTGATTTCTACGATGAGCTAAAAAGCAGCTCGAATCTAAATGCCAATTATCGATTTGAAAATTTCATTGAAGGGGATTGTAATCGATTGGCTAGATCTGCGGGTTTTGCAGTAGCCAATAAGCCGGGTATTACTTCTTTTAATCCGCTGATGTTTTATGGCGGAGTTGGTCTTGGTAAAACACACTTGGTGCAGGCTATCGGAAATGAAATAAGAGCAGATCATCCAGGTAAAAGAGTCTTTTACATTGCCTCTGAAAAATTCACCAATCAATTCATTGAGGCGCTGAGGAACAATAATATTCAGGATTTTACCAATTATTATCTAGAGGTAGACGTGCTCATTCTTGATGATGTTCAATTTTTGAAGGATAAAGAAAAGACGCAAGAAATATTCTTCCATATTTTCAACCATTTACATCAAAGTGGCAAACAGATAATCATGACATCTGATTGTGCGCCGAAAGATTTAAAAGGTTTGCAAGAAAGACTGGTTTCGAGATTCAAATGGGGACTCACAGCAGATTTGCAGCAACCTGATTTTGAGACTAGAATGGCGATTATTCAGAGAAAAATGCAAGCTGATGGTATAGAAATACCGGATCAGGTTGTGGAATATGTTGCTTATACGGTCGATACAAACATAAGAGAATTAGAAGGTGTGATTATCTCTCTTATCGCTCATGCATCATTGACTCGAAGTGAACTGGATTTGGAGCTCGCTAAGAAAATATTAAAAAATATCGTCACGGATATTGACTCAGAAGTTGGGATTGACTACATCCAGAAAACTGTTTCGGAATACTTCAGTGTGAATCAAGACGACTTAAAAGCTAAAACTAGGAAAAAGGAAATTGTAATTGCTCGACAAGTAGCGATGTATTTCTCTAAAGATTATACGAATCATTCATTGAAGTCAATAGGCAATCATTTTGGAGGAAGAGATCACAGTACGGTTATACATGCCGTTCAGTCTGTGAACGACATGATCGATACTAATGCCAAGTTCAGATTTTCTATCGATGAATTAAAGAAAAAACTAAAAATGAGATCGGCGATGGTTTAATCCATGCCGATCTTTTTCATTAAAAATAGTAAGGATAATAGACCTTTCGTCCTCTTCTGTCGATTCCAGAAATGATCACTCTTCCTCTAATTTTTAATAATATCTCGGACAATTCTTCCGGACTCTGAATCGCTGTATTATTGAGGTGTGTTACGATAAATCCTTCGGGAATTCCCAGCTCTGCAAAAAAACCAATAGACTCATAGTCGATTACTTTTACTCCATTGTCAATTCCTATGAGATCTCGCTCTACTTTAGAGACAGTCTCGAAGCTCGCTCTCAATTCATCGGAAGTGAAAATAAACTTCTTAATGACGCTTGTTGTACCTTCTCTATTGGTGAGCACTAATTCTTTGTCAATGATCTTGTTATCTCTTTGTACCGAAATAGATAGTTTGTCACCGGGATATAAATTACCGATATACTCTTCCAAATAAGACTTGCTGTCGATTTCTCTTCCATTGACTGCTTTGATGACGTCTCCTTTCATCAGACCAGCTTTTTTCGCGGCACCATCATTTTGAATATTGGCGATAATTACTCCGCTCAGGTCTTTTAATGAAAGTTTTTTAGCCAGTTCGCTATTCACGTCGACAAACTCAGCTCCTGTAAATGCTTTCTGTACTGTTCCGTATTTTTTAAGATCGCCGTACACCTTTCTCACAATATTAACCGGAACAGCAAACCCATATCCGGCGTAAGAACCAGTTCTTGAAAGGATCGCTGTATTTATGCCAATAAGTTCACCTTTCATGTTGACTAATGCACCTCCGCTATTTCCAGGATTAATGGCTGCATCCGTTTGAATAAAGGATTCTATGGGGAATTTATCTTTTAGAATATTGATGTTTCTTCCTTTGGCACTGACAATTCCACCTGTGACTGTGGAGTTTAGGTTGAAAGGATTACCTACCGCCAGTACCCATTCGCCAACATTGACATTATCGGAGTTTCCCAATTCTACTGGATTCAAATTATCCCCATCGATTTTTATCACAGCTAAGTCTGTTGATGGGTCTGTCCCAATAAGTTCCGCGGCAAAAGTTCTTTTTCCCAAAGTAACTTTAATTCTATCGGCATTTTCTACCACATGGTTATTTGTTACAATGAATCCGTCATTGGATATAACCACCCCCGACCCGCTGCTAACCTGATCTGAGGCGCGTGGCTCGAAAAACCAATTTAACCAACCACCCGCTCGATATTCGTATTCCGTTAACGTTTGGATGAATACCACAGAGGAAGTGCTTTTTTCTGCAGCGAGCACGAAATCTGGATTTTCTCCAATGTTATTTACTGTTTTGGGATAAAAAGTCGGTGTTTCAGTCTTGTCAAAGTTCTCAAAGGGGACATGGTTTGATGCGAATGTTGCACTTTGCGTATTTTCTAATTCTGGTTGAATAACGTACTTCCAACCTAAAACCGATCCAAACGCCCCACAAAACAAGCTAATAGTACCTACGATGAATATATTTTTCATATCTCTGCTGAGTTTATAAATTGATTACCTAAATCTTATTCTTTTGTTGCTTCAATAGACCCTTCCCACTGTTAAAAATTGCTAATTTCACGTTATGGGAATTAGATCTTTTTTAAGCAAACCCTTTGCCAGTTTGATTGCAAAACAAACTCAGTCATGGTCTCAAGATCCTGAGAAACATCAAGAAAAAATCTTTCAGAATATTGTAAAAAAGGCCTCTGCGACAGAATTTGGCCAGGATCACGGGTTTTCTGACATTAAGAATTTCAAGAACTTTGCGAGTCAGGTTCCAGTGAGAGACTATGAAAAATTGTCAGGTTACGTAAATAAAATAGTCAAAGGAGAAGCTGATATTTTATGGCCTGGAAAGCCGGCATATTTTGCAAAAACATCAGGAACGACGAGCGGCACCAAATATATACCCATAACCAGTGACTCGATTCCTAATCATATTAATAGCGCAAGAAATGCGCTTTTGTCTTACGTTCATGAAACAGGAAATGGTGATTTCTTGGATGGTAAATTGATTTTCCTTTCGGGTAGTCCTACACTAACGACCAATGAAGGAATACATACTGGGCGCCTATCGGGCATTGTAAATCATCATGTGCCGAGCTATCTCCGTACCAATCAAATGCCATCTTACGAGACAAATTGCATGGAAGACTGGGAGGCCAAAGTAGATAAAATTGTAGAGGAGACGATAGATCAAGATATGTCTTTGATCTCAGGAATACCGCCTTGGGTACAGATGTATTTTGACAAACTCAAAGAAAGAAGTGGTAAGAAAATCAAGGATATTTTTCCTAATTTTTCGCTATTCGTTTACGGTGGGGTGAATTTTGAACCTTACCGAGCCAAACTTTTTGAAACTATTGGGAAAGAAATTGATTCCATAGAGACTTATCCGGCATCAGAAGGATTTATCGCCTACCAAGACTCTCAGGAAGAGGAGGGACTTTTATTGCTGGCTAATTCAGGAATATTTTTTGAGTTTATTCCTGCCGATGAATATTTTGAAGATAATCCTAGAAGACTTACAATTGGTGAGGTTGAACTAGGTGTTAATTATGCGGTGATTATTAATAGCAATGCGGGTCTTTGGGGCTATTCAATAGGTGATACCGTAAAGTTTGTTAGTAAACATCCGCATCGTTTATTGGTGACAGGAAGAATCAAACATTTTATTTCCGCTTTTGGGGAGCATGTGATAGGAGAAGAAGTTGAAAAAGCCATGAGAAACACCTGTAAAAAATTTCCTGAAACTGAATTAGTGGAATATTCTGTAGCACCAAACGTATCACCAAAAGAAGGTTTGCCTCTTCATGAGTGGTTTGTTGAATTTGCAAACCCACCAAAGGATATTTCTTCTTTCGAAAAAGAACTAGATTTGCAGCTCAGTAAGTTAAATAGTTATTATGATGACCTCATTAGAGGATCAATATTGAGACCATTGAAAATAATCAACTTGCAATCCAATGCATTTATTACATATATGAAATCGATCGGTAAGCTCGGAGGACAGAATAAAGTGCCTCGACTTTCCAACGATCGAAAAATCGCGGATGCACTTATTGCATTAGACCTCTGTTAAATTTTGGATAAAAAACGAAACATTGCCATTCTTGGATCGACAGGATCCATAGGAACACAAACTCTTGAAGTTATACGGCAACATGCGGGAAGATTTCAAGTTGAAGTGCTTACCGCGCAAAATAATGCTGATTTACTCATTCAGCAAGCGTTGGAATTTAAACCAAACGTTGTAGTTATCGGGAATGAAGCTCATTACCAAAAAGTGCATGATGTGCTTGATAGCCATGATATCAAGGTATATAGCGGAGAAAATGCCCTGAATGCAGTCGTGGAAATGGATACCATTGATGTTGTATTAACAGCATTGGTAGGTTACTCCGGACTTGTGCCCACCGTTCATGCGATCAAAGCCGGTAAAACAATTGCTCTTGCTAATAAAGAAACACTTGTCGTAGCGGGTCATTTGATTACAGAGTTGGCCAAGGAGCATAAAGTAAATATTTTGCCTGTAGACTCGGAACATTCTGCCATATTTCAATGCCTAGTTGGAGAGTGGCAAAATCCTATAGAAAAGTTGATATTAACAGCCTCGGGCGGACCTTTCAGAGGGAAAAAAAGATCAGAATTGGCTCATGTTACCAAGGCACAAGCATTGAAGCATCCCAACTGGGATATGGGTGCTAAAATAACGATCGATTCCGCTTCGATGATGAACAAGGGCTTGGAAGTGATTGAGGCGAAATGGCTTTTCGGTGTGAGTATTGATCAAATTGAAGTGGTGGTGCATCCACAATCTATCATACATTCATTGGTGCAGTTTGAGGATAGCTCGATAAAGGCTCAGCTTGGCCTTCCAGATATGAGAGTTCCGATACAATTTGCGCTTACTTATCCAGAACGACTAAAAGCTAATTTTCCAAGATTCAACTTTGCAGATTATGCCAGTTTGACTTTTGAAAAACCTGACATGGAGACATTCCGTAATCTAGGTTTGGCCTTTGCTTCGATAGATCGAGGCGGCAATAGCCCATGCATACTCAATGCAGCCAACGAAATCGTGGTAGAAGAATTTTTAAAAGACAATATCGGGTTCTTAGCAATGAGCGATGTAATTGAGAGCTGCATGGATAAAATAACGTTTATAAAAAAACCTTCTTTAGAGGATTTGATTATGACAGATAAAGAAACAAGAATAAAAGCGAAGGAATTAATTAAATGATGGAAGGTATAATCATGACAGCTCAGCTATTGCTTGGGCTTTCAATTTTAGTGGGACTGCATGAATTTGGGCACTTAATTGCGGCCAAAGCATTCGGGATGAGAGTGGAGAAATACTCCATTGGTTTCCCTCCAAAAATATGGGGAAAGCAAATAGGGGAAACGGAGTATTCATTTGGAGCGATACCACTCGGAGGCTTTGTTAAAATTTCTGGTATGATTGACGAATCTATGGATACTGAAGCCATGTCAGCTGAGCCACAACCGTGGGAGTTTAGATCTAAACCTGCCTGGCAGAGACTGATTGTAATGATGGGCGGTATCATTGTCAATGTGATCACTGGGGTGATTATTTTCATTGCCATCACTTATAACCAAGGTGATCAATATTTATCAAAAGAAGAATTAAACAAATATGGTATCGTTGCTTCTCCTATTGCGGAGGAAATCGGACTCCAAAGTGGTGATAAAATATTTAGCATAAGCGGCAAAGAATATGATCGCTTTAGCGACTTAACCAGTCCAAATATTTTCTTGGATGAAAACGTATACTTTTCCTTGAAAAGAGGTCAGCAAACGGTACAAGTTACAATACCTAACGATTTTATCGATAAGATTGCTGATAATGCAGATCAGCCGTATATTTCTTTCAGATATCCGTTTAATGTTGGTCAGATAATGCCCGGAAGTCCTGCAGACAAAGCCGGACTGGAAGAAGGTGATCAAATTATCGGTATTGACGATGAGTCAGTAGATTATTTTGACCAGTTACAAAAAACGCTAAAAGCCAAGGCGGGAGATTCTATCTCATTGAAAATCGCACGGCAAGGAGAGGAAATTGAGTTAAAGGCGGAAATTGGCGAGGACGGATTGCTTGGATTTCAAGCGATCCCGGATATAGAGTTTTCATTCAGAGATTTATCTTTTGGAGAAGCTGCCGCCAAAGGAACAGAAGAAGCTTTTGGCGTTGTTTTCTCAAATATTAAGGCTTTCGGTAAAATGTTCAAAGGTGATGCTTCGGTGAGTAAGTCGCTTTCCGGGCCAATAGGTATCGCTAGAATTTTTGGTGGTACTTGGGACTGGGGAAAATTCTGGAGAATTACTGGGCTCTTATCTATGGTGTTAGCATTTATGAATTTCTTGCCTATTCCTGCTCTTGATGGCGGTCATGTGGTGTTCTTAACCTACGAGATCGTTTCGGGACGTAAACCAAGCGATAAGTTTTTGGAAAATGCACAGAAAGTAGGCATGCTTTTGCTGCTGGGTATCATGGCATTTGCTATTTTTAACGACATTATTAAATTCTTTTAAAAGGCAAATTGAAAAACTAAAAAAGCAGATTGAGACATCAATCTGCTTTTTTAGTTTAAGGCCACCCATAGCTTTAATCACCAGGTATTGAATGGATGAATAATCGAATCTTTTGATTCGAGCCGATAGTGAGAAATTAATGGTTTTGAGGATCCTTCTCCGGTGGTTCTAGCCAAGTTTTAGGCAGAGTAGTTGATGCTTTCAAAGCACTCGCAATCGTTAAGCGATCGCTCAAACGCAAGCTTTATTTTGTGATTTAAAATGCCGATTGGCAGATATTAGACATATCCAAACTATTCGTTTTCCAATAGGATTGGTGCAGATCCCGGACGATAAATTTGAAATTCCACTCTTCGATTTAGAGCTTTTGCTTCATCCGATATTTCATCTACGATTGGTTGTGTAGAACCATATCCTTCCCATTCCACCCGATCAGCTTCTACTTTGGCAAAGTTGACCATGTAGTCTCGTATGTTTTTTGCTCTTTCCTTTGAAAGCCTTAAGTTGAATTCTGCTTGTCCGAAAGAGTCAGTATGACCAGAAATTTTCAATTTGAAATTTGGATTATCATAAAGGAAATTGACGATTTTGTTTAAATCTGCATACATCTCTTCTTTCAAGTTTGATTTCCCATTGTCAAATTCTATCGACTTAAACTTCACACGACTAGCTAGCGGCACGGTTACTTTATTTAGGGATCTGGAGCCGTCAAGAAAAAAGGCATCTTCAATCCTAAAGAAATCATCACCCTGAATGATCAATAAATAATTTCTTTCGTCAATGAGATTAAATTCAAAGCTACCATCGTCTTTCAGGAATTTGGGCGCAACTTCAACACCATTATCCAAGTCTATGATCGAAACGATTCCTTTAAATGGTTTGCCAGTGAGGGAATCCCGAAGCGATCCAGTAATTTTCGTTGTGGCGAGAGGCTGGGCTTCCATGGGTAACGGAAAGGAGTAGAGGTCTTGTTTTTTCAAGTCCCTCGTTGCTGATCTTGCATAAAATAGCAGCTCTGAATTCGCATCAATAGTAAAATAAAACTCACTCCCCAGTCCGTTGACCAACGGGCCTATATTGTACGGTTCACTCCATTCTCCGTTCACAAGGTGACTTTTGTAAATATCAAATTCACCAAAATTATACAATTGTCCATTCGAGCTAAAGTAAAGCACATCGTACATTGGATGATAAAAGGGACTCACGTCGTTATTTCTTGTATTGATAATTGGTCCTAGATTTTTCGCAGCTCCCCATTTGCCGTTTTTCAGCTTTACAGAATAGTAAATATCCGATAAGCCAAAACCGCCGAGTCTATCCGAGGCAAAGTACAAAGTGTCTTCGGAATGAGACAATGCTGGATGAGAATCCCAACTAAGACTGTTGACGCCCGAGCCGAGATTCTGAATTTCTCCCCAAGTACTGTCGGCCAAAAGTTTTGCGGAAAAAATATCACAATCACCATAGCAGTTAGAACAATCGCATCTGGAAAAAAATATCGTTTTACCATCTTTTGTCAGCGTGGCAGATCCTTCGTTATATGGGCTATTAAGTTCTGTAAGCGCTTCGGCATAAGACCAAGTTCCATAGTAGTCTTTCTTGGAATAGAATAAATCTTCGTTATCCGCTTTTTCGAAATCTTTGGTGATTTCATTTCTTTTCGTGGTGAAGAGTAGCACATTATTGGCAACATTGAGTGTTGGTGCATAATCTGCTTTGTCAGAGTTGATTTCCACGCCCATGTTTAATAAAACGCCACGCGGAGGACGTAGCGTATCGATCATATTTCGATATTCAACTAATTCGTAATAGTAATCTAAAGGCACGTAAAGCTCTGATTCTTGCGTGTTTAAAGAATCATAATATAACTCAATCTGGTTAATGTCTATACCTGTGTGATGATGTTTAAGAGCAAGTCTGTAGAGACTTCTGGCTTCTTCGGGTTCGCCGAATAGTTCTGTAAGTTTGGCTAGTCTCCAGATGAGGCGCGTATCTTTATAAAAATTTCTTATGCCAAAACGGCTCACATACTTCTTCATCTCAATGTAAGCCTTCTTCCACTGCTTGCTAGCCTCCAAGCTGTTAATTTTAATCAATGCATTCCGATCAAAATAGTCATTGACTTTGTTCATATTTGGGAATTCCCAAAGCGTCATTTCAATGTTATCGGGAAGGGAATCCAGATTAAATTGTTTGGTGCTACGGTTTTGCGAGTATATCTTAAATGATAAACTTAAGCAGAGTGTGAATAATATAAATTGTCGTTCAAACCGAATCATAGAATGCTTTTGGCGGTGGTGTTAGAAGCTTCAGCGCTTAAAGATAATGGGTTTTGTAGTTCTTCATATTAATTTGGCATAGCTATTGAACATTAGCAAAGAATAAAGTTATTTTGAATTTAAAGGCAGTTACTGCCAGATTGACATATATGTTTAAAAACGGATCTTTGGATTACCTCTTGGCTGGTGAAGAATCAGGAGAAATGATTCAAATTGTAACAGAAGCAGAAGGAAAAGAACTTGATCCTGAGAACCTTCCTGATCAACTGCCAATTCTTCCAATAAAAAATGCAGTATTATTTCCAGGGGTGGTCATGCCCATCACTGTCAGTAGAACCAAATCAGTAAAATTGGTTAAAAAGGCATACAAAGGAGATAGGACGATAGGCGTAGTGGCTCAGAATAAAAAAGCGGATGAGCCAGGTTTTAATGATCTTTTTAAGGTTGGCACAATAGCTAAAATCCTTAAAATGCTCGTGCTACCGGATGGAAATACGACCATAATTATTCAAGGGCAATTGCGATTTGAAATAGAAAATATGGTCAGTGAAGATCCATATATTCTGTCCACTTATAAGGTATTGCAGGATGAGGAAGATTTGAGTGAAGACGACATTATTGTTATACAACAATCGCTCAAAGAGGCCGCCAACAAAGTATTAAAGTTAAATCCAGAGATTCCTAAAGAGGCGCAAGATGCCTTGAGTAAGATCGATAGTTATACTTTTCTTACGCATTTTTTGTCTTCCAATGTCAACGCTGAAGTAAAAGACAAGCAACGTTTATTAGAGACAAATAACACCAAAGAACGAGCTGAAAAACTACTACAGCTGATGCTCAAGGACATTCAAGTTCTTCAGTTGAAAAATGAAATTGCCAGTAAGGTGCATTCTGATATAGATCAGCAGCAGCGAGATTATTATTTGCGACAGCAGATGAAAGTTTTGCAGGATGAACTTGGACAAGATGGCCCAGATCAGGAGATAAATGCTCTTAGAAAAAAAGCAAAAGACAAGCAGTGGCCTGAGGAAATAAAAAAACATTTTCTTAAGGAGCTGGATAAAATAGGCCGAATGAATCCGGCTGCTGCTGAATATCCAGTAGCCATGAGTTATGCCGAACTCTTGGTAGACCTGCCTTGGAATGAGGTAACGCAAGATAACTTTGACCTTAACCACGCCAGAAAAGTCTTAGATAAAGATCATTTTGGACTGGAGAAGGTGAAAGAAAGGATACTTGAATACTTGGCAGTAAGAAAATTAAAAAACGATCTGAAAGGACCTATTCTTTGTTTGTATGGCCCTCCAGGAGTTGGTAAAACATCTTTAGGTCGATCTATCGCCAATGCTTTAAATAGAAAATACGTGCGTATGTCTTTAGGTGGCGTGCACGACGAGGCGGAGATTAGAGGTCATAGAAAGACCTATATAGGCGCTATGCCCGGGAAGGTGATTCAAAATATCAATAAAGCGGGAACTTCAAACCCTGTTTTTATCCTAGATGAGATCGATAAAGTCAGTTCTAATTTCCGTGGAGATCCATCTTCAGCACTTTTGGAAGTGCTTGATCCTGAGCAAAATAGTACGTTTAAGGATAACTATCTCGAAGTGGATTATGATTTATCCAATGTGTTATTCATTGCCACAGCTAATTCTTTAGATACGATTCAGCCGCCGTTGAGAGATCGTATGGAGATTATAGATATTACTGGCTACACACTGGAAGAAAAAGTAGAAATAGCCAAGAAGCATTTGGTGCCGAAGCAAAAAAGAGAGCACGGGGTAAAATCTACTCAAATCACTTTTGATAAACCATCCTTAGAAAAGCTGATCAACGATTACACGAGAGAATCTGGTGTCAGGAATCTTGAAAGGAAAATTGCTTCAGTTGTAAGAAATGCCGCGAAATCCATAGCGATGGAGGAGGAATATGAAAGCAAAATCACGAAAGAGCAAGTTCGAAAAATTTTGGGGCCAGAGGATTTTGATAAAGAGTTTTACGAAGATAACAAGCTGCCGGGAGTTGCTACAGGTTTAGCTTGGACACCAGTTGGCGGAGATATCCTTTACATTGAAGCGAGTCTGAGCCGAGGTAAAGGTAAATTGACTTTGTCAGGGCAACTGGGCGATGTGATGAAAGAATCAGCCATGACTGCACTTTCTTACCTAAAGTCTAATGCCGAAAGTTTAAATATTGATTATCGAATATTTGAATTTTATGATTTGCATGTACATGTGCCTGCCGGAGCAATTCCGAAAGATGGGCCATCTGCTGGAATTACCATGCTCACAGCACTATCGTCCGTATACACCCAGCGCTTAATTAAACAAAAACTTGCTATGACTGGGGAAATTACCCTGAGAGGAAAGGTATTGCCGGTAGGAGGAATCAAGGAGAAAATTCTTGCAGCAAAGCGAGCTGGAATCAAAGACATAATCATGTGTCATAAAAATCAGAAGGATCTTGAGGAAATAAATGAAAAATATATCAAGGACCTTAAAATACATTTTGTGAAAAGCGTACAAGATGTGCTTGATATCGCGTTGTTAGATAAAATGGCAGTCAATCCGATGAAATTTATTCTTCCCGAAGCATCTCTCAAATCTTGAGGCTAAGTTTAGTCATATTAATATTATGTTCATTTACTGCGAAGGCACAGCTTTCGCAGTATCAGTTTTCCAGCGCGGCTGACAATGCTAGAAATGCAGCTTTGGGAGGCGAAGTGATTTCTATCAATGATGGAGATGGCGCATTAATGATGCAAAATCCTGCATTGATCGATTCTGTGCAAAACTCAACGATCACCCTTACTTTCAGCCCGTATTTTGCGGACATCAATGCTTTTTCTGGCACCTATAAGTTTGATACAAAAAAGGTAAAGAATTTATCATTTGGCATTCGGTATTTTGATTTTGGTAATTTCGAACGTCGAGAGCCCAATGGAGATCTGGTGGGTTCATTTGACGCTAAAGATTATCAAATAGTTATTGGTAAAAGCCACCGACTTTCCTCTTTCACATTTGGTTTAAATGCCAAGTTTAATGGCTCGGCAATCGATAATTATCAAAGCACCGCTTTGCTTTTTGATATAGGTGGCATCTATCAGCATCCAGAAAAGGAGCTGACATTTGCTCTTTTATTCAAAGATTTTGGATTTATACTGAATGATTTTTTCAGTTTAGCTCAAAGTAAAGTTCCATTTGACGTGCAGCTTGGAACCACTTTCAAACCTCAATATATGCCTTTTCGATTTTCTATCACTGCTTACAATCTGGCTAGCCGCGATCTGGTCTTTCTGGAGGACGAGGACTCTGCCAAGCGGATCGACGATAGAATCAATGATATTTTCAGGCATATAAGCATTGGTGCGGAATTATTATTGAGTCAAAACGTTCAGTTTTTAATCGGGTATAACCATTTGAGAAGAGAGGAGTTAAGTATCCTTGATGATGCTGGTGGAGCGGGAATGTCATTTGGATTGAAAATAGGCGTAAAAAGGTTCCAGTTTCGATATGCCTATTCCCGATATCATTTTGGTGGAGGCTCCAACTTTTTCACCTTACAATCAAACATTCGCTCCTTTAAAAAGTCAAGTTAACAGTGCTTTCATGATAACAACCTCATGAAAAACAAATTATAAAACATGAAAAAAGATCTTACACCAAAAGAAATAGTCGCTGAGCTAGATAAATATATCATTGGTCAAAAGGACGCAAAGAAAAATGTGGCTATCGCACTCCGCAATAGATGGAGAAGAATGAACGTGAAGACTGAAATTCAAGGAGATATTGTGCCTAATAATATCCTTATGATTGGTGCCACAGGAGTTGGTAAAACAGAAATTGCTCGTCGATTAGCAAAAATATCCGATGCTCCCTTTACCAAAGTAGAGGCGAGTAAATTCACTGAGGTAGGCTATGTAGGGCGAGATGTTGAGTCCATGGTCAGGGATCTCGTGGAGCAGGCCGTAAATATTGTAAAAGTATCCAAGAAAGAAGCCGTCATGGAGAAAGCGGCAGACATTGTGGATGAGTTGATTCTTGATATTTTGATTCCACCTGTTAAAGGATCTCCAACCCCGTTTGCCTCCGGAGTTGGTAAAGATGAGCCTGAAGATGAGCGTGAATTGAACGAAAAAACACGCGAACGATTCAGAGAGAAAATCAAAAATGGGGAGATGGATGATCGCAAGATCGAAATCAATATCAGCCAAACGGCTAATCCTGGCGTGGGAATGATTGGGGGAGGAATGGATGAATCCTCAATGATTAACATTCAGGAAATGCTTGGCAATATGATGCCAAAAAAATCGAAAAAGAGAAAAGTAGCTATTAAAGACGCACGTAAAATTTTGCTAGAGGAAGAGGTAGCGAAGTTGATCGATATGGATGATGTGAAGGAAGAAGCTTTGAGAAAAGCGGAAAATACGGGCATTATTTTTATTGATGAGATTGATAAAATAGCCGTTAGTGGATCATCTAAAGGAGGACCCGATGTGAGCAGAGAGGGTGTGCAACGAGATTTGTTGCCCATCGTAGAAGGAAGTGCTGTAAACACCAAATATGGTATTGTTCATACCGATCACATTCTATTTATTGCCGCAGGAGCCTTTCACGTGAGTAAACCTTCTGATTTAATTCCTGAATTGCAGGGTAGATTTCCGATCAGAGTGGAATTGAACAGCTTGACAAAAGAAGATTTTATAAGAATCTTGCAAGAGCCAAAAAACGCCTTGACCAAACAGTACATCGCACTGGTAGAGGCAGAAGATGTTAGCCTGAGCTTTACGGAAGAGGCGCTTGAAGAATTGGCAGAAATAGCCTTTCAAATCAATGAAGAGGTCGAAAATATAGGTGCGAGACGCTTACATACGGTGATGAGCAAGCTGCTCAACGATGTGTTATTCGACATCCCAGATACCATCGGACCAAATGCTAAAATTTTGGTTGATAAAGCGATGGTTAAAGACACACTTGATGGACTTGTAAAGAACAAAGACCTCAGTCAATATATCTTATAATTACCGATGATCAAGCCAATGTATTCCTGTTAGCAGGTACTTTGGCTTGGTCAAATGCTTCTTCATATTCTTCCCGAAGTGTACCGAATAGCCTATCCCAGATCAAAGTATATAAGCCATAGTTTCCATTAAACTTGTGATGGTGTAGGTTATGTGCCACGGAGGTATTTACCCATTTGCCAATCATTGTTTTATGAAATCCTTTTGGGTAAAGTTCAAACCCTAAATGACCGTACACATTGTATGCAATTTGAAATACAAAGAATATAATTATAACAACCTTGTGAGCAGGGATTGTAAAAGCGATGAGCGTCAAGATAAGGCCTTCCAGAATGGCCTCTAAAGGATGAAAAGCATAAGCTGTCCAAGGTGAGGGATTGGTGGACTGGTGATGTACTCTGTGGAATTTTTTGTAGAATTTAGGAATATGCATAAACCTATGAATGCCATAAAAGTACAGGTCGTGCAAGAAAAACATGAGAACCAGCGAAGCGAGATGATAACTCCATGATTTTGCATCTAGATCTTTTAACAATAGAGAATAAGGAGCAAGAATTGTAAATGTCATCACTGCAATGACACTAAATATAAAAATAGTCAGCAGGGAGTAACCAAAATCCCGTGTATAGTCCTCATTTCTTGGGAATTTCGATTGTATCTTATTTAAAAACGGTTTCTTTCTGAAGATTACGTAAAATATGAGGAAGAAAATACTTGCAAATAGGAGGTACCTTAAGCCGATATTTAAATATGCGTAGGGGATTCTTTCTAACGCTTTTTGTAAGGCTTCCATCTTATTAGTGGCGTAAAGTCATTTTTATAGATTTTGGCGTATGAAAAAATATTTGCTGAGCGCCCGCATTTTCGATTTCTGACCAGTTGTCCATGTTAAACTCGATTCCCAAACAAGCACCTGTTGGTACATTGCTGATATAATCTTTCACAAAGCGATTGGCTAGTTCTGTGAGTCCGGGATTATGTCCAAAAATCGCCACACAATCTTCTTGCTGATTCTTTAAAATGGAGATTATTTGGGGGGCACTTGCATGATAAAGGTTTTTGTCTACTTGAATCTCGCTTTCAGGATAACCCCAATCGTCCGCAATGAAGAGTGCGGTATTCAACGCTCGACTCGCCGTACTCGAAATGATAATATCAGGAATTGAGGTGTTGTGGCTCAAATATTTCCCCATGGTCATCACATCTTTTCTGCCTCTAAAGCCTAAGGGTCTGTCATGATCGTCCAAGTCGAAGCTCCATGAAGATTTGGCATGCCTGATGATATAAAGTGTTTTCATTTTGAGGGGTTGAGTTGTGAATATGCAGCAAAGATAAGCTTGAAATTATTTCGACAGGTTTGTTGACACTAATCAGGCAACCAAAAGTCAAACACAAGCTCATTCATACATTTGAAATGACCCTTAGGGCACTTGTTGTAGCCAATTTTTGAACAAGGACGACATTTTAACTTATTGTTTTCAAAAACGGTAAACTTGGTATTATATGGATACATGCCGAAGAGAGGTGTAGTGTTACCCCAAATCGTAAAAATATGCTTCCCAAATGCGGCAGCAATATGCATTAATCCAGTATCATGGCTGAAAACCCAGGTAGCATTTTTGAGAATACTTGCTGACTGATTCACATTGAATTTCCCGCAACCGTTTAATATTGTCGCTTCTTTTCCTAAGTCTCGTAACCCTTGATCAAAGGAGGTGTTTTCGCTATTTTTCTTAAAAAATGCTGCTACTTCATTACCTGTGGAAACTTCCGCCTCACCGCCGAGAAGAATGATCGGTTTATTGATGCGATCACAAAGCTCGATAATCCTTTTGGTAGGGAGTTTTTTTGTGGTGTACTTACCTCCAATCACGACTGCCGCATATCCATTTCGATGAGTTTCGGGCAACCAATTGTTTTCGACTTCATCTCGGTGTGGGATGTAATATTCCAACCCATCCTCATCTATTGATACACCTAGTGGCTTTACCGTTTCCATATAGCGTTCAACTACATGTTTATTCGCTAGACGATTTATTTTAAAATTGGTATAAAGCCATTTCTCAAAATTCAATTTGTTCACCGATCGGCTCTTTACCCCTAGTCGAACTTTGATATATTTTGTTCTAAGGTTATTATGTAGGTCTATGACATAGTCAAAACCTTCCTTTTTTAACTGGTTAGTCAGACTATTGAGTGAGTCCGTTAATTGATGAACCTGAGTTACATTTGGGTTTTCTTCTAATAAAAAAGCATAATCTTTTTTCGTAGCGAAGTGTATTTCAACATTTTTAAGTTGTTGCTTCAAATTCCTTATCACGGGAGTAGTAAGGACAATATCCCCAATTGAGGAGAAACGTAAAATTAGGATTTTCATAAGGCTAAGGTTTTAATAGTTGTCCCAGAGAATAACCACTTGCTCTGGCACTTATTATTAAAGATACTTTTAGGAAACCAACCTTGTGGAAACCATTTAGTTTTATTAATCAAAGATTCCTTCAATACTATTTTTTGATTTGTGAAGGTTATTAGTCATCGCGATTTTTGCCTTTTAGGTAATATGTGTTTTTTCATCATTGATGGTTTAAAAATCGAAACTACTTGCTGGACGTTTTTTTTGGCGGAGTAACATTTAGTGTTTCATCAGGTTTTAATAGGCTAGATGTTTTAATTGTATGGTTGGAAGATTCATCAGTTGACATGAAAGATGATTGATGATTAATGTGAATGTCATTGGTCACATTTAATCAGTCTAAAACGTTATTAGATAAAAAATTTAAATGAAATTTGTTGGCATAACTTATGCTTAATAACGACTGTTTATTCAACTTTCAAAAAACAATAATTTCATTTAATCATTGTCATTACTGAGTCTTCAAGAAACTCTTGCTCCGAGCGTCATATTATGATGAGAATTTTGATTTACGTAGGCCTTTTATGTTCTGTTACTTTATCTTTTTCACAAAAAAAGAAGAGACAGGATACGAGTAACTATATCGTACAGTCCAATCGGGTTGAATTTGATATGGGCTCTGAAGATTATGATTTTCATGTTATTGAGGGTCAGGAAAATGGAATGTTGGTAGCTGTGCAGACAAGTGATGCCTTGGCTGATGGCGAGCTTTGGGTATTTCATTATTTGGATACCGCATTGAATGTCGTTTGGTCCAAAAACTTCCCTGTACCTTATACAAGTACCTTTACTGGTTATGATTATTACTCCGGTAAATACTATCTGATGTTTAACATTTCAGAGTTTGGCAATGAAGAATTTCTTATTTATGAAATAGATGCCGAATCTGGTCTTTATTTAACCTTTGAGATCAGTACTGTTTTCCCAATAGTCCTAACGCACTTTGAAGTCATCAATCAATCTTTGATCCTTGGCGGGTATACCAATTCTCGACCGGTATTACTGACCTACAATTTGGTAGAGCGAACGCCAAAAGTAGTGCCTGGCTTTTACGAGAACAATAGCCTTTTGTTAGATCTTATCATTGATGATGAAGCTCAGATATTTACGGTGCTCACCACCGAGCGGCAAGACAACCGAAAGAATAGCGTAAGAGTTAAAACTTTCACTTCTTCAGGAGATCTAATACAGGAAAACAGAATAAATCCAGGAGAACGCAACAACCTTATCGATGGAACGGCGACCACTTTTTTGGGAGGGTTTCAATATGTAGCAGGAACATATTCTAAGAATGCCTCTCAATATAGCCGCGGATTATATCTGGCCAAGTTTATCAATGGCCGGCAGCAATTTGTCGAATTTCATAACTACGCCGATCTAGACAACTTTTTTGGTTTTATGGGCAAACGCCGGGAAAAAAGAATGAAAGAAAAGATAGAAAGAAAAAAGGAAAAGGGGCGGAAACTAAAGTTTAGTTACCGCTTGATGGTTCATGATATCATCAAGCGTGGCGATGAATTTGTAATGATTGCAGAAGCCTATTATCCAAGTTATAATAGCTATGCGGGATCTCCTTACGGTGGTATAGGCTCGGCACAAAATTTCACATCCGGTTTTACTGGTTATAGATACACCCATGCCATTGTAGTAGCGTTCGATAAAAATGGTGACATTAAATGGGATAATTCCTTTGAGATCGAGGATATCCTCACCTTTTCATTACAGAAGTTTGTACAAGTAAGTGTCTACGATGATAAAATTGTTTTAATGTACATGGAGGGAAATACGATTAGATCCAAAGTGGTTGAAGAAAATGCCATTGTAGAAGGTAAAACCTTTAATCCTGTAAGATTGTCATACAATAGCGACGAGATCAAGAGTAAAAACCCTCAGGTAGAGGGATTGAAAAAATGGTATGGAAACACCTATTATGCCTTTGGTGAACAGCGAATTAAAAATGAATCTGGCTCAGTAATAAAGGTCTACCGAAAGATATTTTATATCAATAAGGTTACCTACGATTTAGAAAGTAAGCTGTAACGATAAAATATTTAGCATCAGGTTCATTATTCCATAAGCATCATAGCCACTATATTTGCCGGTAGTCCTATTATGCAAAAACGACTTCTGCTTAGCGGCCAACATCTACAGATCACAATCAACAGATTGTGCCAACATCTGATTGAAAATCACGGAGATTTTTCTGAAACGGTCATTTTGGGTTTACAGCCTCGTGGTATTTACCTCGCCGAAAGAATCAATAAACGCCTTCAAGAGGTGCTCGACAAAAAGCTTAATCTTGGGTACATCGATATTACGTTTCATAGAGATGATTTTAGAAGAAGAGATGAGCCACTATCTCCTAATCAAACCAAAGTCCCTTTTATAATTGAAGATAAAAAAGTTATTCTGATTGATGATGTGCTCTTTACGGGACGCTCCGTTCGAGCAGCTTTGGATGCTATGACCATGTTTGGTCGCCCCAAGAAGGTGGAATTGTTGGTTTTAATTGACAGATTATACAGTAGGGATATTCCGGTAGAAGCGAATTACGTAGGTCGGAGAGTCAATACTTTACGTTCTCAAAAAGTGTTGGTTGAACTATCGGAACAAGGCAAAGAAGACAATATCTGGTTAATCAATATCGAAGATGGACAAGCTTAAATCAAAACATGTGCTCGGAATAAAAGATCTTGAAAAAGAGGAAATCGAGTTGATTTTTGATTGGGCAAAAAATTTTAAAGACGTATTGAACCGCCCAATAAAAAAGGTGCCATCCCTGCGCGATGTTACGGTGGCTAATGTCTTTTTTGAGAATAGCACAAGAACAAGGCTGTCATTTGAACTAGCGGAAAAAAGGTTATCAGCCGATGTAATCAATTTTTCATCTGCTTCGAGTTCTGTCAAAAAAGGAGAAACCTTGCTCGATACAGTGAATAATATTCTGGCAATGAAAGTGGATATGATTGTCATGCGACATTCAAGTCCCGGAGCGCCACATTTTTTATCTAAACATATAAAAGCCAATATCATCAATGCTGGTGACGGCACTCACGAGCACCCTACGCAGGCGCTATTGGATACTTTCTCCATTATGGATAAGCTTGGTACGGTTGCTGGGAAAAAAGTAGTGATTGTAGGAGACATTCTTCACAGCCGAGTGGCATTGAGCAATATTTTTGCCCTCCAAAAATTGGGTGCAGAAGTAATGGTTTGTGGTCCTGCCACGCTCTTGCCAAAACATATTACTTCCTTAGGTGTGAAAGTGGAGTTGGACATCAGAAAAGCCTTGGCTTGGTGCGATGTGGCCAATGTTCTAAGAATTCAGCTGGAACGTCAGCAGATGAGGTATTTTCCTTCGCTGAGAGAGTACTCGGCACATTATGGCATCAACAAGGCATTGCTCAATTCTCTGGATAACGAAGTGCTTATTATGCATCCAGGACCGATAAATAGAGGGATAGAGCTTTCTTCAGATGTTGCGGACTCTGATCAATCAATCATACTGCAACAGGTAGAAAACGGCGTGGCTATTAGAATGGCCGTGCTTTATTTATTGGCCGGACATAAGGCCAATTAATTTTGGCAATAGTAGTGGTTTCTCAAGAATTATGAGGAAAACTTTCAGCTCATCCTTTCTTTGATTACCATAAAAGTGGAAATCACAATTAGGGAAGAATAAACCTGATGCTACTTGATACAAAAAGTTACTTTTGCATCGTGCATTTTTTAATCTCTGGCTTTCGATATCTCTTTTGTATTATCTGGACTATCCTAATGATTAGCTTATCATTGGTTGTTCTGCTTTTCACCTTCAACCCGAAGACTTCTGTAGTCATGGCGCGTACGATGTTTGCGCCTGGCATCTTATGGTTCTGTGGTGTGTCTTTGGAGGTGTCTGGTACAGAGAATTTGAGTAAGAAAGAATCTTATGTTTTTGTAGCAAATCACTTGTCCTATGTAGATATTCCTGCATTATTTCGCGCTATTCCAAAGGGATTGCATTTTGTGGCCAAAAAGGAAATTAGACTTGTTCCTTTTATTGGGTGGTACATGATCGCTACAGGGATGATTTTTGTGGATCGCTCTAATAAGCAAAAGGCGGTAGCCAGTCTTGATAGAGCCGGGAAATTGATCAAAAAAGGGAAAGATGTTCTGATGTTTCCCGAGGGAACGAGGAGTAAAACAGGGGAGGTTGGTGTCTTTAAAAAAGGGCCTTTTATGCTGGCGGCTAAGGCGGATATTGCTGTTGTTCCAGTTGCCGTCGTAGGGACTGATCAGGTTTTATCTCCTAAAAGTTTCGTGATTAGACCACATAAAGTCAAGATTAAAATTGGGAAACCAAATAGAATTGTTGGATCAGATATGCGGTCTTTTGTGGAATTCAATAGAATGCAAACTATTCAACTTCAGAAAGAATTAGACACATGAATACTAGTGAAACATTATTAGAAAGAGCAGATCATACTTGTGAACTATGCACAGCTTCATCGCCTTTGGTTATTTACAAGGTAGAAAATGCTACAGGCGAGGATGCAAATATTGTGGTTTGCCAAAATTGCTCTTCACAACTCCATGGAACTTCGCCTATTGAAGTAAATCATTGGAGATGTTTAAATGATAGCATGTGGAGTGAAGTTCCTGCAGTTCAGGTGGTTGCCTACAGAATGCTCTATAAACTTCGAGAGGAGGGCTGGCCACAGGATTTACTGGAATTAATGTATCTGCCTGAAGAGTTGATACCTTGGGCTAAAAGTGGGGTATCATTGACTGAGTCAACTACTCCTGAAGTAAAGCATTTGGACAGCAATGGGGTGCAATTACTCGCAGGAGATAGCGTAGTGCTTATCAAAGATCTGAAAGTCAAAGGCGCAAGTTTTATTGCTAAGCGTGGTACGTCTGTCAGGAATATTTCCTTAGTGCATGATAACCCATCGCATATTGAAGGTAAAGTCAATGATCAACATATTGTGATTTTGACTCAGTATGTAAAGAAATAATGGTTTGATAAATTCCCGACGGATTACCATTCTGTCGCTTGACCTGATATGCTTTTGAGCGTTATTGCCATTTCTAGGTCTTCGTGATAAAAATACTCACCCTTTCAATTCCTGTTTTTCTAGAACAAGGTTCATCACCTCATCCATGAGTTCGAAGGCATAAGTTGCTGATTTAAGGATAGCTTCTTGTTCTGCCAGAAATTCAGGTTGATCAATGAAAGCTTGTCCCGCTTTCCAAGATTTTGCACCGCTACTTTTGCAGTACTGATAAAACGTTAATGCGTCTTCAGGAATATTTTGGTTTAGGAGAAATTTCAAGATAAACATTCCGCCAAGCATTGAACCTTCCAGCACGTAGATCAAGCCTACAGGATGAAGTGACTCAGGAAGCTTTACTTCTGGAAAAGGTGTGTTAAGTACACTGAGTTGATGAAGATCATTTTCAATCAGTTTGGCCTTATTTTGATATTGATAGCCAATATTTTGTCTGGATAGATGTGCCTCTAAGACATCATGCCACACCAGCTGAACGGTCAATAGATTTTTGTAATCCATTACCGAAAAGTTTGAAGACATTAAATTGATCCTTTTAAAAGTTGATTCCGTCTTTTTGTGGATATCGGCAGTATTCACTTTTAAAAAATGAGATAGCATCATTTGTCAATGATTGATTTAATTTGAGCGGTTAGTCTTTCTAGTTCAATCGGTTTTTGGTGATAATCACAAAATTCATCAGGAATTTTTAATTCACTTTTTGAATAGGCAGTCATCAGTATGAAGTCTGTGGTCAGTTCAGGCTGAGAACTTTTAACCATTTTCACAAGATCTATCCCAGTATATTCGGGATCTTTGATATTGACATCAATCAATCCAGCGTCTGGTTTGTTTTCTTTAAAATATTGAAGAAAGTCCTTCGCATTATGCACAACATCAACCTCATAAAAATCACCAAAATGTGCTTGGTACATGATACAGCTGATTCTATCGTCTTCGAGAATCAATAATTTTTTTTTAATTTCCATTGGTAGAGTTAGGTAGTACGATTTCAAAAATCGTTCCTTCATTTTTTTTGGATTCTATTTCAACAGAGCCGCCCATAAGGTCGATATAATTTTTACTAATGTAAAGCCCCAAACCACTGCCCTCCTGTTCTCTTTTTAAATCACCTTTTTCTTGAGAAAAAGGCTGAAATATTTGTTTTAGGTAACCTTCAGACATACCTATACCCGTGTCTTTGATTTTGATAACTACTTCGGGTCTTATGGCACTGTATTGTGCGGCACTTATTGTTATTGAGCCTTTTTCTGTAAATTTCAACGCATTACTCAGAATATTATTCAATGTCTGATTTAGCTTTTGTTCGTCGGCGTAGCAAACTAGATTGTCCTTTATATCTATGATTAACTCTAGATTTTTATCTCCGATGAGTGGCCGATGTACTTCTATATTGGTCCTTAATAATTTGCTCAAGTCAAAGATTTGATTGTTGATGCTTTCGCTTTTTGATTCGGCTAAGGCGGCATTCAATATTGATGAAAGTGTGCCTAAGAGTCGATTGCTTGATTCTAAAATGAGGGTTGACCATTCTGCTGTTTTATGTTCTTTGGTTCTTGCCTTGATCATTTGCGTCAGGCCGAGCATAGAATTGAGCGGAGTACGCACCTCATGAGACATATTTGCCAAAAATTCTTTTCTAAGCTTGGATGTTCTGTCTGCTAATTCCTTTGCACTCGAAAGCTGCTCTATTGCATCTGCAAGATCTTTGGTTTTGATTTTAACTTGTTGTTCCAGTTTTTCATTAATAAGAAAAGTAAACTCTTTGATATATATATTAAGATTTTGAATGCTTTTCAAATCCGTGTTTGTCCATGGCTTTGCTTCATCTTTCATCTTTTCGCTCCATGATTCAAAAGATTTCCTAGGACTTAATGTATGCTCGGCGGTATACTTCCTCTTGTGGGGATTTCCTGCCCAGTTCACCGTTTTTGGAACAGCTTTTCTGAACCAAATAATGTAAGATTCATAAGTTGATGAAAGGCTAAGGAAATAAAGACCGGCTATGTCACTCGACCATTGAAGGTCTTCAAAGCTTTTATTGATAGAATGTGTGTGCCAATTGGGATTATGTTTCTTTTGGAGTTCTGCATAGATAATATCTAAATCATCTTTATGAGGAATATCACCTAATGTGACAGTTTTCTCCGATGACCTGATCACAACTCCATCTGCTTTCATTAATCGCAAAAGGTCTTCTCCACTAGCAAATAGTCCCTCGAAAAGGCTCCATTCCGACACGAATTTCTCATTGATATTTTTCAGATTCTTTTCTCGACGTATCAGTTCTAGTTGCTCTGACTTTTCTCTTTTGAATCTGATAAATTGGCTCACTATTTTAGACAACATTTCGATGGTAGACCTGGTCGAAACGTCTATAGAAACGGGTGTTTGATGGTGGCACGCAATCAATCCCCACAGCTTTTCTTCAATAATAATAGACGAAACCATGGTGGCGCCAACGCCCATGTTTTTGAGATATTCTATGTGTATAGGGGAAACACTGCGATAGGCAGCCATACCGAGATCCAGCGGATTGTCAGAGCCTGGACCTGAGTAGGGTATTATTTCAACGGGCTCGTAGCTTACATCCGAAATAGTTCGCAACCAGTTTTTCAAATAAAGTTCTCTTGCCTGCGAAGGTATGTCCGTGTGCGGATAATGCAAATTCAAAAAAGGTTCGAGAGATTCTTCTTTCGCCTCAGCGATGACTTCTCCATTCCAATCATCATCGAAACGGTAAATCATCACCCGATCGAAACCGGTGATCACTTTGACATTTTCAGCGATAATATCAAATGCTAAAGGAAGGCTTATTTCTTCTGCTAGTTTGGATACAATTTTATTGTAGCCTGAGAGTAAATTTTCATTTTGTTGGAGATCAGATTCACGCTCTTCTATTTCCAGAATAACCAGTCCATTTAATTCATGTCCTATAATGGAATGCTTCTTAGAAAAAACAGGTTCTGCTATCGCTGTAAAATAGCTATCGGATTCTTTAAAATGGGCCTCCAGTTTGTTCATTAGCTGTGCAGGCAGCAAGGTGCTGATAGGCTCATTGATAAGTTCTTGAGGTTTTTTTGACGAAATAATACAGTTACTGCTGACGTGTTTGATGAGTTGATCTGCTACAGCATAAGTGAGAAGAATAACTCCAGGCTGGATGAAACCTGGAATACGAATCGGTTCGTCCTCACAATTGTAAATGTTGACTTTATGGCTATCTGAGTTCATTCACTAAACTAATGATGAGTATATCATTTGATGGTGCAATTTATGGAAATTCATCGTATGCTCATTACCATGAAAATAAATAGTCTATTGATTATAAATATTGAGGGATTCCCTGAAAATTTAACGTTCCTTTTTGCTCATAAACAATTGAATGACCTTGATAGGCTTATTGCTTTTTTGATACGTTCCTTAAAAAAGGATTATTAAAACTTGTCGAAAGTACTACGTTTTCAAGGCGCTAAATCCCTTCTGGAGATGATGTTTGTTTGGTCTTGGGCAAACTTATATCATAGCATTTCTGCGGCATACCTACATGGCTCTGTGGTTCTTGGTTTTTTCTTTATCCGCTTCATAGTTTGAAGTCAATTTTTCGTCCATACCTTGAGGATCGTTGAAGTTAAGCATGATGTCTTTGAAGCGTTGTGACCCGCCGAAAATCACATTTATTTGCCCGTTTTCCAGTCCGTCTAGGGAGTTTTTAGCTACTTTTTTGGGGTCATCCATGCCATCCCTTTCTATTGACTTCATCATCGGAGTATCAGTAGCGGTGGGATAAATAGTCATCACATGCAAATTAGAGGTAATCAATTCTCTTCGCATGGCGTCAGAAAACTGTCTCACTGCTGCTTTTGATGCAGCATAAACGCTATAAAAAGGTCTGGCGATATAGCCCAAGCCACTCGATAGGTTGATAATGGCTCCTTCTTTGGACTTTTTCAATAGAGGGAGTGCTTTTTGAGTCATTAAAATCAAGCCCGTCACATTGATATTTATTTGGTTGATAATATCCTCATCCTCTTGTTCATCGAGCGCGGACGCGCTGACCACTCCTGCATTGTTCACTAAAATGTCTAAAGCACCCCACTCATCTGTTATTTTGTCTATAGACTGCCGAATATCAGCGGGTTTGCCTAAGTCGCCTTGAATAATCAGCCATTTGATTTTGGGATATTCCTTAGCGAATGCTGTCATCGGCTCCAAGGTGCGTCCCAAGATGGCAATATGTGTGGCGTCTCGTTTAATGAACTCTTCAACGAGTGCTTTGCCGATACCTTTGGCACCACCTGTTACTAATATTTTTTTATTTTTGTATTTCATTTTTGAGTCTTTTGATTTTTAATCAATAGCCATCTTAGTCGCCTGCCAGTTGATCACTTTCCATGTGTTTTTGGTTTTTTTTAGAACTCCGGAGTTGAGATAGTAGGTAACCTTTAAGGAATCACTTCCGACTGGTTTATTCACCAGCTTGAAATTCAGGATGGCCAGATTTTTAGAAATTCTAATGTCAATATCTGTCGCTGAATATGGCGAGTTTGATGAGGAACCTGCATCGCTATCTGATTCAAATCCACTCATGATTTTAGCCTTGCCAAATCTCTCTCCCGAGGAACTGGTATAAACTAACGTCTCGTCCCAAAACCTGTCATGCATCTCTTTTGAATCCACTTTTTCCAGAAATTCAACTAATAGGTTTTTTATAGTATTCTCATCTTTTACACCTTGTGCCAGTATGGGTATATGGATGGAAAAATATAGACATGAGGCAATCAAAACTAGTTTTTTCATGGGTTAATGTTGAATGGTGATGTTGTATTTGGAGAGTAAGCCCAGAACATTTGGGAGCGCAAATTTTGCTTTATCAATAGTATTAATTTCAGGATCAAAGCTATAATTAGAAGCGCTTCGAAAATCAGTGGATTTGAGCGTAGTTTGTGCAAAAGTGGCTCTAAGTAGCTCACAGTTGTTAAAAACTACTTTGGATAAATCAGCTGATGAAAAGTCCGCCTCAATTAAACTACACGATTGAAAAGAAGAATGCTTGAGATTGAGGCTGTCAAACGAGCAATAATCTAGCTGGCAATTAGCGAAATGCATTTCCAGTAAAAATGTTTTGCAGTCGCTGAGTTGAAGGCCAATCATTTTGCAGTCATTGAAAGTCACATTTTTGAAACTAGTGTCACCTAATTTGACATTGCTAAGATTACAATTATCAAACCTGCAGTCCTCAAATATGATATGCGAAAAGTTAACATCGGGTAATAAACAATTGCTAAAAGTACAGCCTGCATATTGCTTCATCCATTTAGACTGTTGGTTGAGATTAGTAAAAGTTTGATTTTCAATCATTTGTTAAATAATCTGTCTGTTACACGTGTTAAGGTTTCACTTTTGATTGTACAACGGCTTAATCGGTGTTATGTTAGTGACTTATCTGTTGGTAGCAGAAATTTAAGGATTAATATTCCTTTTTTAGCCCCGAATACCATTTTGTCCTCTGTCTGTATGACTTTCGGTGGTTGAGTTATTTTTCATTCTTCACCGAATTATCGGTAATGACAAAATACGGTAGAAAGTCTAGCAACAGCTGCCATTTTTAAGCTGAAAAAGTAATAGAAATTGAATGATCTGGGATCTGTTTTCTGCGATTGCAAATTCTTTTTCCCAGTTCAAAAGAGAGGTTATTCCATCACTTTTACTTGTTTAACACCTCATTAACAAGACTTTAGGGACTTGTTAACACCACTCAAGATTCGTGGCTTTTAGGTTTGTAAAAAAAAGAAGCTTACCTATGAAACAGTTATTAATTACGATCTGCCTCACGTTTTCAATCAATCTAATGGCTCAAAAAACATATCAATCAGGTGAAAATGTGCATTTATATGGGCCAATTACCATTGAGGATTTTCAGCATCAGCCCTATGCCGAATGGTTTAACGACGGATATGAAAAGGCCTCATTTTTCGAAAAAAAGCAGAGGTGGGCCAAGCGATTGAAGGATGTTGAAGTAGAGATATTTTTAGGTACCTGGTGTGGTGATAGTCGAGAATGGGTGCCTCAATTTATCAAGCTCTGGGATGAATTGGGACTTGACAGGGATCAATTGCGATTTATTGCGCTGGACAATCGCAGTGGTCATTACAAGCAAGGACCCAACGGCGAAGAAATGGGTAAAAAAATATTTAGAGTTCCGACTTTCATTTTTGAGAGAGAAAGCCAGGAAATAGGCAGAATAGTGGAGTACCCTGTGAATAGTTTGGAAACGGATATTGCGCAAATTACACTGGGTTATCCATCGAAACCAAGTTATCAAGCAGCTAATTATTTGGTCGACTTATTTGCTTCTCAGCGGATAGAAGCAGTCAAAGCCGAGCTGAACACTCATTACTATCATTTATACAAAAAAGTAAACAGGAGCAATGAACTCAACAGTTTGGGTTACTTACTGCTCGGTAAAAATCAGATGGAAGAGGCGTTGATCGTCTTTTTGCTCAACACCTATTTATTCAAACTTGACCCGAATGTGTATGACAGTTATGCCGAAGCACTATTGAAGGCAGAAAAGTATGAAGAGGCTTTAATCAACTATGAAAAAGCATTAAAAATGAATCCTGAAAATGAAAGTGCAATGAATCAAATTGCGATGCTGAAAGAAAAAATGGCTTTACTTTAAAACAGTGAACTCAACGTAAAAGGGGGATTCAATATAGATAAGAGTAGTTACTGTTTTCTGGCGATCTATCGAATTAGTTAGGACTTATGCTACTGTGATTCCAATGGAATCGGCGAGTATATCGATCTCCAAAAAAAATGCCCTTTGGCTTTGCTCATCGGCAAACCGCGAAGCAAAACATTTGGCGATGATAAGCTGCATTAATTACCTTCGAGGATGTCGTTTGAAGTGTATACCAAAGTTATCAGTGTTTTGCCCCGCCATATTGATGAGTTAGATCATGTGAACAACGTGGTATATCTGCAATGGGCGCAAGAAATAGCGGCGGAGCATTGGCATTACCGCGCCTCTCCAGAGATGAGGGAAAAGTTTAAATGGGTCGTACTCAAACATGAAATAAGTTATTTTTCTCCATTATTTCTAAAAGATGAAGTAGAGATTAGGACACAAATAGAAGGGAGTGACGGAGCGCGCTCGGTACGAATTGTTGAGTTTTTCAAAGAAGGTAAGCCAGTAGCCAAAGCTGCTACAGAATGGTGTTTGATACAAGCAACGCCCATGAAGCCCCAAAGGATAAGCGATGCAATAGTAGAAATATTTAAAGAGGATAAATGAAAAAGGCATTGATAGTACTGTTGGTGATAGTCATCGGCGGATTTACAGTTTATAAAATCAATGATGAACCACTGCCGGAAGGGAAAACCGGGCCAGAGGCTGACTTGGTCGCTAATAAAATGTTGGCCGCCTTGAATAAGGAAGCTTATGACTCGGCCACCATGATTTCTTGGAGTTTCAGAGGGGCTCATCAATACGAATGGAACAAGCCCAACAATGAGGTTGAAGTGCAATGGGATGACATCACGGTCAATTTTAATACGACTACCTTGACTGGAAATGCCAAGAAAGCTGGAGAGAATCTTAAAGGAGAGGCTTTAAAAGAAGCGATTGATCAAGCTTGGCAATTTTTCGCCAATGATAGTTTTTGGTTAGTTGCACCCTATAAAGTTTTTGATCCGGGAACAAAGAGAACTCTGGTTGATACCCCACAAGGATATGGATTGTTGATTTCTTATTCATCGGGCGGAGTGACTCCTGGGGATAGTTACCTGTGGTTGCTTGATGAAAATTATTTTCCAACTGGTTGGAAAATGTGGACGCAGATTATACCCTTAGGCGGGGTTGAATTTACATGGACAAACTGGGAAAAGTATGGTGGTTTTTGGCTAGCCAAAGATCATGAATGGTTGATTTCGGTTCCTATTATGGACATCCAAGTTCAATGAGGGACTCTAAAAACGTACTGATTACTGGCACATCTACAGGCATTGGCTTGGATTGTGCGCGGGTATTTTTGAAAAATGGATTTCGAGTCTATGGCAGTGTGCGAAAAGCTGAGCATGCTAATAGGCTTCAGAAACTCCTTGGAGAGCACTTTACGCCATTAATCTTTGATGTCACAGACCATGAGGCCATTGATAATTGCGCCAAATACATGGGAGAAGAATTGAAAAATGATGGCCTGGCTTGCCTCATCAACAATGCTGGAATTGCTGTCAGTGGGCCGTTATTACATTTGCCAATGGATCAAATGAGAACTCAGTTTGAGGTAAATGTTTTTGGCTTATTAAAGGTGACTCCGGCTTTTGCTCCGCTACTTGGTGCCAAAGAAAATCATCCCGTACGTCCCGGCAAGATTATTAATATCAGCTCAATTGCGGGGAAAGTAGCCATGCCTTTTATTGGGCCTTATGTGAGTTCAAAGCATGCGGTGGAAGGTATTTCTGGCGCTATGCGAAGAGAGTTCATGATGTTTGGAATAGATGTAATCATCGTTGGCCCAGGAGCCATCAAAACGCCTATTTGGAATAAAACTACAGAAAAAGAAATGGCGCCTTACATAGACACTCCTTTTGCTAAGGCGCTGTTGAGGTTCCAAAATATCTTTGTGAAGGATGCGATAAAAAATGGTTTTGAATCCGACTTTTTGGCAGAGGGGATATTTAGGGTTTTCAAAAAAAGAAAGCCAAAGGTTCGGTACAGTTTTGTGCCTCAGCCTTTCAAAAACTCATTTGTTCCTCGAAATTTCCCTCCACGATTTTTGGACAACTTTATTGGAAAGGCACTTGGGCTTTTGAAAAAGGATAACCGTTGATTTTTGCTTAAATAAATGCTTTGTGTTTATCGCAATTGCCTGACGATTAGCCGATAAATCTTAGCTCGATAAATGAATCATTGAAATCAGCGTTAAAATCGTCTTTGTGAAAGAAGAACCGATTAAAATGAGGTTTTTATTGAAGCAATCTCACCTTTCCGGCAGACTGCTTCAATTTTCTAACCTCTTCAAACTTAAAAATATCGCGTTGATTCTAGAACGAATGCTGAGCAATCGAATTCAGTTTATAAGCTATCCAGGTTATGATTGTCAAGAGCTGATTCCCTTTTCACGAGAGTCCTTATCTTGACAATAGATGCTTTCGAGTATCGACCTGATTTTGTTTGAATTTTTGAATGGAAACAGGAGCAATTTTTCAGTACAAAACCGTCCGAAATTTTTTCTTTTGCTCCTTGATATAAGGCAGATAGTTGAAAAGGCCTTTGCTCTGCTGATTCCAGAAAATGAGGATCCTATTTGAGTTTCGAATCATTTCCAGATTTCTTTGATAATTGGCAGATCGACCATGTAATCCATAGTCTGGGGGAAATATTTGTGTAAGAATGTCCATTTCCATTCCATACTGCTGAGCAAGCTGGTCAGACCCTGGCTTACCACCCACAACGAGTACCTCAGGGTTTTCTTTTTGAATTTCTGCCGTAAGTAATTGTAGATTTTTGAAATCTTTTGTGCCGATGACCGAGAGTTTTATCAACTTTAATTTATGCTTCGAGACGCAACTATTTTTTCTAGTTTTTCAACTGATCAATTGCTGGAAAGTTATCATTTTTATCGCAACATTTTAGGACTTAATGTAGCACTAATCGATGATCGCTTTCTACATATTTACTTAGAAAACAATGGCTACTTGGTTGTTTACTACAAGCAGAATCATATTCCAGCAGCTCACACGGTACTTAATTTTCAAATAGAAAATATTGAATATTTGGTTGATCAATTAAGCGTGAAAGGCATTGTTTTTCTTCAATATACTTATCCCATCAAAACCGATACAAAGGGTATATCTTGGGACGAAAAGGGTTCGCAAATTGCGTGGTTCAAAGATCCGGGAGGGAATATACTGGCGTTGATTGAAGGTTGAGTCGTTTAACAAGTAACTTCAATTTTAGAGTTTAAAGCTTCATTATTAAAAAATCTCATGACTATTATTAGATAAATATCGTAATAAAGAGCACTAGCTAAGTGAACTTACTTATCAGTCACTTAGATTTTATATCCTTTTTACTTTTATAGTTTGAACAGAACCGCGTAGAACATTTTTAATTAATTAAAGGCATAAAACGCGCTCTTGATTATATACCTTTCAAAAACTCAAACACTGATCATTGTGAGTTCATGAAGCAAACCATTTTAATTCTATTCAACTTTATCGTTTTATGCTCGTCATCCTTTTGCCAATCTGAATATATTTCGTTTGGCGGAACAAGTTCGGATTTGAAGCAAATCATAAATGAACTCAATGATACAGGTACAATCACGATAAAAGGAGATTTTGAGATTGAAAGTGATATCACGATACCCGAAGGGATTGAGCTGAGAGTATTTAGAGGTAATCAATTTAAAATAGCACAAAATATCAAACTGATCATCAATGGAAGCATTGACGCTGGATTATTTCAAATTTTCGGTGGTCAAGGAGCCGTTTTAGGAAACATTAGAACTAATTACATATACCCACAATGGTTTGGAGCTAAGGGAAGTGATTTAAGTGATTGTACTTATGCATTTCAA
The DNA here is from genome assembly GCA_040218415.1 of Cyclobacteriaceae bacterium. Taxonomy (GTDB): domain Bacteria; phylum Bacteroidota; class Bacteroidia; order Cytophagales; family Cyclobacteriaceae; genus JAVJRN01. The sequence goes on from JAVJRN010000072.1 coordinate 116,896, forward strand.
CAAGCCGTTGATTTAGTAGAGAGCCAAAATGGAGGCGTATTGTATATTCCAAAAGGAACCTACTCTCTTTCAAGTATTAAAATATCTAAAGCTTTAACGATTATTGGGGAGGGGAATCATCAGATCTCCAATATTTCACCTGCTAATTCTTATGGGTTGGTTTTGAAGGATTTGCCAAGCACCACAATTTTAATCCATAATTCAACGAAGCTTCCTCTGATAGATATTGACGTATCCAGAAAAACTTCGGGAATAAAGCTTTCGGGGTTGTTATTTTATCAAGACCATGGAGATTATTCCAATATCGTTGAGTATCCATATATCATTGATGACGGTAATTCGAGCTCTTATTTATCTGGGGTTATCATTGAGAATTGTATGTTTCCCAATACCTATCAAGGTATAAAGCTACATCACACGGAAAGATTTCATATTGAAAAAATAAATGGGGATTTTTTTCAAAACTTTCTTAATGTGAAAACGATCAAGGACGTATCTAAGATAGAAGATATTCACTTGTGGAATTTTTCGAAAAGCACTGCCGGATTAAATCATCGAAGGAGTTTGGAAAGTGACTATGCACTAAAAATAGATGATGCAGATGAAGTGTTTATGGAACGAATTTTTATTTGGGATAGAAGGTATGGAATCCATTTGAATGAATGTTGGGGTAAGATTTCCAATTATACGGCAGATGCCGTAGGTAAAGCGCTTCACATTCAGAACCCTAAACCTTTCAATTTTGTAGGATCAAATATTACGATTAATTCGGGAAGTGCAGCCTCTGATGTAAGAGCTGCGATTACAATCAGTGGTTATGAGAACGGATCCATTGTTAATGGCAAGTTGGTAAAACGAAGTGATAAACTTATAGATGTCACATTAAGTAATATTTCAATTTGGTATGCTAAAAATGCGGGTTTAGATTTTGCCTATCAATCAGGGATTCTCGTAGATGATCCCTATCTCAATTTTAGGCTATCAAACTGCAATATTAAATATGCTAAAAACGAAGGTGTTCTGATAGAGAAAGCCAAGTATGTTAGTCTAGACAGACTATTATTTACAAACTATTTCCCCAATCAAAGTTCACTCATTAACAACATGAAAACTGTTGGTATTAGAAATGAATCGAATGAAGCCTATATTGAAATTTCTTCCTTGTTTAATGACGCATTAAAATTCGTTTATGATGGATATAGCGAAAAACTAACGGCACCTACCAAAAGAAATCTGCTCAATCCCAATTTGAAAATCCAAAAATCCCAATTATGGGCTAATGCTGTTGAGTTTTCAGATTTAGCTGATGATGGCCGATCATATTATAAAGTAAACTCATCTTCCCAGCATACATCCGACTGGCAAGGGCTTAAAGTGAATTATTTTGATGACCTAAGTACAGAACTAATTGCGGGGAAATACTTATATGGCGTGACTTATAAAAACATCACTAATTTGACCATGTATGATCGACAGGATGATGCTAGAATATTCAACTTGACATTATCTGATGGTGAAAGTTTGAACAATCATCATTTGTATGTTAACACCAAAAGTTCTAAAGCTTGGAGAACTTCAATAGTGAATATTGATGTGAAAAACAGAAGACTCTTTGCGCCACCCAACTATGGAAGAAACTTTACGGGAGAAATGTGGATTAACGAAATTTTCCTGATTCAGTCAAACTCTTTCCATTTGCCAGATTGATGGAAACTCACATGTACCTTCGATTAAAGGAATACCCAGAATGGATCATTCGCGTTGAGTTTTAATACCCTTTTATTACTGAATAAGATTGGCATTATGGCTATTTCATCAAGTCAGTTTGTTGGTTATGCTACTTTCTGAAAGGTAATGATGGCCAATTGGTTTTCTTGATCTATTTCTTTTTGGGTCACCTGATAGCCATGGTTTAACCAAGCGTATCGGTGTTTATGGTCGTTATAATAGGCATTGCTCCAAAATGCATATTGAGGATTAAATGCCCAAGGAGGCAGGGTACTTCCCAATATATCAGCCATATCATCGGAGGTGAGTTTTACTGTTTTTTCATTTATTCCTGAAAAGTAAGCAGATAGTTTAGCATATCGCGACGCTGATGTAATGACTACATTTGGGCAATCTTTGGTGTTGCTTATTTCACCTATCGAAACGTCGAAATCTACGTTGAACCCATTTTTTTGAAAAAGAAAATATTCCAGTTGTTCCTTTTTATGAGCATAACGTTTGTGCCACATTTTTAATTGGAGCAAATAGACTCTGTAAGCGTTTACTGGATTTTGATAGATATAGGAGGGGTTGAAGTTTTTCAATAAAAAGTGAAGCGACCTAGCCACGCGAAGGTCAAGAATAAAAGCTCTTTCCTGCATATTAAGAGATAAAAAGTAGAGCAGCTTGGACGCGAAACTCACGCCAAGATTGTTGGTGGCGAGAAGGCTTTTTAATGATTCAATGACATTTCCATCATTGAGCTTTATGATAGCTGCCTCCAAATTGTCAAGAACTCCATCTTCAATGAATTTATTTACCCGATATGGGCCATATCCTGCTGGGCGTAAATCATCTCCGCTACCAAATCCCCACAACATGATTGCGAAGAATTTCCTTTGGATTGACACATCATCGTTGCAATATTCGAACAATGACTTTCTTGATATTTGACCTTGGAAGAATTCATGGATGCTTTCAAGGTCCTCAGCGTATTTTTCGATAGCCGTTATCCAACTATCAATGTTATAAGTGAGTACTTGACCCATTGGATCAAGACTTTCAATTTCTTCTTTGAATTCCTCGAGCATCTGATTTTTGACTAAATTCTCTTTGAGTAATTTATTCATTTCCGATACCTTAAAAATCTTATGCTGCGATTAATCTTTCCTACTTTTCGATGAATACTACTTATTTGAGGTATGGTTGGGAATTGGGGAGATCCATTTGGCACAAATGTTTGAAGTAAAGTAAGTAAGTCAGGCTTTGCCCGTCGCGAGTAGGGAACTGGAGCCGATGTGAAAGATTAACGTGCAGAATTAACCGTAACCTGTCGAAAAAAATGTAATACCCAGTCTATAGATTCGATTCATATTTTGCCGTATGCATCACGTTGTTTGACCAATAATTCATTTTTGATTCTGTCAGGTTACCATAGGGTGATTTGACCTTCCATTTTTATGAGCTCTTGTTTCGGTTTGTTGTTTTTTCCTGATCTTCAAAAAGTAGTGAAATCTGCAAAACTGGGGATGTCAATGCGAGCGGTTCAGGATTCAATACTACGATTACCATTCAGTGGAATGCCAGCGATGAAGATGGCGCTTTTGATCAATATAAAAACCTGAGCTCGATTAATAAAACATTGAAATCAGCGTTAAAATCATCTTTGCGAAATAATAACCGATTAAAATGAGGTTTTTATTGAAGCAATCTCACCTTTCTGGCAGATTGCTTCAATTTTCTGATCTTTTCAAGCTTAAAAAATAGCGCGTTGATTCTTGAACGAATGCGGAACAATCGAACGCAGGTTAATAGGTATATCCCAAAAAGGTTCTTACGGATATTGGAAACCAGTAACGAGCAATTTAAGTGCGAGTGACTTGTCCTGAAATAGGTTTACATATAAAAGTGGAAAGATTCAACCGAAAATAAACGGGAAAGCGACTTTTTATCTATCCATCCAAAAAGGAGCTAATTTGGATCAATTAAACTTACGATACCGGTTTACTCTGGTTTGATTTAGCTACTTGTCTTAAGTAAATATCTGAAGATGTCCTTGCTAGATACTATTCCTACCAGTTCACCATTGTCAATGATCGGTAAGCAATGGAAAGACACTTGACTAAAGATTTTTACTGCTTCCATGATGCTGTCTTTTGAAGAGAGAAAAGTAATGTTCTTGGTCATTACCTCATCTATGGAGAGCGTTTTGAAAATGATGCTATCCTCAAGCTTTTCGCCAAGATAATCACAGATATAGCTTACTTGTTGGATATCGGTTCTACTAATGAGCCCAACAAGCTTTTCTCCATCTTTCACAGGTAGGTGGTTAATATTCCATTCATCCATAAGATTCCTTACCTCTATCAGTGGCTCGTTGACAGCTATAGAACGCACTTGTTCAGTCATTACTTTAGACACAGGAATTAATTTCATAGGCTTAAGGGTCTTTTTTAGTTTAAATGTAGGGTCTTTTTTATTTTAAATGTAGTTGCTACAAGTAAGAATAAATTCCTATTCGGTGGCGAACGGGAAAAAATTGTGATTAACAAGCATTTAGACTTATGTAGCGCAAGTCTTTCCGCCGATATTTTTAGGCCTGAAATTTAGTTGTATTCATTTGGTAAACGATCGGAATGTTGTTTCAACTTTTTTTCAGGCTATCAGAGTCCTAGCGTCGCACTTTTCGTGAGGGAACCATTTGATTGGTTTCTGTAGGGAGAGCAGTACTCATTTCAGATCGCATGTGGTCTATCGCGACGGATAATTAGGTGAAAGCTGCCCAAATTTGATGAAATGAAAGTGGAAAAATGCTAGATCGGTGCTCTCCAATCCGCTGTTCTAACTTGGTAGTGTACCGCTTTTGTAATCTAATAGCCTAGCCGGCCGCATCGGCTCGCTTAGTGTGAAAGCCAAAAGAAAGCCTGACCTATAATAAATAAGTCAGGCTTTGCCTGTGGAGCCGGAGGGGCTTAATATTGTTTCGAAACCTATTGAATACAGTGTTGTTAGTTTTGAAACCCAATGCAGTGAAACAAAGGTGAAACTCAGTCTACAGGATTCGAACCTTTGGAGATATTTTTATTTTTTCTGATTTGTTTGAAGTTGATACGGGAGCATTCCGCTAGGAAAATATTTCAAAAAGTATCGCTGTTTATAACCTTTAATCGCAGGGCGATAGCCTAATAGGTCTAATTCCCCGATGCTCTGCGTCGGAAGCTAGGGTCAAGGGTTCTACCCTTGGGTTTAATACCATTTATTAAACGATCAAACGTCGAGAGATTTCTTTAATCACGCTAAATACACTTGACTTTTATCGCCAATTCTTTAATTCAAATACACTATTTCCAAACAAAATGTACTTGGGATCGCATTCTTAGCAGCTAAGCACCGAGTCATACTCTGGATGCATCAATACTTAAATGCTGTGGAATAGTCTTCCGTGAATTTGCTCCTCTTCCTATTTATGATCAAGTTTTGCATCTGAAATTTTAATCATTCTTCCCCGGTTAGACGATTGATTCTAATTAAAATCAATTACATTCATTTTTTATGACGAATTTTTTTTCATGAGGAAACTACTTGTATTTATCACCTTGATTATCGTGGCGGCATGTTCGCAAAGTCCACAATCTAAGTTCAGAATAGGTTTTTCACAGTGCACATCCTATGATAACTGGAGAAAATCAATGAATGCGGAAATGGAAAGGGAGCTGACTTTCCATGATGATCTTTCACTTGTAATAAAAGATGCAGAAGGAGATAATCAGCGACAAATTGAACACATTCGGGAGTTTATTGCGTCAAACATTGACCTGTTGATCGTCTCTCCAAATGAAGCAGGTCCTATAACGCAGATAGTAGAAGAAGCATACAATCGCGGTATCCCCGTTGTGCTGCTTGATCGTAAAACAGAGTCGAAGTTTTATACATCTTTTGTCGGTGCAGATAATTATGAAATTGGGAAAATTGCTGGTAATCTGGCAGTGAACTATTTGAAGAGTAAAGGACAGATCATAGAGGTCAAAGGATTGCAGGGCTCCACACCATTTATTGGGAGGCATTTGGGTTTTAAGGAAGTCATTTCCACATATCCGGGCATTACAGTTTCTGAAGTTGATGGTGATTGGGGGGAAACTGGTACTGCTAAACAACAGTTTTTAGAACTTGTCGAAAATACCGATGTGGATATCGTTTTTTGTCATAATGATATCATGGCGCTGGAGGCTTATAGAGCATATAGTAAGTTAAAAAGGTCAAATCAATTAAGGATAATTGGTGTAGATGGTTTGCCAGGCCCAACGGGTGGAATTCAGTTAGTAAGTGAAGGTATTATGGAAGCTACGGTCCTTTATCCTACTGGAGGAGCTCAGGCTATTCAGGTAGCATCAAATATTTTAAATGCACGACCCTTTCAAAAGGACAATATTCTTGCGACCACAGTGATTGATAGCACCAATGTTCGGGTTATGCAGATGCAAACCAATCAAATCATTTCTCATCAAAATGACATTATTCGACTGAGTGAAAAGTTGAGTTGGCAAAAATCAGTATTCCGAAATCAACAGTTCGTGCTGTATTCCATTACGTTGCTTCTACTTATATGTATTACGCTGTTGATCTTCACTTATCGTTTTTTAAAAGAGAGACGAAAGACAAATGATAGTTTAAGAATCAAAAATGAGGAAATAGTCAAACAGAGAAATGAGGTGGTAGAACTGGCGACTAAAGCCGAAGAAGCCAATCAAGCCAAGTTGAAATTCTTCACGAATATATCACATGAGTTTCGCACGCCATTGACACTCATAATGGGGCCTTTGGATGATCTGCTGAGATTAAATATTGAAGACAGGTATAGGAAAGACCTGAAGCTCATCCAGAAAAACGCGCTAAGGCTTTTGCGCCTCATCAATCAGCTGATGGATTTTCGAAAGATTGAGAATGGAAAGATGCCAGTAAGGGCATCAGAAAACGAGTTTGTGGCTTTTCTAAGAGATATATCCGCCTCGTTTGAAAAGATTGCTTTATCAAGAAATATTGTTTTCAATTTTATTACCGACACACCCAAAGTTATGGTCTGGTTTGACACGAGCATGGTTGATAAAGTCTTTTTTAATCTCTATTCCAATGCTTTCAAATTTACTCACGACTATGGCAGGATAAGCACTAAAATTGATGTAGATGAGCTGAGAAACCAGGTCACCATTGTAGTAGAAGATAATGGACAAGGTATGTCAAGAGAGCATGTAGAGCATGCATTTGACCGGTTCTATCAAGGAGAGAATTTTCAGGCGCAGGGTACAGGCTTGGGGCTTTCTTTATCTAAGGAATTGTTAGAATTAAACCACGGGAGGATCATAGTAAAAAGCGAGAAGGATATTGGTACCCGGTTTGAAATTACCCTTATGCTGGGAAAATCCCATTTTCAGGAAACAGAAATCCAGGCGTTAGCCAGTGAACATTTGTTTTATGAAGATGAAACCTTGCTCAATCTCACTGACAGCCTTTTTGTTGACGAAAGTGTGAAATCAGAGAAGTATGTTTCTGATAAAGAATTTACTGTGCTCATTATAGATGATCATGCGGAAATTCGAGGTATGTTGGAAAGAAGTCTGTCAGATGAATTTGTGATTCTATTAGCAGAAGATGGGCAGGTTGGGATAAAAAAGGCCAGAGAGAAAGTGCCCGATCTGATTATCAGCGACATAATGATGGCTAAAACTGATGGCATAGAAGTTTTAAAATCGTTAAAAGCAGATATAAAAACGTCTCATATACCAGTTATCATGATTACGGCTAAAAATACATTGGAAGATAAGTTAAAGTCGATCAAGGCTGGTGCTGACGATTGTATTACAAAGCCTTTCAACTTAGACCTTCTCAAAGAAAGGATTAGAACCACACTCCAAAATCGCCAAAAATTGAGAGAACATTATGTTCATGAGTTACCTTCCGAGACTAGGCTAACAGGCTCTTCTTTGGATAAGAAGTTCATCAATGATTTTAGTCTTACTGTAGAGGAACATCTTTCCGATAGCAATCTCTCAGCCAATGAACTTGCTGAAATGTTGGCCCTTTCACGTGTTCAGCTATATCGAAAGGTAAAAGCGCTGCTTGGCTACAGTGTCAATGAATATATTGTGCATATGCGCTTGAAAAAAGCCAGGCATTTGTTGACCACTTCTAACAAGCCTATTTCAGAGATTGCTACACATTCAGGGTTCAAATCTGCAGCCTATTTCTCAACGTTATTCAAATCACAGGTGGGTCTTTCTCCCAAGGAATATAAAACGGAACACTTTTCAGGAGTGAAATGAAACAAATCAGCAATTTTGATACAATAACGAAAGTCTGAATTTGAATTTTGTAAAAAATACACGTGGAAATACGCTCATTAAATCATTATTTCAATGCAAGCATCGATTTGATATGATTTTGTAAAAAATAGATACTACTCAAAAAGTGGGCTGTTCAGTGCGCACATAGCTTTGAATAAATTTTAAAGCGAAAATGCGTAGTAGCCTATTATATTATTCAATCGTTGTTGCCCTGGCTGGATTTCTTTTCGGTTTTGATACTGTAGTCATCTCAGGGGCTGATGAACAACTTCAATTACTTTGGAATTCTTCCAACCTGTTTCATGGATTCGTGGTAATGAGCATGGCACTGTGGGGCACGGTCGTTGGTGCGCTGTTTGGCCACATTCCAACAGATTCCTTGGGTAGGAGAAAGACACTAATTTGGATCGGGTTTCTTTATTTGATTTCTGCAGTTGGTTCATCTATTGTTTCAGACCCATATACTTTTTCTTTTTTCAGGTTTATTGGAGGTTTAGGCGTTGGCGCGTCAACTATTGCAGCCCCTGCATATATTTCTGAGATTGCTCCCAAAGAACTTCGAGGAAAACTCGTTGCGCTTTATCAATTCAATATCGTATTCGGAATACTTGTCGCTTTCGTGTCCAACTATTTCTTAAAAGATTTAGGCGAAAATGCTTGGCGGGGGATGATTGGAGCAGAGGCTATTCCAGCTTTGATTTACATCGCACTGGTATTCAGGATACCTGCTAGTCCAAGGTGGTTGATTTTGAAAAAAGGTAACGTAGAAAAGGCCAAAGAGGTATTTAGATTAATTGGAGTAACTGACGAGACAACACTGGAACGTACAGTGAATTTGATAGCGCAGGAGGCAAAGGAAGAGAAGGCACACCCTGAGAATCTCTTTCAACCCAAATACCGAAAGATCATTCTGCTGGCTTTTCTTATTGCGTTTTTTAACCAGGCCTCTGGGATCAATGCTATCCTCTATTATGCGCCTAGGATCATGGCGGAAGCAGGACTAGATAAAGGCGTTTCTTTTCTTAGCAGTATCGGTATTGGATTGACCAATTTAGTATTCACACTTGTTGGATTGTACCTTATTGATTTACTGGGGAGGAAAGTGCTCATGTACATTGGGTCTATTGGCTATATCGTGTCCCTTTCCTTGGTATCCTTAGCATTTTTTCTTGACTGGACCGGCATGGTTGTTCCCGTTCTCCTGTTCGTTTTCATAGGAGCGCATGCCATTGGTCAGGGCACGGTGATTTGGGTGTTCATTTCAGAAATCTTCCCAAACCATCTAAGAGCCAAGGGTCAGTCTTTTGGTAGTTCTATACACTGGATCATGGCGGCTCTTATCACCATCATCATGCCTCCATTGTTGAGTGGCGCCAACCCAGGTATTGTGTTTATGATTTTTGCATGCCTGATGGTGCTACAGCTACTATTTGTGTGGGTGCTTATGCCAGAGACCAAAGGTGTGTCGCTAGAGGATATTCAATCGAATCTAATAAATAAATAACATGAATGATAAAATTCAACAATATGAAAAGTTTTAGTTTTCTCATAATTATCCTGTTTCTCAGTTTAGTTGCCAGTGCTCAAGAACTCAAAGTTTCTGGCTTAGTAACGGATGCTGAGTACGGTGAAGGGCTTCCCGGTGCTACCATTCAAATCAAAGGGAAATCAATTGGGACCGTCACAGATATGGATGGTAATTATAGCCTTCAAGTAAATGATGGCGATGTTTTGGTATTTTCATTTATCGGATACGATCCTCAAGAAATTGCTGTCGGAAAAGAAACCATTATCAATGTAAGATTAAAGCCAGATGTTTCGGCACTTGAGGAGGTTGTAGTTATCGGTTACACAGCCGAGAGAAAGAAGGATCTCACGGGGGCGGTATCAGTGGTGAAAATGGATGAAGTCAAAGATCTTCCTGCAGGAAATGTCATGAAAAACATTCAGGGCCGGTTGGCAGGCGTATCTGTAACTACAGATGGTTCGCCTGGGTCTAATGCAACCATTAGGATTCGAGGTACTGGATCCTTGAATAACAATGATCCTCTTTATGTCATTGATGGAGTGCCAACCAAAAAAGGCATGCATGAACTCAATCCCAACGATATCGAATCGATACAGGTGCTTAAGGACGCTGCTTCAGCAAGCATTTATGGAGCTAGAGCAGCCAATGGAGTTATCGTAATCACGACGAAAAAGGCGAAAAGCCAAGGAGTAAGTGTAAATGTAGATGCAAACTGGTCAGTACAGCAATTCACTTCCCAACTCAACCCTTTAAATACACAGCAAAGAGGTGAGGCATTTTGGAGAGCTTCTGTAAATGCGGGATTAAACCCTATAAGTCCTATCTATAATTATGTTTGGAATGGAGATATCAACAATCCGATCTTTGGAGGTTTAAGCACCAAAGAGTATTTGGACGCCAATCAAACCATGATTCCAGCGGATACCAGGTGGTTTGATGAGATCTCGCAAACCGCCCTACTACAGTCGTACAATGTTCAGCTTGCTAGGGGCGGGGAAAACGGGAACGTACTTTTTTCAATGGGCTATTATGATCATGATGGGATCATTAAAGAGACTAATTTCAGACGAATAAACGCGAGAATAAACTCCGACTATAGTTTTCTTAATGGTCTTTTTAAGATTGGACAGAACCTGCAGTTATCACTCCAGAACGAAACATTGATCAACGCGAATGACGTGATGTTTACATCACTGGTACAGCATCCAATTGTTCCTGTTCATACAATCAATGGAGGTTGGGGTGGCCCTGTGAGCGGGATGACGGATCGTCAGAACCCAGTGCGCCTTATTGAAGATTTCAAACAAAACCGATACAGTTATACTCGTCCATTCGGGAATGCATTCATTGAATTTAATCCAATAAAGTCCCTTACGGTTCGAAGCAACTTTGGTATTGACTATAGCTATTCTTACACCAGAGCTATAAGAAAGTCATATGTATCGGGTTTTTTGTCTGAGCCAGATAACCAAGTACAGAACAATGCATCGATTGATGGGTCATGGGTGTGGTCAAATACAGCCAATTATTCTCTTAACCTGCCCAAGAGTAGTTTTAACTTTCTTGTTGGGACAGAAAGTATCCGCTATTTAAATGACGGCTTTTCTGCCAATATAGAGAACCTTGCTTCAGAAGATATCGATTATGCCTATTTGAGTGCAGGGACAGCAAATCCCCTCAACTCGGGTGGTGGGGATCAATGGTCTATGTTGTCATTTTTTGGCAAAGTGAATTATCAGTATGATAATCGATACTTGGCTTCTGCGACAATAAGAAGAGACGGGGCATCCAATTTTGGACGAAACAATCGGTTCGGAAATTTCCCGTCATTTACTGTAGGCTGGAGAATTAGTGAAGAGGAGTTTATAAAGAATATTATCCCAATACCTTTTGAATTGAAACTTAGGGGCAGTTGGGGGCAAAATGGAAACAGAGGAGATTATTCAGCGGCACGATTTAACCTGTTCACTGCTCAATATGGTAAGGAAGATGCAGTTTGGGACAATCCAACACCACCGACTTACAACCCCAACTTGGGAACCGCTTATGATCTTTATGGACAGGATTCTGGAAACCTCCCCTCAGGGTTTATCAATGAGCAGCTTGGTAACGATGATCTGAAGTGGGAAACAACCACACAAACCAACATTGGTATTGATTTTATTTTTGCGAAGTTCTCGGGATCAGTCGATTATTTTAAAAAGCAATCTGATGATATCATATTTGCCAGACAGCTTCCTGCTGCCGTTGGTGAGGCAAGGCTACAGTATGTCAACGGACCTTCACTGCTCAACGAAGGACTGGAGTTGGTTCTTGGCTATGACCAGGAATTGGGACGGGATTGGTTGCTAAGTCTGACAGCAAATGCCACAACCCTGAGAACAGAACTCTATGATGCTCCTTCTGACCTAGCCATCAATACCCCTCTAACACCAGGTATTCCTAATCAAGCCAAGCAATTATTGTTTTTTAATGATCTTGTAGGGCGACCTATTAATTCATTCTATGGATATGTGGCAGATGGGCTTTTTCAGTCTCAGGAAGAAGTTACTCAACATGCCAATCAACCGGGTAAGGGAATCGGAAGAATACGCTATAAAGATCTTGATGGAGATGGTTTCATAACAGAGTCGGATCAAACTTTTATTGGTAAAGCGGATCCTTCACTCACCTATGGGCTCAATATTGCCGTCGAATACAAAAATTTCAGTTTTTCAGTATTTATACAAGGCGTAGCAGGAGTAGAGGCCTACAATGGCTACAAAACTTACACCGATTTTGCATCACTTTGGCCTGGAACCAACTGGGGTGACCGAACCCTAGACGCATGGTCTCCGACAAATACGAGCTCGGATATCCCCGCCCTTACCATTCTTGATTCTAACAACGAAGGAAGAAGGTCTACCTATTTTATTGAAAATGCTTCCTACGCTAAAATAAGAAATATGCAACTTGGGTATTCCCTTCCAGCGTCATTGCTTGAACACTTCAAAGTAGATAGAGTCAGGGCTTTTGCTCAAGTGCAGAATATTTTGGTCTACAAGAGCAAAGAATTCACAGCTCCTGATCCCGAAAATCCCAATTACGCATTCCCCATACCAGTGATGTTTACTCTTGGAATGAACATAGGCTTATAAAAAAATGAAAAATTCAATCATGGAAAGATTTATCTACATATTACTTTCGGCTTCCCTGCTTCTTATAGCAAGTTCTTGTAAAGACTTTTTGGATGTCCCACCTCAGGCAGCTGTTGATAGCGGCCTGTTATCAGACCCTGAAAATGTTGATGGTCTGGTTGTGTCAGCTTACGCAATGCTCGGGCAGGATCACTACACCGTTCCTGGTCAACTGTGGCCATATGGAGACCTTAGAGCTGGAGACGCTTATAAAGGAGGAGATGGCCCTTCAGATATCTCCATTTACCACGCCATGGAAGTGTTCAATACCATACAGCCGGACATGAGTGCCTACGCGCCTTCGGTCTTGGGTGATATCAATAACAAAAAATGGCTTAGACAGTATACAGCAATCTCTCGGGTGAATTTTGCCTTACGTGTACTCAACGAAATGGATCCGTCTATCTACCCGTTACGGAACCAGCGAATAGCAGAGATGCATTTCCTCAGAGGACATTATTATTTCGATCTGAAGATTCTATATAAATTCATCCCTTGGATTGATGAAAATGCTTCGGTTGAGGAAATTATAGCTACCACGAACAGGGAATTCACTGATCAACAATTGTGGGACAAAATCATAGCAGAATTTAGGTTGGCTGTAGATGGACTGTCGGATACTCAAAAGGACCTAGGCAGGCCTAGTAAATACACGGCTCAAGCCTATTTGGTAAAGGCACTCCTTTACGCAGCATATGAGCAAAACGATGATCATCAGGTCATTTCGATCAACACTGCAAATCTTGAGGAAGTCGTGGGTCTCGTGTCAGATATTGAAAATAGCGGATCTTTTGCTTTAGAACAGGATTTCGCCAATCCATTCCTTTATGAGTATGAAAATGGGTCTGAGTCTGTTTGGGCGATACAGCGTTCACATGACGATGGTACCACTACCGGCAACATCGATTTTGGCAGTGCATTGAATAATCCCATGAGTACCGAATTTGGATGTTGCGGTTTTCACATCCCAAGTCAAAACCTCGCAAATGCTTTCAAAACGGGTGCAAATGGTTTGCCACAGTTTGATAGCTTCAACCAATCAGATATTGATATCCTAACCGAAACAGTGGATCCACGGCTGGATCATACGATCGCTCAACCGGACAAACCATGGAAATATGAGACCTCCATTATTTATAACGTGGCAGACTGGTCAAGACAACCTGGTATTTATGGACCATTTTCTTCACTGAAAGAAAATGAGTCACCAAACTGTGAATGCTTTGAACAAATTCCACCTTTCATGTCGACATCCAAAAACACAATATTAATCAGGTATGCTGACGTATTGTTATGGAAAGCCGAGGCATTGATTGAGTTGGGGCGTCACACGGAGGCTCTTCCAATCATAAATAGTATCAGGCAGAGAGCTCGCAATAGCACCACCTTGCTACAATATGCCAACGGCGACCCACTATCCAACTATCTAATTAATGATTATGATGGTTCTAACTGGACTCAGGAGTATGCCAGACAAGCATTACGCTGGGAACGACGACTTGAACTAGCCTTAGAAGGACACAGATTTTTTGATCTGGTAAGATGGGGAATAGCTGCCGAGTCTTTGAATCAATACCTCATTGTAGAAAAAACCAAACGAGAATATTTAGAATCTGCGCTGTTTGAAGCTGGCAAGCATGAGTACCTGCCAATTCCTCAGCAGCAAATCGACCTAAGCAATAATGAGTACACGCAAAACAGGGGATACAATTAATATTAACAAATAACTAAAACGAATAACATTATGAAGATGAGAATTAAATTTATGGCTTTGATGTTTTTGATAGCATCTACAATGACTATTACTTCATGTTCCGAAGATGAAGTAAATCCCGGTGAAGCTTTTATGATAGGATTTACCATAGGAGACATCAGAGGTTCGATTGACGAAACGAACAAAACCGTAACGCTTGAGCTACCAGCAACCGCAGATATCACCGCAGTGACGCCTATAGTAGTAGTTTCTGCAGGAGCAACTGTAAGTCCGGAATCTGGCGCTAGCGTAGATTTTACTAATCCGGTGGTGTTCACAGTAACTGATAATTCAGGAACGGTGAGTGTAGATTATACCGTAACTATCGAACAGGCAGATTTACGAAAAATTGCTTTCATAGGAGTAGCCGCGGAAAATACTGCAGCCTCATGGGATGCTTTAGATGGTAGCGATTATGATTTGAATGATGATCAAGCGGCAGCCACATGGTTCGCAGCGAATGTTGCTTCTTCTACTACAGAGGTAGCTTATCACTCTGTCGAAGGAGTAGCCAATGGCCAGAGCCTTAGTGATTATCACGCTGTTTGGATCCAGTTCGACGGTGGATGGTGGGGAGGCGAAGTAGCCCAGTTCCCTAATAATACCAATCACTGCTTACTTATGGAATCGGGTGTCGGTTTTGATGTGCCTTGTGAGACACTTTCTGCGAATTTTGTGACTGCTGTTAAAAATTATTATGAAGCTGGTGGGAATATCCTTTTTGGAAATTTCGCAGGATCTATGGTAGACGAAATTGGCGCAGTGTCATCTTCTGATCTTGCACCAAACAACAATTTTGGTGGTATAAATGTAGATGATGGCGCTACAGGTGGTGCTTGGGGCGTAAGATGGGCAGGAGATACCGGAAGCCCAATGTTTGATGGTATTGTTACCAGTACGGATGAAGGCTGTGCAGCACCATTTTTTATTACGCTGGAGTCTGGAACTTTGAAAAAGAACAGATCCAATCAGTACAACTTGAACTTTGGTCCGTGGGCTCCTAATGGGGATACAGATCCTCTTGCAGAAAGAAGAGCGTCATTTGAAAGTATGACTGGTGGAACCATTCTGATTGAAAATTGTGGTCAAAACGAACCTCAAATGGTCGAATGGGAAGCATCAGGAAGTAAAGGAACCGTAATAGCCATCTTAGGTGGTACCTATGATTGGTATGTGGGTGGAGTTGCCAATAATGATAACATCCCAACCTTAACGGAGAACACCTTACTTTACTTAGCAGATAAAGCTTTAGTAGACTAATTTCTTCATGTTATCAAGCCACGTCAATGATGTGGCTTGATTTTAAAAATCCCCAATTCATATGATACGTATTGTCTTACATTTAATTTTCCTTATCCTTCTTGTTGGTGAGCTTTCAGCACAGCCTAGCTATACTGAAATGTATAGACCGCAGTATCATGCTTCACCGCGAAATGGTTTCATGGGCGACCCAAATGGGCCAATAAAGTTCAATGGCGATTATCATCTTTTTTGGTGGGGACATCTAAGATCTAAAGATATGGTGCATTGGCAGGATATCAATAGTAATGCATTGAATGGTACTCCCTCAGGATTTGGAAATTGGTCGGGCTCGGTAGTCGTTGACTTTGACAATACAGCCGGATTCAATACAGAAAATGATACCGCAATGATTGCGGTATATACGCTAAACGATAATGCAACAGGTAACCAAAGCCAAGCGATTTCCATAAGTTTGAATCACGGATCATTCGACTATTACGAGGGGAATCCTGTCATTGAAGGCAATGAGCCAGATTTCAGAGATCCTCAAGTTTTTTGGCATGCGCCTACTGGCAAATGGGTCATGGTGATTACAAAACCAGTAGATCGAGGTATCCAAATATACGATTCTGACGATTTAAAAAACTGGACCTATAAAAGCACTTTTGACGGAGTTGGTGCAAGGAAGGAAGTATGGGAAGTTCCAGATCTATTCCAACTTCCGCTAAATGGAGATGTGAACAACATGAAATGGGTAATGACCTGTGGCATGGGGCCAAACAAAATGCAGTTTTGGGTAGGTGATTTCGATGGGACAACATTCACTCTGGTGCAGGATGAGAACTTCTACACTGGGGAACAAGTGGCTGGAGTGTTATTTGAGGACTTTGAAAATGGCTATGGTGACTGGTCAGCAGAAGGAACTGCGTTTGGAAATCAACCAGCGAATGGCGCACTGCCAGACCAGCAGGAAGTAATGGGGTTTACAGGGGCAAGTTTAGCCAATAGCTTTCTCAATGGAGACAGTAACATAGGGAAGCTCATTTCACCTGAATTTATTATCGAGCATGCCTTCATAAATTTCCAGATTGGAGGTGGAACTGCTGGTAATGAGCTAGGGCTTAGAGTGGTGGTAAATGGGGAGACAGTTCAGTCAGTAGCCAGCACTAGCAATACTGAAGTGATGCAGTGGCGCGGAGTAGATGTAAGCCAATATATTGGGCAATCTGCTCATATCGAAATAGTGGATGACGCTACTAACGGGTGGGGACATGTTCTCGTGGATCACATCGTATTTTCTAATGAACTGTATGACACGCGTATTGAAAACGCTAATTGGGCAGATTGGGGATATGACTTTTATGCAGGAAAGACATTTAGAAATTATGACTCGGATGATGATCGACAAATTTGGCTAGCATGGATGGGTAACTGGACTTATGCACGTGATGTACCAACTAAACCATGGAAGGGAAATCAATCTCTCCCAAGAGCGTTGAGTCTTGTCAAAGGTGATTATGGTTATCAACTTTTACAAAAGCCAATTGAGGAACTCAAGTCCTTGAGAACCCAAGAGTATTCACTACCTACTGGTAAAGTAAATGGTACCCAACCTTTAACCGGGTTTGCTCCTGAATGGAACGTCTACGAATTGGAACTTTCATTTAAGATTGATGCCCGAGACCAGGTCTTTGGTATTAGTCTGGCTAAGTCTGAAAAGCATGAAGGAATCAAGGTCACTTATGATGCTCATACCTCTGTTTTGGAATTGGACAGGTCAGGTACACCATTCAGTTTTGCATTTAGGCGCATATCAAAAGCACCCATACATTTTCCTAAAGACAGTATTTTGAACCTGCATATTTATGTTGATCAAGCCTCAATAGAAGTATTTGCCAATGATTATGAAACGTCTATCAGCTCACTTGCTTTTACAGACGTTTTAAGTACTGGTATATCCCTATTTAGTGAAAACGATCCTGTGGAACTGTTACTGTTCAAAGCTTGGGACTTAGAATCTATCCATGGTATCACTCCAGATCAGGTTGAGAAACCAGAAATTGAAGGCCCAGAAATTCTCAACATTGAACAACCAGAAAAAATGTTTTTCCCAAACCCAGTAAAAGCTGGTGGTAAACTGACAATTGCAAAGAATTATCAGAGTTGTGCCGTCTATGATCTTGCGGGCAATTTGATATTTAAGGAGCAAGGGTTAATTACCGGCAGTACACATATTCCCGAATATTTGAATCCCGGTATCTATATTCTCGAATTGAATGGGGCTAAAACGAGTCGAGAAAGACTTTTAGTCACCAAATAATATAGTTTTCAAGAGATTGAAAAGTCCCTTCCCAATAATCACCATTCAACATAAGATGAAGATGAAGAAGTTAATTTATGGATTTGTATTTACGTTAATGTTCAGTTGTATGAATAAGTCAATCGAACAGTCAGCGAAGTGTATAGACTGTCAGTACAGGCCTGCTTTCCATTTTACACCTCCTGCCAACTGGATGAATGATCCGAATGGAATGTTCTATTATGAGGGGGAATATCACCTGTTTTATCAATATTATCCTGATAGCAATGTTTGGGGACCTATGCACTGGGGTCATGCTATTTCTACAGATATGATGAACTGGGAGCATTTACCAATTGCACTTTATCCTGATAGCTTGGGCTATATTTTTAGTGGCAGTGCGGTCGTTGATCATGAGAATACGTCCGGACTTGGTTCAATTGAAAACCCTCCAATTGTGGCAATTTTCACTTATCATGATATGCAAGCTGAAAAAGCCGGTGAAGTAAAACACCAGACTCAAGCAATTGCCTTCAGCTTAGACAAAGGGAGAACATGGGAAAAATACACGGGCAACCCTGTTTTAGACAACCCGGGTATTTGGGATTTCAGGGATCCCAAGGTTAGCTGGTACGAACAGGACAAGAAATGGATCATGACCTTGGCCGTAAAAGATCACATTAGATTCTATTCTTCGCCCAATTTGATTGATTGGCAGCTCGAAAGTGAGTTTGGTAAAGAGCTTGGTGCCCATGGCGGTGTATGGGAGTGCCCTGATCTACTGAGATTGAAAGACGAGAATGGCTTGAGTAAATGGGCATTGCTTGTTAGTATTAATCCGGGTGCGCCAAAGGGAGGCTCAGGTACGCAGTATTTCATTGGTTCATTCAATGGCAAAGAGTTTATTCCAGAAGATAGCACAACCAAATGGTTAGACTTTGGAGCAGATAATTATGCCGGTGTAACTTGGTCAAATCTGCCTAATGAAGAGGAACGAACACTATTTTTAGGATGGATGAGCAACTGGGAATATGCACAGGTGGTTCCGACTTATTCATGGAGAAGCGCCATGACGTTACCAAGAGCTTTAAGCCTTTTTGAAATTGAAGGCAGGACGTTTATCAAATCCAGTCCAACTGACGAAGTGAACAATTATTTAATTGAACAGTCAGAGGTTTCCGGCACTCAAAACAACATTAAAGATGGGCTGGCTTATGTTTTGTTAACAGAAGTAGAGGGTTCTACTGCGGAGATCGTCTTAAGCAATGGCGTCAAAGAAGAATTTTCAATATTTATTAGCTTAGATGAAATAAGGACGGATAGGAGCCGATCGGGTCAGATTGATTTTAATTCTGAATTTGGGAATATTCATTCTTCGAAACCAACATTCTCTCAAATAAATAAAATTGAGTTGTTTCTGGATCGTTCATCAGTAGAGTTATTTATTAACGATGGTGAAATGGTCATTACCGAATTAGTTTTTCCAACTCAGCCATATGCTAAGGTCGGTGTACTTGGAGCTGATATGAAAGTAATGAGTGTAAAAGCGGCTATGGACAATCCAAATGTTTCATTTTAATGGCACGAGTATTAGCATTTGGAGAAATCCTTTGGGATAAAATTGAAGAGGATTATCATTTAGGAGGCGCACCTCTAAACTTTGCCGCGCATGCTTGGAAATGTGGATTGAAATCTGGAATTATTTCCTGTGTAGGGAATGATAGCTTGGGAGAAAAGGCGATCGAACAAGTCAAAAAATTGGGTGTTGCTACTGACTTAATTCTTAGGAGAAACAAAAAAACAGGCGTTGTTAATGTTACAATAGAAGATGGTCAACCTTCTTATGAGATATTAAAGCCGAGAGCATTCGATTATATTGATTTTGGAAGACTAAATGAGTATTTAATTCCCAACTATCAATATTTCTATTTTGGAAGCTTGATTCAGAGAAGTGATAGTTCGAAGGCTGCTCTTTATCATATTTTAGATAATTATTCCTTTGAAGAAGTGTTTTTTGACGTCAATTTGAGAAGGGATTGTTACACTTCAGAAACGATTGATAAATCTCTTCGCTATTGTACAATATTAAAAGTAGGGGATGAAGAAGTTAGTACAATTCAGGAGTTAATCCCGCATGTGAAAGCTGAGGGTTTTGAAATGTTTTCAAAAACAGTAATTCGCAACTACCCAAATATTCGCAGGATCATAACAACTGCAGGATCTGAAGGTTCCTATATTTTTGAAGACTCAATCCTTCATCATGTACCAACAGAACCAGTCAAGGTTGTAGATGCTGTCGGTGCGGGAGATTCATTTAGTGCCTCATTTTTAGCAACTTTTACTAAAACAAATAATGTGGTTCAGTCTGCTACTATTGCCAATAAGGTTGGGGGCTTTGTCGCTTCACAAAGAGGAGCAATACCTGAATACTCTAGTAGTATTAAATCATTATTAGATCACCACTATATTTGAAGGCATTATACTTCAACTGATTTCGAATCCCACACTTTTCATACTTTACTGTCGTTTTTGTGCTTATTTCCGCGCGCTTTCCATACATGGTAATCCTTAATAGAATAGGATGTTTTTTAGAAAAAGATCGTTTGTCTTTCTTGATATAAAAAAGCTGCTAAATGTATGAATTCGATTGAACAATATGAAAGCTCAGTAAACAAAAAACCCTCCATACATTAAATATGGAGGGTTTTGGTGTGGTTTGTTAACCAAAAAGTGGAGCCGGAGGGATTCGAACCTCTCCGCAAGACCATTGTAAATCAACCACTTGCAAAACAGATGTTCTTATACGCACCGATTCACGCACCGCATGTTTTGATCGTTTTTCGTCTTGTTTATACTTTAGAGGGATTCGAACCCTCATGAATTCCTGTCAAAACTTTAATTCAATGACGTTATAAAAGATGATGCTAAAATCTCCTCCAACCAAAACCAGTAATCAGGTACTTACGAACAGCCCCTCAAATCATAAACGTTTGTAATCATAAACGTTTCATGTAATTAATCACACCATTAAAACTTCCTTATAATGTCGCTATCAATAACCAGAGAAGTAGACAAGTAACGATTTAATATGCCATTTTCTTTTAAATATTCGCAATCTGTATCTAATTTAATACGATGAATAGGCTAAATGGTACAAAACTATGCAAACACCTTTTGATGATTTACTGGTAAAGTTCGAGCGAACACTTCTAGAAATAGAAAATAACGAAAGCGTCCGAATGATGAAATGTGCTCAGAAAATCACATTATGCCAGCAACTATGTAAAGAACTTCGTAAACTTTATTTCGAGTCACAAATCAATACCATAGATCAACAAATTCATTTCTTCAGAGAAGTGAAGCCTAAGTTTTATTCAGAGCTCCGCTATCAAATGGAAGTGTTTCAGTACCATAAGCAGCGCCCAAAAGGGAGTGTCAAGGTCAAATCACAGTACATAAATATGTGCTTGGATAAAGCCTCCTCTTTTATCACCAGACATTGTGAGTTCAATACCTACATCCGATTGCAGTCAACACACCTTGATGAAGTCTATTTCACTAGCCAAGAATTTTGTCCAAAATTGCATGGGAACCTTGAATATCCTGCTGATCCAGTGTACAGTTCACCCGCAGATCTTACGCTCTCATGTATGCTTGCATTTATTAGATACGTCCAATTTTTAAAGAATGAAATGTACCGATTGAAGAATCCTTCTTTAGACCCAAGTTGGAAATACCTCGCAAACCTCCAATGGCAAGGCTCCAAAACAGACATGGTTGAACTCGTGTATGCCCTACACACTCATGGTGCCATCAAAGGAGAGTTGAAAGATGTGGTGGCAGTCTTTCAACAAATTTTCAGGCTAGACCTTGGCAATTTCTATAGAACATACACCGATATCAAGTACAAAAAGAACCAAACATCCTTTTTAGATGACCTTAAAAGTAGCCTTATAGAGAAGATTAGATTAGAAAATGAATAAATGTACTCCCAAGTTGGGAGCATCTTGTGAATAAAGCAATCC
>JAVJRN010000078.1:0-15711 GCA_040218415.1 Cyclobacteriaceae bacterium
CCGATGAAAGCCCCACCATCTTTACTTTCCACGAAAGTGATCCAAGACAAAGGGTTAGCCACAGTAACAGTCAAGTCTGTATTGTCTATATCTAAAGTGGTCAAGTCGTAACGATAAGGCACATTTACTCTACCAGTTGCAGTAGGTGTAGAGCTAATCGTAGGTGCATCATTAACATTGGTGACAGTGAAGTTGATGATCTGCTCATCGAGCACTTGGTCATCTGCCTGATCAATCAATCGAAGTGTTAAAGCTTCCGATCCAAACCAATCACTATTTGGTGTGGTAACTGTAAGAGTATTGGTGTTGATGATCTCAGCGGTCAGCTGGTTTTGTCCAGCCACTTGCCAATAAGTATTGATATCCCCAAACACCGTCAAGTAAGTACTCAAATCAAATGCGTCGAAAGTTGCCCCTTCGAGAATCGTTTGCTCTTCGATGGTAGAAAACGCGGCATAAGAGACGAATATTTCCACTGTCTGACTAGCAGAAAGTTCCCCATCGCTGACGGTTATTTCAAAAGAATTTGTTCCGGCATGGCTAGCCGCTGGCGTGCCGATGAAAGCCCCACCATCTTTACTTTCCACGAAAGTGAGCCATGACAAAGGGTTATCTACTGTGATAGTCAAGTCCGGATTGTCAATATCAAGTGTGGTCAAATCATAACGATAAGGTACATTTACTCTTCCAGTATTTGTTGGGGTAGAAGTGATTATTGGAGCATCGTTTACATTAACCTTTGTGTATAACACATTCTGAGAAAATACATTACTCTTAGAATCTATCATGGTTAGGGTTATGTTTTCCTGCCCATACCAGTCATCATCAGAGCTTGTTACTTGTAATACATTATTCACTATCGTAGCGTCAAGCTCACCCCCTGAAGTTACGCTCCAACTCACTGTGATATCACCTAAAATGTTCACAAAGTCACTTAAACCGATTGGAAGAAAGTCTTGTCCTTCATTTACAGTCTGAGGAGGCACGGTTTTCATTTCAGCGAAAGCGATGGCAATGTCGATATTTTGTGTAGTAGTAGTCAGACCATCTTTAACGGAAATAGAAAACGAAGTTAAACCTGCATTTTCACTGGTCGGAATGCCTAGAATGGTTGTCTGATTCTCTTGATTTATTGCATATAGCCAATCGGGCAGGTTACTTGCCTCAATGGTCAATTGGTCATTATCGTAATCGATAGCCTTTAAGTCATATCGATATAATTCATCGACTTCTCCATCGGATATTGGCGTGGTTGTAATTATTGGAGCATCATTAATGTTTGTTGTAGTCAAGTCAAAAGTGATCACGTCAAACAAACTAGAATTAACCTTGCTAATCGCTTTGACAGTCATTGTTTCTATTCCAAAATAGTGCTCACTTGCCAGATTAAAAGATAGCAAAGAATTGTTCAGCGCAGGCATTAAGGTATCAGCGCCCAGTATAGTCCATGTTACATCTTCAGCCAAAACATTGCTGAGGAATTGCGACAATTCGATATCGGAGAAAACATTACCTTCTTGTACAAATTTGTTATCTATGGCTGCCAAAACTGGAGGTTTTGCATCAAGGACAATAAAATTGACAGTATCCTTATCGTTTAGAAGTAGATCCGTTTCAGTATCAATGGCGGTAATTTTAAGTGTTTCTGTTCCTTTCCAATCTGTGGCTCTAAGAGAAAATGAAAGTTCGTTTTTATTAAGCGAAGGGAATAAATAACCCGCATCTACCCTGAACGGTGACAATGGATCTCCGATCACTTCATTTGGCGTAAAAGTTAGATGTTGGTTGGCTGGAAGTTCTCTTTGGGCGTTTTTGTCATAGATTTTAAAATACACAGAATCCTGACTTTCATTGTTATATATAGTTAAGAAATAATACCAACTGCCATTCACTTCTATAGCATTGCTTTTACCGATCAAGGCATTATTTTTCCCACTAAATGCAGCAATTGTGTGGTTACTACCAGTCAAAATTTTACCTAAACTGGAGACTTCTATAGTAGCAGACATATTGAATTGGAACTCATTAGTCCTTAAGTTCCAATCCGGGACATCAACTATCGAATCTGTGATGATCTCAAAATCCCATGCGATACTTTCGGGGTTGCTAGCCGTTACAAGTGCTGATAAGTCAATAGTTTCAAATAAACCTTGTAATCCTGTAGTTTGATCTTCATAATGTGTGATAACGGGTGCCTGATCTGTAGGTTTTCCACGAAAAATCACTTGTTCGGATGAAGAAAAAGCATTGTCGCTTACATCTGTAATCGTAAATGTGATGGTCTCTAATCCAGACCAGTTTGTAGGTTTAGTAATTGTGACAATATTGTCGACATCTATGTCAATGTCTAGTTCAGTATTGCCAGAAAAACTATAAATGACAGGGTCAGCATCAGATAAAGTTGTGAAATCGTCTAAATCAAAAGCTGAAAAAGGCTCTTGAAAATTAGAAATTTTGGTAGGAATACCAGACAAAGTAGGAACAAAATCACCGACCACTGTCAAGGCTATAGTATCAGCATCAAAGTTGTTTGGATTTGATAAGCTCCGTCCAATAATACGAATTCGCTCTGTACCAGTGAACAAGGAGTCACTGACGAAAATATTAAGCTGAGATTCATCCAACGCCAATTTTATATTGGCAGCATGAATAGCAAACGGCTCGTCAGGTTGTCCAATGATTTGGTTCGAATTGAAGGATAAGTTTTCTTCTGCTTTAAAGGTCTGTTTGAGTGAGTCGTCAAAGAATTTGAAATGGAGCGTCTCTCCATTGTTGTCGGAATAAACCGTCATGAAATAAACCCACGCATCGCCAACTGCAGTAGCATTTGCCACTCCTTTTATGACTCCATTGTTGTCGTAAACTGCCAGTTGATGGCTGTTGCCAATGGATTTGAGCCCTTTGCTGATAACACTCGCTGTAATATTCATGTTAAATTGAAAATCAGCGGAGTTGACTTTCCATTCTGGCTTTGCTTCAGGAGGTATAGTTTTTAGAAATTGGGTTTCCCAAAAGAGATTAGATCCATTGCTGAAATCATCTAATTGAATGGTATTAAATTTTCCTCCCAATCCAATGGTTTGGTCTGGAATCTGTCCAATATCCACCTGGCCATAACAAAGTATGGCCAGGAAGAATAAGGAATAAGTAACTATTCCTCTCATTGTACTAGGATTTTAAGTGTTTGAACTTCATCATCAGTTTGCACTTGAATAAGGTATAATCCTGTGCTTAGCTTGGATTCAGGTGCATCCTTATCAATGCTGAATGTGTGCTTTCCTACAGCAAGCTGGCCGTCATAGATTTGATAAAGAACCTGGCCAGTCAAGTTGTGCAAAGTCACGGTAGTATTAGTTGCTTTTTCTAATTGGATTGAAAGCGTCGATAATTCAACAATTGGATTTGGAAAAACCTCAACATTCGACAATGTACTTGGAGATATTGCGAGTGCTTGATTTTCAAATTGAGCAATTGCTGGTGAATCTATTTTACCTGTGACATGATTAACGACTAGGCTAACTTTATTTAAGGCTCTATATTCCTTATTATCTCTAACCAACTTAATGTCGAGATCTTCAAAGGATTCATTGGTATAGGCCGTAATAAAGAAGTAGTGTTTATCCAAGAAGTCTAAATACTTGGCTTCACCAAAGCCCAATAACTCTTCACCATTAAAAAGCCCTATTATATCTCCACTGGTGGCTTTTATACCTGAAGTACTCAAGATAATGTTTCCGTTAAACTCATAATTTTCTTCAGTAATATTCCAACCATCTGGAAGTGGAACGACTTTTTCTTCCGGAATATCTTCGGCTCTTGCATTAGCATCATTTACCGGATATTCTATCCTAGCGGCTCTGTCAGTATAGATTAAGTATCCTTGGTTTGGCCTTAAAAAATCAAGACTACCAATCCACCCCTGAAAATCAACATATTGTGCAAAGTTGCGCTGGCTTTTTATGATAAAATCGGCCGTAGGGTTGAGACTACTCAGCGCTTCATTTAGTTCCATACCCACTGGAGGAAGGAAGGATACCCAGTTCCAGCCAGGTTCCAGCTCAACGAAAGTTGTTTCAAAATCAATAGGAGAGCCAACCAATACAAGCGTGTCTGCTTTTGTTAGTTTTATTCTAAAGGCTTGCGTACTATCCATTTGAGTCAAAGGACCCACCCATCCAAGTCCAGGAACATACTGACTAAAAGCTTCCCGAGATTTAACGATATCTCCTCTAGTATTGTCCAATGAATTTAAGATATAATTGGTGGCTGTTGTTGTACCATAAAGGTTAAAGGAAACCCAGTTCCAACCCCGCGATAGGGGTACTTTTTGAATCACGTCATTAGTCACCGTGATATCCATAGGATTTGTTGGTGAGCCCAGAGCTACCGTGTTTATAGATATCTCATAGTTTTCTAATACTTGCCCATAAAGCTGGCATCTGGAAGCATCCCAAACTTGGAACTCTATCATCTCATTGGTGGTACTGTTAGTATAAAGGGTCATAAATACGAGGTAGGGATGTTCTCCTGGAATATTTTCCAATTCAGGTGTATAGGTTACTTGTCCTATCCCTCGAAGTTCATTTCCTACAAATGCAGCAACAAAATCGAACTCATCGGTAGAAAGCTCTCCTCGAATGTCCAGCTGTCCTGTGAAGTTCATGGAGTTTTCAAACAATGCCGGATCAATTTCCCAAACAGGCTCCTGACAAAGAACGCGAATATCAAAACGTAGCTCTGGCGCTCCAAATGAAGTAGCTGCAGTTACAATATCCTGATACTCTCCACCGCCAATCTGATCAGAGATGGTCAATGTTACATCTTGTGTTGCCCCAGGTTGTAACTGGAAGCTACGAGGGCTGGCTGTCAGCCAACTTGGCAGTGAAGTTTCGTTCAAAGTCTGCACATCCAGCGCACCACTAAGGTTCACATTTACCGCAAAAGCACCATTGTTTTTGATTTGACGTACAAACTGTGGTGATTCGCCTTCATATATAATAGACTGAATATCTCCACCAAGCCATACTAAAGGATTACGACGCACCAAGAACTCCCAAGTAATGGTTTCTTTTTGTTGGTTGCCTAGCTCATCAGTCATGCCGAGGACATCTACTCTGATTACTTGTTCTTCCAAAAACTTATTTTGAATGTCTGGAACGATGATCAGCTTATTGTCTTCACAGGTTACAATACCTTCCATAAACAAGCCTGTTTCTGTATTGCTAATTGCGACGTTATTGGCCTCTCCCTCGGCAAGACTTACAGGAATGCCTAATGAAATAATATCAGCACAACTGATCGCTTCATCAAATTCTATGCTGATCTGGTCATCTCTGCCCAATATTGCATCTATTGGTGACGGTGTTCCAAACAGTGCTGGAGGTTTACGGTCGATTGTTCCTGTAAGTACTTCGGAACTTCGGGGATCCGGTACTGCATCGCAAAAAGTCAATGCGCGCAATTCGTAAACGCCATCGTCAAGGCTCGCCACATCCCAGGTAAGGATGGTGCTTCCAGCATTCAAATCTGCCTTAGGTGTCTCTACAGCATTGATCCAAGGCTGCCCCTCTATTTTTTCACGATATTGCAGCTTTACTTCCGTAAAATCTGATCGATCCCTGACATAATCTGTCAATGTCACATCCATCTCATCGTTGTTGGCCTGTGTGATCACCCAGTCGTCTCCCGGATCGAATATGGTAATGGGCGAACATACTTCTATAAAGGAAACATCTAAATAAACAATATCTATGAATGGTGCATCAGGTGTATTGAACCCACGTGATATGGCGTGTTCGCGTTCGCAAATAGAGAACAACATAATGCCGATACTATCATACTGAAAAGCTTCAGGTCCTTTTGAGATTTCTAGTGTCAAATCTATCTGCTTGCCCGGTTCCAACAAGAAGCCAAGTGGTGCATTGATGGCTTCACCTGTAAGTGAGATCGGAGCATTGTTGACATTGGTCTCATTCATCAGCTGTAGATAATGCACAGCTGGTTCACCTGTCTCAGAGGTATTACCCAAAGTGATATGAAATACTGCCGATTGATCCTCCGGGACATTTACCGCCGAATTTCTATCTACAGATAACTGTACGCCTTCGCGGTACACATTCTTATAAGAAACCCCAGGCTTGTCAAATGTGGCTGTAAACAAATCCAGAAAACGGTCTTCCGGGGTGTCATCTCCATTCACATTCTCATCAATAAATGAGATGGCTTCATCGATATTGTCTTCACTGATCACATCACCGAGACCCGATTCTATACCTATTCCATCGAGTATATCATCTATCCCATCTACCACATCCAGCACTGCGCCGATACCCACATTTCCTATCAAGTCAGACGCACGGGCAAATAAAATGTCTTTGCCCAAATCTTGAATAATTGGATCTAGTGCCAAGTCATTTAATCCCTTGGCATAGTCAATAACTTTACCTTCATACGGGCATGAACTGGCGCCACTCACCATATCAAACACTGGCGTTCCGTAAACTGGATCGGACTTGATGTTAACCGTGAAATTGTCACCGAAATCATCATCAGCAAACTTGTAGCCGATGGTGCGTGTTTTGTTCAACGTGCTGTTGGAGCTTTGACCCATCTGAATTCTCATTTTGGTATTTCTTCCAGCTGAGAACCCATTGCCATTTACCTCAAAACCGAATTCATCACCTATCGATGGCTCGATAAAAACGGAAGTCTCGTAAGTCATTGAACTTGTTATGGATTCAGTCATTGACCTGGATAATTCTGCTCCTCCATCAAATGAGATGTTTTCCTCAAACTTGGCCGCTTTCTTTAACAGGGAATTCATAATAATGATCTGCTTCCACATTTCGGCACCATCAGTATCTCCAATACTCTCGAGCTCGGGTATTACAGTGCCGATGATAAAGTCCTCACTGTAGATAAAGGTAGTGTGAAATCCATCTGGAAAGAATGTGATATCTTCTGAAAGTACTACCTCACACCCATCAAAAGTCAACTTATCGGTAATACCGTAGAGTAAGTTCATGGCCCCACCAACATATACATCGCCGAACCCAGGGACTGTAGATATGGCCTGTGTGGTCGTGATCTCTTGCTGTACTTCAGAACTTGAAGTGAGCGACGAACCAAAAGTCAATGAACCCGTAGTTGTTTTCTGGGTTTCTACCTCCAATTGGGTGGTGAAAACCGGAGAACCTGCATCAGTGACTACTTTACCTCCCAATGACAATTCGCCATAGACATTGTTTTCTATATCTGATGCCAGTGCCAGCTGCATTGAGTTGCTAAACGTCTGCCCCTCCTCCAGATATGTCATACTCTGATCTCCTGGAGGACTTCTCAAAATCATGTAGGGGATTTCTGGTGTTGTGGTTGCAAAATCTACATTTCGAGGTTTATCACCAGTTACGTAGACCCATTCTATGGCATCTCCTTGTCGATTGAACTGATCTTTGGCTACTACCTGAATACGCTTTTGGTAGGGCTTAGCACCACCACTCAGAATATTGGGAACCCCAACAGCCAACTTGTAGCTACCATGTCCATTTGAAAAGTCAATCGTCTGCTGGTTGAGGTCAGAGATATCATCATTGATAGTAAGCTGACCATTTACTTTATTACACTGTCCTCCAAAATAATTTTCGAAGACCTTTACCCCTAATGTTGGTTTGGTATATTGCTCTAGGACTATTTTATCACATCCTGCGGCTACTTCCAAGCCAGTAATGGCTACTTCCAGAGGTGCCCTATAGATAAATCCTATAGAATCATCTTCTGTAAGTAAACTCACTTCCAAAGCGCCCCTTTGATCAAAATATGTCTGAATCCCAGGATCGCTATGTTCCACGAAAACGATGTAATCCTGAGGTGGCAATGATGGAAACTCGAAATTCCCAAACTCATCCACTACGACCGTATCTGAATAACAATAAGGCTGAGTGGATACGATGACCTGAATATCACCCGCCGCTCCTATTGGCAGATGGCATTCTCCACCAGCTACTATTCCTTTAAGTTTTCGCTTGGTTGTGTTGCTTACGCTCATACCAGCAATGGGTCGAACCATGAGTGGTAACTCTATGAAAGCAGGCACAAACTCATGATCCTCTTTTTCAAACGTAAGAACCTGGCCTTGTGTACCCGGCTCAAATTCCACAAACCATTTACCGCTTTCGTCAGATTTGACGGGTGGCACTGATGATGCGCCATTGACGAATACTTCTACGCCCTCTGTAAAACAGTTGGTACCTTCGAATCTTACAAATCCACTCACAGTAAGCAATGATATATCTGTAAAATCCACTCTGTCCACAGCTGTTACACTTGGGTCAAGTGACACATTTCTGCTGTTTGGCTCAAACGCATGATTGAAAAACTCAATTTGCAAAGGAATATCATCGCCTTCCCAGTTGGTAACGATTTCCTCCCCATCTACATCAACAACTTGTGCATTCTTGAATTCTCCCGAATGATTGTTTGGTGTTGCATCTGTGATAATTATTCCCTGACCTTCACCCAGATTCCAATAAGCCGATACACCCAAGTCTCCTTCTGGATCTACAATGCCTTGTTCATCTCCAGGAATCACCTGATTTTGGGTAGCAGAAACTTGTGTAGCCGTACGGGCATAGTTCCATAGGCGCATTTCGTCCACCCAACCATTGAAATAATTGGCGCCTGCATCCGAATCTTTTGTGCCCGATCTACCAATCACATAGCGCGTCAAGATAGGATCAAATGCTCCAACTCCTGTACTTCCTACTTCCTGACTATTGATGTATAGTTTCATACTGGCACCATCATAAGTCACTGCATAGTGGTACCAAAATTCATCGTTGTAAGCGGCTGAGGAGGTAATACTGGTAGCATTACCATCGAAGGCACTACTCACCACAAAGTTTCCAGAAGTATTTAGTCCAACTGAAAACAACTCATCATCTGTTTCAGGATTTGTCACCTGATAGATGGTCATGTCGTCACTCACCGCTGATTTAAACCAGCCCTCCAGCGTAAAGGCATCCGAATACTCAAAACGATCAAAATGATAGGATATGTAATCATCTACGCCATCCATTTTGAGCGAAAACCCGATGGGCGTTTCCTTGGCTACATTCACGGCAAAGGTCTGACCATTGCCATAGTACACACCTTTGATGATGTAATCTCCCCCTTCATCGGTATAAGCACCCAGCACAGCTGGTGAACTTAGGTCTGATCTTAAAATGTCGCAGATGAAACCATGATGACGTTCAGAAACTGGTTTCTCAGCATAATCATAGATTTTATCTCCATATTGTTCATCAAATTTCCAATAGCTGTTGAGTAAATATTCTTCTCCTGTAAGGGTTATGTCTTTGTACTTACGAATGTCTGCTCTGCTACGTCCATAATCCCATAATCGCAAATCATCCAACTGACCGGCGTAATAACCGCTAAAGACATCCTTGCCATCTTTTCCTAGTTCTATGGTCGTGCGCTCAGTTGTTCCTTCTGCGAAATCTGCCTCAGCAACTCGTTTTCCGTCTACATAAAGATACATTTTGGTAGTATCGTTTACAGCAGCTACATGGTGCCATTTGCGATCGAAAGCTGTGAGGTTATAGGCTAGACGAGACTCCAGTGTTGTACCTGTACCATCTGCATTACCATCATGATACCATTTCACTGTGCCATCCTCCGTTAGGGTGATTTTCACTACCGGTGTAGTGGTGCCAGAATCTAGCAGGGTAAGGATGGTTTGGTTTTTTACATCTACATTTCTCCACCAGGCTTCTATGGTGTAGTAGTCATTGAGCGTGATAATTTCATCAGTGAAGTATGCATAATCATCCACACCATCAAAATCCAAACATCTACCCAGATCAGGATCAAGGGTGACTTTGGCATCTACCACTGGAGAACCCAGCCGTGTTTCGACGGTTCCAGTGATGCGCCCATTTGGATTCAGAAACCCTACTACAGGCAAAGTACGGCTGTCGCCATTTAGGTTGTTGGTAACTATCTCATAGCTGTAAAACTCTCCCGGAAATACATTGTAATCTACAAAGGAAGTTTGCTTCACAGGAACAGAGGTCATTAGTCGGCCATTGCGCCAAATCTGTGTCTCTGTGCCCGTAACCATAGGCCCCAACCGATCATCGATCACTTCCCATTCGACTTCTATTCTGTCGAGATATTCCCCTTGCGATGCGGCTACAATAGGGGCTTGCGGCTCCAGCTGGTAATAACCAAAGAACCCACCAACGGCTGACATATTGAGGTCAGTCTGATTGGTAACTCCCGAAAATGAAGATCCAAAATTAATTTGGGCACTCCCTCTTGTATTGGCGGTGCGCTTAGACTGTACGCCATTGAGGGCAAAATTGGAGATGGAGTAGTTTTCATCTTCCTCACAGTTGGTCTGCTGGGCGCATAGTGGACGCCCCAAAGCAATTGCCAACAGCAAAAGTGTAATGACTCTTGATATCATACGATTGGGATTAAGATGATTACTTGTTCTGACCTATTGTGCTACCTGCCTCTATATTTACCTGCAACAGTTTCTCGATAGCGGCTACTTTCTCTGCAAGCGCACTCACTTCTTTTACTTCTGCTTTGAGTGTAGATACCTTACCTTTTAGTACTGCGTTTTCTGCTTCCAGTACTTGTATCTTTTTGTAGAGCTCCTGAGTAGCAGAGACATTGAGCATGGAAATGGCTTCATAGTCCACTACATGGAAGTCATCTATCCATTTGCCATAGACGAATAGCGACTCTGGCTGATAGTCTAATGCCACAGTAAATGTCTGCGCATCAATTACTTCAAGCACCGCTGTTTCTCGGATTTCTTCTTTATTAGTCAGCAACTTGATCTTATCTCCAGCTATCAGTTCATGAGCGTGCTCGACTGAAATCGAAAGCGTGTTATTATCAAACTGATATTTCTTTGCTGATTGATAGATATTAGGAATTACTTCTCTCCTTGTGGTAACTGCCTCAGGATAAACTGCTGCGACCTCTTGTGCGATTACTTTTTTGAAAGTCCTGCTATCAAATTTCACCTGATCTATCATCTCATAGTCAGTTACCTTGATTTGGTTTAACAAATCTAAATCTGCTTGCCTATTGGATACACCTTTAATCTTTTTGATCCTGCTATCAGAGGAAGTAAAAGTACTGTACACAGCAATCGAACCACCACAAAGCACATCATCCTCAAAAATGGCCGATGAGTTCTGAAATGCCTGCCCGTTGTACGGAATCCAAGTGGATGAGCCTTGTGCTTCACTATTGTAATATGCAGTTGTAACTCCCGGATCTGCAAATCCATTTTGGACATAGAGAGGTACATTATAATCGCTGGTGTTTGATCCACCTACAGATAATCTAGAAAGTTGGTTGGTTCCAGAAGGATCTAGAAAATAATTGGAATTATTATTATCATAAATTGTTCCAGACGTATGCATATCACCAGTCAAATACAACTTACCATCAACTTCCAAAGTTTCTTCAATATAAACGTCTCCTTTTGCAGTGGCGTTATTATTATTATATCCTCCATTGGCAACAACAATATTTTCATGATAACTGGTGCCATCTATCTCTAAGTTATTTTCAATAAAAACATCTCCGGTTGCGGTGGCATAATCTATGCTACTGGTGCCGTCCCAAACCCGAAATGCACCCAGGCTATCTACAGTAGCTTTTACCTGACCAGCAATTTGGAAATGGATACTACCAGTACCTGTGGTATCTGAGTCGGCATTGATACTTGTGCCAGAAGGATTATTTATTGATGCTGCTGGACCGCCAAACTCTGCGGTATTCAAAGAGGTGCCATCATTAAATACAATACGACCATCACCTCCTTGAAGTCTTAACGAGCCCTGAGCTAAGACTATGTCTCCACCATTGATTTTAAGGCTGTCTTCGGAAATAATTACATTTCCGGTGGAGGGAAATTTGTTGCTATTCCCATTGATGGCTAATGCATAGGGAAATGTTCCCATTTCTAACCGTGGTGTCATTTCAGCATTATTTTCTACCGCAATACCTACATAATAAGTGCGGTCAAATGGAAGTGTGGCAATAGAAGTGTTTTCGCCAAGGTTTACTTGAAACACGCCATTTCTCAGCTCTAAACTTGAATAGACATCTGTCCATAATGCCGACCCGTCAGTAGTGGTGTCATATATTTTGAAAGTGACTTTATAGAAGCCATCGTCGAGTGCTCGTTCTTTACGATCGCGAAGTACTCCTTGTACTGATATTGTTTGAGCAAACAATAGGGTGCCAGTAATAGTTAATAGAAATGTAGCTAGTAAATGTTTCATGTGGAGTTTAATTATTTTGACATGCAATATGTCCACATGCTCAGGTTTCATCAATAGTCCCCGGGGTTCTATTTGAATGGAAGAACGATGAAAGATTTGGTATTATCGTTGAATAATTTTAAATCATCGATTAAAATATTATTGATTTCTAGATTATTGAAGAAACTATAACCCTGCTTCCAAACACATTGTATTCCTGTTGGGTAGCGATTATTAGTACTTTTTTGAAGTGCTGTTCATTTTCTTAAAAAAACCTTCATTTTTTCAAGAGCGTTTATCTCAAATTTTAAACCTGTTCAGTGTTGACCCTTTGGTGCTTGAATAGGTGTAAATAGCATAAATACTTTTACAGGTAAT
This sequence comes from Cyclobacteriaceae bacterium, assembly GCA_040218415.1. Lineage (GTDB taxonomy): Bacteria > Bacteroidota > Bacteroidia > Cytophagales > Cyclobacteriaceae > JAVJRN01. The sequence continues at coordinate 12,669 of JAVJRN010000078.1, forward strand.
GTTTAGATAGATAAAATAAGGATCAAATATCCCTAAGCAAGTCCCTATTTGCCATAGCCCAAGATAGCAGTGCATTGTTGGTCGGTTCTAATTCCAATTTTGAACAGATTCTATGACGTTGGTTTTTAATCGTGTTGACGGATAAGAAATACTCCTCGGCTATTTGTTTGGAAGTTCGGTTCTCAGATATTCGCTTCACAATTTTGAGCTCAGCTAAAGTCAATCTATCTAAGACTCTGGTTGACCCAACGTTGCTTTGACGCATTTTGTGATTGAGTAAAGCAATTTCAATAATAGGTTGTAGTTCAGACTTAGTATAGGGCTTGAGGAGATATCCACATGGTAGTGTTTCTTTTGCTCTTTTCAGTGTTTCTTCATCGCCGTAAGCGGTCAGAAAAACAAATGGAAATTGATGTTCTTCTTTTATATGTTGTGCCACGTCAATACCGTCGAGTTTACCGCTTAAATGGATATCAAGAATAGCAAAGTCAGGCTGTTCAGTTGCTATTCGTTGTAATGCTTGGGTGTAATTAAGTGCTGGATCTGTGGTGTCATATCCGAGTTTTTTTAATGAACTGCAAAGGTTGTCAGCTACTATTATTTCATCTTCGACGACAAGTATTTTCAAGTTGATTTCATTTAGTTAGGCATTCCTTGCTTTGTGTTGACATCCCAAATATATTCTAGAATTAATATCAATATTAAGATTTTGGCAAGCAAAGAATTGAAATTTGTGTTCCACTGTTTAATGTTAGCTCTTCTGCAAACCATTAACGATTCGATTTTTCACATTTTTTGAGTAAATAGCTAATGTCGTCGATGTTAATTTGAAGTGGGAGGCATCATTAATTGTATTTTTCAAAAAAGCATCTTCAGTTATTTAAAGTATCTTTTTTCTTCTATCAGTATCCAAAAATTTTATTGAAAAACGATTTCCATTGACATAAGTATGCGACAGGCTACCCATTAACTGTAAGCTAAGTCGTTGTGCGAGCCTAAGGCCATATCCTTTAGCGACTAAGTTTTCTAAGGGCTCGGGTAAGTTCTTGCCATTATCATGAATGATGAACTCAAATTCTCCTTCATCAATGCTCTGACAACTGATGCTTAAGCGGCAGTTTTTCTTTTTAGTGTTGTATTTGAATGTATTGGTAGCCAATTCATTTATGGCCAGTCCGAGTGGTACCATTGTTTCAATGTCAAAATTGAAATGTACAATATTCATTTCAAGTTGTAACTCTTCAACTTTGTGGATTTCCCTTAAATAATTGATCAACTCATCGATATAGCTACGAAATGAAATAGTCGTCAAATTATCATGCATGTATAGGTTCTGATGGATCAATGACATGGTGGCCACCCTCGATTGACTGTCCTCAAGTACAGACGCTATTCTTTCGGGATTATTTGGTAAATCGCCTGTATCTAAAAGGCTGGTAATTAATTGCAAATTGTTTTTGACCCGATGATGTACTTCCTTCAAGAGTGTTTCTATTTCTACATTTCTAGATTTTAAGAGTTCCTGCTGTTCTTCCAATTTATTGAACTGACTTTCAATAGTCGTTGCTTGTGACTCGGCCTCTTCTTTTAACTTCTCTAGTTGATCATAATCCGTAGAGTATCGTTCTGAGACAACAAAACCTAGAATAAGTACTGCAAAAAATCTTAATAAATTAGGATTGAGTAATAGTATATCGGCTTCATTACTATGAATGAGAAATTCCAATACCCACGCCAAAAGCATGAAAATTAAAAATGAAAATGTGAAGGAGAATTCTCGTAAGCTAATTTGCTTCTTTCTCTTTAGCATAATGTATATCGCTAAAACATAAATAGCTAAACCCGAAAATATTGCGAAGGATAATATTTGAGAATAGATCTCTAATGGGAAAATAATAATGGTAATACTTAGACTGAGAAAATACACTCTGATTGATTGAGAAGTGATTTTATTCATGTGTCGTGAGATCAATTCAAGAGAGGCCCAAAACACAAAATATAAAGTGAAGTATTCTATACCAACCGCCCATTTCCAAGGCAAGTTTTCAAGGTAAATTTTGAATAAATGATTGCCACTCGATAATATTCTTACGGTATAAGCGGTAGCGAAGGTCGCATAAATAATATATTGGACTGATTGTTTCCAAAACAAAAACATACCTAAAAAGAAACAGCCAATCATTACAAAAGCCCCAGAGGTGAAAATATCTATTAGCCAATTCGATAGAAGGTTTTTATTAATATACGTACTCTTACCTACTGCTACGTCAAGATAAAATCCACCTTTTGAATGATGAAAATTCGATATTTCTATAACAAGCTCATTTGATCCTTTTAAGAATTTAACAGGTACGACCTGAGGGATCCAATTAACACTTGATGTCTCTGCGTTTTTACCAACCTTACCTGTTCTGTTAATTAATTTTCCATTGAGGTAAACATTCTGAGCACAATAAAACCCAGGGAGATAGATGCTAAGACTATCATATTCGTCATCTGTAAGTATTGTTGTGGCATAGGTGGCGTATCCTTTACCCGGTAATTCTTTACCTTCAAAAATAATACCATTCCATGTAACAGGTTTTTCAACTATAATGTAATTTTCACTGCGTAAAAGACTCGTATCCTCTTGATATAGTTGACCCCAAAAAAGCATCCATTCGCCGTTGATCAATTGGCTTTCTGCTCCACTATATACGTGTGGTTTAATGGTTGTTGCTTTTGCAGGAGTATAAAATGTAATGAAAAAAAGGAGTATTAATGACCTAACAACAGCGCTCATTTTCAATGTTAACTTGATTATGGTGGTGGTTTATTATTTGTTTAATCTGATTAAACCGTATCTAATCAATGATTCTCAACTTTGCGAAAGCGAGCAGTAGTGTTTTGTCTCCTGCTTTATCAAAATTAACCCTTGCCTTTTTATTGCTTCCATCTTCATCAATTTCTATCACCTTACCAAAACCGAATTTCGGATGTTCGATTTTCATTCCAACGGCCAAAGCACCCGTATCACTTGCTACAAAATCGGAGCTTGGCGTAT